>NZ_JAHBAH010000001.1:2911735-4168471 GCF_020510425.1 Quatrionicoccus australiensis
GCAAGTAGCACGACCTCCGATACCGCTTTGTAGAGAAAATCATCGCCGCCGGCAAGAATCTCTTGCGCCAAAACATCTTCATCCGTAGCTGCGGCGAGGAAAATGATGGATGTTCATGTCGATAGCCCGAGGCGTTGGGTGGGCGGCTCGGCTTCCCGGATTGCTCTGGCTATCGAAATGCCTTGCGTGTCAGGCTGGGCGATATCAAGCAGGATCAGGCTGGGCGAGTGCCGGCAAAACAACTGCAATGCTTCGCTACCGGTCGACGCGCCCAATGGGGCGATTTTCTGGCGGCAGGCTGTCTCGCCTGGGGTTAGTTGATCCGCTTTGTCTCGATTGTCATGTCGGAAATGCCGCTTTGTTCGGTGAAGTAGCCGCACAAGGGGCAAACGCGGCCGGGCGGGCAGGCGTGCTCACGTGCGCACTCGGCCTGTGTTTCATCGGTCAGAACCATTTCGCGGACTGCTTCGCAGCGGGCGATGGGGGAGTCAAATATGGACATTGCCTTCTCCTTGATGGCGGGTTGGCTGGCTTTGTTGCGACTATTCCAGTCTAGGTCTTGATTTCCTTAATTGCCAATGGCGCCCGGATCTTTTGTCAGCTTGGTGCGGGCGTTGTAATATGCTTCTATCCATACGCTACCGTGTGGAGTAGCTGTTTGTTTTTGTTCGGTTTTTGAGGAGAGAGCGGCAATGCAAATCAAGGATAAAGTGTTTTTGGTCACCGGTGCGGGTTCCGGTCTGGGTGCGGCAACGGCGAAGGTGTTGGCTGAAGCGGGTGCCAAGGTGGTTCTGGTTGATCTGAATCGCGAAGCTGGTGAAAAACTGGCCGCAGAATTGGGGGCTGGGGCGAGGTTTGTCGAAACCGATGTCTCCAGCGAGACTTCGGCGGTCAACGCGGTGCAGACGGCAATTTCCGTTTTTGGTGGTCTGCATGGCCTGGTTAACTGCGCCGGCGTGGCGCCGGCCGAAAAAGTGGTCGGCAAGGAAGGTCCGCATCGTCTGGAGAGCTTTGCTAAGGTCATCAACATCAACCTGGTCGGAACTTTCAACATGATTCGTCTGGCCGCCGAGGCGATGATGAAGGGGGAGCCGGATGCGGGTGGTGAGCGTGGCGTCATCGTCAATACGGCGTCGGTTGCAGCCTATGAAGGCCAGCTCGGTCAGGCGGCCTATGCCGCTTCCAAGGGCGGTATCGTGGCGCTGACCCTGCCGGTGGCGCGCGAACTTGCGCGTAGTGGTATTCGTGTCATGACCATTGCTCCCGGCATTATGGAAACGCCGATGCTGCTCGGCATGCCGCCGGAAGTTCAGGACTCGCTGGGCAAGATGGTGCCGTTCCCGTCGCGCATGGGCAAGCCGGCCGAGTACGCTGCGCTGGTGAAGCACATTGCCGAAAACTCGTACCTGAATGGCGAAGTCATTCGTTTGGATGGCGCCATCCGCATGGGTACCAAATAAACTATACTTCGGCTCCACCATCGACCCCAAAAGGCACTTCGGTGCCTTTTCCATTTGCATGCCAGAAGTATCCTGCTATCACTGCGGTCAGGCTGTTCCCGATGAACTCGATTTGCCGGTCACCATCGGCGGGCAGGCGCGCAGCATGTGCTGCTACGGTTGCCAGGCGGTAGCCCAGTCAATTGTCGATAATGGCCTGGAAGACTATTACCGCAGTCGTGACTCGCTGCCCGAGTCGCAGCGTGAGGCGATGCCGCAGATCCTTGATCAGCTGGCGCTTTTCGATCATGCCGATTTCCAGAAAAGTTTCGTCAAGGAGTTGGGCGAAAGCGAGCGCGAGGCTTCGCTACTACTCGAAGGTATTACCTGCGCTGCCTGTATCTGGCTGAACGAACAGCACATTGGCAAACTGCCCGGTGTTACCGCAGTCGACATCAATTATGCGACCCGGCGTGCCCGCGTGCGCTGGGATGAATCGCGCATCAAGCTCTCCGACATCCTTGGGGCAATCGCTGCGATCGGTTATCGGGCTTACCCGTACGATGCTGCGAAGAACGAGGAAATCTCCCGCAAGGAACGGCGCGAGGCGCTTTGGCGTTTGTGGGTGGCCGGCTTCGGCATGATGCAGGTCATGATGTATGCCTTCCCGGTCTATATCGCCAATGGCGACATGACCTCGGATATCGAAAGCATGATGCGTCTGGCCAGCTTGCTGCTGACCTTGCCGGTCGTTTTCTATTCCTCGGCACCTTTTTTTCGCAATGCCTGGCGCGACATCAAGTTGCGGCGAGTCGGCATGGATGTACCGGTGGCGCTTGGTGTTGGCGCGGCCTTTCTGGCCAGTTGCTGGGCGAGTCTGACTGGTGAGGGCGAGGTTTATTTCGACTCGGTAACGATGTTTGTCTTTTTCCTGCTGGGTGGGCGTTATCTCGAGATGACGGCTCGCCAGAAGGCGCTCAGCGTGACCGAGGCCTTGGCCAAGCTTTTGCCTGCCTTCGCGCAAAAACTGCTCAATTTTCCGGTCGACCGTACGGTTGAACAATGCGTGGTTGCAGACTTGCGGCCGGGCGATCATGTCCTGGTCCGTGCGGGTGAGGCGATTCCGGCAGATGGCAGGGTGGTTGAAGGTTTCAGCTGTGCCAATGAGGCGTTGCTGACCGGAGAAAGCAAGCCAGTAGTAAAAATGCCGGGTGATGCCGTGACCGGGGGGTCGTTGAATGCAGAAAGTCCCTTGATTGTCAGGGTGGAGCAAGTTGGAGAGGCGACACGCCTGTCGGCCATTGTGCAACTCATGGAGCGGGCAGCAACGGAAAAGCCGAAGATCGTCGAGATGGCTGACCGCATTGCCAGCTATTTTGTCGCCGCACTGTTGCTGGTGGCGGCTTTGGTTGCGGTTGGCTGGTATGTCGCAGATCCGTCAAAGGCACTCTGGATTACTGTTTCCGTGCTTGTGGTGACCTGTCCGTGCGCCCTTTCCCTGGCGACTCCGATTGCCTTGACTGTGTCGGCGGGTGCTTTGGCCAAGGATGGTTTGCTGGTAACGCGCGGACATGCGATCGAAACCCTGGCAAGGGCCACGCATTTCGTTTTTGATAAAACCGGGACGTTGACCGGTGGGCGCATGAGTTTGCGGGGAGTTCTGGTCGTCGGGGGGCTTCCTGAGGCTGAATGTCTGGCGATGGCGGCGGCGTTGGAGCAGTCATCCGAACATCCGGTTGCCGCCGCGTTGCGCCAGGCAGTGAGCGGCGAGTTGCCGGAGGCGAGCATGGCGCTTAGTGAACCGGGGCAGGGTATCGAGGGCGTGATTGATGGTCGCCGTTGCCGTATTGGCCGGCCGGACTACGCCCTGGCCTTGTCTGGTGCGCAACTTCCGGTGGCTGCGGACGACTGGATGGAAAGTGGCGAAACGGTGGTGGTGCTGGCTGATGCGAGTGCTTGTCTGGCGCTGTTCCGGATCGGCGATGAGTTGCGTTCGGAATCCAAAGCGTTGATTGATTATTTGCGTAGTCTGGGAAAGCACGTTGTTCTCCTTACGGGAGACGCCCCCTCGGTGGCGCGGCGCGTTGCCTCTGAGCTCGGTATTGAAGACGTGCGAGCCGGCGTGACGCCGCAGGGCAAGCATGCCTGTGTCAAGGCCTTGCAGGAAGAGGGGGGGGTTGTTGCCATGGTTGGCGATGGGGTCAATGATGCGCCGGTTCTGGCGCAGGCGCAGGTCTCGATTGCTATGGGTGGCGGGGCTCAACTGGCCAGGACGCAATCCGATTTTGTGCTCCTTTCGGAAAATCTGGATCATCTGAGTGATGGCTTGCGTCGGGCGCGACAAACCCTGGTCATTATTCGCCAGAACTTGTGGTGGTCATTTGCCTATAATTTTGTCGCGCTCCCTTTGGCGATTGGCGGGTATGTGACGCCGTGGCTGGCTGGTATAGGCATGTCCGCCAGTTCCTTGCTGGTGGTTCTTAACTCCCTGCGCATTCAGCGCGCAAAGGCGGATTGATGGAAAGTATCTATTTACTGGTGCCGATTTCGGTCATTCTGGTTTTTGCGATTGCCGTTATTTTCTGGTGGTCGGTTCGCAGTGGTCAGTTTGATGACCTTGAGGGGCCTGGCTTTCGTGTCCTGATGGATGATGATGAGCGGCCGCCGCAGCCTGTTGATGCTGATGGCAAAAAAGACAATTCAGGGAAGATTTGATTTGGGTCAACTCGATGTGCTAAGTGCTGGGGCAACATGGGGGCTGTGTGAGGGTGATGCCTCACGAAAATTCTCTGTTGGGGTTGGGGTGCGTTACGACGCACCCTTTTTTTGTTTACGAGCCTGAAAAGCCGCACGGGGGCTGCATTTGGCGGACTTAAATAGACCGAGATAGTCGGTAGATTGATCTAGGTCAAAACAGCGTCGCTGATCTAGAATAGTATCCGCTTTTATGCGCCGCCTTGGGTTCAGGGGGGTGGACATTCTGATTTTCATTAACGAGAGGTGGGTTCATGTCTGGATCGCAAACCACATATAACGATAAGGTCGTACGGCAATTCACCGTCATGACCGTCATCTGGGGCATCGTCGGCATGCTTGTCGGTGTCATCATCGCTGCACAACTTGTGTGGCCAGAGCTGAATATCGCTTGGCTGCACTTCGGGCGTCTGCGTCCGTTGCATACCAATGCGGTTATTTTTGCATTTGGTGGCTGTGCTTTGTTTGCAACGTCTTACTGGTGCGTTCAGCGTACCTGTCATACCCGCCTCTGGGGCGGCCCGCTGATTCCCTTTACCTTCTGGGGTTGGCAGATCGTTATCCTGTTGGCTGCAATTACGCTGCCGCTGGGTATCACTACGGGCAAGGAATACGCTGAGCTGGAGTGGCCGATCGATATCCTGATCACGCTGGTCTGGGTTTCGTATGGCTTGGTCTTTTTCGGTACGATCGCCAAGCGCACGGTTTCCCATATCTATGTGGCTAACTGGTTCTTCGGCTCCATGATTGTTGCTGTTGCTCTTCTGCATCTGGTGAATAGCTGTGAAGTTCCGGTTGGCTTCCTGCGCTCCTATTCCTGCTATGCCGGTGTTCAGGATGCAATGATCCAGTGGTGGTACGGTCACAACGCCGTGGGCTTCTTCCTGACTGCAGGCTTCCTGGGCATGATGTACTACTTCGTTCCGAAGCAGGCTGGCCGTCCGGTTTATTCCTATCGTCTGTCCGTAGTTCACTTCTGGGCGCTGATCTTTACCTACATGTGGGCGGGTCCTCACCATCTGCACTACACGGCCCTGCCGGACTGGACTCAGTCGGTCGGCATGATCTTCTCCCTGATTCTGCTGGCTCCGTCCTGGGGTGGCATGATCAACGGCATCATGACCCTGTCGGGTGCTTGGCATAAGCTGCGCGATGATCCTATCCTGAAGTTCCTGATCACCTCCCTGTCCTTCTACGGTATGTCTACCTTTGAAGGTCCGATGATGTCGATCAAGACCGTCAATGCGCTGTCGCACTACACTGACTGGACTGTTGGTCACGTGCACTCCGGTGCCTTGGGCTGGGTGGCGATGGTTTCCATTGGTTCCATGTACTACCTGCTGCCGCGCTTGTTCGGCAAGACCGAGATGTACAGCACCAAGCTGGTCACGACCCATTTCTGGATTGCTACCATCGGTACCGTGCTCTATATCGCTTCGATGTGGATTGCCGGTGTGATGCAGGGCTTGATGTGGCGTGCTGTCAATGCCGACGGTACCCTGGCTTACAGCTTTGTTGAGTCGGTCAAGGGCTCCTATCCGTTCTGGGCGATTCGTTGGCTGGGCGGTGTCCTGTTCCTGTCTGGCATGCTGATCATGGCTTACAACATGTTCAAGACCATGGCCGGTGGTAACACCAAGGACGTGCCGGTTGTCGCTCCGGCCGCTCACCACGCCTGATTAGGGGGAATAATAATGATCAAGCACGATCAAATTGAACGGAACGTTGGCCTGCTCTTCGTTCTCACGCTGTTTGTTGTCCTGTGGGGCGGTTTGCTGGAAATTGTTCCGCTCTTCTTCCAGAAGTCGACCACGACGCCGGTCGAGGGGCTCAAGCCCTATGACGCGGTGCGTCTGGCCGGTCGTGATGTATATCTCCGTGAAGGCTGTTACAACTGCCATTCGCAGATGATTCGTCCGTTCCGTGCGGAAACCGAGCGCTATGGTCACTATTCGGTGGCTGGTGAGTATGTCTACGATCACCCGTTTCAATGGGGTTCCAAGCGTACCGGTCCGGATCTGCATCGTGTCGGCGGTCGTTATTCTGACGAATGGCAGCGCGCCCACCTGATCAACCCGCGTGACGTGGTTCCTGAGTCGAACATGCCGGCCTTTGCCTTCTTGGCATCGACCAAGGCAAAAGACTCGGTAGCTGCTGATATCGAGGGCAAGATGAAGGTTATGCGCACTTATGCCAATCTTCGCGGTATTCCGACCTACTCCGATGAGGAGATCAAGGGTGCCAAGGCTGCTATCGGCGACAAGACCGAAATGGATGTTCTGATTGCGTACCTGCAGGAAATGGGTACCTCGTTGAAGAACACCAAGTAATAGCCATGGACATCAACGATCTGCGCTCCATCGTTACCGTTGCCGGGTTGCTCTGCTTCTTGGCGATCGTGGGGTGGGCATATGGCAAGAGCAGCAAAAAAGGTTTTGAGGAAGCTGCCAACTTGCCATTCGCGGAGCATGATGATGAGGGTGTGGCGTCTGGTACGTCACATCCGCGCTGAAAAAAAGGAAAGCAAATGAGCGATTTCGTTAGCGATTTTTGGAACCTGTACGTTGTAGTAATCGTCTTGGCAAGTATTCTTGCTTGTGCGGTTCTGCTGATCGTTCAGGGCAAAGCGACTTTCACCCCGGGCAAGACCATGGGTCACGTCTGGGATGAAACCCTTGAGGAATACAACAATCCGATGCCCAAGTGGTGGAGTTGGATGTTTGTCATCACCGTGGTTTTTGCGCTGGTCTATCTGGCGCTTTATCCGGGGCTTGGCAACTTCAAGGGCATGCTGGGTTGGACTTCCGGTGGTCAACACCAGGCTGAAGTGGCCAAGATGGATGCGACGGTCAAGCCGCTGTTTGATAAGTACATGGCCATGGATCTCAAGGCTGTAGCTGCTGACAAGCAGGCCAACGAGATGGGCAAGCGTTTGTATCTGACCTACTGCATGCAGTGTCATGGTGCCGATGCTCGCGGTGCAAAGGGCTTCCCGAATCTGACCGATGCTGACTGGCTGTACGGCGGTGAGCCGGAGCAGATCAAGGAAACCATTGCCAATGGTCGCATGGGTGTGATGCCCCCGCACGCTCAACTGGGTGCTGATACGATCAAGGATGTGGCCAATTTCGTCCGTTCTTTGTCGGGTCTGCAGAATGATGCCGTGCGTGCTGCCAAGGGTAAGGAAGTCTTTTCCAGTGCCGGCTGTATCGGCTGCCACGGTCCAGAAGCCACAGGTATGCACGCTATCGGTGCTCCGAATCTGACCGACAAGGTCTGGCTGTATGGCTCCTCTGAAGCAACCATTACCGAAACCATTACCAACGGTCGTCAGAACAAGATGCCCGCCTGGAAGGAGTTCCTCGGTGATGCCAAGGTCCACCTGCTTGCAGCCTACGTGTTGAGCTTGGGTCAAGGCGCCAAGTAATTGGCTATAACGGGGCGGTTCGCCGCCCCGTTTTTTATTTCAGACTGTATTTCTTGCGTCTGATCAGTATCCAAATTGTTTTAGTGCATTGCTGTGCGAACTGATGTCTAGAGCAATTTTGATACGGATACGGTCTTATGAAACCAACCGAAAAAATCGTCCAAAATTCCGCTGCTGTTTCTTTTTATGAGAAGCACAGAAAAATCTACATTCGCGATGTCAGGGGGTGGTGGAATACTTGGCGCTGGGTGCTGGTTTTTCTGACCCAAATACTGTTCTACGGCCTGCCCTGGCTGCAGTGGAACGACCGGCAAGCGGTTCTTTTCCATCTGGTTGAGCGGAAGTTCTATCTGTTCGGACTGGTTCTCTGGCCGCAGGATGTTTTTTATCTGGCGCTTTTGCTGATCATTTCGGCCTATGCGCTATTCCTGTTTACCGCCATAGCCGGTCGTCTCTTTTGCGGCTACGCCTGTCCCCAGACTGTTTATAGCGAAATCTTCATGTGGGTCGAAAACCGCATTGAAGGTGATCGATCGGCGCGGATCAAGCTCGACAAGGGGGCGATGAGCGCCCGCAAGTTCGGCTTGAAGGCTTTCAAGCACACGGCTTGGTTGGTAATCTCAATCTGGACAGGCTTTACCCTGGTTGCTTATTTCACGCCAGTTAGTGAGTTGCTGTCGGCGTTGCCGTTTGATCTTTCGGGCTGGGAACTTTTCTGGTTGTTTTTCTATAGCGGCTTTTGCTACATGCAGGCTGGGTTTCTGCGTGAGCAGGTTTGCAAATACATGTGCCCTTATGCGCGTTTCCAGGGGGTGATGTTTGACCCGGATACTTTGGTGATTACTTATGATCCGGAGCGTGGAGAGCCGCGAGGGGCGCACAAAAAAGGTGTTGATGCCAAGTTGGTCGGCTTGGGTGACTGCGTTGATTGTGGATTGTGCGTGACTGTTTGCCCTACTGGTATTGATATTCGCAATGGAATTCAATACGAGTGCATTGGTTGCGGCGCATGTATCGATGCCTGCGAGCCGGTAATGGACAAGTTGGGCTTGCCGCGAGGCTTGATCCGCTATACGACCGAAAATGCACTGGCCAAGCATCTCAATCGCAAAGAAGTGATCGGTCATGTCCTGCGGCCTCGTGTTCTGTTGTATTCGGCTATCCTGGCCGGGATTACCCTTGCTGCCATCTGGTCGCTGGCGGTTCGTATTCCATTAAAGGTGGATGTCATCCGCGATCGATCGGTGCTGGCGCGAGAAGCGGATGATGGTCGTATTGAAAATATCTATAACCTCAAGATAATGAATACGACCGAGGAGCCTATGCGTTATCTTCTGGCGGTCGACGGAATGGTTGGGGTAGAAATCCAGGGGGCGGCTGTTGTCGACGTCGCGAGCTCCGAAAATCATGAATTGACCGTTGTTGTGCGGGTGCCGCCGGAGTCCGGGAAGAAGGGTGCCAACACGATTTATTTTGATGTAAAGGCTGTGAACGACGCGAAAATAGCGGTTCACGAAAAAGCCTCTTTTTTGATGCCCTGACTTATGAGTTCAACAATGACCCTACGAAATGACAATCGGCCTTGGTACAAAGAGCGCTGGCCATGGATTCTGATGTCCGGCCCCGCAATCGTCATCGTTGCCGGTATTGCTACCTTGTGGCTGGCTGTAATCAGCAATGATGGCTTGGTTACGGATGATTATTACAAGCAGGGACTGGCCGTAAATCAAAGCCTGAAGCGTGATCACGAAGCGGGTAGCCTCGGCTTGCAGGCGGATTTGATGCGTGCGGATCAGAACGTTCGCTTGTTGCTGAATTCAGTTGGTGAAGTAAATTTGCCTGCGCAGATTACCCTCAAGCTGGCGCATCCGACACGTGCGGGTCAGGATCAGATGATGGAAATGGTTGCTGAAGGGCAAGGCTTTTATAGCGGCAAATTGAATGCCGATATTGGTGGGCGCTGGCTTGTTTCGATTGAAGATCCTGCAGGGCAGTGGCGCTTGCAAGGAGACTGGCTGGCTGATTCAGGGGAGCCGCTACGCTTGACGGCGAAGGCGGATAAGTAGTTTTTTTCGTTACTGGGAGGTGACTTATGGCTTGGGAACTTTTGTTTAATAGTGATATCGGTCTGATGAGCTTGGGCGTTATTGTTGGCGTTCTGGTTATCGGTGCCTGGATGGGCAAAATGTACAAGGCAAAGATGGAAGAAGAGTCCCGCAATCTGGGTAAATAGTTCTTCGGTTTTTCCCTTCTTGCCTGAAGGAAAAATGTCCCCCGCGAATAATCTTGGCGGGGGATTTTTTTTGTCCGGTGAATTGTGAATAATGACATCCGTGTTGCGGATGACTTTGACTATTTCCTTGCTGCTACATCTGATGCTGTTGTCGCTGTTAACTTCCCGTGGTGTTTCGGTCGGGGCAGCGCCAGCCGGCCAGGGGGGAGTGTTGTCTCCCCCCTTGCTCGCATCGGTAACGGCAAGGGAGCGAAGTGAGAGTTCTTCCCCTTCGGCCTCTCATGTATTTGCGGGAGCGAAAATAAATGCCGATTCGCTCAGCGTTCAAGCAGATTCGGGAAGAAGAAAGGCATTGGCACGGTCGACTGCCAAATTTGGCAAGAAAAGCCTGCTAGGAAGAGGTGCGGCATCAATGCTGTTACCGGATGATCGTCAGGAGGTGGCTGCGGGCATGGATGACGATGCTGCTGTCAGATATCGCTTGGTGCTGGCGCGGCAGCTTCGGTATTACCAGCAGAATTCGCTATGGATGCACGAGATGTCACCGAAGAGTGAGGTTCTCCTGAGCATAAGTTCTGGCGCTAAATTCGGTGTGCCGGAGTTGAGCCTTGTCCGGTCGAGTGGGCAAAAAATGTTCGATCAACGAGTGATGGCGATGGTCGGTCTGGTGCTATCGGATATTCCGCTTCCTGAGTATCTCAAGGGGCGGACATTCAGGATGAATTTGCTCGTGGGCGCGGTTGGTGAGTGATTAATTGCTCTCGCCGATAGGTGGCAGTGAGTTTTCGTGAAAGCCGAATGCGCCGAGTTCGATGTCCTCAAGGTAGCGCTGCAGGCAGTATGTAACACTGCGAAAGGCAATTTCCTGCCACGGAATGTTTTCAGGGGCGACAAGCATGACCTCGAGACTTTCCTCTCCCGCCTGAAAGTGTGAGGAGGTGAGGTGGCCACGATAAAACAGGTGAACCTGGTTGATATGAGCGATGCTGCTCATCGAGAACAAGGCATCGATCGCTATGGATGCGCCGGCTTCTTCCAGCGTTTCCCTACACGCGGCTTCAGCGGTGGTTTCGCCGTTTTCCATGAAGCCAGCCGGTAATGTCCAGTAGCCTCGGCGTGGTTCGATGGCTCTGCGGCAGAGCAGTATTTTGTTTTCCCATGTAGCAACGCAGCCCACGACAAGGCGGGGGTTTTCATACTGGATATTGCCGCAGGCCTTGCATATGTGGCGGGCTCGAGAGTCTCCCTGGGGAACGAGGTGCTCGACTTCGCCGCCGCAGTGATTGCAGTACCTGATCATGATCATTCCGTTTGCGCAGTAGCTGGCGATGAGTGTAGCACTGCCGGGAGGCTGGAAATGCGGGCAGCTAGGACATCAGCAGCGATTTCTTTCTTTGCGCTTCGGTGATGCCTGTGGCTACAATAGCGGACACCAATAAGTAAGTGCATTTGCGCTGCTGGACGTTGGGCGCATTCGGGGGCTCTGCATGTTTCTAATCATCGGTTATGTGATCATTTTGGCAGCGGCCTTGGGCACGTACGCGGTTCATGGCAGTTTGCTCGCACTGTGGGTGCCGACCGAATACATCGCCATTATCGGTCTGGTGATCGGCTACTTTGTTGCCTCGAACGACATCAAGATCATCAAGGGCACGATTGCGGCCGTGCCCGGTATTCTCAAGGGCTCCAAATTCACGAAAGCGTTCTATATCGATACGCTTGCCATGCTGTTCGAGATTCTTGGCAAGGTGCGCAAAGAAGGTCTGATGTCGATCGAGGGCGATGTGGAAAATCCGGATGCCAGTCCTATCTTCAGCAAGTATCCGAATCTGGTGCATGACCACCACATCATGGAGTTTGTTACCGACTACCTGCGCATGATGGTTGGTGGCAACCTGAATACCGTCGAAATCGAAAGCCTGATGGACGTTGAGCTGGAAAGCCACCACCATGAGGCAGCAGAGCCGGGGCATGTGGTTTCCGCTATTGCCGGTGCAGCCCCCGCATTCGGTATCGTCGTCGCCGTGATGGGCGTGGTGAATGTGATGGGGTCGGTGGGTAGTCCACCTGCGGTACTGGGCAAGATGATCGGTGGCGCCCTGGTCGGTACCTTTCTTGGTATTTTGCTGGCGTACGGTATCGTCGAGCCGATTGCCAAGCTGCTCGAACAAAAGGCCCACGAAGGCGCAACCATCTACAAGTGCATCAAGATGGTCTTGCTGGCATCAATGTCGGGTTACGCGCCCCAGGTTGCCATTGAATTCGGACGCAAGGCGCTGGATGCCGGGGTTCGTCCCAGTTTCCGTGAACTGGAAGAAGAGCTCAAGGCTCGCAAGGGTAAATAATCATGTCGCCAATTAGCGGGTTCAGGCCATGAGCGACGACTCCACACGTCCGATAGTCATCAAGCGCAAGAAGGTTGTTGCTGGCGGTGCGCACGGTGGCGCCTGGAAAATTGCCTATGCCGACTTCGTGACGGCGATGATGGCCTTCTTCCTTCTCATGTGGCTGCTTGGCTCGACCGCCAAAGGCGACTTGCAGGGCATCGCCGATTTTTTCCAGAATCCGCTCAAGGTTGCACAGCAAGGGGGCAGTGGCTCTGGCGATGCGACCAGTATTCTGCAGGGCGGCGGCAAGGATTTGACGCGTCAGGCGGGGCAGGTCAAAAGTGGTGATGTCGAGAAAAAGAGGGAGACCTCCTTTTCCAAAGAGGCGCAGGCTGATTTTCGTCGCAAGGAGCAGGAGCGCCTGGAAACGCTGAAGGCGGATATCGAAAAAATGATCGAGCAGAGTCCGCAGCTCGCGCAGTTCAAGAAGCAGATGTTGCTCGATATTACCTCTGAGGGACTGCGCATCCAGATTGTGGACGAGCAAAATCGACCGATGTTTGACTCCAGTAGTGCAGACCTGAAACCTTATACGCGCGACATCCTCAGGCAGATCGGCAAGGCGCTGAACGGTGTCAGTAATCGGGTCAGTCTGGCCGGGCACACCGATGCAGCACAGTTTTCCGGGGGGGAGCGCGGATTTTCAAACTGGGAGCTCTCGGCCAATCGCGCCAATGCATCCCGACGCGAGTTGGTGGTCGGGGGCATGGATGACGCCAAGGTTTTGCGCGTAGTCGGCCTCGCCTCAACGGTATTGTTCGACAAGAACGATCCGCTAGGATCGGTGAATCGACGGATCAGTATCGTGGTATTAAATCAGAAAACGGAGATGGCTATCCTGCAGGAAGAAGGGCCGGAATCTGAGGTTGCAAATGAAGAAGCCGTTCCACAAGGCTTGAAGTTGCCAAACATGGGCAAGGGAACTGCCGGCTAATTGGGGTTCCGGTGGGCGAGGAGAGCGTGTGAGTAGCAACAGCAGAATGGTTTTTGTCGGAGTGCCTTGGTCGGTCCTTGTGCTTGTGGTCTTGTTGGCTGCAGACGCCGCTGCCAGGTCAGGCGCAGTTATCTTTGCGCTGGTGGTATTGGTCCTGGGGTGGATTGCGGCCATTGTTTTTTTCGCGCCCTCACCTCTGGCGCAGACGGCACAGCGAGTCGTGTCGGACGCTGACCGGCAGATTATTGACCATAGCAGTGATGCAATTGTTCGCGTGTCCGTCGAATTTTCGACGCAAGTTGCAGAAATCCGTGGCGAAGTGGCGCGTGCCCGCGATATATTTTCCGAAGCCATCGCTCACCTGATCGAGAGTTTTCAGGGAATGAATACGCATGTGCAGCGTCAGCGACAGTTGGGCATGCAAATTATCGCGGCTGAAGGGGATGGTAATTCGGTGGCCGAATTCGAACAGTTTGCAACCAAGACATCCGAGACCTTGCACCAGTTCGTCGAGAGTGTCGTGGAAAACGCCCGCCTGGCAATGAGCCTGGTTGAAATGACTGACCGGATGAGCGTTCAGATGCGAGAGGTGCGCGGTCGACTGGGTGAAATCGAAGGAATTGCCAAGCAGACCAACCTGTTGGCGCTTAACGCAGCGATTGAGGCGGCGCGGGCCGGGGAGGCCGGACGTGGATTTGCCGTGGTGGCTGACGAGGTGCGCGATCTCTCCGGGCGGACAAACCATTTCAGCCAGCAGATACGTGCTTCACTCGATGGCATGCAGGTTACTATCGACTCTTCCGAGAAGGCAATCAACCAGATGGCGGCGCAGGACATGACCTTCGCCCTGACATCGAAGGCCGACGTCGAGAACGCCATGTCCGGTATTGAGGATTTGAATCATCGAACCGGAGAAACCGTTGGCGAACTCAACCAGATAGCGGTGCAGGTCGAGGCCTCGGTTAACCAGGCCGTGATGTCATTGCAGTTTCAGGACTTGGTCACCCAATTGCTTGGCCATGTTGAAAAGCGGCTTGATTTGCTGGATGAGGTGGTGACTGACGAGCAGCGTATGGCGACGGTCTTGCGGGAGACCAGGGATCCGGTTGGTGCAGTTCAGGCACTTGATGCCCTGCGTGAGCATGTCGAGCAGCTGTCACAAAAAATGACCACCCTGAAACTTGGGGTGGACAAGAATCCTGTTGGTCAAACTGCATACGCCAGCGGTGATGTTGAATTGTTCTGATGAATACAAGAGGAAAACATGGCTAAGACCATTCTCGCAGTTGATGACTCCGCGTCCATTCGTCAAATGGTGTCCTTTACGCTGAAGAGCGCCGGATACGATGTGATCGAAGCGGTGGACGGGATGGATGGCCTGGAAAAGGCAAAAGCAAAGAGCGTAAATTTGGTCTTGACCGATCAGAACATGCCGCGCATGGATGGCCTGACCCTGATCAAGAGTCTGCGCGGTACGCCGCAATATGCTTCTACCCCGATCCTGATGCTGACCACAGAGTCTTCCGATGCAATGAAAATGCAGGGGCGTGCAGCAGGTGCTACCGGTTGGCTGGTCAAGCCGTTTGATCCCCAAAAACTGATCGAAGTCGTACGCAAGGTCATCGGCTAGCGCCGAGGGCGGCGAGGCAGCGTCTACGCTGTTCGCAGCATTCGATTTCCGGCTGTCGCCCTGATGGCAGCCGTGGTTAGGGGGTGGCATGGCTATCGATATGAGTCAGTTCTATCAGGTGTTCTTCGAGGAGTCCGAGGAGCATCTGGCGGCAATGGAGGCGCTGCTGCTCGATCTGGATCTTGAAAATCCGGATATGGAGCAGCTCAATGCAATTTTTCGGGCGGCACACTCGATCAAGGGCAGCGCCGGCACCTTCGGTTTTACCGATCTGGCTGACGCAACACATATTCTTGAGAACCTGCTTGACCGTATTCGCAAGCAGGAACTTGTGCTGCGCGCCGATATGGTTGATGCGTTCCTGGAATCGGGTGACCTGCTGCGCGCCATGCTTGAGGCGCATCAGGGCCGAGGTGAGGTAGATTCGCAGGCGGTTGCGGCCGTGATGGCCCGATTGCGTCAACTTTCCTCTGACGAGGCCGCTCCTGTTGCGTCCTTATCTCCGGTCGCGCTACCGGTCGACGTGCCCGCAGAGCCTAAAATCCCCTCGGTCCGGCGGGTTTTCGACATCCAGTTTGTGCCAACCGAGTTGGCGGCAAAAGGTGATGCAGTTGCCAATCTCCAGGAAGATCTGCGGACTTTAGGTACGCTGGAGGTGATCTGCCAGCCAGAAGCCGAGTTGCACGACGTGGGTTTCTGGCAGTTGCGGCTGACCACCGAGAGTCTTGAGAGCGACTTCACTGATCGCATTGATTTCATTGCCGACAACGGTGCCTGGCGGGTCACGGAGGACAAAGCCGCCGCCGATCCGGAAACCGCTTTTGGTCTTTTCAGCGATTCCCCTGGCCTTCCTGATGATGAGCGTGGCTACGGGTTTTTTGAGCCGGTTGCCGAACATCCGCTGGAAGAGATTGTGGCCAGGGTTGAGTCTGCCGACGACAGCTACGGTTTTTTCGAACCATTGGCTGAGGCGCCGGTTCCGGCCGAGAGTGGTTCCGAGGAAGGGGAAGGCTATGGCTTCTTCGCTCCTTTGCCGGCCGTGCCTGCGCCGGTCGTCGAGGATGGCGAGGGCTACGGCTTCTTTGCTCCTTTGCCTGCGGTGGAGCTCGTTACGGATGTCGTTGTGCCTGCCCAGCCGGTTCCTGCTGACAAGGAAAGCGCTGTTCGCCCGGCGCGGCCGGCCAAGAATTCAACTGCGGCAACAGACTCCTCCATTCGGGTCAGTGTCGAAAAGGTTGATCAGCTGATCAACCTGGTTGGCGAACTGGTCATCACGCAGGCCATGCTGTTGCAAACCGTGACGCAAATGCAGGAGAGTGCGCCGGAAAGACTGGTCAGCGGTCTGGGGCAGCTCGAGCGGAATACGCGTGATCTGCAGGAATCCGTGATGTCGATCCGGATGATGCCGATTTCGGCGGTTTTCTCGCGCTTCCCGCGGGTGGTGCGGGATCTCTCCGGCAAGCTGGGCAAGCAGGTGGAACTGAAAACCTCGGGTGAAACGACCGAACTCGACAAGGGCTTGATCGAGCGCATTGCCGATCCGCTGACCCACCTGATCCGGAACAGTCTCGATCATGGTATCGAGTCACCGGAAAGGCGCGTTGCGGCAGGCAAGAGCCCGGTGGGCACGATTACGCTCAAGGCCTATCACCAGGGTGGAAATATTGTTATCGAGGTAGGCGACGATGGCGCCGGCTTGCCGCGTCAGAAAATTCTGGCCAAGGCCAGGGAGCGTGGCCTGCCGGTTTCCGATCAAATGACCGATGGCGAAGTGTTCAACCTGATTTTCGAAGCGGGGTTTTCGACGGCCGAGCAGGTGACCGACGTTTCCGGTCGGGGTGTCGGGATGGACGTGGTCCGCCGCAATATCCAGGCAATGGGCGGTCGGGTCGAGATTGAATCGATTTATGGCGTGGGTACCCGGATGACGGTGCGTCTGCCGCTGACCTTGGCGATTCTCGATGGCATGTCGGTTGCGGTAGGGAACCAGACCTACATCCTGCCCTTGTCGTATGTGGTTGAGTCGTTGCAGCCGCAGCCGGGCGATATCAAGACCTTGTCCAACCAGGCGCGGGTCATGCAGGTGCGCGGCGAGTACCTGCCGGTGGTGGTGCTGCATGAAGTATTCAACCTGAAGTCGAGCTGGACCGATTTCACGCAAGGCATCATGGTCGTACTTGATGCCGATGGGGCCAAGGCTGCATTGTTTGTTGACGGGCTGCTCGGGCAGCATCAGGTCGTGATCAAGAGCCTGGAGGCCAATTACCGTCGGGTGGCAGGTGTCTCCGGAGCAACGATCATGGGCGATGGGCATGTCGCCCTGATTCTTGATGTTTCGGCAATTGCCGGCATGGCCAAATCGAATGTGCAGAAAGCCGGCTGACGGCTGCAATCTGGAGTAAGAAAATGGAACCGATGACGCATGCAGGGGCGGTAGTAAGCGATGAAGATCTGGTCGCCAGCGAGTATCTGACCTTCACGCTGGGGAGTGAGGAGTACGCCATCGATATCCTCAAGGTGCAGGAGATTCGTGGCTATGAGCAACCAACGCTGATCGCCAATGCGCCTGATTTCATCAAGGGGGTGATCAATCTGCGCGGCATCATCGTGCCGATTGTTGATTTACGCATCAAGTTCAAGCTCGGCAAAATTGAATACACCCCGTTCACTGTGGTCATCATCCTGAATATTGCCGGCCGGGTGATTGGTGCAGTGGTCGACAGCGTTTCCGATGTCATTTCCCTGAATGCCTCGCAGATCAGGCCGGCTCCGGACTTCTCGGGGTCTTTCGACACCAAGTACATTCTCGGCCTGGCATCGATGGACGCCCGCATGATGATCGTTACCGATATCGAGCGCCTGATGAGCAGTGCCGACATGGAACTCATCGACTCGGCTGTTGAGTGACCCATTGCGTCGAAAAAGGGATGACGGAAATGTTTAATCTTCGCAACTACAACATTGGCACCCGGCTGATCGTGACGACGATCGGTGCGCTTTGCCTGATGCTGGTTTTTGTTGGCATAGCCCTGTACAGCCTGAACACGATAGGTGGGCAGGTCGATCACATCATCAACAACAACGTAAAGAAGACCGAGTTGGCGGTCGATATGCGCATGCGCAACCTGCTGATTGGTCGACACGTCCGGACTGCCCTGATTCTTGAAGAATCTGAAAAGCAGATGGGCGAAAAGAAAAAGGTTGATGCCGATTTTGCCAAATATCTTGAAGGCGAGACCAAAGTCAGTGACTTGACCGTGTCGGCCAAAGGCAAGGAGATCGTCGAGCGCATTCAGGCGAGTCGTCGTTTGGCCGAGGCATCGACCAATCAATTGTTTGTCCTGATCAAGGCGGGCAATCGTCCGGAAATTGAAAAACAGTTTTTTGAGGACTTCCGGCCCAAGATGCAGGCCTGGTTCGATGCCGTGGGTGAGTACGTTGAACTGCAGCGCGACAATAACAAAAAGGATGTTGATGAAATCACCGTCATCAAGTCGAACGTCCAGACCACGATGTTGTTGCTGATGGTGTTTGCGGTCGTTGTCATGATTCCATCCGGCATGTGGGTGACGCGGCAGATTACGCGGCCCTTGAACGATGCAGTTGGATTGGCCGAGTCGGTTGCGGCAGGCAATTTCGATAACCCGGTCAATCCGGCGGGTAATGATGAACCTGCGCATTTGCTGCAGACGCTTGACAAGATGCAGGCTGATCTCAAGCGGCGCAATCAGGCGGACCGCAAGGCCGCGGATGAAACCCTGCGCATCAAGGTGGCGCTGGACGTCACCTCGAACAATGTGATGGTGGCAGACCCCGATGGCAAGATCATTTATTGCAATGAATCGGTGCTGGCCATGATGCGGCATGCCGAAAGCGACCTGCGCAAGGAGTTGCCGAATTTCCGTGCGGCCGAAATTCTTGGCGCAAATTTTGACATCTATCACCAGCAGCCGAGTCATCAACGCAATCTGCTGGCGGATTTGAGGGGAACCTACCGCAGTTCGATCGTTGTTGGCGGCCGCTCTTTCAATCTGGTCGCCAATCCGATCATCAACGCCCAGGGGGAACGCCTCGGGACGGTTGTCGAATGGCAGGATCGAACCGAGGAAGTTGCCATCGAAGGTGACGTGGCGGGCATCATTTCTGCTGCGGTCGCCGGAGATTTCAGCAAGCGTCTGGATAGCAGCCGGATGAACGGTTTCTTCAAACAGATCTCGGATGGCATCAATGCCTTGCTCGAAGCCAATTCGCAGGCACTGGCCGATGTCGGCGCCATGCTGGCCCGCCTCTCGAAGGGCAATCTGACGACGAAAATCGAAACCGATTATCAGGGCATGCTGGGCAAGCTGAGGGACGATGCCAATATAACGGTCGACAACCTGCAGGAGATCATTTTGTCGATCAAGGATGCGACGGGGTCGATCAATACGGCAGCCAAGGAAATCGCTTCCGGCAACCAGAACTTGTCGAGCCGGACCGAGGAACAGGCGAGCAGCCTGGAAGAGACAGCTTCCAGCATGGAGCAACTGACCAGTACGGTGAAACAGAATGCCGACAACTCCCGGCAAGCCAACGAACTGGCTGGCAATGCCCAGCAGGTGGCGGTCAAGGGGGGCGAGGTAGTGGCCCAGGTGGTGCAGACGATGAGTGCCATTCATCAGTCGAGCAGCAAGATTGCCGACATCATCGGCGTGATCGACGGGATCGCTTTCCAGACCAATATCCTGGCACTTAACGCGGCGGTCGAGGCGGCACGTGCCGGCGAGCAAGGCCGCGGCTTTGCCGTGGTGGCAACTGAAGTGCGTAATCTGGCGCAACGCAGTGCTGCTGCCGCCAAGGAAATCAAGGGCCTGATCTCGGACTCGGTCGAGAAGGTTGCGGTTGGCAATCGCCTGGTTGATCAGGCCGGACGGACGATGGAAGAGGTCGTGACGAGCATTCGGCGCGTAGCCCAGATCATGTCCGATATCTCGTCGGCCAGCCGCGAGCAGAGTGCGGGCATTGAGCAGGTCAGTCTGGCGGTGACCCAGATGGACGAAGTTACGCAGCAGAATGCCGCCCTGGTCGAAGAGGCTGCTGCTGCGGCCGAGAGTCTTGAAGAGCAGGCAGATAGTCTGGCGCGTACGGTGGCTGTATTCGCGCTGGCCTCCGATAATAAGGGATCACCGGCGCAAGAGGCCCGTGCGCAATCTGCGGCGCCAAAGGTGCGCGCTGCATTGGCGCACAAAGAACCGGTCCGGCTCGGCAACCCAGCGGTCGACAAGCCGTGGGCGGCAAATCTACTCGTGCAGGGCGATGACGAGTGGGCCGAGTTCTAATAACAGATAAACCAATAGAGTGGCGGGTCTAACGTGCGTACAAATCTACCGGTAAGCGATGTCGAGGTCGTTCTTGGCGAGCAGGCAATCATTCTTTCGAAGACCGACCTCAAGGGCAAGATCACTTATATCAATCAGGACTTCATCGATGTCAGCGGTTTTACCCCAGAGGAACTGATTGGTCAGCCGCATAATCTGGTGCGTCATCCGGATATGCCGGTCGAGGCCTTTGCCGACTTCTGGCGCGATTTGAACGCTGGCCGTCCGTGGACCGGCATCGTCAAGAATCGCTGCAAGAATGGCAATTACTACTGGGTTTTGGCAACGGCAACGCCAATTCGCGAAAACGGCGAGATGGTCGGTTTTCTTTCGGTGCGTCGCAAGCCGACGCGCGAGCAGGTATCTGCGGCCGAAGGGGCTTATCGCTTGTTTCGCGAGAAGCGGGCCGGGGGCTTGCAGATTCGTCATGGCCAGGTGGTGAGTGGTGGTGGCGGTTTGTTCGCGAACCTTTCTCTGAAAGCGCGACTGCTTTCCGGATTTGCCGCGATCCTGCTTGCGTTGGTGCTGGTCGCCGGCATGGGCTTGTTCGGCATGGCGCGTACGGATGATGCAGTCGAGGCGCTTTACCGTGAGCGTCTGGAGCCGGTTCAGGCACTGGCGGTCGTTGGCAAGCTGATGGCCGACAATCGTTCGCAGGTTCTGCTCTCCCTGCAGCATGATCCGGCGGGGGCTTATGCCAAACTGCATGATCACGAACTGAGCATGCACCTTGATACGATCACCAAGAACAGTGCCGAGGTCGGACGCCAGTGGGATTCGTATCGCCAGAGCGTTAGCGCCCCTGAAGAACAGGCACTGCTGGGCGACTTTCAGCAGGCCTGGCAGCGTTATCTGGCGGAAGGCCTGCAGCCGGCCAGTGCAGCACTGTCGGCCGGTCGTTTCGACGAAGCAAACCAGATCCTGTTGAGCAAAATCAACCCTTTGTATACGCAGGCGGCAGCCAAGGGGAATGAACTGTTCCGGCAGCAAGTCGAGCACGGTCAGTCGCAGATGGCGGCAAGTGCAGAGAACTTCAATCGCATGCGGGGCTGGATTGTCCTGCTGGTGGCGTTGGCCTTGCTGGCAGGTGTCGTTATTGCATTGTTGATCACACGTTCGATAACGCGACCGATTGCTACCGTGATCGATACCTTCCAGGCCTTGGCCAACGGCGACTTCACCCGTAACGTCGATGCGTCGCGCAACGATGAAATGGGCAAGATTCTGCAAGGCTTGCAGTCCATGCAAGTCCAGCAGGGTTTCAATGTCGCGGAGAGCGTGCGGCTGGCCAACGACAATTTGCGTATCCGTATCGCCCTCGATTGCGTTTCGGCCAATCTGCGGATCGCCGATGACGATGGTCGGGTGATCTACGCCAACCGCGGCTTGCTCAATACCCTGCGGGCGATCGAACAAGCCTTGCAGCAAAAGACCCCCGATTTCTCGGTCGACCGTTTCGTCGGCAGCAATATCGGCAGTTTTTATGAAAACCCGTCTGCCGCGGTACAGGCCCTGCGTGACTTGAAGCAAACCAGTTCGCGCGAAATGGAAATTGGCGGGCGTATTTACAAGGTGCTGACCAACCCGATCGTAAATGATCGCGGCCAGCGTCTGGGAACTGTCGGGGAGTGGGTGGACCGCACGGCTGAACTGCACGCCCAGCATTCAGTAGCCGAGTTGATCAGCAAGGCGGCTGCGGGCGACCTTGAAGCACGTCTTGATACTGGCAGCATGGACGGTTTCTATAAGGAATTGGGCATAGGTATCAACAGCTTGCTGGAAACCAGCGGTGGCGTGATCGGCGAAATTGCAGCACTTCTCGAGCAGATGGCCGCTGGCGATCTGACCAGCACGATTACAACTGATTATCAGGGCAGCTTTGCCAAATTGCGTGACGATGCCAACGATACGGTCGGGCGCTTGCGTGAATTGGTCAGGGATATCCAGTTTTCCGCCGAAACGATCAATACGGCAGCCAAGGAAATTGCTTCGGGCAATCAGGACTTGTCGGGCCGAACGGAAGAGCAGGCAAGCAGCCTTGAAGAAACCGCATCGAGCATGGAGCAACTGACCGCTACCGTGCGCCAGAATGCCGAAAATGCGCGTCAGGCCAATACGCTCGCCAGTACAGCACAAGGCATTGCCGAAAAGGGTGGAGCGGTGGTTGGCCAAGTCGTCGAGACCATGGGCTCGATTCATCAGGCCAGCAGCCGGATTGCCGACATCATTGGCGTGATTGACGGGATTGCCTTCCAGACCAATATCCTCGCCCTCAACGCGGCTGTCGAGGCTGCCCGAGCCGGGGAGCAGGGGCGTGGTTTTGCCGTGGTCGCCACCGAGGTGCGTAATCTGGCGCAGCGTAGCGCCGCCGCAGCCAAGGAAATCAAGGGCCTGATCTCCGATTCGGTAGATAGGGTTGCGGTGGGGAGTCGACAGGTCGACCAGGCTGGGCGCACCATGGAAGAAGTGGTAGTCAGTATCAAGCGGGTGGCCAAGATCATGTCGGATATTTCCGATGCCAGCCGCGAGCAAAGTGCCGGTATCGAACAGGTTGGACTTGCCGTCAGCCAGATGGATGAAGTTACGCAGCAGAATGCCGCGTTGGTCGAAGAGGCGGCAGCGGCTGCCGAAAGCCTTGAGGATCAGGCAAACAGCCTCGCCCGCTCGGTGGCAGTGTTCCGGGTTGATGCCGGCGGTCAGAGGCCTCGTCTGGTGGCGCCGCAGGGGCGGAGTGAAGATGTGCCGAACCGAGCCAACCGCTCGGGCAGCAAAAAGCCGCTGGCAATGCCGGCAAGTATTGATGATGAATGGGAAGAGTTCTGACCATGGTCGAATTTCGCAGACCGGGCATCCCCGGTAGTACATCGGCGCCGGCGGGAGTGCAACCGCTTGCTTCGCGTGAGCAGGGCATCCGGGAGTTCAGCTTCTCTGCCGCTGATTTCGAACGGGTCAGAAAACTGATTTATCAGCATGCCGGTATTTCCCTTTCACCGGTCAAGCAGGACATGGTGTACTCGCGACTTGCCCGTCGCCTGCGCGCCACCGGCAAGCAGAGTTTTGCTGAATATCTTGATGCTCTGGAAAAAAATGGCGGGGCGGAGTGGGAAAAGTTCGTCAACTCACTGACCACAAATCTGACCTCTTTTTTCCGTGAACCGCATCACTTCCCGATTCTTGCCGAACAGTTGCAGAAGCTGGGAACGCAGCGCCCAATCCGTATCTGGTGTTCGGCCGCGTCTACGGGTGAGGAACCCTATTCGATTGCGATGACCGTTGCCGAAACCTTTGGCAGCAATATGTCGCACGTCTCCATTCTGGCTTCCGATCTCGATACCAACGTCCTGGCCACGGCGCAAAAAGGTGTTTATGCCCTGGATCGGGTCGAAAAAATGTCGCCTGATCGACTGCGCAAGTTCTTCCTGCGCGGTACCGGCGTTCAGGACGGATTCGTCGCCGTTCGCCCGGAGCTCAAGCAATTGATCGAGTTTCGGCGCATCAACCTGCTGGAGGCTAACTGGCCGGTCAAGGAGCCGCTGGATATTATTTTCTGCCGCAATGTCATGATTTATTTCGACAAGCCGACCCAGTACAAGATTCTTTCCCGTTTTGCACCGCTGATGCAGGCTAATGGCTTGATGTTTGCCGGTCATTCGGAAAGCTTCCTGCATGCCGCCGACCTCTTCAAGTCCCTGGGTAAAACGGTTTACGCCCCGGTCAAGAGCCGTTAGTCGAGCGTTCGGGAGCTTTTGTGCAGCACGCCTATGATGAAAATCTCGCCGCCAACCGCTACTACGACCGCAACTTTCAGTCGGATGCAGCGAAGATATTGCCGGGGGAGTATTTCGTCTCGAATCAGGGGATGTTGCTGGTTACCGTTCTAGGATCTTGTGTCGCTGCATGTATTCGCGACGTCGATTCCGGTATCGGTGGCATGAATCATTTCATGCTGCCGGACGACGGGGGGCGTGATGTGATGAGTACGTCGGCACGATACGGCACCTATGCCATGGAAGTGTTGATCAACCATTTGCTGAAATTGGGGGCCCGGCGCAACCGCCTTGAAGCCAAGGTGTTTGGGGGCGGTGCCGTGATGGCGAGTTTGTCGAGCAGCAATGTCGGTGCCAGAAATGCCGAATTTGTTCTCGATTATCTCAAGACGGAAAACATCCCTATCGTGGCCAAGGATCTGCTCGACTCGTATCCCCGGAAAGTCTACTATTTTTCGGCAACCGGGCGTGTTCTGGTCAAGAAACTGCACCGGGTGCATAACGAAACACTGTTTGATCGCGAACGCGACTACAAGGGCCGTCTGGCTGGCGGCAAGGTTGAGGGTGATGTCGAACTGTTTATTTGATCGCAAGTCATCCTGTTTGGAGGATAGGCCGATGCTGGAACTGCATTGATGAAAATTCGAGTTCTGATCGTTGATGATTCTGCCCTGATGCGCGGCTTGCTGATGGAAATGATCAATTCCGCACCGGATATGACGGTGGTGGGAGTGGCTCCGGATGCGCCGACCGCCCGGGAAATGATCAAGGTGTTAAATCCGGATGTCCTGACGCTGGATGTTCATATGCCCAAAATGGACGGGCTGGAGTTTCTTGAACGTCTGATGCGCCTGCGGCCGATGCCGGTGGTCATGGTTTCATCATCCACCCAGGCCGGATCCGAGACGACTCTGAAGGCCCTGGAACTCGGGGCAATCGACTTTATTGGCAAGCCCCGTGCCGATAATCCGAAAGTTATGGAAAACTATGCCGAAGAACTGGTGGAAAAAATTCGGGCGGCCAAAGGGGCGCGTTTGCGCGTCAGGCCGATGAGCGCAGCGAGCCCAGCGTTGCCACAGGCCCCGCTTGTTTCAGCTTTGACGGTCCGGCCGTCAGCCAGTGGCAAAATCATCTTTGTGGGTGCGTCGACCGGCGGAACAGAAGCAATCAAGGAGTTTTTGCTGCGTATCCCGGCAGACTGCCCGCCAATCATGATCGTTCAGCACATGCCCGAGTCTTTCACTGCCTCATTTTCTCGCCGCCTTGATAGTCTGTGCGCACCTCGGGTGATCGAGTCGCAGGGGAATGAAAAGCTGGAGTCCGGTACGGTTTATATTGCTCCGGGGCACTCTCATCTTCAGGTCAAGCGGACAGCCTCCGGTTTCGAGACCGAGTTGTTGGCGACGCCGCCGGTCAATCGGCATCGCCCATCCGTCGATGTGCTTTTTGATTCTGCCGCATTGGTTGTCGGGCGCCAGGCCGTTGGTGTCATTCTTACCGGTATGGGCAAGGATGGCGCGCAAGGGCTCTTGCGCATGCGTCAAAGCGGGGCGCGCACGATTGGCCAGGATGAGGCCAGTTGTGTCGTATATGGTATGCCGCGTGAGGCATTTCTGGTTGGCGCTGTTGAAGAGCAAAGCCCTCTCGATGATATTGCTCGGCGTGCATTGCTGGCGACTGCTCGATGAGTCGTGAATGACCGGATCTAAAGTATTAAACTAGTCTCGACACCTCTGATTCCAGGATAAAAAAATGCAAGCAAACGTTATCAAAGAAGATGGCAAGGCCACCATCAAGCTGAATGGTCGTTTTGACTTTAATACGCATCGGGATTTTCGCAGCGCTTATGAGCCGCTGATTGCCGATGCCGCTCTAAAAGCCGTAACCGTTGATTTTTCAAGTGTCGATTATCTTGATAGTTCAGCGCTAGGCATGTTGTTGATGCTGCGTGACAAGATGGGCGGGGCGAATAAGGAGGTTGCTCTGACCGGAGTTCGTGGTAATGTCAAACAAGTTCTCGATATTGCCAATTTTGGCAAACTGTTCCAAATTTGCTAAAGTTGCGTCCGGTCCGGTCGATAAACAGTAGTGGCGCAGTGATGCTGGATGCGCAGAATGGCGCTTGGGTGCGCAGTTTGAGGCGAATCGAAAAGCGTGTATGCTAGATTCGCATCGGTGCCAAAGCCATTAAACAAGCCGATTGCACGAAGTGCGAGGGGATTACGATGTCTGAGTTGTTGAAGAATATCGACGCGCGAACCAAGCTGGCGGGAACCAACAAGCTTGAGATTTTGCTGTTTTTTCTTGGGGTGGATCAGCGTACTGGTCGCCGCGAGACCTATGGGATCAATGTGTTCAAGGTCCGTGAGGTCATGCGCACGCCATTGATTACTGCTGCGCCGGACATGCCTTCCTCTGTTGAGGGGATGGTCAGTTTGCGCGGGGCACTGGTCCCGGTTATTGATCTGGCCAAGTACTCCGGGATCAGCGCCGACACGCCACGTGAAATCATGATCGTGACCGAGTACAACGGTCATACCCAGGGTTTTCTGGTTGAAGGCGTTGATACCATCTTGCGTCTCGACTGGAGCAAGATGCGGGTTCCACCGGAGATGCTGACGGCGCAGACAGGTGGTCTGGTTACTGCGGTGACGGAACTGGACGACGCGCGCCTGGTGATGATGATGGACGTTGAAAAAGTCCTCTCGGAAACCACCAGTATCGATAACGAGATCATGTTCCGTGGTGTCGTGCCGGTCGACCGCCCGGATTGCACGGTTTTCTATTGCGACGATTCCAGTGTTGCCCGCAAGCAGATTGAACGCACCCTCAGTGTCATGGGTGTCAAAGGTTTGAGTGCAGTCAATGGTCGCCAGATGTGGGACGAAATGGAAAAAGTGGCGACCTACGCCCAGTCGATTGGCAAGCCGGCTTCTGAACTGATCAACCTGGTGCTGACTGATATTGAAATGCCGGAAATGGATGGCTATATCCTGACCAAAAAAATCAAGTCCGACCCGCGTTTCAATGGCGTTCCAGTCATCATGCACTCCTCGTTGTCCGGTATGTCGAATCAGAAGCTCGGACAATCGGTTGGTGTTGATGAGTATGTTCCAAAATTTGAGCCGCAGCGGCTTTCGGAAACCTTGGCGCGCCGCCTGGGGGTCGAGGCTTCCGCTCCGGTCGTGGCTGCCTGAATACTAGCGGGAGAGGATGATGGATCTCGTTGAAAATAAAAACCTGCTAGACAGTGTTGATGCTCGTACCCGTCTCGCGGGCTCCAACAAGATGGAGATTTTGCTTTTCACTTTGGGGACGCGCGAAATATTTGGTATCAATGTCTTCAAGGTTCGGGAGGTTGGCCGTACCCCGCGCATTACAAAGACACCCAACATGCCGCGCGGTGTCGAGGGTTTGATCTCCTTGCGTGGAAATGTCATTCCGGTACTTTCTCTGGCGCCGTTCATGCATCTTGATGGCGTGGCTCCGGGCTTGGGAAAGACGATGATGGTGGCCGAATATTCGAAGAGGACGCTAGGCTTCCTTGTGCACGAAGTGGATCGAATTATTCGCGTTGACTGGGAGCGGGTGAAGGCGCCTGAAAGCGTTTTGGCCGCCAATCAGGGGTTGATTACAGCGGTTATCGAGCTGGACGGCAGCAATCTGGTTTCGATTCTTGATGTCGAGCAGATTCTTGCCAATGCTTTCGGTGAGGCGATGATCGTTGATATCGCTCCGGCCCGGGTTGATCCCGACACCAGCGTTTTCTTCGTCGATGACTCCGTTGTTGCCCGCCGCAAAATTTCGGAAGTGCTCGACAAGCTGGGGGTCCGCCACAAGCATGCGACTAACGGCATGGAGGCTTGGACGCGTTTGCAGGGCATTGCAGCACATGCCTTGCAGAGCGGTCAGAATATTCGCGACGAGATTCGCTTGATTCTGGTTGATGCAGAAATGCCGGAAATGGATGGCTACGTGTTGACCAAGAATATCAAATCGGATCCCCGCTTTGACGGCGTGCCGGTTGTGATGCATTCGTCTCTTTCATCCGAAGCCAATCGAGCGATGGGCAAGTCGGTGGGGGTTGATGCCTACGTCGCAAAATTCGATGCCGAAGCGCTGGCGGATACGCTGCGCCCGCTGATTGAACGATAACAAGCAAGCTCTGGAGTACTCATGGCAGCTGATCCAAAAATGAGGTTTCTCGTGGTGGATGATTTTTCCACCATGCGTCGTATTGTCCGCAATCTTCTCAAGGAGTTGGGCTACACCAATGTTGATGAGGCTGAGGATGGGGCGATTGCCCTGCAAAAATTGCAAGGTGGTGGTTTTGAGTTTGTCGTAACTGACTGGAATATGCCCAACATGGATGGCCTGACGCTGTTGCAGACGATTCGTGCAACACCCAGCCTCAAGCATCTTCCGGTTTTGATGATCACTGCCGAGGCCAAAAAGGAAAATATTATTGCTGCTGCACAGGCTGGTGCCAGCGGCTATATCGTAAAACCCTTCACGGCAGGAACCTTGTCGGAAAAGCTGAACAAGATTTTCGAAAAGATGGGCTTGGCCTGAGGTGACCATGACCGCAAATAACGATTCCAATGATCTGGAAGCCCTCTTCGACTCGATCGCTGCCGACTTTACGCCGGAGCCGGTGAAAGCGCCTGCTCCTGTCGTGTCTGCGGCTCCGGCAACGGATGATAGCGATGATTTGCAGGCGCTGTTTGATAGCGTGGCAGCGGAGTCGCAAGCATCCCATGTCGATCCTGCACCGAGTTCCGCACCGGGGGAGGCCGCGGAAGGCTGGTCGAACCAGGAGTCCGTCTTCAATCGGATCGGTCACATGGCGCGTGCCTTGCACGACACGCTAGGCCAGCTCGGATACGACAAGCTGCTGGAAAAAACAGTGTCGGCGTTGCCTGATGCCAAGGATCGCTTGGCATATGTGGCTAATTTGACTGAGCAGGCAGCTTGTCGGGTTTTGAATGCGACCGATATTGCCAGTCCGTTGGTGGATGAAATCGAGAGCGGCGCGCATGCTTTGGGGCAGCGTTGGGATCAGGTTTTTGCCAACCAGGTGTCGCCGCAGGATTTCAAGCAACTGGCAGTCGAGACAAGGTCTTTTCTGAATGAGCAGATGCCGCAGAAGACCAAGGCGACGCATGCGCAACTGACAGAAATCATGATGGCGCAGGACTTTCAGGACTTGACCGGTCAGGTCATCAAGAAAATCGTCGCTTTGGCGCAAGAGCTTGAGACTGGCTTGATGAGCGTCTTGGTGGAGATCGTGCCGGATGCCAAGCGCACCGATGAGGTCAATAGTTTGATGAATGGGCCGGTGGTCAATGCCGAAGGGCGCACCGATGTCGTGGTCAACCAGGAACAGGTTGACGATTTGCTGGATAGCCTCGGTTTCTGAGGGGGGGTCGAAAATGAGCGACTTTGCCGGAATGGAAGACCTGCTGCAGGATTTCTTGCAGGAAGCCCACGATCTGTTGTCGGATGTGGATAATAAATTGGTTGATCTTGAGAAGATGCCGGATGATCGCAGCTTGCTCAATGACATCTTTCGAGGATTCCATACCGTCAAGGGCGGTGCTGGTTTTCTGAACGCATCCGAGTTGGTGACTTTGTGTCACCTGACGGAAAATCTTTTTGATCGCTTGCGCAATGGTGAGCTTGAGCTGACGCCCGAACTGATGGACATCATCATGGCGGCCACCAAGGGCGTACGCGACATGTTTGGTGAGTTGGGGCAAATGGTTTTGCCGCAGCCTGCCGATCCCGAAGTGATTGCTGCCCTGCAGGGGGCGTTGACCGGCGAGGCGCCGGGTGCGCATGCTGCTGTAGAAGCGGCTCCTGCTCCTGCTGCAGCACAGCCTGCGGAGCGTGTGTCCGGTGAGCCTGACTGGAACGAGTTGCATGCAGCTGTTACCGGCGAGGCGGATGTTGCGCAAGGTGAGGTCATTACCAAGGCGGAGACTGTTGCTGCGCAGGTGCCGGTTGCCGCCGCTCCGGCGGGAGCCGTGGCAGCGACAGCGGGTGGGGCCGCAGCGCCTTCTCCCTTTGGCCGTCGCGCAACCGATCGTCCGGGTGGTCAGCCGAGTGCGGCAAGACGGACGGAGGAGCGCGGTCGCGAAAATACCATTCGTGTTGATACTTCGCGTCTGGATCAGGTGTTGAATCTTTCCGGTGAAATCGGTTTGACGAAGAACCGGTTGACCAGTCTGCGCGCCGATATTCTGGCTGGCAAGAATGATTCGGAGACCTTGCATGCCCTTGATCAGGCAGTAAGTCAGCTCGATCTTCTGGTGTCGGATCTACAGAATTCGGTGATGAAGACCCGGATGCAGCCGATTGGCCGGCTGTTCCAGAAGTATCCCCGGATTGCCCGCGATCTGGCGCGGCAATTGGGCAAGGATGTCGAACTTGTGCTGGCTGGTGAGGAAACCGAAGTCGACAAGACGATGATTGAGGATCTTGCCGATCCTTTGATTCACTTGATTCGCAACGCGGTTGATCATGGCGTGGAAATGCCGCTTGAGCGGCAGGCTGCCGGCAAGCCGCAAAAGAGCCTGGTGCGTCTCGAGGCGCGCCAGGAAGGTGATCACATTGTTTTGATCATCGCTGACGATGGCAAGGGGATGAGTGCCGAACGCATTCGTGCCAAGGCAGTCGAAAAAGGGCTGATTTCCGAAGAGGAAGCCAATACGCTGGATGAGCGTCAGAGCCTGAACCTGATCTTCCTGCCGGGATTCTCGACCAAGTCGCAGATTTCGGATGTTTCCGGTCGTGGCGTCGGCATGGATGTGGTGAAAACCAATATCCAGAAACTGAACGGTGCGATCGAGATTCGTTCGGAGCCGGGCAAGGGATCTGTTTTCATTATCTCCCTGCCGCTGACTTTGGCCATTTTGCCCGTCCTGCTTGTTTTGTTGGGCGATCAGCCTTTTGCCCTGCCGCTTTCTTTGGTTCGGGAAATCTTGCCGATCGAGCAGAGCCGCATTCAGGAGGTTGGTGGCAAGGAAACCCTGGTTGTGCGCGGCGAAGTGCTGCCGGTCATTTCTCTGGCTCGCTTGCTGGGCTGGCCGCTGGAGCGTTATCCGGAATACGGCGTCTTCATGCAGACCGCCGAGCGCAGCTTCATTCTTGGTGTGGATAGTTTTGCCGGGCGTGATGATGCGGTGATCAAGTCGCTTGAAGATTTCCGTCCGCGTGGTGTTGCCGGGGTGACTACGCTTTCGAATGGTCAGATTGTGCTTATTCTGGACATGAAAGAGTTGCTGGCCGATCTCGGGCAGCATGCTGACATGGGCGCGGCCATGCGAGCACTAGAGTTCGTCTGATTTTCCTTTGCGGTCAACGAGTTGAGAGGAGGCTTTGCCTCCTCTTTTCTTTTTGAAGTTTACTCTGTTGTCATGTGCTTGCGGTTGGCTGCTGAGAAACAGGCTAAATAAACGCACGTACCTCTTTATTTTTTCAGGTTTTTTCCTATAATGCCCATAACTACTCCCCAAGACGGTTATGGCAGAAGACAGCGACCTCGAAAAAACCGAAGAGCCTAGCGGAAGGCGAATCGAGCAGGCCCGCGAGCAGGGTCAGGTCCCCCATTCCCGTGAACTTGGTACTTTTCTTGTTCTGATTGTTGCTGGCTCGGCTTTTTGGATGATGGGCAGCTGGTTTTCGCAGCGCGTCATGGCAATTGCCCGCAAGGGTTTGTCCATCGAGCCGAAGTTCATGCATGAGCCTGCCCAGATGCTGCCCCGGTTGGCTGATATATCCGGTGATGCCTTGCTGGTGTTTTCTCCCTTGCTTGCGCTGCTGTTGCTGGCTGCCGTGTTGCCGCCCTTCTTTTTGAATGCCTGGGTTTTCGCGCCGAAGGCTTTGGTGCCGGATATCAATCGGATGAATCCGCTCACCGGTTTTGGGCGCATGTTTTCCTGGAACAGCCTGATGGAGTTGGGCAAGGCTGTTCTCAAGGCCGGTTTGGTTGGCGGTGTTGCCGTCATGTTGATCTGGAAAGAGCGTGACGAAATTTTCGGTCTGCTGGCCCAGCCGCTAGAGGCGGCCTTGGCCCATGCCGGGCATCTGGTCAGTTTTTCCTTCCTGATGCTGGTTGCAGCCCTGGTGCTGGTTGTGGCGGCTGATGTTCCCTTCCAGCTCTGGCAGCATTTCGACAAGCTGAAGATGACCAAGGAAGAGGTCAAGCAGGAAATGAAGGAAATGATGGGTGATCCGCATGTCAAGGGACGCATCCGCAGTCTTCAGATGCAGGCCGCGCGCAAGCGGATGATGGCCTCGGTGCCGCAGGCCAATGTGATTGTGACCAATCCGACCCATTATGCGGTGGCGCTTTCTTACCAGGCTGGCATGGCTGCACCGAAAGTGGTTGCCAAGGGCGTGGGGGCGATCGCGCTCAAGATACGTGAGGTCGGGGCCGAGCATGCGGTGCCGGTGCTTGAGGCGCCGCCATTGGCGCGAGCCTTGTACAAACATGCCGAACTTGACGCAGAAATTCCCTCCGCTCTGTACAACGCAGTCGCGGAGGTTCTTGCTTATATCTATCAGCTTGCCAACTGGCGTCAGGAGGGCGGTGTTTATCCCGTGCCGCCGCGCGACCTCTCGGTGCCGCCCGAACTCGTTCCGGAGGCTGCGTAAATGGCCGCTCCTTCACTTGGCATGCAAGGCTTGCTGACCCGCCTCAATGTGACGCAGCTTGCTGCGCCTATGCTGATTCTGATGATCCTGGCGATGATGGTCTTGCCATTGCCGGCATTCGCACTGGATCTGTTGTTTACCTTCAATATCGCCATTTCGATTCTGGTGTTGCTGGTAGCGGTCAACACGCAAAAAACACTCGATTTCTCGGTTTTCCCGACGGTTCTTCTGGTGACTACGCTGTTGCGTTTGTCCCTCAATGTGGCATCGACCCGGGTGGTCATGCTTGAAGGGCACAAGGGGCCAGACGCGGCCGGCAAGGTGATCGAGGCCTTCGGACACTTCCTTGTTGGCGGTAATTTTGCGGTTGGTATCGTCGTTTTCCTGATCCTGGTGGTCATCAACTTTGTCGTTATCACCAAGGGTGCCGGCCGCGTTGCCGAAGTCTCGGCACGCTTTACGCTGGATGCCATGCCAGGCAAGCAGATGGCAATCGATGCCGACCTCAACGCCGGTCTGATCGGCGAAGAAGATGCGCGCAAACGGCGCCAGGATATTTCGCGCGAGGCCGAATTCTTTGGCTCGATGGACGGTGCTTCCAAGTTTGTGCGCGGGGATGCGGTGGCCGGCATCGTTATCATGCTGCTCAATGTGGTTGGTGGTCTGGTGGTTGGGGTTGCCCAGCACAACATGGAGATCGGGCTGGCGGCCAAGAATTACACGCTGCTGACGATTGGCGATGGCTTGGTCGCGCAGATTCCCGGTCTGATCATTTCAATCGCCGCCGGTATGGTGGTGACCCGCGTCTCCGATGATCGTGATATCGGCCAGCAGGTGGTTGGTCAGATGTTTCGCAATGCCAAGGCTATTGCGATTACCGGCGCCATTGTCGGCTTCCTCGGCTTGATTCCGGGAATGCCCAATCTGGTGTTTTTGACGCTGGCTTCCGGGTTGGGCTGGGCTGCCTGGAAAATGCAGAAGAAAGAGCAGCAGATCGTTGCCGCACCGGTCGCGGTTGCTCCTGCGCCGGCTCAGGAATCGATGGAGGCGACCTGGAATGACGTGGCGCCGCTTGATGTGCTTGGTCTGGAAGTCGGCTATCGCCTGATTCCGCTGGTCGACAAGTCGCAAGATGGCGAATTGCTGCGCCGTATTCGTGGTATCCGCAAAAAGTTCGCCCAGGAAGTCGGCTTCCTTGTCTCGCCGGTCCACATTCGTGACAACCTCGAATTGAAGCCGAATGCCTATCGTATCCTGCTCAAGGGCGTCGAAGTTGGCATGGGCGAAGCCTATGTCGGCCAGTTCCTGGCCATTAATCCCGGACGCGTTGCCGGTACGCTGAATGGAACGGCCACCAAGGATCCGGCCTTTGGTCTGCCGGCCACCTGGATTGATGGTGGTCAGCGTGATCAGGCGCAGGCATACGGATACACCGTGGTTGATTCGTCGACGGTGGTTGCCACGCACCTGAATCACCTGATTTTGACTCATGCCGCAGAGTTGCTGGGTCGTCAGGAAGTGCAACAGTTGCTCGAGCATCTGGGCAAGGAAATGCCCAAACTGGTCGAGGACCTGGTGCCCAAGATATTGCCGCTTGGAACCCTGCAGAAAATTCTTCAGGGCTTGCTCGATGAAGGCGTCCATATCCGCGATATGCGCACCATCATCGAAACGGTCGCCGACCACGCGACACGCACGCAAAATGCCGACGAACTCACGACCCATGTCCGCAATGCGCTGGGTCGGGCGATCGTCCAGCAGCTCTTCCCGGGAACCGGTGAAATGCAGGTCATGTCACTCGACCCGACCTTGGAGCGCTTGCTGGCCCAGGCTGTTGCCGGTGGTTCGGAAAATACCAGTTTTGAACCCGGCCTGGCCGATACCCTGGTCCGGGAAACCGCCGCGGCTTCGGCTCGCCAGGAGGGGCTTGGCCTGCCGGCGGTTCTTCTGGTGCCAGCCAGCCTGCGCCTGCTTCTTTCCCGCTTCCTGCGCCGTACCGTTCCTCAGTTGAAGGTGCTGGCCCATAACGAAGTTCCAGAAACACGAATTATCAAGGTGACCTCGATCATCGGAGGTAAGACATGAACGTCAGAAAATTCATCGCCGCCAACGCAAGGGATGCCTTGAGGAAAGTGAAGGAGACGCTCGGCAACGATGCGATCATCCTCTCCAACCGGGGGATTCCCGGTGGGGTTGAAATCATGGCGGTGGCTGCTCGCGACATGGCGATGATCGTGCCGACCCAGGTTGCCGACAGCACCCCGCCCGAGCGCCGTCCTGCCCCAGCCCCGGTCTCAATGCCCGAAGCTGACGATGACTACCGTGTCCTGCTCAGCTCGGCTCGTGCCAATCTCGCACAAAGTGCGCAGCCGCGTCCGGTTGCTCCGGCACCAACGCGTCCGGTCGCGCCGACGGTTGCTTCGCCGCGTTCCACTGGCACCGTTAATGCCGGTATCCCGCGCACCGGCTCGTTGCGCAATCTGGAAATGGGCCGGCCGCAGCAGTCGACCGTTCAGCCGCAAGCGCCGATTCCGAATCCGGTGCAGCAGCAGGTCCGTCCGCAGCAGGCGCCGCAAAGTGTGCAGCCCAAGCCGGCGGCCGAAGTTGTGCCGATGGAAGTGATGGACGAAATCCGTTCGTTGCGCCGGATTGTTGAGCAGCATCTCGCCGGTTTTGCCTGGGGCGAGTCGGCTCGTTCCGAGCCGGTAAAGACGGATGTCCTGCGTCAGATGCTGGATGCCGGTTTTTCGCCGCAGTTTGCGCGTGATCTGCTGGCTGATTTGCCGCTCGGAATGGATGGTTCGCAGGCCATGGCCTGGGTCAAGGGAGCGGCTGACCGTTCGCTGTTTACGATCGGTAATGAGGGCGATATCGTTGATCGGGGTGGTGTCTATGCGCTGGTCGGCCCGACCGGCGTTGGCAAGACGACGACCACGGCCAAGCTGGCGGCGCGTTGCGTGCTCCGCCACGGTCCGAGCAAGGTCGCGCTGGTCACCACTGATGGCTACCGGATCGGTGCCCACGAACAGTTGCGCATTTATGGCCGCATTCTTGGAGTCTCGGTTTATCTGGTCAAGGATGCTGCCGAGTTGCGTCAGACTCTGAAAGAACTGCAGCACAAGCATATGGTGCTTGTTGATACGATGGGCATGAGCCAGAAGGACAAGCTGGTGCCCGAACTGACCGACATGCTTGCCGGTTGCGATGTCCAGCGCTTGCTCCTGCTGTCGTCCACGTCGCGCGGCGATACGCTCGACGATGTTGTGCGGGCTTACGAAGGTGACAACCTGGCCGGCTGCATTCTGACCAAGATTGACGAAGCGGCAAGTCTCGCTACGCCGCTCGATGTGATCATGCGGCATGGTCTGAAGCTGCACTATGTATCCAATGGCCAGCGGGTGCCGGAAGATTTGCACCTGCCGAACCGGGGTTACCTGTTGCATCGTGCCTTCAAGGACGTGCCGGATAATTCGCCGCACAAATACGACGGTGTTGAGCCGGGGCTGCTGATGGCTAACGCCGGTATGGTTGCGGCAGGTGGGCGTCGTGGCTGATTTTCGCGTCGATCAGGCGGCTGGCCTGCGCCGTCTGCTTGGTGGTGGCGGGCAACTGCAGGTCGTGACCTTCGTTGCGGGCTGCGAGGGAGTCGGGCGCAGTGTTTCCGTGGCGAATATCGGTGCCGCCCTGGCGCGCCTCGGCAAGGAAGTGCTGATCATCGACGAGCACGCCTCGCGCGACGATATCGCCTCCTCATTTGGTTTGATCGCTCACTACGATCTGCTCAATGTCGTCCAGCGCGAACTGAGCCTGGCTCAGGTTTTGTTGCAGCCAATGAACGGCTTGCGTGTTTTGCCGGCCGCGAAGGCAGTCAAGAAGCTGGGGCGGCTGTCGTTGCCGCAGCAACAGACTTTGCTCGATGCGATGTCCGGCCTGGAGCGTCCGGTTGATGTGATTCTGGTTGATGCCAGCATGGCGCACCCGCATGGTTTTTCGCCCTTCGGTCTCGCATCGCAAGAAGCGGTTGTCGTGTTGTCGGGGAGTAGTGCATCGATCACCGAGGCCTATTCGCTGATCAAGAAAGTCAGTCATGCCTTCTCGCGGCGCCAGTTCCGAATCCTGGTGAATAAGGTGCGCAGTCAGCCTGATGCCCGTTCGATTTACGAGAATATTGCGCAGGTGGCCGCCCAGCGCGGCATTGCCCGTCTTGACTACGCCGGCGCGATTCCCCTTGATGAGTCGTTGCGTCAGGCCAGTCAGCTGTGTCGTTCGGTCCTTGTTCAGGCGCCTGACTCTCCTTCCGCCCATGCTTTCCGTGACATCGCTGCTGACCTGCTTTACTGGCAGCGTGGCGATAGCGAGGCGGGCGGTGTCGAACAATTCATGCAGCAACTGCTACACTTGAGCCAACGCATAACCCCGAACGTATTACGAGCCTGATGTATACCGCTGCAGGGCAGCCAGACAGGGAACAGTTGGTTCAGCGCTTCGTGCCGCTGGTGAAGCGCATCGCCTATCATTTGATGGCCCGCCTGCCGGCCAGCGTTCAGTTCGACGATCTGGTGCAGAACGGAATGCTCGGCTTGCTCGATGCCATGGAACGCTACCAGGAAGGTTTTGGCGCCCAGTTCGAGACCTATGCCACACAGCGCGTGCGCGGTGCCATGCTTGATGGCCTGCGGGAAAATGACTGGTTGCCGCGCAATCTGCGGCGCGAGTTGCGCCGCATCGAGGCGGCCATCAGTCAGCTTGAACATACTCACGGCAGGGCGCCTTCCGAGCGCGAACTGGCTGAGGCTCTCGAGATGTCGCTCGAGGATTACCAGAAAACATTGCATGAAGCCCGCGGTCACCAACTGGTCTATTTTGACGACTTCGCCGGCGATGGCGAAGAGGGCTTCCTGGAACGGCACTTCACCGACAATGACGCAGATCCGGCCAATATTCTCGAAGACAAGAAGGTCAAGGAAACCCTGGTCGCAGCCATTTCCCGTCTTCCCGAGCGCGAGCGCCTGATGATGGCTCTCTATTACGAGCAGGAGCTCAATCTGCGGGAAATCGGTGAGGTCATGGGGGTGACCGAGTCCCGCGTTTGCCAGTTGCACAGTCAGGCGATTGCGCGTTTGCGCAGTCAGGTGATCGGCGAGTTGCCGGCTGCAAAGAAACGCCGCAAGGAGAAGGCGAGTGGATAAGATCAGTCTGGCTGGGCTGGCTATTGGCTTGATCGCCATTCTCGGCGGTCAACTGCTGGAAGGTGGCAATATTGGTTCGCTGGTCCAGCCGACCGCGTTATTGATTGTCTGCGGCGGGACGCTGGGTGCCGTGTTGCTGCAAAGTCCGCTGCATGTCTTCAAGCGCGGCGTCAAAATGGTCAAGTGGGTTTGGGTGCCACCGGTCATCGAGCAGAAGCGTCTGGTTGACCAGATTCTCAACTGGAGCCAGTTGTCGCGGCGTGAAGGCTTGCTGGCGCTGGAGAACTTCATTCCCGGAATCAAGGATGAGTTCATCAAGAAAGGCTTGCAGTTGCTTGTCGATGGAGCCGATCCGGAGCGTATTCGTGAATTGCTCGAGGTCGAAATCAATACGTTCGAGGAAGAGTGGCGTCAGTCGGCCAAAATATGGGAGTCGGCCGGCGGCTATTCGCCGACCATTGGTATTCTTGGTGCGGTGATGGGGCTGATCCACGTGATGGAAAACCTCTCCGATCCGACCAAGCTGGGCTCAGGCATCGCGGTCGCTTTCGTTGCCACTATCTATGGTGTCGGGCTGGCCAATCTTGTCTATCTGCCGATTGCCGGCAAGCTCAAATACTACATTTCGCGGATGGTCTCGAGTCGCGAGATGCTGATTGACGGTCTGGTCGGGATTGCGGTTGGCGATAACCCGCGCATCATCGAAGGCCGCCTCCGGGGTTACCTGCTGTAATGGCCCGCAAGCGCCGGGTCGAGGAGCCCGAAAATCACGAGCGCTGGCTGGTTTCCTACGCCGACTTCATTACCCTGCTTTTTGCGTTTTTCGTGGTGATGTATGCGATCTCATCGGTCAACGAAGGAAAATACAAGGTTTTGTCCAATTCCCTGACCAACGCGTTCAGGAATGTGACGGCCGAAGTTGGAGGGCAGCCCATCGCGGTGATTCAGGGGGCTCCACCCATCCCGCCGCAGCCTATCCTCAAGCCGGACAAACTGCCGGAGCAGGTCCAAGCGGAAGAGAAAAAACTCGAGCAGCGCAAGAAAATGAAAAATGTTGCCGGCGACATCATGGCTGCGCTGCAGCCGCTGGTTGCCCAGGGCAAGGTGCGATTGCTGGAAACCAGCCGGGGCGTGACGATCGAGATCAACGACAGTATTCTCTTCCCGGCCGGCCAGTCGAAGCTGCAGTCGGCATCGATCAGTGCCATGCTGGCGATTGCCAGTGTGCTGGCTCAGTCGGATTTTCCGATCACGATCGAGGGACATACCGACAACGTTCCCATTGCCACGCCGCAATTCCCATCAAACTGGGAGCTGTCGGCGATGCGAGCAACGACCGTTCTGCGCTTGTTCAATGATGGCGGTGTCGGGGCCGAGCGCCTGACGGCGATTGGTTATGGTGAAACCCGGCCGCTGGAAACCAATACGACGGTGGAAGGCCGGGCGCGTAACCGGCGAGTGAGTATTCTGATCGACTCGAACCGCCCTGAGGAGCCAACCGAAATTCCGCAGCCTCGCAACGCTACGCCTTGATTGGCTTCAGGCCGAATCGACGATCCGGCTGCCGGTGAGTTGTGAGGCTTGCCCGTTGCTGCCGTAAAGTGATTGTTTCTGGGGTTGCAGGGTCAGGGCGGACAGCAATTCGCTGGTCTGGTTGAGGTGCATGCTGACCAGACTGCTGTTCAGGTTGTTGAGGGCTTTCGCCTCACGCGCCAAATCCATCAGCTTTTTCCAGTTGGCCGCAATCCCCGGTTGTCCTGGGGTGCTCTCCAGCCACCGGGCCATTGCGGCCCCGATGTCTTGGCCGTCTGGAACGCCGAGCAGGGTTGCCCGCATTCTTTCCAGGTTGTTCAACTGTTCGATCAGTTGAGCCTTTTCCATGGCCAAGTCAGCCAAGGGGCTGACATTGGCTTGTTTCAGCGCTTCGCATTCCTTTTTCAGGAGAGCGACAAAACCTGAAACCAGATCGATTTCCTGTTTTGTGATTGATGCCAGATCAGCCATCAGGCTTGACGCTTGCCAACCAGGTCGCGGGCGGTCTCGATCAGTCGGTCGGCGATGGCCTCGGGATTGATCGTGAAACGGTTTTCGGAAATTGCCTGACGGATTTCCTGGATGCGCGCCGAGTTGACCGGTGGCTTTTCAGTGCCCTGCAAACTGCCGGCGAGCGGACTCAGGCTGACGGCTTCCTGGGTGCTGCCGGCTGTCGTCGGTGCCTGGGTTGTTCGCGGAGCGACGGGCGCTACTGTAGGTTTGTATGAGCTATCGATTTTCATTTTGGATCTCGCAATGCTTTAGAACTCAATCCGGTTAACGGTTGCATGGGGTAAAACTTTAGGCCTAAAAAGCAATTTCTATGCTGCCGTCGGATTTGGCAACGCCACTGACGGTTTGTCCCGAGTTCATGCGAATCTGGGCGATCTGGCCTTCGGCGGCGTTATTGAGCGCCTTGCCTTCGCCGCTGACGGCAAAGCCGTTGCCTTTGGAAATGACCCGTACGCTTTGTCCCTGGTGAATGACCAAGGGGGCGAGCAATTGGTCGCTGCGCAGAGGCTGACCTGCACCCAGTGAGTTGCGCAAGGTCTTGCCGATGGCGTTTGCCGGGTCGGTGATGACGCCGGTTGGCTGGTTGCTAAGGTCGCCGGTCATTGTCACGAGATCGCTGGCCTGAATCAGCTGTCCTGCGCCGAGCGGGCGGACCGTCGTGACGTAGCTGCCAGTCGTGACGATCTGGACCGGGACCAGCGCACTCCAGATATTGGGCCCCAGGCAGCGCACGCCGACATGAGTCCTGCCGCTAAGTCGGGTTCCCGGAGGTGCAAAGGCTTCGTGTGCCGAGCACGGGGGGAGTCGAAGGGTGTCCAGCTTGCCCATCGTGATGGTGGTTTTGCCGGGTATGCCTTGCGTTTGCTGGCGTACGAAGCGTTCAGCGGTATCCAGCGCTGCATCGTTTTCGGCCGCGATTAGCGGTCGACCGATGAGGAGCAGCAAAAAAGCAAAAAAGAGAAGGCGGGCATGCATGCCGTCATTTTGCCCGAGCCGGGATCGGGATGGAAAATAAAAATCGCCGTAGGCAGCGGCAACTTTTGCCGAGCATTGTCGATCTTATTGCCGGATCGGCCCGTTTATCGCGTGTATTGCTTGGCATGGACTGTGCTTTTGTTGAAGGCAAAACAAAAGGAGTTTCCCATGGGCAGTCTTGAGCAGCACTTGTCGGTATATAGCCAGGCGATGAATTTGCGCACGCAGCGGCATCAAGTGCTGGCGTCGAATATTGCCAATGCCGATACCCCACACTACAAGGCGCGTGATTTCAGTTTCGAGAGTGCCATGCAGAATGCAATGGCCGGTCGCGGCGGGGATTCGATTGCCATGGCAACGACGTCGGGCGAGCACATCCGGGCTGGTGGTTCCGGCGCTCAGGCGACATTGCAATATCGTACGGAAACCCAGTCGGCGGTTGATGGAAATACCGTTGATATGGATGTCGAACGCGCTCAGATCACCGATAACGCGCTGCAATATCAGATAGTCAGTCAATTTATCAGCGAAAAACTCAAGGGCATGCGCAGTGCCTTGGCATCGACTTCGGGTTAAGGAGAGCTGAATGAGCTTGTTTAATGTGTTCCAGGTGTCTTCCAGCGCCATGACGGCGCAGTCGATGCGTCTCAATGCCGTTGCTTCCAATCTGGCCAATGCCGACAGCGTTGTCTCGGCGGATGGCAAGCCCTATCGCGCCAAGCAGGTGGTGTTCGAAGCAACGCCGATGGGCAGCGTCGGCCCGTCCTCGACCGGCGTGCGGGTGCGCCAGGTGGTGGAGGATCCCTCGCCGGCGCGCATGGTGTACGACCCGAAAAATCCGGCGGCTGACGAGAAAGGCTATGTTGCCTTTTCCAACGTCAATGTCGTCGATGAAATGACCAACATGATTTCTGCCTCGCGTTCCTACCAGACCAACGTCGAGGTCATGAATACCGCTAAGACCATGATGCTGCGTACGCTCAGCATCGGCCAGAGCTAACCGGAGATAGTCATGAGTACCGTTAATTCGACAACGAGCAGTGCTGATGTCATCAAGACCTTGAATGCCTCGAGTTCAAGCAGTTCTTCGAGTTCAAGCAGCAGCGCTCAGGATTTGCAAAACAGTTTTCTGACCATGCTGACGACGCAGTTGCGGAATCAGGATCCCTTGAATCCGATGGACAACTCGCAGATGACGACGCAACTGGCACAGATCAGTTCGCTGGAAGGTATCCAGAGTCTGAATACAACGCTGACTAGTCTGCTGGCCTCTTACAACACCTCGCAGGCATTGCAGGCGGCCGGTGCAATTGGTTCGCAGGTTCTGGTTTCTGGCAGCGGTTTGACGCTCGCCAGCGGAGCTGCGCAGGGCGGCGTTACGCTGGCGGGGGCTGCCGACAAGGTTACCGTCACGATCAAGAACAGCGCCGGCAAGGTCGTCCAGACTCAGGAACTGGGCAAGCAGGCTGCCGGTACGGTGGCCTTCCAGTGGGATGGCAAGAATGCCAGCGGTACACAGTTGGCTGACGGCAAATATACCTTCTCGGTTGAGGCCTCGTCCGGAGGCAGCAAGGTAACAACGACGCCGATTCAGGTTGGCACGGTATCTGCTGTAGTGAAGAGCGGCTCGTCGTTTGTTCTTGAGCTTAGCTCGGGCGATACGGTCGCATTCAGTGATGTTCTGCAATTCATGTAATTCCGGGAGACGGCAATGGCATTCCAACAAGGGCTGAGCGGCCTTAATACATCCTCCAAGGCGCTGGATGTCACCAGCAACAACATCGCGAACGCGAGTACGGTTGGTTTCAAGGGCGCATCCACTCATTTCGCCGACGTCTATGCAGCTTCGCTCAATGGTAGCGGTGCTTCACAGGTGGGTATCGGTGCGGCAAACAGCGCAATCGCCCAGCAATATACCCAGGGCAATATCACGACGACCAGCAACTCGCTGGATATCGCGATCAATGGCGGCGGCTTCTTCCGGATGAGCCAGAACGGCGCGGTGACTTATACCCGCAATGGTCAATTTCACGTCGATGCCAAGGGTTTTATCGTGAATGACCAGACGGATAATCTGACTGGTTATCCGGCGGATGCGAATGGCAACGTTGTGCCGACGACGGCGCAACCTCTGCAGATTTCTACCGCCAGTATTGCGCCGCAATCAACGGGCTCTACCTCTGAGGGGGTTACGGCTCAACTGCAACTGGACTCGACGAAGAGTGCTCCGGTCACGGCGTGGACCTCTCCTACCGGCACCAATGCGCCGGAAACGGATACCTACAACTATTCGACCGCACTGACCATCTACGACTCACTCGGTAATCCGCATACGGCCACGATGTACTTTGTGAAGAGTACGCCGGCTGCAACCGATCCGACTGGTACGACCGGGGCTTGGGACGTTCACTACCAGATCGATGGTACGAGTGAAGCCAATGTGACGAGTGGTGCCTCACGACTGGCTTTTGATGCAAACGGCAAGTTGTTGACCACGATGCCGCTGGCCTTTTCCATCGATTTGAATCAAGTGATTACTGACCTTGATCCGCTCGATGTGAATGATGCGGGTAGTCCTCTGGCGTTCAATTTCGATTTCACCGGTACGACCCAATACGGCAGCTCTTTCGCTGTCAACAAGCTGACTCAGGATGGCTATGCCGCCGGTAATCTGGCCGGATTGTCGGTTGGTAGCGATGGCATCATCAAGGGTAATTACAGCAACGGTCAAACAAAGAACCTCGGTCAGGTCGTGCTTTGCAATTTCACGAATCCGAACGGCCTGCTCGCTATGGGTAACAACTCCTGGATCGAAACAGCGGACTCCGGTCAGCCGCAGATTGGTACGCCTGACAGCGGCACGCTGGGTGTCCTGCAGTCCGGAGCCGTGGAAGACTCCAACGTGGATCTGACCGCAGAACTGGTCAACATGATCGTCCAGCAGCGCAATTATCAGGCGAATGCACAGTCGATCAAGACGCAGGACCAGATCATGCAGACCCTGGTCAATATTCGCTAAGACGACCGGAGCTGACTGAATGGATCGCCTGATCTACACCGCAATGACCGGTGCCAAGCATGTCTTCATGCAGCAGGCCGGTACGGCAAACAACCTGGCCAATGCCAGCACGATTGGCTTCAAGTCGCAGGAGCATCGTTTTCGTGCCGTGCCGGTGGAAGGTGCGGGGATGCCGACGCGGGCATTTGTGGTCGATGCCTCAGTCAGTGATGTGATGGATGAGGGGCCGTTGATGTTTACCGGCCGAAATCTGGATGTTGCGGTAAATGGCAAAGGCTGGCTTGCCGTGCAGTTGCCTGATGGTAGCGAAGCTTATACGCGGGCTGGTAGTCTGGATGTCGATGTGACGGGCCTGTTGCAGACCAAGGGCGGATATTCGGTAGTTGGTGATGGTGGACCGATCAACATTCCGCCCGACAACACGATCGAGATCGCTCCGGATGGTACGGTATCTGTCGTGCCAAGCTTTGGTACGCCGAATAACGCCAATGCGATTGGGCGAATCAAGCTGGTTAATCCGCCGGAGGCGAATATGGTGCGGGGCGCTGACGGCTTGTTCCGGATGCGCGATGGTCAGGCCGCACCGGCCGATCAGACTGTCAAGCTGACCTCCGGCACCCTGGAGGGCAGCAATGTGAATGTGACGGATGCCATGGTCAATCTGATCAGCCTTTCCCGTCAGTTCGAGATGCAGATAAAGATGTTGCAGACGGCAGATACCAACGCTCAGCGCGCCGATCAGCTGCTGTCGCTTAGTTCCTGATAGGACATAAATCATGATTCGTTCCCTGTGGATCGCCCGGACAGGTCTGGATGCCCAGCAAACCCAGCTGGATGTCATTTCCAATAATCTGGCCAACGTCAGTACCAACGGTTTCAAGCGCGGTCGCGCCGTTTTCGAGGATCTGCTTTACCAGACCCTGCGTCAGCCGGGTGCTCAGTCCTCACAACAGACGCAGATTCCGAGTGGCCTGCAATTAGGTACGGGTGTGCGTCCAGTGTCTACGGCCCGGATCTTTACCCAGGGCAATCTTCAGAAGACCGACGGTACGCTCGATATGGCGGTTCAGGGGAATGGCTTTTTCCAGATTCTTCTGCCGGATGGAACGACCGGTTATACGCGGGACGGCTCCTTTCAGAAAGATAATCAGGGGCAGATCGTTACTTCGGATGGCTATCCCCTGCAGCCCAATATCACGATTCCCGCGAATGCGCTGAGCGTGACGATTGGTACCGATGGCACCGTCTCGATCACCCAATCGGGCAGTTCAGCGACGACCCAGATCGGCAGTATTCAACTGGCGACCTTCATCAATCCGGGTGGTCTGCAGAGCATGGGTCAGAATCTCTTTCTTGAAACTGCCGCGAGCGGTACGCCAACCCCCAATACGCCGGGTACCAACGGCGCCGGTGTCGTCAATCAGGGCTATGTCGAAACCTCAAACGTCAATGTTGCCGAAGAACTGGTGACGATGATCCAGACTCAGCGTGCCTATGAACTCAATTCCAAGGTGGTGTCGACGTCGGATTCCATGCTTGGTCGCCTGACTCAGTTGTGAGGTGATGTGATGAGAAAACTTAGCTGGCTTGCCGTGGTTTTTTGTGGCGCCTGCAGTACGGTACCCCCCACGAATGTTCATCAGCCGATGTCGGCGCGTCCAATGCCGCGCTACGAAGCTGCGCTTGCCAACGGCTCAATTTATCAGGCTGCGAGCAGTCGACCGTTGTTCGAGGATAGGCGGGCGCGTTACGTCGGCGATACGATAACCGTCACGATTACGGAAAGCACCTCGGCTTCGACCAAGTCGAATGACAAGCTCGACAAGTCCAATACGTCGAGTGCTTCGATCACCGGGCTGAACGGTTTGCTGGGCAAGTCGCTGGTTGGCTTGAATTATGAGACGAACAGTGCGAATGCCTTTAGTGGCAAAGGCGAGGCGGCAAACAACAATATCTTTACCGGCAATATGACTGTTACCGTAATCGATGTTTACGCCAACGGGAATTTGCTTGTCTCGGGCGAAAAGCAACTGGCGATCGGCCATGAGCAGGAGTATGTCCGAATCTCCGGAGTGGTCAATCCGAGCTTCGTGAGTGCCGCCAATACCATCGCTTCGTCGAATATCGCGGATGCCCGCATTGAGTACAAATCCTCCGGTCAGATCAGTGATGGCCTGGTGATGGGGTGGCTGGCACGTTTCTTCCTTAATGTGATGCCATTCTGAGAAAGATCTCGCGGAGGCGCATCATGAAGAGCAATAGCGGCAAAGTATTCCGGCAAGCGGCAATTGTGGCCGCCTGCCTGTTGCCGTTCTGGAGCCAGATGGCTTTTGCGGAACGAATCAAGGATCTGGCCAGTATCCAGGGCGTTCGCAACAATCAACTGATTGGCTACGGGATCGTGGTCGGGCTGGATAATACCGGTGACCAGACGACGCAGACCCCATTTACGACCCAGGCGATTGGCAACATGCTTTCGCAAATGGGGATCAACCTGACCTCGGATCAGGCATCCAAGCTGCAATTGAAGAACGTCGCGGCGGCGATGATCACCGCGAGCATGCCGCCTTTTGCCAAACCGGGGCAGCCGATCGACGTGACGGTTTCATCCATGGGCAACGCCAAGAGTCTGCGTGGCGGCACGCTGCTGATGACGCAGCTCAAGGGGGCAGACGGGCAGGTTTATGCGATTGCCCAGGGCAACATTCTGGTGGGCGGTGTGGGTGCCTCCTCCGGTGGCTCAAAAGTTACAGTTAATCACCTTTCGGCAGGGCGCATACCCGATGGTGCGACTATTGAACGGGCCGTTCCCTCTGCCCTCGGTCAAGGTGGATTCGTCTATTACGAGTTGAGTGCGACCGACTTCGGTACGGTGCAGAACGTGGTCGATGCCATCAACAAGAGCATGGGTCCGGGAACGGCGCAGGCGGTCGATGGGCGGCGCATCGCTGTTCGCGCGCCAGAGGAAAGTGATGCCAGGGTTTCCTTCCTTGGTCGGATTGACAATCTCGATGTCAAGCCGGTCCAGAGCGCCGCAAAGGTGATTGTCAATCCGCGGACCGGGTCCGTGGTGATGAATCAGCGTGTGACGCTGGATGCATGCGCTGTAGCGCATGGCAGTCTTTCCGTGGTCATCGATGCGCCAAATCCGGCAATGGGCCAGGGGGCGGATATCCAGGTCAAGCAGGAGGGGGGCAGCTTGATGAACGTCAAGGCGGGCGCCAGTCTGGCCGAGGTGGTCAAGGCACTGAATGCATTGGGTGCGAATCCACTGGATCTGCTCGCCATTCTGCAGGCCATGAAGGCCGCAGGTGCGTTGCGCGCTGATCTCGAAATCATCTGATTCATCGCCATGTCGTTCAAGATTCAGGACAGTCCAAATCGGGCAGCGTTTGATGTTACGTCAGCCCAGGATTTGCGCGCCCAGTTCAAGAAGGATCCGCAGCAGGGGCTGAAGGCAGCGGCCCAGCAATTCGAGACCCTGTTCCTGCAAATGGTCATGAAAAGCATGCGTGATGCAACGCCGCAGGATGGCATGCTCGATAGCGATTCGACACGTTTCTACAATGGTTTGCTCGATCAGCAGATGGCGCAGAACTTGTCGACCAGTGGCAAGGGTGTTGGCTTCGCACGTTTGATCGAGCAGCAGCTCGGACGCAATATGGTTTCAGCGGAAGGGCAGGCGGCTCCAGGTGCGCCGGCAAATGCTGCCGGCAATGCCTTGCCGCTGACCGCCGCGGACGCGCGACATCTGCAATATACACAGGTACCGAGCAGGTTGCCGACATCATCGGCTTATCCCTCTGCCGTTAACTTGGCTCCGAATTCGGCAACCGGCACCGCAGCTTCCGATGCCCCCGTGTCGTCAAAGGAGTTTGTAAATCGAGTCTGGCCAAACGCGGTGGAAGCGTCACGGTCGACAGGCATTCCTCCCCAGTTTCTGGTTGCCCAGGCCGCGCTTGAGAGCGCCTGGGGGCGCGGTGAGATCCGCAGAAGTGACGGTTCGACCAGTTACAACCTGTTTGGTATCAAGGCTGGAAAAAGCTGGAATGGCGCAACGGTCGACGCGACGACAACCGAGTATGTCGATGGGCAGGCGCAGCAAAAGATCGAGAAGTTTCGTGCTTACGGCTCATACGATGAAGCGTTCCGTGATTACGCATCCTTGCTGCGCAGCAATCCGCGTTACAGCGGTGTGATCGGCTCGCAGGATGGCGCGGAGTTTGCTAAAGGATTACAGAAGGCCGGATATGCAACTGATCCGGCCTACGCCGAAAAGCTGAGCCGGATCATTAATGGTCCTACCTTGCGTATGGCATTGGTTGGTTAGGGATCAAGTTAATCCTGCTTGTGTCGTTAACAAGCAGGAAGGAGAGTGGAAATGGGTGGTTTAATCAGTATCGCGGTCACAGGAATCAATGCAGCTCAGGCTGGATTGCTGACCACCAGCAACAATATTTCCAACCTCAGTACTGCGGGATATACCCGTCAGCGTGTGGTGCAGGCATCGAATCCGACCATCATGACCGGGGCTGGCGGCATCGGCCAGGGCACGCATGTTGTGACCGTTGAGCGCATGTACAGCGAGGCATTGACCAAACAGGTGCTGAGTGCGCAGACCAACGTCAGTTCGCTTGACACCTATAACGCCCAGATTTCCCAGATCGACAATATGCTGGCGGATAAAACCTCGGGCTTGACGCCCGTGGTGCAGGAATTCTTTGATGCCATTCAGGCGGTGGCAACCAATCCGTCGTCCACCTCTTCGCGTCAGTCGATGATTTCCGCTGCCGATACCATGGTGACCAGCTTCCAAAGCATGTATAGCCGCCTGGATGAAATGAAGGATGGTGTCAATTCGCAGATTTCCAGTCTGGTGACATCGATCAATACTTATACCCAGGAAATTGGTGATATCAACCAGCGGATTATTTCTGCCAGTTCTCTCAATGGACAGGCTCCTAATGATTTGCTCGACAAACGGGATCAACTGGTTTCGAAGCTCAACGAGTTGGTCAAGGTTAATGTGACGACCGACACCGATGGCAGCTACAACGTTTTTGTTGGGAGTGGTCAGCAATTGGTGGTTGGCAGTCGGGTGACCCAGATGGCTGCAGTTGCCTCCTCGGCCGATCCATCACGGATTGTGGTCGGTCTGGTCGGTGCAGCAGGTAATGTGCAGGAACTGCCGGAGTCCTTGATTACCGGAGGGGAACTGGGTGGGTTCCTGAGCTTTCGCTCGCAGGCGCTTGATACTTCGTTCAATCAATTGGGCCTGATGGCCAGTTCGATGGCGCTAACCTTTAATGCCCAGAACGCCCTGGGTCAGGACATGCTCGGTAATATTGCCGGAGATACCGGCTTCATTGCAGATTTCTTCAAGATTAGCCAGCCAACAGTCACCTCCCGCTCCAGCAATGCAGTTGGCAGCCCGACGGTTTCTGCGAGCTTTGATGCGGCTTCGTATAACGGAACGAATTTCTACACGGATCTGACTTCCAGCGACTATCAGCTTTCTTATGATGGCAGCAATTTTTCATTGAAGCGTCTATCGGATAATACTGCCTGGTCCGGGGCCTCGATCGCCGATATCAATACCGCTTTGGCGGCTGACCCCCAGGGGTTCAGCTTGAGTTCAACCGCTGGTGCTTTTGCTGCCGGTGATAGCTATCTGATACAGCCTACGCATTTTGGTGCACGCCAGTTTTCTGTCGATAGCAGTGTTGCTGCGGATCCCCGACTGGTTGCTGCGGCTGCCCCAGCAAGGGCCTCCGCTGCATTGACCAATACAGGAAGTACTACGGTCGGTTCAGTCAGTGTCGGTCCCAATTATTCGACAAATGGTTTGCCGCTGGCGATCAGCTATGACGGAACCGGTTTGACCGGCTTCCCTGTGGGGTCGGTAACGGTCACTGTCGGTGGCAATCCACCGGTGACTTACCCGATCACGGCGACAACCGATACGGTGACCTTTACTTCAGGGGCAACCTACACAATCAACGCGACCAATACGGCAGCTTCGCCAGCAGGAGTGTCGCTGGTTTTTTCCGGTGTGCCGGCAACCGGCGACGCGTTCACCGTTGCTGCCAACAGCAGCGGTGTTGAGGATGCCAGCAATATCGTCAGGATGGGCAATTTGCAGACCCAAAATACGATGTTGGGTGGCTCGGCAACCTATCAGGATAACTATGCTGCTTTTGTTAACGACATTGGCAACAAGACTTCAGCCTCCGAGATTTCCTCATCAGCCCAGACTACTTTGCTGTCGCAGGCTACAGCAGCACGTGAATCAGTTTCCGGAGTCAATCGTGACGAAGAGGCGGCTAAATTGATCGAGTATCAGCAGGCGTATCAGGCCTCCGCCAAAATCCTCGAAATTGCCTCCAATATTTTTGATACCTTGATCTCGCTTGGGTAAAAAGAGGTAAATCATGAGCATGAGAATTAGCACCCAGCAACTCTATAACGGCGGAACCAGTGGTATTCAGCGTTTGCAGAGTGAGGTTTATACCCTGCAGAATCAGGTGGATACGGGACGGCGGATCGTGACGCCCAAGGACGATCCGGTTGGTGCGGCGCAGGTTCTGGTGGTGACCCAGACCCAGGCGGTCAACGAGTTGTATATCAAGAATCAACAGACGGCGACCACCAAGCTCGGGGCGCTTGATAACGTCCTGGGTGGGGTTGGTGAGGAGCTGAAAAATATTTACGACAATGCTTTGGCGGCAGGTAATGGCAGCTACTCCGACTCCGAGCGTGCTGCGGTGGCAAGCGAACTCTCCGAGCGGTTAAAAAATCTGGTATCTCTTGCCAATTCGCAGGATGGGACCGGGCGTTACATATTCTCCGGCTTTCAATCAACGACTACGCCATTTGCCTTGAGTGCAAATGCTTCACCCTATTCATTGAGCAATGCTTACATGAGTTACAGTGGTGACGATGGTGTTCAAGCCTTGCAGGTCAGCGCCAGCCAGAATCTGGAAACCAGTGTGCCGGGAAGCGAGGTGTTCATGCGCGTCAAGGATGCCGCTGGCAATGTGACCGGGCGAAGCATGTTTGATGCAGTTCAGAACATGGTCAACTTCCTCAAGACTCCGGGAGCGAGTGCTTCTTCGGCGACCTACACTCAGGCGCTCGGTGATATCACCGCTTCAATGGATAATGTATTGACTGTCCGTGCTGGGGTCGGCTCCAAACTCTCGTCTCTTGAGAGTATTTCGAACATGGCTGCAGATCAAAAACTTCAATACAAAGAGCAACTCTCCAATCTCGAGGATCTTGATTACGCCTCGGCGCTTTCCAGTGTGTCACAAAAGAAACTCCAGCTTGAAGCGGCCATGGCATCATTTACGCTAACTTCCAAACTCAGCCTTTTTGATTACATATGAGTGCTGTCAAAGCGTTACTGGCCTGCCTGCTTTCGGCCTTGATGCTGACTGCTTGCAGCACGACGGGAGATTCCAACGCTTCGCCGCTGATTCCGGACAAGGCGCTGAGGTTGACCGCCCAGACCTCGATTTCCCTTTCCAATCTGGCAACTGGTGCGTTGATTATTGGTGCCATTCAGCTGATTTATGATCCTTTGGCCCCGAACTGGGAAATAGAGGAAGCCCGCCTCTCGGAAAATACTTATCGTTTTTCGATGAAGATGAAGCGCTATCACACCGGTGGGGCTGGCGAGTCGATTCAGATATTGAAGCGCCGGGCGCGGCAGTTGCAGCTGGCGCAAGGCTACACCGCGTATCAGTTGATGGAATTTACCGAAGGTATCGATTCGCAGACAATCGGTGCGCGTCGGATTGCCGAGGGGACGATTCGCCTTGTGCAGCGAGATCAGGCAGATTCTTTTTTGCAGAACGAGCTTTACTGATCGCGGCTTCTTTAGCGGGCGGGAACCGCAAATCCCAGCATGGCACTCATGCCGAACTCGAAGAGTGCCTGAAGAGGTTCGGCAAGGTAATTGAGGCTGATTGCCAGTCCGACAAAACCGATGCTGAGGGTCAGTGGGAAGCCCAGGGCAAAGATGTTCAGTTGTGGTGCGGCCCGTGTCAGAACAGCCAGGGCTACGTTGGTAATCATCAGTGCAACGACGATCGGTAATGCCAGCAGAAGCCCTGCGGAGAATATTTTGCCGCCCAGCTCGGCAAGGTTAAGCCAGCTTTCAGCGGCGAGTGGCAATGCGCTGACGGGAATGGCTGTAAAACTTTGAGCCAAGGTCCCGACATAGAGCAGGTGACCATTCAGCGAGAGAAACATGAGCAGGGAGAGAAGGCTCATGAATTCGGTGATGACAGCCGTTTGTGATGAGTTGAGCGGGTCGTAGGAGGTGGCAAATCCCAGCCCCATTTGTGCGCCGATGAATTCCCCGGCAAAATCTACTGCGCTGAACACGATTTTTGCAGCAAAGCCCATACCCAATCCGATCAGGATCTGTTGAGCAAGAATCCATAGTCCAAACAAGGATGCCGGCGCTACGGACGGCATTGTCGGTAGTCCCGGCGCGATGGCAACAGCGATACTGATGCCGAGCACCAGGCGAGTACGGCGAGGGATGCCAGCTGTACTCCAGAGTGGGGCCGCAGCGATAAAGGCAAGAATGCGCGCCAGTGGATAAATGAAGGCGGCAATCCACGTATCGAGCTGAACTGAAGTCAGGCTGATCATCTCAGCCGATCAGTTGCGGGATGCTCTCGAACAGGCGCTGGATATAGTCCATCAGGTATTGCAGCATCCAGGGCCCGACCAGAAGCAGGACGAGAAACATCACGACCAGCTTCGGAACGAATTGCAGCGTCGCTTCGTTCAATTGGGTAGCCGCCTGGAAGATGCTGACGATCAGGCCGACCACCAGGGCAGCCAGTAGCATCGGAGCGGCAATGGTCAGCGTGACTTCGATTGCCTGGCGGCCGATTTCCATGACGGTGCCGGGGGTCATGCGCCGAAACTCTGAATCAGTGAGCCAATGACGAGATGCCAACCGTCAACCAGGACGAACAGCATGAGTTTGAATGGTAGTGCCACCATCACTGGCGACATCATCATCATACCCATGGACATCAGCAGGCTGGCGACCACCATGTCGATGACCAGAAAGGGGATGAAAACGATAAAGCCGATCTGGAAAGCCGTTTTCAGCTCGCTGATGACGAAAGCCGGTACCAGGATGCGTAGTGGCGTGTCTTCAGGCTTTTCGATCTTGTCAATCTTGGCAATGCCGGCAAATAATGCCAGGTCTGACTCTCGGGTCTGCTTGAGCATGAAGCCGCGCATCGGGATCGCCGCCCTGTCTGCGGCCTGCATGATGTTGATCTTATTTTCGGCGAGTGGCACGTAGGCATCGGTATAGACCTTTTCGAGCACCGGGGACATCACGAAGAAGGTCAGGAACAGCGATAGTCCAACAATGACCTGGTTCGGAGGGGAGGTCTGGGTTCCCATCGCATGGCGGAGGAGGGAAAGGACGATGATGATGCGCGTAAAGCCGGTCATCATCAGCACCACGGCCGGGATGAAGGTCAGCGCTGTCATCAGCAGCAGCGTCTGGATCGTCAGCGAGTAGGTGGTGCCGCCACCTGACGCCGGGCTGCTGGTGATGGCAGGTAAGCCCCCTACCTGCGCGAGGGCAAGTGAGACTGGTGCCAGGAGCACAAGCAAGGCGAGGCTGCGCTTAAGCACGGTCGTTACCTCGTTCAGAAACTGCCTTGAACCATAGGGAAAAGGGTTTGTCTCCTGCCGAGTCCGGTTTGTCAGGGAATTGGCTTCCCTTGGGGAGCCGATGCAGGGTACGAATTTGACCGGGAACAATGCCAATAACCAGCCAGTCTTCGCCGACCTCGACAAGAACAATACGCTCGCGTGGACCGAGCGCCACGCCGCCAATGATTTTCATGTCGCCGTGGCCGAATCCCTTGCCGCCGGAGACCTTTCGCGCCATCCAGGCGGTACCGAACAGAATCCCGACAATCAGCAGCAAGGCAAGTCCTGCCTGCAGGTAGGTGCTCAACGAGACGCCGGTATTGGCGGCTTCGGCCGCGTGGGCGGAAAGAGGAAGCAGCAGGAGAAGGGTGCGCAACAGATGGCCCGGCATGAGTTGTGATCAGGCCGCTATCTTAATGCAAAGCAGCCCGCAGATTAGCGATTGAGTTTTCGCATCCGCTCGGAGGGGGTGATGATATCGGTCAAACGAATGCCGAACTTGTCGTTCACGACAACGACTTCACCCTGGGCAATCAAGGTGCCGTTTACCAGTACATCCATCGGTTCGCCGGCCATGGCGTCAAGTTCAACGACCGAGCCGTGGGCCAGTTGCAGCAGGTTCTTGATGGTGATTTTTGTGCGTCCCAATTCGACGGTGATCTGGACGGGAATATCCAGAATCATGTCGAGCTCGTTCATCATGCCATTGTTGCCGGTAGTGCCGCCAAAAGAAGGGAAGATGTCGGCAGGCTGGGCTGCCGGGGCGGCATCGACGATCGCCTGCTCTGCCATGGCTGCAGCCCAGTCGTCTTCGCTGATCTGTTCTTCTTCTGCCGCCGGGTTCTCGATATTTTCCATTTCTTCAGCCATTTTTTTCTCCCATCGCCGGTTCTCCGGGCGGTGCGTCGGGCAATGCAGCGATGAATCGCTCGACTTTCAGTGCGTATTGGCCATTGAGTTGGCCATAGGTGCATTCCATCAGAGGGACGTTGTCGACCAGCGCCTGAATTTTGTCCGGAATGTGGAGTGGAACGACATCGCCCACTTTCAGGTTCAGAATCTGTCCCAGCGTGATTTTTCCGCCGCCCAGATGGGCAACGATTTCAACTTCAGCGCCTTGCAACTGCTTGCGCAAGGTGCCGATCCAGCGTTTGTCAGTCGATAGCTGATCGCTCTGCATGGTGCTGTACAGCAGGTCGCGAATCGGTTCCAGCATCGAGTACGGGAAGCAGATGTGCATGTCGGCCGTGGCGCCGCCAAATTCAAGAGTGAAAGTCGTCGAAACGACGATTTCCGATGGCGTGGCGATGTTGGCAAACTGCGAGTTCATTTCCGAACGGATGTATTCGAAAGTGATGTTGTGTACCGGCTTCCAGGATTTCTCATATTCGGTGAACACGACGGTGAGCAGGCCCTGAATGATGCGCTGCTCGGTGGGCGTGAAGTCGCGTCCCTCGACCCGGGTATGGAAACGGCCATCGCCACCGAACATGTTGTCGACCACCAGAAAGACCAGGTTGGGGTCGAAAACAAAAAGCGCCGTTCCGCGCAGAGGCTTGGCGATGACCAGGTTCAGATTGGTTGGTACGACCAGATTGCGGATGAACTCGCTGTATTTCTGCACCCGGATCGGCCCGACCGAAATCTCTGCATTCCGGTGCATGTAGTTGAACAGGCCAATCCGCAAATATCGGGCAAAACGCTCATTGACCAGTTCCAGCGTCGGCATGCGCCCACGGACGATGCGTTCCTGGGTGCCAAGATTGTACGAGCGTATGCTGCCGCCATCGCCCTCGGCTGCTTCGGGCTCGTCGGATTCCCCGGTGACGCCCTTGAGTAGGGCGTCAACCTCGTCCTGGGAGAGAAAATCGCCCGCCATGACTCCTTACTGGATGATAAAGGAGGTGAACAAAACCGACTTGGCCGGGCCTTCTGGCATGACCAGCTCGCCCTTCCTGTTTTTCTTCGGTGGCTCAATCACCGAATTGATTTCGTCTTTCAGAGCCTCGGCCAGATGTTCCTTGCCTTCTTTCGACAAGAGTTCCGAAGATTTCTTCGACGACAGCAACAAGGTGATGTTGTTGCGAATTTTCGGCATTTGCGCCTTGAGCACCGGTTCGGACAACGGGTCTTCAAGCTCGAGCGACAAGACAACCTGCAAATACTGATCACTGCCTGCCGTTTCAGGGATCAGATTGACGGTGAACGGCTCCAGATTGACGAAAACCGGTGGCAACTCATGGCCATCTTTTTTCTTTTCCTTTTTTGCCGGCTTTTCGGTCTCTTCCGCCGTTTCTTCGTCGTCCGGGTTGTCGCTCTTCTTGAGCAGCATGAAGGCCGCGCCTCCACCGCCGAGTACGAGCAGGAGCACGACGGCCAGAATGATGATCAACAGTTTCTTGCTTTTTTTCTTGGGGGCTTCTGCCCCTTCTTCAACTGGCTTGGCATCTTTGGCCATATGTTTCCTCTTTTGTTACGCTGTGGTCGCTCAGGCGAACAGATCAACCATGCCCCTGCCGCGCTGGACCGGGGTGCTGACCGTGCTATCCACGGTATTTCCGATGCCCGGAAGTATAGCGTTTTCGCCCGTCGAACGGTTCCCGTTCGCTGACTGGAACGGTGCTTCGCGGTTTTGTTGGGCCATGTTGGCACCAACATCAGCCTGGCCAAGATTGATTCCCGCGCCGGCCAGCATCTCTTTCAGCTGCGACAACGAGCTTTCAATTGCCTGGCGTACCTCGGCGTGAGGGGAAGCAAAAATTGCGGAAGCCTGGTCGCCGTTTATCTGCAGGGTGATTTGCACTGGACCCAACTGCGGCGGGTTGATATTGATTTGGGCCGTTTGTTGGTCATTTTTTGCCAGCCAGACGATTTTCTCGCTGAAATTGTTAGACCAGTTGTCGGCATGCAACGGGGTGCTGACTTCAGTGCTGACACTTTGTGCTTGAGTCGCCTGTTTTTGTTGGGCTGCAGCTGTTCCGGCTGCAAGAACGGCAGACGTGTCTTGTGATGCAGGGGCCTGGGCGAGTGTCTCGGCGGCAATATTTGCCGCTGTACCCTGGTCTGTCTGGGCTTTTAATTTGAGGGCGGCGGCAAAATCATCCTGATATGCACTCTGGCTTTGAAGAGGACTGTTGGCTCGTGCCTCTTGTTCCTTGGAGAGTATGGCGAGCTTGTCACCGGAGGCATTGCTGGCTTCCTGGCCGAATCCCGTGATGGCCGCTGTGTCCGATGCGCCGGGTGACAGGGAGTTTGTCGTCGCCGGTATGGACTGGGCAGGAATGGCCATGAATAGCGCAAGGGCTGGGTCTGTTGCGATCAGGTCCGATGTGGTCTTGTTCTCGGTTCCTGCCTCTTCTTCTTTTGCAGCAGAGCCGGAAGATAAGGTGCTGGCCAGGGATGCGGCATTGCCAATCTGCCCGGAAAGCAAGGCGGCGAATCCGGCTGGCAGTCCGTCGCTCGGTAGTGAGGCAGCCAGCGTCGGGCTGCTTGCAGCGGTCGACGTGCTGGAAGTGGAGATAATCGTGATTCCCATCGTGAACCTTCTTCGGGCGTTGATTTGCCTGGATATCAGCAAATAGCATGCCTGATGCTTAGGCGTCGGGATTCTCCGGTATGCTGTATTTGCGGGATGAAAACTCATCCTGCAGTTTTTGTTCCTGTTTTCCTTCCCGATAGCGTTCGCGCGCATCGTGGCGCAGGGATAGGGTGTCGATTGCCTTGAGCTGCTTGTTCTGGTTCTTCCAATGCTCCTGGCCTGCCTTGGTGCTGTTTTCCGAATCGACCACCGTCAGGCGTTGCTGTTCGATGGCTTGGTCAATTCGGGCGAGGAAGTCCTGATAATTATGCAGGACGAGACGAGTGATACCTTGCGCTGTCGCTTCGCTCATCCGTTGAGCGTATTCAGCCCGGTATTCTTCGAGCATCTGCAGGCGGCTGCGCTGATTCTGCTCAGCTGCGATCAGTTGACCGAGCTTGCGGGTGGCTTCGTCGGTCCGGGTCTGCATGACCTCGAGCAGTGGTTGCAGGGAAAAGGGCTGAGCCATGTTTTATCAGAACAGGGTGGCCAATGCGGCCGTGCTGGCGGCAAAGTCGGACTGTTCGTTGAGCCGTTGCTGCAGGAAGTGTTCCATCTTCGGATAGATGGCAATCGCCTGGTCGAGTACCGGGTCGGAGCCCGGCGCATAGGCGCCAACCGAAATCAGGTCGCGGGAGCGCTGATAACGGGCAAAAAGCACCTTGAACCGCCGTATCTGATCGAGGTGTGCCGGCTCGATCAGGTTGACCATCGCCCGGCTGATCGATTGTTCGATGTCGATGGCCGGGTAATGGCCTGCATCGGCGAGTGTTCGTGAGAGCACGATGTGGCCATCGAGAATGGCACGGGCCGAGTCGGCAATCGGGTCCTGTTGGTCATCGCCTTCGGCGAGTACCGTGTAGAAGGCCGTAATCGAACCACCGCCTTCCGGACCGTTGCCGGCGCGTTCGACAAGCTGAGGCAAGCGGGCGAAAACCGAAGGCGGATAACCGCGGGTTGCCGGTGGTTCACCGATGGCCAGGGCGATTTCACGCTGCGCCATGGCGTAGCGGGTTAACGAATCCATGATGAGCAGGACCTGCTTGCCCTGGTCGCGGAAATATTCTGCAATGGTGGTGGCGTAGGCGGCCCCCTGCAGGCGCATCAGCGGGCCGGTATCGGCCGGTGCGGCGACGACGACGGCGCGGCGCATGCCTTCTTCACCAAGAATCTGCTCGATGAATTCCTTGACCTCGCGGCCGCGCTCGCCGATCAGTCCGACGACGATGACTTCGGCTTCGGTGTAGCGGGCCATCATGCCGAGCAGCACTGACTTGCCGACGCCGGAGCCGGCAAACAAGCCCATGCGTTGGCCGCGTCCAACGGTCAACAGCGCGTTGATGGCACGAATGCCGACGTCGAGCGGTTGGTGGATCGCCGCGCGCGACATCGGGTTGACCGGCCGGCTTTGCAACGAACGCGATTGCGCCGTACTGAGATGCCCCTTGCTGTCGAGGGGGCGTCCTACACCGTCGACGACGCGTCCAAGTAGTTCATCGCCGACCGGAACCTGCTTGGCGCGGTCGATGGCACGACGCCGGAAGGGGGGCGGGCCATCGATACGCGGCGGCGTGGTCGGCGTTTCGAAGGCGACAACCTTGCAGCCGGGGGCCAGCCCATAGACATCATCTGATGGCATCAGGTAAAGCTTTTCGCCGGCAAAGCCGACCACCTCGGCTTCGACCGGCGCGCCACCCTGCGGGTAGATGCGGCAGGAGCTGCCGAGCGGCAGCTTCAGTCCGGCGGCCTCCATGACCAGGCCATTGATCCGGGTCAGGTGCCCGACTGGCCATAGTGGCTGGGCATTCGCGGCGGCAAGCCTGCAGTTGTCGAGAAAGGTTTGCCAGCGACCGGTGTGATCCGGAGGTGTCACTGGTTTAGCCATGCTGTAGGTTCGGTGCCAATGGCTTCGAGAACGCGCTTCCAGCGTGTTTCTATGGTGGCGTCCACCTCGCTGGTGCCGGCTCGAACCAGGCAGCCGCCCGGGCTGATTTCGCTATCGTCGATGATCTGTGTGCCGCTCTGCTGAAACTGCTCGCCGAGTTGGGCGCGGACACGTATCGCGTCAGCTGGGTTAAGGCGCAGGGTCAAGTGGCTGTGCTGCAAGGGAAGTGCCGCGATTGCCTGGCGGATGATCGGGAGCAGGATGTCTTCCTTGACGGCAAGACTGCCGGAAATCATCTGGCTGGCAATTTCGGTGGCCAGTGCGAGTAAGTTTTCGGCAACGCTCTGGTCCAGTTCGTCCAGCGCATGCTGGAACCCGTCAGCCAGCGTTCTGAGATTCTCAATTTCAGCCTCTGCTGCCGCACGACTGCTTTCTTCAGCGGCGAGTCGTCCTTCTTCATAGCCGGCCTGGTAGCCAGCGGCACGCGTTTCTTCGTGGAGGCGCTCAAGCTCTTCCGCGGTTGGCAGGTGGAAGGCTTGATCGACTTCCTCGCTGCTCTCCTCGACCGGCGGCGGAGGCGGTGGTGCTGCCGGTGCGACGACGGGCTTGGGCGGATCAAATGAATTGACCTGCCAGCGCTGAAAGCCGCCCAGTTTTTCTTTGGGGATGATTTCGGACATGGCTTAAGGTCGTCAGACCATCTGTTCCCCACCTGCGCCACCGAGGACGATCTGTCCTTCGTCGGCGAGGCGGCGAACCACCTTGAGGATTTCCTTCTGTTCGGCTTCGACCTCGGAAAGGCGAACCGGGCCTTTCGACTCCAGGTCTTCGCGCATCATCTCGGCAGCGCGTTGCGACATGTTCTTGAAAATCTTCTCGCGCAGATCCGGCGAGGCGCCCTTCAGGGCCAGGATCAGCGAGTCGGATTGAACCTCGCGCAGGATGAGCTGGATCGAACGGTCGTCGATGTCCATCAGATTTTCGAAAACGAACATTTCGTCGAGGATCTTCTGGGCCAGGTCGGGGTCGTATTCGCGGATCGCATCGACGACAGAGGTCTCGTTGGCCGTGCCGATGAAATTGAGGATCTCGGCAACCGTGCGCACGCCGCCCATCGCGGTGTGCTTGACGCTGGCCGAGCCGGACAAGATGCGCATCATCGCTTCGTTCAGTTCGCGCAGGGCGGCCGGCTGGATGCCTTCCAGCGTGGCAATCCGCAGCACTACGTCGTTGCGCAGGCGCTCGGTGAAATGGTTGAGGATTTCACTGGCGTGGTCGTGCTCGAGGTGAACGAGGATGGTGGCGATGATCTGCGGGTGTTCGTTCTTGATCAGGTCGGCGACGGTTGGCGCATCCATCCATTTCAGGCCTTCGATGCCGGAAGTTTCGCCACCCTGCAGGATGCGCGAAATCAGGTTGGAAGCCTTGTCGTCGCCCAGTGCCTTGGTCAGTACAGAGCGGATGTAATTGTCGGTATCGACGTGAACGGCAGCGCTTTCCTCGGCGACCTTGTGGAACTCGTCGAGGACGGCCTCGACCTTGGCGCGCGGCACGGATTTGAGTGCGGCCATGGCGTGACCGAGCTTCTGTACTTCGCGCGGACCGAGGTGCTTGAGGACCTCCGCTGCATGGTCCTCACCCAGTGCAATGAGCAGGGTGGCGCTGTTTTCCAGGCCTTCTTCAGGGCTAGCCATTGGCACCCATCCAGTCTTTCATGATGTTGGCGACAGCCTTCGGATCGGCCTGGGCAAAGTCTCTTGCCTTCTGGACCTTGGCGGCATAGTGGTCGATCTTGACATGGTCTTCGCCCTCTTCGCCTTCGATTGCGATGTGGCCGACCGCGCCGGCCACGCCTTCGGCCGAGGTGCCTTCTTCCGAGCCCGGAGGCGGCGGGAACATGACCTTCATCGAGGGCTGGATAACCTTGAAATAGAGGAAGGCAATGATGCCGGCCAGCAACAGGTATTTGACGATGTCCTTGATGTAGGAAATGTTCTCCGGATCCTTCCAGATCGGCAGTTCCGTTTCCGTCTTTTCGCTGGAAGTGAATGGCGAATTGGCAATCGACAGCGTGTCGCCACGCTCCTTGGAGAAGCCCATGGCTTCGCGGACCAGATCATTGATCTGCTTCATTTCGGCTTCCGGCAAGGCCTTGGTGATCGGTTTGCCATCCTTGCCAAGATCCTTGCGGTGATTGACGACCACGGCAGCCGACAGGCGACGGATATTGCCGATGGCCTGCTTGGTGTAACGCACGGTCTTATCGACTTCGTAATTGATCGTCGCGTTCTTGCTGGTGTTGATCGGCTGTCCGGCAGCATTGAGCGGAGCCGTCACGCCGGCGGCCTCGACCTTGCCCTGGATTTCGCCTGGTTTTGCCGGTTGACCGGTTGGGGCGCCAGGTGCGGGTTGGGTCACCGGCGCGGTCGCCGGTACCGGCGGCTGGTTGCTGAGGGCGCCCGGAACGCCGCCGGACGCCTGGTTGACGCTCGCGGTTTCGTTGTTTTGCTGGCTGCGGATGCTGGTGTTTTCCGGCGTGTTGTTCGGACGGTAGCTCTCTGCCGTTTGTTCGGTCTGCGAAAAGTCGACATCCGCGGCGACTTGCACCTTGTAGTTCTCGCTGCCCAGCACCGGCTTCAGGATTTCATCGATACGCTTGATGATGCTGTCTTCGACTTCGCGCACGTACTTGATCTGGGCCGGGTCGAGGCCGGCTTCGGTCAACTTGCTCTTGAGCTGCGAAAGCAGGCTTCCGTCCTGATCGATGACGGTGACGTTCGCGTTGGGCAGTTGCGGCACGCTGGAGGAAATCAGGTGGGTAATGCCGGCAATCTGGCCATTGTCGAGCGTGCGGCCGGGGTAGAGATTAAGCAGCACCGAAGCCGTCGGCTTCTGTTCTTCCCGCACGAAGACCGAAGGCTTGGGGATGGCCAGATGCACGCGTGCCGCCTGCACTGCGCTGATCGACTGGATGGTGCGCGCCAGTTCGCCTTCCAGACCACGCTGGTAATTGACCTGCTCGGCAAACTGGCTGGTGCCGAACTTCTGGTTTTCCATCAACTCGAAGCCGACCATGCCGCCGCGCGGCAGGCCTTGCGTCGCAAGCTTGAGGCGAATTTCATGGACCCGGTCAGCGGAAACGAGCAGGGAGCCGCTTTCGTTGAACTTGTGGGGAATATTCTGCTGTTCGAGGATGGCAACGATGGCGCCGCCATCTTTTTCGTTCAGGTTGGAGAACAGCACTTTCCAGTCGGGCTGGCGGCTCCACAGGATGCTGCCGACAATCACCGCAACAATGGCCGCGATGGCGACCATGAAAATGATCTTCTGCTGGTTGCCGAGCCGGTTGAAAGCCTCGCGCAGGCGTTCCGCCGGGTTGCCTTCCGGTGCGGTTCCTGCCGTCGTTTCAGTCGTTGCTGCCATCAATGCCCGGGTAAAATTCTTGGAAACAGAAGAAGAATCAATTGAGAAGCCAAATTATCCTAGAAATATTCTACTATTACCCGCGCAGAATTCCCCCAAAACTTTTTTGATGTCTACTTCTCAAACTCCCCCCATTCCTCTCGATTCCGACGCCAAAGCCGCTGAGTTGCAACGGGCTTTCGCCATGTTCAATCAGGTTTCGGCCGAATTGACCCAGGCTTATGAGGCTTTGCAGGGGCGGGTCGCATCGTTGACCGAAGAGCTGGCGATTGCCAATGGGGAGTTGCGCCGCCAGTACCAGGAAAAGGAGGCCCTTTCCGAACGCTTGTCCTCCTTGCTGGATGCCTTGCCGGCCGGGGTCGTCCTGCTCGATCAGCTGGCGATGGTCACCGCTTTCAATCCGGCGGCCATGACGATGTTCGGAAGTGACATGGTCGGGCGGCACTGGGGGGATGTGGTGCGCCAGCATCTCGAACCAACCTTGACTGTCGGTGAGTGGTTGCTCGGTGAGGGGCGGGTTTCGATTGCGGAAAGTGTGCTGGCTTCGGCCGGTGGCAAGATCCTGCTGATTCATGACGTGACCGCAGCGCACCGGATGAAAGCGGAGCTAGAGCGTAACCATCGTCTGGCAGCGATGGGGGAAATGGCCGCTTCGCTGGCGCATCAGTTGCGTACGCCGCTCGCCGCTGCCTTGCTGTACACCTCGAACCTCGGGCAGGCTGGTGTGCCTGACGAGGCGCGGGCGCGCTTTTCGGAAAAGGCGAGTGGTCAGCTACGGCGTTTGGAGCGACTGATTCAGGATGTTTTGCTCTTTGCCCGCGGCGAAAGTATTGGTCGCGATATCATCCCGGCCAGCGACTTGCTGCTTGAGGCTGCACAGACCGTTGAGCCATTGATGCGTGAGCATGGCCTGGAATTCGCTACGGTCGACGCCTGTGAAGGGGCAAAAATCGTTGGTAGCCGCAAGGCCTTGTTCGGTGGGCTGATCAATCTCCTGGAGAACGCCATGCAGGCGACACCGGCAGGCGGCAAAATTTGCCTGTCCGGCAAACGGAGCGGCGATTTGCTGGCGATTGGCGTGCGTGATAGTGGTCCAGGTATTGCGCGCGAAACGCAGGTTCGTATTTTTGAACCCTTTTTTACGACCAAGGGCCAGGGAACCGGGCTCGGCCTGGCGATTGCCCTTGGTGTGGCGCGTGCCCACGGTGGCACCATCGAGCTTTTTTCCGAGCCGGGTGATGGTGCCGAGTTTGTCATCAGTCTGCCGCTTGGGTCGGCAGAGAGCGGAATTGAGGAAAATGGCTGAGCATAGTTTGCCGATCCTGGTTGTCGAGGATGATCCGAGTTTGCGCGAGGCGATCGGCGATACGCTGGAACTGGCCGGGCGTCCCTATGTCGCGGTCGATGGTGGCGAAGCAGCACTCAAGGTGCTGGCGGAGCAGGCTTTTTCGATTGTCGTCAGCGACGTGCGGATGATGCCGATGGATGGCATTACTCTGCTGAAGGAAATTCGCGCTCGCTTGCCGCATTTGCCGGTCGTGTTGATGACAGCCTATGCCGAAGTCGAAAAGGCGGTCGATGCGATGCGCTCCGGCGCCTGTGATTTTTTGCTGAAGCCTTTTGAACCGCAGGCTTTGCTGGCTCACATCAACAAATATGAATTGCCGGACACCGGCGAGTCGCCGGGAGTTGTCGCTAGCGACGCGGCCAGCCGCGAGATGTTTGCCATGGCCCAGCGCGTCGCGCAAACCGATGCAACCGTGCTGTTGACCGGTGAGTCAGGTGTTGGCAAGGAAGTGGTTGCCCGCTTCATTCATCGCAATTCGGCGCGCAAGAGCGGCCCATTTGTTGCCATCAACTGTGCTGCCATTCCGGATACCCTGCTTGAGGCCACCCTGTTCGGTTATGAGAAGGGCGCTTTTACCGGCGCCCAGCAGGCGCAGGCTGGTAAATTCGAACAGGCGCAGGATGGAACCCTGCTGCTCGACGAAGTGACCGAGATGCCGATGAGCCTGCAGGCCAAACTGTTGCGCGTGCTGCAGGAGCGCGAGGTCGAGCGGGTCGGTGGCAAGAAACCGGTGTCATTGAATATCCGGATCATTGCCACCTCGAATCGCGATATGGCCGAAGCAGTCGCCAAGGGTACTTTCCGGGAGGATCTTTTCTATCGCCTGAATGTGTTCCCGGTGGCCATTCCGGCCCTGCGTCAGCGCCGTGAGGATATCGTCGCCATTGCCCGGCATTTCGTCGTCGAGCATGGCGGGCGTCTTGGCCGGACGGGGGTTTCCTTGTCGGCGGAAGCAGAGCAGGCCTTGCAAAACCATAACTGGCCAGGGAATGTGCGCGAACTGGAGAACGTGATTCAACGCGCCCTGATTCTTTCCAGTGGTGCGTTGATTGGCCCTGAGCACCTTAATCTGACGCCGCGGGTTTTTTCTGAAAAACCGGCGGTTCCTGTGGCTTCTCCCGAAGTCAGGGATATTTCCAGTCTGCCAGAGTTGGAAAAAAGGGCTGATAATATGAAAGACTTGGAGCGCGACCATATTCTGCGCACGCTGGCAGAAGTCGGTGGTTCAAGGCGGCAGGCAATCGAGCGCCTGGGGATTTCCGAGCGGACTTTGCGCTACAAGTTGCAGCAGTATCGGGATGAGGGGTATTTTCAGGGCTGAGGCAGGCCCGGGAATTGCTTGTAATAGCCCGTTGCTAGAGGAGTGAAGAATGGATACCCAAGGGATTGAACAAATGTTGAGTGTGTTGCGGTCTACCGCGGCACAAGCTACCGGCAAAACGGCAGAAACTGCCGCCGCACCCGGTGCGCCCGACTTTGCCCAGGTTTTGAAAAGCTCCATCGACAAGGTGAATCAGACCCAGCAGCAGGCTGATCAGATGGGCGAGAAGCTTGCCTCCGGCGATACCAGCCAGAATCTGCACGAAGTCATGATTGCCTTGCAGACGGCGAGTGTTTCATTTCAGGAAATGGTGCAGGTTCGCAACAAGCTGGTTTCGGCCTATCAGGACGTGATGAACATGTCGGTCTGATGCATCGTTTGCCTGTTCGTCAGGCATGCGAAAGCCAATATGTGTCGAGTGTTGATCGGGGTCGGGAAACCGGCCCCGTTTGTTTTGCGGCTACTTGAGCATGCGATCCCTGCGGCAATACATTTTTCCGTTTTTTCCCTGAAAGGCGATAACCGAGCCGCTCAGTGAGGTGTAGGTCGAATATTTGTCGTTCGGATTGTCTTTTCTGAATCCGGTGCCGGCCGGAGCTGCCTTGTTGACAGCTTCTGCCAGTTGGTCCGGTGGCAGCGAAGTGAGTACGCCGATGAAGCGATGTGCGCTGCTCTCGTCGCTGACAAATACCTCGGTAACCGCCGCTCCGTACATTTCCGCTGATGCCTTGAACCAGTAAGCGCCTTGCTCTTGTTTGTAGGCCGGTTTGATCGCGGTCATGTAATTGCGGAAAAAGCCGGGCTCGACATCGTCCAGACACAAAACGGCGGTACCCACCGTGGTCGAGAACGTGCTGCCCTGTGCGATTGCAAACGGGGCGGTGAGTGACAGGGTCAAGCTGATGAGCAGTCTGCTCTGGGCGAAGACTCCTGGGCCATGTCGTGCATTCCCGACTTGCCGGGCGGTCAGGGCGAGGGGAGGTGTCGGCATTGGTGGGCGTTAGTCGTTCAGGCCGGTGTCGCGGGCTTTGCGTTCGCGTTCGATGCGCGTGATGTAACGTTCGATAAAGGCCAGTTTTGTTCCGGTCAAATTGACGAATTCACTGCCGACTCGCAGGCTGTGCTCGCCATTGCGACTTGATATTTCGATGGTCTTGCGTACCCGAAGATTGACCTGAATAACCCCTTCGCCGGGGATTTCGAGGCGGCAGTCCTGAAACAGGGCGTCACGAGGGAAATTCGTGGCTTGTTCAACGGCCGCAATCAGGCTGACGCCGCCGCCGCTGATATCTGACAGGGTAAGTTCAAAGGTCTGGGTTGAATCATCAGCTTTCTTTGTTGCCAACTTGCACTGAATGGGGTGTAAAAGCGGCGGTTCAAGGCGGAAAAACTCCCGACGCTGCAAGCGGAGCAAGAGGCCCGGAATGTTCGAACTGAGCGTGTTCTGGCCTTGGTAGGTCTGTTTTTTCATGCCGCTTAGGCGAACCTGCATCTTGACGCGGTCAAGGGCGGCAACCAGCGTTATCCGGCTTGCGGCCAGGGCAGCCAGATTGCTTTCTTCCGTGTGCGACGGGTCGAGCAAAATCAGGTTTTCTGAGAGGTCGACCGCCACGATTGATGTGAGGAAAAAATGTCGTCCCTCGTCAATGTAAGCCGTGACGATGCTGCGTTGCTTGGCCAGCAGTTGCAGATAAAAGGCGATTTCGCGTGGGTTGGTCAGCAGAAACTGGCTGAACTCTTCCGGGTGGTCGATTTCGAAAACCGGGTTGGAGAGTGGTTCTTCGTTGACAGTTGGCATGCCGATAGCTGAAAGTTTTTTATTCTGCCCATGTTAATCCAAGCGGGCGGTACTTGCCGAATACCTCAATCAGATTGGTGGCAAAGCACTCTTGTCGCCATGCTCGATGCGATAGAGCCAGGCCAGCAGTTCGGCCACCGCCATGTAAAGTTGCGGCGGAATGCTCTGGTCGATGTCTACCTGGGTCAGCAGCGCCACCAGTTCGGGGGATTCGTGCACGTAAATGCCGTGCTCACGTGCGCGCGAGATGATTTCTTCCGCAATCAGCCCCTTGCCGCGGGCGACGACCCGTGGTGCAGCGTCGGTCTGCCGGTAGGCGAGGGCAATTGCCTCGCGTGCAGTATCACTCGGTGAGCGTGCCATGCTTGATCGAAAGTTTGGTCAGGTTGAGTCCGGCGGCTTCGAATTGCTGTCTTAATGAATTGGCCGCACTGCTGAGGGCTGCTTCGCTATTGTCGCTGGTTGCCGAGAGTGCAATTTCAACCTCGTTGCCGGGGCGCAGGCTAAGCGTCGCATCAATGCCACCCAGTTGAGGAAGGTTCAGTTTCAGGCGGGTTTGCCACTGGCCGGAAGTTTCCCGGTCGCTGCGCGTCGCGTTTTCTGACTGCTCGTCGATTTCCCAGTGCATTTGTTGCCCTGGCCAGACTTGCCCTTGCCAGGCAAACGTCTGTGTCGCCAGGGATTCGAGTTGCTGTTGAACCAGTGGTGTAAGGTCGCTGGGAATTCCCGTCGACTGGGACTTGTTGCCGATGCTGATTGCGTCGCTTGCTGTAGAGGTGGGTGTGGGGGATGGCTTTGATTCAACAAGGGGTTTGTCGCCATTGGCGGTTTGGCTTGCCGCGGTGTTGAGGGCGGCCTCCGGTGATGAGTGTTTGCCTTGTGGTTCCTGTAACAGCTGTTCGGTCGGCAGTTGTCCGGCTACCCAGCGTGCCTGGTGGGCTTCGTAGAACACGCCGCTCTTGCTTAATGCATCTTTCAGGAGGGGGGCAAGATCAGCGGCGCTGGCCGGGAATTTTTCGACCAGCGGCTGGTTTCCGTTCAAGGGAGCAGGGGCTGCTCTTTTTCCCTGGCCATCAATGTCGGCAAGCAAGTCGCCGATCAGCTTGCCGGTCTGGCTCAGGGTCGTTGCGACGGAGTCTTGTGTGGTGCCCGCCTGAGCGCCGCTGGTCCGGTTTGATACGACAGCCAGGGCAAGTTTGCCATCGTTTTCGACGACTTCTAGTTCGAGGCTGTCCCCCTGTTTTGCGGCAAAGGGCAGTGCCAGGGTGATGTCGCGCTGGGCAACGACGGCACGGTATGTGCCATTGGGCAACATGGCCTGAATTTCGGCCATGATGCGTTGGCCGGGAACCAGGTCTGAAAGTACATCGCCGAGATTCTTGACCGGGGTGACCGGCTGCGGGGCTGAGGGTTGATCCGGTACAGCCAGCCGTAAGTGGCTGGCAATGTCAGCCGGAATCATCCATTGGCTCCGGGCGCTGAGGCTGCAAATGCATCAAGCAGAAATGCAATATCACTACGGCGGTCTTTTGCCCGGCGTGTGATTTCCTGATTGCAGTCGAGCAGTCTTTGCAAACTTGCCTTCAGTTGGGCTCGGGAAACTTTGCTTTTTTCGATGTTGAGCAGCATGGAGCGGGAGTCATTCTCCAGGCTGGCCAGTAAAGCCCAGTTCTCGGACTTGGCTGCCAGCAGCATTTCCTGGAAGGTTTGCTCCAGCCTGGCAAGTTCGGGGGCGATTGGCATGGTTCAGGAGTCTGAATTATCCGGGGTGATTTCAATCCATGCTGAATGGATTTCATCAAGCAGGGTGCTGACTTCATCAAGCGCAGCGATGTTGTTTTCCAGGTTGGCTGATAGCAGACGGCGTGCCATGTAGTCGTAAAGTGCTGCCAGTTGCTCGGCCAGTTTGCCCCCTGCCTCAATGTTCAGGCTGGCCTTCAGGCCATTGGAGATGATGTCGATGGCCTGGGAAATCAGTTTGCCTTTTTGCGCTATTTCACCGCGCTCAATGTGCAGCTTGGCAACAGAGATTGCCGAGGAGGCGCCTTCAAACAGCAATAGAATAAGTTGATGAGGTGTTGCAGATTTGATCTTTGCTGCTACGCCTACGTCAGCATAAGCAGCGACCGGGTTGAGGTTTCTTCCGAACATGTCAGGTTAATTCGAGCTAAGGCTGGAAATGAAGCTGGTTAGGTAGTCGCCAGTGCTGGTTAACGAAGCGACTAGGGTATCCAGTGCGGTAAATTGGGCTCGGTAGCGAGTTTCGATGGCATCGAGTCGCTCCTGCAGTTTGGTTTGTTGTTTTTCAAGATCATCAACCGTTGTGGTGAGGCCTTTGGTCGCGATGGTCAACGATCCGTCGGTATCCATGAGATTGGTGAGCGTGGTGTCAAAAGCCTCGCCGACGTTAGCGACAAGGTTTGAAACGGTGTTCGAGTCGGCCTTGATGGCGGCATTCAGTTTGGTGCTGTCAATCTCCAGTTTGCCGCTGGAATTGATCGTGACGCCAATATTGGAGAGTGTCTGATAGGACGAGGATGCGTTGCCCGAAGTGGCGCTGAATACAGTTTGGCGAATTTGTCCCGTGGCATAACGCAGCGTGCTGTTGCCTTGCAGATTTCCGGCGACCTTGGTTTCCGGATCGTAGGCACCGAGCGCGCTCATCGTCGTCTGTGAACTGTTGTAGGCAGTGACGAATGCCTCAAGAGCCTTGGTCAGGTTTGTTGTCGACTCTTCGGTAATTTTCAGCGTGGTTGCCGAGCCAATATTGGTGGTCGCCAGTTCCAGCGTTACGCCTTCGAGCACGCCTGTGACCGTGTTCGAGTGGCTGGTTGCGGCAATACCGTTCAGGGTGAACTCGGCATCCAGTGCCGCAAGGCTTTGCGTCATGTCCTGGCTGCCGCTGACATCCGGATCGTAATTGACGCCGCTAATGTCATTCGTTTGCACCAGGGTGTCCGGATCCGTGGTCACGCTGCTGGCAAGGCGCATGACGCTGTTGTTCCCTTCCGGGCCGTTAAGGACGAGTTGGGCGCCATTCGTGCCATTGATGATGCTTGCCGTTACGCCCGCGTCGGAATCGTTGATTGCGTCGCGCAAATCGGCAAGCGTGGCGCCAGCGTCTAGCGCGATGCTGTAAGTCCTCGCGGAGTCAGCCTCGTAGTTTCCGGTGGACGCATTCATGCTGCCCAAACTCAAGGTCAGCGTTCCGCCGTTGGTCGTGATGCTGGTCGTTGAGGATGCGACTACGCCTCCGGTCAAGCGTTGGCCTTGGGCCAGCTTACTGACTTCCAGTGAGTAACTGCCGGCAACTGCGCCTGTTGAGGCTGTGGCAGATGCGACTGCAGTATTGGTGACCGAGGCTGTGTATGACGCAAATTTCTCGCTGGCACTTTGCAGTGTGGAGGGCGTCATGCTGGTTGCGGCAGTTTGCAGGGCAGCCAATGAACTACGCAACGTGCCCATAGCCGAAATTTTGGTTTCGTAGGAGGCCTGTTTTTTTTGCAGCGTAGTCAAAGACACGCTCTCGGCAGCCATTAACTTGGATACCAAAGACTCGAGCTCCAGCCCGGAGCCGGAGCCGAGGGATGTAATTGTGGCCATTTTTTCCTCCTAACTGCCAGACGCCAGCATCTTACGCCTTTTGATGCACCAGCAAGCCCTTCAGTTTATCAACAGCTTTGGCGATGGCGACCATTTCTTCCGAAGGAATCTGCTTCAGGACTTCTTTTGTTTCGGAATCCATCACTTTAACGATGGTCTTTCCAGTGTCGTTGTCGACGCTGAAATTGAGGCTGCTATTGAGCGTGCTGGCAGCAAAATCGTTCATGCTTTGTACCGCTTCCTGCACTTGCTGCGGCGAAGACTCATTTTGTACTGCGGGCTGAGTGGTTTCGCTCTGCACTGCCTGAGTTTGCTTGGTAGCAGCCTGAGTTTCTGCCGGCATTGAAAAAGCCGGGGCACGATTGCCTATGGACTGGATACTCATGTGCTTCTCCTTCCTGATGTGAAAGCAGGCGCGTTAGCTTTGCCGCCAACGCGCCCCATAAGTCGAGCTAACCCGGAAACCGGGTAACCGGATTTATTGCAGCAGCGACAGCACGTTCTGCGGCAGTGCGTTGGCTTGAGCCAGCATCGCGGTACCAGCCTGTTGCAGAATCTGCGAGCGGCTCAGATTGGCGGTTTCAACGGCGTAGTCGGCATCCATGATGCGGCTGCGGGCAGCTTCGGTGTTTTCCTTGGCCGAGGACAGTTGCGACAGCACGCCTTCAAAGCGGGACTGGAGGGCGCCGAGGTCGGCACGGGAGGAGCTGACCGTGTCAATGGCGGAGTCCAGGGCGGACATGGCGGCCGTAGCAGAGGCGACATCACTGATGCTGGTCAGCGAGGAAACGTCAACCGAGCTGATGGTGATGGAAATCTGCGATTCGCTGGTCGTCGTCGAACCGATCTGGAAGGCGATGCTGCTGTAGTTGCCGTCGAGCAGCTTGGTGCCGTTGAAGTTGGTGGCGTCAAGAGCGCGGGTGATTTCGCTGGAGAGGGCGGTAAATTCCTTGTCCAGTGCTGCACGGTTGGCGGAATCGTATTGGCCGGATGCTGCTTGCGTGGCCAGTTCGCGCATACGCTGCAGGTGGGTGGCAACGGTGGCGAGGCCGGCTTCAGCCGTTTGTGCGGTAGAGATGCCGTCGTTGGCGTTACGCATTGCAACGGTCATGCCGCGGGACTGCGAGCTCATCTTTTCGGCAATGGCCAAACCGGCAGCATCATCCTTGGAGCTGTTGATGCGCAGGCCGGACGACAGGCGTTGCAGGGAAGTCTTCAGAGAGCTTTGCGACGAATCCAGATTGCGCTGAGCGTTCAGGGAAGCAATGTTGGTGTTGATGATTTGTGCCATTTTCGATCTCCTTGAGAGGGCTTGTTCGATGGTTCCACTAGCTTCGGCGTTTCATTCGCGAAGGAAGTTTCGCCGCTTGAAATCATTAACGGATGTCACTGCTGGAACTTTAGTGTTTTTTTGATTTTCTTGAATCTGCGACCAAACGGGTTACTGAAGCGGATCAGCCGTTAAACTTCCAAACTCGGATTCAAGAGGGCTGAGCTGGATATGAAATCGCGTCGCATGCATGAACTGGGGCTGGCCGAAGCCGCACTCAAGGCTGGAGATAATGAAAAGGCGGGGGGCTTGTTCGAGACGGTCGTTTCGGTTCAGCCGGATTGTCACCAGGCATGGTTCGGTCTGGGAGAGTTGGCGATACGGATTGGCGACAGTGATTCGGCGTTGCCTTTTCTTGAGCACGCGGCAGGTTTGGCCCCCAAGGTGGCCCAGTACAAGCGTCGCCTGGGCGAGCTTTATTGTCGCCAGGGCTTGATCGAGCAAGGGGTAGCTCAACTGGAGCTTGCTGTCGGACTGGCGCCAGAGGACATGGATATGCTCTGTGCCTTGAGTGGGGCCTATGTGGCTGCCGGGAACTGGGCCTTGGCCAAGCGGGTCCTGACCAGGGTGCTGGCCCGGAAAGGTGCCCAGGCCGGACATTACTGCCTGCGGGGCATGGCTTCCCAGCATCTCGGCGAGCTTGATGAAGCACTGGCCGATTTCAAGGTCGCGGCGCGCCTGGATTCGGGCTATGCCGACGCCTGGCTTTCGCTGGCCGATTTGTATCGGCTCAAGGGGGAGCTGGACAAGGCGACTCTCGCTGCTCAGCAGGCCTTGGTTCTGAATCCGGCTTCTTCAGCGATTGTGACGATTTGCGGCGATATCGAGCTGGCCAAAGGAAACTCCCGCGAGGCCGGACGCTATTTCCGGCAGGCGATTGATCTCGGTGTGGACACTCCCGAAGTCTGGGCCAAGCTGGGAATTGCCCTGGTCCAGTGCGGCGAGACGATTCCCGCCATTGATGCCCTGGAAAAAGCGCATGCACTCGGTGTTGCCGAGGACTGGATTTTCGAGCATATGGGCCTGCTGTTCACGACGCGTGGACAAATGGATGTGGCCAGGGAGAATCTGGAAATGGCGGTGGCCCGCCAGCCTGAAAATCTCAATGCATGGAATACGCTGATCGTTGTCTATACCAAGCTCGGGATGAGTGAAAAGGCCCGCCAGGCGGCCGAAAACGTTCTTGCGATCAACCCGCGGCACGTCAATGCCTTGTTGAATCTGGGCAGCTGGTTCTCCGATCAGGCGAGAAATGCCGAGGCGCTGGAACAGTATCGCAAGGCTCTGGCGGTCAATCCCCGATCGGCAACGGCCTACGTTAACTCGCTTTGGGTGCTGGTGCACTCAAGCGAATCGTCCGCTGCCGATGTACTTCACCTGGCGCGCGAGTTTGATCGCAATCTTTGCCTGCCGCATCGGCGGGAGAATGCTTTTGCCGGGCGAGACAGGACGCCTGGAAGAAAGCTGAGGATCGGCTGGCTGACCTCGGACTTTCGTACCCATCCGGTCGCGGCTTTTGTCTTGCCCTTTCTCGACCAGTTCGATGCCGGCAAAATCGAAAGCGTTGTTTATTTCAATTCGCCGGTTTCCGATGCGATTACCCAGCGCTGCCGCGCTGCGGTTGACCTCTGGCGCGAGGTGATTTCCATTGGCGACGACGCCCTGGCCGATTTGATCGAGGCCGACGAAATCGACATTCTGGTCGATCTGAATGGCAATACCGAGGGCAACCGCCTGCTCGCCGTTGCCCGCAAGCCGGCGCCGATCGTCGTGACCTGGCTGGGCTTCCCCGGGACCAGCGGCATGTCTGCGGTCGATTACATCCTGGTTCCGCCCGATCCCGTACTGGCGGCCGGTGCCTGGTGCAGCGAAACGCCCTGGCCTTTGCCCGACTGTTACGGTGTGCGGGGAGGTATTCCTGATGTGCCGGTGTTGCCGGGGCTGCCGTCCAGGCGAAATGGCAAACCGTTCATGTTTGGCTGTCTGAACAACTTTCGCAAGGTGAGCCAGGGCACGATCAAACTGTGGGCGGAAATCCTCAAGCGTGTGCCGGACTCCCGCCTGCTCGTTGTTGCTCGTGGCGGCACGGATGGGTCACTGGTTTCCTATATCCATGAGCAATTCGGACGTTACGGCATTGACGGTCAACGCCTCGAAATCAAGGGAATTCAGCCGCAGTTGGCGTACTTCAATACCTACAACGAGATCGATCTGGCGCTCGATCCCTTCCCGTTCAACGGCGGTACGACCGGCTACGACTCGATCTGGATGGGCGTGCCATTTGTCAATTGGCCGGGTGACATGTTGGTGTCGCGAATGGGCAAAGCGATTCTGGAAAATGTTGGCCTGGGCGAACTGGTGGTCGATTCGGCTGAGGCGTATGTTGACGTGGCGGTGGCGCTGGCTTTTGACCAGGCAAGGTTGCAGAATCTGCGAACCGGCCTGCGCGAGCGAATGCTGTCCAGTCCCCTGATGGATGCGCCACGCCTGGCGCGCGCTTTGGAAAGTGCATTCGGGGAAATGTGGCGACGCTGGTGCGGGAAATAGTCTCGCCTGCGTCATCTTGCGGATTCAAACAGCAAAGGGGCTGAGCAAATGTCTTTTCTCTCGCAGCAGCAACTGGAGTCGCTGGGGTTTCGTTCCCTGGGCAAGAATGTGCGGATCAGTGACAAGGCCGCCATCTATAATCCCGAGCAGATCGAAATTGGCGATCATTCGCGCATTGACGATTTTTGCGTTGTTTCCGGCAAGGTCTCGATCGGGCGCAATGTGCATATCGCCGTATTCTGCAACGTGGCCGGCGGCAGCGAGGGGATCGTCTTCGAGGACTTTTCCGGGCTGGCCTACGGCTGTCACGTTTTTTCGCAAAGCGACGACTACACCGGGCGGACGCTGACCAATCCGACTGTGCCGGCCCAGTTCAAGCGCGAGTTCAAAAAGGCGGTCAGGCTCGGCCGTCATTGCATTGTCGGAACCAATTCGCTGATTTTTCCCGGTGTCACCCTTGCCGAAGGCTGCTCGATCGGCGCGATGTCGATGGTGACCAAGTCGACCGAAGAGTGGGGCGTTTATTCCGGTATTCCCGCCCGCCGGCTGAAGGACAGAAAGCGCGACCTTCTGGTCCTTGAGCAGGCCTATCTCGATAGCGAGGGGCTTTAGCCCTTGGGCGCTCCGGCCGGTCGTTTTGTGGCGTAATGCAGGGCATCGGTAGCGCGTTTGAGCAGGTCGGGGTGCCATGCTTCCAGCAGGATGTCGGCGTCCGCTAGCCAGGCTTTTTTCCCCTCGGCAGTGGTGCGCGCACTTTGCTGCGGATCTTCGGGATCAAACTGGTCAAGTTGCTGCTGATACTTGGCGCAGAAGCGTTTGGCCTGCTCGCTGTGCTGTTCGTTGAATTGTCCTCTCGATTCGTGAATGATCGGGATGTCACAGCAGACGCCAAGCTTGTAGCCGGCGAGATAGGCGGCATAGCTGAAATCAAGATCGTAGAGATGGAAACTGTCGAAGGTGCTGGCATCAAAACCGACGTTTCTGGCTAGTTCACCGGTCGAAATCATGCACAAGCCGTCGATCGCCTTGATGCCACCGATAACCGGCCATGCCGAAACGCCGAAGATGTCGAGGCTGAGCATCCGTTGTTTCGGTGAGGCGTGCGACATGACGCCATGCAGGTGCGGGGCGCCAGCAGCGAACCACGTTCCGTTGATGATCCGGCTGCTGCCGACAAATCCGAGCAGATCGAACTTGTCCAGACGCTGCCTGATCTTGCGGGCAAAGGCACGGTCGAGAATGAGGACATCGTCGTGCGAGAAAATCATGATTTCCCCGGTCGCCTTTCCGATGCCCCGGTTGTAGCCTTCCGCCAGCGAGCGGGCATCGTGGATGCCGATGATTTCGTGGTCTTGCCCGCTCATCAGGTTTCGGTAGTTGGCGCAGGCGCGCGCAAACTTGCCGGCATCGACGCTGCAGATGATGATCGAGATTTTTCCGGCGGTCATTTTGCTTGTCCAAAACAGGTGTTGATCAGCGCCTTGCCAAAGTTGTGTGCGAAATCTTTCTCGGCATTCTTCTGGCTTGCCTGCAATGACGGGCGGCGTTCCAGTGCCTGCGGCTCGTGCGCAAGATGCATGGCAATTTTCAGGTATTCCGCTTGGCTGTCGGCGATCAGGTGGTCGAGGCCGCTGTTGCGCAAGAGTGCTGCCGGGCGGCAAGACCAGGGAAGTGGCGAGGCGAGGGCGATGAACGGCGTGTTCATCCAGAGCGCAGTCGCCAAGGCCTGACCACCTGTGCCATGCAGCGGCGCCAGGCCAATGTCGGCCTCTTTCCATGCCGCGCAGAGTTCGCTGGTGGATGTGGCAGAGATGAATGCAAGCCTGCTTGCGGCAACGCCTTGCCCCGAAAAAATGTCACTGATGAACTCGGCTGCGGGGGGGGCAAGCTCCTCCAGATTGATGGTCAGCCTGCTGTCCGGTATTGCGGAGAGGAGTTGCGCAAAAAATCGCCAGTCGCCTGCGCCAATTTTTCCGGCCGGGCTCAGGCAGGCAAATTGGGGATGCCCTGGTTGTGTGGTCTTGCCAGCGCTGATTGCCGGCATGGGGGGGATTTCACCCACGCCGTCCAGGGTGATGATGCTTGCAGGCAGCACCCCGGTTGGTATCTCGTTCAGTAGTGCCGTGCCGGCAATCGGGATGATTCCGGGGCAATGCCAGGGCAGGATCTCACTCCAGGATGCCTTGAACGGCGCGCTGGCGCCAAGGAGCAAGTTGAGCCTGTGCCGGTGGTCAAAGCCGTTCATGTCGATCAGGACGTCGATGTTCAGCGCAGCGATGGCCTCGCTTGCGGCGGTGTCGTCCATGGCATCGATTGATAACCAGTAGTCGCAGAGTACAAAGCAGCGCTGCGTGATCGCTGTCATTTTGTCCGTTGGCGAGTTATCGATGACCGCGGTGCGGAATGTTTTCGGGGGGAGGTGCAGCAGCAGGGCTTCAAGTCGAGCAGAGGCGATGCCGGGCGCAAAACTGCTGACCAGGAAGCCGATGAGCAGCGGGCGTCGGGGAGGCCGCTGCTTGCAGGGGGCGGGCGTCTCGCCATGCCTCCGTTGCCTGCCGATCCAGGATTCAAGTTCCGGGTAAATGCTTTCCGGGGACGCGCCACTGTCAGCCAGCAACTGGATGGCTTCTGCGTGCCGGTCCGGTTCGTCCTGCATGCGTCGGCACAGTTCGGCAAGGGCGGCGACATCTCCGCGCTGGCGCAGCATGTCGAGGAGAACCTCGCGGATGTTTTGCTGGGCGGTCGACGGGATTTTGGCCCCGCTTTCCAGAAGTTCGATCGCTGCAGCGATGTTGCCATTGCGGCGCAGCGACTCGGCCAGTGCCGGGTAGGCGCCGAAGAAATCGGACTGCTGCATGACCGCCATGCCGAGATATTTTTGCGCTTCCTTGGGGTAGCCAGCCTTGAGCAATACTTCGCCCAGTGCGGCGGGCAGTTCGGGACGTTCCGGCGAGAGTTGCCTGGCTTGTTCGATGAATGCGGCGGCATCCTCCAGCAAACCCTGATTGGCGCAGATGAAGGCCAGATAGGCATAGACGAGCGCCTCCTCGGGATCGGTTTCCAGCAATATGCTGAACATCTCGGTGGCGGCTTCGTAATCTGCAGCGTTGTAGCGCGCAATTGCCTGGTCCAGGGTGGCCGTACGGGGACGGGCGAGCGGCGCCGTCATCTTGTTCTCCCGGGCGCGGGCCTGGGTTGTCGTGATGAAGGAGGCGAGCTGGCTCCAGAACTGCTCTTCGAGCGCCTGGTATTTTTTCTGAGCCAGAAACACGGATTTCTTTGCCGTCTCGATGTCGACCGGATCAAGCCCCCAGGCTGACCCATCCGGGCCGAGGTATTCGCTGGTGCGTTCGGGGAGCATGATGTCGTTCGGAATATAGATGACAGGGCAGCCGCAAAGCAGGGCTTCGTAGCAGGCGGTTGAGTGCTCGTAGGTATAGAGCAGCTCGGCCTTGCGATAGAGCTCGGCAAGTTCTTCGGGGGAGCGGCGTTCGACGCGGAATGAGATTTCGGTCGATTGCTCGGTGACCGGGAGCTGGACGCCGCCCCGTTTGAAAAAGCGATTGACGAAGAGCAGGGTGCCTTCGCGTTTTTCTTCTTCCGGCTTGGGTGGCCAGTAAATTGACGAGTCGATCAAGGGCAGTTCGAGCAAGTCGCCTTTCATTCCTTGCGGGATGATTTCCATGCTCAGGCTGAAAATCATATCGGAGGGCTGCCAATCCGTTTTCTCACCCGTCAGAAAGCCCGGAATGTTGAGCAGAAATCTGGCGACGTTCCTGAGTCCGAGCGGATTATCCCGGGTCACTTCGGGGTAGACGACAATCGGCTCGACTCCGGTTGTCGTATGCCGCTGGATGATCGGGTCGGTCAGGCTGGGCGTGCGCAGCTTGTCGGCAACCTTGTCCGTCAGGACATAGGCTTCCTCCCCGGCCAGGTTCAGGGCATGACACAGGTAGTGCATTGCGCGCACGCCGCCGGAGTTCTCCTCGTACGGCGGGGCGTAGATGTAATAAGGCGCGTTTGCTTCGCCAAAGAGCTTTTTTGTCGTTGCCATTTTTGGGTCTCGGTTCATGCCCGGTTCAAACTAAGCCTTGTTTGCCGGCCTGTAAAACTGCCTGATCTGCTCGCAGACTGTCCGGACCTGTTGCGTCGTCAGCTCGGAGTAAAGCGGCAGGCGCAAGAGGCGGGAAGAGATCCGGTCGGTTACCGGCAGTTCGCCGTTGGCGCGGCCAAAGCTTTGGCCGGCCGGTGAGCTGTGCAGCGGCACGTAATGGAAGACGGCAGAAATGCCGGCGGCGCCGAGGTGCTGGATCAATGCGGCCCGTTCATTTTCGTGGCGGGTGACGAGATAGAAGATATGGGCATTGGTCTCTTCGTCCTCTCCCATCATCGGCAGCGCGAAACAGCTTTCGGCGGCCAGGGCCGCGAGTTGCCTGGTGTATTCCTTGTACAGCTTGCGGCGGTGGGCGTTGATCCGGCCGGCATGTTCCAGCTGGGCGTAAAGGAAAGCGGCGGTCAGTTCGCTGGGCAAAAAGGATGAGCCGATATCTACCCAGGTGTATTTATCAACCTGTCCGCGCAGGAAGGCCTTACGGTTGGTCCCTTTCTGCCAGATGATTTCGGCGCGCTCGATCAGTTCCGGATTGTTGATGAGCAGGGCGCCACCTTCGCCGCTGATGACATTCTTGGTTTCATGAAAACTGAGGCAGCCCATGTCGCCGATGGTGCCCAGCGCGTGGCCATCTTCATGCGCCAGGATTGCCTGGGCGGCATCTTCGATCAGGAACAGGCCATGGCGCTGGCAAATTTTCTTCAGTTCGTCCATGGCGCAGGGTCGTCCGGCGTAATGGACGGCCACGATGGCCTTGGTGCGCGGCGTAATGCTTGCCTCGATCAGGCGCTCATCAATATTCAGCGTATCAGGCCTGATGTCTACGAATACCGGCACACCGCCGCGCAGGACGAAGGCATTGGCAGTCGAGACAAAAGTGAAGGAAGGCATGATGACTTCGTCGCCAGGGCCGATGCCGGCGAGAATGGCGCTCATTTCGAGGGCGGCCGTGCAGGAGTTGGCGAGCAAGGCCTTGCGGCAGCGGAGATTCTCTTCCAGCCACTGGTGGCAGCGTTTGGTGAACATGCCGTCGCCGGCAATGGAGCCATTCATGACCGCCTGAGCGATGTAGAAAAGCTCTTTGCCGACGATGAAAGGCTTGCCAAAGGGGATGCGGACATTCGTCATGTAGGGGTTCCGGGCGTAAGTACTGGCGTGAGGTTGTTACATGGTGGCCGGGCTGGTGCGTGCCATCAGCTGCTGACCACCCGGTTCTTGCCGGTTTTCTTGGCTTCGTACATGGCCTCGTCGGCGCGCTTGATGACGCTGGCTTGGCTGTCTTCCGGCAGCATTTGCGTGACGCCGGCGCTGAAGGTGATCAGGACTTTCTCGTTGTCGTGCATGAAGAATTTCTTGGTCAGTTCGCGCTGCAGGCGGGTGAGGGCACTGATCGCATCTTCCAGCGGTGTTTCCGGCAGCAGGACGATGAACTCCTCGCCGCCGTAGCGGGCCACGGTGTCCTGCGGGCGCAGGGTTTCGCGGCAGACGGTGGCGAGGTGGATGAGGGCTTCGTCGCCGGTTTCGTGCCCCATCGTGTCGTTCAGTTTTTTGAAATTGTCGATGTCGAGCAGGCCAACGCAGAGCAGTGTGTCATGGCGTTTCGAGCGGGCAGCTTCCTTCTCGAACATTTCTTCCAGGCCGCGCCGGTTGAGCGTACCGGTCAACTGGTCGTAACGCACCAGATTGCTGGTGTTTTCCAGTTCGGCTTCGAGTTCGCGTATGCGCGCTTCCGATTCCTGCACTTTTTTCTGGGTCGAGCGCAGCTCGTCGCGCGAGCGCAGCGCGTTGATCTGGATGTTGCGCGTTTCGTGCATGACTTCGCCGAGCACGCTTTCCAGTTCGCTGATGTCGTTGGCGGCGCTGATCTTGCCGGCGTAACCCTCGATCTTGTCGTGGTAGTCCGAAGTGACCTCGGCAAAGTTGGCGAGCTGGTCGACAAAGCCGGCCAGCATCTGCTTGATCGACTCGCGAGCGTCGAACAGGCTGGCCTTGAGCATGCTCTGCTTGTAAATCACTTCCTTCAGGCGGCGCTCGGCATCGTCGACGGCGCGCTGCGACAGCGGCTTGTCGATGATTTCACGGACGACTTCGATCTGGCCATGCAGCCAGCGGTCGTCGAGCACCAACTCGGTCATGTTCTCGACCAGCAGGCGCAGCAGGCTAAGCAGGCTGCGTCGCAGCTCGGCCTGATCCTCGGCGAGCAATTCGAGCTTGAAGGCAAAACGCTTCAGGCGGGTGAGAAAATCGGCGATCTGGTCTTCGTTCCTCGCCTTGCGGATATCCGCGGCGAGCGCCTTGGCGTCGGTCGACAGCACCGGGCTTTCAACCAGTTGGGCGGCGATGGCGGTTTCCAGCGTGAAGGCAAAGAGTTCGCGCAACTCCGGCAGCAAATTGGTCGGCTCAGCGGTCGACGCCCGGGAAACGGCATTTTCTGGCGGGGCGGGTTCGCTGCCATTGCCGTTTTCCTGCTCGCGGCCCTGGCCCCAGGAGCGCAACAGGTTCTGCAGGCGGGTGAACAGCGTTTCCGGGTTGTTGGCGCTGCTGCTCAGGACGTGCTCCAGCGACTCGCGCTTGCGGGCAACGGTCAGGCCGACGTGCTTGGCGTCCCACTGTCGAACGAGGTCGGTAATCAGCTCGGACCAGGTCAGTTTCTGGACGTCGGTCAGGGCGCTGACGAACTCGACCAGGCGGTTGCGGTAATCGTCCCAACTGCCGGCCTTGACTGCTTCATCGAGTTGGCGGGCGAGCCGCAACTGTTCGTTGCTGGCCTTGGGCAGTGCGGCGGTGAGCGTGCGCAGTTGCTTGTCCGGGAAGGGCTCGGGGGCGGCCTTGATGCCGGCAATTTCCTGGTACAGGGTCAGGTAATTGTCCGGCGTCGGGGGAACGCGACGGGCCGCCAGCAGGCGAAGCGTTTCGCGGGCAATTTCGAATGGGTTGCTTAGCGTGCTCATGTTGTTGTGCGATCGATCAGGCTATAATTCGGCCCGATTGTTCCGGGCCCCCGTAGCATGAAGGTCGTGCAGTTGATTTGTAATCATCAGGTAGCGGTTCGATTCCGTTCGGGGGCACCAGTAAAATCAAGCATTTAAGCCACTCTCTGGAGTGGCTTTTTTGTTTTCCGGGCTTGGCGTAGCTTCGGCGTAGCTAGATTCCATCAATGCTCCCTGATGTTTATCGAGGTTGATGCGCGATGATAACCGCCTGTCGACCGGCGGAGAACGAGATTTACATCGGCAGGCGCGCTTGCCCATCTCCGGTATCAACACTTTCCCGCAACTCCTTCCCTGCCTTGAAGTGGGGTACCGACTTCGCCGGCACAGCAACCGTCTCGCCAGTCTTAGGATTCCTGCCGGTGCGCGGTGGTCGGTGGTTCAGGCTGAAAACGCCGAAGCCGCGAATCTCTACGCGATCGCCGGCCGTCAGCGTGTCAGAAATTGCGGTGACGATTTCCTTTACCGCTACCTCGGCATCCTTGGCTGTGAGTTGCGGGAATCGGCTGGCCAGCAGCGCCACCAGTTCAGAGCGGGTCACAGCCAATTTCCTGCAGCGTTGCGTTTCGCTCTCTGCTGATCGACCCACGCCTCAACCTCGGCCCTCACCCACTGCGATGTCCGACCAACTTTGATCGGCTTCGGGAAGCTGCCATTTTTCACCCATGAGTAAATGGCTGACGTTTTGACACCCGCCATTTCCTCAACCTCAACGATTCGCATCCATGGGCCACCAGGTGTTGCACTTCTTGCGCGTTTTCGTCTTGGAGTATCGTCACCCAAGGGACTTGCTGGTTTGACGAGATCAGTCGGAGGCGCTGCTTCGACTGGCTTTGGAGCCTCGTAAAGGTGTCGCCGTATCCTCGATGCGATAATCAGGTCAATGTCGGGCATGGGGATCATTCCGCATTCGTTGAGGCGGATTTTCTTCGCCGCCATCTTTCTGACCAAGGCGTCCATCGTTATCCCGAGCATTTCGGCTGCTTGTCCTTGCGTTACATGAATGGGGCGCGGGTGCGTCTCGGCATACAGGCGAACTGCCTGAAACGCGATGTCTAGCACTTCGGATTGGTTGAGATATTGCAACTGCTCCATTTTTTCCTCATCTGTCAAAGAAAGCACCCGGCACCTGGCCGGCGTAGAGGTAGCGCCCCCGGTAATGGTGGTCAGCTCTTCAGGACATCCCGGTTAATCTCGAATCCATCGCGCACTACCTGGCCGCAGCAGGGACACTGCTCTTTGCCTTCTTCCTTGGCTTTTTCCAGTCGTCGCTTGGCGGCGTAGACCGCCTGTTCTGTTATGCCAACCTGTTCGGCTGCTGCATAGGCGGTTAATCCCCCCGTCACTAGGTCGAGTGCTTGTTGTGTTCGGCTTTTCGTTTTCATTTGCAAACTCCATCGGTCGGGGTGAGAACAAATTCTAGCACAACACAATATATTGACCAACACAACCTGTTGACACAATACATCATGTTGTGTAATATTCACCCGTCGCAGCAAACAACGAAGCCGCAGCCAGTAACGGACCAGAACACAGGCCGCCAGGGGCGCAGGGAACCAAGACATCGAGCCTGCTAGCCGCCGTTGATAGAAGTCGTGGAGCAGGGAAATGCGCATGGTAGGCCGGTGACTATCCGGGAGCCCAGCTAGCGCCCAGATGCCGCAAACAACGAAGCCCGGGGGTGTCTCACCACCTCCGGGCCTCTGACCGAAACCGATCAACAGGAGATCAATCATGGCTAAGACCAATTCTACCGCCGTCGCCGCCGCGCTCACTAACAACCAGATCAAGCGCACGGTCGACAGGCTCGCGGCCCTCAAGGCACAAATCGCCAACCTCGAAACCGAGGCCGACAACTTGGTCGACCTGCTCAAGTACCAGGGCAAAGGCGTCTATTTCGGCAATGCCCACAAATTCATGGTCACCACCGTCACCGGCAAGCGCCTGGACTCCGCTCTGGCGCAATCCTTCCTCACGCCGGCCCAGCTCTTGAAGTGCATGAAGACCACGTCGACCACCTCCGGCCGGCTGTACGCGCTGTAATCAGATCTCCGCCGCTCACCTGGGCGGCGGCAACCCTGAGGAAATGATCATGAACACAAACGCCCCCACTGTAGCTTGCCCGGTAGTTCCAGTGATCGCCGGCTTCTTCGTTACGGCCTCCACTGAAATCAGGGCTCCTAGACGAATAATTTCCCCAGGGGAATACATCTTTATCGATTCAGACATGAAGCCAGAGGATGGAAAGATGGTTCTCGCCGGCAATTGCCTGGAGCTGTGGAATGGGCAGCCCCAGATACGTGGCGTTGCGGTCGCCATTTATTCCGATGAGACCTGACAGCATGAGCACCGAAATATCCAACAGCAAAGGGGGGCGAACTGCGAGACGCGCCATAAAACGAGCAGCAAAGCAGTCGATTGCCAACCTCGGCACCCAGTGCTTTTGTGTTCTCTACCTAAGAGGCGGCAAAGAGCGCAGATCCCCATGGTTCAGCGCGCGCAGCAGGGCGCACCTAGCTCGCGAACTACTGGCGGCCAAGTACGGGCCAGCCATCGTTTACATCGACTGACTCGCCACCTATCGAATGAGCATGCGCCAGGCTGGGCATGCTCAATTGCCACCATCCGTTGTGCACCTCCTGATGATTTCGGTAACGTGAGTTTTTCATGGTGCAAGGAGCATTCTGCACCGGTGGCTTGGGGCAGGAGGCTCACGGTGGGCATGGGGAATAAAAAAACCGCCCGAAGGCGGCTTAGTGTTTAGATGCTTGGCGTTTCATGCTGCCTTAGGTAAAGCCTGCTGAAGGGCCGGGCAACCGACCTTAACTTCCTTTTCTTCGTTTGTGTCCATCGACTCCAGGGCGATCAGTTTCAGCTCGCTATCCACCCAGCGATGCAGCACCTGGCGAATCAGCGGCTGATAGCCAAGCCCTCGGTGCTTAGCGATGGCCTTGAGGCTTTCCAATACCTCGATTTCCATGCGAATAGAGATGGGTTTGAGGCCAAATGCGGCATCAATTGCGGCCTCGTCAGCGGCCTGCTCTTCCGGCGAAAGCGCTATTGCAAATTTGGGGTCTTTGCCAAGCGGTCCTTCTTCCCATGCTTCCGGGGTTCCAATAATTTTGTCAGTCATTTGTTTCCCTCGCGGTATGCGTGTCGATCGTCGGCGTCAGGTTCGTATGCAGTCTTGATATGGAATTCGTCACGGATTGGCATGTAGCAAATCTTAAGTTCTCTTCCAAAATTGGTTTCGGCGATGAACCAGCGCGTCAAAGGATTTGTGAGGTGCTCTTCTCGGCTTTCGATCAGGATCTTTCCGTCTCGGTTCGCAAAGCATTCACGAATTTCGTGAATGCTTACCCCGTCGTGTTTCACGTCCAGCTTTTCCCGGACTCGGGACGAGATGATGATCTTCATGTCTTCCATTGTATATACAATCCCCCAGAACGCAAAATTATAAAGCCCGATTTCTCTGATCCGATTGGCACATTCGCCTTTCGCCGCGATCCTTTATCCGTAGGTGATACGAGTGCTTCAAATATTGCCCCTGCTCTTCGCGGGCCTTCATGGCTTCCGAAATTGATTCTGAAATCTCAGGTTTTCGTGGCAACCTTACTTGCTAATCTCTCGGCGCGGTCAGCTTCGTCCCATCACTAAAAACAACCATTTCGGGCTTCCAGACAACTTTGTATTTGTCGTCCGGCAACTCGAGGAACTTTCGATCGTTGTCCTTGGACATCCCGTATTTCAGCGAACGCCCACCGGTCCACGTCGATGTACCGCCAGCCTTGATGGTCGTGTCGTTGGAAATGTTGAAACCAACCAGGTGGTCGCCAAACAGGTCTTCGATGTCGACTGTTCCCTTTACGCCGGCAATGTCTTTGCCTGAGTTGTTCTGATACCCAAAGGTTACCGAAAGAAATTCATCCATCACCATGCCGCTATAGCCGCTTTCGATTTTTGATTTCTTGCTGATCACGGTAACGAGAATCGCATCACGCATCGTTGCCATAGCCTGGTCTCTCTCAGCCTTCAGCTTTGCCTTAAGCGCAGCCTCTTCGGCCTCCTTAGCCTTTTGCTTCGCGATGAATTCAGCCTGCTCTTCGATCGCCTTGCCAATAGTCATGCCCTCCGGAATCGGATCAGGCTTGATACCAAATAGACCTTTGGCTGCTACGCTCATGCTGTGCCGCATAATGAAAGCAACAAGCAGTTGCTTCTCGTCCGCGGAAAGCTTTTCGATTGCCGGTTTGATACTTTCCATCTTCGAAACGTCGGTTGGGACGATTTCATTTTTTGGATTTGAGCAGCCGGCAAGCGATGCGGCAAAAACCATGGCCAGCAGGAATTTATTTTTCATTGCGACCCCATCGTGTCCTTTTATTCTGGCTTCGGCGAAACCTTCGATGGATTTTCATCTAATCGTTACGTGCCAACAATAAGACAAACGGCATAGACGAGGCGCGCCGGGGCTCTCGTCCCAGGTGATGGACATCCACTGCTTGCTGCTCTTGGTAATCTCGGTGCGCTTCTCGCGGGCTTTCATGCGCTCGGTGCGCAATGCCTGAACCTCAACATTTCTCAACAGGCGCTCGCCTTGCAATGATGCTGTTTTCGCGGAATAGCCAGCCCGGACGGACGCTACAAGTTCGCATCCTTTCTCTGCGGACCGGCGGGCTGCATACCAAGTACGAATAGCGGCGTTCGTACCGCCTCAGACGCGGTCCGTTCGATATTACGCATTACGGCTTGCGTAACGCTCTGCGTAACGCCGCATCGAATCGGCGATGTCATCGGCGGCTGCTTCCTCAATGGTACGAAGTGCGATGTTCGTACCATCGTTCGTACCGCCTGCAACTGGTTCGCACTTCGAACTGCGAACCAAGCTTCGAACCTTCAAAAACCGCTGCTGGTTGCCAAGGTCTGGGGGCGGCTTTCCGTGGCAACCTCGCATTTGGAAACCCGTCGATTTGCTGCGTACCGGGCTGCGTACCTCGGGCCTGCGTACCGACATTTCTCTGTCACAGGCCGGCTGTTACATGGCATTTGTCTGGTAACCGCCCGTTGGTAACCAGCCAACCGGAGTGCTCGAGCAGGCGTTTTCGTGGATACCGAAGTGGATACCTCGCGCCTGGATACCTGCGACCGCCGCCCCCGTCCCTGGTTTCAAACTTTCCTTGAAACCTGTTGCGCAAAGGCCTGAACACTAACATTTGCTAACATCCCCTAAAAACGCAACGCCCTTGCCGCCGGGGTAGTTACCCATGCTCCGTTGGTCATGATGCGCACGCACTGGCTGTAATCCATCGCCGTCCCGTTCTCATCAGCCTTGCAAATCTCTTTGGCCGCGGCGATGCAGCGCGCCCCAAGGTCGATGTCGTAGGCAGCCTTGTCCATGCAGATGCTCCAACCAACCGCGGGGATCGCCACCTCGTAAGCCTGCCGCCGCATGTACGAATAGGCGCGCTCCAGATAATTGAGGCATCGAGCCGCCCCCTTCTGATCACCGGCCGCGATGCCCATATCCTCGCACTGCTGACGCTGCTCTTTGAGCATCACGTCCTTGTGCATGGCCAGGAACATCGCGCTGTATGGCTTGGGCTCTGGTGTAGCCTCGCCGTTTGATTGCTGGCACTTTTCCCACTGGCGCTCGTTGCCTGCCTGGCCTTCGTGGCCCCAGCACCATCCACGCCTCTCGATTGCGGCATAGGCGGCATCTCGTTTCTCGCAGTGCTTGGCTGTTGCGGCACTATCTCCAGATCCACCCCGGCAAAGGCTATTCAGCCTATCGGCTTCCGCAATATCTTGCTGAATGCTCGCCGCAACGGCTGGTCGACCGATGCAGAGGCAGAACAACGCAATCAACAAAGCTGTACGCATCATCTCTCCTGGTTGCAGTCGGGCTGCATGGCTTTTAAATAATGCGCCACACATCAGGAAAAGAAAACCCGCCCAAAGGCGGGTAATAGCACAGGTCGCCCCATCACCCCCGGCGCTTTATAGCTCCAAAATAATCGCTCCCCAAGGGGAAACGCGCCGAAGATTTTATGCTTGGTCTAACTGACGCATCGATGGCCAGGCAAACCAAGTCTGAGTACCAGGCGTCACCGCGGGTGTCGCCGCTGTGCTCCGCCAGCATCACATAGTAAAGCCCGTCGTTATTGACCTTTGCGAGCGCCTCGGCATTTTCATTTCCGAGCTGCTGTTTAACGCCAAGTCCAAACCGGAATCCCTGAATGCTCTTGTTGTCGAGCTTGATCGCTTGGCCGATCTTGATATTCGGGTTCAGCAGGACGCGAACATTGATGCCGTTCTGGGTTTGTGTCGGCAATCCGATCATGCCGGTCGCCGAGGTAATCACCGGTATTTCGCCTTCAATGTATGAGGTTTCCGGAACCATCTGCAGTTTGCCGTCCTGAATACTCCAGGAGGTTTGCGTGTTTTCAGCAACATTCCGCAGGGCATCGCGGGACATGCCGTAAATCACCTTGCCGCGCGGCAATGGGTTTCCGGGGAGGTCTGGCACGTGCCCGGCAGTTACACCATGCCTGGCCATATCTTTCAGGATTGCTGACACCTCGTCATTTGGCGTGCTACCTGCAGCGAGCGACATTGCCGTAACCGAGTAGTTGTAGGCGCTGTCACCGTCGGCGGCCGTGATGTCGAGATAGGTATCGGTCGGCGACTCGCGGCCGTGCCTAACTTGTATGATCTCACCGTCGAACAGGACGCCGAAGTTTCCGTCGTAGCCGCCCTGAACAACGATGCGCGTGAATTCCGGCTGCGGCAGTGTCTGGCGGATGCGGTCGGCCGTCTTGTCGGACACGTTGTAGATCCGGATGTCGGCGCTGTTCGGGGTCTGGAAGTCTCCACGGCGGGTCGAAAACTGGAACCGAAGTTCTGACAAGTCGAGGGCATGCTCGTCGACATTACCAACGATGAGGCTGGCTTTGCGCATGTACTGTTTAGTGCTCATTTTGAATTTCCTTTTCCCTTTTGTTTGTCTGGCATTTGGCTGTTCTTGCTGAATTTTTTGGAGTCGCCCATCAATCGACGGAGGAACTTCACGATCACCGGCGGAGCAAACCTCAAGTCGATCAACCAATGATCACCAAGCCTCGGCACGGAAAGTTTTACCGCCTCTCTAGAGGCGACAAGGTGAAGGAAAAGCGGAGCATCAGACATCGGCAGCGTGGCATTCAGAACCTTTCCATCACCGTAACCGGTAAGCGTCTCCGGTTTGCCCTCGAAAAAATCGATGATCAGAGGCATTTCATCCCCCTTTTCGAATGCCCAGCTTTCCTTGTAGAGGGTAATGGCGAGCAGATCCCTCCCGTCTCGGGCCTTGATTGCGATGTTCCGCGGATCGCTTGCGTTATCCGAGACAGCCATGGCGGCAAAGACACCGTCGACGATATTTTCATCAACGAACTGCCAAAGGTAGGCGGTCTCAAAAATGTGCTTATTGGTCATTTTTACCCCCTTTACTTAACAACGCCCCCGGCGTTCCTTGCCAATCTCTGATTGACGCGATCTTGTTCGCCGGCAACAGCTTGGCCAGTTGCCGCGGCATTGCTGCCATTCACGTTGATGGTGGTTGTCTGAGCGATCTGCACGGCCGCCGCGCCGCGCAAAGCCGCTTCATCCGCTGCATTTTTCGGGCGCTCGTAGTGGCGACTCATCACCTGGCCGGCAAATTCCGCACTCTGTGCCGCACGAAGAAGCATTCCTGCCTTTCGTTCTGCGCCCTGGGTAAGTTCGTAATTGACGAATGCGGCCTGCTCGTCTGCGGTCGATTGCCGAATGTCCTTGCCGGCCCACTTGGCAAAATTCGCCTGGCGGTCTGGGTGCCACTGAGCAAGGCCATAGGCTAGGCCGCTGTCGCCGACGGCACCGGGATTGAGTCGGCTCTCCCGTTGAAGATTAGCCACCATGCCGGCGGCCTGCTCTTTGCTCCAGCCCATACCCATGAAGAAGCGAACAGGATCAGCCAAGAATCCAGACGGCTTTCCTGTCCTTGCAACCGAAGTCTCCGGCGATGCCTTTCCTGCGGCCCCGGCCTTCAGGCTTTCATCCATGCCGTTGACCATGGCTTTTGCAGCCTCTCTAGCCCCCTTCTTGTCACCACTGACCAAGCGCGAAAGCATCATCACGCTCGATGTTGCCCTGAACCCAAAGTCAGATATGTAATGAGCTCCTTTCCCGAGAGAATCGACGAGCCTGGATACAACATTTATCGTCTCTTGAATCGCAGGGTTGTACTTGTCGATAAACTCAAGGGCGCCAAGCCCAACAGTCACGCCAACGGCCTCAATCTTTGTTTGAAGCTCGCGAAGTTCGACCATGAGCTTGTGGGCATCCTTGCTTGCCTGGTCGTAGCCGGAGTCCTGCAGCAAAGCCCGTTGCTTCTCCAGTTCGCGGGCAAAGTCGCCGTTCATCATGGCGCGCAGCGTGTCTTCGCCGATCCCGAGCATTGAGCTGTATTGGGCGGCCAGGTAATACGGCTTGTTCTTTAGCGCGTTGCCGAGATCAGCCATTAGCTCGGTGGTGTCGCGAAGATTCCCGTTCGCATCCCTTGTCTGAATGCCAATGCTTGCGAGGAAGCCCTCTGTTCCAGGCTCTTGCCTGAGCATCCTTGCGAGGGATTGGACAGACTGCAGCGCATCGCCCGATGCTGCACCGAAGTTCTGCGCTGCCTTCTCGAATGCCTTGAGATTGACGGCGCTGGCCCCAGCCTTCTGGACGGAAAAATAGACCGCCTCCATGTTGCTGGCGAACTTGTAGAGCGCCGCGATGGTCGCCGAACCGGCAATAGCCGTAACAAGGCCGGCGACTTGCTTGGTCGCGTTTTCCACACCGTCCGAGAACTTCTTGAGCGACCGTTCGTCGGTCTTGAATCCCAGTTGAACCACAAACTCGCGGATAACTTCAGCTTGTGCCATTTCGATTTCCTTTCGATGATTGATAGATACGTACTGATTTGGATTTTTCTGCCACGTCAATTTCCTTCCTGAATAAACAGACACACGGCTTTCGCCGTGTTCGTCTGGTCGGCTATCTCGGTACTGGACTGGATCCAGTTGGGACCGAGTCCGTTTGCACCTTGGCGGCGTATCGCCGTAACTCCCAAAGCAATGCCAGCGCATCGCAAAGGTGCGAAATTCGCATTTCCCGAACGGCAACCACCGCCGCCTCATCGGCAGACATACCCGTCTGCCGGTAGCAGTAAGGCGGCACCTGACCTGCGGTGATGGTTTGGGGCGCTGCGTTGCTCTTCATCGTTGAGCCTCCTTTGTGTTGATCCGGATGGCCTCGGCCTCGATCGAGAAGAAATCAGCCCAGAGGAGGTAGCGCTCTTCGTGGTCGTCGATGGCCGCCGGGATTTCGACACCCGCCGCGACGATCACCGTGTAACCGGCTCGCAACTGATCTGGGCCCGGCGTCAGGTCGCGGCGCAGCATCTCCTTGAAGTCCTCCATGTCGGCCGGCGTGAATTCGCCCCTGCGCACGCGGTCGACCGCCCACGTGTCGAAGTCGTCGCGAAATTTTCGGGTGACAGTCGCCATCAGAATTCCACCTCGTCGGTTTCAGCCATCAGCGCCATGGCCTTGGGTTGATCTGCTGCGCATTGCAGGTAGGTCTGGCTGCGGCGGTCGAACCAGAGGGGAATGCGCCCCTCCCATTCGCCGTGGCGGTGCTTGCAGACGATCATCAGGGCGTCGTGTTCGGCATCCTTGTCGTGTCGCCCTTCCTCTTGCGCCAACTCTTTGCCGCGATTGCGCCAGACGCTGAAAACGTTGTCGGCCAGATCGGTGATCGAGGTTGAGCCGCGCACGTCGAATTTGCCCGGGGGCGTCAGTTCGTTGGCCCCTTTCCGGCTGTGCGCCAGCAGATGAACAGCCTGTCCGGTGTCGTGGGCATGAGTGGCCAGCGCCAGAACGAACTGCTTCTGTGCGTCGTAGCCATCCTCGGCGATGCCGCAACTGAGCAGGTTGTCGATGATGAAATGGGTCACCCCGTGCAGATCCCAGCAGTACCTGGCAACGGCCAAGATCCGTTCAGGGCTGACTTCGCCCATTTGGGCATAGAGCCAGAGGCGGCCATCGGTCCAAGCGTGCAAGTCGCGGACGTCGCGCGCCAGTGGTGAGTTGCTGGCGAAGGCCTGCCGGCACATCCGCTGCATCGTTGCCGCCGGCTTCATTTCCATGGAAGCGACACAGACTCTCTCGCCCTGGGCCATCAGCCCCAAAGCCACCTGGCCGATAAGCACGCTTTTTCCATGGCCAGACATGCCGGGCCAAATGCTCAGTTCGCCGCGGCGCAGGCGGACAGTGTTATGGGTCCGGCTCCAAGGCAGAGCGGCGCCGGTGACGGCGGCCGGCCGCTCGAATGCCTGGATGACCTCATCCACCCAGGCGGAAGCCGGCAGCACCATTGCTGATTCGTCAGGGCCTTGCAGGTAGGCGTCGAAATCGAAGGTGTCGTCGATCACGTTCATGCTTCCGCCCCCCAGGCTGCGCCGAAGGTACGGCGAAAGCCGGCGGTAGCCATCTCAACCAGGGCAGACTCGAATCGGTCAGCGTTCGCCATCGCCCGGCGTTTCACCTGTTCGGCAATCTGCAGCAGGCAGTCGCTGGCTGTTTCGCTTGAGCCCAGCCCCGCAAGTGCTGCACGCTGCGCCGCGCCCATACGCCGGCCGGCTTTGGTCCGGGGGCGGTAGCCGTCGAGCAACACGTTGATGCCGTCCTGCCGATCGGCGAACCAGACCGACAGGGACGCAGGCGCCGCGGCATCGATCGCCTTGGCGATGTTGGAGAGGTTCGGCGTGTCAGTGCTCGCCACGATCAGGGCAGGCAACGCGACCAGGAAGCGCCAGTCGTAGCTGCGCGATGGCTGGGCAACGATCACCGGGTTTGTTTCGCGCAGCGGACCGATGAGGGAAATCAGCAGCATGTCTGCCGGGCGCTTTCCGGTGGAGCGCAGGGCGACAATCTCGGCGGCACCGTAGGGAAGACTCTGGGCGCTCATGCTGGAATCCATCCCATGGTCTCATCGAAGATTTCGTCGGCGCCCCAGCGCTTTCTGGTGTCGCCTGGCTTCGGCGAAGTGGTGGCCGGTGTCTGACCAGCAGCCTGCGGCGCTTCGTCCTCCCAGCGCCGGCCGTTGAGCCAGGTTGCCGGGTGCGGGATGAACTGGCCGCCATCCTTCTTCCAGTCGAGAGAATCACTCTGCTTCCCCAAGGCTTCCATCAGGCTGGCGAGGACTTGGCCGGCCGGCTTGATCTTCTTCCAGGCTTTCAGGGCCTGGGGCTTGGCTACCTTCTTCGGGTACTGTTCCCAGAAAGTGGCGAAGCCATCATCTGCCGACTCGCTCGCCGGAGGTGAGCAAGGGTTTTCTTCAGGAATCAGTAATAGGGAATCAGGAATCAGCCCGACGACTTCCGAAGTTGCACCATGTTTGCACCCTGCTTGCATGGTGTTTGCACTGTGCCCATCCCGATTTTCTATGACGGTTTCTGCTGTGCCGTCATTGGGGGGAATGGTGCTCTGCTTCTCGTCCTTGTGTGGGTTCTGGTGCTTCCCGAAATTGACCACCTGAAGATAACGAGTGCCACCGGCCTTGTATCGCTCGATCATTCGAATCCCGGCGAGCAGTCCTAGCAGCGCGTCGCAATCCATGTTGTCTGCGGGAAACAACTCCATCTTGATCTGTTTCGGACGGTCCTCAAGGCGGCCGGCGCGATCGGCTATGGTCCAGAGTCCGATAAAAAGCAGCCGAGCCTCGAATGGCAGCTCGACAAGATCAGCATTTCTGAAAAACCCCGGTTTGATGTTGCGCGCCCTGGCCATGTCACACCCCCGCCATTCGGGCAGCCAGTCGGCAGGCCTGCGCGTATTCAGCCGGCGACAGGTTCGGGTGGTTCGCTTCGATCCAGCGCTTGGCCTCGATGTATGCCTGATGGCCACGGCCGATCACCAGCGGGATAACTGCTTGGTCGCGGGCAGCCATTACGCGGCCCTCCGGTCCTGATCCAGATCCATCTCGATCTGGCCAGCAGCAGGATGGTCGTCAAGGAAGCCGGGGCGCGGCCACTCTGGAGAGCCGAGCGAGTAGCTGGCCACATTGCGCCGAACAGAACCGCGAAACTCGACGGCCGGATGGATCGTGGTGAGGATGTTGAAGCCTGCGGCCCGGAGGTCATGCACACGGGCGGCCGTCTCTGGAATTGCGTGATCGGCGGTCAGGGTGAAGGAGAGGACCGGCTGCTGTTCGCGAATCAGGCCGAGAACCTGGGCGCATTGGCCGGTGACCATCGGCGGGGCAGGTTTGTTGTCGGGAACCATGGCGGCCCCTATGCAACGTTGCCGGATGCTAGGCGCTCAACTTCTGCGGCATCCCAAAGAAGGCGGCCATTCGGCAGCTTGACCGGGCGCATGCCCAACCAGTGGCCAAGGCGGCACAGAGAGGCGCGAGGCGTTTGCGGCGCTGCGCGCAATTTGGCGGCCGCCTCTTCAGTCGAGAGTTTTGCACCAATACCGGCGGTTGGTGCTGAAGCGATTTGCGTCATTTGAACTGACTCCAATTAACCCGTTTGCACGGTATGGAATGCAGTTCAACAAGGAGACATCCCGGCTATTTCGATGTCGGGATAAAGCCGGGATTTACCCTAGATAAAGCCGGGATTATTTCCGGATCAAATTTGTGAATCGCCCTTGGAATGACTTGAACGTAGTGTCGGAAAGCCCTCCGTCTGCGCGCCGCCAGGTAAGCTTATCTTTGTCGGCGTCAAATTCTTCGATGTTATTGGTTTCGTCATGGTTAGCTATGAAATCGAACAACGCTCGAGCGCTCGGTTCGGCACGGTGTTTTTCTCGGTAGGCGACGATGCCCGCTTGCATGGCAAGGCTAAGCCCATCTGTTCGTGTTCTTGACGCTTGTTCGGTATTTGGTATCTTTTGGCGCTTTAGTTGCACCCCCTTTGCGACGGGCTCAGCTTCAACGTCGCGGCCTGGTAATTCTCTAGGTAGGTCATTCCATACGGTTCGCGCCCATGTGCCGAAGGTTGCTAGGTCTACCTTTCCTTTCGAGCGGTTTTCTTCAGGCATGATGGCCAGCCAGCCATCAAATTCGACTGCTCTATTTTCGCAAATGCGAAGGAATTTAAACAACTCGTCGCTCAGCTCGGCCGATAGCCGAAAGCTCGGGTCTTTTGCGGCGGCATTGGCAAACCAATCCGGGCAAATATCAAAGCTCAAAAGCACAGCCTGGAATAGGGTGGTCGTTTTGAGGCTTCCCCAGTAACTCCAATCTGGGGTCAAAATATCGGCATCGTTGTGTTTATTCATTGTGCACACCTTCTATGTGCCCTTCATTCGGGAGCCGCCCCCAGGCGGTGAAGGAATCCGCTTTTTGCCTGGCCGGGCTAGGGGGCAGCGCACTCGTCATGCGCCTTGCGTTACGGGCATCAAGATGCTTTTTCCTGTTTTATCTGCACCACGTTTCCTGACTTCTTGCCTGTGGCAATTTCGTCCAGGCGCTTTTCCCATGCCACCAGCGCCTTGCGCTTTTCGGTAATGTATTCGTAGCGGTCATAGTGGGCGGTTTGGACGCCAGATAGGCCGTGACTAAGCAGTTGGGCACGGGTGTCTTTGTGAATGCCAAGGCCGGCCATCATCGTTTCACAGGTGCGGCGAATGTCGAGCAGGTCGAAAGGCTCGCACTTCATCAACTTGCAAATTTCCGCTGCGCGTTTGCCGGGGGTGGTTTCCACCAGTTGGGTTTTGCCATACGAGGAGAACAGAAGCAGGTTGTTGTAAGCAGGTGCTCGGTTTTCCTTCTTGGCGTTGGCATCCTCTTGGATCTTGGCGCGGTCGATCAGTTTTTCGATAATGGCGGCAGCCTTCGGGGCAAGTGGCAACAAGTGCTCGCGGGGGGTGGTGCGTTTGCCTTTTCCATCCCATAGACGAAGGGTCTGTGCTTCCGGCTCATAGTCGTTAATTTTGGCGCGCAGTAGTTGTGCCATGCGCTGTCCTCCAGCAAAGAGCGCTAGCCTTAGCGCCATGTTGGATAGGTCGTCATCAGCCAGGCCGGCCAGATACGATTTCATTTCTTCCGTATTCAGCGTTCGATTGCCTCGGTTTACGGGAATGGTGGATACCGGCTCAACAGGGTTGATCGTGACGTTGTAGGGGATCAGGCTTGCCGGCAGCTTCGCGTCAAATGGTGATTTTCTGGCTGCATTGAATGCTGCGGATAGGTAGCTTCGCAATAGGCCGGCTGCGCGCTCCTTGCCCTGTTCGAGCACCGATCGTACTAACGAGGCGATATGGTGCGCAGTGATTTCGCTTGCCGGCAGGTCGGCAATCGCTGGGTGTGGCTTCAGAACGTGACACTTAACGATTGAGCGGGTCTGTCTGGCGCTCTGTTCTTTGCCCTTGGACTCCAGAAGGTTGCTGTAAGCGTCGAGCAGTGCGCGCAAGGTGTATTGCTTGCGGTTCTCCGCCTCTTTCTCGGCTGCTTCCGTGGCGGCCTTCGCTCGGGTTTTCGATTCGGCTTTTTCCCGGTCTAGCTCTCTCGGGTCGTTGCCCTGGTCAATAATGGTTTGTAGTCGTCGAGCTTCGGATCTCGCATCCTCAATGGTCCAGTTGAGGACATCGCCAATAACGCGTCGAATCGTCTGGCCTTTCAGCTTTCCTTCAAAAATGAAAGCTTTCCCGCTGGCGGTTGCCTTAACGGCAAGTCGGGGTGACTCGGTATCCCATAGGAACGCCTGCTCTTTGTCGGCAGGGCGCTTGAATGCCTCGATGCGTGGGATTGTCAGTCGTTCGCGTTTCGCTTTGATGCGCCCCATTGATTTGGCCTCTATGGGTTGGTTTGGCTACGGCGTAGCTCCAACGTAGCCAAATTATATCAACGCGAATCTACTTTGATCAACAATGGGTGCTATATATCGTCATGATATATAAGGGTTATTTCTGTATTTCCCGTGGGGGTCTTCAACGCAAATCAATCCAGTTAAACAAGCAAAATCATGGATTTGTAATCATCAGGTAGCGGTTCGATTCCGTTCGGGGGCACCAGTAAAATCAAGCATTCAAGCCACTCTTTCGAGTGGCTTTTTTGTTTTTGGCCGATCTCCCGATTGGTTGCATCGCTTTGCCGTTCCGGTCATCCATGACTGATTCAAGATCATAACCGGGGTGGCGGTTGCAGAAAACGCAATTTGCACAGACTTGCAGTTTGCTGCCCGGCAATATTTGCCTAGGCGCGCAGATTGACCAGCGTACCGAGCATTGCATCGCCGGTCTTGATCACGTTGGCGGCGGCCTTGGCGTCGATCGCGCCGCGACTGAGCTCGACCATGCTGCCCGCCATCGCACTGTTGTCGCTGCTGGCACCGAAACCGGCGATGCGGGCGCCGGCGATGGCGCTGCGGTTCATGCCGGCCTGCATGCTTTGCATGCCGTAGGACAGGATGGAGCTGACGGACATGAGGTGCCTTTCGTGAATTGGTGGCTAAACAAAAGCATCTCTTGTGCCTGAAAGCCGTTGTGCCGCAGCTGTCTTGGTATTTTTCGCCGCCGGGAAACAAATGTTGCCAGGGGGCTTGCAAATCCTGTCCGGGAATTTATAATGCGCGCCCTTCCCCGATGATTGTTGCGTGGAAGCACAGAGCGGCAGTAGCTCAGTTGGTAGAGCGATACCTTGCCAAGGTATAGGTCGAGAGTTCGAGACTCTTCTGCCGCTCCATTTTCCCCATGCGTCCTTAGCTCAGCTGGTTAGAGCGCCACGTTGACATCGTGGAGGTCGGCGGTTCGATTCCGTCAGGACGCACCAGCCCCGCCATCCGTTTGCCGGATCAGGGGGCGGCGTTCAGCAGGCTGCTGATCAGCAGAATTTCTTCCTCGTCCAGCATGTTCGCCATGGCCTTCAGGCGCAGGCGGCTCATCACGAACTCGTGTCGCGAGCGCGACAGTTCGAGCTGCATGTTATAGACCTGACGCTCGGCATTCAGGACATCCAGTGTATTGCGCGTGCCGGCCTCGACGCCGCGCCGGGTCGACTTGAGCGCCACCTGGCTGGCAAGCAGCGCCTGCTTGAGCGAATTGAGCCGTTCGCGGCCCTGCATGATGCCGTTGAATTCCTTCTGGACCCGGGTTTCCAGATCGCGACGAATGCCTTCATAAACTGCCTGGGCGCGCTGATGTCGGGCGCGTGCCTGGGTGGTTTCGGCGTTGACGTAACCGCCCGCGAAAATCGGCACATTGAGCTGGACACCTGCCGAATTCAGGTCGTAGCGCGAGTTGACCGTTGAGACGGTTTCGCTTTCCGAGCGCGATTTGGAAACCACCAGGTCTACGGTGGGCAGATGTCCGGCCCGGGCGCGATTGACGGTCCACGCCGTTTCATCGATGGTTTTGCCCGCGGCCTGCAGTTCGGGGTTGGTCTGCAGGACCATGTCGCGCCACGCGGCAAAGTCGGCCGGCGCGAGTTGCAGGGCGCTCAGCCTTTTTTCATCCAGGGCAACAATCCCGGTGACGTCGACGCCGAGCAGGGCGGCGAGTTTCTGCCGTGTATTGGCGCGCAGGTTTTCCGTGGCGAGCACTTCCGAGACGGCAATGGCAAGCCGGGAGGCGGCTTCGTCGATTTCAATGCGCGTGCCGGCACCACTGCGGAATGACTTGCTGGCGGCATCCTGCTGCGCTTCCAGCGAAGCAACCAGGAAGCGGGCCAGGCGCAACTGGTCTTCGGTCAGCAGCGCATCGAAATAGGCCTGGGCGACCCGCACGGTCAGTTGCTGTGCTGCTGCGCTCAGGGTGAAGTCGGCCGCTTCGCTATGCGCAACGGTGCGCTTGTAGTCGGCGATGTTCTGGAAACGGATCAGCGGCTGGCGTAGCGACCAGGCATCGACGCTGGAGTCGTAGCGGGTCGGATTGTTGCTCGCGCCCTGGCGGTCGAGTTCGTTCTTGTAGCGCGAAGCGGAGAAGGACAGCGACGGCAGCAGTCCGGCCAGCGCCTTGCCTTGCTCGGCGCGCTCGTAGCCGGCATCGGCCTGTGCGACCTGCCAGGTCGGGTCGTTTTGCAGTGCGTATTGCCAGGCCTGGCGCAGGTTGACTGTTTCGGCATGGAGCGGGAACGTGGCAAACAGCGGCAGCAAGGCCGCAACGAGAAGTCGCTTCTTCATCTCAGGGTTCCCGCAGCGCCGAGAACATGCGCAGGGTCAGCGGCTTCATCAGGTAGGCGGCAAAGGTGCGTTCGCCTGCCTTGATGATGACATCGACCGGCATGCCCGGATGCAGATGGTGGCTGCCGAGTTCTTTCAGACCTTCCGGCGTGACTTCGACGCGGGCAAGGAAGTAGGGCAGGCCGGTTAGCGGATCGGTATGGCGGTCGGAGGAAACCGAGCTGACCCGGCCCTCGACCACCAGTTGCGGCCGGTCGGAGAAGGCATTGATGCGGATATCGGTGGCCTGCCCGGGATGAATGCGATTGACCATGCCCGGCTGCACCTGCACATCGAGCAGCAGTGCATCGCCTTGCGGTACGATTTCGAGAATGCGTCCGCCGGGGCCGACGATGCCGCCGATGGTCTGGGTCTGCAGCGAGACCACCTGGCCGTCGGCCGGGGCACGGACGACCGTACGCGCATATTCATCGCGCACTGCCTTGAGGCGTTCGCTCAGTGCCGACTGGTCGCGCTGGGCCTCGACCAGTTGCGCTTCGACATCGCGCAGGAAGTCCTGGCGCAACTGCAACTGGCGCAAGCGGATCTCGGCCGCCTGGCTGGCGTTTTTGGCAATGCTGGCCTGCAGTTCGCTGGTCACGCTGGACAGTTCGGCCTGGGTGCGTTCCTGGGCGAGCAACTGGTTGCGCGACGCGTAGCCTTCGGCAACCAGGCCGCGCATGCCGTCGATTTCCTGTTGCAGGAAGCCCGATTGCTGGGTGCGTGCAGTCAGTTGCTGGCGGGTGCCCTGCAATTGCTTGTCGAGGGCGGCGAGATTCTGGCCGTAGATCGCCTGTTCGTTGTCGAGGGCCAGCTTGCGGGTCTTGAAGAGATGTTCCTGCGCGCTGACCAGTTCCTTGCCCCAGGGCTCGGCAAAGTAGGTCCTGATCTCCTCCGGGTACTGGATGCTGCTGCCCTGGCTTTGCTCGGCCTTCAGGCGGGCGAGGCGCACCGCCGCGGCAACATATTGCTGCAGTATGGTGTCCAGCGCGGCCTTGGCCTGAACGTCTTCAAAGGTGACGAGGATGTCGCCGGCCTTGACCCCCTGGTTTTCCTTGACGCGGATGCTGGCAACGACGCCGCCGGTCAGGTGGGAGACGGTCTTGCGTTTGGATTCCACGGCCACCGAGCCGCTCGCCACGACACCTTCTTCCAGCGGGGCGAAAAAGGCCCAGAGCAGGAAGCCGCCGAAGCCGAAGATGATGATGTTGCGGCCCAGATTCATCGCCTGGCGCGGATTTTCCCAGTCGTCGAGTGCTGGATCGATGTTTTTCACGCGCGGGAAGATGAAGCCCTTGAAGGCGATGCGCAGTTGTTGCAGGAAACGGCGAAGGGGAGATTTACTGGGGCGCATGGCCATTTTCCACGGCAGGCGGTTGCTGGGGCAGGGTCTTGGCGGAAGCATTGGCCAGGCTCTGCAGCACGAGGTCGCGCGGGCCGAACAGCGCCACCTGGCCATCCTGCAGCATCAGGATCAGGTCGCAGTTGCGGATCGCATTCGGGCGATGGCTGACCAGGACGATGGTCTGGCCGCGTTCGTGGGCCAGCTTGAGCGCTCCATCGAGCGCGAGTTCGCCGGCCTCGTCGAGGTTGGCATTCGGTTCATCGAGAAAGACCAGGGCCGGCGTGCCGTACAGAGCACGGGCCAGGCCGATGCGCTGGCGCTGGCCGCCGGACAGGAAGGTGCCGCCGCTGCCGACTGGCGTGCCATAACCCTGCGCCAGACGCCGAATGATGTCGTCGACGCCGGCAGCCGAGGCAGCGGCGAGGATGGCCTCGCTGTTCAGCTCGCCATGGCGGCAGATGTTTTCGGCGACCGTGCCGTCGAACAGTTCGACGTCCTGCGGCAGATAGCCGATATGCGGGCCGAGGTCGGCGCGCGGCCAGTGCTGCATGTCGGCGCCGTCGATGCGGACGAGGCCGTTGAGCGGCTTCCAGACACCAGCCAGAACACGCAGCAGCGACGACTTGCCGGCGGCGCTGGCGCCGACCACGGCAACGCTGGCGCCGGCCGGAATGCGCAGGGTGATGTTCTTGAGCGTCGGAGTGGTCGAGCCGGGCGGGCCGGCATAGACGTTTTCGAGGAAAATCTCGCCCTTCGGTGCCGGCAGCTTGACGCCGGAAAAGCCGGGTTCGGGCAGTGACAAGGCATGGTCGATCCGCTTCCAGGCTTCGTGCGCGTCGATCCATTGCCGCCAGGAGGCGATCAGTTGCTCGATCGGCAGCATCATGCGGCTGGCCAGGATGGAGCCGGCGATCATACCGCCGGGCGTGAGCGAGCCGTCGACGGCGAGCATCGCGCCGGCGCCGAGAATCAGGCCCTGCTGCAGCAGGCGGAAGAAGTGCGTGAAGGACGAGACATGCGCGGCGCGGTCGCTGGCGCGGGCCTGTTCGTAGAGATGGCCATCCTGGGCGGCCTGCCAGCGCCCGGTCAGGGCGGGCAGCATGCCCATCGCCTCGACCACTTCGCCGTTGCGCTGATTGACGTCGCTGATCTTCCTGGCTTCATGGGCGTGCGCGTTGGCGCGTGATAGCGGATGCTGGGTCAGCAGTTCGGTGACATAGGTCAGGATCGACAGGATGACGGCGCTGACCAGGGCAATCAGGCCGAGCCAGGGGTGCAGCATCATCGTGACGACAAAGTAGATCGGCACCCAGGGCGCGTCGAGGGCGGCGAGCATGGCCGGGCCGGTCAGGAAGTAGCGGATTTTCGACAGGTCGCCGAGCAGCGAGCGGCCGGCGCTGCTGCCCTGGTCGATGTTCAGGCGATGCGCGGCGGCGAGCAGGCGTTTGCCGAGCACATGGTCGAGACGCACGCCGACACGAACCATGATGCGGCTGCGCGACCATTCGATCAGACTGAGCACGCCAAAGAGAAACAGCGTGATCAGGCTCAGCATGAGCAGGGTCGTCATGTTGCGGCTGGTCAGCACCCGGTCGTAGACCTGCAGGCTGTACAGCGACGGTGCCAGCATCAGGAAATTGATGACCAGCGAGAAGGCGAACACCGAAACCAGTGTCGAGCGCATTTCCCAGAGGGCCGCGATCAGCGGCGAGGCGAGCAGGGGGCTGCCCGGTGTCTTTTGTGCTTGGCTCATGCGTGATCTTTCTTATCGCCGGCGCAGGCGTCAGCCCAGATGTCGGTGTACAGCGCCTCGATATCGCGGACAAAGCCGGCGGTGTCGAAAAGCGGCGTCGTCAGGCGGTTGGCCGCCAGTTTTTGCCGTAAATCGGCGAGTTGTTGCGGCTGGCGGCCGAGTTCGATGGCGAGTGCTTCGTAATGATCGAAATCGCCGGCGATCATCTCCGGCATGCCGACCGCGCTGACCAGGCTGGCGCCGACCCGCGAGGCAAAGCGCTCGCCGGGGAGGGTGAGGACGGGAACGCCGGCCCACAGCGCATCGCTCGCCGTTGTGTGGCCGTTGTACCAGTAGGTATCGAGAAAGAGGTCGGCGTGGCGCAGGCGCGACAGATGCTGCGCCTTGGGCATGATCTTGCCGAACACCAGACGTTCGGGGGCGACGCCCTGTGCCGCCGCCTCGCGGCGCAGGTTGGCTTCGGTCTGGACCTGGCCGGCGCACAGCCAGAGCACGCTGTCCGGCACGGCCTTGAGGATGTTCATCCAGCGCGTCCAGATCAGCGGGTCGATCTTGTAATGCGTACAGAAGCAGGTGAACACCACGCCGCTTTCCGGGAGGCCGCAGGCGGCGCGCGTCGGTTGCGGTTCGGCGATGTCCTGCTCGCGGTCATTGACCTGGTAGCAGTGCGGCAGATAGGCGAACTTTTCCGAATAGGCAGCCTGCGCGGCGGGTGGCGTGACGATGCGGTCGGTGATGATCCAGTCGATGAAATCGGCGCCCATGCTGCCCGGATAGCCGAGATACTGGACCTGCACCGGTGCCGGGCGGAAGGCGAAAATCTCGCTTTTGCAGTCGCGCGTGTAGCCCTTGAGGTCGATCAGGATGTCGATTTCGTCGTCGTGGATGCGCTGCGCGATGGCCGCGGCGCCCTGACCGCGCAGCTCGTTGAAGTGCTCGATGTCGTGCAGGGCCTGCCGGCGATAGTGGCTGCCATCGTCCGGTCCCCACGAATAGGCGTGGATGGAGAAGCGGCTGCGGTCGTGCAGCTTGAACAGGCCGCGCATCAGGTGCATCGTCGCGTGGTCGTGGAAGTCGCTGGAGGCGTAGCCGATGCGCAGTTTGCTGCGGTGTACCGGTCGACGCGGCGTAAAGGGCAAAATTCCCTTGGCCAGGTTGGCGGCACTGCGTCTGGCGGCGACCAATTGCAGGCTTTCCGGGATGTCGACCGGTAGCGAGAGCAGCACGAAGGGCGGAATCTCGGCTTGCAGATTGCCATCCGGCGCCATGTGTTCGACCAGGTGGCGGGCTTCCGGCAGCACCTGCTGCCAGTCGCAGAATTTCATCGACAGGTGCAGGGCTTCGGCGCGGGCGCCGAGATGGCTGGGATTGAGCGCCAGGCAGCGCTGTTCGCAGGCGAGTGCCTCGGCAAAGCGGCCGGTAAAGCCGTAGAGCGCGCCGAGGTTGAACAGCGCGCTGAAGTAGTTCGGGTCGATCTCGATGGCACGGCGGTAGGCGGCTTCGGCCGCCGGGAAGTCGCCCAGCCCCTGATAAACCACGCCGAGGTTGTAGCTGGCGCGCGAATGCCCCGGGCTGCGCGCGAGAACTGCCTGGAAGTGAGCAACCGCTTCGTTGTCGCGTCCCTGTTTGTGCTGCAGGACGCCGAGGTTGTATTCCGACTCGATATGCTGCGGATCGGCCGCCAGCGCTTCGACGAGGGCGGCTTCGGCTTCGTTGTGGCGGCCGAGTTCCGACAGGGCGGCCCCCAGATTGTTGAGCAGTGCCGGGTTGCCGGGCATCATGGAAAGTGCCGTTTTTGCCATGTCGACCGCTACGTCCGGTCGGCCGAGCTGGCGCTCGACATCGGAAAGCTCGCGCAGCGCGGCGAGGTGCTTCGGTTCCTTGGCGAGCGCCGCGGCGTAGCAGTCGCGTGCCGCGGCGATGCGGCCGGCATCCTTGTGCAGGTTGCCGAGATTGCACAGCGCATCGTGGAAATCGGGTTTGAGGCGCAGGGCTTCCTGATAGGCAGCCTGGGCGCAGAGGGTGTTGCCTTCGCGCCGGCAGATCATGCCGTACAGCGTCCAGATGTCCGGGCGCCGCGTTTCGTGGTCGAGGGCGCGTTCGATCAGCAGGCCGGCGCGCGTGCCATCGCCCTGTTGGTGAGCGTCCAGCGCATCCATGACGACCGGGTGGGTGGCTTGGCGATTGGCGAGCAGAGCCTGCAATTCGCTATGCAGGGCGCGGCTGACGCTGCCCCAGTCGCCGCTGCTCGTCTGGCGGAACAGGCGGGCCGATGGATACCAGTAACTGCGCGTCGGCGTGCCCAGCCAGCGCCAGTCGGCGACATGCATGAGCATGACCCAGACGCGCTTGCCGAGGGCGCCGGCAAGATGGGCGACCGAGGTGTCGGAGGTGATGACCAGGTCGAGCGCCATGATGTAGTTGGCGGTGTCGGTGAAGTCCTGGATTTCCTGGTCGAGATCGATGATCGGGTCGGTCGGGCGCAGGTCGTTGCGACCGTCGCCCTTCTGCAGGCCGAAGAAGCGCACGCCGGGCAGGTCCCACAACGGGCGCAGTACGTCGAGGCGCGGCGAACGGAAACGGTCGTTCTTGACGCCGGGGTTGCCGGCCCAGACGATGCCGACCTTGAGCGCAGCCGGATCGCCGGCCAGCTCGTTCAGGCGGCTGGCGGCGGCGCCGGGATTCGGGGCGCTCAGGTAGGGCAGGCCGGGAACGCCGGCGAGTTCGAGCTGCAGCACATGCGGCAGGCTCATCACCGAGAGCTGGCAATCAAAAGGCGGCAAGGCCTCGCCCATCGGGATGACTTGTGCGACACCCGGCAGCCGGGCCACCAGGCGGGCGAGCGGGGGCAGGACTTCGAGCACGACCCGGCCGCCGCGCGCCGCGACCCAGGGTACGAAGCGCAGGAACTGCAGCGCATCGCCGTAACCTTGTTCGCAATAGAGCAGGATGGTCTTGCCGGCGAGCGGCTCGCCGTTCCAGCGCGGTCGCGTGAATTCGCGCGGCACCGGCAGACGGCGCAAAAAGCGCGATTCGTAGCCGGCAAAGCCTTCCTTGTAGCGACCGCCGGCAAGCAGGGCGAGGGCGCGGTCCCATTGCGGGTCGGCGGCGCCGGCCTCGAGTTCGAGCGCCTTGTCGTGCCATTGCACGGCTTCGGCGAAGCGGCCGAGGTCGGAGAGCACGCAGCCGATATTGTTGGCGGCACCGCTGTTCGGGCGCAGCTTGAAGGCGATCAGGTAATGCGCCAGCGACTCGTCGGGCGAACCTTCCCAGCGTTCGAGATTGGCCAGGTTGGTATGTGCGTCGGCATAGTCGGGCGAGCGCGCAATCGCCTGCAGGTAGGCGTCGCGGGCGCCGGTGATGTCGCCCTGCGCCTTGCGGAGCATGCCGCACAGCGTCCAGGCGTCGGCCCGGCTGCTGTCGACCTGCATGTAGCTGGCGACCAGGGCGGCGGCCTGGGCGTATTCCTTTTGCTCGTACCCGGCGAGTGCCGCGGTCAGCAGGCTGTCGTCAATGGGTGCTGGCATCCGGGGCGTTGGGCGCTTGGTAACGGGAGGGCTTGATCGCCTTGAGGGCGAACGAGAAGGTGGTGTTGTCGTCCTGGCTGAAGGCGGTGCTGAAATCCGCCTTGAAAATGTAGCGGAAATCGCTCATCGCGGTGCGTCCGACCTGGGCGATGTACTGCGCCTGATCGAGGAAGATGAAGTTTTCCGGCTGGATGACGCGGGTGTGTGAGGGATCACCCCAGGCCCACGGCGAATGGCGTGACGGGCAGGTGCCGATGAGCAGGCCGCCCGGTCGCAGGATGCGCCACAGTTCGGCGAACTGCGCGAAGAAGAACTTGTAGTCGCCCTGCTGGCCGGTGTGTTCGAGCACTTCGTAGGCGTGGATCTCGTCGAAGCTGTTGTCCTCGAAGGGCAGCGGCAGTTGCGTCAGGTCCCAGACCAGGTCTGGCTTGTGGTCGGCATTGATGTCGAGTGTGGTCAGGTTGTGCCAGTCCTGGCGGCCGTTGGCGGCCAGTTTCTTGACGCGGCTGGAGCCTGCGCCGATCAGCAGTTCGCGGTAATCCTGCACGGGTGATGCCTCCTCGTCGGCGGGCAGCGGGTGAATCGTCGCCGGCGCCTGTCCTTTTTCATGGCGGGCCTGCATGGCCCGGTACAAACCTTCCAGATCCCGGGTGAAGGCCCGGGAGTCGAACAATTGACTGTTGCTGCGTGCCGCGACCAGCCGGGCAGCGACTTCGCCGCGCCAGGCCGGATCGGTGGCCAGTTGCATGACGCGCGCGAAATAGCTGTCAGCATCGTGCGCGATCAGTTCCGGCAGGCCGACTGCACTGAGCAGGCTGGACGAGACGCGCGATTGAAAACTGTCGCCCTGCCAGGCTACCACCGGCACACCGGCCCACAGCGCATCGCTGGCCGTGGTGTGCGCATTGTACGGCTGCGTGTCGAGAAAGACATCGGCTTCGCCGATGCGCGCGATGTGCTCGGCGAGCGGCGCGACCGGCGCGAAGATCAGGCGCTGGCCGGAAATGCCGGCTGCCTCCGCGGCGGCACGCAGGTTGGCTTCGGCTTCCGGGTTCGAGCGCAGCAACCACAGTACGCTGTCGGGCAGGGCCTGGAGCAGGCGACACCAGACGGCAAAGACTTCACGGCGGATCTTGTAGGTGTGGTTGAAGCAGCAAAAGACGAGGCCGCTTGGCGGCAGGCCGCAGGCGGAGCGGCCCGGCTTGTTGCCGAGCGGGCGCTGGCGGTCGTTGCACTGGTAGCTGCCGGGCAGGTAGGCGGCGGCTTCGTCGTAGGCGGCGAGATGCTCCGGTGGCGTGACGATGGCGTCGGTGATCACGTAATCGACGAAGCCGGCGCCGAGCGTGCCCGGATAGCCGAGATACTGCGCCTGCACCGGCGCCGGCCGCCAGGCGAGAATGCCGGTGCGCGAGTCGCGGGTGTAGCCCTTGAGGTCGACCAGGATGTCGATGCCGTCGGCCTGTATCTGGCGTGCCGCGGCCTCGTCGGTGAGGCGCCCGATTTCGCTGAAATGATCAAAGGCCTGCTTGAGGCGCTGGCGCATCTTGCCGCCATCGTCCGGGCCACTCGAATAGGCGAACAGTTCGAAGTGCCGCTTGTCGTGCAGTTCGAAGACTTCGGCCATCAGGTAGGCGGTGGCGTGGTCGTGAAAGTCGGATGACAGGTAGCCGATGCGCAATTTGCCCGTTTTTACCGGTCGACCGCTGGAAACGGGCAAAAATGGCTGCACCGAACCGTAGCGGCGTTGTGCCCACGAGCGGGCGCATTGCTGCTGTTCTTCGCGCGTTGCCGGGATGGCGAGGAAGGCGAACGGAAATACCGTACCGCCCTGGCGCACGCGCTGGCGGGCTTTCTCTTCGAGCGGTTCGGAAATATCCCAGGCGCACAGCGACTGGGACAGACGCAGCAGCGAGGCCGCAGCGTCGGCATAGTCCGGATCGATGCGCACGGCCTCGCTCAGGTTGTGCAGGGCTTCACCGTTCTGGCCGGCATCCATGAGCAGGCCGCCGAGGTTGTAATAGGCGACCGCGGCCTGCGGGTCGAGGCGGATCGCGTTGCGGTTGGCTTCGGCCGCTTCGCCGATCTTTCCACGCGCCTGCAGGGTGGCGCCGATGTTGACCCAGGCGGTGGTGCTGGCCGGATCGGCGGCAAGCACGGCGCGCAACACCTGTTCCGACTCTTCCAGACGGCTCAGGCGGCGCAGTGCGTCGCCGCGTCCGATCGCCGCCTGCGGATTGTCCGGATTGAGTTGCAGGGCCTGGGCGAAACAGGCTTCGGCCTCGCTGTTGCGCTCGGCGGCGAGCAGGGCATTGCCCCAGTTGCCGAGCACGACGGCGCTAGCGGCCGGTGAGTCGGCAAGTTCATTGGCCCGGCTGTAGTGCCGGCAGGCATCGTCGATGCGGTTCTGCTTGCGCGCGACCAGGCCGAGCAGGTGGTGACCATCGGCCAGTTTCGGCTGGCTGGCAACCAGTTGCCCGGCCAGCTTGCCGGCTTCCTCGATGCGGCCGGCCGAGAAGGCCTGCATCGCGGCATTCAGCTGTTTCACTACGCTATCTTTGGCTTTGCTCATCGGGAAATCGGTGGCGTTGTGCTGAGGCGGGCGAGTTGCTTGCGCATGTCGGCAAGCGGCGCGGCCCAGTCGCCCAGGCGGGTCTGATGGAAAAGGCGCATTGTCGGGTACCAGAAGGTCGTCTCGCCATCGCGCGGCCAGCGCCAGTCGACATTTTGCGGCAGGAACATCCAGGTCGGCAGGTTCAGGCTGGCGGCGAGGTGGGCTGGTGCCGAGTCGATGCTGATCAGCAGGTCGAGCTGGCTCAGGGCGGCCGCGGTGTCGGCCATGCTGCTCAGTTCCGGAGCGAGGTTTTCCAGGCGCGGCAGCCAGGGACTGTTTTGATCGCGCGCCGGCAGGTCGCGCTGCAGGCTGACCCAGCAGACGTCGAGCGCGAGAAGCGGCGCGAGCTGGTCGAGTTGCATCGAGCGGAAACGGTCATTGGCATGCACCGGGTTGCCGGCCCAGACCAGACCGACCTTGAGGCGCCCGCCGGCGACGGCGGCGAGGCGCGCCGCGAATTTTGCTGCTAAAACGGCGTCGACCGTAAAAGGCGTCGGGCCGGGGGCCAGCTTCGCCGGCGTGTCGAGACCAAGGTGCAGGGGCAGCGAAAGCAGATAAACCCAGTAATCGAAATCGAGATGGCGCGGCCGTGCCGCATGCACAGCCTTGAGGCCGGGCAGTCCGGCAAACAGCTGCGGCAGTCCGGGCGAAACCAGCATCTCGACTTCTTTCGCCTGGGCCGCGACCAGCGGCAGCAATGAGGAAAACTGGATCTGGTCGCCCAGTCCTTGTTCCCCGACCACCAGCAGACGCTTGCCGGCCAGCGGTTCGCCGCGCCACATCGGCCATTGCGTCTCGTCCATGATCGCCCAGGACGGCTTGTCCGGGCGTTCGTAACGGCTTTCATAGAGCGGCCAGGCAGCGCCAAACTTGCCGGCATTGAGCAGGGTCAATGCCAGGTTCCAGCGGATGTCCGGCGTGTCCTGGCCAAGGGCGCAGGCCTGGCGCAACAGTTGCTCGGCAGCATCGAGTTGTCCGGCCTGGCGCAGGACAACGCCTTCGGCAGAAAGGCTGGCGATGCCCTGCTCGGGTGACTGCAACGCCGCAGCCTGGCGGAATGCTGTTGCTGCTTCGTCGAAGCTGCCGAGCAGTTGCAGGGCAACCCCGTGATTGTGCCGGGCGACCGGGTTGTCGGCATGGCGGCGGACCGTTTCGGCAAAGACGGCACAGGCCGCTTCATTTGCGCCCTTGCCGATCAGGGCGGCGCCCAGCGCGAGCAGGGTTTCCGCCGGGAGTGCCAGGGTTTTCAGCCATGTGCAGACGAAGCTTTCCGGCGCCTCCAGCGATGCCAGGCGTTCCAGCAGGGGCTGGATTGCGTCAAGCACGGATTGCGCGGTCGGTTCTGTTTGCTGCATCGATAATCAGATGAAAAAGGGCCGTCCGGATCGGACGGCCCCAAGATTAACGCATTCGCCGCTGATTCTGACGACTTAGACGAAGTCAGCCTGACTTAGCGTCGTGGTCAAACCGACCAGCTTCACTTCCATATCCACCGTGCCGTTACCGTCCTTGTCAATCTGCAGGATGGTGGCGACACCGGCGGCCGAGGTGGCTGCCGTCAGACGGGCTTCCGGTCCTCCCAGGGTGCCGGTAAAGGCGGTAATCCCCTTGAAGGTCAGGCTGGCCACGATGTCGGTGAAGTCCAGCTTGTCGGTGCCATGCACGAAGCCAGTGATGGTGTCGGCTGCTGCACCAATGCCGGAGTGGGCGAGGGCGCCGAAGACGAAGGTATCTGCCGCGCTGGCGTTGGCGACGAAGATATCCGCGCCGGTACCGCCGGTGACGTTGGTTGCCACCGCACCGGTCAGCGTGATGCTTTCTGCACCGCTGGTGCCGATGATGGTCTCCACGCCGCCGATCCGGAAGGTGCCGCCTGCCAGCAGGGTCAGGGTATCGGTCGAACCCGAGCCAGTGATTGTTTCAACACTGGAGGTCGAGATGGCGCCACCGGCACCGCTGATGATCAGGTTGTCAGTCAGCCCGCCAGAACCAATCACCGTCTCGAAACCACCGGCCGTTACCGTACCGGCCGACAGCAGGGTCAGCGAGTCGGAGGTTCCGGCGGTGCCAGTCACCGTTTCGACCAGCGACACCTTGATCGCACCACCGGCCAGCATGGTGACGACATCCGTACCGGTGAAGCCAATGACGGTTTCAACCGAACTCACGCTCAGCGTACCGGAGGCGCGCAGGGTGATGGAATCCGCCCCGGTGGTACCGATCACCGATTCGATCGCGCTCAGGCTGAGCGCATCGGTCGTCAGCATCGTGATCCGGTCGCTGGTGCCAGCCGTGCCGGTGAGGGTTTCAATGTCGGAGATGGTCAGCGTACTGGTGCGCATGGTGACAGTATCAATACCGATCGAACCGAGCAGGGTATCGACATCGGAGACCGAAATACTGCCGGCCGCCATCATCTTGACCACATCGACGCCAGCCGAACCGGTCAGGGTTTCGATACCGTTGATCTGCAGGTCGGTGATCGCTGCCGACAAGGTGACGGTATCAGTCAGGGCGGCCGAGCCGACTAAGGTTTCGACACCGCCGATGGTCAGGCCCGCCGAGGCGGTCAGCAAGCGGACGATGTCCAGACCGGTACTGCCGATGACTGTTTCGACCAGAGAAATGCCGAGGTTGCCACCGGCCAGCATGGTCACGATATCGGTGCCGGAGGCGCCGGTTACGGACTCAATCCCGGAGACAGCCAGTGTCCCCGCAGCCAGAAGTGTGACGTTGTCGGTGAGGCCGGCCGAGCCGATCAGTGTTTCTACTGCACTGACCTTGATTGCTGCGGCGGTGAGCAGGGTAACGACGTTGGTGCCGGCGCTGCCGATCAGCGTTTCGACACCATTGATCGAGATTGCATCGGTGCTGTTCAGGGTCAGGGCATCGATACCGACCGAGCCAATGAACGTTTCGACTGCCGAAACCTTGACGGTGGTACTGGCGGCAAGCAGGGTAACGATATCGGTACCCGTTGTGCCAAGCACCGAGTCGATGGCACTGACCCTGAGATTGCTGCTGGTGCCGAGAAGCGTGACCTGGTCGGCAAATGTCGTCCCGATGACGGTATCGACCAGGGAAACCGAAACCGTACCCGCTCCTGCCAGGGTGACGACATCAATGCCGCTGGAGCCGACCACGGTTTCAATCAGAGACACCTTGACACTGCCGGCGGTCAGCAATTGCAGGACGTCGGTGCCGGTCGTGCCGGTCACTGTTTCGAAGGACGATACATTCACCGTTCCGCCCGCGCCAAGCAGGGTTACGCCGTCCGCACTGGCCGTGCCGATCAGTGTTTCGACGGCGCTGCTGTTGAGGTTGGTGCTGGCGGCAAGCAGGGTGACGATGTCGGAGCCGGTCGAGCCGACAACCGTTTCGATGCCGAACAGCTTGATGTTGTCGGCATTGAGCAGGGTGACGACGTTGGCGCCGGTACTGCCGGTTACCGTTTCGATGTCGGATACATTGACGTTGCCACCGCCGAGCAGGGTCACTGCTTCGACACCCGTGGTGCCGGTCACTGTTTCGACCGAGGATGCCGCCAGCAAGCCGGTAGCGAGCATGGTCACGGCATCGGCACCGGTGGTGCCGAGCACTGTCTCGATCCTCGATACGCTCACCGTGGCCGAGGCCAGTGCGGTCAGGTTGAGGATGTCGATTCCGACCGTACCAACGATGGATTCAACTGCTGTGCCGGCGACCTTCAGTGTGCCGGCAGAAAGCATGCTGACAATGTCCGTGCCAGTGGTGCCGCTGATTGTCTCGATGGCAGAGATGCTGACAGTAGCGGAGGCGCCGGTCAGAGATACGCTGTCGGTCGTGCCTACGGTGCCGATCACCGTATCGACGCCGGAAAGCGTGATGCTGCCGCCGGTCAGCATGGTGACCGTTTCGTTAGCCGTGGTGCCAATGACGGTTTCGATCCGGGAAACACGGACTGCATTGGCATCAAGGACGGTCAGGACGTCGCCGCTGCCGGTGGTGCCGATCACGGTTTCAACGCGCGAGGTGCTGATGGCAATGCTGTCCGTGCCCAGGAGGGTGATCGCGTCGGCACCAGAGGAGCCGATCACGGTTTCGATCTGACTTACCTGCAGGCTTGCGGTGGCAGAAAGCAGGGTCAGTTGGTCGCCGCTGGCCGTGGTGCCAGTGATTTTCTCAATGGCGCCGACGCTGATGCTGACAGCCGAGGTTTCGTCCAGAGTCACTGCATCGGTCAGGCTGATGGTGCCGATCACGCTTTCCACATCGCTGACCTTCAATGCTGTAGTCAGGCCGCTCGTGGTCAGCATGGTGACGACATCGGTGCCGGTTGAACCGACGACCGATTCGATGACCGAGATGGAAACCGCATCGGCGACCAGCATGGTGACCGTGTCGGTACCGGTGGTGCCGATCAGGGTTTCGATGTCGGATACCTTGAGGCCGGTTTCCAGCATGGTGATGATGTCGATACCGGTTGAGCCGAGCAGGCTTTCGATACCGGTGACGCGCAGGCTGGTTGCTGCGGCGAGCAGAGTGACCGTATCCGCCGTACCGGTGGTGCCGGCCAGCGTTTCAAAGCCGCTGATACTCAGGGTGCCCGGGGTCAGCATCTTGACCGCGTCGGCGCCGATGCTGCCGATGACGGTTTCGACACTGGAAACCCAGACGGCGCCGGCCGTGCCCAGAGTCACCACATCGGTGCCGGTGGTGCCGGTCACATATTCGACGCCACTGACCCTGACTTCGCCCGAGGCGCCCAACAGGGTGACCGATTCAACGGCAGCGGTACCAATGACGGATTCGACGCCGGAAATCTGCATGGTGGTCGAGGCGCCGAGAATCCTGACGATATCGGTGCTGCCGGTGGTGCCGATCACCGTTTCGATGTCGGAAACCGCCAGGTTGGTCTGGGCAGCCAGCAGAACCACACCATCGGTGGTGCCTGCCGTGCCGATTACCGTCTCGATGCCCGATACCTTGAACTGGGTATGGGCGGCGAGCAGGGTGACAATATCAGCGCCGGTGCCGCCGATCAGCGTGTCGATATCGGATACCTTCAGAGCACCTGCGCCGCGCAGGCTGACGCTTTCCTGACCACCCGTGGTGCCGATCAGGGTTTCGATAGCCGAAGCCGAGAGGCTGCCGGTGGTCAGCATGGTGACGACATCTGTGCCCGTGCTGCCGGTGATGCTTTCGATCACCGAAACGTTGAGGTTGCCGGCGGCCAGCATGGTGACCGCATCTGTCCCGGTCGAGCCAACCAGTGTTTCGATACCGGAAACCTTGAGCAGGATGGAGGCTGTTGCCAGGGTAATCACGTCGGTGCCTGTGCTGCCGAGCACGGTTTCAATATCCGAAACCTGGAGTTGAGCCGCGGCGAGCAGGGTAACGGCATCGCTGCCGGCTGAGCCGATCAGCGTTTCGACACCGGAAATCTTGAAGGCGGTCGAGGCGGCGAGCAGGCTGACCTGGTCGGTGCTGCCGGTGGTGCCGATCACCGTATCGATGCCGGAAACGGCAATGTTGCCGTTGAGCATGGTGACCGCATTGGGAGCGACGGTGCCGAGCACTGTTTCGATATCCGATACCGCCATGCTGCCGGAGAAGGCCATGGTCAATACGTCGGTGCCGGTGCTGCCGGTGACGGTCTCGACTCGCGAGACAGAAAGGCTGCCGGCGGTAGCCATGTTGACAAGGTCGGTGCCGGTGCTGCCGACCACGGATTCAACGGCGGATACGCTGAGCGTACCGGCTTTGAGCATGGTGACGATGTCGGTACCGGCGGCGCCGATCACGGTGTCGATGTCGGAAATCTTCAAGGTGGTGCTGGCGGTAAGCAGTTGCAGTACATCCGTCGCAGTCGATCCGGAAACCGTTTCAACGGCGGAAACGGAGAGGGCAACGCCATCCGTGATGGTCAGGGCGTCGACACCGGTCGACCCGATGACGGTGTCGATTTTCTCGATCTGCAGTGCAGTCGTTGCGGCAAGCAGCGTCAGGACTTCAACGCCGGTCGTGCCGACCACCGATTCGATTGCCGAAGTCCGCAGGTTGCCGGCGGTCAGCATGGTGACCGTGTCGGCGGCACCGGTTGTGCCCAGTACGGAATCAACGCCGGAGATGCTGACTGAGCCAGCCGAGAGGAGTGTGACGATGTCGGTGGTGCCGGTCGTGCCGATCACGCTATCAATAGCATTTACGCCAAGGTTGCCCCCGGACAGCATGGTGACAATTTCAGCAGCGGTTGTGCCGACCAGGGTTTCGATCGACGAGATCGACAGATTGCCGGTGGTCAGCATGGTGACCGCATCGACGCCGGTGGTGCCGATCAGCGTGTCGATGCTGTCGATCTTGAGGCCCGGGCTGGCGGTCAGCAGCGTGACAACTTCGACGCCGGTGGTGCCGGTCAGTGTGTCAATCGCAGAAATCGACAGCGAACCCGCCGTGGTGACAGCGACCGAATCAGCGCCTGTGCTGCCGATCACGGTTTCAATGCTGGAAATCTGTACGGTAGCGGCGTTGGCGGTGACCAGTGTCAGGACCTCGGTGCCGGTGGTGCCGGTAAGGGTTTCGACGCCGGAGACGCGCAAGGTGCCGGCATTGAGCATGGTGACCGCATCGATGCCGGTCGAGCCGACGACGCTGTCGATGTCGGAAATCTTGAGTGTGGTCGTGGCTGCCAGCAAGGTGACGGTTTCGATACCGGCCGTGCCAAGCAGCGTGTCGATGGCGGAAATTGCCATATTGCCGGCAGTCAGCACGGTGACGACATCGGTCGCCGTGGTGCCGGTCAGCGTTTCAACGGACGAGATGCTGACACTGCCACCACCGAGCAGGGTGAGTTGATCGGCACCGGTCGAGCCGGTAATGGTTTCAATGGCCGAGACGCTGAGCGGGGTCGTGGCGCTGAGCATCTGCACGCTGTCGGTGCCAGTCGAGCCGATCACGGTTTCGATGGCGCTGACAGAAATGTCGCCGTTTGTCAGCAGGGTAATCGTGTCGCTGCCTGTGCTTCCAACGATGGTGTCGACTTCGGAGATCTTGAGAGTACCGGCATTCGACATCGTGACACTATCTTGGCCGTAAGTGCCGAACACGGTTTCTACGTCGGAAACCCTCACTGCGGTGCCGTCGTTCAGGGTCAGTTGATCGGTGGTGGCCGTTGTGCCAACGACCGACTCAACGCTTTGTACAGACAAGGTCGTGCTGACCATGGTGATTGTGTCTGCCCCTCCCGAGCCAACCACTGAATCGATCTGGTCGACGCGCATCTGGCCGCCGGTCTGCATGGTCACGACATCAAAGCCGGTCGTGCCGTTCAGGGTTTCAATGCTGGAAACGCGCAGGACTGCGGAGGCGGTCAGCAGGGAAATGATATCCTGGCCGGAACTGCCGGTAACCGCTTCGACGCCGGAGATGTTGATGGTGCCAGCAGTCAGCATGATGACTGCGTCACTGCCGGTCGAGCCGGTAATGGTGTCGATGTCGGATACTCTGACCGTCGACGCGTTGAGCAGGGTGATCGCGTCGGTGGTAGCGGTTGTGCCGGTCACCGACTCGACGCCGCTGATTTGCAGGTTGGTGGTGGCGACGAGCAGGGTCAGCGAGTCGGCCGTGCTGATCGAACCAGTGACCGTATCGATATCGGAAATCGCCAGATTGCCGCCCGTCAACATGTTGACCGAGTCAGCCGCCGTCGTGCCCCAGACGGTTTCGACGCTGGACGTCGAAATCGCAGCGGCGCCCGCCTGCAGTTTGACGATATCGGTACCGGATGAGCCGACCACCGTTTCGATGGCCGAAATCAGGACAGTGCCCTGGGTCAGCAGGTTGATGGTTTCAGTGCCCGTGGTGCCGGTAACCGTGTCGATCAGGGAAACGCGCACGCTGCCGGTCGTGGTCAGGGTAAGGCTGTCGGCGCCGCTGGTGCCGATGATGGTTTCGACGCTGCTGGTGGTCAGCGCGCCGGCGGCCAGCAGGGTGACGGTGTCGTAACTTGCCGTGGTGCCAATTACCGTATCGATTGCGTTGATCTTGAGCAGGGTCGAAGGCGTCAGCATGGTGATGATTTCGGTACCGGTCGTGCCCGAAACCGTTTCAATGCCGGAAATGGCGAGCGAGCCACTGGTCAGCATGGTCACCGAGTCGCCGGTGCCGGTGGTGCCGAGGATCGAATCAACCGAACTCAGCGCAATGTTGCCGGCGTTGAGCATGGTGACGGTGTCGCTGCCGGTCGTGCCGGTAACGGATTCAACGGCAGAGACAATCAGCGTTCCGGAGGTCAGCATGGTGATGCTATCAACGCCACTGGCACCGAGGACGGTCTCGACGTCGGAAATGGAGACGGTTTCGCCGGTTGCCAGAGTCAGGATGTCGATGCCTTCCGTGCCGAGCACACTGTCGATCTGGGAAATCTTGATGCTGCCCGAGGTGAGCATGGTCAGTGTTTCGACGCCGCCCGTGCCGACAATGGTGTCGAAGTCGGAGGCAGCGATGGCGCCAGCCGTGAGCAGCGTGACGGCATCGGCACTCGCCGTGCCAAGCAGGGTTTCGACCGATGAGGTGACCAATGTCGTGCTGGCGACGAGCAGACTGACCGTGTCGGCGCCGGTCGAACCGGTCACCGTATCGATGGCGGAAATGGCGAGCGAACCTGCGTTGCTCATGGTGACGCGGTCGATGCCCGTGGTGCCGATCACCGATTCGACATCGGCAATCTTGAGGTCGGCTGCGGTCATCAAGATAACGGCATCGGTGCTGGCGGTGCCGGTTACGGTTTCGATGTTGCTGACGGTGACGGTTCCGGGGTTGAGCAGGGTCAGTTGATCGGCGCCAGCGGCACCGATGACAGTTTCAACTTCGGATACCGTCAATGCGCCAGCATTGCTGACCGTAACGATATCGGTATTGATTGAACCCATCACGGTTTCAACCTGGTTGATCTTGAGCGAACCTGCGCCGAGCATGGTGACGACGTCACTGCCAGTGCCGCCGGTGACGGTTTCAACACCAGAAATTTTCAGTGTGGTCATGGAATTGACCACGGTAACGCTGTCCAGGCCAACGCCGCCAATAACGGAGTCAATGGCGTCAATGCTGATGCTGCCCGAGGTCAGCAGGATCACCGTTTCGCTACCAGTCGTGCCGACCAGGGATTCGATTGCCGAGACACGGATGGTCTCGCCGGTATTGAGCGTGACGGTGTCGCTGCCGGCCGAGCCCAGTACGGTTTCAACGGCGGAGACAGTCAGACTGGTGGCATTTTGCAGGCGAAGGATATTGCTGCCGCCTGAGCCGATCACCGATTCAATGGCATCAATGTTGACCGTGCCTGCATTGAGCAGGGTCAGGGTATCGGTGGCGCCGGTGCCGGTGATCGTATCTACCGAGGAGGTCGAGATCGTGGTCGAGCCGCTGGCCAGCGTAATCGCATCGCTACCGGATGTGCCAATGACCGTGTCGATTTCGGAAACGTTAAGGCTGGCTGCGGTTTGCAGGCGAACGATATCAACGTTGGTCGAGCCGGTGACGCTCTCGATCTGGGAAATCTTGATGTCGACGCCGCCGCTCAGGGCCAGTGTGTCGGTGCCGGTGCTGCCAGTAACCGTGCCGATTTGGGAGACATTGAGTGTGCCGTTGGTGAGCATGGTCACGGCATCGGTGTTGCCCGTGCCGATCAGGGTTTCAATGCCGGAAATCTTAAGTTGGGTCGTCGCCGCGAGCAGGGTCAGCGTTTCCGTCGCGCCGGAGCTGATAACGGTTTCGACGCTGCTGACCGACAAGCTGACGCTGCCGCTGCCGGTGGTGATGGTGATGTCGTCGGCGCCGGTCGTGCCAACGACGGTCTCGATCTTGTCGATCTTGACAGAGGTTGCGGTACCGAGCAGGTTGAGCAGGTCGCCGCTGCCGGTCGTGCCGATCACGGTTTCAACGCGCGAAGTGGTCAGTGCGCCGCCATTGAGCATGGTGATGGCGTCGAGGCCAGTAGAGCCAATGACCGTGTCGATATCGGAAACGGTCAGCGAGCCGCTGGTGCCGAGCAGGGTCAGGACTTCGTTGTCATTCGTGCCGAGGACGCTTTCAATCTTCGAAATGGCGACGTTGGCGCTGGATAGCAGGGTCAGGGTGTCAGTGCCGGCGGTGCCGGTAATGCTCTCGATGGCAGAAGCTGCCAGCGTGGTTGTGGCCATCACGACTGCATCGCTGCCGCCCGAACCAATGATCGTGTCGATGCCATTGAGTTCGATATTGCCGGCGTTGTTCAGCGTAATGATGTCCGTGCCGGTGCCGCCAATCAGCGATTCAACGCCGGAAATGCTCATGGTGGCCGCGGTGGACAGGGTAACTGTGTCGTTGCCGGTCGAACCCTGCAGGATATCGATGTCGCTGATGCTGACGACTGCGCTGGTGCCGAGCAGGCTCAGGGTGTCCTGGCCGGTGGTGCCGACAACGCTCTCGACGCCTGAGATGGCAAGAATGCCTGCCGTGCGCAGGTTGACCGTATCGCTGCCAGCCGAGCCGATAACGGTATCGACCAGGCTGACGTAGAGGCTGGTGGTGCCAGCCATCATGGTGATGATGTCGGCGCCGGCCGAGCCATTGACCGTGCCCAGTCCGGATACAGCCACACTGCCGCCGCCAGAGAGGGTCAGTGAGTCGGTTGAGGTATTGCCGATCACGGTTTCGACATTGGCGGTAGTAAGGATCGTCTGGCTGGCGTCGAGGGTGACGATGTCAGTGGTCGAGACGGAGCCGGTTACGGTTTCGATATCGCTGATCTTGAGGTTGCCGCCAGTCAACATCGTGACCGCATCGGTGTTGGTCGTGCCGATCACGGTATCGATGCCGGAAACCCGCAGCGTCAGACTGGCGGTATCGAGCTGGACGCTTTCTGCAGCCGTCGTGCCGATCACGCTTTCAACCGAGGAAACGTTGATGGCACCGCTGCCGGTCAGATAGACCGTGTCGGTGCCGCTGCTGCCAATCAGGCTTTCGACGCCGGAGAGCGTGATGGAGCCGTTGGTCAGCATGGTGATGGTATCTGCGCCGGCGGTGCCGGTGATCGTGTCGACAGCCGAAACGCTGACGTCGGCGCTGGCGCCGAGCAGGGTGAGGCGGTCGGTCGTGCTCGCCGTGCCGATGACAGTGCCGAGGCCGCTGACGGCGAGAACGCCGCTGGAGAGCATCTGGACGCCATCGGTCGTCGTTGAGCCGATGACGGTATCGATGCTCGAAACGGCAAGGTTGGTCTGGGCCGAGGCCATGGTGACGACTTCAACTGCCGTCGTGCCAACCAGGCTTTCGATGCTGGATGTTTCAACGTTGCCGGCGCTGGTGATGTAGACAATGTCGCCGGTTCCGGTCGTGCCGATAATGCTTTCGATGCCGCTGATGCGGATGGTCGAGGCCGGGGCGGAGACGATCTGTACCGTGTCGGCGCCGCCGCTACCAATCAGCGTTTCCACGCCATCGACATTGACTGTTCCGGTCAGTGCGTTGAGCAGGGTGACGGTGTTGATGCCAGCCGTGCTGACGATTGTTTCGAATTTGTCGACGGATACAGCGCCTGCTGTCGCCAGGGTGACTGCATCGGTTCCCGTGGTGCCGATCACGGTTTCAATGCTGCTGATTTCCAGTCCGGTGGAAGCGTCGTCCAGGCGCAGGATGTCGGTGCCGGTCGAGCCGACGACGGAATCGACGTCGGAGATGTTCAGCGTGCCGGCGCCGAGCATGGTGACGGTTTCAGCGGTCGTACTGCCGATCACGCTTTCGATGCGTGAAATGCTGAGCGAGGCGGTGTTGGTACTCAACTCCAGTGTTTCACCTGTGCCGGTGGTGCCAACGACTATTTCAATCAGGTCTATGGTCAGATTGCCGGTGAGCGGGGAGAGCAGGTTGACCTGGTTGGAACCGGCCGAGCCGGTGATGGTTTCGATTCGGGAGATCGATACCGTGCCGATGTTGAGCAGGGTGATGGCATCGGCATCGGTCGAGCCGACGATGGTTTCGACGCTGGAGACGCTGAGTGAGCCGCCTGATCCCAGAATTACCGTGTCTTGTCCGGAAGAGCCCTTGATGCTGTTGATTGTTCCATCAATGGTCATGCCATCAATATCAGTGGCGGAATTGACGATGGTTACTTGGGTTACGGACATGGCACACCTCTCAAGATTCGAATCAAGTCACCCGGCAAGGGACTATGGGCACAGACAGCAATTACGATCATTAACGACAGGACGCGAAGAAGCTTTAGGGCTTCTTCGCGCAAAATTCTTCAAGATCGGAACGAGCAAAAACCGCACTGAAACGGCGTGCCTGATCTTTGTTTTGAGGGAATGGGGGTGGGAAACTGAAGCGAGTTTGCTCCAGTGCAACCCAGCCATCCTGTCAATCAGGACCTGAGGCTTTGCGTCCTGCAGTTGCCTGCAGTTTGCCGATTTAATGAGTTTTCTTGCTTTCCGAAAACGCTTTCCTTGTATTCGAAATGTAAGGAAATGTCAAGACGGGGTGTTGTTGCTGACTTTCAGGAAGCTGTCGGAGCGGTCCGTGCTGTGGATGGCGATGAAATTCAGGTGGTGTTTGTAGACGCGGTAGCCGTAGTTGGTCAGTAATTCGAAAAGTGCAGTCTGATCGGTCTTGATGGCTTCGATCATCATCGCCGGCCGGCAGCGTTCGATGATCTGGCGAGCGCCTTCCAGTACTTCGAGTTCCATGCCTTCGACGTCGATCTTGATGAAATCGACCCGGCCGGTTTCGAGTGCGTCAAGTGGAACAAGGCGGACGTTGAAGCAGTTTTCCGGTGAATAGTCGATGGTCTGGCCAATGAATTCCGTACGTTCGCGTTTTTTCAGTTCGAGACTGCCGAAACTGCCAGGCTTCAGGTAGTCAGGTACCGGAATGTCCAGCGTGCCATGTTCGGCGCCGAGGGCGGCATGAATGGCAGAGGCGTTGAGGCAGTTGTTAATCGCGATGTTGCCGGCCAGTGCATAGAAGACGCGTTCCTGTGCTTCGATGGCGGTCACGCGTCCCCAGCCATGCATGGTCTTGGACCATTCGAGGGTATGCACGCCAAGGTTGGCGCCAGCATCGATGGCGACGACGCCATCGCCGAAGAATTCGCGGCGGGCCTTGAGGATGTTTAGCGCAACGCCGACTTCCACCGGGTCGAAATTCGAGTTGTTGAGCAACTGGAAGCCGACGCCATAGGCCTGGTTTTCGCCGACCATGCGGTAGTCGTTGCGGTTCACGATCATGCTGCCATGGTCTGTCGATACGAGAACAAAGGGGGCTGGGCGCTTGATGGAGGTCATGGTGTCGGCGGTCGTGTTGGTGAGGAGGTTGGAAAAGGCATGGGGTGCAATGTGACCGCTTCCGAACGGTCGACGCCAGGAAAAGAGTTATTTTCCCTGTTTGCTTCGTAGCGCTGGATACTACCGCGAAATTTCCGGGCATTGAATCCGGTGTGCCGCTTCCGCTTGCGGGAAGTGCCGCACGGTTTAAACTCCGGCATCGCCCCTACTTTGATCATGGACCGTAACGACATGCTTTCCGCCATTGCAGAAATTCCTTACACGATCTGTTTGCCGACGGCTTATGGACAGATCCTGGTCAATCGCTATGACCTGAACCAGACCAATGCGCTGGTCAAGAATCCCTTCGGCCTGGATTACGCCGAGATCGACCTGCTGGTGAAGGTGGCGAAGCTGTTGCCGGAGGGCTCGATCTGTCTTGATGTCGGAGCCAATTTCGGGGTTTATACGCTGGCTCTGGCCAAGGCGCTGGCGCCGCGCAAGGGAGTGGTGCATTCGTTCGAGGCGCAGCGGGTGCTGGCTTACATGGTGTGCGGCAGCGTTGCGCTCAATAGCATGGAAAATGCCCATGTTCACCATAACGCGGTGGGCGCGGAAAGTGGCGAAATAGACATTCCGGCTTTTGACTACCGTCGGGTTTCCAATTTTGGCAGCGTCGAGTTTGGCGGCAAACAGCAGGAGTTCATCGGTCAGCCGCAGGGTGAGAGTAGCGGCGACCGGGTCAAGCTGGTGCGGATCGATGATTTCCACTTCGAAAAAGTGGGCATCATGAAAGTCGACATCGAGGGGATGGAAGAAATGGCCCTGGCCGGCGCGGTCGAAACGATAGAGCGCAATCGGCCCCTGGTGCTGATCGAATGGTTGAAATCCGACAAGCAGAAACTTGCCGCTTTCTTCGAGCAACGCCAGTACGAAGTGTTCGTCATGGGGGGCAATTTCCTTTGTCTGCCGCAAGGCGGCAGCATCAAGATCTCGCATCAGTTGCCGCGCTGGGTTGCCGAATAGGCTAGCGGGCTGCGAGCATCCGGAAAACGGCCTTTTCGATGGCGAAGCGTTGCAGGCCAATCAACTGGTTGTTCTGCATCAGATGGATGTGGTGCTCGGTGGTTGCGCTGTCCGTGCAGGGCAGGCTGTTCCAGATGCGACCGGCCCATGCTTCGCCATATTCGCTGGTCACGCCGTAGCTGTTGTTGCCGTACAGCGAGATGATCAGTGGTACGCGTGACAGGCCGGCAAAATGCGAAAAGCCGGTGTCGCCGCCGATGAATGCCGTGGCTGCATTGATGATGTAAAGCAGGTCGTAAGTGTTGCTGCGGGGAACGACGAAGACGCCGTCCGGAGCGTCGATCAGGTCCGGGGTGTCGGTAATGACCCAGAGTTGCTGGCCCAGCTTTTTCGCGAGGCCTTGCAGCAGTTGGTTGACCAGGGCAGGCGACATGCCGCGGCTCTGGTTATAGGGCGGGTTGAACAGGGTCGAAAAAACAGCAAATGGCGCATCCGGCAGTGCCGGGCCGCTATACAGGGAAGACTCAAAACGGGGGCGTGGCAGCAGTTGACCGCCATGGGCCGCGACCAGTTCGGGCACGACAATCCAGAGCGGGCCGGGGTCATGGATAGGCGTATCTGCCTCGCCTTGCGTGCGGAACTGATGGATGACGTGCGGAAACAGGCGATCCAGATGGAGTTCCCGATGGCTGGGCTCAAGATAGGGGAAGTCGACAATTTTCCCTTCCCACATCGCCATGTATTGGGCGTAGATCATCGTGGCTGCGAGATCGCCGATGCGCAGCGTTGTCTCCATCTGCCTGGCGGGCAGCAGGATGGTTCTCGATGCGGCTTGGGGGTCTTGCATGCTCGCCTGCAGAAGTAAATTCTTGCTGTTAGGAGGCGGTCAGCGTGTCCGCATTCGGACGATAACCAAGGCGTTCTGACAGTGCCTTGGCCGCGGCCAGGATGGTCTTGACCAGTGGGCTGTCCCACTCGACGTTGAATTCGCCGACGGCGCCCAGTGAAGTAATGGCCGCAACCATGGTGCCACTGTGGTCATACACCGGCGCACTGAAGCCATTGATGCCCGGGGTCAGGCTGCCGGTGGCGCGGGAAATGCCGCGAGTACGGATCTCGGTCAGCGTTTTCTCGAGTTGGCGGCGCAGCGTGGTGATCGCGGTGTCGCTGCTCTCGGCAGCTTCCCGCAGTTCCTCGTCGAGCATTTTTTTCAGGAAGGGCGAACGGTAAAAGGCCGAGAAGGCGCGTCCGCTGGCTGACTTGGCGAGCGATAGAACCGTTCCGGCGCGCAGCGTGATGGTGATCGGAGCGCCGGCATCGACGATCCGGACGATGGTCGGGCCATGGTTGCCCCAGACCGCCAGTGCGACGGTTTCCTGGATGTCTTCACAGAGCGCATCGAGGATCGGCCCGGATAGCCGGACCGGATCGAGACGGCCCAGGCCGGATAGGCCGAGGTTGAGCGCATAGGCGCCGAGATCGTAGCGGCCGCTGCTGATTTCCTGTTCGACGATGCCGATGCGCAAAAAGCTGACCATATAGCGGTGTGCCTTGGCGGCCGGCATGCCGGCGCCCTTGGCAATGTCACGCAACATCATCGGACGGTTGGTGCTGGCCAGAACGTCCAGTAAACGGAATCCGACTTCGATGGACTGGATGCCCTGACGATCATCCGCGATTTTTGTGGCCATGGTGACTGCTGTTTATTGAAAGGCTACATTCTATGCATCTATGACGTCCTTGCGGTGCCCGAATATAATCACCCCACAAATATTAAGGGAGGTGATATGCGTGCAGTTCTGGTGGCAAATCCAAAAGGCGGGGCCGGCAAGACGACTCTGGCAACCAATCTGGCAGGCCATTTTGCCAATCAGGGGAAGAAAACCACGTTGTGCGATCTTGACCGCCAGCAATCCGCGTTGCGCTGGATGGCTTTCCGCGATCCGGTGTTGCCTCCGGTAACGGGCTATTTCGGTGGCAACCAGATTGTCCTCAACCTGCCCAAGGAGGCTGACTGGGTGGTCATGGATGCGCCGGCCGGGTTGCAGGGCTTCAAGCTCTCGGATTACCTGCGTGTCGTCGACAAGGTCATCGTGCCGCTGGTGCCTTCCGTGTTCGATATGGCTGCGACCGAGGACTTCCTGGTTTCCATCCGCAATGAAATGCGCAGCGCGCGCAGCAAGGTCGGCATTGTTGCGATGCGGGTCGACCCGCGCACCAAGGCGGCCGGCATGCTGGAAGAGTTTCTCAAGCACTTCGATATCCCCATTGTCGCCTATCTCAGAAACACCCAGAACTACGTCAATGTGGCCGCTGCCGGCCAAACTGTCTTCGATCCGCCGCGCGCCAAACACAAGCGTGATGTCGAGCAATGGGGGCCGTTGCTGGAGTGGTTGGCGAAATAAATAGCACCAAATGACGAATTCGATTGACAGAGGTGGGCTTCGTCCGGATAATGCGCACCTCTGACGGACGCGGGGTGGAGCAGTTGGCAGCTCGTCGGGCTCATAACCCGAAGGTCGCAGGTTCAAGTCCTGCCCCCGCAACCAAGAAATTCAACGAAGGATCAACTGCTTAACAGCGTTGGTCCTTTTTTGTTTTTGGCCATCGCAAGGAAACGAGACAAAATGCAGGAGGTGCGAGGGACGCTGAGTGTCCTCGGCACGGCATCTTTGTCTGGACACAGCGCCTGATGCAGAGCGACACTAGTCACCAGAGCTAGAGGGAGACTTGGTGATGTCCCATACAGAAAATAAAATCCCGGACGATAGTACGGTGGGCAAGCGCCTGCTGACGGTCGACGGCCAGAAGCCGCTGATTCTGGTCGTTGACGATGTGCCGGTCAATGTTGCCGTGCTGGCCGAGATGGTGCGTAGCGAAGGGGCCGACGTACGTGTTGCGGACTGTGGTCCGGTGGCCTTGCAGCGCGCCCGACTGGTGCCGCTGCCGGATCTGATCCTGCTCGACATCATGATGCCGGGGATGGACGGCTACAGCGTTCTTGCCGAGTTGCGCAAGAGTCCCGAGACCAGGGATATTCCGGTGATTTTCATCACCGCACTGGATGGCATGGAAGATGAGGAGCGCGGCTTGCAGATGGGCGCCGCCGACTTCATCACCAAGCCGGTCAAACTGCCTATTCTGATTGCTCGTATTCGTGCCCAACTGGAGTTGCATCGTGCCAAGCGCTTGCTTGCCAGCCAGAAAAACTGGCTTGAAATCGAGGTCGACCGGCGAATAGCTGAAAACTCACAGCTTTCAACCCGTCTCCAGCTGGCTTTTGAAGCTGCCGGTTTCGGGATTTGGGATCATGAAGCAGCCCAGAACAAGGTGCAATGGAATGAGGCTCTCTGCCAGTTACTGGGTTGCGAGGAGGGTCCGGGCAATTTTGCCGGCTTTCTCGATTTGGTCTATCCGGAGGATCGTCCGGTCGTGCAGCGTTTGCTCGCCGGTTCCAAACTGGGCCGCGAGCATGTCGATGTTGCCGAATTCCGGTTGCGGCATCATGATGGTTACTGGCTCTGGGTGGAAACGCGCAGTCGGGCCATTCATCACGCGCCGGACGGCACACCGCTGAACACCATCGGGACCATGCTCGATATCAGTCCGCGCAAAGCCGCCGAAGCCGAACACCAGCTGATAGGGGCGGTGTTTAACGGGGTCAGCGACGGGATCTGCATTACCGATCCCGATCAGCGCATCCTGCTTGCCAATGAGGCATTCAGTCAGGTGACGGGCTATACCTCGGAGGAGGTTATCGGGCGTACGCCAAAACTCCTCAAGTCCGGGGTGCACAATGCCGCCTTTTACCGGGAAATGTGGGAAACGCTCAATACCTGTGACAACTGGCAGGGTGAAATTACCAATCGGCGCAAGGATGGCTCGCTGGTCAGCGAGTGGTTGAACATTTCCTGTGTACGCGATGGCTCAGGTGCCGTGGCCAATTATGTCGGGGCATTCAGCGACTTGTCCGAGCGCAAGTCGGCGGCTGAACGTATCCAGTATCTCGCCAGCTATGACACCTTGACCGCCTTGCCCAATCGCAACCTGTTTGCCGATCGTCTCGGGCAGGCGCTGCTTACCGCGCATCGTTTCGAGCGCGGTGCGGCGGTCATCCTGCTTGATCTCGACCGCCTGCGTCTGGTCAATGATACTTTCGGGCCGCCGTGTGGTGACGAAGTCTTGGTCGAGGTCGCTCGCCGCCTGCAGTTGCAGGTGCGAGAAGGGGACACGGTTGGCCGGCGGGGCGGTAACGAATTCGGTTTCGTCATGGCCAACCTGGGCCAGGAGCGTGATGCCCTGGCGCTGGCGCAGCGCATGCTTGAAGCCATTGCGGTACCTTTTGTGATCGCCGGCGATGCAACTGTGATCACCGCCAGTATCGGCATTGCCGTGTATCCGAAGGATGGCACCGATGGTGAAAGCCTGCTCAAATGCGCCGATGCGGCCCTGCACCGAGCCAAACAGGGCGGTCGCAATACTTTCCGTTTTTATTCGCCGCAAATGGATGCCGATGCGGCGCGGCGCCTGGCGCTGGAGAACGGCCTGCGCGAAGCACTCAACCGCAACGAACTGAGTGTGCATTACCAGCCGCAGATCAGCCTGGAGAGCGGTCAGATGCTCGGCATGGAGGCTTTGCTGCGCTGGCACAGTCCGCAGTTCGGGCATGTTTCTCCCGTCGAGTTCATCCCGATTGCCGAAGAAACCGGCCTGATCATTCCGATCGGTGAATGGGTGTTGCGCAGCGCCTGCCGGCAAACCAAGGCCTGGCTCGATCTCGGGCTGATGCCCTTGCGCGTGGCGGTCAACCTGTCTACGCGGCAGTTTCGCCAGGCCAATCTGACTGCGACGCTAGCCAGCGCGCTGGCTGACAGTGGGCTGGCTGCCGGCGCGCTGGAGCTGGAAATCACCGAGAGTGCTTTTGTCGATGACCTGGAAGAGGCCGTTCTGATCTGCTGCAAGCTCAAGTCGCTCGGCGTCAAGCTGTCGCTCGATGATTTTGGTACGGGCTATTCTTCGCTTGCCTATATCTCGCGCTTTCCTTTCGACAAGATCAAGATTGATCAGAGTTTTGTCCGCGATATCACCGAGAATCCGGTCAATGCGGCGATTGCCACGGCGGCGATTGTCATGGCGCGCAGTCTCAATCTGTCGGTGCTTGCCGAAGGCGTCGAAACCGAAGCGCAGGCGAGTTTCCTGCGTGGCCGCCGCTGTGATGCCATGCAGGGCTTCCTGTTCAGCAAGCCCTTGCCGCCGGATGAATTTGCCCCCCTGCTGCTCGGCAACAAGCGATTGTCGCTGGCCGAACAGCCACGCGAAGCGGTGCAAAGCATCCTGCTGGTCGATGACGAGCCGAATATCCTGAGTTCGTTGTCCCGCCTGTTGCGGCGCGAGGGCTACACCATCCTGACGGCAGCCTCGCCGCTGGAGGCTTTCGAGTTGCTGGCCAAGCATCCGGTGCAGGTGGTGGTTTCCGATCAGCGCATGCCGGAAATGTCGGGTACCGAGTTTCTTTCGCGGGTGCGCCAGCTTTATCCGAATACGGTGCGTCTGGTGTTGACCGGCTACACCGATCTCGAGTCGGTGACCGGCGCCATCAATCGCGGCGCGATCTACAAGTTCCTGACCAAGCCTTGGGATGACGATCAACTGCGCGAGCAGATCCGCGAAGCTTTTCGTCTGGCCAAGCAAACGGCGCATCTGGCGGGAGATGGCGAGTGATGTGCAGGATTGATGCCCTTGGAAAATGGATGCCGGGTGAGCTCCATGCCTGATTTCGTATTGTTTGCAGTACTGGTCGTGGTGGCAGCCGGCATGGTGTGGCAGATGAGCCGCAGAAAGTCATGCGATGCCGAGGCAGAAACCCGCTTCCGCATCTATTTCGAGCGGGCGATGGTCGGCATGGCGGTGGTCGGCGTTGACCGCCACTGGCAGGTGGTCAACCCGGCGCTATGCCATATTTTTGGCTACGCTCAGGAAGCCTTGCTGAAAATGACCTGGACAGATCTGACGCATCCGGACGATCTGCAGGCCAGCGAGCTTGCGTTCGAGCGTGTGCTGAGCGGCGAAACCAATGGTCATGAGTTCGAGAAGCGCTACATCAGGGCCGATGGCAAGGTGATCGACACCTTCATCACGGTTCAGGCGGTGCGCCGGGACGACGGCAAGGTTGATTATCTCCTGATCATCATCGAGGACATTACGGCCCGACTTGCTGCCGAGAAGGCCTTGCGCAGCAGCGAGGAGCGTTTGCGCCACCTTGGTGACAACCTGCCCGATAGCTATCTTTACCAGTGCACGAAGACGCCGGATGGTGATATTCGTTTTACGTATGCCAGTTCCGGCGCCCGTTCAATCCACGGCCTCGAACCGGATGAGCTGCTCAACGATCCCTATCTGATTCTCCAATATGTCGATCCGGCGATGCTGCCCGAGTGGCGAGCCGCGGAAATGGAGAGCATACGTACACTCAGTGACTTCTCGATGGAACTGCGGGTGCGCCGGGCCGATGGGGAGTGGGGCTGGCTGCTCATGCGTTCCCGGCCGCGCCGGCTGTCTTCCGGCGAGATTGTCTGGGACGGTGTTGCCTCCGATATTACGGCGCGGCGCGAGGCAGCAGCCATGCTCGACCTGCAGGCGCAGCGGGCTGAAGTCTTGCTTGAGTTGCCGCGCCGGAGCAGTCAGTTTGGCGAGCGTGAGTTCATGCAATACGCCTTGCAGCAGATCGAGGAAATCACGGCCAGCCAGATTGCCTTCATGTATTTCGTCAATGACGACGGTGAAGGCATCGAGTTGGTCGCCAGGTCCAGCCAGACCCCGGAACAATGCGGCACGGGAGCTTGCGACAACCACGATCCGTTGAGCCAGGCAGGCATCTGGGCTGATGCGGTGCGCCAGAAAGTGCCGGTTGTCATCAACGACTACGCCGGCGCCCCGAACAAACACGGTCTTCCCGCCGGGCATTCCAGTCTGGTACGGCTGGTCAGCCTGCCGGTGGTCGAGAATGGGCGAGTCCGGATGGTGACCGGCGTCGCCAACAAGGAAGCGTTTTACACCGAAACCGATGTCGAGTCGATCCAGTTGATCAGCAATGAGGTCTGGCGCATTGTCGATCAACGGCGGGCCGAACGGGCGCTGAAAATTGCCACGCAGGTGGTGAATGCCAGTCACGCCGTCTGTTTTCGCAGGCAGGCCAGCGCCGGGTGGCCGGTGGTCTTCGTTTCCGACAACGTAACGCACTGGGGCTACTCGGTCGAAGATTTGATGGCTGGCCAGCCGGGTTTTGCCGATATGGTGCATCCGGACGATTTGACGCGGGTGGTCGATGAGCTCATCCGGTACTCCGCCGAAGGGCGTGATTATTTCGATCTGGAATACCGCTTGCTGACGGCCTCCGGCGAGGTTCTCTGGGTCGCCGATCGAACCAATGTACAGCGTGATGCCGCTGGTAATGTCGAGTTCTACGACGGCGTCCTGTCCGACGTTACCAGCCACAAGCGGCAGGAAAAGGAGCTGGCCGACAATCTGGCCGCGCAGCGCGTCCTCAACAAACGCCTGGAAGAAGCTCATAACCAGTTGCTGCAGTCGGAAAAGATGGCTTCGGTCGGCCAACTGGCAGCGGGCATTGCGCACGAGTTGAACAATCCGATCGGTTTTGTGCATTCCAATCTCGGGACACTGGAGTGCTATCTGCGTGACGTCATGGCGATTATCGATACCTATGACAAGGCCGCGCGTGATCTGGGGGATGGATTTCCTGATCTGGCTCGAATCGAGAGCCTCAAGGAAGCATGCGATTTTGCCTTCATCCGCGAAGACACCGTGCAGTTGATGGCTGAATCGAAGGATGGCCTGACCCGGGTCCGCAAGATCGTCCAGGACCTGAAGAATTTCTCGCATGTCAGCGAACAGGAGTGGCAATGGGCCGATCTGCACCAGGGGCTCGATTCGACGCTGAACATCGTCTGGAACGAACTCAAGTACAAGTGCAAGGTAATCAAGGAGTATGGCGACATTCCGGTGGTGTATTGCCTGATCTCGCAGCTCAACCAGGTGTTCATGAACCTGCTGGTCAACGCCGGACACGCCATCGAAAAGGAAGGCAGCATTACCTTGCGTACGGCCATGTACGGAGAACATGAAGTCTGTATCGAAATTGTCGACACCGGCAAGGGGATCGCGCCGGAATACCTGTCGCGCGTTTTCGAACCCTTCTTCACGACCAAGCCGGTCGGCAAGGGGACCGGGCTCGGGCTTTCCCTTTCTTACGGCATTGTTGACCGCCATCACGGGCGGATCGAGGTGGCGAGCGAACTCGGTGTCGGCACGACCTTCCGTGTCATTCTTCCCATTGCACCGAAAAACGGCGAAAGTGCCGGTAACAATACGGAGACTCCGACATGAGCGAAGCGCTCACCCCCGCGACCCTGCTCTTCGTCGATGACGAGCCGAGCATTCTTTCTGCCCTGCGCCGCCTGTTCCGGCCGCACGGCTATCGCATCCTGGTTGCCGAAGGCGGTGCCGCCGGTCTTGCCCTGCTCGAAACCGAGACGGTCGATCTGATCATTTCCGACATGCGCATGCCGGAAATGGATGGCGCCACTTTTCTCAAGCAGGTGCGCGCCCGCTGGCCGCACACCATGCGCATCCTGCTCACCGGCTACGCCGACGTGACCTCGACGATTGCCGCGATCAACGACGGCGAGATCTATCGCTACATTGCCAAGCCCTGGGACGATCTGGAAATCGTCAAGACCGTCAGGGAAGCCCTTGAGCGGCAGCAGCTGGAGGCAGAGAATCGCCGGCTGACGGCGCTGACCCAGGTCCAGAATGAAGAGCTGAAATCGCTCAACGCCAGTCTCGAGCAAAAGGTTGCCGAACGTACGGCCGAACTGCGCCAGGCGCTGACTTTCGTCGAGCAGGCGCATGGCGAGCTGAAAAAATCCTTCCTGACCAGCGTCCAAGTCTTTGCCGGTCTTGCCGAACTGCGTAACGGGCCGGGCGGGGGGCGTCTCGCCGGGCATGGCCGGCGGGTTGCCGAAATGTCGCGCAGCCTGGCGCAGCGCATGGGATTGAGCGACACCGAGGCGCAAAGCATCATGCTGGCCGGTCTGCTGCACGATATCGGCAAGCTCGGCCTGCCCGACGAACTGCTCGGCAAACCCTTCAACACACTGAGCCAGGAGCAGCGGGCGCAGGTCATGAAGCATCCGCAGATTGGTCAGAACATCCTGATGGCGATCGACAAGTTCAAGGATGTCGCGATTCTCGTCAAACATCACCACGAATGTTTCGATGGCAGCGGCTTCCCCGAGCGTCTGGCCGGCATCAGCATTCCGCAGGGGGCTCGCATTCTGGCCCTGGTCAATGATTATGATGCGCTGCAGATGGGCACGCTGGTCCAGCGCCCGTTGCGCCAGGAAGAGGCGCTCGCCTTCCTGATCGACAATCGCGGCAAGCGTTACGATCCCGCAGCGGTCGACGCCTTCGTCAAGCTGATTTCCGAAAACCAGAAGGGCGGGCCGAGCGAAGTGCCTTTGCGCAGCATGCATCTCAAGCCGGGCATGGTGCTCAGCCGCGATCTGGCGCACCGCGATGGTTATCTGCTGCTCGCCAAGGGCAGTCCGCTGACGAGCGACATCATCGGTCAGTTGGTCAAGCTGGAACAGGCCGAACAGCAGAACCTGACCCTCTATATCCGCCAGGAGGAAAAATGAGCCGTATCCTGCTCGTAGATGACGAGGATTCCATTCTCAAGTCACTGCAGCGTTTGCTGCGTGTTGCGCCGTGTGCCTACGGCAACCAGACCTTCAAGCTGGAAGTGCATGCCTTCAATACGCCGGCCGCAGCGCTGGAAAGTGCTCGCCACGAAGAATACGACCTGTTCGTCAGCGATTACCGCATGCCGCTGATGGATGGCATCGAGTTCCTCAAGGCCGCCAAGGCGGTGCAGCCCGATGCGGCGCGCCTGATCCTGTCCGGCTATGCCGATCTCAACGCGCTGCTGCGGGCGGTCAACGAGGTCGGTATCGAGCGCTTCATTGCCAAGCCGTGGAACGACTACGAGCTGATGTCGGCGATCGGCCAGGCCCTGGCGCACCGTGAACTGCTGCTCGAGAACCGCCAGTTGGCCAATCTGGTCCGCCTGGAAATGGGCGACACGACGCCGGAAGAACTCGAAGCGCAACGTCTCGAGGCGATCGAGCCGGGTATCACCGAAGTCAATTGGGGCCCGGACGGTTCCGTGCTGCTCGACCCGGAGTTCCAGCCCAAGGGCTGAGTCATGGCCGAGCGCGAAGGCAACAGCCTTTCCTTCAAGCTGGTCTATTACGGCCCGGCGCAGAGTGGCAAGACAACCAATCTGCTGCGTCTGCACGATCTGCTGGCGCCCGAATTGAAGGGCGAGATGATGAGCATGGAGACCAAGGACGACCGGACCTTGTTCTTCGACCTGCTGCCGCTCGGCTTTCGTGCGCCCTCCGGGCTTTTGCTCAAATTCCGGCTGTTTACCGTGCCGGGCCAGATCGCGCACGACGGGACGCGCAAGGCCGTGTTGTCACGTGCCGACGGCGTCGTGTTCGTCGCCGATTCGGCGCGCGCCCAGGAAACCAACAATGCCGAGTCCTTCCAGAGCCTGAGCGAAAACTGCCATCGGGTCGGACTCGATTTCGAAAATTTGCCGCTGATCGTCCAGTTCAACAAGCGCGATCTGCCCGATGCGGTGCCCGAGGGCGAGTTGCGCGAGCGCTGGGCGGCGGCGCCGTGGCCGCTGGTCTTTGCTTCGGCGTTGCGTGGCGAAGGGGTCGAAGCCTGTTTTGCCGCCATGTTGTCGGCGCTCTACCGGCGCCAGGCTGAAGCACATGAACTGGCAACGGTCCACGGTCTGGACGAGGCAAAATTCATCGCCGGGGCACTGGGGCAAGGATGAGCGAGGCCGGCTTCGATCGTGAATGGCGATTGGCCGAGTTGCTCGATGCGGCGGCCCTGGCCCGGCTCGGTCCGGCGCTGGCCGGTTTGCTCGGCGCCGATCTGGCGCTGCTCGATGCCGCGGGTGAGCTGTTGTGGGGTGTGCCGCCTGGTGAAATGCGGCGCGTGCCGCTGACGCTTGAACTTGAACCGATCGGTTTTCTTGCCAGCGCCAACGCCGCGCCCGAGCGCCTGCTGGCCGCGCGTGACCTGCTGCTTGGCGTGCTGCGCGCCGAGGTTCGGTTCAAGATGGCCTCCGCCCTGCATCTCGAAGCGGTGGCTGAGGATTTTGCCAGTCTCAAGCGCGAACATGCCCGCCTGCTCGAATCCGAGGCGCGTTATCGCAAACTCTCGGAAGAACTGGAGGCGCGTGTCCAGCACCAGGTTGCCCAACTCGAAGAGCGGCAGCAGATGCTCTATCAGGCAGAAAAGCTGGCCTCGGTCGGCCAGCTTGCAGCCGGGATGGCGCACGAGATCAACAACCCGCTTGGCTTCATCGGTAGCAACCTGTCGACTTTCAAGACGTATCTCGAACGTTTTGCCGCGCTGCAAAAAACCTTGCCGCCCAATAGCCCCGCCTGGCGCGAACTCGATCTCGATTTCATCCTCGAAGACGCTGCCGATCTGCTTGCCGACAGTGCCCGCGGCATCGAACGCATCGCCCGCATCGTCAGTGATTTGAAGAGTTTTTCCAACGTCGACCGGGCGACCGAAGAGTTCGCCGATCTCAACGAGTCCCTGCAGCATGTCGCCAGCGTCACGCGCAGCCAGTTGCCGGCCGGCGTCGAGCTCACCCTGGCGCTGACTCCCTTGCCTCGGCTGGTCTGTCTGCCCGGCCATCTCAACCAGTTGTTCTTCAACATCGTGCGCAACGCCGTACAGGCCATCCAGGATGCCGGGCGCAGCGGTGAGGTACGGGTGAGCAGCGGCGTCGTCGCCGGCGGTATCGAAATCCGCGTTGTCGACAATGGCCAGGGAATGAGCGCCGAGCAGTGCGAGCATGCCTTCGAGCCTTTCTATACGACGCGCCAGGTCGGGGCCGGGGCCGGACTCGGCCTGTCTACCGCCCGCAATATCGTCCTTGCTCATAGTGGCCGCATCGAGCTGAGCAGCACGCCGGGTCTCGGTACGACCGTCACCGTCTTTTTTCCGCTGGTCCCATGACCGATTACAGCGCTCTTTTTACCGGCCAGACAGCCGCCCCGCAGGCGCCGGCCAGTCATCTGACGGCACCGAAATATCGCTTGCTGCTGGTCGATGACGAGCCGGGCATCGTCAAGGCACTGGCCCGCGTCTTCCGCCAGGAAAACTACGAAGTGGTGATCGCGGGCAACGGCAACGAGGGGCTGGCGCGTTTGGCCGAAGGCGCTTTCCAGCTGGTGATCAGCGACTTCATGATGCCGGGCATGGACGGCGCGCAGTTCCTGCGTGAAGTGAAGCAGCGCTCGCCGGACACCATCCGCATCATGCTGACCGGGCATGCCAACACCGACGCGGTGATGGGCGCGATCAACGACGGTGCGGTGTACAAGTTCATCCTCAAGCCGTGGAACGACGACGACCTGCGCGTCACCGTCGCGCTCGCCCTCGAACAGTTCGACCTGATGGCGCGCAATCGGCAGCTGAAGAGCGAGAACGCGCAGAAAGCCAAGGAAATCTCGGCCCTGTCGCGGCTCGCTGCAACACACCGCAGCCGGCTCGGCATCATGCTGCACAAGAAGAACCTGCTCACCGACAGCCAGTTGCAGGAACTGACCCTGCTCCAGGAGCGCCGCAAGGAACCGCTGATCAGCCTGCTCCTTGAAAAGGACTGGGTTGCCGAGCGCAATATCCGCGACTTGCTCCGGAAGGACATGCAGATCGAGGAGGTGCAACTGCCCGAGTTCCGCATCGAACGAATGCTGGCCGAGCTGATCCCGCACAGCTTCTGCTGCCGCCAACTGGTGGTGCCGCTCCGCCTCGATGGCAAGCGCCTGCTGCTGGCGATGGCCGATCCGCTCGACGAGGGCCTGATCGACGAGGTGCGGTTTACCGCCGGTCTTGACCTCAAGGTGGTGATGGCCGACGTCGCCGCCATTCGCAAGAAAATCGAGGAGCTTTACAGCGGCGATGGCGGTGTCGATTTCAAGGAGCTGGAGACCCTGGTTTCCTCGCCCGACCCCTACGAGGGGATCGAAATCGTCATCGAGGACGACGACGTCGCACCGCTCGAAGAATTGCTGCGCGACACCGAGTCGCCGCCGGCCATTCGCATCGCCAACGCGATCATTCTCGAGGCGATCCGGCTCGGTGCTTCCGACATCCACATCCAGCCGCGCACCAAGAGCGTTGTCGTGCGCTACCGCATCGACGGCGTGCTGGCCGACAAGATCAACATTCCGCACCAGTTGCACCAGTCGCTGGTCTCGCGTCTGAAGATCATGTCCGAGCTCGACATCTCGGAGCGCCGGCGGCCGCAGGATGGCCGCATCACGGTCAAGACGCCGCTGCGCATGGTCGATCTGCGCATCTCGACGCTGCCGACGATCAACGGCGAAAAGATCGTCATGCGCATTCTCGACCGCAATTCCTCGGTGCATGGTCTCGACAAACTCGGCTTCTCACCGGTCGACCTGCCGCGCGTCACCGATATGGTCGCCCGGCCGCAGGGCATCATCCTCGCCACCGGCCCGACCGGCAGCGGCAAGACGACGACGCTCTACTCGCTGCTGCAGCATGATGCGACGCCGGAAAAGAACTACGTGACGATCGAGGACCCGGTCGAGTACTACCTCGACATGGCCGGCCAGGTGCTGGTGCGCGAAAAAATCGGTCTGAACTTCCCGACCATCCTGCGCGCCCTGTTGCGCCAGGACCCGGATGTCGTGCTGCTGGGCGAAATCCGCGATATTGAAACCGCGGAAGTGGCCTTCCATGCAGCGTTGACCGGTCACCTCGTCTATTCGACGCTGCACACCAATTCGGCGATTGCGACCATTGCCCGCCTGTTCGACCTCGGCCTCAAGCCTTACGTGGTGGCGACTGCGCTCGAAGGTATCATTGCCCAGCGCCTGGTGCGCCGGGTTTGTCCGGAGTGCAGCCAGGAAGAAGTCGCCAATCCCTTGCTGAAAGCCCGTCTCGGGCGGGCCTTCCGTGATCTGGTCAGTACGGCGCGCGGCAAGGGATGCCCGGCCTGTCACGGTAGTGGTTACAAGGGGCGAGTCGGTATTTACGAAGTCCTGACCCTGGACGACGACTTGCGCGACCGGATCGGTAGCGGCGCCAGCGTGCTGGAAATTCGTCGCCTGGTTCGCCAGAAGGGTCTGCGCAGTATTGCCCATCATGCCGTTGAGCGTGTCACGGCCGGTGCTACCACGCTTGAAGAAATCCTGCGCGTCCTCGGGCCGCAGGCGGGAGAGGATTGAACATGGATATTTTTGTCTGGAACGAGAGTTTTGTCACCGGCGAGTCGGTAGTCGATGCCGAGCACCAGGGGCTGGTCAGCCTGGTCAACTGGCTGATCGAGCATCAAACGACGTCGACCCCGGCAGAAGAGATCGACAAGGTGCTGGTGCAACTGGTCGGTTACGCCGTCACGCATTTCCAGCACGAAGAAGAACTGATGGAAAGTGCCGGCTGCGATCCGCGCTTTGCCGAGATTCATCACAATGTGCATGCCGATTTTGGCCAGCAGGTGGTCAAGATGCGCGAAATGCCCTCCGGCGATCAGGAATTCCTGCTGCGTTTTCTGAGCAGTTGGTTGGCGCACCATATTCTTGGCATGGACCAGTCGATGGCGCGCCAGATCCGCAAGATCCGGGCTGGCGTCTCCCCGGCTCAGGCTTTCGAGGAAGAAAAAGGCAAGGTTGCCGATCCGGCGATGGCCAGCCTGCTGGCCGGCATGAACACGATGTTCCGCCTGATCGCGGCGCGCAACGATGAGTTGCAGCAGGCCAATGCGACGCTCGAGGCACAGGTGGCGGCACGCACGGAAGCCCTGTCGCAGAGCAACCAGCAACTGCTGGTCGAACAGGGGCGCCTGCAACTGGCCATGAAGCAGGTCGAGTTGACCCAGAAGAAGCTGCTCGAATCCGAGCACAAGCGGGCTGAAGCTTCGAAGCGCAACATGGCACAATTGCTGTCGCAGATCATCGATGGCGACCCGGTGCCAACCTTCGTGATCGATGCCAATCACCGGATCACGCACTGGAACAAGGCCTGTGCTGCGATCAGCGGTTTGCTGGCGGCTGACATGGTGGGAACGAGCGAGCACTGGCAAGCCTTCTATCCGGAGCGTCGACCGCTGATGGCCGACCTGATTATCGATGGCGGTTTTGACGAGCAATTCCTCTCGTACTATCAGAACGGCTTTCGGCGTTCTGCCATCGTTGCCGGCGCATTCGAAGGCGAGGCATTCTTTCCGCATCTTGGCGAGCAGGGGCGCTGGCTGTTTTACACGGCAGCCCCGCTTTACAACGCCGAGGGGCAGAGTATCGGTGCCATCGAAACCCTGCAGGATGTCACCGAGCGGCATCGTGCCGAAGAAAACCTGCTGCAATACCAGAATCATCTGGAGGAACTGGTCGTCGAGCGAACCAGGCAACTGGCTGCGGCCAACGGCGCGCTCGAGAAGGACCGGGAAGAGCTCGAAATGCTGCTTGCCAAGGTCGAGGAAGCGCAGCAGCAATTGCTGCAATCCGAGAAGATGGCCGCCATTGGTCAGCTGGCGGCAGGGGTGGCGCACGAAATCAACAACCCGGTCGGTTTCGTCAATTCCAATCTCGGGACGCTGAAAAACTATGTCGGCAATCTGTTCTCGGTGATTGATGCCTACCAGGCGGTCGACGCCGGCGGCGACCGCAAAATGCTTGAGGCGGCGCAGCAGAAGGCTGATCTCGAGTTCCTGCGCGAGGATCTGCCGTCACTGCTGCTCGAGTCGCAGGACGGCCTCAACCGGGTGACCAAGATCGTCCAGGATCTCAAGGATTTCTCCCGCGTTGACCAGGCCGAGCACCAGCTCGCCAATCTCAACGATGCGCTGGAAAGCACCCTGAATGTCGTCTGGAACGAAATCAAGTACAAGGCAGAAGTGGTGCGCGAGCTCGGCGACATTCCCGAGATCGAATGTGTGCCGGCGCAGATCAACCAGGTCTTCATGAACCTGCTGGTCAACGCGGCGCAGGCCATCGAGCAGCGCGGCAGCATCACGCTGCGCTCCGGGCTGGAAAACGGCTACGTCTGGTTCGAGTTTGCCGACACCGGCAAGGGCATGAGTCCGGAAACCGTGAAGCGCATCTTCGAGCCCTTCTACACCACCAAGCCGGTGGGCCAGGGCACCGGCCTGGGTTTGTCGATCTCCTACGACATCATCGTCAAGAAGCACGGCGGGCGTATCGATGTGAGCAGCGAGCCGGGGCAGGGCACCACTTTCCGGCTCTGGCTGCCGCAACGCATGCCGGCGGAGATTGCCGCTTAGGCTTGCGCCCGCCTGCGTTCAGATTTTCGGCAGAGCCAGTATCCAGGCGCGCTGGGCGTCCTTGCGGCGCTTGTCGCCGAGGCGTTCGGTGATCTTGTCGGCAACTTCGGCAAAGGACAGCATGCCGCTCTCGAGGATTTCGTCGCAGCGCATCAGGTGCAGGCCGATCGGCGACTCGAGCACGGCGGAAACTTCACCTTCTTCCAGTGCAAAGGCATACGGCTCGAGTTCGGCGTAGAGCTGGCCGCGCTTGACGGTGCCGAGCTTGCCGCCTTCGACGGCGGTCGGGCATTGCGAATGGCGCAGCGCGGCATTGGCGAATTTCTGGTCACTGCTCAGCGTAGCCCGTAGCGCTTCCAGTTCCTTGAGCACCTTGAGCTTCTGCTTCGGATTGTTGAAGGTGACCAGGATGTGACGCAGGCGACGGGCTTCCGGCCGGTCAAAGGCTTCCGGATGCAGGCGGTAATAGATCTCGGCATCGATGGCGCTGACCGGCGGCGTATCGGCAGCGATTTTCTCGAGCACGCTTTCGACACGCAGGTCGCGCTCGACCGCTTCGCCCAGCGTCGTTTCGTTCAGGCCGCTGCGTTCCAGGTCGTGCTGGTAATCGTCGATGCTGGCGTAGCGCTGGCGGATTTCGCCGAGGCGGGTGCTCAGCGTCGCCGCCGGAACGATCACATTGGCGGCTTCTGGGCTGAGCAGGATGCGCTGCTCGATGCTGTTCTGGCGGTTGGCAACTTCGGCGAGGCGGCCACGTTCCGGCTCGGAGAGGGTTTCCGGCGCCTTGTGGAACAGTTCCCAGGCAAGTTTCAGTTCAAGATATCCGGTCTGCATTGTCTTGCTCCACTGCATCCAGGGCGTCCTCAGGAATCTGCAGGACGCGCCCGAGCAGGCATTCGAAGTGAATGTGATAGGCCGCACCGCCGGGGGCGTGACGGACCACCTTGATAACCTCGCCGATCGCGCCGGGCGGCACCAGGACTTCGCCGCCTACCGAAAGGCCCTTGATCGAGCGGACTTTTTCGCGGAACTCGAAGCGCGAGGGTACCCACGGATCGTCGCCGCCGATCAGCTCTTCCTCGCGGCAACCGACGATGCGGTCTTCGTCGAGGAAGTTCACCGAATAGATGATCTGGTCCTGCAGGAAGGTGCCGACGTCCATCACGTAGCCGATGCTGCCGCGACGGACCAGCGGCATGCCAGGGTCCATGCCGGGATAGGTGCCGTCATTGCGGACGTTGCGGATCAGGCGGACGGCATCGCCCTGTTCCCAGCGTGAGCCGTTCATTCGCGGAATACCTTGTCGATGGATACGAAGGAGCTCATGCCGCCTTCCGGTTTCGAGACAGTCTGGAAGACGGCGAAGACCTTCTCGGTCAACGAGTCGGAAACGACGAAATCCTGGTAGGCACGTTCCAGCCACAGACGGTAGATGCCGCGCTGCTGGTCTTCTTCCGGTGGCAGGTTGGGCGCCTGGCGGGCGAGGTAGTCGTGAAAGCGCTGCAGGATGTGCAGGCGGTTCACATGCACCACGCTCGGCTCGTACGGGATCTCGAAAAAGTCGAGAAAATCCTCGGCAGAGACCAGGTCTTCGAGGGCTTCGGCTAGGCTAAGTGTTTCGTCCATGGTGCTACTCCTCAGGCTGCTGCTAATTGGATTTCGGGTTCTTCGGCGGGGTGATGGAAGGCATCGACGACTTCGAGCAACTTGGCGGCGCCGAGTTGATCGCGGCTGTCGAGGCCGGCCAGCTTGATCAGACGGTCACGCGAGGCGTCGATCTGGCCGAGGCGGAGCAGGACCACGCTCGCCGCCTTCAATGCCAGCAGGTAAAAACGCATCATCCCGAAGGAATTGGCAGCGGCGGTGCCGAGCCGCGTCTCGTCGAGCGTGCGCCAGTCGGGCGAGAGGCCGAGCAGGCGCCCGGAGAGCTGCATGGCGCGTTCGGCGACCATCAGCGCGTCGTCCAGGCGATGCTGGTAAAAATAGTAACGGTAGAGGCCGACCAGCACGGTCAGGTTGTCCGGCGCCATCAGGTGGGCGCGTAGCAGCGCGAGTTCGGCCGTGTCTTCGCCGTATTCGCTCGACGCCTGGGCAATCAGCTGTTCGGCGGCAGCCGGCAGCGGATCTTCGAAGTAAAGCTTGCAGTCGGAAAAGTCGAGCAGGTCCATGGTGTGCTCAGTGCATCGCTTCGTGTTCGCAGCACAGGTCGCCGGCCGTGCACGTCCGGCATTCGCCGCTGTGATCGGCGGGCGGCGGTTCGTGGCGCAGTTCGGCGAGTTCCTTTTCCATGCTTTCGATACGCTCGATCAGGCAGGCGATCGACTTGGCGACCGGGTCGGGCAGCAGGTTGTGGTCGAGGCTGATGCCGTTTTCCGGGCGGGCACTGCCGGCGCGGGTATCGACGATGCGGCCGGGTACGCCGACCACGGTGCGGTCGGCCGGGACGTTTTTGACGACGACCGAGTTGGCGCCGACGCGAACGCGTTCGCCAATCATGATCGGGCCGAGAATCTTGGCGCCGGCACCGACGACGACGCCATCGGCCAGGGTCGGGTGGCGTTTGCCCTTGTTCCACGAGGTGCCGCCCAGCGTGACGCCGTGGTAGAGCGTCACATCGTTGCCGACCTCGGCCGTTTCACCGATCACGACGCAGGCACCGTGATCGATGAAGAAGCGGCGGCCGATGGTGGCACCGGGGTGGATGTCGACATTGGTCAGCGTGCGCCCGAGGAAGGACAGCAAACGCGCCGGGAAGCGCCAGCCGGCGCGCCACAGGCGATGCGACAGGCGGTGGGTGAGCACGGCATGCACACCGGGATAGGTGGTCAGGACCTCGAACGTCGAGCGGGCGGCCGGGTCGCGCTGGAAGACGCAGGCCAGATCTTCGCGGAGAATCGCCCAGAGGCCCGGCGTGGCGGTAAGGCTAGCTGTCATGGTGATCGCTTCAGACATGGAGGTGGCTCCTGACGGAGGCCAGAAGTGCCCGCAGATCGGGCGTTTCCGGCGGATGTTTGTGTTCGGCGACAAAGTTGCGGACGCGTGGCAAAAGGGCCTGGGCTTCGGCTTCGCTGACGGTCAGGTCGAGCCCGGCATAGACGACCTGCACGGCGCGCGAGCCGGAGTGCTTGCCGAGCACGATGCGGTGCGCGGCGCCGACTTCCTGCGGGTCGTAGCCCTGGTAGTTATCCGGGTGCTTCAACAGGCCATCGACATGGATGCCGGCTTCGTGCGTGAAGGCGCCGGCGCCGACGATGCTCTTCTGCCAGGGCACGGCGCGCCCCGAGGCGCTGGCCACCTGGCTGGACAGGGCAGGGAAGCCCTTCAGGCTGACCCCGGTTTCCATGTCGTAGAGTTTCTTCAGGCCGAGTACGACTTCTTCGAGCGGCGCATTGCCGGCGCGTTCGCCGAGGCCGTTGACCGTGGTGTTGACGTGCGTCGCGCCGGCCTTGCAGGCGGCCAGCGTGTTGGCGGTGGCCAGCCCCATGTCGTCGTGGGCGTGCATTTCGATTTCCAGACCGGTCGACCGCCGCAAAGTGGCGATTTTGTCGAAGGTGCCGAAGGGTTCGAGGATGCCCAGCGTGTCGGCGAAGCGCAGGCGACGGGCGCCACAGCGTTCGGCGGTTTCGGCCAGGGCACAGAGGAAGTTCATGTCGGCGCGCGAGGCATCCTCGCAGCCGAGGCCGACTTCGAGGCCGAGGTTGAGGGCGGCGCCGATGTATTTGGGCAGTTCGCGCAGCAGCCAGGCGCGGTCCTGCTTGAGTTTGTAGGCGAGGTGCTGGTCGGAGGCCGGTACCGAGATGTCGATCAGGTGCGCGCCGAGATTGGCGCAGGCGGCGATGTCGGCCGGGTGCATGCGGCTCCACAGCATCAGGCGCGGCGCGAGCTTCATGTCGGCGACGGCGCGGATCGAGTCGCGTTCTTCCGGACCCATCGCCGGGATGCCGACTTCCAGTTCGGGCACGCCGATCGCGGCGAGCTGGCGGGCGATCTCCAGTTTTTCGCCCAGCGAGAACGCCACGCCGGCCGACTGTTCGCCGTCGCGCAGGGTGGTGTCATTGATGGTGATGAAAGCCTGGGTCATGGAATTCTCCTCGCTACCTTCTAAGCAAGGGTGGTGCCAATTATCAAGTCATTGAAAAAAAGCTGTTTTTTTGTTGTTGACCGGATGGCTGTCTGGTCTGTGTCGAGAATCCGACAATCGCCGCAGCTCACCGATGCGGCAGATTCGGTGTTAGGCTGAATGCACGCCGGGCGTCTGTGGCGCCCGCTTTCCTGCGCATGCCTTTCGGCCTGCATGGCGCTTCCCGCGAAGTGTTGTGTGTTTCGATCAGCAGCTTTTCTGCTTTATTCACACGAAACATCACCTCTTGCGAAGGGAGTCCGCGATGACCGGACGCGACAATGAACTCTGGCAGCAATCCTGGCGCGACCGGAATACGGATTTCCACCAGAAGGTGGTCAATCCGCACCTGATCCGTTTCTGGTCCGGCCTCGGACTGGCCGCCGGTGAGCGGGTTTTCGTGCCGCTGTGCGGCAAGAGCCTGGACATGCTCTGGCTGGCGCAGCAGGGACATGCGGTGATCGGGGTCGAGCTCAGCCCGCTTGCGGCGCGCGCCTTTTTCCGCGAAAACCGGATGCAGCCGACAAAGCGTCGGGTTGGGGCATTCACGCTGTGGGAACATGGCCGGATCGGCATTCTCTGCGGTGATTTTTTCCAGCTCACGGCCGCTGATCTGGGCGAGATTGGCGCCGTCTTCGACCGCGCGGCGCTGACCGCCTTACCCGATGATCTGCGTGCCGCCTACCTGAAGCATCTGCGCGACATCGTCCCGGCCAGTTGCCGGATCCTGCTGCTGACGGCCGAGGAGCCGGAAGCCTGGGAGACTGCCGATCAGCCGTTTGCCGTGGCCGACGAAATCACGACGCTTTATGCCGATGCCTACGACATTCGTCTCGATCACGTCGAAAGCGTTTTCGAGGCAGATCCCGATCCGGATGTCAGCGAACAGGTCAGGGTCGAGCACAAGGTTTATCTGCTGACCCCGAAAGCGCTGTGAAGGCGAGATTGGCAAGGTTCTTGATCTAGATCGCTTTCATCTATGCGTTTGGTGATAGATTGGTGGCATTCATCGCTCAAGGCTGTCGTCATGCGTCGCATTGTTTGTTCGGTGCTGGCAATTTTTGCTCTGGTCTTCGCCCAAACGGCTTTTGCCGTTCCCCCGCTCAAGCTCGGCATCATGCCCTTCAACAGCGCCCTGGCGCTGATCAAGACACATCAGCCGCTGCGCCTTGCACTTGAGCGACGTCTCGGCCGCCCCATCGAAGTGTTTACCGAAGCCGATTACACCGCCTTCGTAAACGAGTCGCTGGCCGGGCGTTACGATCTGTTGATCACCGGGCCGCATTTTGCCGTGATGTCGATCGAGAAGGGGTATGTTCCCCTGGTGCATTACAAGGCGCCGCTGCAACCGGTTTTCGTTGTTCGCTCGGCTTCCGACATTACTTCCGCTGAAACCCTCAAGGGGCGTAGCGTGGCGCTTTCCAGCCGCTTCTCGATTTCCTCGATCGGCGGCATGAAATGGCTGGCTGACAAAGGCATGCTGCCCGGGCGTGACTACCAGGTCCGCGAATACCCGACCCATGGCGCGGCTGTCGCTGCCGTGGCGGTCGGCGAGGCAGATGCGGCATTGACCACGCATACGCCATTGAAGCAGGTGCCGAAAGATATCAGCGAACGGGTTCGGCTGCTGCCTTCCGATATTCGCATCCCGCATCTGATGACGCTGGCGCACGAGCGACTCGGCAAGGCCGAGGTCGAACTGGTCCGCCAGGCGTTGGCCGAGTTCGCTGCCAGCGAAGAAGGCATGCAGTTTTTCAGGGAAACCGGTTATCAGGGCTATGACAACGTGACGGAGGCCGACATCAGGGCCTTGCTGCCGTATGTCAGCCTTGTGCGCCAGCAGATGAATCTGGGCGCCCACTGAATACTCAGGTAACGAAACCGCGATGAATGTTTCCGGCAATACCCCGCGCAAGGTACCTTTCTTCCACTCGCTGCGTACCCGCCTGCTGCTGGCGGCGCTGTCCATCGAAATCCTGGTGCTGGCCGTCATGCTGGGCAGCGGCCTGCGGCACATGGAGAACCAGCTTGGGCGGCAGTTGGGCCAGCATGTGCAAGCACTGCAACTGGCTTACCAGACGGCGATCGCCGTGCCGCTGGTCTCCCGTGATTACGCCACCCTGCGCGATATTCTTGATGGCTGGCGGCAGACCGACGAGTTGCATTACATCGCAGTGACTGCGCCGGATGGCAAGCTGCTTGCAGCCTCCGGTCACCCCGTGGGGGCGGCGCTGCCCCAGCCACAGGATCAAGAGAATATTGCCTGGGGCGAAGTGATGCACCTGGTGTTTCCGGTTGATTTTCAGGGGCAGCGCTATGGCAGCGTGCATCTCGGACTGGATACCGGATTCATCGCCAGCGCCAGCCGGCAGCTGATCTGGCAGGGCTTGCTGGTTGCTGCTGCCGGTGTGGTGCTGACCCTGATCCTGCTGCTGTTGTCGGGTCTGTGGCTGACCCGGCATCTGCAAATCCTGACCCGTGCCGCGGCGCGGGTGGCCGAGGGGGACTATTCGGTGCATCTCGACGTGCCGACCCGGGATGAAATCGGCTTGCTGGCCAAAAGTTTCAATGCGATGGCCAGCGCAGTCGAAACCCGGGTCGATGAACTGGCCCGCCAGGCCGGGCATGACTCGCTGACCGGACTGCACAATCGACGCGCGTTCGAGGCCAATCTGGAAGAGGCGCTGCGCATCCGTTACAGCCAGTCCTTGTATGTGCTTTACCTCGATCTCGACCAGTTCAAGGCGGTCAACGATTCCTGCGGTCATGCCGCCGGCGATCTCCTGCTGCAGTCGCTGGGGCGGGTGATGAGTGAACGCTTCGGGGCTGACTTCGTTGCCCGCCTGGGCGGCGACGAGTTTGGCATGGTCCTGCTCAATGCCACGCCGGACGGTGCCCGTGCCCGGGCGCAGATGATGATCGATGAAATCCGTGCCTTCCCCTTCGTCTGGGAAGGTCGCGCCTTCCAGCTTGGCGCCAGTATCGGCCTGGTCCAGGTGTCGCCGCATATCGATACGGTGACCAGCCTGCTGATCGCCGCCGATACGGCCTGCTATGCGGCCAAGGAGCATGGCCGCAACCGGGTTGAAGTCTATGCGCCGGGCGACGACTACTTCCGCCAGCGCCAGGATGAACTGGCCTCGCTGGCCGGCATCACGGCAGCCCTGCAGGATGATTGCTTCGTGCTCTATCACCAGCGTATCACCTCGCTGCAGCCGGGGCGTCCGGATCATGCCGAAGTCCTCATCCGCATGCGTGATGATGCCGGCAATGTCGTCTTGCCCGGGCGCTTCATCCCGGCCGCCGAGCGCTACAACCTGATGCCTTTCATCGACCGCTGGGTGATCAATGCCGCGCTGGCCCGCTTGCAGGAATTTGCCCGCAGCGGCGGTCTACCGTTCCACCACGTCAATATCAATCTTTCCGGGGCCGGCCTGGCCGAGGATGGCATGCGGCATTTCATTGCCGAGCGGATTGCCTTCTACGGCATCGATCCGGCCCAGATCTGCTTCGAGATCACCGAGAGCCAGGCGATCGGCAACCTGGGCGGCGCCCTGGCGCTGATCGCCGATGCGCATCACATGGGCAGCACGATCGCGCTCGACGATTTCGGCAGCGGCCTGTCTTCATTCGGTTATCTGAAGCGCTTCAATGTCGATTACCTGAAGATCGACGGCCAGTTCATCCGCAACCTGGCGCATGATCCGATCGATCGCGCCACCGTCGAGGCGATCATCGGCCTGGCCAAGGCGCATGGTTTGCGCACGGTGGCCGAGTTTGTCGCCGAGCCGGAAATCGTCGATATCGTCAGGGAACTCGGGGTCGATTACGCGCAGGGTTTTGCCCTGCACGAACCGAGCCCTTTCTAGGCGTCAGACCGCGTACGGCCGATGCAGCCAGCTGCGCACGACATCGACGTCGCGCTGCGGCAGGTAGGCGAAGCCGGCCAGGGCATCTTCGACAACGGTTTGGGCCACCCAGTGCGGTACGGCCTTGCTGGTCAGCATGTGGAAATACCAGGCCAGCGGGTAGCCCGCTTCGCGGTCGAAATGACCGAGGGCTGCATATAACTCCAGTCCGTTGGTGCCCGGTGTTGCATCGAATTCCGGTGCCTCGCCGGCCAGCGTGGCAATCGGCTGGGCGCGGAAGACGCTCTGGTGATAGCGGTCGAGATGCTCGCGGGTGGCGATCACCCAGTGGTTGTAGAAGGTACTGGTGTTGCCGGCACTGCTTTTTGCCCAGTCTTCGATCATCCGGTGTACCGGCGCGGCTTCGGGTTTTTGCGCCAGCATGCGCTTGAGGAAGGCGCCGATATGCTGCAGGCGGCGGAAGGCGTAGACCGGCAGGCCGATCGGTTGCTGCAAGTCGCCGCTGCCGCGCGGATCGACCAGTTCCTCCAGGGTCGCCGGTTCGTTGGCGAACAGGCGATGCACGCGCATTTCCTGCAGGTCTTCGATTTCCAGTTGCAGGAAGTCGTCGGTCTCTTCGCCGGCCGAGGCAACCAGGTAATGCGTCTGGCCAACCAGGCGGGTGGCGTACAGCGTTTGCCCGGCGAAGTCATCGATCAGCTGGCCGATGTCGCCATCGCGCTCGTCGAGCGCGGCTTCGACCCAGCTTTCAAGGCTATCGGAGATATGTTGTCCATTGCCGTCGACGATACCGCCCAGGCGGTACCAGCCGCCGCGGCTCATTGCGTGGCGAAACTTCCAGTCCGGCAGCGCCTGGCCGAGTGCCTTGACGAAGGCGCCCGGGCCGCTGCTGACCGGCACCTTGGTGCAGGTTTCGACAACGGGTGTAGCAAGCGATTTGCAATATTCCGACCAGGCCAGGGTTTCTTTCATCGGGTGTTCCTCGTTTTCAAGTAGCGTTTTCTTCGGTCAGACGGGTCTGGGCTGCTTCGCGGACCTCGCTTTCCGGGTCGTTGATCAGCGGCGGCAGGTTTTCGAGCGGCGCATTGCCCACGGCGGCGAGGCGTACCCACCATTCGCTGTCTCCGAGCAGGGCGGCAGCGAGGCCGGGCAGGGCGCGTTCGGCAACGATGGCGCGAACTTCCGGCTCCGGATCGGCGACCAGCATGTCGAGTGCAAATGCCGGCAGGCGGGCGGCAACCACCTTGCGTACTTCGCGTTCGCTGTCCTTGGCCATCCTGGCGAGTTGACCGTGCGGCAGGCGGCGGGCAACGGTGGCGCGGATCAGGTAATCCGGGTCGTGCAGCATGCGCGCCAGGTGTTCTTCGGGAATGCGGGCGGCAACGCCCAGGCGGACCTCGCGATCCGGGTCGCTGATCATCCTGACCAGAATGTCGGCCGGAATACGGTCGACCACGACGCGCCGCACGATTTCATCGTTGTCATTGACCAGATGACCGATCAGCTCGATCGGCGCATAGCGCGCTGCGATGGCGCGTCTTTCCCAGAACAGGTCGGCGAGAAAATGTTCGGCCTGGTCCTTGTTGGCGCGAAAGAAGCGGTCGATCTGGCGACCGCTGTGGGCGCGTACGCAGCTATCGCCCGGTTTGCAACGGTCGTGACCGAGATGACTGTCGGTGTACGGGCAACCGGCGCACAGGCCGTAGCGGCCGACGCCGATGCTCGCCTGTTCAGTCATCTGACTTGGCGGCGACGATGATGCCGGTGGCCGCATTGAAGTCGCTGGTCAGCTCAAGGCAATGGCCGCTGGCGCCCGAGATCAGGTAGAGCTCGTAGCCTTCGCAGTCAAATACCGGGTTGAAGCGGGCATTGATGTCATCGGCCGAACACTCGGAAAAGTGCAGCGCCGGGAACAGCGGGCGCAGGCTGCTTACCGAAGGATTCAGCCGAACCGCAGCGCCGACATCGGCGAGAAGTTCCGGGCTGATCATGCTTCTTCTTCCTCTTCCTCGACTTCGAACTTGGCGAGTGACGCTGCCGGCAGACCCATGATGCGGGCCAGCCAGGGCGGCGGGCTGTGCAGGGCGCTCTGCAGTTCGTCGAGAACGACGCGGACCGGGCCGCCCTTCGGCTTCTTCAGCGGATGGACGCCGACCCGCACGACCTTGGCCGCGGCCGGGCCGCCGATCGACTGGATGTAGACCAGATCGCAATCGGCGATCACTGCGGCGCGCGCCTTGTTCTTGTCTTCTTCGGCATCGGCATCAAGGCCGGAGCGGATCGCCACCAGCTTGATCTTGTCGGAAGACACCTGATAGACGAGGAAGCGTTCGCAGGAGCCGAAATGGCCGTCCAGGTTCTCGCCCTTGTTATTGGCGATGGCGACGCGGATCGAGCCGGGCATTTCTCCCTCTTCGTAGCGGTCGACCGCTGGCGTATCGCTGTTCTCGATGTTTTCGCCCCACAGGAAGCGGACGGCTTCCTTGAGCGCATCGGCGGAGAGGCCGACGACACAGTTTTCTTCGGCATGGTCGCCGGCCAGGATGCTGCGCAGGTCTTCCACGGTGATCGAGGCGAGCTTGGACTCGGTGAGCGGCAGATCGAACTTCTCCGAGAGCGCGCCGACCAGGGCACGGACGTCCAGGCCATCGAGGGCACGGGCTGCCAGGGCGATACGGAGAGCGGCTTCGCGGGAGGCGATGGGGGTTGCGGACATGAGGGTGCTCCATGTGAGGGTCTGGAATGGAGCATCCGCAGCGGTCGACCGCTGCAGATGCTCGGTTCCTGACTCTCTGGCGATCAGGCCGGCGAGATACAGCCGGACGGACAGACGTTCACGCACATCGGCGAGTCGTTCTCGCCTTCGCATTCCGTGCACTTGCTGGCGTCGATGGTGAAGAACACCTTGCCCTTGCTGATCGCCTTGGTCGGGCAGATCGGCCGGCAGTCGTCGCAGGCGGTACACATGTCGGGATCGATATACATTGCCATGATTTAGCTCCTAGTGATTAGTTGCCTAGGATCGAGTTGCCTAGGATCGAGTGAGCGGCGCGGTTTTGCCTTTGCTCGATCCTAATAGCTAATTCCTCGATCCTAGTCTTCAGCAGCGCCGAGTCGCTTGGCTCGCACCGAGATCGGCAGGCGGGGCGGTTTGGCGATCGGGTCGACGTAGTAACTGCCACCGTTCTCCAGCTTCAGTTCGCCGCCCCATTTTTCCGGGGTGTCGAACTCGATGGAGTTGATGGCGGCTTCCAGGTCGCGCTTCGGCAAATAAAACACCAGCCCACCGGCAGCGTTCTGACGAATCATGATGTTGGCCATTGTTGCAACTCCTTCAGAGTTGCAGGATCGAGCTATTAGGATCGAGGATCGAGTAGGCGTCCGGCTTTTGCCTTGGCCCACTCGATCCTAACTCCTGGATCCTCGATCCTGCTTCCTATTACCGAACCAGGTCGTGGTTGTAGTCGGTCGTACCCATGCCGCGGGTCTGGTCGTCGAGCTTTTCCAGAACCGTGTTGGTCAGGGTGGTCAGGACGTACATGGCGCCTTCGTAGCCCAGCGTGGTCATGCGATGCAGGTGGTGACGGTCGAAGATCGGGAAGCCGATGCGGATCAGCGGAACTTCGAACTCGGGACCCTTGTGCAGCGTGTCGCGCTGGATGTACTTGCCGTAGCTGTTACCGACCAGGAAATCCGGCTTGTCGGTGAAGCACAGGCTGCGCAGGTGCCAGAGGTCGGCGCCCGGATAAACCTTGGCACCGGCGCCGTAGGGCGAGGAAGCCAGCAGTTTTTCCATGGCCTTGCCCCACTTCTTGGAACCGTTGTTGCTGACGACGTGGGTCGGTTCGATACCGAATTCCATCATCAGCTTGACCATGCCCATGACGAAGTCCGGGTCACCGTAGATGGCCATCTTCTTGCCGTGCAGCCAGGCGTGGGAGTCGGTCATCATGTCGAGCAGACGGCCGCGTTCCAGCGAGATGGAAGCCGGGATCGGCTTGCCGGTGACTTCGGAAACCTTCATCAGGAATTCGTCGGTCCATTCGACACCCATCGGGATGTTGAGCTTCGGCACTTCATGATTCCAGGTGTTTTCGACGAATTTCTTCGTCTTGTCGAGCTGCATCGGCTGGATCAGGAAGGTGGTGATGGCGTTCGGCGCATCCTTGACTTCGTCGATCGTCGTGCCGCCGGCGTACATGCGGAATTCGCCGTCAGCCGGGGTGTCGAGGATTTCTTCCGGATCGGAGAGCATCGTGTAATCGACGCCCATTTCCTTCATGTAGCGCTTGATGATGCGGAAGTTGCCGAGGTAGGTTTCGAAGCCGGGCACGAAGTTGATCTTGCCGTTCGAGCCGACCACCTTGCCTTCCATGTGGTTCAGCGTGAAGTACTTGAGGATGCCTTCTTCCATGTTGTCCCAGCCGGTGACGTGCGAGCCGACGAAAGACGGGGTGTGCGCGAAGGGAACCGGGAAATCCTTGTCCAGGTTGCCTTCCTTGCGGGCGTTACCGATGAAGGCGTTCAAGTCATCACCGATGACTTCGGCGATACAGGTCGTCGACATCGCGATCATTTCCGCGCCGTAGAGCTTGGTGGCGTTGGCCAGACCTTCATGCACGTTCTTCTGGCCACCGAACACGGCGGCATCTTCCGTCATCGAGTCGGCGATGATGGCGATCGGCTCCTTGAAGTGACGGTTGAAGTAGGTACGGAAGTAGGCGATACAGCCTTGCGAGCCGTGGATGTACACCAGGGTCTTGGCAAAACCCAGCGAGCACAGGGCGGAGCCGAGCGGCTGGCAGGCCTTGGCCGGGTTGATGGTCAGGGCTTCGCGCTTGAAGTTGAGGTCCTGATATTCCTGGGTCGTCGTCCAGGCGAAGGTTTCGGCGACCTTGTCGGCGCCATGGCCTTCTTCGAACTGGGCACGCTTGTTCGAGATGGTGGCTTTGTAGTCATCATCGCGGAAGAGCGGGAAACACGGCTTGATCTTATCTACGGTTTGCATCTTGATCTCCTTCGCCCGCACCACCTATCTGTGGATACGGGCGTAAGTTGTACAAAGGCGAGAGCGAGTTATTAGGATCGAGGATCGAGGATTGAGTGGTGTTGGTCTTGCCTTTGCCTACTCGATCCTAATATCTAAATCCTCGATCCTGCTTTCCCGATCCTGCTTTAGGCGGCCTTCTTTTCGGCTTCCGAAGCATCCTTCTGCCAGGGAGTCTTCATCAGGTTCCAGCACGGATTGTTCAGGGTCAGGTCCATGTCCTTGGCGAAAATGGCGAAACCGTCACAACCGTGGTAGGGGCCCGAGTAGTCCCAGGAGTGGAGCTGGCGGAAAGGAATGCCCATCTTGTGGAAGACATACTTTTCCTTGATGCCGGAACCGATCAGATCAGGCTTCATCGCCTTGACGAATTCTTCGAACTCGTAGCCGGTGACGTCGTCGTAAATCAGCGTGGCATCGCCCATGTCCTTGATCGTGCGATCGTAGTCATCGTTGTGGGCAAATTCGTAGCCGGTACCGACCACTTCCATGCCCAGATCTTCGTAGGCGCCAACCACGTGACGCGGACGCAGACCGCCGACGTAGAGCATGACCTTCTTGCCTTCGAGGCGCGGACGATACTTGGCGATCACGGCATCCATCATCGGCGTGTACTTCTCGATGACGCGCTCGGCGCCAGCCTTGATGCTGTCGTCGAAGAAGGAAGCGATCTTGCGCAGCGATTCCTTGATCTTGGTCGGGCCGAAGAAGTTGTACTCGAGCCAGGGAATCCCGTACTTCTCTTCCATGTGGCGGGAGATGTAGTTCATCGAACGGTAGCAGTGCAGCAGGTTCAGCTTGACCTTCGGGGTGTTTTCCATTTCGGCCAGGGTGCCGTCGCCGGACCACTGGGCAACGACGCGCAGACCCATCTCTTCGAGCAGGATGCGCGAAGCCCAGGCGTCACCACCGATGTTGTAGTCGCCGAGGATGGCGACGTCGTACGGGGTGGTTTCGAAAGCCTGGCCGTCACGGTTGGAGATGATCCAGTCGCGGACGGAGTCGTTGGCGATGTGGTGGCCGAGCGACTGGGAAACACCGCGGAAGCCTTCGCAACGCACCGGCACGACCGGCTTGTTGAGGGCAGCAGCAGCCTTCTTGGAGACGGCTTCGATGTCGTCACCGATCAGGCCGATCGGGCACTCGGACTGAACGGAGATACCCTTGTTCAGCGGGAAGAGCATTTCGATTTCGTCGATCAGCTTGGCGAGCTTCTTGTCGCCGCCGAAAACGATGTCCTTCTCCTGGAAGTCCGAGGTGAAGTTCATTTCGCAGAAGGCATCGACACCGGTGGTGCCGACGTAGTAGTTGCGACGACCGGCGCGGGCGTACTGACCGCAACCAATCGGGCCGTGGGAGATGGAGATGATGTCCTTGATCGGACCCCAGACCACACCCTTGGAGCCGGCGTAGGCACAACCACGCATGGTCATGACGCCCGGCAGGGACTTGCGGTTGGAAGTAATGCACTTCTTCGACGACTCGAGTTCCTTGTCGTTGATCATCAAGTGCTTGGCACGGTCCTTCTTGGCCTTCTCGGGATAAACCTCCAGCACCTCGGCAATGAGGGCTGCGGTTTCGTCGCGGGTGAGCGCTGCCATGGTGAAACTCCTTTCGTTGCGCCGGCAACTATCTGTGCACGACGCCAACAGTTGGTTGAATGCTTGGCGGTACTGGTTCGCTACCGAAGCAGCGAACCGGGAACTGCGATCAGGCTGCGGCGGCTTCGGCAGCCAGTTCGGCTGCGGTCTTGCCGACGATGGATTCGTCTTCGACTTCCATGATGCCGAATTCCATCAACAGGGTTTCCAGCTCTTCCATCTCGATCGGGGTCGGGATGACGAAGTTGGTGTTGTTGTTGATCTTGTTGGCCAGGGCGCGGTATTCGTCGGACTGCTTGTGCGACGGATCGTATTCAACGCAGGTCATACGGCGGATTTCGGCGTGCTGCACAACGTTGTGACGCGGCACGAAGTGGATCATGGTGGTGCCCAGGCGAGCGGCCAGGGCCATGATCAATTCGTCTTCGCGGTCGGTGTTGCGCGAGTTGCAGATCAGGCCGGCCAGACGGACGGAACCCGAGTTTGCATACTTCACGATACCCTTGGCGATGTTGTTCGCAGCGTACATGGCCATCATTTCGCCGGAGCAAACGATGTAGATTTCCTGGGCCTTGTTTTCGCGAATCGGCATGGCGAAGCCACCGCAGACCACGTCACCGAGCACGTCGTAGAACACGAAGTCGAGTTCGTCGTCGTAAGCGCCTTCTTCTTCAAGGAAGTTGATGGCGGTGATAACGCCGCGGCCGGCACAGCCGACGCCGGGTTCCGGGCCGCCGGATTCGACGCACTTGATGCCACCGAAACCGATGGACATGACGTCTTCGAGTTCCAGGTCTTCCACGGAGCCGGCTTCGGCAGCCAGGTGCATGACGGTGGTTTGAGCCTTGGAGTGCAGGATGAGGCGGGTCGAGTCGGCCTTCGGGTCGCAACCCACAATCATTACTTTCTTGCCGGATTCAGCGAGTGCAGCCACCAGATTCTGGGTGGTGGTGGACTTGCCGATGCCGCCTTTGCCGTAGATGGCGCATTGACGCAGTTTTGCCATGGTGTAATCTCCTTGATCTGTCAGTCGAGTTGCGAAGAAATCATTGATGAGTCGCACCATCCCTTCTGCACGTAGCGTGCCAGGTCGACGAAAACAAGCCAAGTGGCTGATTGTTAAATGAAAATAGAAAAAGAGCCGGCGCGAGGTGAAGCGGTTACATCCGACAATTCCCCCACGCTTTGTAGGGGTGACGACAACGCGTCGAGCGCCAGCGAGACAAAACCCGGTTCAGGAGACGCCAGTCTCCTATCTGATTCGTTGGACGGTGTTCCGGGGCATTTGCCCGGCGCCCGACACAACGCGTCGAGCGCCAGCGAGACAAAACCCGGTTCAGGAGACGCCAGTCTCCTACCTGATCCGTTGCGCGGCAGCCCCGGGGTTCAGATCGGGGCAACGCACAACGCGTCGAGCGTCAGCGAGACAAAACCTGCTTCAGGAGACGCCAGTCTTTTCTCCGACTCGTTGCGAAGTGGCCCGGCCCTGCCCGCTGACGCTCGCCTGCCGATCAATCGCTGCAATCTGCCGGCTGTCGTGCTGGGCGGCCTGACCTACCAGCAGTATCCGAGTCCGCTCCTGATCGATGGCGTTGCCGAACTGCATGCCGACCTCTTTCGCCGCCTTGCCGCGGCGGCTCCCGGCACTACTGCGGAAGTCTTTCGCGATTACCTGACCGTGCGTTTCCAGCTCGAGTGGCTGGAGGAGATGGGCTACACCGGGCAGGCCAGCAACCGGGCCAAGGCCAATTACATCCGGATGATCCGCGGCTGGAGTTTCGACTCCGACAGCCGCGAGGGGGCGGTGCTCAAGGGCTGGGTCGAGTCACGCTTCGGCCTGATGCCGCGCTACCACGGCGCTCCCTTGCGCGACCCGAGTGGCGAGGGCTATCGCCGCTACCAGGAAATGCGCTCGCAGGGGCTGTATGGCACCAATGCGCTGGAGTCGCAGTTCGACCTGGTCTATTCCTTCTGCCAGCGGGAGCTGGCGCTGCGCCATCAGGGGGCGCAGCATGTGACGCTGTACCGCGGCATCAACCGGGTGGGCGAGCACGAGGTGCTGGCCAAGGGCAAGGGCGGCCGCCAGACCATCCTGCTCAACAATCTCAGTTCATTTACCTGCAGTCGCGACCGCGCTTGCGAGTTTGGCGACTACATCATGGCGGTCGACATTCCGCTGACCAAGATTTTCTTCCACTGCGGCCTGCTGCCCGGCGTGCTGCAGGGCGAGGACGAGTTCCTGGTGATCGGCGGCGTGGTCGATGTCAGTTTGTCGACAATTTAGTTTTTTGCCGGCGCGCAGCCGGTAAAAGGGTCTGCCGGTGTGGGTCAGTCGTTTCGGCTGGCAGTACGCAGGCTGGCAAACAATGCCTGGGCTTCGCCTGCATCACCATAGGCCAACTGCAGCAGGAGCTGGACTGCTCCGGGAATTTCTCCGCCGCTCTCGTAGCGGGAACCCGATGAGCGGGTAATGCCGAGCTGGCCCCAGAACGCTTCCTGGCTCAGGCCGGCCTTCCGGCGCAGCGTGCCTATTTGCTTTGCCGAAAATTGTGGCTGGACCGGTCGGTGCGCTGCCTGATTGAAAGCCATGACGTGATTCCGGTAATCCATGTCGGAAATCAGGATGTGGTCCTTCCACCAGCTCGACAGGAGCTTCTGCAACTCCGACTTGTCCGGCATGCCGGTTTCGGCGGCGTTGAGAAACTCGTTCACATGCCTTTCGTATTCGGCATGGTCCGCTTCCTGGGTGGCCAGGCGGGGATATTTGCAGGCCCGGAGTATCGACTCTTCGGTAGCGAAATGCTCGCGGGCGTAGGCTGAGAGGTCGGCGAGAATTTCGAAGAACTGTGTATTGGCCGTTTCGCTGTTGTCCGCCGGGCAAGTGGATAAACGGTTGCACAAGCGCATCAGTTTTTGATGCTGCGCATCCAGCGTTGGCTCACCCACGCTGTAGTTTTGATTCCAGGACAGTTTCTTCGGCATGCGATTTCTCCCGAAAGTGAAAGCTTCGACCAGCGGCGAATTATCTGCCACATGATGCGTCCGTGTCAGCCCGCGGGGGAAGTTTTTGCGCTCGGAAGGGGGCGGCAAGCGATCAATACGAGCGTTTGATCGCCTGCCGACAAGAAAAAGTCGGGCATTTTGCCCATTTTCGGGCAGTCGACCGGCTCAGTCGAACTTGCCGTCGTCGAGGCGGCCGGGCAGGGTCGGGTCGATCTGCTTGAAGCTGTAGATGCGGCGTCCCTTGTGATCCTTGAGGAAGTCGTCGGCATCGGCCCGGTTGGCGAGCGGCACGAACTCGTGGCCCATCGGGCCGAGGACGTCGGAGCCGGCGACGAACAGCGCCTGGCGTGCATCCATCCGTTCCAGGTTGTAGAAATCGGTAACCCAGATGCCGGCGATGTCTTCCTTGTGGTGGCCCGGCGCGTATTTCTTCAGGTCGTGCAGGAACTTGAACAGGTCCTTGGCGCCGTCGAAGAAATGGCTGTGGCCATCCTTCCAGGTGACGACGGCGACCCAGTTCGGGTACTTCGAGACGATCATGCCGCACACCGGGCAGAGGTCTTTGGCGCCCGGCTTGGGCACGCTCTGGGCGAGCGCAAGGCTTACCCAGAGGCTCAGGCAGAGGCCGAGAAAGGCGCGGCGCAGCATCAGCCGTGCTTCTGCTCGGCGGCGCGGCGACGGCGTTCGGCGCGGTTCTTGCGGACCATGTTGGCATCGGCGGCCATGTCGAGATAAGACTCGCGCAGCGCGTCGTCGAACTTGGCCAGCGTGCCGCCGTGCTTGGCCTGGAATTCCCTGGCGACATCGGCGCTGGCGAAGGAATGCTTGCTGCGCTTGGTCATGGCGTGCTTGAGGTCGGCGCCGATCAGGTAGGTCAGCTGATCGACCGGCAGCAACGGCCGCGGCTCGACGGTCGACGCGTAATCCGGGCCATAAATCACTTTCGGTTCGCGGTCGATGTTGAGGCCGAGGCTCAACGACAGGCAGTGAATCGAGCAGACGCCGTCGGCCAGGTCGTCGGAATACTGGACGAGCATGCGGGTGCGGTTGTGTTCCTTGCGATCCATGCCGCAGTAAGGGCATTTGGCGTATTTCCCCAGTTCGTTGTCGAGCGGCTTGGCATCGGCGGCCGTCTTCGGAGTGAACTGGTTCGGCGTGCCGTCGGTGCTGCAGGCCGTTTCGGCAGCGGCGGCGCCGGCAGAAACGGTAGCGAGACCGGCCAGGGCGGAAATTTTCAGAAGATCGCGGCGATTCATTGTTGTGCTCCCTCGGTTCGACAAACGGAGCGGCTATGTTAGCGGCTGGTTATGGAGTGGCTGTGCGGCATATTGTCGCAGTCAGCCGAGCAGTTTGCGCATGACCAGGGCGTAGTCGATGCCCTGCCAACTGCCAACTGCCGGGCCATGCCCGGCCGGCCGCGGTGCGGCGATATGTCGCGGGGGCGAGCGCGCGGCGCCACCTAAAATCGCGGCTTCCGGATTTCGAGCCTTTCAGTTTCCTGCGTACGCCATGCCCAGCGCGATTGCCTCCCTGTACATCGATCACATTGGAGAAATCCGCCGCTTCCTGACCCGGCGTCTGTCCTGTGTCGAGGTGGCGACCGAACTGGCGCAGGAAGTCTTCGTCCGCTACCTGCTCGCCGCGCCGCAGCGTCCCGTCGACAACCCGCGCGCCTTCCTGTTTCGCATCGCCGGCAACCTGGCGATCGACCATGGCCGCGCCAACCCGTTGTCGGCGGCGCATTGGGTCGACATCGAAGAGTGCGCCGATCTGGTTTCCGATTACCCGTCGCCGGAGCGTTTCGCCATCGCCCGCCAGGAAGTCGAGCGCCTGCGCCGCGCCATCGACGCCCTGCCGCCCAAATGCCGCGCAGTCTTCATCCGCCACAAATTCGATGGCGTGCCGCAGGCGAGGCTGGCGCAGGAATACCGGGTCACGCTCAATGCCATCGAGAAACATCTGGTCCGGGCGCTGATTTCGTTGCGTCTGCAGGTCATGCCGGCATGAGGCCGACGCCGGAAAGCAACGAGCCGGCCGGGCACGGCGCGGCCGAACGTCTGGCCGAAGAGGCGGCGACCTGGTTCCTGCGGATGCGTTCGCCAGCGGTAGACGCGCACGCAGAGCAACATTTCCGGCGCTGGTTGGGGGCTTCCGAGTCACATCGGCGCGAATACGGCAATTTCGAGAAACTCTGGGGGGCGCTCGACAGCGTCGCCCGGCCGCGGCCGCGCCAGAAGCGGCGGACCGGCGGCGCGCTGGCCATCGTCGCCGCGCTCGCCCTGGGGATGATTTACCATGCCCAGACGGTGGACCGCCCGGAAAGCAGCAAAATCGGTGAGGTCCGGCATCTGATGCTGGAAGACGGTTCGCAGGTCGAACTCGATGCGGCCAGCGAACTGCGCGTCGAGTACACGCCCTGGCGGCGGCACATCGAACTCGTGCGCGGCCAGGCGCTGTTCAAGGTCGCACCCGGCTGGCGGCCGTTCGAAGTGCAGGCCGCCGGCGGCAGCCTGCGCGACATCGGCACCACCTTCAATGTGCTGCAGGACGAAGGCAAGGTCAGCGTCGCGGTCGCCGAAGGCGCGGTCGAGATCAGCCTGGCCGACGGCCGCCAGCGGCAACTGCATGGCGGTGAACAAGCCAGCTACCAGGCCGGGGAAATCGCCGCCAGTCGCGTCGTCAATCCCTTGAATGTCGGTGTCTGGCAGCAGGAGCGCTGGATTTTCGAAGACGCTTCGCTCGGCGAAGTCGTGCGCCAGATCAACCGCCAGCATGCGCGTCCGCTCTGCCTGGCCGGGGCCGGCCTGGAGAACTACCGGGTCAGCGGCGTCTTCGACCGCAGCGACCGGGCCGGCCTGCTCAAGGCCCTGACCGTCCTGCTGCCGCTGCGGATCGAGGAAAAGGCCGAAGCAACGCAATTGCGCCGGCGCTGAAAAATATTTGCAGATCCTTGTCAGGGTGCTGCCCCGTTTTACGTCTCAAGTCATACAGGACCTGCAGGTCCGCTTGAAAACAACGTAACAGGGGTTCCAGACATGCACAAACCACTACGCCTGGCGCTGCTCGTCGCCGCCATCCATTCCGGCGGCGTTCTCGCCCAGGCCAAGACACTCGACATTCCCGCCCAGCCGCTGGCCGGCGCGCTGACCGCGCTGGCCAGCCAGAGCGGCATCCAGTTGCTGTTCAACGCCGACGAACTCAAAGGCGCCCGCGCTCCGGCCCTGCACGGCAATCTTTCACCCGAAGCGGCCTTGCGCCAGTTGCTCGACGGCAGCGGCTTCGGCTTTGCCAGTACGGGCAAGGGGACGTTCGTGGTGCAGAAAAAACCATCGGCCTCCGGGGAAAGGGAGTTGCCGGAGGTGTTGGTAACGGCAGCTGCGATGCCGCTTTCCGCCGGAGAGGAACACCTTGATCGGCGGGTCATCGAGGCCCTGCCGCGGGGCAACGGCGACATGACCAGTTTGCTCAAAATCCATCCGAACGTGCAGTTCGACTCCAAGGTGCTTCAGTCGGCCAAGGGCGGTGAAATTGCGCCGGCCGATATCAGCATCAACGGAGCCAAGTTTTACCAGAACTCCTACATGCTGGATGGCATGGGGATCAGCAATCACCTCGATCCGGCGACGAAGACCGAGAATATGCCGCACATGCTCTCGGGCAGCGCCTTCGGCATGAATATCGACTCCAGTCTGGTGTGTGACATCGTGGTGCGTGATGCCAACGTGGCGGTCGAATTCGGTGGCTTTACCGGCGGCGTGGTCGAAGCAAAAACCTGTGAGCCGAAGCGGGCTTTCGGCGGTCAGTTGTCGTACCAGACGACCCGTTCTTCGTGGATGCATGCGTATGTCGACGAGCGTTACAAGGATGCCTACCAGAACTCCAGCGACAGCTTTCTCGGGCAACCCAAGTTCACCAAGCAAAGCTGGCGCCTTGCACTGGAAGGCAAACCGACCGAGAACAGCGGCCTGATCGGCAGCTTCGTCCAGACCGAGTCGAGCATCCCCCTGCAGAGCTACCAGGGAGGCGGCGTCGCCAGTCCGCAGAACAATCTGACCGAAACCCGCAAGCTGGAAAATTTCTTCGTCCGCGGTTTCTGGCATCCGGTCAGCGATATTGATCTGGATATGTCCGTTACCTTCGCGCCGGGCGAAGACCGGCGCTACATGAATACCTGGCAGAACTCGGGCTGGACCAACCGGAGCGGCGGCATGGGGGCCAATCTCGGCATGGTCTGGCGGCTCGACAAGGGAACGCTGACCCAGCGCGTTTCCTGGACCGAAGTCGAAGGCTCGCGCGGCAACGAGGATGCGGCATCGTCAAAGTGGTGGTACGCCTCGCCGGAGAAAAATTGGGCCGCAGCCGGATCGAATGCCGTCGAAGGTGGCCGCGGGCCGCAAAACCAGAAGGAGCGTACCGCAACCTATCTCGGCAAGTTCGACTGGAATGCACTGCAACTGGGCGATTTCCGGCACCAGTTCCAGGCGGGCCTCGAACTCTCGAAAACCGAAGCCTATTACGAGCGGGAAAGCAGCTTTTCCTATTACGAAAAACCCAAGGACACTAATTCGTGCATCGGCCCCGACGGAGTCGCCGATTTCACGACCTGTTCGTTGTCGGCGCCTTACAACCAGCCGACCTGGGGCGGACAATTCCTGTCGCAACGCGCGACCTACCGCGCCGGGCGGATCGAGGCGGAAGGCTATCGCCGGGCGCTTTTCATGCAGGACGAGATTCTGCAGGGCGATCTGCGTTTGCGCCTGGGGCTGCGCTACCAGAACGACGACTTGTCCACCAAGTCCGGCCTGGCGCCGCGCCTGGCTGCATTCTGGGACGTCTTCGGCGACAAGCGCACGCAGTTCGAGGCCGGCCTGAATCGCTATTACAGCTATCCGCTGTTTGCCTATCAGCTGACCGCCGGCCGGCGTGGCCTGCTGTATTACGAAACCCGGGCCAGCATGGCCTCGCCTTGGGTATATAGCAGCAATGTCTTTGACCGGGATCGCGCCCGTCCCCTCGAAAATCCCTATGACGATGAAGCGATGCTTTCCCTGCGTCAGCAATGGGGCGGCTTCTCGTGGACGGCGAAATGGGTGAACCGCAAGGGGCGCAAGCAGGTTGCAACGCAGACCGTGACCGATCCGGGCGGTTCGGGCAACCTGCTCTACTACTTCAGCAACGACGGGAAGAGCGATGCCGATATCCTGTCGCTGACCGCCACCAATACGAGGCCCTGGAAGCTGGCAGGCACCAGTACGGAGGCGATGCTCGTGCTCGACCGGACGCAAGTCACGGCATCGCACATGAGCTATGGCGAGACCCTGGACAGCAACGGCCTGGCCCGGATGATCCGCTACAACGGCACGGTCATGCCCTGGTCGGAAAAGCCGGTCGACAACTACATCCGCCCTTGGACGGCGCGGCTGTTGCTGAATACCGAAATTCCGGCGGCGCGTATCAAGATCGGCAACTTCCTGCGCTATCGCGCGGGTTACGACCAGGTCGTCTCGGTCGGTAGCTACAGCTATAACGGCGTGAATATCACCGATTACGCCAAGCGCCATTTCGGCGGCGCTATGGTCTGGGACTTGAGCGCCACTTGGTCGATCCCGACCGGGATCGCCAAGCAGGAAGCCTATACCACGGTGTCGATCAACAACGTGCTGGACCGGAAGGTCGCGATGTACGACAACGGGTCCAGCCTGGGCGGGCTTTACGAATACGGCCGTCAGTTCTGGCTGGAGTTGGGTTATCGCTTTTGATTGGCTTATTGCGTCTAGAGCGCCGGAGGGAATTTCAATGAAAAGAAGAGATGTATTGCTGGGGGCGCTGCTCCTGGCCGGTGGCAGCAAGGCGATGGCCGAGACGGTCGGGGCGGCCGGCGACCCGGAGCCGCTGGTCGACGAACTGGAAAAATACCCGCGCTGCGTGATCTGCAACATGGACCGCCGCAAGTTCCATTACGCGCGCCATCTGCTGCATTACGGCGATGCTACGGCGCAGGGCACCTGCTCCGTGCATTGCGCCGCCGAGTGCATGCTGCGCGAGCGGCGGCGCGGCTTTCGGACGATTTATGCGCCCGATTACGCGTCGACCGCCGAGCCGAAGGCGCTGGTCGAGGCGGCGTCGGCGACCTACCTGATCGGCAGCGATTTGCGCGGCGTGATGACCCCGGTCAGCAAGGTTGCCTTCGCCAGCCGCGCAGCGGCGCTGCAGGCGCAGCAGACCTACGGCGGCGAGATTGGCAGCTTCGCGACGGCGATCGCCGCGTCCTTCGACGAGACGGCGAACAGCCTGGTCCGGCGCTACGCCAACGACCGCGAACGCCTGCTGCGCAAGGGCGGTAGCTGATCGGAAAAGAGCCGGTGGTGGCCGGTTGATTGTCGGCAACCGGCCGTTTCCCAGCCGTTTCCCAGCCGTTTCCCAGCCCGGCGGTCGACGCCGGGAAAATGCCGTTTTTGCAGCGTCGACCGCTGCCGCTCAGGGCAAGAGGGCGGCGAGCTGGCGTTCGATGGTCGCGGCATCGGCCTCGCCGAGCAGCTTGCCGCGGACGATGCCCTGCGCGTCGACCAGGTAGGTGGCCGGCAGCCCGATCACGCCGTAACGGCGGGTGATCGCCGCCCCCGCATCGAGCAGCGCCGGGTAGCCGAGGTCGAGCTTGCGCGCGAAGGCGGCGACCGTCGCCCGGTCCTGGCCGGTGTTGATCGCGACGACCGTGAAAGCACCGGGGCGCCGCCGGTGGAGCGTGTCGATGGCGCGCAATTCGGCGGCGCAATAGCGGCACCAGTCGGCCCAGAAAGCGATCAGCAGCGGCCGCCCGCTGCCGCCGGCCGGCAGCGTGTAGGGCTGCCCGTCCGACGTCGTTGTCGAGAAGACGGGCGCGGCATCGCCGCTGTCGAGTCGGGGCAGCGTCTCGTCGCCGCAGCCGGCGAGGCAGAAAAACAGGACGGCGAGCAGCCGGCGCATGTCAGTGCTCGATGAGGATCAGGTTGGACGCCAGCACGAACCATGTGGCCAGCGCCGCGAAGAGGATGAAGCCGCCGGCGGCGACGGCGGCCAGGCGCGCCGACAGTCGCGGCAGGCTGGCCGCCAGGCTGGGTATCCTGGCGAAGGGCTGCAAGGCGCCGGCGCCGAGGCCGGCCGCGGTGGCGACGAAGAGCGGCAGGTAGAGCGCGTAGCCCTGGTAATCGTATTCCGGCTTGAGGATGCAGAACGGGCAGTGGTGGTGCGGGTGTTCGTAGAGGTAGAGCGAGACGAAGGAGAGGATGCCGGTGATGGCCGCAACGAAGGCGCCACCGCTGGTCGCCGCCAAGACGTAACCGCTGGTCCGGCCGGGGCGTCGCCAATGGACGAGGGCGGCGGCGACCGCAGCGGTCAACATGCCATAAAACAGGAAAATGGCCGGCTGCGCCGGCAGGCCCGAGGCTTCGCCGGCGATGGTTTTCGCTTCGCCGGAAAAGAGGCTGCCGCAGCACGAAGTGATCACGTTGGCCTTGAGGCCGCGGAAATATTGCAATTCCAGCCAGAAACTGCCGGCCAGCAGCGGCAGCAGCACGAGCAGCAGGGCGTACTTGAGGCGGACCAGCGGGTAATCGCGGGCCTGGCTGTCGGCATGGTTGATGGTCAGCCACATCGCGGCCAGGAAAAAGACGCCAATCTGGCTCAGCAGCGCCGGAAAGCCGTAGCCATTGACGTTCAGCGTGCCGACCGCGCACATCGCGCCGACGAACATCACGCTCAGGCGGTCGGCGGTGAACACGAAAAGCAGCAGTGCGCCGAGCTGGGCGGCGAAGACGAAGCCGAGCAGGGTCGAGAACAGGTAGGTGCGGCGTTCCAGCGCCAGTTGCAGTTCCGAGCCGCTGCTGATGTCCCAGCGCCGGATGATTTGCACGGCAAACGGCGCGGCGGCCGCCAGCATGAGTACGGCGAGGCCGGAGGCGAGCAGCAGGGCGATGATGGCCGGCTGAAAAAGCATGTTTTTTAGGCGTCGACCAGTCGGCCGTCGCGCATGCCGACGACACGATGCACGGCGCTCGATTCGACGACCAGCGGGTCGTGGCTGGTCAGCAGTACCGTCTTGCCGGCGGCGGTGAAGCCTTCGAGGATGGCCATGAATTCCTTCGCCAGGGCCGTGTCGAGATTGGCGGTCGGCTCGTCGGCGATGATCACCGCCGGATCGTTGATCAGGGCGCGGGCGATGGCGACGCGCTGCTGCTCGCCGCCGGACAGCCATTCGACCTTGGCCGCGGCGCGGTGGCCGAGCTTGAGCTGGTCGAACAGGACTTCCGCTTTCTCGACCAATTCGGGGCGCGGCCGGCCGGTCGGGAAGGCCGGCAGGATGACATTTTCCAGTGCCGACAGGCCCTTGATCAGGTTGAATTGCTGAAAGATGAAGCCGAAGGTCTGGCGGCGGATCTCGGTCAGGAAACGTTCCGGCAGGCCGGATATGTCTTCGCCGCGGAGGCGGACGCGGCCAGTGGTCGGCCGCGCCAGGCAGCCGATCAGCGTCAGCAGCGTCGTCTTGCCGGAACCGCTCGGGCCGCGCAAGGCGGTGACGCGGCCGGCCTCGATGGCCAGGTCGATGCCATGCAGCGCCCAGTACTCGTTGGGTCGGCCCAGGTTGAAGGCCTTCTTGACGGCGGAAAGTTCGATCATGGTGGCCTTATCGCATTACCGCGTCGGGGTCGGTCGTCGCGGCGCGCCAGATCGGCACGAGCACGGCGGCGCTGTAGGGGAAAATGGTGAAGAAGGCCAAAGTGGCGATCTGCAGCCCGTCGACCGCCGGGACCAGCGTGAAGCTCGGGTAGAGCACGGCCCAGCCTTGCAGCACCGGCTTGAAAATCGCCGCGCCGAAATAAAAGACGTGGATGTAGGCGGCGACAAAGCCGAGCAGGAAGGCGCTCAGCGAAACGAGCACGCCTTCCCACAGCTTCATGCGGATGACGTCGCCGGTTTCCCAGCCGATGGCCTTGAGGATGCCGATCTCGCGTTTCTCCTCGGCCGACAGCCCGGACGCCTTGTCCCAGGCGAGCAGCGCGAAGGCGAGGATGGCGCCGGCCAGCACGGTGAGCACGATGCCCTCGCGCCAGTCGAAAATGCTCTGGTAGGTGCGCAGCACTTCCTCGCGCAGGATGGGGCGTGAGTCGGGCAGCGCGTTGGCGAGTTTGGCGGCGATGTTGCGCACTTCCTGCGGATTGGCGACCGACAGCGCGATGTCGGTGTAATGGCCGGCCGGGTAGTCGAAGAAGGCGCGGAAATCGTCCTCCGAGAGCAGCACGAGATCGGCCGCGAGCAGCTCGGAATCGGGCGAGAGCAGGGCGGCGACCTTGAAGCTGAACAGCTTGCCGGCATAGGAGCGGAAGGAAATCAGGTTGCCCGGCTGCAGGCCGCGTGCCCGCGCCAGCGTCGCCCCGAGCATGATGCTGCCGCTCGCCACTTCCTCGGCCGGGCGGGCCATGAAGGTGTAGTTGGCGCTTACCACCGGGTCGTAGTAATAGCCCCAGAGCCGGCCTTCCTTTTTCTGCACGCCGCGCAGGCGGCCGATTTTTTCCAGGTAGCCGGGCGGGATCAGGTCGTGGCGGCCGGCCACCATGCGCTGGACGATGACTTCCGGCGAAGCGGCGAGCACGAAACCGGCTTCCTTGCGCAAGGCCTGGGTGAACAAGGCGAGCGAGGCGAGCACGAAGACGAGCAGCGCGTAGGCGGCAAGCAGGCCGATATTCTTTGCCTTGCGCCGGGCCAATGCGGCCAGCGTGAAATCAATCAGGTGACGCTGTTTTTCCAGCCAGGGATGCATACGGGGCAGTCAGGTGAGGCGGCGGCGCGAGCAGCGCGCCGGTCGGGAAATGGTCGAAGGCGGCCGGATGGTCCTGCAATGCGGAATGCAGGTCGGCCTGCGAGGGATGGCGGGTGTAGCGAGCTTCGGTGAATAGTGAAAGATCGGTCAGGCCGAGCTTGCCGACCAGAACGCGCCGTTCGTCGCGCGCCGGCTGGCGGGCTGTGCCGAGGCGCGCCGCATCGAGCAGGCTGACCGCGAAGGCGAGCCCGGCAGCGCCGAGCAGCGCGGCGGCGAAGGTCGAGGGACGCAACATCAGAGCAATTGGCGGATGCTGGCGAGCAGTTTGTCGGTCGTGACACCGAGATCGAGCACGGCCGCCAGTTTGCCGTCCGGCCCGACGACATAGGTCGATACCGTGTGATCGACGGCATAGGAGCCATCGGCCCTGGCTGCCTGCTTGACGTAGCCGGCGCCGAAACTGCCGGCAATTTTGCCGATTTCGGCCGGTGTACCGGTGGCGCCGAGCATGTTCGGGTGGAAGAAGCCGGTGTATTCCTTGAGATGCTGCAGGCTGTCGCGTTCGGGATCGACCGAGATCATCAGCAGGCGAACCTTGGCCCGCTCTTCCGGTGTCAGCGCGTTGAGCGCCTGGCCGCCAGCGGCCAGCGAGGCCGGGCAGATGTCCGGGCAGTTCGTGTAGCCGAAATAGACGAGCAGCACCTTGCCGCGCTCGGTTTTCGTGTCAAAGGGGCCGTCGACCGTTTGCAGTATGAAATCGCCGCCGGTCGGCAGGTTGGCGGGCCGGGCCGGGCCGCCGCCGCGCAGCAAGAGGGCTGCACCGAGCAGGAGCGCGAGAAAGAGGGCAATGCCGATCAGGGTGTATTTTTTCATGGCGGACAATGCAAAAGAGCAGATGTGCAGTCTGCCCTCGGATACGTGCCGGAAACAGCGCTTATGTCAAAAGCGCCAGGATCAGAAACGATTTTCGGCCCGTATCAGGGCGCCACGCTGGGCGATGGCGGGCAGGATGATCAGCGAAGCCAGCGTAAAACCGGCGCCAAGCAGTAGCGAGACCATTTCCGGCTCTTTTGGGGTGGTCTGGTTGTGGTTCATGGTGGTTTCCCCGGTGCAGTGCTCGCATGCTAGCGAGTTTTCTGCCGGCGCAAGTGCGACATAGTGTCGCACTTGCCATGTCGCACCGCGTCCCGGATGTCGTGTCGCAAAGCTGACAATGCCTCGGCGTGGCGCGCGGAAAGCCGCATGGCTGCGTTGTTCTGCGTCGGGCGTGGATTTTGCGTGAGGGCATCTACCCTAGCCCCACGACAGAGAAAAAACATGACCCCAGAACTGCGTGCCGAGCTGCTCGCCGGCCTCAAGGACGGCAGCATCGTTCCCTATATTGGTTCGGGCGTGCTCGCCGACGTCAGGAATGTCGCGACCGGTGAGCCTATCCCGGCGGACAGCGACTCGCTGATCATCGCCATGAACGGCGGCAAGCCGATGGCGCCGAAGCTGATGTACGAATTTCCGCGCGCTGCGATGAACATCGAACTGAAGCGCGGGCGCAGCGCCGTCACCAAGTTCCTGACCCGGACCTACGGCGAGACGGAATGGACGCGCGGTGCCTTCCACGACTGGCTGAAGGAAATCGCGCCGCATTACGTCGTCGATATCAATCGCGACACGCAGCTGCAGGACTCCTACGCCGGCGTGCCGCACAACCTGGTGGTCGGCATTGCCCGCATCGGCGGTACTGATTTCCGCTACAAGCTCTATTTCTGGGACGGTGCCGCCTACCAGAAGAGCGAGGCGATCAACCCGGCCCTGCCCATCCTGTTCAAGCCGATGGGCACGCCCAAGCCGGAAGCCAATTACATCGCTTCCGATGCCGACTACGTCGATTTCATCACCGAACTGATGGGCGGCTTCTCGATTCCGCCCGAGGTCAAGGAACTGCGCAAGGGCAAGAAATACCTGCTGATGGGCCTGCGCCTGAACCGCGACACCGAACGCATGGTGATGTCCGACTTCATCTACGCCGCGGCCCAGCCGGCCGGCTGGGTCTTCATCGCGACGCCGACCGACAAGGAAAAGCGCTTTTGCAAGAAGGTCGGTCTCGAAATCATCGCTGCCGACATCTTCGACTTCATCGGCGCGCCCGTTCCCGCCTGAACTTATTCAATCAACCAAGGAAGAAACATGCTGCTCGATCGTTACCAACACCTCTTTTTCAATTCCAATTTCAAGGAAGCCGCCAGCAAGCCGGGCGTCGTCGCCTATCGTGGCGAGTTCATCCTGAAAGAGGGCGAAGTGGCTGATGCCCAGGGCCGTCGCGGTCCGCCGGCTGCGGTTCTCAAGCAGGCTGCGCTGCTCGCCGAGGGTGACGATCTGAAGCTGCTGTCCGGTTCGCTCGACGAACTGCAGGAATTCCCGCTCCTGGCTGAAATCCTGGGGGCCGATCTCAAGGCCGGCGCCATCGTCGTGCTGTTCACCATCAATATTCCCAAGGCCTTCATCACCACGGTGAACGGTGCCAGCGTCGTCTTCATCCCGCTCACCGAAGGCATGGCCTGGAATGAGCTGATCGACCTGGTCGGCCTGGAAAAGGGTGACTTCAAGGGCCAGACGTCGGCTGATAAGGTCGTCACCGTCCATGAAGCCCTCAAGTCCGAAAAATTCAAGTATCCGGAATCGACGCTCGAAGAAGCCCTGAAGACCACCAACAACGCCAAGCGCGTCACGCACGGCGCCATCTGATGCCGTGGGATGAGCGTTTTGGGCTCGGGGTGGCGGACATGGACGCCACCCACCGCGAGTTCGTCGATCTGGCCGATGCGCTGCAAGGCGCGTCGGACGCCGAGTTCCCGGCTCTCTTTGCCCGCCTGCACGAACATACCCGGCTGCATTTCGAACATGAAGGCAAGCTGATGAAGGCCTGCCGCTTCGCGGCGATCGGCGAGCACAACAGCGAGCATCTGCGTGTGCTCGGCGAACTGGCGCACTTCGCGCGCGGCGTGGCGGCCGGTCGACTGGTCAGCGCACGCCAATATGCCAAGGCGCTGCCCGAGTGGTTTGCCACTCATCTGGCGACGATGGATGCCGCGCTGGCCGGTACGCTCAAGCAGCGCGCCGCGGCGCAGTAATCAGGTCTGTTTCGGGCGGCCGGCCCAAAGGCCTTGCAGCCAGGCGCCGGCAAAGATGCCGGCCAGGGCGATCAGCAGGTCGCCATTGCCGGCCCCCAGTCCGGCCAGCGCCGGACCCGGGCAGACGCCGCACAGCCCCCAGCCGAGTCCGAACAGCACGCCGCCGCTCAGGGTCTGCCGGTTCAGTGCAAACGGGCGTTGCTGGAAGGCATCGCCGAGCAGGGCGCGTTTGCGCAGGCGCGGCGCGAGCTGGAAGACGAGCAGGTTGAGGCCAACGGCACTGCCCAGCACGAGCAGCAGCCCGAGGTCCTGGAAATTGAGGAAGGCCAGTACCGATTCCGGCCGGATCATCGTCGACCAGGCGAGGCCGAAGCCGAACAAGGCGCCGCTGGCCAGCGTGGCGATCTGGTTGAGGCGCTGCTTCATGGCGCAATGCCCAGGTAGCTCAGGGTCTGCGCGGTGACGATGGCGGTGCCGAGGAAGGTGCACACCATGAGCAGCGAGCCGGCCGACAGCGAGGCCATGCCGCAGATGCCGTGGCCGGAGGTGCAACCACCGCCCTGGCGCGCGCCGAAACCGATCAGCAGACCGCCGACGGCGAATTTCCAGGTCGGCAACTGGCTCGCCGCGAGCGGCAGGCCAAGTCCGGCGTAGACGGCGCCGCCCAGCACCAGGCCGAGCGCGTAGAGCAGTCGCCAGTGCCGGCTGTCGCGCAGGCTGGCTTGCTGAAAGAAGGGGTGCTGGCTGAACCAGGACCAGGCCGCGCTGAAGAAGGTGCTGACGCCGCCCTGGCGGCCGGTGCTCAGAAATAGCAGGGCAACGCCGCTGCCGATCAGCAGGCCGCCGATCAGGTAACGCTCGAGGCCGTTCGGGAAATAGTGGGAAATCATCAATAAGGGGGGCAGGGAGGGGACGAAATTGTCGCATCACTCGTCATGGTTTCGCGGTTTTTCGTACCTGGATTCCAGTATTTCACGTGCTAGACTGCGCCAAACAAGTAAATTAAACAGCTGCGAATCAGGGGGTAGGGTGGCGGCGAAGTGGTCCTTGCGTTTCGGTGCATTGCTGGTGACAGTGCTGTGCCTGAGCCTGTTCGGCTGGGTCGGTCTCGATCTGCAGCAGTCGCGTGAACGCGAGTTGCAGGCGGCCGAACATATCGGTGCCACGCTGACCAAGTTGCTGGAAAGTCATTTGCAGGCGACGGCGAGCAAGGTCGATCAGCAACTCTCGGATTTCGTGCAGCGCTTCCAGTTCGATATCGCAGATCGTGTGCCGCGCGCGCGCGTCGAAGAGGGGTTGCAGTACTATCTGAAGCGCATTCCGGAAGTGCGAAGCTTTCGCGTGGCCGATACCAGCGGGCGCTACCTCTATGATGCGAGTGGTGTGCTGAGCGATGTAAATATCGCCGATCGTCCCTATTTCATCCGCCTGCGTGACGATCCCGCAGCCGAACTGGTTATTTCGCCGCCTCTGGTTTCGCGAAGTACGCATGACATCGTGATCGTTTTTGCCCGCCGTCTGCAGGATCGGGCCGGCAATTTCGCCGGCGTCGTATTTGCCACCCTGCGTGCCGATTATTTCGAGCGTTACTACCGTGGGCTGGAGGTCGGGCAGCATGGCGTCATCGCCCTGTGGAGTCGCGACATGGCCTTGTTCGCCCGCGCTCCGAGGCTGCCCGAGCGGCAGGGCAGCATCCTGGAAGACAGTCCGATTCCGGCTGCGCTGCAGGCGGGCGAATCGCATGGCAGTTTCCGCCGGGCCGGTGCGCTGGACGGCAAGCAGCGTCTTTTTGTCTATCGTGCGCTGGAAGGTTTTCCATTTGTCGTCACGGTCGGTTTTGCCGAAGCCGATATCCTTGCCGAATGGAAGCGCCGGGCGCTGATTTACGGTGTGCTCGCTGTTGTGTTGCTCGGCGCCCTGCTGGCGCTGGTGCGTTCCTGGGGCATGGGCTATCGTCAGGCCGAGGCGCTGGCGGAAAAGCTGGCCGCCGATTTTGCCGACAAGTCGCGGGAGAGTCGTGCCCTGCTTGATTCGATTCCCGATCCGGCCTGGCTGCTCGACAACGATGGTCATTTCCTGGCGGTCAACGAAGCTTATTGCCATTCTTTGGGGCGGTCGATGGATGCGATCATCGGTCATACCGTCGAGGAGCTTTTCCCGGTGGAGGAAGCCAAAGTGCTGCGCGCCGGGCAACTGGAGGTCTACCGCCAGGGCGGGCCGGTCCGCCAACTGGTCTGGCTGCATCTGTGCGGCAAGCTGACCCCCTTCGAGTTCCTGCGTGTTCCGGTTTATCGCGACGATGGCCAGCCGCGCGGACTGGCCGGTGTGGCCTGGGACATGAGCGAGCGTTTCGCGGCTGAAGAGCGGCAACGCCTGATTACCCACTTTTTCGACAACGCCAACGATGCCGTCCTGATTCTTGACGAGGAGCGTCGCGTCCTGACCTTGAACAAGGCGGTGACGGCGATCAGCGGTTATACGCTGGAGGACCTGCAGGGCCGCTTGCCGCGCTTCATGGTGGATGGCTGTCAGGACCCGGCGGCACTCGACGCTGTCGTGCAGGTGCTTGATGAGCAGGGTATCTGGCGCGGTGAAATGCAGGCGGCGCGCAAGGATGGCAGCCGTTTGCCGATTTACTGCAATGTCAGCTCGATCCGCAATGACGAGGGGCGGGTCGTCAATTGGGCGGTGTTCGTCACCGATCTCAGTGAGCGCAAGGCGGCCGAGGCGCGGATCGAGTCGTTGACCCACGTCGATCAGCTGACCGAACTGCCCAACCGCCAGGGTTTCGCCCGGGTTCTTGGCGAATGGCTGGCGGCTGCCAAGCCGGGGGTATTGCTGGTTATCGATTTGAACCAGCTCAGTCGCGTCAATGATGCCTTCGGCCACGCGGCCGGCGATACCCTGCTGCGCCGGATGAGCGTGCGTCTGCGCAAATTGCTGCGCGACGGCGATGTCGTCGGTCGGCTCGGCGGCGACCAGTTCGGTGTGCTGCTCGCCGAGGGCGCACGGCCGATTGCGGCCGAAATCGTCGCGCGGAAACTGCTCGATGTGATCGGTCGACCGGTAAGCATTGAAGGCAGCGATGTCGTGACCACCGCTTCGGCCGGTATTTGCCTGCTGCATGAGGATGGCGGCGATGTCGCGATCCTGCTGCGCAATGCCGACAATGCATTGCACCATGCCAAGAACTCCGGGCCGAACAGTTTCCGCTTCTTCTCGGCCGACATGAATGTGCGGATGGAGGAACGCCTGCGCCTGGAAAGCGATTTGCGCTGGGCGCTGCCCCGCGGCGAGTTGTTGCTGCATTACCAGCCGCAGGTCGATATCCACAGCGGTGCCGTCATCGGTTTCGAGTGCCTGTTGCGCTGGCAGCATCCGGAACTCGGCATGGTCTCGCCGGTCCGTTTCATTCCGCTTGCCGAGGAAAGCCGCTTGATCCTGCCGATCGGTGCCTGGGTGCTGGAAGAAGCCTGTCGCCAGAACAAGGCCTGGCAGGATGCCGGCATGGCGCCGCTGGTGGTGGCCGTCAATCTGTCGGCGGTACAGTTCCACGGAGCCGACGTTGTCGCCGCGGTAGCGCAGGCCTTGCAGGACACCGGGCTGGAAGCGCGTTATCTTGAACTGGAAATCACCGAGAGCGTCATCGTCGAGGATCCGGAACGGGTGGTGCGCATCATGGAAGAACTCAAGGCACTTGGGGTCAGCCTGTCGATCGACGATTTCGGCACCGGCTATTCCAGCCTGTCGTATCTGAAGCGTTTCCCGATCGACAAGATCAAGATCGACCGCTCCTTCGTGCGCGATCTCGAGCGCAACAGCAACGACGCGGCGATCGTGCGCATGGTGATCGGCATTGCGACGGAGCTCGAGCGCAAGGTGATTGCGGAAGGCGTCGAAACCATCGAGCAGCTTGAGTTCCTGCGCCGTCACGGCTGCGACGAATACCAGGGCTTCTATTGCAGTCCGGGCATTCCGGCCGAACAGGTCGTCGCCCTGGTAGCCAGCTGTCAGGCCTGAACGATCAAGCCAGGGCCGGGATTCTTTCGTCCGCCAGCTTGATCAGTCCGGCGGCCTGCTGCTCGCAGGCTTCCCGGGTTTTGCCATCGAGCACCTTCAGCCAGCGTTTCGGAATGCTTTCCAGTCCGTAGCGGGCACCGGCCAGCATGCCGGCGATGGCACCGGTGGTGTCGGCATCGCCGCCGCGATTGACGATGTCGATCAGGCAATCCTCGAAACTGTCGGTGGCGAAAAAGGCCTGGAAGACGGCCTGCATGGTTTCCACGACATAGCCGCTCGGGTTCTCGCGCGGCTTGTTGTCAAACGCATAGAGCGGATGTTGCCGGGCCAGTGCATCGGCACGCGCGCGGACTGCAGCCGTGTCTCGTCCGGCGAGCAGGTCCTGGACCATGAAAACCAGGGTTTCGCCAGCCGCGTCGGAGAGTTCGTTGTTGTGCGTGACGTGCGCCTGGGCGCGGCAGGCAAAAATGGTGTTTTCCGGCGGTTGACCGCTACAGGCCAGGGCGACCGGCAGGACGCGCATGATCGCGCCGTTGCCGGCGTCGTGTTCGCTGGCGACGGCTTCCGGCCGGCCGGTTTTCCTGAATTGGATCAGGTTGCGGCGCACGGTATTGCCGATGTCGACCGGCTTGGCGCGCATCCAGGCATCGAAGGCCTGCGCCGCGGCAAGGGCATCGACGCCGCCGCTGGCCAGGATGGCGGCGCCGAGCGCCAGCGCCATGGTCGTGTCGTCGGTGACCGTGCCCGGCTTCAGGCGCAGCCAGCCGCCGCCGGTGATTTCACGGTGCACGCCGTGCGTATGGCGAATTTCGTTGGGCGTCATGAATTCGACGCTGGCTCCCAGCGCATCGCCGATCGCCAGGCCGAGGTAGGCGGCTATTGCCTTGTCGAGCCGGGGCGAAGCCCAGGGCGGTGGTGCCGCGCGCCGGCGTACCGGCGCCGTGCGGGCAATCAGTTCTCCGGTCCAAAACATTTGGCGTATTCCTGACATTGACCACAGGAGGGCGCGGGGCAAACGTAGATGCCTTCGCGCGAGCAGAATTGCCGGTAAAGAAACTTCTTCCATTTCATGTCGCCGGTGTTGGCGGCGGCGAGGGCAGGGAAGTTTGCCCACATCAGGCTGCTCAGTTCGGCCCGGTTGAGCAGGCCGAGGTCCTGCCAGAGATGGTCGCGGCCGGCGCAGGCGGTGGCGACGATATTGGCGAGCAGCAGTTCGGATGGGTGTTGGCGGGCGCGATGCTCAAGCAGCAGCTTTTGCAGGTCGCTCCATTCGGGAATCGCTTCAACCTGGCGGCTATGGCCAGAAAACTCGGCATCGGGGAAGTACTCGCCAAGCAGGTGGCGGAATACTTCTTCTCCCAATCCGAGGTCGGGCGGCAGGCAACCTTCTCCTATGCCCTGACCGGCCAGCATGCTGGCCAGCAATGAACGGTTCGGATCGCCGGCTGCCTTGCTGCTGCACGGGGCAAGCAGGAGTTCCGCGAAGATGACTTCGCGGGCGAGGCGGCGGTCCGGGCCGTTCATGATGGGTGACTCACTTGCTCGGGTATTCGATCAGCACGTCTTCATCGCGCAGCACGACCTGGCAGGCGAGGCGCCATTGGGTCGGGCAGAGGTCGTCGACGCGCATCTGGTCGATCTGGGCCTGGGTGATATGACCCATTTCCTTGAGCACTCCGATTTCGCGATCGGTCAGCGGGGCGCCCATCGGCGAGCGCTTGGCATCAACCGAGGAAACCTTGACCAGGCAGGTGCCGCATTCGCCATCGCCGCAACCGAAGTCGATCGGGATGTGGTGTTCCTTGGCCAGTTCCAGAACGGTCTGGCGGTGGCTGCCGGCGACGGCGTAAACCGTCTTGTCCTTGTGCATGTGACTGCTGAATGTAATGAGGGCCATCGTATTTCTCCTGAGCGGTTTTAGAGTTTTCTCTGTTGTGGTTGGATGTTGTTCATGCGTGGCCTGAAGGCGCATTGCGCCCAGGACGCGAAGACGAGCCGCAGGCAGTGCAAATTGCACGGCAAGGCGAAGTCGACAAAGTCATGGGGGCAACGCGCCTTCAGGCTGGTTTGACGACGATGTCGCCGCCGATGATCTGGGCCTGGCAGGCCAGGCGGTGGCCGCGCGGCGCGAGGTTGTCTTTCAGTACCTGGTCTTCCAGCATGCTGGGGGCAGCGAGGTTTTCACCGCCGGAGATGACCTTGGTCAGGCAGGTGCAGCATTCGCCTTCGCGGCAGCCGTAAACGATGCCGGCGCCGACCTTTTCCGAGACTTCAATGAGACGGGTGCCGGCCGGGACGGTGACGGTGACGCCGATGTCTTCGAAGGTGACTTTTGCTTTAGGCATTGTTTTCTCCCTGTTTTAAGCGAGCGACGCCATGTCGATCTCGCGGTGTTCGACCTGGCCGGTCAGGTGACGGGCCAGGCTTTCGCCCAGATTGCGGCAGTGTTCGAGTTCCTCGGCGGCCGGCACCAGCTTGATGCGCAGGCCGTCGACCGGTACGCGCAGCTTGAGGCCGCGCAGGCGGTCCTCGATCAGCCGTACCGCTTCGCCGCTCCAGCCGTAGGAGCCGAAGGCGGCACCGAGCTTGCCCTTGATGTTGACGGTGGTCAGCGAGGAGAGCAGATCCCAGATCGGGCGTACGGCATCGCCGTTGATGGTCGGGCTGCCGATGGCGATGCCGTCGGCCTCCTCGATCAGGTCGGTAAAGATGCCGGATTCGCCGCCTTCGAGGTCGTACAGCGAGACACGCACGCCTTCGATGCGTTCGGCGCCGGCAGCCAGTGCCTCGGCCATGCGCCGGGTATTGCCGTAGGCCGAGATGTAGAAGACGACCAGGGTCTTTTCGCTGCGCGCTTCGTTGAACAGGCGCGGCGAGGCCAGCTCGCGGTAGCGCAGTACATAGTCGCGCGGTTGGTGGCGCAGGATGGGGCCGTGCGCCGGCGCGATCAGTTGCAGGGCGAGCGGCTCGATCAAGGCCATCGCGTCGAGCACGTACTCGCGGAAGGGACGCATGATGTGGGCGTAGTAATACTCGAAGGAAAAGCGGAAATCGCCGACCCGGTCGTTGAACAGGCGGCCGTCGCAGAAATGGCAGCCGAAGACGTCGCCGGTGAACAGGATGGCGTCTTCCTCGAGATAGGTGCACTGCGTGTCCGGCCAGTGCAGGTAGGGCGTATGCAGGAAGCGCAGCGTCCGGCCGCCGAGGTCGACAGTGTCGTCGGTGGTGACCGGAATGTATTCGGGCGGCTTTTCGCCGGAAGGCTTCAACAGCGCCTTCAGCATCATCTGGGCGCGGCTCGACAGGTAAACGCGGGCCTGTGGGGCACGCTTCAATAACTCGGGCAGGGCGCCGCTGTGGTCAGGCTCGAGGTGGTTGAGGACGATGGTGGTGATTTCGTCGTAACGCGCCACCGATTCGAGGCGACGGAAGAAATCGTCGGCGAAGCTTTCCTTGACCGTATCGATCACCGCGACGCCGGTTTCGCCGCGCACGACATACGAGTTGTAGCTCGTGCCGTTGGCGGTTTTCAGGATGATGTCGAAGGTGCGCAGATGCGGGTCGAGGGCGCCCACCCAGTGGACGCCCGGAGCAATCTCGATCGCGTTATCAGTGATGGCCGCAGCTGACATGGCTGCTGTCCTCGTCCTCATGCTCATGGCTGCCGCAGCTGCCGTGGCCTTCGGGGCCATGCACGCAGGCTTCGATATTGCCAGCCGGCAATTCGACGTTATTCAGCCCGATCCAGGCGTCGACCGCTGCAACATCGAAACCGACCATGCGTTCCTCGCCGATTTCCATCAGCGGGCGGCGAATCAGCAGCGGGTTTTCCAACAGCAGATTGACGGCATGCTCGAAGCTGAGGTTCTCCGGCACGATCTGCCCGGCCTTGATCGCCGGTGCCGCCGGGTTGAACCAGCTGCCAACCGGCAGCTTGCCGATGAAGGCAAGCAAGCGGTCAGCGGTCCACGCCTCGGTTTTCAGGTTTTTCGCCTGCACGGTGTGGCCGGCGGCGGCGAGCAGGGTCTTCTGGCGAAGATTGCCCTTGCAACCGGGTTTTTCGTAAAACGTGACAACTGCCATGGGGTTATGCCGCTTCTTTCCAGAGGCCGAATTGCTTCAGCTTTTCAATCGGGATGCCGGTCAGCGAACCGGGCGGATTCAGGAATGCGCCCAGTTCATCGACGATGGCCATTTCAATCGGGCAGATCGCAGCGCATTGCGGCACGCTGTGATCGCCCAGACACTCGGTACATTTATCGTCGGCGATCAGGAAATGCGGCTTGTCTTCGTAGATCGCGTCGTTCGGACAGACATCGACGCAAGCCCAGCAATTGACGCAGGATTCGGTAATCTGGAGAGCCATTCACGCCACCTTTTTGCTATCGAGCGCGGGACTCAGCTTGCCGGTCGCCGCGATTTCCTTGTACACCGCCATCACCGCTTCCTCGATCGGCTCCATCGCATGTTCGCCATTCGGCACGATGCCGGCGGCTTCCAGCTTGCCCCAAGGCTCGTAGCCGATCTTGGAGCAGAGCACCACTTCACAGCCTTCGAGAATGCGGATGTTGCGTTCGAGCAGCGATTCCGTGGCGCCGGCATCGACGACGTCGCCGTCACCGCAGGCATCCATGCCGCCGCAGTAGAGTTCGGTCTTGCGATGGCTCATGAAGCGCGCGCCAGCCGGCGAGGCCTCGTAGATCAGGAACTCCTTGGCGTGACCGAAGTGTTCGGCGACGACGCCGTTCTTGCCGGCTACCGCCATGAGCACCGGGCGGGCATCAGCCGGAATGCCGAGTTCTTCGGCCTTCGGCTTGACGTTGCCGCGCTTGGCTTCAAGCTGTTCGATGATCGAGTCGTGCACTTCCTTGCGGCGGACCATGGCGGCTTCGTAATCGACCTCCATGACGTCGATCTTGTCCATGGTGAACTCGTCGCCGCGATCCTCGCCGAGCAGGCCGACCGCATCGGCACGGCACTGGCGGCAATGGCGCATCATCGCCATGTCGCCGGCACAGGCGTCCTGCAGTTCCTGCAGTTGCTCCGGCGTCGGTTCCGGCTGCTCCATGATCCCGTAGTAGGTGCCGTGCTCCGGCTCGGCGATCAGCGGCATGACGTTGTGCAGGAAGGCGCCCTTGGCCTTGACGATCTTCGAGACTTCCTTGAGATGCTCGTCATTGACGCCGGGGATCAGCACCGAATTGACCTTCACCAGGATGCCGCGCTCGGTCAGCATCTGCAGACCCTTCTGCTGCTGCTCGATGAGGATGCGTGCGCCTTCGACGCCGAAGATGCGCTTGTTCTCCCAGAAAATCCACGGGTAGATCTTGGCACCGACTTCGGGATCGACGCAGTTGATGGTGATCGTCACGTGGTCGATGTTGTGCTGAGCAATACGGTCGACATACATCGGCAGGTTGAGGCCGTTGGTCGACACGCAGAGCTTGATGTCCGGGGCGCGCGCCGAAAGCTCTTCAAAAGTCTCGAAAGTGCGGGCCGGGTTGGCGAGAGGGTCGCCGGGGCCGGCGATGCCGAGTACCGTCATTTGCGGGATTTCGGCGGCGACGGCGAGCACCTTGTTGATCGCCTGCTTCGGCGTCAGCACTTCGGAAACGACGCCCGGACGGGATTCGTTGGAACAGTCGTACTTGCGGTTGCAGTAATTGCACTGGATGTTGCAGGCCGGGGCCACGGCAACGTGCATGCGGGCAAAGTAATGGTGCGCCTCTTCGGAGTAGCAGGGATGATCCTGAACCTTGGCGCGGATGTGATCGGGCAGGTGGGCCAGTGCGTCGGGCGCACTGCCGCAACCGCTGGAGGCGCAGCCGCCGCCTTCTGCGGCCGGCGGGGTATTGCTGATAACTGGAAGTTCCACGATGAAGGCTCCTCGAAATCGGTTTGCAGCCTATTCAGCAATCGCTGTGCCAGTCATGTTTGTTTATTTGAATCAATGGTTTGCTTGTTTGTTGTCTTGGCTCTGTCGGTTACCTTGTCAGAAACGCGACAGCCCGCGGCCGGCTTCCCGACCTTGCCGGCTGATCATCCCCGTCTGTTTTGGAGAGTTCGCCGTGTCAAGACATTGTTCTATGTCATTTGATTGACTTCGCGCGGCGTGCTCCTACAATCGGGAGGATTCCGGGGGCGGGGCGACGCGATCTGCCGCAGGCGGCCCGGACGCATTCACGGGGAGATGCAGCATGGCAAACCTGAAACTGTTTTATGCGACCAACCGGCACCACCTGGGCGATGCCTTGCATCCCGATGGTTACGGCACCAAGTTCAGCGACGACGGCATGGAAAACCTGCGTTTTGGCGTGTTGACCGTCAAGGCCGCCGATGCGCAGATCAAGAAGTGCCTCAAGGCCGATGTCGGGCCGCTCGGCAAGGGCAATGGCGAAAAGCTCAGCGAATACCTGGCAACGTGTGCGGCAACGGCGAGCATCGATGTCTATCCCGAGTCGATCAGCAAGGATATTGCCGATGTCGCTCAGAAAAACGCCAAACTCGGCTCGCTCGCCATGTTCGAGGACCTGATGTGCCTGATGGAGGCGAGCAGCGATGTGCTGATCTACATCCACGGCTTCAATGTCAAATGGAACGAAGCGGTGGGCGGCGCACTCGCATTGCAACTGATGCTCGACAACAGTCCGCGGCGCGATCCGGCGCAGAACCTCTCGGTCGTGCTCTTCTCCTGGCCATCGGACGGCGCGGCGCTGCCCTGGGTGTCCTACAAGTCGGACCGCACCGAGGCGGCCGGCTCGGGCGGTGCGGTCGGGCGCGCCTTCCTCAAAGTGCGCGATTTCCTGGTCGGCCTGCGCGACAAGGCACGCGCCGGCGGGCGTGAGCTGTGCGGTCAGGACATCCATCTGCTCTGCCATTCGATGGGCAATTTCCTGCTCGAAAACGCACTCGCCCGGCTCTACGACTTCTCGCCGGGCAATGCCCTGCCGCGCCTGTTCGAGCACGTCTTCCTGTGCGCGCCCGATCTCGACGACAACGCGCTGGAAGAAGGCAAGGCGCTTGGCCGGATCAACCAGATCGCGCGCCAGGTGACGCTCTATTACAACCGGCACGACAAGGCGATGTATGTCTCCGACTACACCAAGGGCAATCCGGAGCGCCTCGGCCATAACGGCGCCGCGCATCCGGCGCAATTGCACAACAAGATCCACCAGGTCGATTGCACGCCGGTGGTCAGCGACTTCACCGGCCACAGCTACTACCTGAGCGGCAGCGTCAATGCCGACATCCGCCTGAGCATCGACGGCCGGGCGCAGGACGATGCGCTGCGCCAGCGTGCGCGCAACGCCAATCTCGACAATTGTTGGACGATGCAGGTGGCGCCATGAGGAATTTCGCAGCATTTTTGCCCTTTTTGCAGCGTGGACCGCTGGGCTGGCTGGCAATACTCTTGTTGTTGCTTGGGCTCGGTGGCTGCGCTTCGTCAGCGGTCGACTCTTCGCCAGCGGCAGAAATGCCGGTTCGGGCGAGTGCCGTGGCGCCGGCGCCAATGCCAGCGCCTGCACCGACGCTGCCGGCGCCACAGCCGGAAAGTGCGCTACCGGGCGAGGTGCCGCAGGCCGTTGCAGCGGCGCCGGCTGCTGTCGCAACGAGCGCCCCGCGCAGCGGCTCGGCCCGCCTGTTAAGAGCGCGCCGCGCGGCCAGCCAAGCGCCGGAAGTTGCCTTCCTCGAAGCCGAAACGCCGCCGCCCGAACTGGTCGAGGCCAGTCTGGCCTACAGTGTGACGCGCGAGATGCACATCGGGCGCAGTTATCCGGTCGAACTCTGGCTCGATCAACAAGTCGGCGAGGCCGATCTCGGGCGCAATCTGGCCTTGAAGATCAAGCCGGCGGCGGGCGAGGTCAATACCGGGCGGCTGGTCGTCGAACTCGGCAACGAAGTGGTCGCCGAGCTGCTGGTGTTCAACGGCGAGTTCGAGGTCAATCCGGCCGGCCCCATCGTCCAGCCGGTATTGCCCAAGGTGCCGCTGCGCTGGCAATGGCTGGTCAAACCGCTGAAAACCGGCGAACTGAAGCTGCAGGTTCGGGTCGCGGCGCGCGTCAGCGGGCGGGAAAGTGGCGTCAGCACGCCCTATCTCGGCAGCGTTATCGTCACTTCGTGGCCACCGGCGACCTTCGAGGAATTCATTGAATTGCTCAAAAGCTGGGTCAGGCAGGTGGACAGCCTGTTTGCCCTGCTCGGCACCAGCCTGGCCGCGATTGCGGCATTTTTCTTCAAGCGCGGTAACGGCGAAAAGACGGCCGAGTAGACGTGCCCCTGCGGCGGCAAGCGGTCAAAAATGCCGTTGCGGGCAGGTCGACCGCTCGGGATTCGCGTTGATGTGCATGCCAGGGCCGGTTGATCCGGCCCTGCTTATTTCTGGCGCGCCGACAGTTTGTCGAGCAGCAGCTTGAAGAAGATGTCCGGGTCGATCGGCTTGGTCGAAAAATCATCCATGCCGGCCGCCAGGCAGCGTGCCTTGTCTTCGGCAAAGGCATTCGCGGTCATCGCGATGATCAGCTGTTCCTCGCCGCCGGGCAGGGCGCGAATGCGCCGGGTTGCTTCGAGGCCGTCCATGCGCGGCATCTGCATATCCATCAGGATCAGCGCATAGTGCGGCTGTTGCTGGAACAGCGCGACGGCCTGTTCGCCATCTTCGGCGGTGTCGACGTGAAAGCCGATTTCTTCGAGCAGGATCTGGGCGATCTCGCGATTGATCGGTTCGTCCTCGACCAGCAGGACATGGCTGCCGGCAAAGCTCTGGCGCAGGGAGGCTTCGGCGTCGAGCTCATGCGCGATTGGGTGTTCGGCTTGCGGCTGCGGCTTTTTCAGGCGGGCGGTGAACCAGAAGATGCTGCCCTTGCCCGGTTCGCTTTCGACCCCCACTTCGCCGTTCATGGCATCGGCAATTTTCGCGGTAATCGCCAGGCCGAGCCCGGTGCCGCCATATTTGCGCGTCGTCGAGCCGTCCGCCTGTTCAAAGGCGGTGAACAAGCGGGGCAGGGCCTCCGGTGCAATGCCGATGCCGGTGTCGCTGACCTCGAAACGCAGCAGCAGGCTGGCGGCATCTTCTTCGAGGATGACGGCGCGCAGGGTGACGCTGCCCTGTTCGGTGAATTTCACGGCATTGACGGCGTAATTGAGCAGCGCTTGCTGCAGGCGGGTCCGGTCGCCAAGCACCAGCGGCGGCAACTCGGGCAAGGTATAGGAGAGTTGCAGCTGTTTTTCCTTGGCTCGCAGCTGCAGCATCGAACTGACGTTTTCAAACAGGCTGCCGACCGGGAAGCTGCTTTCTTCGAGGATCAGTTTGCCGGCTTCGATCTTGGAAAGGTCGAGCACCATGTTGATGACTTCAAGCAGATGCTCGCCGGCCGCCTCCAGCTTGCCGAGGCGTTCGCCCTGCGCCGGGCTGAGGCCGGCCCGGCGCATGAGCAGGGCCATGCCGCTGATCGCATTGAGCGGCGTGCGGATTTCGTGACTCATGTTGGCGAGGAAGGTGCTCTTCGAGCGGCTGGCCGCCTCGGCCGCTTCCTTGGCCTGGTAGAGGGCGGTGGTGCGTTCGCTGACGCGCGCCTCGAGGCTCGCGTTCATGTCGCGCAGCTCATGCTCGCGTTCGAGAATGGCATTGGCCATCTGGCCGATGTCGTCGGAAAGGTGATTGAATTCGGTGATGCGGCCGCGCGGCCAGGCGTCTACCGTTTCGCCCTGGGCGATCTGGTGCGCCTGACGGACGATGCCGGCCAGTGGCCGGAGCAGGCGCGAGGCGCCGTACAGGGCGAGCAGGGAGCCGATCAGCAAGGATGCCAGGAAACCGCCGCAGACGATGAAGACGGTCATGCGGATTTCCGGGTGGGCGAGGCCGGCCGGCAGGCGGGCGATGAAGGACCAGCCGAGGGCGGCCGAGCGGGCGCCGCCGACGTAATAGTTGCGCCCGTCGAAAGCATATTGCGTGGGCAGGGTTTCACCCTTGAGCACGGCATTGAGGATGGGCGAGTTGTAGAGATTCAGTTCGCCGACCCGCTTGGCCGATTCGGTATCGGCGAGCAGTTCGCCGCGCTGGTCGAGGACCCAGATTGCCCTTTGTTTTTCCCCGGGGTTGCGATCGAGGATATTGAGCAGGTAGCCGAGCGGAATTTCCGCCAGCAGCACCTGCTCGTTGCCGGCCGGTACGGCCAGCCCGACGGTCACGACGCCGCTCAGCGCCGACAGGTACTTGTCGCTCCAGACCGGGCCGGCGCGCAGTTTGACTTCACGAAAGAGCGGCGTGCCGGAAAGGTCGCTGCCGAGCACCTCGTGTTCGAGATGGCGATACTCGGGCGGCAAACCGGCGGTGATCACTTCGCCCTTGGCCGAGAGCAGATACAGCGCCCGGAAAACCTTGCCACCGGCAACCGTCTGTCCAATCAGCGCGGTCGGTGATGCGCTGTTGCCGAGCGCACTGGCGACCAGGGCCAGTTGCTCCTGCTGGGCCAGCATCTGCATTTCGATGCGGAAGGCCAGCTCGCGGGCGTCGCCTTCGGCGCGGGTGCGGATTTCCGACTCCAGCTGTGGAATGCGGGTGAGCAGGAAGATCGAGCCGACGATCAGGAAGGTCAGCACCGAGGTTACTGCGAGCAACACGCCGAGGTAAGCGTGCAGTCGCCATTCGCGCAAGGCGGGTGGGGTCATTTGAGCTGGTGCAGGCTGCCGTCGTGGATTTCGGTGAAAAAGACCCGGCGCGTCGCGTCGCCATTGGTGTCGAAGCGGATTTCCTGCTGTACGCCCTGATACGGGCCGTATTTGAGCAAGGCTGCCTTCATGTCCTCATCCTTGTCGCGTTTCTGCAGCGCGGCAAAGACGACGTTCGCCGTGTCGTAGGCAAGCAGCGAGAAGGAGCCGAATTCGCGCTGGAAGCGTTGCTTGAAGGCGTTGCGGAAATTCTGGTAGGCGACGCCGGGATCGTCGCGGTTGTAAGCGTGGGTCATCAGCATGCCTTCGACGGCGCTGCCGCCCATTTCGCTGAGCGCTTCGCCGGAGGCCGCCCATTCCGAGGAGCTGAGCGGCAGGCCGGGGGCGAGGCGGCGGGCCTGCTGCGCCAGGCGCGCCGTATCGAGCGTGCTGGCGACAAAGATCAGCGCATCCGGCCGGTCGGCGAGCAGCCGATTGATGACGTCGGAAAAACGTGTGCTTGCCGTCGATTCGAAACCGGCGGTGCTGCTGGTGACACCGCCCAGTTTTTCGAACTCGGAAGAGAATCCCTTCACCCAGGTTTCGCCAAAGGGCAGGTTGGAGGCGTCGAAGGCGAGGCCAACCCGGCGGCTGCCGCGCTCGTAGAGCACCCGGGCATGCTGGATGGCGGCTTCGCGGGTGGTGCAATTGACGCGGAAGAGGTTGTCATCCTTGCCGTAAAAATCAGTCGATGCCACGGTCGGGCTGATGATGATCTGGCCGGCCTGATTGAACAGCGGCATGACCACGGCCGCCATCGAACTGGTGACCGGGCCGATGATGATGTCGGGGTGCAGTGCGATCAGTTCCTGGGCGGCCTGTCTGGCCTTGTCCTTGTCCTGGCCGTCGTCGCGCACGAGCAGTTCGATCTTGCGGCCATTGATGCCGCCAGCCTGGTTCTGTTGCTCGACGGCGAGAATGACGCCATTGCGGACGCTTTCGCCAAAATCCGAGCCACGGTCGGAAAGACCCGCGAGCAGACCGATCCGGATCGGCTCGGGCGGCGTGCAGGCGGCTAGTGCGAGCAGCAGGCAGGATGCGCCGAGCAGCCGCGAAGTTCCATGCAGGATCAAGGCATCTCCCTCCTCGTTATTTGTTCTTTTGTCGCCATCTCCGTGGCGAGCCGATTTTGTACCACCCGGCTCCGGGAGGGTCAAGCGCGATGCCAGCAGCCATGCGGGATTCGGCCATTCCGGATGATTAGCCGGCGGCCCTCGTCAGCGCCCCGCAAAGCCCGTGGATGGCCCGGGGCCGGGCTTGCGGCGGCATGGCCTGGCAGCGCGCGATGTTTGTCGCATTGTCGACAAATGCCCATTGGCTATCTGGCTGATTCTGCGTGTTTTCCCGATGGCGCCGCTCTTGCTTGGTGCTCTGCATGAAAACCCATCTCGACTGGTCGGCCTACGATACCTACGGTGCCGGCGACGCTTATGCCGGCATTCCGGCGACCGGCGGCAATTACGCCAAGGCGGTCGCCGTGTGCATGAACAATCACCAGTGCCAGCGCGACGGCAAGGGCGTCATGTGCCCGAGCTACCGCATCACGCACGATCCGGCGCATTCGACCGGTGCCCGTGTCAAGGCCTTCAAGGCGGCGCTCAACGGTGAACTCGGCGACGAGCCCTTTTCTCATCCTGATCTGGCGGCGGCGATGGATCTCTGCGTCTCGTGCAAGGGCTGCAAGAAGGAATGCCCGAGCGCCGTCGATATGACCCTGATCAAGACCGAATACCTGGCGCAGAAAAACGAACGCCACGGCGTCTCGCTGCGCGCCCGCCTGTTCGGCAGCCTGCCGGCCTGGCTGCATCGCTGGCGGGCTCCCTTGGCCCTGCTCGTGCGCTGGCGCAATGCCTCGCCCTGGCTGGCGGCGCTCGCCGAACGCCGGCTCGGCATCTCGGCCCGGCGACCGATCCCGGCAATCGTCGGCGGGCCGCTGCCGGCAGCCGAAGCGCCGGCCAGCGGTCAACGCGGCAAAGTGCTCCTTTTTGTCGATACCTTCACGCATTACTACACGCCGGAAGTCGCCAGCGCGGCGCGCGCAGTGCTGACCGCCGCCGGCTACGCCGTCGAGATGCTGCGCCCGGCGGCCGACGACGGCGAGCCGGAACGGCCGTTGTGCTGCGGCCGGACGTACCTGTCGCAAGGCATGGTCGAGGCGGCCAAACGCGAAGGCAAGCGGGTCATGGCGGCGCTGGCGCCGGCCTTGGCGGCAGGAACGCCGATCATCGGGCTGGAGCCCTCGTGTTTGCTCGCCCTGCGCGACGAGTTCTACAGCCTGTCGCTCGGCCCGGATGTGGCACAACTCGGCAAGCAGGCCTTCCTCTTTGAAGAATTCCTGATGCGCGAGGCGAACAAGGGGATGCAGCTCAAGCTGCAGCCGATTCCCGGCGGCAAGGCACTGGTGCATGGGCATTGCCACCAGAAGGCCTTCGGCGCGATGAAATCGGTCAGAAAGGTACTCGCCTGGATCCCGGAATTCGAGTTCGAGATCATTGACGCCAGCTGCTGCGGCATGTCCGGCAGTTTCGGGCTGGAAGCCGAGCATTACGCCGCCTCGGTGGCGATGGGCGAGTTGGCCTTGTTGCCGGCCGTACGCGCAGCTGCGCCGGACACCCTGATCGTCGCCGACGGCTTTTCCTGTCGTCACCAGATCGCCGACGGCAGCGGCCGCCAGGCGATACACGTGGCGGTGTTGCTGCAGCGGGCGCTGGCCTAGGCGGCGATGCGCGCAGCCGGTTCGATCCGGGTTTCCCAGTCGGCGACGCGGATCTTGAATTTCTCGAGGATCTGCCGGTGCAGGCTTTCGTATTCGCTTTGCATCCCGCATTGCCGGTAAAGATCGAGCAGCATCTTCCACGGCTCGATGTCGTCCGGCGAATTGTTGGCGATATATCTGGCCAGCGTTTCCATGGCGCCGCGCGCCCGGCCCGAGGCGAGCAACATCTCGACCAGTGCCAGTTCGGTATTGTTCTCGTCGAACGGCAACTCGGCGACGCCGATGTCCGGCACGGCCCGTTCTGTCGAAGGTTCCGGCTGGCGACTCGGGCTTTCGGGCAGCCCGCTCCGGTCGACCTGCACTTCCGGATGATAGCCGTTCATGATCAGCGGCATTTCCTTGGCTACCAGGCGTTCCCGGCGCCGGCCGAGGAGATGGGCGAGGAGGACGGCAATGCCGCCGCCGGCGAGCGCGCTGAACAGCAATTCCTGGCCGCCGTTGGCCTGCTTCTGGTTGGTTGGCGGCACTTGCTCGATCTGCTGCGCCAGTTGCAGGCGGTTTCTTTCAAGCAGGGCAGCATTGGTTTCATTGAGGGCGACATCAAGCTTGCTGACTTCGGCATGCAGGGTGTGCAGGGTCTGCTCCAGCTTGAGGATGCGTTCCTCGATCTGGCCCAGCGTTTCTCCCGTGGCGGACAAGGGATTGGGCACCGGGGCGGGCGGCGTTGTACTGACCATGACCCGGTCGACCTTGGCCGCTGTGCGAGGGGCCTTGCTCCTGGCTGCGGCCTGGCGCGTCCGGGTTGCCGGCGCAGGCGGTATGGCGGTGAGTTCGGACTTGGTGCGGCTTTCCGCCTGCGGCCGGCGTGGCGCGCGCAACAGAATGGCGGTGCCTTCCGGCAAGGCCTCGTCGCGCGCGATGCCCGGGTTGGCCCGGCGGAGAGCCGCCAGGCTGCGCGCCTGCTGGCGCGGGTTGCCGGCAGCGAGACTGGCGGCGATTTCGCGCAGGGTTTCACCTTCGCGGGCGAACCAGGTTTGTCCATCGGCCGGGCGTACCATGTCCACGGCATTGCTCACCAATTCGATTTCGCCGAATTGCGGCGGGTCGGGCATCAGGACGTAGGTGCGCTGGAGTTCCATGCTGCAGCGTGCCTTGATCGCGAGCACGAAGGCCGGATCGGCAATCGGCTGGCGGCTGCGCAGGCTGAGGTGGTAGGTGCCGGCTTTGCGGACCAGACTCAGGCTGGCAGTGGCCAGCACCGGCAGGCCGGGGGCATCGTCGCGGACCACGGCAAAGCATGTGGCATCCGGAATCTCGCCGTCTGCGGTGTGCAGGGGAATATCGGCCCGGAGGCTTTCCCCGAGCCGGGAATGCAAGGTGATTTCCCCCAACCCGATTGCGCTTGCTTCGCTGCTGCACAAGGCCAGCAAAATGGCCTGGAGCAGGATTTTTTCAGGAGTCATGACCGCCCCTTTATTTTGTTTCTGCAAGTAAATCCTAGCAGGGGGCGGGGCGCGCCAGGCCGCGATTCGCGGGCCTGTTGCCGTGGATCAAGCGGCGGCGACTTTTTTCCTTGGGTGGAAATTATTCACCATTGAATAATTTCCACCGGGGTTTGCCGTTGGCGGCGTGGCCGCCGGGCGCTCGGCTCAAACCGGCAGCGGCACCGGCATCAGCGGCACGCGGCCGGTGGCAAGGTAGGTTTCGCAGCGTTCGATGTGTTCGCGCGTGCTTTTCGGCATCGGCGTGCGGGCGCGCGTGATGTAGAACACCAGGTCGCGGCCGTTGCGCAGCAGTTGCAGGCCGTCGGTGATGCTGTGCAGCGGCTTGTTGTCGTCGACCGGGGCGAGCGGCGTGAAGTTGGCGAGGCGTTCGCCGGCGGTGACCAGTTCGGACCAGACTTCGAAAATGTCGCCGTCGGTGCGCAGGATCTCGGTTTTCAGCTTGGCGGCGCGGACGAAGTCGCGGATCGGCGCTTCGATGCCGGCAAATACCGGGATCTGGGCAAAGCAGGCAATCATTGCATTGGCGATCTTGTCGATATCGCGCAGGCTCTGGCCGATCTTGATGTAGCGGCTTTCGTAGAAATCCTCGAGCGGGATCGAGAAGGCGCGGAAGGGTTCGCCCCACAATTCGTCGATGCCTTCGTCGCCGCTGCGGTGGCGCACGCAGTGGCCGAGTTCCATGGCGCTCAGCAGACACTGGCCGCATTCGCGCATCAGGGCGTCGTCGCTGCGAATCTCGATGCCGCAGGATTGCAGTTCGACCAGTTTGCGGAAGATGTCGGTTGCCCGGTTGAACAAGGCGCCGGCCAGCATTGCTGCCTTGACCCGCTTCTTGGCCGGATCGGTTTCCGCCTCGTGGCTGGCGCGGGCCTCGGCGAGACGCGTGCCGGGAATGTTGAGGCCGTGTTCGGTGTGGTTGAAGAGGCGGCGGGTGAGCGCCTCGATCAGGCGTTTCTTGGCTTCCAGCGTATCGGCCGGGACCTCGTAGGTCTTGATCCAGTAACCGTCGTAGAGCACGCGTTCCTCGCCGTCGATCAGGCGGCGCGTGCCCTCCGGCGGGTTTTCTTCGGGCGTCTGACTGTGTTCCAGGTGATACACGTTGTTCATGTTGGGTCGCTGTCGGTCAACGGATTAGCCATCAAGCAATAAACATGCGCCTCGGGCTGCAAACCCAAATTGCTGAATTTGATGGAAAAATCGGCGTTTGGAAAAAGCTTCCGGGGTGAAACTCGCCTCTTTTCGGTGCGTGGAGCCCCCGCTTCGGGCGCCATTCTAACCGAGGAGTGCGACGGCTTTGATCTGGGCGCGCAGGTTTAGACCCGGCTGGATCGCCAGACGTTCCGCCGAACGTCGGGTAATGCGGGCGAGCAAGGGGGTGTTGCCGACATCGAGGCGGACCAGGACATGTCCCGGCGTCTCGGTGGGGGCCAGGTCGACGACGCTGGCCGCAACGCAGTTCAGGATGCTGCTTTGCACCTGCGGCAGCAGCGTCAGGCTGACGTCGCGGGCGTGGATGCGACAGCGCAGCGGCGTGCCGACAGCTTCATCGCGGCGTGAAACGTAGATTTCGCCACCGGCGAATTCGAGGCGGGTCAGGTCGTCGGCTTCGTGCTCGGCGACACGCGTCTGGATGACGACGCCGGCATCGTCGGCAAAGGCTTCCGGCAGATCAAGACGGGCCAGCACGTCGTTGAGCGGGCCGCTCGCCACCGTGCGGCCCTGATCGAGCAGGACGAGATGGTCGGCGAGGCGGGCCACTTCGTCCGGCGCGTGGCTGACATAGATGATCGGCAGCGCCAGTTCCTGGTGCAGGCGTTCGAGATAGGGCAGGATTTCCTGCTTGCGTTTGAGATCGAGCGCGGCCAGCGGCTCGTCCATCAGCAGGATCTTGGGCGCGGCGAGGAGGGCGCGGGCGATCGCGACGCGCTGGCGTTCGCCGCCGGAGAGCTGGCCGGGCATGCGTTCGAGCAGGTGGCCGATGCCGAGCAGTTCGCTGACGGCGGGCAGGGCGAGGCCGCCCGTAGCGGTCGACGCGCGTTTTTGCCCGAATTCCATGTTGCGGCGCACCGAGAGATGCGGGAACAGGCTGGCTTCCTGAAAAACGAAACCGAGGGCGCGCTGGTGCGGCGGCACGAAATGGCCGCGCGCCTCGTCCTGCCAGACTTCGTCTCCGATCGCGAAATAGCCCTGCGGCGCGCGTTCGAGGCCGGCCATGGCGCGCAGGCAGGTCGTCTTGCCCGAGCCGGAGTGGCCGAACAGGGCGCTGACGCCGCTGCCCGGCAGGCAGAGATCGACGTCGAGCACGAAATCCTGGCGGTCGACATGAAAACGGGCCGTGATTTCGCCGCTCACAGGGCTTTCCTCCGTGCCGGGTTGAAGGTGTACAGGCCGAGCAGGACCATGAAACTGAACAACACCATGCCGCCGGCCAGCCAGTGCGCCTGGGTATATTCCATGGCTTCGACGTGATCGTAGATCAGTACCGAGACGACGCGCGTCTTGTCGGGAATGTTGCCGCCTATCATCAGCACGATGCCGAATTCGCCGACCGTATGGGCAAAGCCGAGGATGGCGCCGGACAGGAAGCCGGGTTTGGCGAGCGGTACGGCGACCGACCAGAAGGCATCCCAGGGGCTGGCGCGCAGCGTCGCGGCTACTTCGAGCGGACGCTCGCCGATGGCCTCGAAAGCGTTCTGGATCGGCTGCACGACAAAGGGCAGCGAATAGAAAACGGAGGCGATGACCAGGCCGGGGAAGGTGAAGGGCAAGAGGCCGAGGCCGAGCTTTTCAGTCAATTGGCCGAGTGGACCGTGCGGCCCCATGACGACCAGCATGTAGAAGCCGAGCACGGTGGGCGGCAGGACCAGCGGCAGCGCGACGACGGCGCCGACAATGCCCTTGAACATCGAGCGGGTGCGCGCCAGCCACCAGGCGATTGGTGTGCCGATGACGAGCAGCAGCGCGGTGACGGTCGTCGCCAGTTTAAGCGTCAGCCAGATGGCGGCGAGGTCGGATGTTTCCATGTTCAGTCAGGCTTCAATGTCGGGAAAACAGGTCGCGCACCTTGCACAGCGTGGTGGTGATGTCGAAGCGCGTATCGGGCAGGGCTTCGCCGGCCAGGATGCGGCTGATCGCCATGGTCGGGTCTTCTTCGCCGGTGAGCAGGACTTCGGTGCCGCGCAGCTTCATGTGGCGGATGAAACCGTCGCCGGCACTGGCCGCGACGACGATGTCGACGCCATCAAGCGGGTGCGGCTCCTTGTCTTCGAAGCTGTGCAGGATCTGCTCCTTGTTCAGTTCGATGAACTGCGGTGCAGGCAGCAACTGGCTGGAGCGATGTTCGGTCAGGTCATAGAGGAGCCATTGCCGGGCTTGCCCGGCGTGACCGCTGACTTTGCTGAAATCCTTGGTGGCGATGGCGATTTTCATGGATGAGGCCTCGACAGTTCGGTGGGCGGGGTCGCTACGCAGTGCATGGTAGCGACCGGAACATGCGCATGATAGCGAAGCTGTCGGGCGGCGTCCGGAAGGAAATGCGGTTGGGCTTGGCGCATGGGTGGGCGTCTCGCGCCTCAGGCGAGTGGCGTGATGCTGACCGCGACATCGCGCGGTGCGGCGAAATAGGGCGCGCTGCTGACCAGGATCAGCGCACCGGTCTGCACGTAGGCCGCGGCATTGCCGGCATTGACACCGCCGGCGGCAGCCAGGCGGGTGGCGGGAATCTGCCGGTGCAGGCGGTCGACCGCTGCCGGCGACCATTTTTCCAATTGCAGGATGTCGGCGCCGGCGGCGGCCCAGTCCAGCGCTTCGGCTTCACTGGCGACCTCGACGACGAGGGCGCGCTCCGGCCATTGCCGGCGCAGGCGGGCGAGGCTCTCGGCGGGCGCTTCGGCGCCGAGAAAGGCGCGGTGTTCGGCAAAGACGAGCAGGGTTTCGGAAAGGCTCAGGCGATGCGGGCTGGCGCCGGCGCAGAGCACGGCTTTCATCGCCGCCTGCTTGGTGCCGGGGAAATTCTTGCGCGTGCACACGACGCTGGCCGCCGGGTCGGCCTGGCGGGCGGCGGTGACGATGTCGGCGGCGCTGGTGGCGATACCGGACAGGTATTCCATCAGTGTCTGCGCTGTTTTCCAGACGAGGTGCAGGGCGGCGGCATCGCCTTCAAGCGTCAGGATTTCCGCCCCGGCCGGCAGGCGCGTGCCACTGGCGACGACCGCGCCAACGGCCTGCAATCCGCGCAGTTCGCCCAGACGCTGCGCCTCTTCGCTGCCGCAGACGACCATGTCGTAACGGGCGCGAAAAACCATCTTTCCGGGCAGTTGACCGATGGCCAGAGCGTGCGTGGTGGCATCGCCGCAGGGCGCATCGTCGTGCAGCAGTTGTTCGAGCTGGCTGTCGGGCAGGCGGAAGGGGCTCATCGGCGAGGTTTCTTTCAGCGCAGTTCGTAACCGAAGGACTTGATCACGGCCTTGGCCTTGTCGCCCTTGAGGTAATTCATCAGCGCAACGGCGGCCGGCTTGTCCTTGCCCTTGGCGAGGATCACCGCATCCTGGCGGATCGGGTCATAGAAGCTGCCCGGCACGATCCAGCCCGAACCGCTGCCGATCTGGCCGTTTTTGATGACCTGCGAGTAGGCGACGAAGCCGAGTTCGGCGGCGCCGGTGGAGATGAACTGGTGCGTCTGCGAAATGTTTTCGCCCTGCACGAAGAGCGGCTTGAGCTGGTCGACGACGCCGAGCTTGCTCATGGTCTGCATGGCAGCTGCGCCGTAAGGTGCGGCTTTCGGATTGGCGATGGCGAGGTGCTTGAAGCCGCCCTTTTTCAGGATGTCGCCCTTGTTGTCGACCCGCTTGGGATCGGCCGACCACAGCACCAGCGTGCCGATGGCGTAGGTGAAGGGCGTGCCGGCGACGGCATTGCCTTCCTTGACCAGCTTGGCCGGGGTTTCGTCGTCGGCCGCGAGCAGCACTTCGAAAGGCGCGCCATTGTTGATCTGGGCGTAGAACTTGCCGGTCGCGCCGAAGGCGAGGCTGGTCTTGTGGCCGGTGTCGCGCTCGAACAGCGCACTGATGACCTGCATCGGGCCGGTGAAATTGGCGGCGACGGCGACCTGGACTTCATCGGCCTGGGCGGTCGACAGCGCAAAAAGGGCAAAAATCAGCGGCAGGGTGCGTTTCATGGAAGTTCTCCTGGGGTTGGGCTGGAAATGGGCTGGGCGTCGGGTACGGCTGTTTTCTCGCCGGGAGCGACGCCTGGCGCCGGGCTGCTTGCGGCTGCCTGCGCCGGGCGGACCCGATAACCGCCACCGCAGCCGTGTGCCAGGGCAATGCCGGCGCCGGTGGGGAGTCGGAACGAAGGATCCGGATGCGGTTCGCGCATGGCTTTTTCCCCGCTCAGGCGTATTTGCAAAGAATGACGGCGGAAGCCTTGAACACGGCGCAGGCCTGTTCGCCGACGGCGAGGCCGAGGCGCTCGACGCTGTCGTGGGTGACGACGGCGCAGACCGACTTGCCGCTCTTCATGGCGAGCGTGATTTCCGAATTGACCGGGCCGTCGTGGATGCGCGTGATCTCGCCCCACAGGTGGTTGCGGGCGCTGGTCCTGACGCTGCTGTCGTTGAGCAGCAGCACCGACGACGACTTGACCAGCGCGTTGAGCTCCATGCCGATCGACAGGCCCATGGTTTCGGCCGATTCGCCGGTGATCACGGCGACGATTTCGTTTTCTTCGTCGAGCTTGAGGCGCACTTCGTAGTCGACATGGCCTTCGCGCAGGCCGACGACATGGCCGGCGAACTGGTTGCGGGCGCTGGTCTTCATCGACATGCGCTTGAGCAGCCTGCTGAATTGCTTGAAGTCGCTCGCCTCGCCGTCGTTCATGCTCGCCGTCAGGCGGTCGAGCGCGGCCTGGTATTCGGCTTCGAGGGCACGGTAGAGCGCGATCACCTTCTTGCCGTACTCGGTGAGCAGCGTGCCGCCGCCGTTCTTGCCGCCGGTCGAGCGCAGCACCAGCGGCTGGTCGGCCAGGTTGTTCATGGCGTCGATCGCGTCCCAGGCCGCCTTGTAGGAAAGCGGCACGGCTTTTGCTGCTTGCGAGATCGAGCCGTGCCGGTCGACCGCCTCAAGCAGGCGAATTCGCGTGTCGCCGAGAAAGGTGCCGAATTCGGTATCGACTTCCAGTTTGCCGCGCAGGCGGTGCAGTATCGTGTCCATGATTTCGTGATTTCGTGATTTCGTTGTCTATATAACGGTTACTATAACTCAAGTCCATTTACTGAAAATACCGGCTGCGCTATGGTTGTATTCGTGTAACGCTAGCGCCTACAGTGTCGATAACCCGACAATATTCGTTGAGTTATTTTGTATATAGCGAAAATCGGGCCAGTCGGATCAACTTATTCAGGAGAGCAGCATGAGTGTCAGCGCCCGCAATGTATTCAAAGGAAAAATCACAGCCCTGGTCGATGGTGCGGTCAATGCCGAAGTCGAACTGACGACGGAAGGCGGCGACAAAATTGTCGCAATCGTGACGGAAGGCAGCGTCGAGTCGCTTGGTCTGGCGGTCGGCAAGGAAGTGGTCGCCTACGTCAAGGCACCCTGGGTGATGCTGCTGGCCGGTGTCGAGCAGATCAAATTCTCGGCCCGCAACCAGTTGACCGGTACGGTCAGCACGCTCCAGAAAGGTGCGGTGAACACCGAAGTGGGCATCAAACTGGCCGGCGGGACGACGGTCTATGCCGTGGTGACCAACGAAGCCGTGCTCGAACTCGGTCTCAGGGAAGGTGTCGCCGCTTCTGCCTTGATCAAGGCCAGTCACGTCATTCTTGGCGTGCCCGCCTGAAACTCGGCAGCGCTATGCACCAGGCGGCCACGGGCCGCCTTTTTTGTGCCGGCTTTAAGTGCTGGCCGGATTGCCCGGAGAGTGCCAGAATCGCAGGCAAGAACACGCCGTCGAGTTTGGACGGGGAGCGTCAGGCCGGGGGCTGACGCCAACTTCCGGGAGTGATCATGATTGCAGTACTGGAACGAATCGGGCGCAGCGGCAAGGGACTCGGCCTGGTCCTCGCGTTGTGCCTGCTGCCGGTCTGGGCGGTGCAGGCGGACAGCGGCAAGAGTTTTACCCTGGGCGTCGTTCCCCAGTTCGAGCAGCGCAAGGTCTTTTCGATCTGGAAGCCGATTGCCGATGAACTGAGCCGGCGCACCGGACTCGATATTCGTCTTGCCGTGACCCTGACTGTGCCGGAGTTCGAAGCCGGCCTGGAAAAGGGGAATTTCGACTTCGTCTATGCCAATCCGTATCACATCCTGCGCAGCAGCGACGTGCAGGGCTACATCCCGCTGGTGCGCGACCGCGAGCCCTTGCGTGGCATTCTTGTCGTGCGTCGCGACAGCCCGGTGCAAAAGGTCGAGGATCTGGCCGGACGAACGCTGGCGGTGCCCTCGCCGAATGCGCTGGGGGCCAGCCTGTTGCTGCAGGCGGATCTGAACCGCCTGTTCAATACGACGATGAATGTGGTCAATGTGCAAACCCATAGTTCGGTTTATCTCAATGTGCTGAACGGCCTGACCGATGCCGGCGGCGGTGTCGAAAAAACGCTTTCCGAGCAGGAGGCCGGGATTCGCGGCGGTTTGCGCGTGCTCTACACGACGCGCGCCATGCCTTCGCACCCGGTGGCGGCGCATCCGCGCATTCCGGCCGAAGTGCGCGAGCGGCTGCGCAAGGCCATTCTCGAGATGGCAGCAACGCCGGCCGGCAAGGCGTTGTGGGAAGAGGTGCCGATGCGTGCGCCGGTCACGACTTCACTCGATGATTTTCTCGTCATGCGCAAGTGGGGCCTTGAAACCTATTGGGTTCCGGCCCGGAAATAAACACCATGTCACTACGCTGGAGATTGTTGCTACCGCTCGTGCTGGCTAGTCTGGCCTCGCTGCTCTTCCTGCATCTGGTCTGGATACCCGGCTATCTCGAAACCCAGAAGAAAGAGTATCTCGAAGAGACCGATCATCACCTGGACAGCGTCATCGAAGGCCTGATTCCGCTGATGATGGCCAGCCAGCTCGACATCATCAATGCCAACCTGGATGAACTGAAAAAGAAGAGCCCGCAGTGGCAGCACATCGTGCTCAGCAACGAGCGCGGGCAGCAGCTGTATCCGCCACGTACCGGTGCTGATCAGCCGCAAGCGGAGGGGCGGCAGGTGCAGACCCTGGAAAAGGACATTGCTTGCCTGGGGCGGCCGGTCGGACATCTGCATGTCCGGGTCGATCTGTCGCGCTGGCTGGAAAAACGTTATCAGCAGCATCAGCAACTCGCCATGCTGCTGATTGGCACCATCCTGCTGCTTGGCGTGATCTGGGTGGTCATGGTCGAAAGCGTGGTCGTGCGCCCGATGCGGCGTCTGTCGGGGGCTGCCAAGGCGCTCTCCCGGCGTCAGTTCGATGTGCCGCTGCCGCTTGGTAGGGGGGATGAGGTCGGCGATACCATCGAGAGCTTCGCTGCGATGCGGCGCGACCTGCAGGATTATCACGATGAATTGCTCGGCGAAATTCGCGAGCGGCAGAAAGCCGAAAGCGAATTGCGCGAACATCGCCAGCATCTCGAAAAACTGGTCGAGCAGCGCACTGCAGAATTGCAGGGCGCCAGGGATATGGCGGTGGCGGCAAGTCAGGCGAAAAGCACCTTCGTCGCCAACATGAGCCACGAGATCCGCACGCCGATGAATGCCATCATCGGCCTGACCCATCTGCTGCGGGTCGGTGCCACGGCAGAGCAGGCGGCGCGTCTGGCCAAGATCGGCAGTGCGGCCCGGCACCTGCTGTCGATCATCAATGACATTCTCGATCTCTCCAAGATCGAGTCGGGCAAGCTGCAACTGCTGGAGGACGAGTTCTCGCCGGGGGCGGTACTCGATCACGTCCGCTCCATGGTTTTCGAGGCGGCGCAGGCTAAAGGTCTGCAACTTGAAATCGACTACGATCATTTGCCCAAATGGGTGCGCGGCGACCAGACCCGTTTGCGTCAGGCGCTGCTCAACTATGCTGGCAATGCCGTCAAGTTCACCGAGCACGGTGTTGTCAGCCTGCGCGCGCAACTGCTTGAAGAGCATGGCGACGACGTGCTGCTGCGTTTCGAGATTGTCGATACCGGCATCGGGATTGCGCCCGACAAGCTGGACAAGCTCTTTGTCGTCTTCGAGCAGGCCGATGCCTCGACCACGCGCAAATATGGCGGTACCGGCTTGGGGCTGGCGATTACCCGCCGCCTGGCCGAGTTGATGGGCGGTGAAGTCGGCGCCGAAAGCGAGCCGGGCAAGGGCAGTACCTTCTGGTTTACCGTGCGCCTGCAGCGCGTACAAATGCACGCCGTGGCCGAAGTGGCTGAAAGCGATGCGCGCAACCTCGAGGTCGAACTGCGCAACCGGCATGCCGGCGCCCGCCTCCTGCTGGCCGAGGACAATGCCATCAACAGCGAGGTGGCGCTCGAGTTGCTGCACGGCGTCGGTATGGTTGTCGATACCGCCGAGGACGGTTTGCTCGCCCTGGAGCGGGCCCGCAACACCGCCTACGACCTGATCCTGATGGATATCCAGATGCCCAACATGGATGGCCTGGAGGCGGCGCGCTCTATTCGCGCCCAGCCGACATTCAACCGGGCACCGATTCTGGCGATGACCGCCAATGCCTTCGACGAAGACCGGCGGGCCTGTGCGGCAGCGGGCATGAGCGACTTCATCGCCAAGCCGGTCGATCCGCAGACCCTCTACGAAGCCTTGCTGAAATGGTTGCCGGCCCGGGCCGGCGGGGCTGAACCGGTTGCCGGCGCGGTTCTGCCGCCGCCGCTTGATGCCGGTGACGAGGCTGTTCTGCGCGAAGTGGCGCGACGCTTGCCGGATCTCGACATCGAGCGTGGCCTGAAGGTCGTGCGCGGCAAGACTGGGCGCTATCTCGATCTGCTTGGCCGCTTTGTCGAAGGACACGTCAATGACATGGCCCTGGTTGCCGCCTGCCTGGCCGAGGGCGATCAGGCGACGGCGCAGCGCCACGCGCATTCGCTGAAAGGTGCCGCCGCAACCCTGGGCGCCGATCACCTGGCGGAGTGCGCGCGCAGTCTGGAAGGCATGCTGCGCCCGGGCTGCGACATCGTTGCGCAGCGCGACGAAATACACCGGGAAATGGAAGTCGTACGCCAGCAGCTGGATATTCTGGCGGTGGGCCTGGGGCATTCATCGGCCGCGCTGCAAGACAGTGTCCTCGTTTCGGAGCAGACGATTCCGCCGCGGGTCCTGCAGGAACTCGATGATCTGCTGACCGCCGGTGAAATGAGCTGCCTCGGCTTGCTCGACGCCTACGCGCCGCAACTGCGCTACACGCTGGGCGTTCGCTACGAGGGTTTCCTGCGCCAGATCAGGCTGTTCGACTTTGAAGGGGCACAACAGACCCTGCGCGAACTCCGTGGCAACAATGACGAGGCCGGCCGCTGATCAGTTTCCCGTGTTCAACGAAAATACCCGGTGCTCATTTTTTCGGTGTGGCGGCGGGGGCTTGATGCTGAGGCTGGCTTTTTGGGTTCAGCGCGGCATGTCGCTGGCGAAGGCGTAGAAGCTGCGTGGCTCGTCTGTCTGGCTGGTGCAGTTGCGGCGGTAGATCAGCCAGCGCCCGTCGCGCATGCGCCAGGCCGACATTTCCTCGCAATAAGTGACGACTTCGTAGAATTCCTCGTCGTCGTCACTGACCAGACTGGTCAGCAGGTAGTAGTGCGAGGTGAAGCAGGGGCGGTCGTCGGCGTCGTAGCCGATGCTGCGCCCGGCGCTGATTTCGTATTCGCTGTATTGCTCGAAATAGAGCGGTGATTCGACGGCATCCAGCCACTCTTGCGGCAGGTGACTGCGCCAGGCCGGCTTGGCGTGCAGGTTTGCTTTTCCGCGCGACGGACGGTTCGGGGCCCAGGACTTCCTGGTGTCGGCTTCTGTTTGGGTTTTCATTTCAAAATATAGTTGTCTATATAACGATGCTTGTTGCTTCGCAAAAGCTGTGCCCGCTTGTTTTGCTGGTTGGCTCGTGTTTTTTGGCTGCTTATTATTCGTTATGTCGTTAACTACACAACGAATGTTGTTAATCCGACAGCGCGTGTTCGGTTTGCTTCATTCCGCCGTCAGGTGCGAAAGCGCCGTTGCCGGTGCGTTGCGAGTACGCCATGAAAAGGCCGCCGGCGGCAGGCGGGGAGGGCGTTTGGCAGGCAAATTGATGTACTCTGACGCTGTCTTTGTTTTCCTCTGATCGAGTCAAACATGTTGCGAATCCTGAGTATCTTTTTGCCCTTCGTTCTGGCCTTTTCGGCCCCTGTCCTGGCGCAGGACAACGTCTACCGCTTCTCCCCGGTCAACCAGTGGGATATCAATAAAACGGCGGCCTACTGGAATCCGATCATCAAGTACGTCAGTGACAAGAGCGGTGTCAGGCTGGAGCTCAAGATCGGCCGCACATCGGCTGATACGACGGCCTACGTGCTGGCGCAGGAAGTCGAGTTCGTCTTCTCGAATCACCTGTTCAGCCCGGCGCGGGAAAAGCTGGGCTGGAAAGTGTTCGGCCGGCGCTGGACGCCGCCGCTCTCCGGCCAGATCGCTGTGCCGGAGGATTCACCGATTACCCGGGTCGAGGAGTTGAAGGGACAGGAAGTCGTGTTTGCCGGCCCGGAAGCTTTTGTCGGTTACAAGGTGCCGTACGGCTATCTGCTTTCAAAAAATATCGATGTCAGAAGTGTTTTTGCCGGTAACCAGAATGCCGCTTTTGCCCAGTTGTTTGCCGGCAAGGCCAAGGCTGTCGGCAGCAACTCGGCATTGATTGACGGCTACACGACGCGAGAAGGCAAACGTTTCCGCGTGCTGTGGACCTCGGAGTCGTATCACGATCTGGCCCTGATGGCGGCGAGCAAGGTGCCGGAAAAGGATGTCAAAGCGGTTGCTTCCGCCTTTGTCGGCATGCACCGCGATCCGGTTGGCAAGGCCATCCTGCTGCGTTCCTCGGAAGAGGTCGGACTCGATCCGAAAGCCTACTTCCTGCCGGCTTCGACGGCAGACTACGCTTCTTATCGCCGGTTTTACGAAAGTGCACCTGCAGCGCTGCGCTGAGTGTCGGGTATGAGTATTTTGCGTCACGTTCTGCCGCAATCGCTGATCGGGCGGGTGTACGCCCTCTATTCGGCCACCTTGCTGCTGTTTGTTGGTGGCAGCCTGGTGCTGTTTTATCAATATCAGTACAACGAAACCATCGAAGAGGCGCAGCGCTCGGCGACGATGTTGATCGAGGTGGTGGCGCAAACCGTTTCCGACAGTGCGGTGATTGGCGATTACGACACCATTCAGCGCACCCTCGACAAGTCCATCCTGCGTTCGCAGTTCGAGTCGGCCAAATTCATCGATCTGGCTGGCGGTGTGCTCAAAAGTGAAAACCCGCAGATGGCCAGGACAAAGGCGCCGGATTGGTTGCGCCAGCGGGTGGCTGATCAGCTGTATGACGTCAACCGGAACGTGGGCGCGGGTGGTGTCGATTACGGGGTACTGCGCCTGGTGTTTGCCGTCGACAGTATCGCCGAAGGGCTCTGGCAACTGATCCGGGTCGGCGTCAGCCTGGCCTTGTCCAGCCTGTTCGGCGGCCTGCTGCTGATCTGGTTTCCGCTGCGGCACTGGCTGGGAGCGCTGGAGCGCGTGCAAACCTTCGAGCGGGATTTTCGTCTTGATGCGAACGCTGCCGATGCGGCCCTGGTCGATGATTTGCCGCTCGAGTTCAGGCCGGCTTTCGAGGTGCTGCAACGTACTGCCGAGAGTCTGCGTACCGAGCTTGCGGCCCGGGATCGGGCGCTGCATTCATTGCGCGAGATTGTCGCGAGCATGTTGCCGGTGAGCGAACTCAGTGTCGAGCAGAAAACCGACGATATTGCCGTCCTCTCGAAAGTCATTGCCCGCATGGTCGCCGAGCGCGAAGCCAGTCGCCTTGAGTTGCAGCAGGCGAAAGACTCGGCCGAGGCGGCGAGTCGTGCGAAGAGCGAGTTTCTCGCCAACATGAGCCATGAAATCCGTACGCCGATGAATGGCATCATCGGCATGACCGATCTTGTCCTCGATTCCGACATCAACCCCGAACAGCGGGAGTTTGTCGGCATCGTCAAGACGTCGGCCGAGTCCTTGCTGACCATCATCAACGATATCCTCGATTTTTCGAAGATCGAGGCGGGCATGCTCTCGATCGAACGTGTGCCTTGCGAGTTGCGCAAAGTCATCGAGGCGTCGGTACAGCCCATGGAACTGCTCGCCGCAGAAAAACATCTGGCGCTGCGTTGCGAAATCGCGCCGGATTTGCCGATGAGCGTGGTTTGCGATCCGGTGCGTTTGCTGCAGATTCTGACCAATCTGCTCGGCAATGCGCTCAAGTTCACCGAATCCGGTGAAGTGCTGGTCCGTGTCGACTGGCTCAATGGTGATTCCGGCTCACATCTGCTGCATTTGACGGTACGCGATAGCGGCATAGGCATTGCGCCGGAAAGACTGGATCAGGTTTTCGATGCCTTTACCCAGGCTGACAACTCGACGACGCGCAAATACGGCGGCACCGGGCTGGGGCTGACCATTTGCCGCCGCCTTGTCGAACTGCTGGGCGGGCGTATCTGGGTTGAAAGCCAGCCTGGTGCTGGCAGCAGCTTCCATTTCACTTTGCTGGTGGAGGTGCTGGCACAGGAAAACTTGTCCTCCGCCTCGCCGGATGCAGCAGCGAGCGAAGCGGGGCGGACGGATATCCCGGAATTGCCTGCACAGCAATTGCTGCTGGTCGAGGACAACCCGGTCAACCAGCGTTTGGCGAGGACTTTGCTCGAGCGGCGCGGCTATCGCGTGACCCTTGCCGAAAATGGCCAGGAAGCGATTTCCGCCCTGGCCGGGAATGCCTTTTCCGCGATCCTGATGGATATGCAGATGCCGGTCATGGACGGTCTGGAGGCGACGCGCCGCATTCGCGCTGACGAGACTGTTTCGGGCAAGGGCCATGTGCCAATCATCGCGATGACCGCCAATGCCATGCAGGGCGACCGCGAGTTGTGTCTTGAAGCGGGAATGGATGACTACGTTTCCAAACCGATCAATGCCAGGCAGTTGTTTGATTGCCTTGCCCGTTGGGCTGGCCGCCACGGTTGATTCAGGCGGCGAAGTGAAGCGCCAGGCTTTCGAGCAGGCGCGCTAGCGGCAGGTTTTCTTCGCTTTCCATGATGCCCGGCACCGGGTGCGGGTATTCGAGGAAGATGCCGTAGGTGCCGGCGCGTTGGCCATGCACGTAGATGTGGGCGCGCAGTTTGTCGAGTTCGGTGTGGCGCAGGATGACGATCTGCGGATCGTTGCCGGCGTCGGGGACGACGTCGCAGGCGCTGGCAACGTGGGGTGCGAGCGCGACCAGGACCTTGCGGATTTCGCGTGACTTGGGGGCGACCCAGGGATTGATGTTCATCGCAGCAATTCCGGGCTGATCTGTGCCAGCCAGCGCTCGACGCGCTCTTCAGTGAGCAGCGGCTGGTTGATCTGGTCGATGGCGAGGCCGAGGAATTCGTCGCCGTCTACCGCCTGCGAAATGTTGAATTCGTAGCCGTCGACCGGCCAGCGCCCGATAACCGTCGCACCGGCCGCAAGCACGACATCGTGGATGAGGCCGATTGCGTCGACGAATTCGTCCGGGTATTTTTTCTGGTCACCGAGGCCGAAGATGGCGACGATCTTGCCGCGCAGGTCGGCGCCGGCCAGTTGCGGCAGGAACTCTTCCCAGCTCGGCTGATTGAGGCCGGTGGACAAGCCGGGCAGCTCGCCGGCGCCCAGCGTCGGGCTGCCGAGAATCAGCCGGTCATGGGCGAGAAAGTCGGTCAGCGTCGTGCGCCCGATATTGACCGGCGCCGCGACTGCATCACCGAGCTTTTTTGCGATCTGCTTGGCGAGCAGCCGGGTGCGGCCGGTGTCGGTGCCGAAAAAAATGCCGATGCTGGGCATGGCGGATCAGGCGGCGACCAGCTTTTCCTGGGTCAGCTCTTCCGGCAGACAGCCGACCGGGGCGCCGAGCACGCCTTCCGGGCCGTTTTCGAACTGGACCAGGTAAACGTGCTGGGTTTCGTCGGCTTCGGCACGGCCGAACTGGATGATCATGCCGCGCATGCCGGCCGGGGCGATCAGGCCTTCTTCGTCGTCAATGCCGGGCATGCCGCCATCGTTGAGGATATCCACGGCGGCGTAGACCAGTTCGCCAATCTCGTATTTGTAGTCTTCCATGGCTCAGCTCCAGACGTCAGGGGTAGCGAGCAGGCGCTGTACCGGCTGGTCGAACATCAGGTGTTCGTCGATGATGACGGCGACGTCTTCCGGCTTGACGTTGGTGTACATGATGCCGTCCGGGTAGACCAGCACGCTGGGGCCGACATGGCAGGGGCCGAGGCAGCCGGTATTGGTCAGCGCGAAGCCTGAGGCCCACAGGTTGCGGGCGGTGAATTCATCGGAAAAGGCTTGCCAGGTCTGGCCGCAGCCCTTTTCCTGGCAGGAGCCGCGCGGGTGACCGGCCGGGCGGCCCTGAACGCAGACGAAGACGTGTTTTTTGGGTTTTCCTGACATGGAGCTCTCCTTGTTGATGCTTGAAGCAATGCAAGGGTAGTGCCAGGCTTTAAATCCAATGAATTCAGTTGCTTGTGCTCAATTGTCGATGTCGCTTTTGCGACAAGTTCCGTCGGCGTTCAGCCAGCCGATGTGAAGCGTCCGGTCAGCCAGCGGCCGATGTCGGCGATTTCCTCGATGCAGACCGAGTGTGGCATCGGGTAGTCATGCCACTCGATCGGGTAGTTCATCGCCTGCAGGTGGGCAAATGCCTGGCGGCCGAGTTGCAAGGGCACAACGTCGTCTTCCGTGCCGTGGCCGGCGAAAACCGGCGTTGCGCGGTTGGCGGTCAAGGCCGCATCGGTCAACAGCCCGGGGGCCGGAATATAGGCGGACAGGGCGACGATGCCGGCCAGCCTTTCCGGATGCGTCAGCCCGGCGCTGTAGGCCATTGCGCCGCCTTGCGAAAAACCGGCCAGCACGATGTTGCGACAGGGAATGCCGAGCTCGTTCTGGCGGGCAATCAGATCGCGGATGCGCGCGGCGCTCTGCAGGACGCCGTCTTCATCGACCCCCCGGTCGATGCCGTCGATGTAGGTGATGTCGTACCAGGCCGGCATCACGTAACCGTTGTTGCAGGTCACCGCCAGTTCCGGCGCATGCGGAAAAACGAAACGCACGCCCAGTCCGGCCGGCAACGCAAGGTGCGGCACGATCGGTGCGAAATCGCCGCCGTCGGCACCGAGTCCGTGCAGCCAGATGACGGCGAACGCCGGATTGGCTGCGGTTTCGATTTCAATGGCGGGGAGCAGGGTGGGCATGGTCTGGTCTTTCTGCGTACGGTGGAGCGAGGCCGCATATTAACTTGCGTTTGCCATGTCCGAGCGGCTGGCTGTGCGCAGGCGTAGATGCTATCGTCTTAACCTGTCCGGGGCGCACGCGAAAGGGGTGGGAACAATGGCTGAAAAACTGATGCAGCGGCGCTTGTTCATCCTGGCCTTCCTGCTGTGGACACTGACGCTCGCGGCCTCGGCAATCTGGAACCTGCGCAATGCCGAGGTCCAGGTCATGAACATGGCTTATGCCGAGGCGCGCGCCAATCTTAACAAGGATCTGACGCTGCGCCGCTGGGGCACCCTGCATGGCGGTGTCTATGTGCCGATCACGGCCACCCAGAAATCGGTGCCCTTTCTGGCGCATGTGCCCGGACGTGACGTGACGACCACGGACGGGCGGCAGCTGACCCTGCTCAATCCGGCCAGCATGCTGCGCCAGATGATGGATCTCTATGCCGACAGCTATGGTATCCGGGGTCGCATCACCGGTCTCAAGTACCTCAACCCGGGCAATGCGCCGGATGCTTGGGAAAAATTGCAGCTCGAAGCCTTCGTCCGGGGCGAGCGCAAGGAAGTCTGGGCGATCAACCAGATCGACGGCCAGCCTTACCTGCGCTACCTGCGCGCCATGTACATGGAGGATGGGTGCAGCAAATGCCACGCCATTCTCGGTTACAAGATCGGCGACATGCGCGGTGCGACCGGCCTCAACCTGCCACTGGCGCCTTATCTGGCGGAGATTGCCGAGTCCCGCCTGACCCTGGGCGCGAGTCATCTGCTGATCTGGCTGCTCGGCATGGCGGGGCTGGTTTGGGTCGCCAGGTTGGTCGGGCGCTGGGCCGATGAGCGGGAAAAGACTCAGGCCGAATTGTTGCGTAACCAGGAACATCTCGAAGCGCAGGTCGCCGAGCGTACTCAGGCCCTGACTGCCGCCAGGGATGAGGCGGAGGCGGCCAACCGGGCGAAGAGCACCTTCCTTGCCAACATCAGTCACGAAATCCGCACGCCGCTCAATGCGATCACCGGCATGGTGCACCTGCTGCAGCGCGGCGGGGCCACGCCACAGCAGGCCGATCAGTTGCAGAAAATCGACAATGCCGGACGGCATCTGCTGGAAATCATCAATGCCGTGCTCGAACTTTCCAAGATCGATGCCGGCAAGTTCGCGCTCGAGGAAAGCGAGTTGTCGGTTCCCGCCCTGATCGCCAATGTCGTCTCGATCCTGCAGGAGCGCGTCCAGGCCCGGCATCTTCGTTTGCTTGCCGAATGTTCCGGGCTCGAGCAGCGCCTGCTGGGCGATCCGACCCGGCTGCAACAGGCGTTGCTCAACTATCTCAACAACGCCATCAAGTTCACGGCGGCCGGCAGCATTACCTTGCGGGCCTTGTCGCTCGGCGAGGATGCCGATTCGGTGATGGTTCGCTTCGAGGTTGAGGATACCGGGATCGGCATTCCGCCCGAGGTGGTCGGCCGCCTGTTTTCCGATTTCGAGCAGGCCGACAACTCGACGACGCGGCAATACGGCGGCACCGGCCTCGGTCTCAGCATCACCCGCAAGATTGCCGAACTGATGGGCGGTGCGGCCGGGGTCAGCAGTACGCCGGGGGTGGGCAGCAATTTCTGGTTCACCGTCCGCCTGCGCAAGGGCGAGGCGCAGCCGGCCGGTATTGCTGCGCCGGTTGCCGATGCCGCCGAGGAAGTGCTGGCCCGCGAGTTTCGCGGCCGGCGCATCCTGCTGGCCGAGGACGAACCGGTCAACCAGGAAATTGCACGTCTTTTGCTCGAAGAAGTCGGGCTGGTCGTCGAAACGGCGGAAGACGGCCGGCAGGCGGTCGACCTGGCGCGCGACCGGCATTTCGACCTGGTCCTGATGGACATGCAGATGCCCAATATGGACGGTCTGGCCGCGGCGCAGGCGATCCGCGCCCTGCCCGGTGGCGCGAAGCTGCGCATCCTGGCGATGACGGCGAACGCCTTCGATGATGACCGGCAGCGCTGTTTCGCCGCCGGCATGAACGATTTCGTCAGCAAGCCGGTCGATCCGCCGGTGCTGTTTGCCGCATTGCTACGGAATTTGCGGGCAGTGGATGCGGTCGGCTAGGCGAGACGGTATCCTTGCCGGATGCTGATCGAAAACGCACTTGACGACATTGCGCTGCGCCAGGCCCGGGCCGAGCGCGTCCTGTTCATTACCGGCGCCGGTATTTCGGCCGATTCGGGCCTGCCCACTTATCGTGGCGTCGGTGGCCTCTACAACGGCGAACATACCGAGGATGGCCTGGCGATCGAGGATGCGCTGTCCGGCGAGGTATTCGCGCTGCGCCCCGACATCACCTGGAAATACCTCGCCCAGATCGAGGAAAACTGTCGTGCCGCCCAGCCCAATGCGGCGCACTTGGCGATCGCCGAACTCGAACGCCGGCTGGCGCGGGTCACGGTGTTCACCCAGAACGTCGACGGCCTGCACCGCAAGGCCGGCAGCCGCGACGTGATCGAGATCCACGGCAACCTGCAGGGGCTGTTGTGCACCGCCTGCGACTTTGCCGAGACGGTCGACCATCTGGCCGGGCACGCAATGCCGCCGCGCTGTCCGCGCTGCGGCAGCGTGCTGCGCCCGAATGTCGTGTTGTTCGGCGAGGCACTGCCGGAGGCGGCCATGGAGCGTTTTCTCGACGCCCTCGATGCCGGTTTCGACATGGTGTTCACGATTGGCACTTCCGGCGTCTTTCCCTACATCGCCGAACCGGTAGTGTGGGCCGCGCAGTCCGGCATTCCGACGGTCGAGATCAATCCGCTGCAGACCCGCCTCAGTCAGCTCGTCGACTACCATCTGCCACTCGGCGCGGCGGCCGCGCTGCAGGCTATTATGCAGCGCCTCGACGCCGCCTGAGGGCGGCCGATGCCAGATCAGCGTACGGCCTGACTGCCGTGCTTTTCGCGCACCATGTCGTCGAGTGCGATGATGACGCCGTCGCTGCCGTGTTCGACTTCCTCGAAAGAGGAGAACAGCTGTTTCTGGATCGCGAAGTCGGTTTCCCAGCCACTGCCCATCAATGCGAGCGCCTGGTGCATGTTCTGATGTACTCCACGGTGCGGCGCGGCGATCTGCTTGAAGGCGCCGAGGCGGCCAAAGATCGCCTGGGTGGCATCGTTGCCCAGCCACTTGCCAAGGCGGCAGCCGGTTTCGCTGACCTTGATCGCCTGCGCATTGTCCGATTCGATGCCGCGATTGATCGCCATGTAGCCATTCTGCTTGTAGATGAAGTGGTCGACCTTGGCCAGCGAGGCAAAACTGACGTCATGCACGAAGCGGATCTGCGTCAGCGCGGTGGCTGAGGATGCCGCCACGTCAGCGAAGCGGCGGTCGAAATCGCCGATCGTGCCGCGGGATTCCGAGGCGATGTCACGCATTTCACCCGAGTTGGCGAGCATCTTTTCCGCGTCGACTTGCAAGGTCTGCATGATCGCGGAGATTTCCGACGAGGAGGTCTTCGAGTGTTCGGCCAGCTTGCCTACCTCGTCGGCGACGACGGCGAAGCCGCGGCCATGTTCGCCGGCGCGGGCGGCTTCGATGGCGGCGTTGAGGGCGAGCAGGTTGGTCTGGTCGGCGATGTTGGCGATCAGTTGCACCGAACGCGCGATTTCTTCCCGGTGACTGTTGAATTCATTGATCGCCTGGCCGGTATCCTCGATTTTCTCGACCAGACGGTTCATCGCGCTGACGACCTGGGTGATCGCCGTGCTGCTTTCTTCGGCGGCACGCGAGTTGCCTTCCGAGATCGCCGCCAGTTCATCGGTGGCGGCGACGATGCCGAGCATGTCCTGCTGGCTGGTCTTCATGTTTTTCAGCAGGTTTTCGGCATTCAACTGCCCGAGGCGGGAGAGCAGGTTGTTGCGCATTTCCTGGTGATAGTTGTCGAGCAGGATGTCGAGCGAGCGGTTGCCGCCTTCGACCGCATCGCGGAACACGCCGCGCAGGCTGCTGCTGTCCAGCTTCTGCTGGAACTGGTTGCTGCTGGCGGCTTCCAGGGCTTCGCGCTGAAGCCGGAAGCAGCCTTCCATCTGGTCGAGCATGGCGTTGACGTTGCTGCACACCCGGCCCAGTTCGTCGGTCCGGTGATTGTCGGGGATGCGGGCGCCGATCACCCCTTCGGCGATTTCGCCGGAAATGCGGGCGATGTGTTGCAGCGGCGTCAGCGCCACTTTCAGCTTGTGCAGGTAGAACAGGCCGCTGCCGATGCCGAAACACATCAGCAGGAACATCCAGATGCCGTCGAGCAATTGCCAGCCATGTGTGGCCATACCGATCAGGCCGGCAATCAGCAGCAGAATGTTGAGGAAGATGACTTCGAGAACGGCGCTCGAAAGGAAAGGGGTTCGCTGCATGAAATTTGGGCCAGTCGGTCGAAAATGCGGTGAATTGTCGCGGGGCATTGTTACCGCTTCGGGTCGAACGGCCCGAAGCGGCTTGTTGCTCAATGTATCAGAATTGCTTGACCTCGATATTCAGTGTCTGGATGCGGTAGGCGATCTGGCGCGGAGTCATGCCGAGAATGCGGGCTGCCTTGGCCTGCACCCAGCCGGCCTGCTCGAGAGCGGCAATGACGCGTTCCTTTTCCGACAGGTTGGGATCGTCGATGTCGATTTCCGAGAGGGGGCTGGAAATCGGGCTGGAAACCGGGTTGACCGCTGGCGCGGAAAAACCGCGCTGCGGTTTCGGTGAGCTGCGTTCGCGGCTGCTCGGGAAGCGGATCAGGTCGACATCGATCTTGCCATCCTCGGAGAGCACGGCCGCCCGTTCCAGACAGTTTTCCAGTTCGCGCACATTGCCCGGCCATTCGTAATTGGCGAGCCGGCGATTCGCCATGTCGGTCAGGCTCAGCTTGCGTTTCTGGTCGTTGCCGATCTTGCTCAGCAGGTGGCGGGCAATCTCGGGAATGTCCTCGATGCGCTCGCGCAGCGGCGGCAGGAAGAGGGGCATGACATTCAGGCGATAGAACAAGTCCTCGCGGAAATCGCCCATGTCGACGGCTGTCTCCAAATCGCGATGCGTAGCGGCGATGATCCGCACATCGACCTTGATCGTCTTGCTGCCGCCGACCCGCTCGAACTCGCCTTCCTGCAGGATGCGCAGCAGCTTGGCCTGGAAGGGCGCCGAGACTTCGCCGATTTCGTCGAGGAAGAGGGTGCCGCCGTGCGCCTGCTCGAAACGCCCCTTGCGCGACTCGACGGCGCCGGTGAAGGCGCCGCGTTCGTGGCCGAAAAGTTCGGATTCGAGCAGGTTTTCCGGCAGGGCGGCGCAGTTGAGCTTGACCAGCGCATTGCGCGCGCGCGGCGAGTTGTAGTGGATGGCGTTGGCGATCAGTTCCTTGCCGGTACCGGTTTCGCCGCGGATCAGTACCGTGGTGTTCCACTTGGCGACCAGGCGGGCCTGGTCGAAAACCCGGCGCATCACGGCCGAGCGGCCGACCATGCTGTCGAAGCCGAACTGGTGGCGAACGGTGCGGCGCAACAGGTCGCGTTCTTCGAGCAGGGTGCTTTTTTCCTGCTGGACATCGCGTGACAGACGCAGGTTCTGGCCGATCAGGTTGGCGACCATTTCGACAAACTGGGCGCGCTCCTCAAGCAGGCCGTCTTCCGGCAATTCCGGCTGGACAGCCAGGACGCCGAGCAGATCGCCGCCGACCTTGATCGGCACGGCAATGAAGGGGAGGTCGGTCTGGTAGACGCCTTCGCGATTCAGGAAGCGCGGTTCGTCGGCAGCGCAAACGAGCTTGATGGTGCGCTGCTTTTCCAGAACCAGGCCGATGATGCCTTCGCCCGGCCCGTACTGGACGTCGGCCAGGTCGGGACCATTCGGGTTGTACAGCGTGTGGATGCCGAGCTTGCCGCTGGCCGGATCGACGACGCTGATCAGGCCACGGGTCAGGCCGGCTTCGTCGTGCAGGACGCGCAGGACGTCGCGCAGGGTTTCATTGAAGGCGAGCGAGCGGCTGAGCACCCGGCTCACCGCATAGAGCGCGGCGAGCAGCAGGATGTTCAGCTCGTGCGTTCGGCAGTAGCCACCGGGCGGCGGGCACTCGTCGGCGGAGTGGATGATGTGTTCGTGCATGCTGTTCCCTTTCTTGTTCTTTTTAGATCGGGTCGCCGTCGAGACGGAATTCGACGATTGCCGCACAACCGCCGCTCGGACTTTCTGCCAGGTCGATGATGCCGCCGTGGTCGGCGACAACCTGCTGGGCGCGCGACAGGCCGGTGCCGATATGGCGGCCGCTGCCGTTCTTGGCGGTGAAGAAGGGTTCGAAGGCCTTGTGCCGCCACTCGTGCGGAATGCCCGGGCCGGTGTCGAGCACGGCAATCACCACGCAGTCACGCTCGACCGAGCTGGTCAGGCTCAGTTCGCGGCGTTTCCAGCCCTTGATGTTCATGGCTTCGATGGCGTTATCGACCAGGGCCTTGAACAGCATGCGCAATTGCAGCGGGCGGCCGATGATCGGCGGCAGGGTTGCGGCCGGCTGCCAATCGACGATGACGCCCGCGGCAAGCAGGCGCGGCGTGCAGATTTCCAGGACGTCGCGCAGGATTTCGTTGATGTTGATGCGTACGGCGATTTCCTGCGGGCTTTGCGGGATGACCTGACGCAGCATTTCCATGTGTTCGCGACTGGCCGCCAGGGCCTGCTGCAGCACGCCGGCGCTGGCCGGGTCGCGGCGTTGCAGCACGGAAGCAGCCGAGGCCATGACATTCATCGGTTCTTCAAGGCGGAAGATGGCGGCAGAGAGGCCTTCGCGGATCGCGGCGGTGCGTTCCTCGTCGGCCAGCACGGCCTGCAGCACGGCGGCGCGCGCCTTTTCCTGCTCTTCGCGCAAGGACGTGATGTCGGAGATGACCAGCAGCAGGCCCGGCTTGCCGCCGGTGTGGAGATAGCTGTCCGCTTCGTCGCTATGCATCTCGATCACCGATGAACTCACCGAAAGCCAGCGCGGCCGGCCGGCGGCACGGTCGATACGCGCCTCGCGGCTGACGAAGCCGCATTTGCCGGGGGATTTGGCCAGGCTCTCCAGCCAGTGCGGCATCACGCTGTCGAGCAAGGTGTGCGCCGGTTCCTTGGTGCGCAGGTCGCTGACCAGTTTCTTGTATTCCTGGTTGTCGAGAATGACGCGGCCTTTCTGATCAAGCAGGGCGAAGGCCATCGGCGCCGAATCGACGACCGATTCGATCAGCTGTTTCTGGTTGAGGACCATGCTTTCCAGGCGACGCATCTCGGTGATGTCGCGGTGCATGCCCAGGAAGTGCGTGGTCTTGCCCTTGCTGTCGACGACCGGCGAGATGTGCAGTTCGGCGAGATAGCGTTCGCCGCCTTTCCTGACGTTGAGCAGCTTGCCGGTCCACGGTCGCTGGGCGGCCAATTCGCTCCACATCGACTTGTACAGCTCGGGCGGGGTGGTGTGATTGGAGAGAACGGATTCGTTCTGGCCGATGATTTCGTCGGGCGTATAGCCAGTGACGCGGGCGAAGGCTTCGTTGGCGAAGAGGATGTTGGCCTTGGGATCGGTGATCGAAATGGCCAGATCTGCCTGGTCGACCGCCTGGCGATAGGCCTCGGGCGGCAGTTCCGTCTTTTGCGCAATGGGTGCCTGGGCACTGGGGACAGCCGACATGGTCATGCTCCTGATTAGTACGTTTGGTCTGGTCGTATGGGTGTTTGCTCCGTATCTAGCAGGTTCCGTGCCGCTCGCTTCAGGTCGTGGCGATGGCGGCTTGCCGTCAGGCTTGCGGAGCAAATGCGACGAAATTCATGTCACCTTTGCGACATTGCCACTCCTCTGGTTTTGCCCTGTTTTGGTGCGCCGACCGCAAAATCGTGCATCGACGCGGGTTTGCGGGAGGTGATGGCGATTTGGCACGCCTTGTGCAGAGAGGCAGTCGGTAAAACTGGAAACCGAAAGCCATGAGCGAATTTATTCTCCTGTTACTCTCCACCGCGCTGGTCAATAACGTCGTATTGATCAAGTTTCTCGGGCTCTGCCCGGTAATGGGTGTCTCGAAGAGTGTCGATAGCGCCCTCGGCATGGGGCTGGCGACGACCTTCGTCATCACGCTGGCGGCCGGTGCCTCCTGGATGCTCGACAACTGGCTGCTGACGCCGCTCGGTCTGGGCTACCTGCGCATCCTGACCTTCATCCTGGTGATCGCGGCCGTCGTCCAATTCACCGAGATGTTCATCAAGAAGGCCAGTCCCGGTCTCTACCAGTCGCTCGGCATCTACCTGCCGCTGATCACCACCAACTGCGCCGTGCTCGGTGTTGCGCTGCTCAACGTCGAACAGAAATTCAGCCTGTTCAAGAGCCTGCTCTACGGTTTCGGCTCGGCGCTCGGTTTCACCATCGTGCTGCTGATCTTCGCCGGTCTGCGCGAACGCGTCGCCTTGGCCCGCGTTCCTGGTGCCTTCGTCGGGGCGCCGATCGCCTTCGTCACCATCAGCCTGCTGGCCCTCGCCTTCATGGGCTTTTCCGGCCTGAACGTCTAAGGGAGATAAATCAATGATCGCTGCCATTCTCAGTCTGACCATCCTCGGTGCCGCACTCGGCATCATTCTCGGTGTGGCCAACAAATTCCTGCAGGTCGAAGGCAATCCGGTGGTGGAAGAACTGCTCGCCATCATGCCCGGTTCCAATTGCGGCCAATGCGGCTTCCCCGGTTGTTCCGGCGCTGCCGAGGCCATCGTCGATGGTTCGGCCGCCCCGACCTGCTGCCCGCCGGGCGGCAAGGCGCTGGCCGCGGCAATTGCCGCCAAGCTCGGCATCGAGGTCGATCTGTCGGGGATGACCGACGACGGTCCGAAAATCGCGCTGGTTGCCGAAGAGCTTTGCATCGGCTGCTGCCGTTGCAGCAAAGTCTGCCCGACCGACGCCATTCTCGGTGCCGCCAAGCAGATCCATAACGTGCTGCGCGAGGCCTGTACCGGCTGCAGCAGCTGCATCGAAAAATGCCCGACCGAGGCACTGGTGATGACGCCGGTGCCGGTGACCCTGCAGCACTGGGTCATGCCCAAACCCCTGGCTGCGTGAGATCAACATGGGATTCATGAACCTCTTCAAGCATTTCCTCGGCAAGGACTGGGGCGTCCATCCGGCCGACCACAAGCGTCCGGCCTCCGATGTGCCGACCCGCAAACTGCCGATTCCGCCACGCCTGCACCTGATGCTGTCGCAACACGTCGGCGCCCCGTCGCGGCCGATCGTGCTGGTCGGCGAAAAGGTCAGGAAGGGCCAGCTGATTGCCGCCGCCCAGGGCAACATCTCGGCGCCGCTGCATGCCTCGACTTCCGGCACGATCAGCGCGATCGGCGAAATTACCGCGCCGCACGCTTCCGGCCTGCCCGGCATGGCGATCTCGATCGACAGCGATGGCGAAGATGCCTGGATCGAAACCGAAGTCATCACCGATCCTTTTTCGCTCTCGCCCGAGGACATCGCCAAACGCGTCGCCGCGGCCGGTGTGGTCGGCCTGGGTGGCGCCACCTTCCCGTCCTCGGTCAAACTTAATCTTGGCCGCCGTTCGAAAATCGACACGCTGATCATGAACGGCAGCGAGTGCGAGCCTTACCTGTCTTGCGACGACCGCCTGATGCGCGACCGCGCCGCCGACATCGTGACCGGCATCCGCCTGATGCTGATCTCGACCGGTGCCGGCGAAGCCAAGGTCGGTATCGAGGACAACAAGCCGGAAGCGATCGCCGCGATGCGCGAGGCCGCAGCCCGTTTCGACAATGTCACGATTTTCCCGGTGCCGGCGCGTTACCCGATGGGTTCCGACCGCCAGTTGATCGTCGAACTGACCGGGCGCGAAGTCCCGTCCGACGCGCGTGCCGCTGACGTCGGCGTCATCGTCCATAACGTCGGTACGGCCTACGCCGTGCAGCAGGCGGTCTGTCTCGGCCGGCCGCTGCTCAGCCGGGTGATGACCCTGAATGGCGGCGTTGCAGCGACGCCGGGCAACTACGAAGTGCCGCTCGGCACCCTGATCAGCGACCTGGTCGCCTTCACTGGCGGCACGACGGGCGAGGTCGCCAAGCTGGTGATGGGCGGCCCGATGATGGGCACTATCCTGCCCCACATGCGGGTGCCGGTGATCAAGGGCACCAGCGGCATCCTGCTGCTCGACGCCAACGAGGCGGCGGGTGGCGAAGTCGAGGATTGCATCCGCTGCGGCAGTTGCGTCAAGGCCTGTCCGATGGGGCTGCTGCCGCTCGAAATGAGCGCGCGCATCCGCAACGACGAAATGGATGCCGCGGCCGATCTCGGTCTGGCCGACTGCATCGCCTGCGGTTGCTGTGCCTACGTCTGCCCCTCGCACATCCCGCTGGTCCAGTACTTCTACCACGCCAAGGGCGATCTCTACGCCCGTGAGCGCAACAAGCTGCGCACCGAGGCAACCAAGAAAATGGCCCTGCAGCGTCAGGAACGTCTGGATCGCGAGCAGCGCGAGAAGGTCGAAGCGGCCGCCAAACGCAAGGCCGAACGTGCTGCGGCCGCCGCCGCAGCAGCCGCTGCCGAAGCGGCCAAACAAGGAGAGTCCGCATGAGCACCAGCAGCCTGACTGCGCCACCGATCGCCTCGCCGCACGCACACGGCGGCAATTCGGTCACCCTGACCATGTTCCGCGTCCAGCTGGCGCTGCTGCCGGCGACGCTGTTCGGCTTCTGGCTGTTCGGCTGGCCGTCGGTCTTCCTCTTCCTGCTCACCGTCCTGTCCTGCCTCGGGTTCGAGGCCCTGTCGCTCAAGCTGATGGGGCGCCAGCGTTTCAAGGGCACCCTGTTCGACGGATCGGCCATGCTCACCGGCTGGCTGCTGGCGATGACCCTGCCGCCCTGGGCGCCGTGGTGGGTCGCCGTGCTCGGTGGTTTCATCGCGATCGTGATCGGCAAGCAGGTCTTTGGCGGTGTTGGCCAGAATGTCTTCAATCCGGCCATGGTGGCCCGCGTCGCCTTGCTGATCTCCTTCCCCGTCCCGCTGACCCAGTGGGTTTTCCCCCTGCCGCTGACTTCGCTGGCCGCGCCCGACTTCATTGACGGTCTGCGTATCTTTCTGACCAGCCTGCCGCTACCGGATGCGATGGCCAGTGCTTCGCTGCTCGGCTTTTCCAAGACCGAAATGTCGCGCGGCATCGACCTGCTGCATTCACTGGCCGGTGCCCAGGCGCCGGCCCTGTCGTGGCTCGGTACGCGGGCCGGCAGCTTCGGTGAGTCGGCTTCCTTGCTGATCCTTGGCGGCGGCCTCTACCTGCTGGCGCGCGGTGTCATCACCTGGCATACGCCGCTGGCGGTACTGGCCGGTCTGGCGATTCCCGCTGCAATCGGTCATGCCGTCGATCCGGGGCATTACCTGAGCGTTTCGGCGCACCTGTTGTCGGGGGCTGCCATGCTCGGCGCTTTCTTCATCGCCACTGACTACGTGACTTCGCCCAATACGGGGGCGGGACAAATCGTCTTCGGTCTGGGCGTCGGTTTGCTGACCTGGGTCATTCGCACCTGGGGCGCTTATCCGGAGGGGATGGCTTTCGCGGTCCTGCTGATGAACGCCATGACGCCGGTCATCGATCGCTTCGTCAAACCGCGCATCCTTGGCCGTGACCGCAAGGGCAAGCCGTTGAGCATTCCGGAAAAGAAGGGGGCCTGAGATGGGATTTGCATCGATACGTGAAAAACTGGGTTACCAGCCCGTCCTGCTCGGCGTCTTTGCGCTGCTGGCCAGCGGCGCCCTGGCCTGGGTCTCGGAATCCACCGCCGGCGCCATCGCCGCGGCCGAAGCCAAGGATTTGCGCGACTCGCTGGCCGAAGTGCTGCCGCAAGGCTTTGCCGACAACGATTTTCTGCACGATACGGTCGACCTCGAAAACAAGGGCAAAACCGTCACCATTTACCGTGCCCGCCAGGGTGGGGTGGTCAAGGGGGCAATTTTCAAGGTGGCCGAACGTGGCTATGCCGCCGATATCGTCATCCTGATGGCGGTCGATGCTGATGGAAAAATGCTCGGCGCGCGCGTGCTCAAGCATGCCGAAACGCCGGGTCTGGGCGACAAGATCGAGCTCTCCAAGGCGCCGTGGATCAAGGACTTCGACGGCAAGTCGCTGGGCAATCCGGCGCCCGAGAAATGGGCGGTCAAGAAGGACGGCGGCATCTTCGACCAGTTCGCCGGCGCCACCATCACGCCGCGGGCCGTGGTCAAGGCGGTCAAGGGCGGGCTGGATTTCTACGCCGCGCATCGCAAGGAAATTCTCGGAGACAAATCATGAGTGACGCCCTGAAAGAAGTCCCCCAGGGGGAAAACTACGGCAGCATCATCAAGGACGGCCTGTGGGAACAGAACGTGGTGTTCTCGCAGATGCTCGCCCTGTGCCCGACCATGGCGGTGACGACGAGCGGGACCAACGGTCTCGGCATGGGACTGGCGACCACGGCGGTGCTGGTGGTCTCCAATATCCTGGTCTCGATGATCCGGCACACGGTCAGTTCGCAGGTGCGGATTCCAGTGTTCGTGGTGTTGATTGCCACGCTGGTGACTGTCGTCGATATGGTCATGAATGCCTGGATGCACGATCTTTACAAGGTGCTCGGCCTGTTCATCGCGCTGATCGTGGTCAATTGCGCCATTCTCGGCCGCGCCGAAGCCTACGCCGTCAAGAACGGTGTGTTCGCCTCGGCGGTCGATGGTCTGGCGATGGGCCTGGGTTTCACCGGCGCCCTGACCCTGATCGGCCTGATCCGCGAGTTTCTCGGTTCGGGCACCTTGTTTGCGCAGGCTTCGAACCTGCTCGGTCCGTCTTTCGCGTTCCTCGAAATGAAACTGCCGGGTTACGGTGGTGCCCTGCTGATGATCCTGCCGCCGGGCGCTTTTGCCGTGCTCGGCTTCCTGCTTGCCGGCAAGCGGGTCATGGAGCAGCGGGCAGAGGCGCGGGCAAAGAATGCAAGTGGTGGTGCAGCACCGCTTGTTGCTTAAAGGGAGAAGAAAATGCAGATCGGCATTGCTTATTCAGAACCAGGACAGCAGATCTGGTTGAATATCGAGGTTCCGGACGAGTCGACCGTTGCAGAAGGGATCGAACGTTCGGGTGTGCTCAAGCAGTTTCCGCACATTGATTTGGCAACTCAGAAAGTCGGTGTGTTCGGTCGTCTGGTAAAGTTGGAGGCCGCCCTAAAACCGGGCGACCGTATCGAAATTTACCGGCCGATCATCGCCGATCCGGAAACCGTCCCACGTCGGGACACGAACGAAGAAGAATAAACACTATGTCTTTAACTATCGGTGTGGTGCGCGAAAGCGCACCGGGAGAACATCGCGTCGCAGTTGTGCCGGAAACGGCCAAGAAATTCCAGGCCTTGGGGGCGAAATTCGTCCTCGAGAATACGCTGGGGCTGGAAAGCCACTTCATGGATTCGACCTATGAAGGGGCCACTTTCAGCCAGGGCGTGCAGGGAATCTACCGCGGCGCCGACCTGATTTTGCGCGTGACCCCCCCCACCCTCGAGGAAATTGCAGAAATCCCCGAAGGTGCGGTGCTGATCGGTCTGCTCAAACCCTTCGAGGACAAGGCTCGACTGGCGGCGCTCAATGCCCGCAAGATCACCGCCTTCTCGCTTGAACTGCTGCCGCGCATTTCGCGCGCCCAGAGCATGGACGCGCTGTCCAGCCAGGGCGCCTGTGCCGGCTACCAGTGCGGCCTGATCGCCGCGGCGCGTTGTACCAAATTCTTCCCGATGCTGACCACGGCGGCCGGCACCATCCGGCCGGCGCGCGTGCTGGTGATCGGGGCCGGCGTTGCCGGTCTGCAGGCGATCGCCACCTGCAAGCGCCTCGGCGCGATGGTTGAAGCCTACGACGTGCGGGCCGCAGCCAAGGAACAGATCGAATCGCTCGGCGCCAAGTTCGTCGATACTGGCGTTTCGGCTGACGGCGCCGGCGGTTATGCGCGCGAACTTTCCGCCGAGGAAAAGGCGCAGCAGGCCGAAAAGCTGGCCAAGGCCGTTGAAATGGCCGATGTCGTGATCACCACGGCAGCGATCCCCGGCAAGAAGGCGCCGGTGATCATTACGGTCGACATGATCAAACGCATGAAATACGGCGCCATCGTCGTCGACATGGCCGCCGAATCGGGCGGCAACTGTGCGCTGACCCAGCCTGGCGAACATGTCGTCGCCAACGACGTCAATATCCATGGTCCGCTCAACCTGCCGTCGCGCATGCCGACGCATGCCTCCGAGCTGTACGCCAAGAACCTCTACAACTTCCTGTCGCCGTGGATCAAGGACGGCAAGCTCGAGTTCGACTGGAGCGATGAAGTGGTCGCTGGCACCTTGCTCTGCAAGGACGGCGCAACGGTGCACGCCACCGTGAAGCAGGTTTTGGGAGACGCATGATGGACGGTTTGCTCGCTTTATATATCTTCACGCTCGCAGCCTTCACCGGCTACGAGATCATCGCCAAGGTGCCGGTCATCCTGCACACGCCGCTGATGTCCGGGTCCAACTTCGTGCACGGCGTGGTCGTGGTCGGCGCCATGCTCATGCTGGGCACGGCTGACACGCCGGTGCAGCAGGCCATCGGCTTCTTCGCCGTCGCCCTCGGTGCAGCCAACGCGGCCGGTGGCTACGTGGTCACCGAGCGCATGCTCGCCATGTTCAAGAAGAAGGAGGCTTGAAATGATTAGCCCCACACGCTCACTTCGTTCGCTGCCCCCCGAGGGGGCGCAAGCCTCCCTTGGGACTGCCCGGCAGGAGGCTTGGCTATGACGCTGCCTATCTACGTTCAAGGCGCCTGGTACGTCGGCGCACTGCTTTTCATTTTCGGTCTCAAGGGCATGGGCTCGCCGGCTTCCGCCCGCAAGGGGATCGTCATCGCCGGTTACGGCATGCTGCTGGCGATTGCTGCGACCTTCCTGATTCCCGGTCTGCAGAACCTGGCGCTGATGGCCCTGGCCCTCGTGCTCGGCGGTGCGGTGGCCTGGATCTCCGGCAAGAAGGTCAAGATGACCGACATGCCGCAGATGGTCGCCATCTACAACGGCATGGGCGGCGGCGCGGCCGCCGCGATTGCCGCCATCGAGTTCGCCAAGGGCGATGCGCACAGCGTGGTCACCACCATCCTGGCAGTGGTCGGTGCGCTGATCGGTGCGGTTTCCTTCACCGGCTCCTGCGTGGCCTGGGCCAAGCTGCAGGGCGTGCTCAAAAAAGCGCATCGCCTGCCGGCCCAGAATGCGGTCAATGTCGTGCTGGCTTTGGTCGCCATCGCTCTCGGTGCCGCCATGGTCGTCATGGCCCCGGCCCAGCCGGAGCTGATCTTCGGCTTCTTCGCGGTTGCCCTGGTGCTTGGCCTGATCGTCACGCTGCCGATCGGCGGCGCCGACATGCCGGTGGTGATCTCGCTGTTCAATGCCTTCACCGGCCTGGCGGTCGGTTTCGAAGGCTACGTGCTGGGCAACCCGGCGCTGATCATTGCCGGCATCGTGGTCGGTGCGGCCGGCACGCTGCTCACTCAGCTCATGGCCAAGGCGATGAACCGTCCGCTCACCAACATCCTCTTCACGCCGATGGTGGCCAGCGGTCCCGGCGAGGCGATCACCGGCACGATGAAGGAACTGTCGGCGCTCGATGCGGCGGCGATGATGCGCTATGCCAGCAAAGTCATCATCGTGCCGGGTTACGGCATGGCGGTGGCGCATGCGCAGCACAAAGTCTGGGAAATGACCGAGATCCTGGAAGAGGCTGGGGTCGAGGTGAAGTTCGCCATCCATCCGGTGGCCGGACGGATGCCGGGTCATATGAACGTGCTGCTCGCCGAAGCCGGCGTGCCTTACGACAAGATTCTCGACCTTGAAGAAATCAACGGCGAGTTCGGCCAGACCGACGTGGCGCTGATCATCGGTGCCAACGACGTGGTCAACCCGAGCGCGCGTACCGACAAGACCAGCCCGATCTACGGCATGCCGATTCTCGATGCCGACAAGGCGCAGAACGTGATCGTCATCAAGCGCGGCAAGGGTACGGGTTATTCCGGAGTTGAAAACGCCCTGTTCTACACCGACAATTGCCGCATGCTCTACGGTGATGCCCAGCCGATGGCCGGGGAGATCATCCAGCAACTGAAGGCCATGGGCTAAGCCATGCCTCCCGAAAAGCCCGGCTCTGCCGGGCTTTTTACAGATTTTCATTTTGTGGAATTTTCAGCCATGTACCGTTTGTTGCCCCTGCTCGTCCTTTTTCCGTCACTCGCCCAGGCGGCCGACACGCTGCCGATGGTGGGCGGCATCCCGGTCGACTTCATTCTTTTCGCGCTGACCCTGCTCGGCGTGGCGCTCTTCCATAACGCCACGCTGTACGTTGCCCTGACCGGCCTGGCGACGATCAGCCTGTACAAGATCGTCTTCACCGGCTTCAAGACGGGCCTCGGCATCGCCGGCTTCTTCGGCCATCTCGGGCATGAATGGGTGACGCTGGCCAACCTGTTCTGCCTGCTCACCGGTTTTGCGCTGCTCGCCCGGCATTTCGAGAAGAGCCACGTGCCGGTCATCCTGCCGAAATTCCTGCCGAACGACTGGAAGGGCGGCTTCGTGCTGCTGGTCATGGTCTTCGTGATTTCCAGCTTCCTCGACAACATTGCCGCCGCCCTGATCGGCGGCGCCATGGCACACCAGTTGTTCAAGGGCAAGGTACATGTAGGCTATCTGGCTGCCATCGTGGCGGCTTCCAATGCCGGCGGCTCGGGTTCGGTGGTCGGTGATACGACGACAACCATGATGTGGATCGACGGCATCAGCCCAGCAGCGGTCGTGCATGCTTACACTGCAGCCGGTGTGGCGCTGCTGATTACCGGTTACTTTGCCGCCAAGCAGCAGCATGCTTATTCGCCCATCCTCAAGAACGCCCATGCCGGAACCCATGTCGATTGGGGGCGCATTTTTATTGTCTTCCTGATGCTGGCTTTCGCGATCATTGCCAATGTCACGATCAACGTGAAATTCCCGAGCATGGCCGACGCCTTCCCTTTCATCGGGGTTGCCGTCTGGACGGCCATCATCCTGACCATTCCGGTGCGTCGTCATGACTGGGAACTCCTGCCGGATACCATCAAGGGCTCGGTCTTCCTGTTGTCCCTCGTTACCTGCGCTTCGATGATGCCGGTTGAGGCCTTGCCGCCGGCCTCGTGGCAGTCGGCCCTGACCCTGGGCTTTGTTTCCGCTGTCTTCGACAATATCCCGCTGACCGCGTTGGCGCTGCGCCAAGGTGGTTTCGACTGGGGCTTCCTGGCCTACGCGGTCGGTTTCGGCGGTTCGATGCTGTGGTTCGGCTCGTCGGCCGGTGTCGCTCTCTCCAGCATGTTCCCGGAAGCCAAGTCGGCCGCCCAGTGGCTGAAGCATGGCTGGCACGTGACGGTGGCTTACGTTGTCGGCTTCTTCTTCATGCTGGCGGTCCTCGGTTGGCATCCTGATCAGCCGCACAAGGCGGTTGCCGTTCCGGCGCCGGCTGCTGTCGAGGCACCGGTCGCTCACTGATCCGGCTGTTGTCCGAATCACGAAGGGGCTCTGCGGAGCCCCTTTTTTATGTCGGGTTTATGACAAAAAGTGCTCTGTTTTTGCACCATGATTGTGCGTAAAAATATTAACTAACTATATGATAAAAAAAGAAAAATCAATTCTATAATGCGCGCCTTTTTATCCGCTGAGTAGGCCGTTTTCATGACTAATGTATCCAGCTGCATGACCCGTATCGGTGACAACCATGGTTACCGTTTCGCTGGCGATTTCGTGCATCTCAATGCCGAAGTAAGTTTTTCCGATGCCGATCTGACGGCGGGTGCCAATTGGGCGCTGCAGTTGTGGGCCAGTGAAGCCGGTTTCTTCGATGGTTTGTGCGGGGTCAAGCTGGCCGAGCAGGCGGTCTGGCCGGTTGCCGGCGGTGTGCTGGTGAATGCCGAGTGCGCAGCCATGCTGCCGGCCGGGACGGCCGATCAGGCGCTGGCTCTGGCGCTGGTTGCTTTTGTGGCCGACGGTCAGGCCGAGCTGCGTGACCTGGCGGTCTACCCGGTGCGCGAGCGCTTTTTCCAGCCGCTGCTCGAAGGCAATGTTTCCTGCGCGCTGGCTGATGGAGTTGCCGAACTGAACATCGATGCGATCGGCAACCCGCGCGCTGCCGACAATCTGAGCGGTACCTTGTCGCTCGAAGTCTGGGCGCTCGACGCTCCCTACGCCGGCGGCAGCTGGGTGGGCGTGCCGGTGGCGACGGTCATTCTTGGTACCCTGGCGGGTGGCGAGCAGTGGTCGGCCTGTCAGTTCAGCGTGCCGGCCGCGTTGCCGCTTGCTGGCGCGGCGCTGACCGTGATGCTGCGCGAATGGACGCCGGCCGGTTATGTAACCCGCGATTACCGCAATATCGCTGCGCTTGCGGCGCCGGTGGCTGTTGCGGTTGTTCCTGCCGAAAAGGTCAAGCCCGCTGCCACCAAGAAGGTGCCGGTCGCCGAGGCCGCCAAGGAAACTGCGGCCGAGGCGGACAAGTCGGCCAAGTCAGGCAAGGTAGCTAAACCGGGCAAGGCAGCCAAGGCCGCCAAGAAGGCTGCGGCCAAGAGCGAAGCCAGGGGCGTATCGGTCAACACCGCCAGCGAGGCAGAATTGGCCGCGGTCAAGGGTCTGCCGCCCAGCGTCGCGCGCGCGATCGTCGCGGCGCGTCCGTTCGCCAGCCTTGAAGAAGTGTGCAAGGCCAAGGGCATGGGGCCGAAGATGCTGGCCAAGCTGCGCGATCAGCTGGTTCTGTAAGGGGTTTTTGTCGTACGGGCCGGGGCTTGTCGTATTGATGACAAGTTCCGGCCTTTGTTTTTTGTTTTAAAACAATGAATTGAGGGTGGCACCCGTCTTGCTAAATGTTATCCAGAACCTCTGGAGAACAGCATGAAAGCCAGCGAAATCCAAGCCCTGCTCGACGAGCCCGCCTGTACCCACAATACCAAGGAAAAGTCCGGCTGCGCCAAGCCCAAGCCGGGGGCGACGGCAGGCGGCTGTTCCTTCGACGGGGCGCAGATCGCGCTGCTGCCGATCGCCGACGTCGCGCACATCGTGCATGGCCCGATCGCCTGCGCCGGTTCCTCCTGGGATAACCGCGGTACGCGCTCAAGCGGCGTGACGCTGTACAAGATCGGCATGACCACTGATTTGTCGGAAACTGACGTCGTCATGGGGCGTAGCGAAAAGCGCCTGTTCCATGCGATCAAGCAGGCGATCGACAGTTACGCGCCCAAGGCCGTCTTCATCTACAACACCTGCGTCACGGCGCTGATCGGCGACGATATCGAAGCCGTCTGCCGCGATGCTTCGGCGCGCTGGGGCACGCCGGTGATTCCGGTCGATGCGGCCGGCTTCTATGGCACCAAGAATCTCGGCAACCGCCTGGCCGGCGAAGCCATGTTCAAGCATGTCATCGGCACTGCCGAACCGACGCCGGCTGCACCGCGTGCCGATGGTCTGCCAACCTACGACGTCAATCTGATCGGCGAATACAACATCGCCGGCGAATTCTGGAATGTCGCGCCGCTCTTCGATGAGCTGGGCCTGCGCATCCTGTGCACCTTGTCCGGCGATGCGCGCTTCCATGAAGTGCAGACCATGCACCGCGCCAAGGTGAACATGGTGGTCTGTGCCAAGGCGCTGCTCAACGTGGCGCGCAAGATGCAGGACGACTTCGGTATTCCCTTCTTCGAAGGCAGTTTCTATGGCGTCGCCGACGTTTCCAACGCGCTGCGCGATTTTGCGAAGTTGATCGGCGACCCCGACCTCATGGCGCGTACCGAAGCCGTCATTGCCCGCGAAGAAGCCAAGTCCAATGCCGAGCTCGATGCCTGGCGCGTGCGCCTGAAAGACAAGCGCGTCCTGCTCTATACCGGCGGCGTCAAGTCGTGGTCCATCGTGTCCGCGCTGCAGGATCTGGGCATGAAGGTAGTCGCCACCGGCACCAAGAAATCGACCGAAGAAGACAAGGCACGCATCCGCGAACTGATGGGCGAAGACACCAAGATGATCGACGACGGCAGCCCCAAGGCGCTGCTCTCGACCTATCACGAGTACAAGGCCGACATCCTGATCGCCGGCGGGCGCAATCTCTACACCGCCTTGAAGGCACGCATTCCCTTCCTCGACATCAACCAGGAGCGCGAATTCGGCTACGCCGGCTACAGCGGCATGGTCGAACTCGCCCGCCAGCTGGCGCTGTCGATGGAAAGCCCGGTCTGGGCCGCGGTGCGCAAACCCGCGCCGTGGGCCAAGGGAGCTGTCTCAGGCGCTGTGCTCACCGCCTGACGACGCCAGGCGTCATTCGCCGGGCGCGTTGCAGCCTGGGTGAAGGGTGATCGCGTGGCGGCAAGCTACCGGTCAACTTCCGCGCAGACACGAATTCGGCCGGCACGCTGCGTCTTGCCGATGCCCTGGCGCTACCGTCCGGGCGGATCGACAGCGGACCGAGATCGTGCCGTTCGCGCTGCCATCTGATCTTCAACTGGTGAAAAGGCGATGTGGCCGACCGTCTAACCGGCGGTCTCAGTCTTCCCCGATAGGCTTACTGTTCCTGCCATGCGTAGGTAGTCATGGTGAATTCGCCGATGGCGAGCGGGGCGGCAGCAGTTTTGCCGCGGATACGGGGTGAGCCTTCCGTCATGTTCCCGCATTTCCTGCCTTGTAGCGGTCGACCGGGGAAAAGGCCGATTTTCGGCATGGGCTGAACGCACAGGTATGCCGATGCTGCTCAAGTAACGCAGTAGGCAGGGCTGAACCTCGTCATATGGCTTCGTGATTGTCGTGCTTCGTGTTTATGGCGAAGTGCCATTGTCGGTTTTGTGACAGTGTGATCTTGTTGCAAATTGTTGTTTTTAAATGAAATCACTCCTTGGCGCGTTCCTTGCTCGGATGAAGGCAATCTCATCAGGACGATGTCCAAATGGCCGAAATCATCCAATCCAAGAAGGCGCTGGCGGTCAATCCTCTCAAGGTCAGCCAGCCGATCGGCGCTTCGCTCGCCTTTCTCGGGCTTAACCGCAGCCTGCCGCTGATGCATGGCTCGCAGGGGTGTACCGCTTTCGGCAAGGTGTTTTTCGTGCGCCATTTCCGCGAGCCGATTCCGCTGCAGACGACGGCGATGGATCAGGTGTCGACCATCATGGGCGCCGACGAGAACATCATCGAAGCCCTGGCGACGCTGTCCGACAAGAGCAAGCCGGACATCATCGGCCTGGTCACCACCGGTTTGTCGGAAACGCAGGGCACCGACATCCTGCGCTCGGTCAAGGAATTCCGCGCCGCGCATCCCGAGTTCGCGCATGTCGCCGTGGTCCCGGTCAATACGCCGGACTATGTCGGTTGCCTGGAAAGCGGCTACGCGCTGGCCATCGAGTCGCTGATCCAGACGCTGGTGCCGCCGAGCAGTTGCGTTGGCAAGCGGCCGAAGCAGGTCAATGTGCTGGCTTCGGCAATGCTGACGCCGGGCGATATCGAGGCGATCAAGGACTGGGTCGAGGCTTTCGGCCTGCGCCCGGTCGTCGTGCCGGATATCGGCGATTCGCTGGACGGCCACCTGGTCGAGGCGGAAACCTCGTCGCTGACCATAGGCGGTACGCCGCGCACGGAAATCGAGTCCATGGGCGAGTCGACCGCTACGCTGGTGATCGGCCCCTCGCTCGGCAAGGCGGCCAATATCCTGAAGGAACGTACTGGCGTGCCCGACTTCCGTTTCGATGGCCTGATGGGTCTCGACGATTGCGATGCCTTCACGCAGGCGCTGGCCGACATTTCCGGCAAACCGGTGCCGGAAAAAATCGAACGCCACCGCGCCCAGTTGCAGGACGCCATGGTCGACAGCCATTTCATGATCGGTTTCGCGCGCATCGCGCTGGCCGCCGATCCCGACCTGCTCGGCATGCAGGTGCGCTTCCTGACCAGCATGGGCGCCGAAATCGTCAGCGCGGTGAGTCCGGCCAAGCACGAAAGCCTGGCGTCGCTGCCGATCGGGAAAGTCATCGTCGGCGATCTCGAAGACATGGAAAAGCAGGCGCGGGCAGCCGGTGCGCAGTTGGTTATCGCCAACTCGCACGCCGTCGATACCGCGCACCGTCTCGGCCTGCCGCTGCTGCGTGCGGGCTTCCCGCAGTACGACCACGTGGGCGGTTATGCCCGCACCTGGGTGGGTTACCGCGGTACGCGGCAAGCCCTTTTCGATCTCGCCAACCTGATGCTGGGGCAACACCATGAACCCGAACCCTATCGATCAAGCTACTGGGCCGACGACCGCGACAACTGCGGTTCCGGCAAACAACATGTCATCGCGTCGTCTGCAGCTGGTCTGGTCCACTAAGCAGGAGCCTGCTGCCATGATCAAGGTTGCGTTTGCATCCACCGACCGCCTGCGCGTCAATCAGCACTTCGGTGCCGCCGAAGCCTTCGCCATCTACGAGGTGACGCCCGACAAGGCGACCCTGGTCGGGGTTGGCGAGTTCGCCGAGGAGGCCATGGACGGCAACGAGGACAAGTTGATCGCCAAGGTCGATTTCCTCGAAGGTTGTGCTGCGGTCTACGTCATGGCGATCGGTGCTTCGGCGATCAAGAAGCTGATGGCCAAGGGGATTCAGCCGATCCGCACCAATGAGGTCGATGCGGTCGACGACCTGCTGGGCGAGATTTCCAAGGCGATGAACGAAGGTGGCGTGGCCTGGGTGGATCGCGCCGTCGCCCTGCAAGCCAAGAAGACCGAGGACCGCTTCGCCAGCATGGAAGAAGAGGGTTGGCAGGGATGAGTGCCGGCATGATCGAACATCGCGGCATCGTCCAGCGCATCGACGCCGATCAGGCAATCGTCGCCATGGAAACCGCGGGTTGTTCGTCCTGCGGTCAGGGCGGCTCCTGCGGCATCGGCAAGATGGCGAGCGGGCGGGCGGCAACCTTGCTGACCCTGCCGGCCGGGCCGGATCTGCGGGTTGGCGACGCGGTCAGCATTGTTCTGCCGCAAAGCCGCCTGACGCTTTCTGCCTTGCTCGGCTATCTCTTTCCCGCTTTCGCCATGCTGCTCGGCGCCGGACTCGGCGCGACGCTCGACGGTAGCGATGCCGCCACGGCACTCGGTGCCATAGCCGGCTTTCTCGGGGCGCTCGTCATTTCCCGCGTTGCGATCGGCCTGATTCCCGGTTTGCTGCCGACGCCGCAGCTGATTTCCCTATCCAGTCATTCAAATGTTTCACAACAGGAGTTTCACCATGAGCACTGATCCGATCTTCGAAACCGACTTCGTCAAGGAAATGGCTCGCCAGATGCGCGCCCTGGACACCTACGGTACCTATACGGGCTGGACGGTCGAAAAGATCCTCGATCCCTACATCCTGACCAAGGAACGCAAGGCCGGCATCCCGCTGATCGGCGATCCGGACGACGAGACCATTTCGCGCGTCAAGGCTTTCTACAACGCGATTGCCGTATTGATCGAGAAGGAATGCAAGCTGCTCGCCGTGCCCCTCGTCCATCTGACGCACGAAGGCTTTGGTCGTTCGATCATCACTGTCGGCAAGCTGGTTGCCGTTGAAAAGACGCTGCGCGACGTACATCGCTTCGGCTTCCCGAGCCTGTCCAAGATGAAGGACGAAGCCGACAAGCTGCTCGGTATCGCCCTCGAGCGGATCGGGCAATACCCCGATGTCGCCGGGCTCTGAGCGGTCGACACTCTTTTTATCGTCAAAATCGTCGTCACAGGGAGGTTAGCTTGACCGAGGAAGAAATCAAAAACTTGGACAAGGAAGTCAAAAAGCTCAAACGCATTGCGTCCGAGTGGGCATCGCAAATGCACGATCTGGTTGAGGATCGTCTGCCCGCCGGTTATCTCGAAATCCCGGGCATCGCCCAATCCACGTTCGACGCCTGCGCGGCATGGGCGAAAGCCAATGCCAAACTGGCAGCCATTCAGAAAGGTTAAATCATGAGTTCCTACACTGCTCTTACCCGTGGCGGCGATGCCTGGGTTCCCGAGTTCGTCACCGCCATCAATCAGGAGAAGTGCATCGGCTGCGGCCGTTGCTACAAGGTCTGTCCGCGCGACGTGCTCGACCTGATCGATTCCGATGCCGATGACGACGAAGACGAAAGCGCAGCGGCCAAGATGAGCATCAAGGATGCCAACGACTGCATCGGCTGCGGCGCCTGCAACCGCGTCTGCCCGAAGCTCTGCTACACCTACGCGCCGATGGCTGCCTGAGTTTGAGCGGCATGCCGAACGCCAGTGGTCCGGTCAGACCGGACCCGGTTCTCGGTAGTGAGCTCTGCCAGGCGATTCGCCGGCAGGTGGAAAAACTCGGCCTCGAGATCGGCGATGAGCCGGTCTGGGCCGAGGCCGCCTTTGTCGAACAGGCTGACCCCTATTCCGGGGAGCGCAGCCTGGTCGGCACCTGGCGCGGCAAGGCGCGCTACGGCACGGTGACCCTGTTCCCGGATGGTCGGGTGTTTGCCGAGTATCAAGTGCTGTTGCCGCATCCGGCGCTGCCTGGTCATTATGTCGAGGCCGTCCAGGTCTGGGGCCGTGCCGGTGCGCTGAAAGGCGATCCGGTGATTGCCGCGTTTGCCGCTTGATCCGTATTTATCCTGGAGCTGCATATATATATGAGCGAAACCTCTGAATTGCCTCGCCTGATCATCCTGCACAAGCAAAGCACCAGTGCCCGGGTTCGCTTCATGACGCTCGGCGACAGTGTGCTCGCTTTTTCTCCTTTGCCGGAGCAGGCGGTCCTGCGCGACGAGTCTTACTCGCCGACGCTGCAGTTTCATCCGACTGCCGCGTTGCGTGCCGCCGAGAAGCAGCTTGGTCTACCCGAAGGCGGGCTTGAGCCGGTTGCCGAATTCTGTGTCTGGGTTGATACGCCGCAAGGTGATCAGGCTGTGTTGCTGGCCGCCTGCACCAGCATCGATCCGCCGTTCGAGGCGGCGGAAAAGCAGGGTGGAAAATTCATCGCCATTACCGAGGCGCGCCGCCTGCCTTTGGTCGAGCGCGAATTGTTGCGACGCGCTTACGAACATCTTTTGGGTTGATTGTCGCAAAAGCGACAAAGCTACGTGTTACAACAAATCAATAGATTCAATTGTTTATACGTTTTTCCCGGTATGGCACAGGGCTTGCAATGAATAGTCCATCTACTCTGGGAGAAACGCCATGATCAATCTGACCCCCGCTGCCGTTAAAGCCGTACAACGCTTTATTCGTGGTTCTGAAACGCCGGTTATCGGCCTGCGCCTGGTTATTTCGGGTGGTGGCTGCTCCGGCCTGCAATATGGCATGAAGCTCGAAGCCGAGAAGGCCGAGGATGACTGGGAGCTGGAAATCGACGGCGTCAAGCTGCTGGTCGATCCGATGACCATGCCGATGATCGACAACGTCACGGTCGATTTCATCGACACCCTGACCCATACCGGTTTCAAATTCGACAACCCCAACGCCAGCGCCCAGTGTTCCTGCGGCTCCTCGTTCTCGGTTTAAGGAGCAGACAACATGTGGGAATACTCTGACAAGGTTCGCGAACACTTCTTCAACCCGCGCAACTCCGGTCCGCTTGAAGAAGCCAACGGCATCGGCGACGTCGGTTCCATCCAGTGCGGCGATGCGCTGCGCCTGATGCTCAAGGTCGATCCGGAAACCGAGATCATCCAGGATGCGCACTTCCAGACTTTCGGCTGCGGTTCGGCCATTGCCTCTTCCTCGGCGCTGACCGAAATCATCAAGGGCATGACCCTGGACCAGGCACTTGAAGTGTCGAATCAGAACATCGCCGACTATCTCGATGGCCTGCCGCCGGAAAAGATGCACTGTTCGGTGATGGGGCGTGAAGCCCTGCAGGCTGCCATCGCCAACTACCGTGGCGAAGAGTGGTCCGACGATCACGAAGAAGGCGCCCTGATCTGCAAGTGCTTTGCGATCGATGCGGTGATGATCGAAGACGTGGTCAAGGCCAACAACCTGAATACGGTTGAAGAGGTCACTTTCTATACCAAGGCCGGCGGTGGTTGTGCTGCCTGCCATGAAGGTATCGAGGAAATCCTCGCCAAGGTGATGGCCGAGCGGGCCGGTCCGGGCGAAGTCTCGCCGCCGCCGGCTTGCCCGGCGACGCCGGAAGCGCCGAAGCCGCCAGCCAAGAAGCTGTCGATTGTCGAGAAGATCGCCAAGATTCAGGAAGTGCTGGAGTCGGTCCGTCCGATGCTGCAGCGCGACCACGGTGACGTCGAGCTGGCCGACGTGCAGGGCAAGAAGATCTATGTGCATCTGAAGGGCGCCTGTTCCGGCTGCATGATGGAAGCGGCCACCCTGGGCGGCATTCAGCAGAAGATGATCGAAACGCTGGGCGAACTCGTGCAGGTCCTGCCGTCCTCGCACATGCCGGTCGACGCGTAAGAATCCCCAATCCCGACAGAGAAACCAAAGGACTGCGCCATGGAACCGATCTATCTCGACAACAACGCCACGACGCGCTGCGATCCCGCCGTCGTGGAAGCCATGCTTCCTTTCTTCACCGAGCATTTCGGTAACGCGTCGTCGATTCACGCCTTTGGCAGTGAAGTCGGTAAGGCGCTAAAGAAAGCCCGCGGTCAGATTCAGGCGCTGCTCGGTGCCGAACACGACTCGGAAATCATCTTTACTTCCTGTGGCACCGAGTCCGACTCGACTGCGATTCTCTCTGCGCTCAAGGCGCAACCGGACCGCAATACGGTCATTACGACCAATGTCGAGCATCCAGCCATCCTGACGCTGTGCGAATGGCTGGAGAAGGAAGGTTATATCGTCCACAAGCTCAAGGTGGACAAGAAGGGGCGGATCGACATCGACGAATACAAGTCGCTGTTGAACGACCGTGTCGCCATCGTTTCCGTGATGTGGGCCAATAATGAGACTGGTACGATTTTCCCGGTGGAAGAAATGGCCGAACTGGCCAGTGCCAAAGGCATCATGTTCCACACCGATGCCGTGCAGGCCGTTGGCAAGATTCCCATCGATCTGAAGAACACCAGGATCGACATGCTCTCTCTCTCTGGCCACAAGCTGCATGCGCCTAAGGGGATAGGCGTCCTTTATCTGCGGCGTGGTTGCCGCTTCCGTCCGCTGCTGCGGGGTGGTCATCAGGAGCGTGGTCGCCGGGCTGGCACCGAAAACTCGGCCTCCATCGTCGGCCTTGGTGTTGCCTGTGAATTGGCGATGCAGCATATGGAAGAAGAGAACACCACGGTCAAGCGTCTGCGCGACAAGCTGGAAAAAGGCCTGCTCAGCCAGATCACGCATTGTTTCCCGACCGGTGATGTCTCGAACCGCCTGCCCAATACCTGCAATATCGCCTTCGAGTACATCGAGGGTGAAGGCATTCTGATGCTGCTCAACAAGGTGGGCATTGCCGGCAGTTCGGGTTCCGCCTGTACTTCCGGCTCGCTCGAGCCTTCGCATGTGATGCGGGCGATGGGTATTCCATACACCGCCGCCCATGGCACGATCCGTTTCTCGCTGTCGCGTTACAACACCGAAGCGGAAATCGACCGGGTGATCGCGGAAGTCCCGCCCATCGTCGCCCAGCTGCGCAAACTTTCCCCGTACTGGAGTGACAAGGGTCCGGTGGCTAATCCCGAGGCCGCCTTCGCTCCGACTTACGCCTGACGGCAGCCGTTCTCTCTCAGCAGTAACCTCGGTTGGCCCCGGAAGCGATTCCGGGGCCCTTTTTTGTCTACAGACTGGTTAAGTTGGGGGAGGCGCCAAAAGCGGCCGAAAAGGGACGAATTGAATTAATTTCGAAAACAGTATTGACCTTGGTTTGAAGTTCTATATAATGCGCCCCTCCTTGCAGCGCTTGGTTCTACGGGCGGTGAGGGGAAGAAGTGGTGGTTTGAGTTTTGGCAGGTTGAGCGAAAAAAGATTTCAAATTTTGCTTGACGGTTTAGCTGAAGTTCTTCATAATCTCGCTTCTCTGCTGCTGACGGATTTAACGAGACGGCGCGGTGGAAATGATCTTTAACAATTTGAACAACCGATAGGTGTGGGTGCCTTGATGCTAGTGACTTAGGTCACACAAAAGTATTAAAGGCAATCACACGGATGGAGAGATCCATCGAGGTAGAAGTTAAATTCTACCGTCAGTGAATTGTGAGTAGTAATGTTGGATTGAACTGAAGAGTTTGATCCTGGCTCAGATTGAACGCTGGCGGCATGCCTTACACATGCAAGTCGAACGGCAGCACGGGAGCAATCCTGGTGGCGAGTGGCGAACGGGTGAGTAATGTATCGGAACGTACCATTGAGTGGGGGATAACGTAGCGAAAGTTACGCTAATACCGCATATACCCTGAGGGGGAAAGCAGGGGATCGCAAGACCTTGTGCTCTTTGAGCGGCCGATATCAGATTAGCTAGTTGGTGAGGTAAAGGCTCACCAAGGCGACGATCTGTAGCGGGTCTGAGAGGATGATCCGCCACACTGGAACTGAGACACGGTCCAGACTCCTACGGGAGGCAGCAGTGGGGAATTTTGGACAATGGGGGCAACCCTGATCCAGCCATGCCGCGTGAGTGAAGAAGGCCTTCGGGTTGTAAAGCTCTTTCGGCCGGGAGGAAATCGCATCAGTTAATACCTGGTGTGGATGACAGTACCGGAATAAGAAGCACCGGCTAACTACGTGCCAGCAGCCGCGGTAATACGTAGGGTGCGAGCGTTAATCGGAATTACTGGGCGTAAAGCGTGCGCAGGCGGTTTTTTAAGACAGGCGTGAAATCCCCGGGCTCAACCTGGGAACTGCGCTTGTGACTGGAAGGCTAGAGTATGGCAGAGGGGGGTGGAATTCCACGTGTAGCAGTGAAATGCGTAGAGATGTGGAGGAACACCGATGGCGAAGGCAGCCCCCTGGGCCAATACTGACGCTCATGCACGAAAGCGTGGGGAGCAAACAGGATTAGATACCCTGGTAGTCCACGCCCTAAACGATGTCAACTAGGTGTTGGGTGGGTAAAACCATTTAGTACCGGAGCTAACGCGTGAAGTTGACCGCCTGGGGAGTACGGCCGCAAGGTTAAAACTCAAAGGAATTGACGGGGACCCGCACAAGCGGTGGATGATGTGGATTAATTCGATGCAACGCGAAAAACCTTACCTACCCTTGACATGTTCAGGATCCTGAAGAGATTTGGGAGTGCCCGAAAGGGAACTGGAACACAGGTGCTGCATGGCTGTCGTCAGCTCGTGTCGTGAGATGTTGGGTTAAGTCCCGCAACGAGCGCAACCCTTGTCGTTAATTGCCATCATTTAGTTGGGCACTTTAACGAGACTGCCGGTGACAAACCGGAGGAAGGTGGGGATGACGTCAAGTCCTCATGGCCCTTATGGGTAGGGCTTCACACGTCATACAATGGTCGGTACAAAGGGTTGCCAAGCCGCGAGGTGGAGCTAATCCCAGAAAGCCGATCGTAGTCCGGATCGTAGGCTGCAACTCGCCTGCGTGAAGTCGGAATCGCTAGTAATCGTGGATCAGCATGTCACGGTGAATACGTTCCCGGGTCTTGTACACACCGCCCGTCACACCATGGGAGCGGGTTCCGCCAGAAGTAGGTAGCCTAACCGCAAGGGGGGCGCTTACCACGGCGGGGTTCGTGACTGGGGTGAAGTCGTAACAAGGTAGCCGTAGGGGAACCTGCGGCTGGATCACCTCCTTTCTAGAGAAAGCATCACTGGCACCCACAACCTATCGGTTGTTCAATGAGTAGCAAACAGACGAGGGTCTGTAGCTCAGTCGGTTAGAGCACCGTCTTGATAAGGCGGGGGTCGTTGGTTCGATTCCAACCAGACCCACCAACGTCAAATCAAGTAAGCGAGCAGTACGAGGCGCGAGACATCGCCGCATACACCTGTATGCAAGATGTTGAGCAACGACGTAATGCGAAGCTTAACGGGGGATTAGCTCAGCTGGGAGAGCACCTGCTTTGCAAGCAGGGGGTCAACGGTTCGATCCCGTTATCCTCCACCAGAACCTAAAGATAAGCAGAGATGTTTATCTTTAGCTTTTGAGGAATCAATTGCTACGCTCTTTAACAAATTGGAAGAAGGTTGTGTCACTCGTGCTGATGAGGCATGGGTGATGCGTTGTGATTGCATCTGTAACGTCTTCGGACGATACAGCACAAATATGAGTTTGCCTGTAGCCGCTCTCGCTAAGAGAGTACAAGGTTATAGGATCAAGCGACTAAGTGCATGTGGTGGATGCCTTGGCGATCACAGGCGATGAAGGACGTGCAAGCCTGCGAAAAGCGGGGGGGAGCTGGCAATGAAGCTTTGATCCCCCGATATCCGAATGGGGAAACCCACCTCTTATGAGGTATCCCTGACTGAATACATAGGTCAGGGAGGCGAACCCGGTGAACTGAAACATCTAAGTAGCCGGAGGAAAATAAATCAACCGAGATTCCCCAAGTAGTGGCGAGCGAACGGGGAGCAGCCTGCTAGTGATAGCGGAATGGTTAATGGAACGGAATGGAAAGTCCGGCCGTAGTGGGTGATAGCCCCGTACATGAAAACCAATCCGTGGTACTAAGTTAGCGAAAAGTAGGGCGGGGCACGTGAAACCTTGTCTGAACATGGGGGGACCATCCTCCAAGGCTAAATACTCGTGATCGACCGATAGTGAACTAGTACCGTGAGGGAAAGGCGAAAAGAACCCCGGGAGGGGAGTGAAATAGATCCTGAAACCGCATGCATACAAACAGTGGGAGCCGACTTGTTCGGTGACTGCGTACCTTTTGTATAATGGGTCAGCGACTTACGTTGTGTTGCGAGCTTAACCGAATAGGGGAGGCGTAGCGAAAGCGAGTCTGATAAGGGCGTTTAGTAGCACGGCGTAGACCCGAAACCGGATGATCTATCCATGGCCAGGATGAAGGTGCCGTAACAGGTACTGGAGGTCCGAACCCACTAATGTTGAAAAATTAGGGGATGAGCTGTGGATAGGGGTGAAAGGCTAAACAAATCCGGAAATAGCTGGTTCTCCCCGAAAACTATTTAGGTAGTGCGTCACATATCACCAACGGGGGTAAAGCACTGTTATGGCTAGGGGGTCATCGCGACTTACCAAACCATGGCAAACTCTGAATACCGTTGAGTGCGAGTGTGGCAGACAGACAGTGGGTGCTAACGTCCATTGTCAAGAGGGAAACAACCCAGACCGCCAGCTAAGGTCCCCAAGACACAGTTAAGTGGGAAACGAAGTGGGAAGGCATAGACAGCTAGGAGGTTGGCTTAGAAGCAGCCATCCTTTAAAGAAAGCGTAATAGCTCACTAGTCGAGTCGTCCTGCGCGGAAGATGTAACGGGGCTCAAACTGTGCACCGAAGCTGCGGATATCGAAAGATATGGTAGGGGAGCGTTCTGTAGGTCTGTGAAGGTGACTTGAGAAGGTTGCTGGAGATATCAGAAGTGCGAATGCTGACATGAGTAGCGATAAAGGGAGTGAAAAGCTCCCTCGCCGAAAGCCCAAGGTTTCCTACGCAACGTTCATCGGCGTAGGGTGAGTCGGCCCCTAAGGCGAGGCAGAAATGCGTAGTCGATGGGAAACAGGTCAATATTCCTGTACCGATTCTAGATGCGATGTGGGGACGGAGAAGGTTAGGTCAGCCATCTGTTGGAATAGGTGGTTTAAGCGTGTAGGAGTGTCCCTTAGGCAAATCCGGGGGAATTATCTGAGGCGTGACGACGAGGCACTACGGTGCTGAAGTGATTGATACCAAGCTTCCAGGAAAAGCCACTAAGCTTCAGTCTAGAATTGACCGTACCGCAAACCGACACAGGTGGGCAGGATGAAAATTCTAAGGCGCTTGAGAGAACTCAGGAGAAGGAACTCGGCAAATTAACACCGTAACTTCGGGAGAAGGTGTGCCCCGGTAGGGTATAAGTCCTCGCGACGAAAGCCCGATGGGGTTGCAGTGAAATGGTGGCTGCGACTGTTTAATAAAAACACAGCACTCTGCAAACACGAAAGTGGACGTATAGGGTGTGACGCCTGCCCGGTGCCGGAAGGTTAAGTGATGGGGTGCAAGCTCTTGATCGAAGCCCCGGTAAACGGCGGCCGTAACTATAACGGTCCTAAGGTAGCGAAATTCCTTGTCGGGTAAGTTCCGACCTGCACGAATGGCGTAACGATGGCCACACTGTCTCCTCCTGAGACTCAGCGAAGTTGAAATGTTTGTGAAGATGCAATCTCCCCGCGGCAAGACGGAAAGACCCCATGAACCTTTACTGTAGCTTTGCATTGGACTTTGAATCGGTCTGTGTAGGATAGGTGGGAGGCTGTGAAACCGGGACGCTAGTTTCGGTGGAGCCAACCTTGAAATACCACCCTGATTTATTTGAGGTTCTAACCTTGATCCGTGAATCCGGATCGGGGACCGTGCATGGTGGGCAGTTTGACTGGGGCGGTCTCCTCCCAAAAGGTAACGGAGGAGTACGAAGGTACGCTTAGGACGGTCGGACATCGTCCATAAAGTGCAATGGCAAAAGCGTGCTTGACTGCGAGACCCACAAGTCGAGCAGGTGCGAAAGCAGGTCATAGTGATCCGGTGGTTCTGTATGGAAGGGCCATCGCTCAACGGATAAAAGGTACTCTGGGGATAACAGGCTGATACCGCCCAAGAGTTCATATCGACGGCGGTGTTTGGCACCTCGATGTCGGCTCATCTCATCCTGGGGCTGTAGCCGGTCCCAAGGGTATGGCTGTTCGCCATTTAAAGAGGTACGTGAGCTGGGTTTAAAACGTCGTGAGACAGTTTGGTCCCTATCTGCCGTGGGCGCTGGAAATTTGAAGGGGGCTGCTCCTAGTACGAGAGGACCGGAGTGGACGAACCTCTGGTGTACCGGTTATGACGCCAGTCGTATCGCCGGGTAGCTATGTTCGGAAGAGATAAACGCTGAAAGCATCTAAGCGTGAAACTCGCCTTAAGATGAGATTTCCCGGAGTCTTGAACTCCTTAAAGGGTCGTCGAAGACCACGACGTTGATAGGTCAGGTGTGGAAGCGCAGTAATGCGTTAAGCTAACTGATACTAATTGCCCGTACGGCTTGATCCTATAACCTTGTAATACACTGCAAGCAATACTCATAAAGCAGTCACAACAATCAACCTTCTATCCCAATTTGGCCTGACGCAATCCGCGGCAGGCACACAAGTTACGCTTGGCGGCAATAGCCTGCTGGACCCACCCCTTCCCTTCCCGAACAGGACCGTGAAACAGCAAAGCGCCGATGATAGTGAGTATTTCGCTCGCGAAAGTAGGTCACCGCCAGGCTCCCATTTCAAAAGCCCCTCTAGCTCTCGCTAGCGGGGCTTTTGTGCGTCTACAACACTCAAAATATCGAGAGAATCAAACGAGGGCGCGAAAAGACCTCGACGCTTTTACCGGCAAACTTTCGTGCTGCTAAAGAGTTTTTCAGGGAGAGGGCTGGTTCAGCCCGTTCGCCCATTGCAAGGCATGCGTCTGGGCACGGTTGAGTGCCTTGATGCTGATGCCGTCAAGTTTTTGCAGGTGCTTGCTCAGGATCTCCAGATCGCCTGTTTCACAGGCGGCGGTGATTTGTAGCAGGTTACCCAGGATGTTGTCCGGGTTGGAGCCGGTCAATGCTTCCTTGACCTCTTCGGCGAGGCCGAGCGGGGCGATGATTTCTTCGATCGGCAGACTGATCAGGGCGGGCATCAGAGACATGATGCCAACCATGAAGGCGTGATCGGCGAAGGCGTTGTTGCCAGGTCGCATTTCCTCTGCAAGTAGTTCCATCAGTCGGCCGCGGGTGGCCGCCATCAGCAGTAGTGGATTCGTCGAGCCGGCCTGCTTGCCGGAGGAGAAGACCAGAAGTTGCAGCCAGCGTTGCAACTGGCGACGGCCAAGCACGGTAATGGCGTGGCGCAGCGAGGTGATGGTTTCGGTGCTGCCGGCGCCGACCGAATTGGTCATGCGCAGCAGGTTGACCGTCAGGCCGGGCTCGGGCTTGAGAGCTTCTTCCAGTTCGCTGGTGTCGGCGTCGCCGAGCAGTAATCCCATCAGTTTCATCAGGGACAGTTGCGAGTGGTCGAGTTTCTTGCCGGCGATAATGGTCGGCTTGGCGAAGTAGTAACCCTGAAACAGCGTGAAACCGAGTTTCAGGCATTGTTCCATCTGCTCGCGCGAATCGACTTTTTCTGCCAACAGGATTTTGCCCATCGGTTTCAGCTTCATCACTAGCTGCATGATTTCGACGCGTGACAGCGGCTGGATATCGACCTTGATGATTTCAACCAGCGACAGCAACTCGGCAAATTCCGGTGCGAGCTGGATGACATCATCCAGGGCCAGTGTAAAGCCTGCTGCCTTCAGTATCTTGCAGCGTTCGATGACGGCCGGGGTTGGCGGTACTGTTTCCAGAATTTCGAGAACGACCGATTCTTTGGGCAGCAGTTCGATCAGGTCGCTGAACAGGAAGGCTTCATCGATATTGATGAAACCGCGACAGTTGCCCAGCGCGGCTTCAACGCCCAGTTCGGAAAAGGTATTGGCGATGACGGTCGCGGTCGCCTGGACGCCATCCGTGACATCGGCAGCATTGCGCGAGCCGTTGCGGAACAGGAGCTCATAAGCGTAAAGGCGCTGCTCCCGGTCAAGGATGGGTTGGCGTCCGAGAAAGAGTTGGTCGCTGGTGACTTCGCTCAAGAGAGCTCCTTAAATCAGCTTGGTGCTTCCGGCCGGATGGCCCGCCGCACAGGTCAAAATCTCACGGCACCCCTGTATCTTTTGCAGAAAGGTGGCAGAACCGTGGATGGTGAGCAATTGGCTACTTGGCCGTGTTCAGTTATCTATTTTACGCGCAGGCCGGCTAGGTGGTGCGTTGTCCTCGTTCAGCAAGAAGCGGAGCAGGATGGTTGGCTGTGATATTTGCGCGGCGGCGACCGCTTGGTGCGCGAAGTGACCTGGCAGGATTTACTGCGTTTCGTGCTGGAAGAAATGCAGCAGCCGTTGCGGCAGCCAGTCCAGGTTTCCCGGAAACGGGCCGCTGACGAAGCCGACATGCCCGCCTTCGGCCGGCTGTTCGAGCCGGACGCTAGTGTCGACCTCTGCCTGGCTGGGCAGATGGTGTGCCGGCAAAAACGGGTCATTTTTCGGGTTGACCGCTAGAGCGGGGATGCGGATCGACGCCAGCCAGGGTTTGGCGGATGCTCGAGCCCAGTAGTCGTCGGCGCCGGCAAAGCCATGCACCGGCGCGGTGATCGCATCGTCAAACTGGTAAAGGTTGATCGCCTGTTGCATGCGAACGGCGTCGAAGAGTCCGGGAAAGCGCTGCAGGCGAGCGGCCGAGACGGCTTTCAGGGTTTTCAGGAAGTGTTGCGTGTAGAGGCGGTTGAAGCCGCGTGCCAGATGGTGGCCGCAGCCGGCGAGATCGAGCGGGGCGCACATCGCGGCGACGCCGGTGACCAGTTCTGCCGCCATTTCGCCCTGTTCGCCGGCCCATTTGAGCAGCGCATTGCCGCCGAGTGAGACACCGGCGGCATGCAGGCGGCGGCCCTGATTGGCATGGTGCAGGCGGCGCAGGATCCAGTCGATTTCAGCCGAGTCGCCGGAATGGTAGGCGCGGGGCTGGCGATTCAGTTCGCCGGAACAGCCGCGAAAATGCGGCAGCACGAAATGCCAGCCAGCCTTCCGGCAGGCACGTGCCGTTGAAATCGCGTAGTGGCTGCGGGCACTGCCTTCGAGGCCATGAAAAAGCACCAGGACCGGAGCGCCGGGTGGCGCGTCGAGGTGGTCGACGTCAATGAAGTCACCATCCGGCGTCGTCCAGCGCTCGCGCCGCAGCTTCAGCGGCGTGGGCTTGATCAGCAGCGGCCAGATGGTCTGGGCATGGCCGCCGGGCAGCCAGGCCGGGGCGCGGTAAGGCTTGGCGGCCGGGCTCAATGCAGTGTGTGCGAGACGGCTTCGCTGCTCGCCTGATGGCCGTCATCGGCGGCCGAAGCATGCCGGCTGACCAGGCGCCAGCCGTGCGCGCCGCGCGAATAGACGTGCGTGACATGCAAGGGGCCATGCGGGCTCGGGTCGTCGCCGATGAACAGGGTTTCGGTCAAGTGGTGGATGGCCAGCATCGAGCCTTGCCAGTGGGCGACCTGTTCGGCCTGGACGCGCAGGCGGGCGGCGCCGAAGATGCTGCGCCAGCTTTCGCGGATCGGCACGATGCCCTGCAGGCGAATGCCGGTCGGGTGCACGCACAGGGTTTCTTCTTCCTCCGCCCAGAGCAGGATCATCAGGTCGGCATCGCCGCGGGTCAGCGTTTCGTAGAAGGCCTGCTCAAGGTCTTCGGGCGTGGCGTAGGCATTGGACTTGCTCATCGGGAAATCCGTTTCAGGCAGGCGGCGAGCACCCTCTCGGGCGTCAGCCGGTTGAGACAATCGAGGTGGCCAAGCGGGCATTCGCGCTTGAAGCAGGGGCTGCATGCGAGTTGCAGGCTGAGGATGTCGGCCTGGTCGGAGAGCGGTGGCGTGAAGCCGGGTGACGAGGAGCCGTAAAGCGTCACCAGCGGCCGGTCGAGCGCGGCGGCGACATGCATCAGGCCGGAGTCGTTGCAGACCACCAAATCGGCCATCGCCAGCAAGTCGACCGCCTGGGCCAGCGAGGTTGCACCGCACAGGTTGCGACACAGGCCGGGGGCCAGTTGTGCGATTTCCTCGGCGACCGCGTGGTCCTTTGGCGAGCCGAACAGCCAGATGGCACAACCCTGTTCCGCCAGCTTTTTAGCCAGGGCGGCGAAGTGCGCCGCCGGCCAGCGCTTCGCCGGCCCGTATTCGGCGCCCGGGCAGAAGGCGACGATGCGTGCCGGGCGTTCGAGACCGAGTTCGTCCAGTGTTTTTTGCCGTTCGCCAGCGGTCGACCGGATGCGCGGATAGGAAACCGGGCGCGCCAAGGCGCCGCCAGGAATTTCAGCCAGTTGCGCAAAGCGTTCGACCATCAGCGGCAGCGCTGTCTTGTCGAGCGTGTGGCGGATATTGATCAGGCCGTAGCGCGACTCACCGGTAAAACCGATGCGCTGCGGGATGCCGGCCATGAACGGAACGAGTGCCGACTTGAGCGAATTGGGTAGGACATAGACGGCATCGTAGTCGCGCGCCGCCAGCTGCCGGGCCAGTTGCCAGCGCGGCTTCAACGCGAGCTGGCCGTGCCCGAATGGACTGTCGATGACTTCGCTGATTTCGGCCATGCGTTGCAGCACGGGCGCCACCCAGCGAGGGGCCAGGGCGTCGAGCTGCAGTCCGGGATGTCTGACCTGCAGGCGCGCGAACAGCGGCTGCGCCATGATGGTGTCGCCGATCCAGGACGGGGCGACGATCAGTGCCTTCTTCATGCGAAAACGGCGGGTTTGCGGCCCGCCGTCCTGAGCTTAGTGATGGCCCTTGGGCGCTTCGCCCTTGAATACGTACTTGGTACTGCAGTACGGGCAGGTGACTTCGCCGGTCTTCAGCACGTCAAGGAAGACGCGCGGATGCTGGCTCCACAGCGCCACATTCGGCGTCGGGCAGTGCAGCGGCAGGTCGTGGGCGATGACTTCAATGGTCTTGTTGTCGGACATCTTCTTCTCCCTGGACTTAGATGTAGGCCAGCCAGCCGTCGTGCTGGGCCGAGCGGCCGTATACGACGTCGAAATACTTCTGCTGCAGCTTCTCGGTGATCGGACCGCGGCGGCCGATGCCGATCTGGCGACCGTCGAGTTCGCGGATCGGCGTGACTTCGGCGGCGGTGCCGGTGAAGAAGGCTTCATCGCAGGTATAGACTTCGTCGCGGGTGATGCGCTTTTCCTGGACTTCGAGACCGAGTTCGGCCGCCAGTTGCAGCACCGTGGCGCGCGTGATGCCTTCGAGGCAGGAGGTCAGGTCAGGCGTGTACAGCTTGCCCTTCTTGACGATGAAGAGGTTCTCGCCGGCGCCTTCGGCAACGTAGCCTTCCGGATCGAGCAGCATGGCTTCGTCGTAACCTTCGTTGGTCACTTCGTTGTTGGCCAGGATGGAGTTGATGTAATGGCCGGAAGCCTTGGCGCGCACCATCGAGATATTGACGTGGTGGCGGGTGAAGCTCGACACCTTGACGCGGATGCCGCGTTCCATGCCTTCTTCGCCGAGGTAGGCACCCCACGGCCAGGCGGCGATGGCGACATGCACCTTGGCGCCCTTCGGGGAAACGCCCATCTTTTCCGAGCCGTAGAAGGCGATCGGGCGGATGTAGCCGGATTCGAGATTGTTGGCGCGCAGCACTTCCTTGTGCGCTTCGTTGATGGCTGCCTTGTCGTACGGCATGGTCATCTGGAAGATGTGAGCGGAGTTGAACAGGCGGTCGGTATGGTCTTCCAGGCGGAAGATGGCGGTGCCGCGCTCGGTCTTGTAGGCACGGACGCCCTCGAAAACGCCCATGCCGTAATGCAGGGAGTGGGTGAGGACGTGGGTGGTGGCTTCACGCCAGGGCACCAGTTTGCCGTCTTGCCAAATAAAGCCGTCGCGATCCGACATGGACATGTTCGATTCTCCGTGTTGCGCCTGTAAAAGCCCATAATTCTAGCCGAAATCAGCAGGTAAAATAACGCTTTTGCCGATCGAGTCAGTGCATGGTCTGGAAACCCCACGTTACCGTAGCCGCCGTCGTCCAGCGTGACGGCAAGTTCCTGCTGGTCGAGGAAGAAACCGACACCGGGCTGGCCTTCAACCAGCCGGCCGGCCATCTTGAAGAAGGCGAGTCGCTGCTTGACGCCGTGGTGCGCGAGGCGCTCGAGGAAACCGCCTACCATTTCAAGCCGACGCACCTGGTCGGGATCTACAACTGGAAGCATCCGACCAAGGAAGACACGACCTACCTGCGCTTTGCCTTTGCCGGCGAACTGCGTGGTTACGAGGCCGGGCGCAAGCTCGACGACGGCATCGTCGCGGCGCGCTGGCTGACGCTGGACGAGGTCAGGGCGACGCAGGCGCGGCACCGCAGCCCGCTGATCCTGCGTTGCATCGAGGATGCGCTGGCCGGCAAGGCGTATCCACTTGATCTGTTGGTGCATTACGCTTGATGCGCGGGCTGGTTTTTGCCTTTTTTACGCTGTTGACCGCTACGGCCTTTGCCGACGAGCGGGTCGAGATCTGCCACGGCTACGGTTGCCTGGTGCAGGTCGATGTCGCCTATAGCGACGGCCAGCTGGGCGAAATCCGCCGTTTGCTGTTTTCAGCGGTCGACGCCGTCGGCGAGCGCGAAATGCTCGCCCTCGCCATCGGCCGGATGTATGCCTGGGCCGGCCAGATGACCGATATCCACAACGATCGTGGTGGCAACCTCGCCGACGCCGGTGTGCCGGGCAAGATGGATTGCATCGATCACTCGAGCTCGACGGCGCGCCTGCTGCGCCTGCTCGACGCGCGCGGCTACCTGCGCTGGCACCGGGTGGTCGGGATCGAGGTGCGCAACTGGGCCTACCTATTCCCGGCGCACTACTCGGCGGTGATCGAAGAAAAAGAGGGCGGCGAAGCGGCACGCTTCGTCGTCGATAGCTGGTTCGTTGATAATGGACAGCCAGCGGTGATCCTGCCGCTGGATGAATGGAAGAAGGGGGCTGGGCCCGATGTCTGAAAAAACTGTGGTGGTCGGCTTGTCCGGCGGTGTCGATTCCTCTGTCGCGGCTTTGTTGCTCAAGCAACAGGGCTGGAAGGTGATCGGCCTGTTCATGAAGAACTGGGAAGACGACGATACCGAAGAATACTGCTCGACGCGGCAGGACCTGATCGACGTGATGAGCGTCGCCGACACCATCGGCATCGATGTCGAGGTGGTCAATTTCGCCGCCGAATACCGCGAGCGGGTGTTTGCCGAATTCCTGCGCGAATACCAGGCCGGGCGCACGCCGAACCCGGACATCCTGTGCAATTCAGAAATCAAGTTCAAGGCCTTCCTTGATCACGCCATGCAGCTCGGCGCCGACAAAATCGCGACCGGCCATTACGCCGGCGTGCGCGAATTCAATGGCGAATTCCAGTTGCTCAAGGCCGAGGACGGGACCAAGGACCAGAGCTATTTCCTCTATCGCCTGAACCAGGCGCAGCTCTCCAAAACCCTGTTCCCGCTTGCCGATATCTACAAGCGCGACGTGCGCAGGATCGCCGAGTCCGCCGGCCTGCATGTCGCCGCCAAGAAGGATTCGACCGGTATCTGCTTCATCGGCGAACGCCCGTTCAAGGATTTTCTCAGTCGTTACCTGCCGCCGAAGAAGGGCGAGATCCGTCGCCTCGACGACGGCAAGGTGATGGGCGAGCACGATGGTCTGATGTATCACACCATCGGCCAGCGCAAGGGCCTGCAGATCGGCGGCATCAAGGAAAAGGGGCGGCCCGGCGGTGGTGATCACGACGCCTGGTTCGTCGCCGGCAAGGACATGGAGAAGAACGTGCTCTACGTCGTGCAGGGCCACGATCATCCGGCCTTGCTGACCGATACGCTGGTTGCCGAGCAGTTGTCCTGGGTGTCCGGGCGGGCGCCGCATCCGCACTGGGTATACACCGCCAAGCCGCGTTACCGCACGGTCGACCAGGCTTGCGAGGTCGAAACGGTCAATGCCGAGAGTTGTGAAATCCGCTTCGCCGAGCCGCAATGGGCGCTGACGCCGGGGCAGTCGGTCGTGCTTTACGAGAGCCGCGTCTGTCTGGGCGGCGGGGTCATTCGCTGAACTCTCCGCCGGGGCGTCGGGCAGGGCAATTCTGTAAATTATTGTAGGTAATTGCGGGCTTTTGGTGACGGCCAGCATGCTCTCACGGCGCATTCCAGGCCCAGGTTTGGGTGCGCCTTGCGCATTTCTGCGGTAGTCGATCTGATTGCCGGGGGATGCCGCCGAGTAATGTAAGTTTTGTGTAAATCGGCTGACTTCAGCGGGTTTGCCGATCAGGGGACGGCTGCGCATAATCCGCCGCCCGTTTCCGGTGTTGCCGAGAGGGCTTTGCCGGAAACCTGTTGCATCAAATCGATGATCAGCCTGAAGGTGTTGCCATGAATTTGCGTTCCCTTGTTCGTCCTGTTTCCACGCTGGCCGCCATGGCGGCCATCTTGCTGCTTGCGGCTTGTGCCACAACGCCGCCACCGGCGCCGCGGGTGACCCTGGCGGTCGCCCAGGTCGAGCGCGGGGTGATGGTCTGGCTGCCGGATAGCGTGCTTTTCGAGTTTGGCAAGTCGGCTCTTGATCTCAATGCGGCCGGGCCGTATCTCGACCGGGTTGCCCAATTGCTGAAAGAGAAGTCGACCAGCGATATCCTGCTTGAGGGGCATACCGACAATATTGGTAACGCGGCTGCCAATCTGACGCTGTCGCAGCGCCGTGCCGATGTGGTTCGCGATGCGCTGCTGGTGCGTGGCGTACCGGAGGCACGGATGAAGGTGGTGGGGCTTGGTCTGAGTCAGCCGCTCGCGCCCAATGACACGGAAACCGGACGCAAGCTGAATCGCCGGGTCGAGCTTATCCTGCTGGGCGAGCGTCTGGAAAATCTGAAGCGCGGTGAGCCGGATAATGCCTTCGAAGAGGCTTTTGATCGCCTCAAACGCCTGCTTGAACAGCCGCAAGGCAAGAGCTGAGTGGAGGCCTCGATGCAAGGATTTTTACCCAAACGCCGCCAGTTGCTTGGTGCCTTGCTGGCGGCGCCGCTGCTTGCTGATGCGGCAACCGTTGCCACCGGTACGGCGCGGCGGCTGACCGTCGTGCTGGGTGGTGGCTCGGCACGCGGCTTTGCCCATATCGGCGTGATCAAGGCGCTTGAAGCGGGGGGTATCCGGCCGGAGATGATCGTCGGCTGCAGTGCCGGTTCGCTGGTTGGTGCTTTTTGGGCCGCTGGTTTCACCGGCTTCCAGATGGAAGAGCTGGCGCTGCGCGTCAAGGACAGCGAAATTGTCGATCTGGTCAGTGGTGGCAGCACTACACAACGCGGCATGGTGACCGGGCGCAGTCTGCAGACCTTCGTCAATCAGGCGTTGCAGAATCGCAATATCGAATCGCTGAAAACGCCGTTTGCCGCAGTGGCGACGAGTTATCCGAGTGGCGAGCCGGTGGTGTTCGACAAAGGCGATGCCGGTTTTGCCGTCCGTGCATCCTGCTCCATTCCCGGAGTGTTCATTCCGGCGAGCGACGAGGGGCGGGAATATCTGGATGGCGGTCTGGTCAGCCCACTGCCGGTAGCGACCGCCCGCAAGCTGGGCGGTGATCTCGTGCTGGCGGTTGATGTCGGTGGGGCGGATCCGACGGCTGATGATAGTCACGGCCTCTACAACCTGCTGCTGCGCTCCTTCGAAATCATGAGCCAGTCGTTGCGCAAACGTGAGGCAGCAGATGCCGACATCCTGATCCGGCCTGACCTGAGCCGGATTGCCAGTACCGATTTTGGTGCTCGCAAGGCACTGATTGCCATCGGTCAGCAGGCCGGGGCGCGTTTGTTGCCAGTGATCAGGGAAAAGCTGGCGACGCCTCGGCGTCGCGTTTGAAACCGGTGACGCCGTTTGCCCGGGCAAACGGCGTCACCCGTATCAGTCGTGCGGCACCGTGTCCGCGAACGAGGGACGCAGCAGCAGCTTGGCGTTGAGCTTGTCCAGGTTGGGATGGGTTTCCTGCCAGTTGATGTCGGGGAAGCGGAAACTCAGGTAGCCGAGGGCGGTGCCGAGGGCGATGTCGGCGAGCGAGAAATGCGTGCCCATGCAGAAATTCTTTTCGCCGAGTTCGCTGCTCATGAAGGCCAGGCTGCGTGCGATCTTGTCGCGCTGACGGGCAATCCAGCTGGCGCTCTGTTCCTTCTTCGGGCGCTTGGCTTCGAGGAAGGCGGCGACGCCGGCGTCGCAGATGCCGTCGGCGAGGGCTTCCCAGCGCTTGACTTCGGTACGTTCGCGATTCGGAGCCGGGAACAGCTTGCTGTTCGGCGTGACGTTGTCGATGTATTCAACGATGACGCGGGAGTCGAACAGTGGCGTGTTGTCGTCCAGCACCAGCACGGGGATCTTGCCCAGCGGGTTGATGTTCGGCACCTTGCTCTCTTCGAGCCAGGGTGAGTCGATTTCGAAATCGTAGTCAATCTTTTTTTCGGCCAGCACGATCCGCACTTTTCGTGCAAACGGGCTGGTGTGGGAGCCGATCAGCTTCATCGCATGCTCTCTGGTTTGGGGATGACGATTATAGCGTATGGCGAGGCCTTCGCCGGGCAGGTAAAATGTCGGGCTTACTGAAAAGGATGTTTTATGACCTTCAATCCCCTGACTGCCCTTTCCCCGCTCGATGGCCGCTACGCCGGCAAGGTCGATGCCCTGCGCGAGCATTTTTCCGAGTTTGGCCTGATCAAGAGCCGTCTGAAGGTCGAGATCGAGTGGCTGAAGGCGCTCGCCGCCGAGCCGCATTTCACGGAAATTGCCCCGTTTTCGCCGTCGACCGTTGCCGAACTGGATGCGCTGGTTGCCAACTTCAGCGTTGAACAGGCCGCCGAAGTGAAGGCCGAGGAGGCCGTCACCAACCATGACGTCAAGGCGCTCGAGTACTGGATCAAGAAGAACACCAAGAACAACGCCGAAGTGGTCAAGGTCAGCGAGTTCATCCATTTCGCCTGCACTTCCGAAGACATCAACAACCTGTCGCACGCACTGATGTGCAAAGGCGCCCGCGAGCAGGGCATGTTGCCGATGCTCGACAAGCTGATCGAACGCCTGCGCGAGCTGGCCCACGTCAACGCCGAAGTGCCGATGATGAGCCGCACGCACGGCCAGCCGGCAACCCCGACCACGCTCGGCAAGGAAATGGCCAACGTCGCCTACCGCCTGCAGCGCGCCCGCGCCCGCATCGTCGCCGTCGAACTGCTCGGCAAGATCAACGGCGCCGTCGGCAACTACAACGCCCACCTGACTGCCTACCCGGGCTACGACTGGGAAGGCTTCGCCAAGCGCTTTGTCGAGTCGCTCGGCCTGACTTTCAATCCGTACACCATCCAGATCGAGCCGCATGACGCGCTGGCCGAGCTGTTCGATGCCTTCGCGCGCACCAACAGCATCCTGATCGACCTTGATCGCGACATCTGGGGCTACATCTCGCTCGGCTTCTTCAAGCAGAAGGTCAAGGCCGGTGAAATCGGTTCTTCGACCATGCCGCACAAGGTCAATCCGATCGACTTCGAAAACTCCGAAGGCAACCTCGGTCTGGCCAACGCGATGCTCAAGTTCCTCGCCGAAAAGCTGCCGGTTTCGCGCTGGCAGCGCGACCTGACCGATTCGACGGTGCTGCGCAACATGGGCGTCGGCCTCGGCTACGCGCTGCTCGGCTACGATTCGCTGTTGAAGGGTCTGTCCAAGCTGGAAGTGAACGCCGACCTGATGAAGGCCGACCTCGACGCCAACTGGGAACTGCTCGCCGAGCCGATCCAGACGGTGATGCGCCGCTATGCCGTGCCGAACGCCTACGAAAAGCTCAAGGAGCTGACCCGCGGCACGCGCGTCTCGCGCGCCGGCATGCAGGAATTCGTGTCCACGCTGGAAATCCCGGAAGCCGCCAAGGCCGAACTGCTCGAGCTGACGCCCTGGGATTACACCGGCAAGGCAGCCGAACTGGCCAAGCGCATCTAGGAACACCGCCAAAAAGCTCCTGGCGTTGTTGCGCCGCCTGGCCGTACGTCTTGTACTGTCTGCGGTGGCGCGCCTAGCCAGGACCGCTTCGCTGCTTTTTGTCGGCGTTCCTCCGCTCCTGCTCCTAATCACTCATTGCTAACAACCGAAACCATGTCTTTCGCTGAAAACCTGAAGAAACTGCCCGGCATTTCGCATCTTGCCGCCATCAACCTGCTCGATGCCGAAGGCGGCGTGGTTGCGACGATCGAGAACAAGGCCGGCAGCCAGGGCTCGCTGGCGGTGTACAACCACCTGGCGCAGACCTATGGCTCGATCAACCTCGAAGCGGCGAAGAAGGGCATTGAAATCTTTGCCGAACACAGCGAGGACGAACGGGCCAATCCCGGCAAGCACCCGAATATCGCCCGCCTGATCGCGATCGAGAATGGTGGCCCGGCCCTGCGCGTCAAGCACGTTTTTGCCGTTTGACAGTTTTGCCCGCCAGGCGGGGCAAGCGGCTGATTGTCATATTAGCCGGTTATAATGTTCCGCGGATTTATGGCTGTTTTTGACCGTTGACCGGTGGGCAGCCATTTTTCTCAACTACAACGGAGAATGCCCAATGAAATCCAAGCTTTTGCTCGCTCTGCTTACCATCGCTGTGGCCGGTTCCGCCGTCGCCCAGGTCAAGCCGGAAGATGCCATCAAGTACCGCCAGTCCGGCTATGCCTTCATGGGCTGGAACATGGGTCGCATCAAGACCAATGTCGAAGGCCAGTACAACAAGGATGAGGTCATCAAGGCCGCCAACGCCATCCAGGCGATTGCCAACTCCGGCATGGGCGCGCTTTACCTGCCCGGTACCGACAAGGGCAAGGGCTGGGAAGAAACCCGCGCCAAGCCGGAAATCTGGACCGACAAGGAAAAGATGGGCAAGGTCGCCACCGACTTCGTGCGTGAAGCCAATGAAATGGCCAAGGTTGCCGCAACCGGCGATGCTGCTGCCGTCAAGATGCAGCTCGGCAAGCTGGGCGGTACCTGCAAGGGCTGTCATGACGACTTCAAGGTGAAGAAGTAAACTACTTCGCTCGCGTGTTGTGACCTTACAGGCGCCGCAGGGCGCCTGTTTTACTTCATCGATAAAAAAGGAAAAACATGAACAGCAAACGCATCCGTCTCTGGGATCTGCCGACCCGCCTGTTCCACTGGCTGCTCGTGCTGGCCATGCTGGGCGCGGTGGTCAGCGGCCAGCTCGGCGGCAACCTGATCGACCGGCATGCCGTCATTGGTCTCTTCATTCTTGGCCTGCTCGTTTTTCGCCTGGTCTGGGGCGTGCTCGGCTCGACCTACGCCCGTTTTGCCCAGTTCTTCCCGACGCCGGGCCGCATCCGCGCCTACCTGAAGGGAGAGTGGCAGGGCGAGGGGCATAATCCGCTCGGCGCACTCTCGGTTTTTGCCCTGCTCGGACTGTTGACCGTACAGGTTTTGACCGGTCTGTTCAGCAACGATGACATCGCTTTCGTCGGCCCGCTTTTCGATCTGGTGAGCAAGGATCTGAGCAATCGTCTGACCGGCATTCATCATTTGGTCGCCGACGGCCTGATCATCCTCGTCGTGCTGCACATCGCAGCGGTCGCCTTCTATGTACGGGTCAAGAACAAGAACCTGGTCAAGCCGATGCTGACCGGCTGGCAGGAGGGCGAAGGCAAGTCGGCGACGGGCGGCGGTGCTGTCGCTTTCGTCGTGGCTGTGCTGATCGCCGCGGCGGTCGTTTATGGCGCCAGCGGCGTCTGGTTGCCGGAGCCACCGCCGCCACCGCCGGCGGCCGAAACGCCGAGCTGGTAAGCAAAAAGCCACCGGATTCCGGTGGCTTTTTTGTGTCGACCGCCGGGCGCCCGGCTAATCGGTGTCGCGCAGATACTGCACGTATTGCTTGTCGGTATGCAGGATGTGTTCATTCCACCACTCGGAAAGGCAGTGGGTCAGGCCTGCCCGGTCGTATTCGCCGAGGCCGGCGGTAAGCAATAGCTCGGTCAGCTTGAGCTGGTAGGCGATGTGTTCCTGGCGATGCTTTTCGTACATCGGGAAGGCGCATTCGCGCAGCATCGCCTCTTCCAGGTTGAAGTGCTCGCGCACGTAGTCCGAGAGCTCGTTCAGGACATCCTGAAAATGTGCGATGCCTTCGTTGCCGGTTTGCTCCATGCAGCGGATGGCGCGGCCGCACAGTTGCAGGAGTTGCTTGTGTTGCCCATCCAGCAAGGCATTGCCGACACTGTAATGGGGTTGCCATTCGGTAAAGTCGCTATTGTCCATGCGCGAACCCTTTGTTGTTTGCGGGCAGCTTGGTGTGCCCTTGTATCCCTTGTGCGCAGCAACTATATACGAATCAGGTGCTTGCCATTTGTTCGGCCAAGAAAAAGGGAGCCAAAATGGCTCCCTTTTTGCGGTCGACCGTTGGAAAACGGCTTAAACCACGGCGCCTTCTTCGTTGGCGCCTTCGACGACTTTTTTCTGCTTGGCGATGAACTGTTCGCGCGACACGCCCAGCCACATGACCAGCGGGCTGGCGACCAGCACCGAGGAGTAGATGCCGAAGCAGATGCCGATGGTCAGCGCCATCGCGAAGTAGTGCAGGGTTTCGCCACCGAAGACGAGCATCGACAGAACCATCATCTGCGTACAGCCGTGCGTGATGATCGTCCGGCTGATCGTGCTGGTGATCGCGTGGTCGAGCACTTCCGGCGTGGTCAGGCCGCGCTTTCCCTTGAAGGTTTCGCGCACGCGGTCGAATACGACGACCGACTCATTCACCGAGTAACCGAGCACGGCCAGGATGGCGGCCAGCACCGACAGCGAGAACTCCCACTGGAAGAAGGCGAAGAAGCCGAGAATGATCACCACGTCGTGCAGGTTGGCGATGATCGCCGAGACCGAAAAGCGCCATTCGAAGCGTACGGCCAGATAGATGACGATGCCGATGATGACCAGCAGCAGGGCCATGGCGCCATTTTCGGCAAGTTCCTTGCCGACCTGCGGACCGACGAACTCGACGCGACGCAACTGCGAACCGGGGGCATCGGCTTCGAGCGACTTCATCACCGCTTCGCCGAGCTGGTTGCTGTTCTGCTCGCCCTTGAGCGGCAGACGGATCATGACGTCCTGCGAGGAGCCGAAGTTCTGCACGGCGTAATCGCTGAACCCCGCCTTGCCCAGCGCATTGCGCACCTTTTCCAGGTCGGCAGTCTGTTCGTAGTGGGTTTCGATCAGCGTACCGCCGGTGAATTCGACCGAGAGATGCAGCCCCTTGGTGAACAGGAAGACGACGGCGAGGATGAAGGTGACCAGCGAGATGACGTTGAACGTCAGCGCGTGGCGCATGAAGGGAATGTCTTTGTGGATGCGGAAAAATTCCATGTCCGTTCTCCTTATTTCTGACCGTCGATTGGGGCGGCAGCGGGTTTCCAGAGCTGGCCGATGGCAACCTTGGTCAGCTTCTTCTGGCGGCCGTAGATCAGGTTGACCAGGGCACGGGAAACGACGACCGAAGAGAAGATCGAGGTCAGGATGCCGAGACAATGCACGACGGCGAAGCCGCGCACCGGGCCGGAGCCGAAGATGAGCAGCATCAGGCCGACGATCAGCGTCGTCACGTTGGAGTCGAGAATGGTCCCGAAAGCGCGTTCGTAGCCTTCCGAGATGGCGCCTTGCGGCGGCATGCCGTTACGCAATTCCTCGCGGATCCGTTCGTTGATCAGCACGTTCGAGTCGATGGCCATACCCAGCGCCAGCGCGATGGCGGCGATGCCGGGCAGGGTCAGCGTCGCCTGCAGCAGAGAGAGCAGGGCGATCAGGAAGAGCAGGTTGGCGCCCAGGGCGAGCACCGAGACGACGCCGAAGACCTGGTAATAAACGATCATGAACAGCGCGATTGCAGCAAAACCCCAGAGCGTCGAATGGAAGCCCTTCTGGATGTTGTCGGCGCCGAGCGACGGGCCGATCGTGCGTTCCTCGATGATGTCCATCGGTGCGGCCAGCGAACCGGCGCGCAGCAGCAGGGCGGTGTCGTTGGCTTCGCTGGTGGACATGCGGCCGGAAATCTGGACGCGGCCGCCGCCGATTTCGGTACGGATGACCGGTGCGGTGACGACTTCGCCCTTGCCCTTTTCGATGAGCAGGATGGCCATGCGCTTGCCGACGTTTTCGCGCGTGATGTCGCGGAAGATGCGGGCGCCGGCCGAGTCCAGCGTCAGATGCACGGCGGCTTCCTGGGTCTGGTTGTCGAAACCGGGTTGGGCGTCGGTCAGGCGGTCGCCGGTCAGGACGACCTGCTTCTTGACCAGCAGCGGTTGGCCGCCGCGTTCGTTATAGACCTCGGTGCCGAAAGGCGGGTTGCCGGCCAGAGCTGCCTCCAGGCCACCCGGTGCGTCGTCGACCATGCGGATTTCGAGGGTCGCGGTGCGGCCGAGGATGTCCTTGGCCTTGGCCGTGTCCTGCACGCCCGGCAGTTGAACGACGATGCGATCGGCGCCTTGCTGCTGGATCACCGGCTCGGCGACGCCGAGTTCGTTGATCCGGTTGTGCAGGGTATTGATGTTCTGCTTCAGCGCGAATTCGCCGATCTTCTGCTGCGCCTGCGGCTTGAGCGTCGCAATCAGCTTGAAGTCACTGCCGTCGGACTGTTCGGCGACCAGCAGATCCGGCTGGCCGTCGCTGATCACGTTGCGTGCCTTGTCGCGGGTTTCGACTTCGCGGAACTTGACGACCAGACGGTCGCCTTCGCGGCTGATGCCGGCGTGGCGCAGGTTCTTGTCGCGCAGCAGGGTGCGCAGGTCGCCGGCGGTCGAGTCGAGGCGCTTGGTCAGCGCGCCCTTCATGTCCACCTGGAGCAGGAAGTGCACGCCGCCGCGCAGGTCGAGGCCGAGATACATCGGCAGCGAGTGCATGGCGGTCAACCATTGCGGCGAGGCCGAAAGCAGGTTGAGGGCGACGACGTATTTCGGATCGGCCGGGTCAGGATTGAAGGCTTTTTCCAGGACGTCCTTGGCCTTCAACTGGGTGTCGGTGTCCTTGAAGCGGGTCTTGACGCCGTTCAGGTCGAGCAGGATGCCGTCGTTGGCAACGCCGGCGGCGCTCAAGGCTTCTTCGACGCGGGCCTTGGTCTTGTCATCGATCTTGATGGTGACCTTGGCGCTCGAAACCTGCACGGCCGGCGACTCGCCGAAGAAATTGGGCAGGGTGTAGATGAAACCAAGCACCAGCGCGATGGCGACGGTGATGTACTTCCAGAGAGGATAGCGATTCATGGTGGCTTTAAAGCGAAAAGGCGGCCAGCGGCCGCCTTTTTTGGGGTGATTACAGCGACTTCAGCGTGCCCTTCGGCAGAACCAGGCCGATGGCCGGTTTTTGCACGACGACTTCGGTACCTTCGGCAACTTCGAGGGTCACGTAGTTGTCGCCAACCTTGACGATCTTGCCAACCAGGCCGCCGCCCGTGACGACTTCGTCACCCTTGGCCAGCGCATCGATCAGGGCCTTGTGTTCCTTGGCCTTCTTCATCTGCGGACGGATGAAGAGCAGCCACATGGCGGCCACCATGATAAGCAGCGGGAGGTACTGCATCAGGCCGCCGGTCGGGTCGTTGGCGGCAGCGGTCTGGGCGTGGGCAAGACTAATCATTGGTCAAACTCCTGGATGCGAAAAAACAAAACGTGGATTCTATCATTGGCCCGCAGAACGGTCCTGGGCAAAGGCGGCCGACCACTGCTCGAGCGTCCCGGCCTCGATGGCGGCGCGCATTTCGGCCATGATGGTCTGGTAGAAATGCAAGTTGTGGATGGTGTTGAGCATGCCGCCGAGGATTTCGCCATTGCGGAAGAGGTGGTGCAGGTAGCTGCGCGTGAATTGCGTGCAGGTGTAGCAGGTGCAGGACGGATCGAGCGGGCCGGTATCCAGCTTGTAGCGGGCGTTCTTGATCTTGACGTCGCCGAAGCGAGTGAACAGGTGGCCGTTGCGCGCGTTGCGGGTCGGCATCACGCAGTCGAACATGTCGATGCCGTTCTTGACGCCATTGACCAGGTCTTCCGGCGTGCCGACGCCCATCAGGTAGCGCGGCTTGTTGGTCGGCAGGCGCGGCGCGGTATGGGCCAGGATGCGCGCCATGTCGTCCTTGGGTTCGCCGACCGAGAGGCCGCCGATCGCCATGCCGTCGAAGCCGATGTCGCACAGGCCGGCCACCGATTCGTCGCGCAGGTCTTCATACATGCCGCCCTGGACGATGCCGAACAGCGCGTTATGGTTTTCCAGCCTGTTGTGCTCGTCACGCGAACGTTGCGCCCAGCGCATCGACATGCGCATCGATTTGGCGGCTTCGTCATGGCTGGCCGGGTAAGGCGTGCACTCGTCGAAGATCATCACGATGTCGGAATTGAGCACCTTCTGGATCTGCATCGAGATTTCCGGTGTCAGGAAGAGCTTGGCGCCGTCGTGCGGCGAGCTGAATTTGACGCCTTCCTCGGTGATCTTGCGCATGGCGCCCAGCGAGAAGACCTGGAAGCCGCCCGAGTCGGTGAGGATGGGCTTCTGCCAGTTCATGAAATCGTGCAGGCCGTTGTGCGCGGCAACGACATCGAGGCCGGGGCGCAGCCACAGGTGGAAGGTGTTGCCCAGGCAGATCTGCGCGCCGATGTCGTTGAGACTTTGCGGCGTCATCGCCTTGACCGTGCCGTAGGTGCCGACCGGCATGAAGACGGGGGTCTGGACCTGGCCATGGGCCAGGGTCACGGTGCCGCGGCGGGCGGCGCCATCGGTCTTGAGGAGTTCAAATTGCATCGATTTTTTCCAGAAGCATGGCATCGCCATAGCTGAAGAAGCGGTAGCGCTCGGCTACGGCGTGGGCATAGGCGGCGCGGATGTTGGCGTAGCCGGCAAAGGCCGAGACGAGCATGAGCAGCGTCGATTTCGGCAGGTGGAAATTGGTGATCAGGCGGTCGACGACCTTGAAGCGATAACCCGGCGTGATGAAGATGTCGGTTTCGCTGGCGCCGACGCGCACCGTGCCATCGTCGTTGCCGGCCGATTCGAGCGAGCGCAGGCTGGTCGTGCCGACCGCGATGACGCGGCCGCCGGCGGCGCGGGTGGCGGCGATGGCATCGGCCGTGGCCTGCGGGATTTCGTAACGCTCGCTGTGCATGCGGTGGTCGGCGATTTTCTCGACGCGTACCGGCCGGTAGGTGCCGGCGCCGACATGCAGCGTGACGAAGGCGGTATTGACGCCCTGCGCGCGCAGCGTGGCCAGCATTTCCTCGGTGAAATGCAGGCCGGCAGTAGGCGCGGCGACGGCGCCCGGCTCACGCGCATAGACCGTCTGGTAGCGCGTTTCGTCGGCGCCTTCGGCGGGGTGTTCGATATAGGGCGGCAGTGGCAGCTTGCCGTACTGTTCGGCGACTTCCCAGAAGTCCGTACGGTCGACCAGCTCCAGGGCAAAGAAATCACCGTCGGCACCAGCCCGGCCGGTCATTTTTACCGTGAAGGCATCAGCCAGCAGCAGCGTGCAGCCGGTCTTCGGCGCCTTGCTGGCGCGAATCTGGCAGATTGCGTGCGTCGCATCGACGATGCGTTCGAGCATGATTTCGACCCGGCCGCCGCTGTCCTTGACGCCGAAGAAGCGTGCCTTGATAACGCGCGTATCGTTGAAGACGAGCAGGTCGCCGGCCCGGAGCAAATCGGGCAGTGCGGCAAATTGCCGGTCCACAAGCTGTTGACCGCTGACGTGCAGCAAGCGGCTGCCACCGCGCTCGGCGGAGGGATGCTGGGCGATCAGTTCGGGCGGGAGGGGGAAGTCGAAGTCGTCTACTGTCAACGACATGGGCAGAATCCGTATTGCTGAATGATAACGGCGCCCACAGGGAGCGCCGCTGGCGGATGGCGCTATCGGGCGCCGGCATTGGCTGGGGATGAGCGGCATCAACGAGTTGATGTTTCGCTCAATCAAGCGGGGCGAATATTACCATCCGCAGGCTTCCCCGGTCTCGCTCCCGGTAAAACGCCGGTTCGGAATGCTCGTGCTGACTGTAACTTGCCCACCCCGGCCGGGCGATGGATTGGCGCCGGCATTCATGGTCCGGGTGGCGTTGGTGAACGGGTTTCATGAACCTGAGTGGCTCAATAAAGCCAATTATTTGATTTATTTGCGTTCTGATGACAACCAAATCGAAATTGGTGCGTTAAGCATGCATCGAGTTCGTGTTTATGAGGGAATCGGAGTGCGCTGGATAGCAATCGCATTGGTCGCAGCATTGGTTTCAGGGGCAGGCAGCGCCGCTGAACCTGAAGTAACTGCTGTGCCGGCAGCCGAGGTCGTAACGACAGTGATCGATTACGCCCAGACCGCTCGCGCCGCATCCGACATTGCGAAAGTTGCCGTACCGAGCAGCGTTCCGCAAATTACGCCACAAAAAGTGGCAAAGCTGGAGAAGAAAGGCACGATCAAAAAATCGATGCTCTCCAGGAGTGCGCGTAGCCAGATGAGCTTGTTGAGCACGAAAGCCATGCCTGAACTGGCTGCCTCGTTCAAGTTCATCGACGATGGCGATGATGATGAGGGCGCCGATGATCTTGACCTGCATCGTTCGTTCAGCCGCCCGAAGCTGGCTGGTGCGGATGATCAGGATGATGAACAGATTGCTCACCCAGCAGTTTCGGAAACCGTGAAGCTCAGGCTGTTTCTGGCACGCATGAAGGCGGTCGAAGCGCACAAGATGGCAAGTGCTGCTGCGGACGAGCATACCTCTGCGGATGTTTCCGATGCCGTCAAACTCCGCTTGTTGATTGCCAGAACTAAAGCAGTTCAGGCGCACGAGCGGAAGTTTTCTTAAGGTTCGACCTGGCGCTCCCTGCAAGTCCCGCGAGTTTGACGAAGCGGGCTGAATTCAAAAAAACCGGATTCTTGTTGCCAAGGGGCCGGTTTTTTATTGCGGGAAAACCAACAAAAAACCCGCTCGGAGGCGGGTTTGATGGACTTGCTTGGAATGCTTTAACCCGCTAGCTGGTGCCCGAGCCAGCATTGAATAGTCCGGGAGGATCATTGTGGCTCAAGTGTTTTGATCTTATCAAAAATCTATATGCCCCCACCGTCACGACGCGCCCTGAGCGGACTGATGGTTTTTCATGGGCAATGGCTTCTAAATAAACTTAAAGCGGCCATGCATTCGTATTGGTAAATAGGCGAACTTCGAAGCTATGCTCAGCAGGCTAAAATATTTTCATATACCGCAGCATAATTTCGCTATTGATCTTGAAGCCGTTCTTAACCTCAAGATCCCGTGCCACCCGGAAAATAAACTGATGTGATTTGTCATCCGTCAGGTAGGTCGTTCCCAGCACGGCGCGTGAATTATCCGGTGCGTTATGCTGGTCAACCGCGTTGATCCGTGTTTCGCCACCGCGATTGATCTGACTGCCCAAATGAAACTGCCAGTTCTGATTGGCGCGATAGCGCAGGTGGCTGCTGAGTGCATAGGCGGTTTTCTGCTTCAGAGTACGTCCCCCAACGTAGTCGGTGTTGTCGCCGAACCACGCGACTTCAGGGACTAGCTCAAAAATGACCCCGCTACCCAGCGGCTTAATCCAGCCGCCGTTCAGTGTGAATTTGTAGCGGTTTTCGCCGACATTCAGTGCTTGGCGGCTGTCGTAATCCCCGCTTGGGACGAACAAGAGGCTGGTGAGGCCGATATATTCGCCACTCTCGCGGTTGGCCAATAGCCAGCCGGTTGCGCCAAAACGAAGATCGCCCAGGCCGCGGGCTTCTTCGCCCAGGGCGCGCGCCAGTGGCGTCGGGCTGACGGCATTTTGCGACCACGGCAAAACAGCTACCAGCGAAACCGGCATCCCTGCCACCTCAATGAAATGTCCCGCGCGCAAGGCAACAATCTGTGACGACAATTCGCCGTCGAGCAGTTTGTTGCCGTGGCTGTAAGGGCCGCTAAACTGGCGATTGTATGCATACACGGCAAAGGTCGTCGTGCCGGTTGCCAGCGGGAAAAAATCGGCCGGCAAAACGTCATTGACCGCAGCATTTGCCGACAAGCCAAGCATCAGTGCTGTCGCCGCGGCCAAATGGCGGCGAATCGGCATTTTCATTTCAGGATTGGACATCGTCACTCCCTTGTCGTGGCAAGCGTAGCGCAAACAGGCAGCCGGGCGTTTCCTTGGTCCGCAGTTCAATGCTGCCGCCATGCGCTTTGGCAATCATCCGGATAACAGCCAGTCCAAGCCCGCCACCTTTACCTTCCGGTACATTGACGCCGCGCTGGTAACGCTCGAATATCCTGATGCGGTCAGCTTCGGCAATGCCTTGCCCTTGATCGCTGACTTCGATCAGCAAGTCGTCGTCGGCTTTGGCGACTGAAACTTTCACCTCGCCCGGGCCGCCGTATTTGACCGCGTTATCGAGCAGGTTGGAGAGGGCAATGCGCAGCAATGCCGGATCGCAGCGCCATATTTCAGGTGCCCGGGAAAAATCAGTAACCAGTGTGTTCTTTGCCGACCAGATGACGATATCCGCCGCCTCGCGCACCAGGATTTCCAGAGGTACGTCTGCCCAATGCAAGGCAAAGGCATCGTCACGCAGGCGGGCATCGGCGAGGCAGGTATCGGTCAGTTTTGTCAGGCGGCGTGTGGCGCGCAGCACCTGTCTGGCTCGCATCTGCAAGTCCTCATCATCCTGTGGCGGCACCTCGGTCAGGTTGTTTGCCGTTGCATCAATCACCGCCAGCGGCGTGCGAAATTCGTGCGAGACCATGGCCATGAATTGCCGATGTTCAAACAGCGCCTGGCGCTCGTTATCGAGGGCGTATTGCAAGGAGGCTTGTGCCAGCGACAAGTCCCGAGTGCGTTCCTGCACCTTGGCTTCGAGCAAGGTTTTGGCCTCCCGGGTCGCCAGTAACGCTTCGTTTTGCTCACTGACCCACTGCACATGCGCGCGCCGGATTTCAAACAGGAAGATGCCGGCTATCACCAGCATGTGCGGGATCAACTCGTATTGCCAAAGCGTGTGCATGGCACGCGAGGGCGCCAACAAGCCGAAGTTGATGGCAAGTGCCGGTGCAACCGCCAGAAAATGAACCAGAAAAGCCAGCGCAAAGGCCAGTTGCAATCTGTTGTCCCGCAACGCCAGAATCAGCGCCATGATGAAGGCGCCCAGACTGGCCAATTCAGTGGCCAGCGTCACCCAGCCTGCGACCCAGTGGTAAAGATTGAGCGGTACGCTCAAGGCACCGATGACCAGAAGGCTGGCAGTTGCGAGATATAACTTGTCGATGCGCGGGAAACTTCGGGAAAGCGATAAACATTCCCGCACCAGCAAAATCCCGGTTGCACTCCCCAGGCACACCAGAATGCCCAGGCTCATGCTGGCCAGTTGCGGTGATTCGGGCCACAGAAGCCAGACGTGAAAACCTTGCAACCCCGCGACCATCCCGTAATTGAAAAGACAAGTCAGCAGCAGCACCACAAAGCGTCGTTGGCGAAAAATGACGACTAGGCCAACCAGCAGGATGCCTATGAAAGCCATCGTGCCGAAGTACAAGCCCCAATTGCGCGCCTCAGGCAAAGCCTGTGTCGCAAAAGCCGCCGGTTGCCATAGGGCGCCATACAAAATTACGGTACTGGTGCTGGCCACGCGGATGTAAAGCGGTTGATTGCCTTGCGGCTTAAGGCGGAACACAAAGTCGCGGGAATCCATTTCGCGCGTTGACAGGGGCAACAGATCACCCCCCTCGTGCCTGCGCCAGCCGATTGCTGTCGACTCGAAAATCTGCACGGAATCTATGAACGGTGGGCTCAATACCAGCCAGCTTTCCTGATTGGTTTTAGCCTGTGGCGGCAAGTCTACGCGCAGCCAGAAGGCGCTCGTTGTAAAGCCGGCGGCAAAAGCGCCCTGGTATTTGGCAAAGCGTTCGCTGGGTAGAGCCGCGACCTCTTCATGCGACAGCTTGCCGGTCGGGTCAACCAGCACACCGTAGGGCAATTCAACGCCCAGTCGCAGGGGCGGAGCGAGCCTGTCATGCTCGGGAGTGCCCCCAGCATGGACGCTACCAACCAATAGAAATATCGCCAGAAAACCCGCAATCAGCGGCCAACGAATTAGCAAATCAAAGAAATCACGTATATTTACGCGCATGGATCACCCATTCCCTACATTCCCCTGCATAGCCGTCATTGAAGATGACGAAGACCTGCGTGCCAACTTGTTACTCACGCTGCGCAGCAAAAATTACCCCACATGGGGGGCCGCCAGCGCCGAAGAATTCTATCGTGAGCGTGCTGTTTCGCCGGCGGATATTGTGCTGGTTGATCTCGGTCTGCCTGGCGAAGATGGCCTCTCTGCCTTGCGCCACCTACGTCAGAACGGCAATCTCGGGATTATTGTCGTTACTGCACGGGGGGGCTCCGAGAACCGGATTGCCGGACTGGAAGCCGGGGCTGATCACTATTTCATCAAACCGGTCGATACACGCGAATTGCTCGCTGCAATCGAGTCTTTGTGGCGAAGAATGGTCGCCAGGTCTGCTGCAACCGAAGGCGCAAAAAACTCAACACCGCTCGCCAGTGCCGATAATTGGGTACTTGAGCCAACCGCCCAGACGCTGAACTTACCGGATGGCAGGAAGATCAAGTTTTCCGAGCGCGAATGCAATCTGCTCGCCTGTCTGATGGGGGCTCAGGGGCTGGTGGTCGGTAAGGCTGCCCTGCACGCAGCGATTTTCCCTGAAGCCGAAGAAATCGATTTGCACCGTGTCGACGTTATCGTTTCCCGCCTGCGCCAGAAGTCCGAGAGTCTGCTTGGCTCACCTCTACCGATACGAACCATTTTTGGTAAGGGTTTTGTTCTGGTGTCCAAAAATCAGATGCGAGGTTCGGACTCCCGATAGCTGCCAGTCAGCCCCCCGGTTTTTGCGAACCTGGATGCCCTGAAGCTGTCGTCGGGAACCTCTCCCTGCCGTCCAGGAAGGGGCTTCGAACTATTATCTCGATTGCGGTCATCGTTTCCCCTTGCGTCAAAAAGCATAAAACCAGCTTGGTGCGCCGCTTCCGATGCGAAGCATTTTCGGCAAGGGCTACTTCTGGTAGCAAAAAATCAATTGCGAGGTTCCGAAGTCGTTATTTGAGAGAAATTGAGAGAAGTTGAGACTGACAATTTGTCAAAGCAATGGGTAAATTTCGCAGATTACTCATTTCGATGGCATCATTTTGGCTCAATTGGCATCTCTTCAGCGCAGTCATGCAAGATCGCTGAATCACCACAAAGCATTGCCGACTGTATTGATGATGGCGGTGCTTTTACTTGCGAGCTGCGCCAGCCTGCTCAGCGAGCGCGAACAGGCTGCGAATATCGGCCAAAAATCTGGGTTGACCGCTACAACCCTGCAAACGCAGCGTTTTCCGATTTTCGCGCAGACCCGCATCAGCCAGCCGGGTCAGGAACTCAATATCTATATCGAAGGCGATGGCGACGCCTGGCTCAGCCGCAATCAGTTATCGGCTGACCCGACGCCGGTTAATCCGCTCGCCCTGAAACTTGCCGCGCTTGATCCCGCTGCCAACGTGGCCTGGCTGGCCCGCCCCTGCCAGTACGTTTTGGCTGATTCCGCCAACTGTCGCGCTGATCACTGGAGCACCCTGCGTTACAGCCGCGAACTGGTCAACGCGCTGGATGCGGCCATTACCCAACTTAAAACACGGGTCGCCGCCCAACGCCTGAACCTGATCGGCTATTCCGGCGGTGCCACCATGGCCTTGCTGATTGCCGCGCAGCGCAATGACATTGCCAGCATCCGCACCGTCGCCGGCAACCTCGATACCGATGCCTTCACCAGCCATCACCAGGTCACGCCGCTAGGGCCGGAGAGCAATCCGCTGCGCCATGCCGCCACGCTGGCGAAGATTCCACAAACCCACTGGCTCGGCCAGAACGACACAAGCATCCCGCCGCCACTCGCCAATCGCTACGCCAATGCGGTCGGCCAAGGCAACTGCACACGGCTGCAAACCGTAGCAAACGCCACGCATAGCGGCGGCTGGGAAAAACGCTGGATTGATTTTTTGAATACACCGCTGCCTTGTGCGGCTCGATGAATTGCTCGGAGAGAAAAAATGAAAGAACGGAATCAGATGTTTCGGATCGTCAAGTTAGGCGGTAAGGCGGCGGCAATTGCGGTAGGAATATTGGGCACGTCAGTCCACGCAGGAACATTCAACGTTACCTCCAGCAATTTCAATCTATCGGATGACCCGAACATGCCGGGTAGTACAGCGATCTACTTTACTGGCCCCGATGCTGTCTATACGGGATATACACTGACTTCCATAACGGGCAATACTGTCACAAACAATAGTGGAGAAGGAAGCTTATATGCATTCAGCGGGGGGGTTACGTCACCCTTGGTGATCACGGGTGACGTGGGTAGCGACTCGAGCCGCCTGAGAGAGATTATCACCGGTCGTGCTCTCACGATAAACGGCGCCACGTTTCTCGCAGGGGACTTGCAACTAGGGAGCCATGTACCAACCCTTGATCTCAATGGGGATCTGAATATTAGCTCCTCTGGCCGTTTGCTTGCGCTCGCGACACCTCAAATCAATGTTGCTGATGGTGTAAACATCACCACCGGAAGTTTTTGGGGATTGAATGGCCACGCCACGCTTAATTTTTTGGGCTCCTCAACTATCAATGGTGCATTTACCGATAGTGGATTTACGCCAGATTCCGCGAACACCTTTATCATCAACGCGGGCGCGGATGGCAAGACAGTGACATTCCAGCAAAAGGTCATCGCATATTCACTGAATCTCTCCGGCACTGGCACGGTTGAATTAAATGCGGGGCTCACCGGCGACCTTGACGGTCAGAATAAGAGCGGCACCATTGTTCTCGGTGATGCACAAACGATCAGCGGCACCATCAGCAACACCGGCAAAGCGACCCTGCGCTATGCCGGAGACGGTACCGTCAGCAACACCAGTGGCATCTGGAGCACCATCGAAGCCGGTGCTGATAGCAAAACAGTTGATTTCACCGTTGGTAATGCGGCAAGCACCGTCAAATTGCTTGGCCCCGGCACGATCAACCTCAACGGCGGACTGGCCGGCAATCTGGATATGAACAACAAGGCCGGCACGGTCAACCTCGCTGATGCCAAGGATCTGACCGGTACTGTTTCCAGCCCCCTTGGCCGCAACGGCACCTTGAACGTACTCGGCACTTCAACGATTACCGGAACGGTGGCTGGCTTGAACACGATCAATGCCGGCGAAACCGGAAAGATAGCAACCTTCAGCAGCAGCGTTGATGCAAGCACGCTCAATCTGTCCGGTACCGGCACGATCAAACTGAATGGCGGGCTGATCGGCAATATCAATTTCAACAACAAGGCAGGTACAGTTGTTCTCGCCAATAACCAGAATTTGACCGGGGATGTACAAAACACGGGGAACACAGTAACCGGCAGCACGCTGACCTTTGCCGGTAGCAGTGTCGTTAAGGGCAATGTGGCAGGTGTGGATGTCATCAACGCCGGCGTTGACGGCTCTGTTGTCAGTGTTTCCGGTTCCCTCGCGGCCAATACGTTGAACATGACTGGCAGTGGCACACTGAACACTGCTGGCGGCATGACCCTATCCGGGGCGCTGACACTTGGCAGTTCAGGAACATTGGAACTCGGCTCAGGAACGAGCAAAGTCGGCGAATTCAATAGCAGTAGCCTAGGCTGGATCAAGGTCGATGCAGCAGGTAACGGAAGTGCTTTCACCAGCAACGGCAAGATTGTTGCGAGGGCGGGTAGCATGAGTGGCTACGAGCTGCTTACCGTGAATATGACAGGTGGAGTCGCCAACGGCGCCAAGTTCAGACTGATTGACTTTACCGGCGGGATGAATGCGAAGACCTTGATGTCCAAGCACGTCAGCACCAACAGCGCGACGCTCACTTTTACGGCGCAGTCCGGTGACAACGACGGTAACAAGCTGAACAGTGCTGAAGGTGCGGCAGGCGAAGACCTCTGGGTGCTGGCCAGCGCGGCCAGTGGCGCGAACTACACATCTTCCGGAAATGTTACTAGCAGCAATCCCTCTGCCAGTGCCGGCAATGTGTTGAGTAACATCGCCAACACCAACGGCGGTACGGGTGACATGCAGACGGTGGTCAATACTTTCAATATGTATTCCGCGGCACAGTTGAACAGTGAAGTGCAAAAGCTGGCACCGGTTTCAAACAACGCGCTAACTTCGGCCAGCCTTTCTACGGTCAACGCCGGTTTGAGCACAGTTTCTGGCCGCCTGGCTAACCTGCGTGGTGAACAATTGGCCTCGGCCGGACAGACCGGTCTTTCGGCCGGTGATGACGAGCGCGGTCGCAGCGTCTGGCTCAAGGGCTTTGGCTCCTGGGGGCAACAGGATGCGAAGGATGCCTACAGCGGCTACAAGGCTAATTCAGCCGGTGTCTCCTTGGGGGCCGATACGCTGGTCGGCGCGAGCAACCTGCGACTGGGTGCCGCCTTCAGCTATGCCGGTACCGGCGTTGCTCAACAGGATCAGCGCCATGGCGATGGCACGAACATCACGAGCTATCAGGGAACTTTTTATGCCATGAAGGAATTTGGGGCTGCCTATGTTGATGGCTTGCTGGCTTACGCCCGGCACGATTACAAGAGCCATCGTGCGACAGCGTTGAGCCGCACAGCGAGCGGTAACTGGAGCGGTACGCAATTGAGCGCGCGCTTGGATAGCGGCTATCGCATTCCGCTGGGTGTTACGACGGTCACTCCGCTGGCTTCACTGGAGTGGAGCCAGCTCAAGCAGGATGCGTACACTGAAACTGGTGCTGGCGCCTTGAATTTGAATGTCGATGCAGCAAGTAACACGCGTCTGCGCTCCGGTTTGGGCGCACGTCTGCAGGCTGATACATTTGTGGCGGGCATGGCGGTCAAGCCTGAAGCACGCGTCGTCTGGTTCCATGATTTCAAGGATGCCGGCACGGATACGACGTCGACCTACACAGGCGGCGGCGCCAGCTTTTTGACGCCGGGGCAGAAGATCGAGAAGGATGCGATCAATCTTGGCTTGGGTGTGACGGTTCAACCAAACAAGCTGGCCAAATTCAGCCTGAATTACGACTTTGAGGGACGCTCGGGTTATCAGTCACATGCCTTGCAACTGAGTGGGCGCTGGGATTTCTGAGTCGTTCAACAGATACCCCACTCAATCCGGTTGAAGTGTTTGTCGCCTTGCCTAGCTGAATAAGCCAGAAGGCAGACTTTATTGAGTGGGCCTGAAATTATGATATGTTGATAAAAGCAGGGGGGCGGCTAGGCAAGATTGGGGCAACTATCGCTTTTTTGGGTTTTTGCGCCGTGGCACGCGCAGTTGGTGAGCCTGCACTATCAGAGGTGACCGTCACGGGTTGCCGTAGCCTGTGGGGGTAAGTGCTTGGGGGTAACTCTGGGGGTAAGTGCTGCTACCCCCAGAGTTACCCCCACAAAGGCCCGGATTTGTTTGGATCATTCTGGACCGTGGTGGAACGAAAGGCAACAAAAAACCCGCACTGGTGCGGGTTTCATGGACTTGCTTGGACTGCTTTAACCAGCTAACTGGTGCCCCGAGCCAGACTCGAACTGGCACACCTTTCGGCGGCGGATTTTGAATCCGCTGCGTCTACCGATTCCGCCATCGGGGCGAATGGAGGCCGGATTATCCATGAATCACTTCTTCGTTTCAAGTGAATCAGGACAGGAGAAGGATTTAGCCAGGGCGCTGGCGACCAGCATGGCGGTGTTGCCGCCGGGTTTGGGGGGGAGATGTTCAAGATGGGCGAGCACGGCGCGGACCAGGCGCGGTGTCAGATCGGCTTCATTTGGCAGGCAAAAGGCATTGAGTTTGATGCCGATCTTGTCGGCGAGATAGTCACTGACGGCGTAACCGTCGGCAAAGCCGGCGACGTAGGAAATGCAGCGGGCGCTGCGCACCGACTGGTAAGGGTCGGTTGTCTTTTTCCGGGCGTAAAAGTCGTCGGCGGCCTGGCAGTCGTCGCGCAGCTCATCGATCGAGTAGGCGTGGGCTGAGGTGGCGCAGCAGAGGGCGAGCAGGCAGAAGAGTCTTTTCATGATTTTTCGAACCAGTTGAGCTTGTCATGCAGATTGACGACGCTGCCGACGACGATCAGCGCCGGCGGCTTGATGCCGGACTCGACAATGCGCTGTGGCAAGGTGCCGAGCGTAGCGAGCAGCGTTTGCTGTTCGGGCAGGGTGCCCTTGCGGATGACGGCGGCCGGTGTCAGTGACGGCAGACCGTGCGCGATCATCTGCTGGCAGATTTGTTCGGCGGCACCGATGCCCATGTAGAAAACCACGGTCTGGCCGGGGCGGGCCAGTGCCGGCCAGTCGAGATTGACGCTGCCATCCTTGAGGTGGCCGGTGACGAAGGTGACCGACTGGGCGTGGTCGCGATGCGTCAGCGGGAAGCCGGCATAGGCGGCGCAGCCGGCCGCAGCGGTGACGCCGGGAACGACCTCGAAGGGAACGCCGGAGGCCTGGAGGATTTCAAGCTCTTCGCCGCCGCGCCCGAAGATGAACGGGTCGCCGCCTTTCAGCCTGATCACGGCGAGGCCTTCTGCCGCGAGTTCGACGAGCAGCTGGTTGATCTCTTCCTGCTTCAGGGTGTGCCGGGAGGCCTTCTTGCCGACGTAGATGTGACGGCTGTGGGTCGGAAAGAGGGCGCGCACGCCTTCGCCGACCAGGTGGTCATAGACGATGGCGTCGGCACTGGCGATCAGGCGGGCCGCCTTGACGGTCAGCAGGTCGGCATCGCCGGGGCCGGCACCGACCAGCCAGACCTTGCCGGTGGAGTGTGTTTCGTTGTCGTTCATGTCGGTTTTCGGCACGGGCTTGTTCGCTGGGTGACTGGCGGTCGACCGGGGAAAAACACTGTTTTTCCCCGGTCGACCGTTAAAAGGAAAGGGCTGCTGCCTGGTGCGCGTACACCTTGCAGCAGCCCGTGATGCATTTTGCTTGTCGCTTTAGCCGGCTTCGCTGATTCGTTGGGCGATATGGGCGAGTGCCTCGTCGACCTGGTCGATCAGGATCAGGCAGAGATCGCCCGGACGCAGACGCTCCAGTGCCGTATCGATGGCCAGGAACTCGCCGGTGATCGCATCGATATGCTTGGTGCGGCTGGCGTTGGCCAGGCCTTCGCGGAGCAGGCCGATGACTTCGCCGTCTTCGCGGCCGCGCTGGCAGGCATCCTGGTAGAGGATGACGTCGTCGAAGGCTTCGCCGAGGATCTCGGTCTGCTGGCGGATGTCGTCGTCGCGCCGGTCGCCGGCGCCGCTGATCACCACCGAGCGGCGTACCGCCGGCATGTTGGCGATGCCGCCGACCAGCGCCTGGATGGCATCCGGGTTATGGCCGTAGTCGGCAATCAGCGTCGCACCCTTGTAGTCGAAGACGTTGAAACGACCGGGAGCGGTCGCCGCGTCGCTGACGAAGTTGGCCAGTGCCTTTTCGATCACTTCCCAGGCGTAGTCAAGCGCCCAGCCGGTGCCGATGGCCGCCATGGCGTTCTCGACCTGGAAGCCGATCGTGCCGTTACGGGTCAGCGGAATGTTGGCGAACGGGATGCGGTGTTTCTTGCGACCTTCGCCGCAGATGATCGCGTCGCGTTCGGCGTAGATCACCCGGCGGCCCTGGGCGCGGTGCGTGGCGAGTACCGGGTTCATGCGGTCGCGCGCAAAAAAGATGATGTCGCCGTGGCAATGGTGCGCCATGGCGGCGACTACCGGGTCGGCGGCGTTGAGCACGGCGGTACCGGTCGGCGCCACGTTTTCGACGATGACCCTTTTGACCACGGCCAGCTCGTCGACCGTCGTGATGTAGTTGAGACCGAGGTGGTCGCCGAGGCCGATATTGGTGATCACGGCAACATCGCACATGTCGAAACCGAGGCCTTCGCGCAGCACGCCGCCACGGGCGGTTTCGAACACGGCAGCGTCGACGTCCGGATGCAGCAGCACGTTGCGGGCGCTGCGCGGGCCGGAACAGTCGCCGTCATCGGTGCGGCGGCCTTCGATATAGACACCGTCGGTGCTGGTCATGCCGACGCGCAGTCCCTGGGCCTCAAAAATGCGGCCGATCAGGCGGCTGGTCGTCGTCTTGCCGTTGGTGCCGGCGATGGCGACAACCGGGATGCGGGCGTTGTCGCCGTCCGGGAACATCATGCCGACAATCGCTTCGCCGACGGCGCGGCCCTTGCCGAAAGACGGGTCGAGGTGCATGCGCAGGCCGGGGGCGGCATTGCATTCGACAATGCCACCACCCTGTTCTTCGAGCGGCTTGTGCATGGTGTCGCAGACAACGTCTATGCCGCAGATGTCGAGGCCGACCGTCTGCGCGGCAGCGATGGCGGCAGCAGCGAGTTCCGGATGCACGTCGTCGGTGACGTCGGTGGCGGTGCCGCCGGTCGACAGGTTGGCGTTGTTGCGCAACACGACACGCACCCCGCGGCCGGGTACGGACTCGGCCGTATAGCCTTGCTCTTCGAGGCGGGCGAGGGCGATGGCGTCAAAGCGGATCTTGGTCAGCGAGGTGGCGTGACCATCCGAGCGGCGCGGATCGCTGTTCACGATGTCGACCAGTTCGCGCACGGTGTGCGTACCATCGCCGATGACCAGCGGCGGATCGCGCCGGGCTGCGGCGATCAGTTTGTCGCCGATGACCAGCAGGCGCCAGTCGTGGCCGGGCAGGAATTTCTCGACCATGATGTCGTCGAAGAAACTGACAGCGACCTGGTAGGCCTTGCGGACCTGTTCTTCGGTGGTCAGGTTGACCGAGATGCCCTTGCCCTGATTGCCGTCCTGCGGCTTGACGACGACCGGCAGGCCGACTTCCTGGGCGGCTACCCAGGCATCGTCCTCGTCCTCGACCGGGCGGCCGTAAGGCACGGCAACGCCGGCGGCGTGCAGCAGCTTCTTGGTCAGTTCCTTGTCCTGCGCGATGGCTTCGCCGATCGCACTGGTCAGACTGGTTTCGGCCGCCTGGATACGCTTCTGCTTGCTGCCCCAGCCGAACTGGACGAGGCTGCCTTGGGTCAGGCGGCGGTAGGGGATGCCGCGCGCCACGGCCGCGGCGACAATGGCGCCGGTCGATGGGCCGAGGCGGATATCCTCGTCGAGCTCACGCAATTCCTTGAGCGTGCCTTCAAGATCGAAGGGTGTGTCAGCGATTGCGGCCAGGCAGAGTTGCTCGGCGCGCTCGAAGGCGAGGCGACCGACTTCTTCTTCGGTGTACTCGACGACGACCTGATAAACGCCTTGATCGACGGTTTGTGCCGTGCGGCTGAAGGTGACCGGGCAACCGGCCTGGGCCTGCAGGCCGAGAGCGGCAAACTCGAGGGCATGCGCCATCGAAACGGTGTCGAGGTGGTCGGCCGGGATCAGGTCGCCCAGCGCCGGGAAGCGCTCGCGCAGGCGGGCTTCGAAATTGTCCAGATCGGAGATGGCACATTCGGCACCTTCGCAGGTGACGATGGCCTGGATCGCGGTGTGCCGGCTCCACAGGTTGGGGCCGCGCAGGGCACGAATACGGGAAACGTCCATGACGCTAAATCCTTGTTAGTTCCGGTGGGTCGCCGGCTTTTTGGCCACGGGCGATTTCTTGGCGCGCAGCGGTAGCAGCGCGGCGGGGTCGGGCAGTTCGATACCGAAGGTCTTGAGGCCGGTGACGATGACTTCCTGCGTCAGGCCCAGGGCCCAGCCGGCAGCGACCGCGGCCAGCACGTTGGCGATGGTGTGCGGATCCTTCTGCTTGCCGATCACCGGGGCATCGCCCAGACGGCACAGGCGGATCTCGTCCTGGCCGCTGGCCATGATGATGCGGCCCTCGGCGACATAGACCGTGCGGCCGTTGCCGGCGCGGTGCGTGACCAGGGCCGGGGTGGCCGGATCGGCGGCGTAGAAGATCACTTCGCCGTCGCACAGCTCGGCAAACTCGGCGACCAGCTCGTCGGCGCCATTGAGTACGGCATGGCCGCTGGGCAGCACGACATCGACCTGGGTGCGGTAGATCGAGCGGTGCGTCGTGTAGTACTCGCCGCCTGTGGGCTGGACATCCCAGCGCGAGAGGTCTTCGTCGGCCGGGACGATGTCGGTGATGACACCGACCGAGCAACGGTCGTAAGGCAGGCCTTCGCCGAGGATGACTTCGGCGCCGTTCTCGATGACGGCAGCTTCGACCGAGCGGTTGAGCAGCAGGCGACGGCCGCCTTCCCAGTTGGCCGCATTGCTTTTCTGGACCTGGCGGCGGCCGAGGAAAATGCCGTCGCTGCAGGCCAGGCCGGCTTTCTGGCCGGACAGGTAGAGGAAGTGGGCAATCAGCTTGGCAACGGCGGTCTTGCCGTGCGTGCCGGTCACGCCGACCAGCGGTACGCGACCGCCGACGCCAGCGCCAAACAGGTTGTCGACGATGGCCTGGCCAACCGGGCGCGGTTTGCCGATGCCCGGCTTGATGTGCATCAGCAGGCTGGGGCCGGCGTTGACTTCAACGATGGCGCCACCCTGTTCGGCGAGCGGCTTGGCGATGTCCTTGCAGACGAGGTCGATGCCGGCAATGTCGAGGCCGACGATGCGCGCCGCCAGGGCGGCGGTACGTGCCGTTTCCGGATGGACGTCGTCGGTGCAGTCAAAGGCGTGGTTGGCGTTGCGCTGGATCAGCACTTCGCGCCCGGCCGCCGGCACGCTGTCGGCGCTCAGGCCCTGGCGTTCGAGTTCCATGCGGGCCGCGGTGTCGATGCGGATGATCGAGAGCGGATGCAGTTCGGTCGTGCCACGTCGAGGATCAACGTTGATCTGGCTGTCGATCAGTTCCTGCACGGTCGACTTGCCGTCGCCGTTGATTGTGATCAGGTCGCTGCGATTGGCGGCGACCAGTTTGCCGCCGACGACGAGCAGGCGGTGTTCGATGCCCTGGATGGAGCGCTCGACCAGAACGCCGGAGCCTTCTTCGACGGCGATGGCGTAGGCCTTGGCTACCTCTTCCTTGCTGGTCAGGTCGATAAACACTCCGCGTCCGTGGTTGCCGTCGGTCGGTTTGACGACGACCGGCAGGCCGATGTCTTCGGCGGCTTCCCAGGCATCTTCGGCGCTGCTCACTTCGCGGCCTTCCGGGATGGCGACGCCGCAGGAGGAGAGCAGGGTCTTGGTAAGGTCCTTGTCGCGCGAGATGGTTTCGGCGATGGCGCTGGTCTGGTCGGTTTCGGCCGTCCAGATGCGGCGCATTGCGGCGCCGTAGCCGAGTTGCACGAGGTTGCCGTCGTCGAGCAGACGGATCGCCGGAATGCTGCGCGCTTCGGCGGCATTGACGATGGCCGCGGTCGACGGGCCGAGATACTTGCGATCGACGCGGCGACGCATGGTGCTGGTCGCTTCGGCCATGTCGAAGGGCGTGTCGTTGACGGCGGCAAGGATGAGCTTGATGCCGGTTTCGAGGGCGAGGCGGGTGCAGTCTTCCTGGAAGTTGCTGATCGCCAGCTTGTAGACGCCGCGCTCGGTGGTTTCGCGGGTGCGCCCGAAGCCGTCGGGCAAACCGCCCAGCGTCATCAGTTCGAGCGAGACGTGCTCGAGCACGTGGCCGATCCAGGTGCCCTCGTCGAGGCGGCGCAGGAAACCGCCGCGTTCGTCGTAGTTGCAACGATGTTCGATCAGCGATGGCAACCAGGCCTTGAGGCGGTCAACGAAACCGGGCAGCTTGTTGGACGGATAGTCCTCGAATTCGCCGATGTCGATCCAGGCTTCGAGGGCCGGGGGGTAGGTCCAGATGCTCGGACCGCGCAGGGAAATGATGTCCCGGATGATGATGTCTTTTTTCTTCATGATTCCTTCGCCCGGCTCCGTTTCACGGTCAAGATTGTTATTGGGGCAGATGGTGATTATTAACGCTTTCGAGGGGCGATGGATTACCCGTGACAAAAAAATGTCACAACCCGGTACGCCCGGTTACAGGAAGCGGTCGAGCAATTTGCGGCTTTGCCGGTCGAGTACGGTCAGATCGCGGACCAGAAACTGGATGCCGTTGCTGTCGGCAATCAGCAGGCAGGTCTGCGACAGGCGGCGGATGTCTTCCTCGCCCTTGAGGACCAGCGCCGTCGTGCCGCGGTTGGTTTCCACCTGCCAGGTACTCGGGCAGGCAAAACTGGACACTTCGCTGATCTGCGTGATTTCCGGGACGAACTCGCGGCTCGCCAGTTCTTCTTCAAGCAGTTGGCCGATCGCCGGCGGCAGGTCGGCGATGTTGTCCACCCAGGCTACTTCGTGCCCTTCGTAATTGATCAGCGACAGGCCTTCGTCGGGGGCGGCGATGGGAAAGGCGCGCACCGGCGTGATGCCTTCGTGGCGTTCGCCATTTTCGCCGGTCAGGGTGAGTCGACCGTAGGCGTCGCGTTCGAGCTGGAAATTGGGGTTCGACATGATGACTTTCAGGCCGTGACGGTTTTCGGGAGATCGGGGGCGCGCGGCAGTTCCGGTTCGGTATCGACGTTGCGTGCCTGGGCCTGGTACAGCTTGTAGTAATGCCCTTCGAGTGCCATCAGCTGGTCGTGGTTGCCGATTTCGACGATGCGGCCGCGATCCATGACGACCAGACGGTCGGCCTTCCTGAGCGTGGACAGGCGGTGCGCGATGGCGATCGTGGTGCGGCCACGCACCAGATTGTCGAGCGCCTTCTGGATTTCCTTCTCGGTTTCGGTGTCGACCGCCGAGGTCGCTTCGTCGAGAATCAGGATGCGCGGGTCGATCAACAGGGCGCGCGCGATCGAGATGCGCTGGCGCTCGCCGCCGGACAGGCCCTGGCCGCGTTCGCCGACCAGCGAATCGTAGCCGTGCGGCAGGCGCAGGATGAACTCGTGGGCGTGTGCGGCGCGGGCGGCGGCGATGATTTCCTGGCGCGTTGCCTGCGGCTTGCCGTAGGCGATGTTCTCGGCGATGGTGCCGAAGAACAGGAAGGGCTCCTGCAGGACGAGGCCGATGTGCTGGCGGAATTCTTCGACCGGCACGGAGCGGACATCGACGCCGTCGATCAGCACCTGGCCTTCGGAGACGTCGTAGAAGCGGCAGATCAGGTTGACCAGCGTGCTCTTGCCCGAGCCGGAGTGGCCGACCAGGCCGATCATCTCGCCGGGCTGGATGACCAGATCGACATCGCGCGTCACGGCACGCGTGCCGTAGCGGAAGCTGGCCTTCTTCAGTTCGAGCTGGCCGGTCACCTTGCTCAGGTGGATCGGGTTGGTCGGCTCCGGCACGCTGGATACGTGGTCGAGGATCTCGAAAATGCGCTTGGTGCTCGACGCGGCGCGCTGGGTCGCGGAGACGATGCGGCTCATCGAGTCGAGACGGGTGTAGAAGCGGCCGATGTAGGCGAGGAAGGCGGTGAGCACGCCGACCGTGCTGGCGCCCTTGGAAATCTGCCAGATGCCGAACACCCAGACGACGAGCAGGCCGACTTCGGTGAGCAGGGTGACGGTCGGGGTGAACAAGGACCAGGTCTTGTTCAGCTTGTCGTTCATCTGCAGGTTATGCTCGTTGGCGGCGCGGAAGCGGGCGCCTTCGCGCTTTTCCTGGGCAAAGGCCTTGACGACGCGGATGCCGGGGATGGTATCGGCCAGTACGTTGGTCACTTCGGCCCAGACGCGGTCGATCTTCTCGAAACCGGTGCGCAGCTTTTCGCGCACGAAATGGATCAGCCAGCCGATGATCGGCAGCGGCAGCAGCGTGACCAGCGCCAGCCACGGGTTGATGCTGAACAGGATGACGGCGGTCATCGTGATCATCAGCACGTCGGTGGCGAAATTGAGCAGGTCGAGGGACAGGAAGATGTTGATGCGGTCGGTTTCGTTACCGATGCGCGCCATCAGGTCACCGGTGCGCTTGCCGCCGAAATATTCGAGCGACAGGCCGAGCAGGTGGTCGTAGGTCTGCGTGCGCAGGTCGCGTCCCATGCGTTCGGAAACCAGCGACAGGATGTAGGTGCGGATCCAGCCCAGGCCCCAGGCCAGCACGGCGGCGCCGAGCAGGCCGCCGAGATACATCAGGACCAGTGGCCAGTCGATCGGCTTGCCGTTCTGGAACGGGATCAGCACGTTGTCCATCAGCGGCATGGTCAGGTAGGGCGGCACCAGTTGCGCCGCTGTCGACGCCAGGGTGAGCACAAAACCGGTCAGCAACTGCCAGCGGTAGGGGCGGGCAAAGCGCCACAGGCGGAACAGTGTCCAGGTCGACGGCGGGACGGCGGTTTCGCGATTGCAGTTCGGACATTCGTCGTCGCCCGGCTCGAGCGGCGCCTTGCATTTCGGGCAGACGTCCTCGGGCGGGCGGGCGACCGGCTGGCTGGAAACGATGCTCTCCAGGTGCAGTTCGAACTCGGCGATGACGCGCAGGGCGGCCAGGTTGTGGGCCAGCGTGTAGCGCCAGCAGGCCTGGCGGCCATTGGTGTCGAGCAGTTCGAGCGTGCCGACGCCGGCATGGTCGACATGGTTCAGGCTGAGGCCGGCTTGCAGCGGCCAGGTTCGCCAGTTGCTCTCGCCCGGCGCCAGCGCGAGCAGGCGGCGGTCAGTGATGATGACCAGGCCGCGGGCGAACTGCAGACGGGCATCGAGGTCGATTTCAAGCCAGGCCTGGGAGTTTTCGCCGGCGCTAAGTTGCGCTTCGACTTCAGCCGCCCAGTGAGCGGGGAGCACCGGCTCGTTGCCGGTGGTGTTTTGTGCAATGGCAGTCATCGGGCGAGTATATCGCAAGGCTGGGGGTAGCCGCCTAACGCCCGGCCGGCTGGACGGTTGACCGGTGTCGGTCGCCGGGGGCGTTCGGCTCGGCTAGAATTGCCCTCTTTTTCCGGGTTGACCGCTGCGCGCCGTGTCCAGAATCGTTTTCTTCAACAAGCCTTACGGTGTGCTCAGCCAGTTTACGCCGGAGGGCAAATGGCGGGCGCTCAATGAGTTCATCAGCCTCAAGGACGTTTATGTCGCCGGCCGCCTCGATGCCGACAGCGAGGGGCTGCTTATCCTGACTGACGATGGCAAGCTGCAGGCGCGCATTGCCGATCCGAAACACAAGCTGGAAAAAACCTACTGGGCGCAGGTCGAGGGCGAGCCGCAGGAAAGCGACCTGGAACGCCTGCGCGCCGGCATCAAGCTTTCCGATTTCACGGCGCAGCCGGCGAAAGTTCGCCTGATCGACGAACCGGCCGGGCTTTGGCAGCGCGACCCGCCGATCCGCTTTCGCCAGGCGATTCCGACCCGCTGGCTGGAAATCCGCATTGCCGAAGGCAAGAACCGTCAGGTCAGGCGAATGACAGCCGCCATCGGCTATCCTACGCTGCGTCTGATCCGCGCCGCGATCGGCGGGGTTGGTCTGGCCGGCCTGCCGCTGGGCCAGTGGCGCGTCATCGAAGGCTCTCTCAAGGATTTGCAAGGAACATTCCATGAATAAGAACGTATTTGCCGTCTTTTTCGGCCTGCTGCTCAGTGGCGCGGCGCTGGCGCAGACGGCCATGCCGGTCGTCGAGCTGACTGCCGGCTTTCACCGCATCGAGGCCGAAGTCGCCGCGACCGACCAGAACCGGCAGACCGGCCTGATGCAGCGCAAGTCGATGCCGGCGCAGCGCGGCATGCTGTTCGTCTTTCCGCAGCCGAACGCCTATTGCATGTGGATGCGCAATACGCTGATCCCGTTGTCGGTGGCCTTTCTCGATGCCGAGGGCAAGATCATCAATATCGAGGACATGCAGCCGCAAACAGAGGACAACCATTGCGCCAAGAAGATGGCCAGTTACGCGCTGGAAATGAATCTCGGCTGGTTCGCCCAGCGCGGCCTGAAGGCCGGCACCCGCCTCAATGGCATCGAGAAGGCGCCGCGGGGTCAGTAATGCGCAGCAATCGTTGGCGTTCCGGCCTCGGCCAGGCGCCAGTTTCACCCGTTCTGGCCTCCTGGTTGAGCGAACCGACCTCGCTGACGGCGCGCTGCCAGCGATTGAGCACGAGCTTTCGCGTGCGCCTGCTCGCCTACGGGCGTGGCCGGCCGCTTGCCGATGAAGGGCTGATCTTCGATCAGGGCCGCCAGCCGGCCTGGGTGCGCGAAGTGGCGCTCGAGTGCGACGGCGTGCCGGTGATTTTTGCCCATACCACGCTGTCGACCGCTGGCCGCGGCCGCCTGAGCCGCTGGCTGGCACGTCTGGGCAGCCGTTCGCTCGGCTCGCTGCTTTTTGCCCATCCCGGCTTTTGCCGTGGTGATATCGAATTTCGCCGCCTCGACAGCCGGCATCCGCTGTATCGGCGGGCGGCGGCGCTCGGTGCCTGCGGCCGCTATCTCTGGGCGCGCCGTTCGCTGCATCGCCTGGGCGGGCAGCAGGTGATCGTCACTGAGGTCTTTCTGCCGGCGATCGAACGCCTGGGCTGACTGCCGCTCAGGTGGATTGCTTGGCGTTTCGTTCGCGCACGACCGGGCGCATGAACTTGACCGAGAACTGCCAGCCTTCTGGCGTTGCCTTGAGAACCAGGGTTTTTGAATGGTCGCCGTCTTCAAAGGCTGGTTCGCCAAGCAGTTCGATGGCGCCGATGCCCTTGATGACGCAGGCGCCGGGCAGGGTGATGAAGGCCGATTCGGCGGCGACCAGCACGAACTGGCCGCTCTTCGACTCCGAGCAGGCCAGCCCTTTCGGTACGCCGGCCGGATTTTCCTTCCAGCTTTGCCGCAGTTTTTCCAGGCCGTGCAGCAGTTCGTCGGTGGTCTGGGCGGCGAGACTGAGCTCGCAGGATTTTGCCTGGGCCATGCGCGTGCTCCCGGTTTAAGCGGCGGCGGCCGCTTTGGCGGCTTCCAGTTCGAGATGGCAGGGCGCGAGCAGCAGGTGCGCCAGGTGCTCCGGGTCGTTCGAGTGCATGTGTTCGGCAAAGGCGGTCAGGCGCGGGTCGGCGGCTTCAGTGAGGCTGGCGATCAGGGCGCGGGCGGCTTCGCGCGGGTTCGGGCCGGGCTGGTAGGCCGGCCAGTCCTTGTAGTGCGACAGCAACTCGGCGCGGTGATCGAGATAGAGCGGGCTGCTGCAGGTGTAATCGAGTTCGGCCTGGCGGGCGGCGATTTCGGCATCGATTTCAGCGTCGGTGTTCTTGTAGTGCGCTTTCTCGGCCTCGGTCCAGTGCGGCTTTTCGCCGTGTTTCTCGCGCAGCGTCGCGAAGGTGCTGTTGAGCACGATCTGCGAATGCGTGCCGGCATCGCGGAAGATATGGACCAGATCCTTGCCGTGCCCCTCGGTGCCGACGTAGCGCATGCCGGCTGTGACCCGGCGCGGGTTGAAGGCGAACTGACGGGCGCAGGCGGCGCGCAGGACATCGAAAAGGGCGTTGATTTTGGCGGGATTCACGGCGGACCTGCTTTCGCTCGAAGGTGGCGGCCGGAACGGCCGATCGGTGCGGTGCACGATACGCTTCTTGCTCGCCCAGCGGTCGACCACCGGTTTTTGCCGTTTTTGCCGGCGTGATCCGGAGATGAAAAAAGTCCTGCGGGTATCCTTTCCTAAAAAACTCGGAAGATTCCAGTGTATTTAGAATGCGATTGGCCGGTGATAGCTCCTCGGCCATTGGCGACCTCACCCCGCCGGCCACAATCGGCCAATCGGTCTGGTCATCCAATTTGAATGCTGGAGACTTCGATGGATCTCGCTCAATGACCGCAATTCGGCGAGCGAACTGACTCCCACTCTGGCTCAACCCAGCCACAGTAGCGGGCGATCGCCGAATCTCCGACCGGTCATCGGAATGGTCGCTTCAAATGAAAACCGGCCGGAATGCCTACGCCAGCGGTTTGGCGCTTAACGGAAATAAGCAATCGTCCAGTTTATTTTTGCGATCGCTCGGACTCATCATTAACAGGCCTGGCGAACCACTCTTCATGAGTTGAATCGTACCCACTCGTCAATAGGCGCTCGTTCCGTACGTAAAGTGTTCTCGGGGCGACTGTCATCGCCGAAACCCAAGGCCATCGCACAGACAATCGTTTCCGCCTCCGGTATTCCAAGATCTTCTCGAATGATTCGATGGAATTGCACAAAAGCAGCTTGCGGACAAGTATCAATCCCGCGCGCCTTAGCTGCCAGCATTACATTCTGGAGAAACATGCCGTAATCCAGCCAGCTACCTTGCGCCATGACCCTGTCGATCGTAAATATGAGCCCGGCCGGAGCATCAAAAAAATGGAAATTCCGGGCATGTTGCTGATGCATGCGCGCTGCGTCGCCTTTCTCAATGCCCACTAGGCGATAAAGATCGAGACCAACTTTCCGGCGGCGCTCGATATACGGGGAAACCCACTTCTCCGGGTAGTACGGATAGCACTCGGTATGTGTGGCGGCTTCTTCCGGGTCATCAAACGCGGAGAGAACTTTGGCACACAGGCGGGACCTGCTTCCCCCGGTGACTACCCAAACCTTCCAGGGCTGGGTGTTCGTTCCGGAAGGCGCGCGTGCGGCGACGGTCAGGATGTCCTTCAGCACTTCCGGCGGAACTTCGTCGGGCAAGAAGGCGCGGCAGGAATAACGGCTGGCGATGACGGCATCGACGGCTTGCTGGATTGGCGTAGTCATGGGGTTGGAGGCGGCTCGTTCAAAAAGGCGATTATGGGTTTGTCGGGATGGCCACCCCGGCTGTCAGGAAGGCTTCCTCGTCAGGGAGCGGGATGCCGAGCGCCAGCAACTGTTCGGCGCAGTCCTTGCTCGAAGCTGCTGATCGTCGGCACCTGCGCGACGACCGCGCGCAAGCGGCGTTCGGTTGCGCCGAGCACGAGCGCGTGGCCGCCGGAATAGCTCGTGCCCCACAGGTCGATGCATTTCGCATCGACGACATCCTGCTGTTCGAGGAAGCTGATCGCGCGCCGCCAATCGGCGATCTGACGCCACGGGTCGATATCCTGGCGCGGCGTGCCGTCGCTGGCGCCGAAGTTGCGGTGATCGTGCAGGAGGACGACAAAGCCGCTGGAGGCGAATTTCTCGGCGAATCGCTCCAGGCCGTGCTCCTTCACGCCGGCATAGCCATGCGCCATGGTGATGGCTGGATAGGGGCCGGTGCCGCCGGTGGGCACACAGAGCCAGCCGCGCAGCGTGATGCCGCCCTCGGCTTCGAAGGCGATATCGGTACGTTGAAACACGGGGGGGGCTCCTTGTAGAAAGATGTCAGGCAACGCCGCAACAGTGACTGGCGTCGATCTTGTGCGATACCAAGTCAATCAACCGGGTCGCTCAAGCGTGAAGAGCTGTCCCGCGCCGATTTCGAAGTAGTCAGCCGGCCCACCACCGCGCAGGATCGGGCGCGCCTGCGCAGTCTGGTACACGCCGTCCTTGATCAACTGCCGGTCAATGTGGATCGCTACTGCTTCGCCCAACACCAGCCACGCCGGGAGTGCCGCGCCGCCTTTTGCCTCCAGCTGCACGATCTGGGTGACCACGCACTCGAACTGCACCGGACTAGCCGCAACGCGCGATGGCCGCACCTTGGCAGAGGGCAGCGTCTCCAGCTTGGCCAACTCGAACTCATCGACGTGCGCTGGCACCATCGCCGCGGAGGCGTTCATCGCCTCGGCGAGCTCTCGCGTCGCCAGATTCCATACGAACTCGCCGGTGTCTCGTGCGTTGGCGAGCGAGTCCTTCGCACCAAGCGAGCAAAAGCCGATGATCGGCGGCTTGTAGTTGAACAGGTTGAAGAAGCTGTAGGGCGCAAGGTTGCGCACGCCGTCGTTAGAGACTGTGCTGATCCAGCCGATCGGTCGCGGAGCGACGATGGCGTTGAGCGGATCATGACGCAGGGAATGCCCCTGCGCCGGTTCGTAGAAATGCCAGTCGGTCATCGCTTTACCCCTTTCTTACTTGTTTACCCAAGGCATGGAAAGGTCGATGTCAGAGACCAGCTTGCCACCGCCGAAACTCATGCTCTCCAAGGGAAGGGCATACATCATCAGGGTGACATCGTCCTGGCTGATGCCAACCTTTTCTACTGCGTATCGGGTGACCAACTCCGCGAGCTTGCGTTTCTGCTCCACCGTCCTGCTCGTGCCGGTCGTTACCATTATGAGCATGCGCCTGTCGGATCTTTTCAAGTTGGGAAAAGTCGGATGGATGAAGAATTCGTCGTCCTTGTGCTCACTGATGATGACGAATCGATCATCCATAGGTGTCTCCATGGCTTCATGAAGAGCGAGATTTAAGGCATCCGCCAGCGCCCGTTTCTCTTCGCTAGAGAACTTTTGAGCCGGAATGTGGGCATGAAATATTGGCATGGTGTTTCCTCGGTAGTGTTGTTCTGGTCAAATGTGGCGATGAAGTTTGTTGTCTTCCCGCCTTAGCTAAAGAAGTCTTGACCCAGTGTTCCTTCGAGTCGCTCCTTGAGGCCAGAAGAGAATTCACGAACGACGGCGAACGGGCTTTGGAAGAGCTTGATGTTGTTGATGAGGCCAGACTCATTCCGAGTGAGTATGGTGGTGCCGGCGACCGGCTTGCCAGCGTGGATGGCATCCCATTCAAGGTAAGTCTTCGCACCGTCAGCCGTTTCCGCAGTGAACGCGAAGTGTTCGTACATCGTGCTCGTCGCGGCAAAGAACGCTCCGATGAGTGTCGGGCCGACCACGGCCTTGCTGAGGGCTGAGGTCTGAAGCCTGGCGTCAGCGGTGAACGACGTCGCGAATTCGCTCGTGCCTTTCTTCATGACGATTTGCATCCATGCCGTTCCCGGCGCGTTGGTGTCAGTAGTCATTACAATCTCCTATCTAGTGTCTACGTGTTCGTTGAGGGCGCTCGCGTGCTATTTCTCGAGGTGCTCGATGAGAAACTCGCCGGCTCTCTGCAGCGCGTCGTGTGCCTGAGGCAAAGAGCCAGTCTGAATGTGCCAGACGTGCAGCATCTCCGGCCAGACCTCAAGGTGCGACTCGCCGCCGGCCTTGCGCACCCTTCGGTCAATTTCAAGCGCGTCGTCGAGAAGCACTTCGTCGCTTCCGACATGGATGAGCAGTGGAGGAAAACCGTGCATGTCGGCGAACATGGGTGAGATGCGGGGATCCTTCAAATCGTGGTTGCCAGCGTAAGCCTCGACCATCTCCCGCATCGCGCCCGCGTTGACCATTGGGTCGCGGTCGGCCAACTGCGTTAACGAGGGCAGCGTCAGCGTTAAGTCTGCCCATGGGCTAATGAGTAGCGCTGCTCGCGCGTCCTTGTGGCCCTTCGAGGACGCGTAGGCAAGAACGTTGAGAACCATGCCACCGCCACTGGAATCTCCTGTCACAGCGAACGGTTTGCCAAGCGCACGCACTGCTTCGTAGCCCCGGATCGACTCGTCGTAGGACGCCGGGAATGGGTGCTCGGGTGCCTTGGAGTGGTCCAGGACGATGACCTGGGACTTTGCCGCTCGAGACAGCTCTCCAAGCATGCCCAGATGCGAGGCCGGAGAGCCTGCCACCCAGCCACCACCGTGGAAATGGTAGATGACTCGGTATTTGGACGCGCCGGGCGCCGTAATCGCCACCGCGGCTACGCCACCGAGCTCGGTCGGCTCGACGGTCAGGTCAGCCGCCGGCGGGTTTGCTTGCGAAATTGCCTCCATGCCGACGCGGAGCGTCTCGATGGTGCGTACGGGATACGCAAAGTCGAAGGCGAACATCGCCTCGCGGAGCTTGCGGGCGGAAGATGAGTCGTAGGCCATGGTTCACCTCACTTCAGGTTGAGGAAAGTTGCGGGTACCCAGTCGTAGCCAGTGCCGGTGTCGGCCTTGCGAATACGGCCCAGGCCCGGGAACGGCATGTGGGCGGCGGCAATCATCGTCTTGTCCGCGGCGAGTTTCACCAGAAGGTCTTCACGCGTTTTGATGGCCGTCGGGCCGTCTGAGTCGAAGACGATGCCGATTTCCGGGTGCGGCATCTGGACGGCGAGGACGTGAGCGGTGTCGCCCCAGACCAGCAGCGACTGACCCTTTGAGGAAATCATGTAGCCGGTGTGACCGGGCGTATGGCCGGGAATGGCATACGGTGCGATGCCGGGGACGATTTCGTCCAGGCCTTCGTACGGCTTCCATTTGCCGGCAGCGATGTAAGGCGCGGCGGCATCCTGTGCCACCTTGAAGAAGATTTTTGCGTCTTCCGGGGCCTTGGCGGTGATTTCCTTCGACAGCCAGAAGTCGGCGTCGGCCTTCTTCATCATCACGGTCGCCTTCGGGAAGACGCGTTTCCCGTCTTTGTATATGCCGCCAGTATGGTCAGCGTGAAGATGGCTCAGCAGCACCAGATCAACCTGCTCCGGCTTGTAGCCGGAGGCCTTCAGGTTCTGCACGAGCTTGCCCAGCGTGGGGCCACCCCAGTGGCCGCCAGCACCCGTATCGATGAGGACGAGCTTGGAGCCGGTGTTGACCAGGTAGCCTTGGACGGTGGCCGAGACATGCTTGGGATCGTTTTGGAAGGAGCGCGCCAGGAGGGACTGGATGAGCGCCGGATCGCCATGCAGGAGGCTGGAGTCTATGGCGCCGCTGCCGTCATGGAGGGCGGTGACTTCATAGTCGCCAATCATCGCGCGATAGAAGCCCGCAACCTGCTTGTGCTGCATCGGCGCTGCAGCTTGGGCCGGTGCTACAGCAACGAAAGTGCCGGCGAATGCTAACGATACCGCGAGCACGGTACGCGAAAGGATAGTGGTGAATTTCATAGTGTTTTCCTAACCATTGTGTGTAGTGAGGTATGTACGTACATACGTAATGATCTTTAGCGAAACGCCAACTCATCGCGCCATGTCGTTGTTGCCACCCTTGCGGCCACCCGGACTACCGAATTGCCGCCGTAAGCCGTGATGAAAGCCACACGCATGTTCGATTCCTCTGTCGATCCGCCAGGATCTTTAAAGTGCTTGCATTGTGCAAGTGGTTGAATAATATCCACACTACTTGCATAATGCAAGTGGAAATTTAAGGAGAATCGCTGTGCAACAAACAAGACGATCGGGCTGCCCGATCAACCTGACGCTTGAGCAGATCGGCGACCGCTGGAGCCTGATCGTTATCCGCGATGTCATGTTCGGGAACAGGCGTAGCTATGGCGCCTTGCTGGAGAGAAACGAGGAAGGCATCGCCTCGAACATCCTCGCCAGCCGGCTGAAGCACTTGGCCGCGTCTGGCCTGCTGACACGATCTCCGGATCCGAATCATCAGCAGAAAGGAATCTACAGCCTCACGGAAGCGGCCATACAGCTTGTACCTCTGCTCGCACAGATGGCTGCCTGGGGCCTTCGGCATACGCAACCAAGCAAGGAGGCGGCTTTGCGCGCGGAACTGCTGGAAAAGGGCGGACCTTCACTTTGGAGTGCCCTTATGGATGAACTACGTTACCTGCATCTCGGTGCACCGCGTCCGGCGCGCTCAGTATTGGACGAACTTAGCGCCGACGACGAGAACGCAATCGCTAATTAGTACTAATCTTTGCGTCATGGCATACATCATGTAGGGCAAAGCTATTCACTCCAGGGCGGCTTTGGCCCTGTGTTAGTTGGGGCGCATTGAGCGCGCGCAGTTCATTCTTGACTGGCAAGCGTGGAACTGCGCGGCCAAATACATGCAGGGTTCTGCCCAGTTTTTCTGCGCCCGGCGGTGCGGCTCAGCTCCTCGTGGGCCTGCGCGTGCTGCGCACTTGCCGAAGGCAGGTGAGCGTGGGGATGGCATGAGGTGGTCTTGCTGTTCCCTTCGCGGGATCACGGTGCTCTCGCCGTCAAGGGCGGACTAATAGAGAGCGACCGTTTGTGAAGCGACTCAAGGCAAATTCTGTTGATCGAATGCGCTCCGAGCGCTTTCGACCAACGGAAGCTTCTCCAGTGTCCACGCATGCAGTTGTCGAAATGGTTGCTGCAAAGTGTTCCCAAGCGGCGTGATTTCATATTGAACAGCGAGCGGCGACGAAATCACTTGACGGGAAACCAGTCCGTTGCGCTCCAAGCGACGAAGACATTGAGTCAGCGCTTTCTGGGTGACGCCCTCCAGCCGGCGCTTGATCGCGTTAAAACGATGTGGACCGTCGTCTAGAACAGCCAACACCATCATTGACCATTTGTCAGCAATCTGATCGAACAAAGCTCTGCTTGGGCAGTCTGAAGAAAAGCACTGTGGCTCTAAATTTAATATCGGACGTTTCACGGCTTTCTCCTGTACGAGAAAAGGCTATTTCATGATGCTTGGTATATATATTATACCAAAACGCTAGAACACTAGTGCTCTAAGAGGCTGTTCACAATCAATCGTATGTCGTAAGCTGGGGCATGAGAAAGAGATATCGTTCCAATTTGTTGGCGGAGGATTTATGAGCGGTAAACCGCAATATGATGAAATTGCAGTACTAAAAGCGGCGATGGGTGTTTTCTGGCGTCATGGGTACGCAAATGCATCTGTTAGCGATCTGACCGAGGCGACTGGTTTGTCTCGATCAAGCCTATACCAGCGCTTTCATGATAAGGGCGGGCTCTTCAGTGAGTCTCTCCAGTTGTATACCGACCGCGTATTGACGCGAATGAGATCGACCCGAGCACACACCTCCAAAGCGAGCGTAGAAGCATTGCTACGTGAGTTTCTTCCGACGGAATCTAAGATAAAGCGCCCTCCTGGTTGCCTGATATCACGCAGTAACGCGGAGCAAGAAGACCTAACTGCCGCAGGAAAGCTAGCCGCTAACGCTGCGGCGTGCCAGCAGAGGCAGATCTTTATGGAGATTCTGACTCGTGGGCAGCTAGAGGGTGAGATCGAGCAGAATGTCGATCTGAATCTACTGGCTTGGTATTACTTTGGAATACTGCAAGCAATCGTAAACCTACCTTCAGTCGGAGCTACTAGCCAGACGCTTGCCCGTCTTATTGACGTTGCAATGTTGGCATGGCCTCAAGGCCATACATAAACAATAGCCGCAAATAAATGGGGGCTTAATCTTCACCGATTGGTCGTGTTTGGAGATGTCGTTAAGGCAAGCTGGAGTTCCACTTTGGCAACCGTCGCCTGACACTCTGGCGATGGTTGCTTTGTTCGTTAAATTGAAAAGTGTAATGTGTGATAAAGGTTATTGATTAAAAAACTTAGCGGAGGCTCTTTCAACACTAAAGAAAAGCTCTGCATCTGGATATTGTATTTTCATGCGGTTTTGAAATTCGGCTCGACTGCTTGATTTGGAAAGTTCTTCTTCAAAAACCAAAAGATACTGTTTTGTGAAATAAATCGCACTGTAGGCGTCAATTTTTTTATTCGGAAAATTATGCCCTGGAATGACAATTTTAGGGTTTCGCTTTGCAAGCGTATCGAGATTTTGAACCCAGGTTTTTCGGCTCTCAGGCGTAGTTTCTACGGTATAGACGTGCATTTGGTCATAGGCCATGTCACCGACTACCGCGACACGTTCTTTGGGGAACCAAAGGTAGGAGTTCTCATCAGTGTCCCCCTGAAGATGTTTATGAATCTCGATTTGTGTACCTTCAATACTGAGTTGGTCTCCATCGTATCTAGTTATGGGGACTTCACGGGTGGCTGCCTTTGACGACAATATCCCATGCCATTTTTCAAGCTTAGCCTTGTATACCTCATCTATACGGTTCGCGACCTTGGAGTTAGCTAATATCTCCACTTGTGGAAAAGCGTCCTTGAATACCTCCAAGCCCAAAAAATGGTCAGCATGCTCGTGAGTAATATAAATCTGCTTGAGATTCTTGTTGAGCGATCGTATCAAATCGAGGACCTTAATCGCATTCGCTCGAGTAAGTTGCGCGTCAATCAGCAGTAGTTCTTTATCTCCCTCAACAATCACCGAGTTATCAAAAAATCCATCGTCTTCTGAAGTGAATATGTGAAAAGTTAGATCGAAAACTTTGGCTGATTGGTTGGCGGAAACTGTTCCGGCTGCGAGAAGAATGGTGCAAAGTACTAGGAGGTTTTTGACAATTTCTTTTATGTTCATATGCATATACCTTTCTGAATAATCGTTTTAACCAAAATCATTGTGGAACGATCGGTTCATGATGTCAAGGTCTATGGCTTGCTGCCAATTCGACAGACACCAAATTAAGGTCAATGGATTGCCTCCGGCCGGTCTGGTAGACATTTCTGGTCTATGAAAATGGAGTAAGGCGGAGGTGAACGAACTACCTTCTGAGAAGGGCCGACCCTCGGTTCAAGCTGGAGTTGCTCTTGCCGCAGTTCTTCCTTTTTTTGAAACTTTACGTACTTCTGAATCATTTCGCTGTTCAGTCCTGCCGTATCCACGTAGTAGCCACGCGCCCAGAAATGATTTCCTTAGTACGGCTTTTTGCGCAGAAAACGAGGTTGAGAAATCAAGTGTAGATATCTGAAAGGGGGCGGCGAACCTTTTGACGCGATCGCCAACGGAAGCCAAAAAATGGAGTTGCAGCCAACATCTGGGTGGTTTCCTCTGATATACCAAAGCGATTTAAGGTGCCTAATTGACACCAGATTTACTATATATACCATGATGGCTTTATACCCCTCATGGAGTCTATTTTTATGTCTCATCTGCATGCCAATCCCTTGTTCCACCCCTTCGATCTCCGCCCGGGTATCACCTTGCGCAATCGCGTGGTGATGTCGCCCATGACTACATGGTCGGGCACCGACGATTTCCAGATCACGGAGGAAGAGGAGGAGTACTACAGGCTCCGTGTTAAAGGCGTAGGAATGGTAATTAGCGGTTGCGCCCAGGTGACCGCCAACGGAATCGGTTTTACGCACGAATTTTCCGCTGCCGACGATAGTTTCATCCCAAGCCTCAAGCGGCTTGCTGATGCAGCAAAGAGTGGTGGTGCGCCGGCTTTGCTGCAAATTTTTCATGCCGGCAACAAGGCACTGCCACAGCTCATTCCTGGCGGGGATGTGGTAAGTTCAAGCGCTGTTCTAACAAAAGCCACGCCCTTCGTTGCGCCCCTGACGCCGAGAGCCCTAACGGGTGATGAGGTCGTGGAGATGATCAAGGCGTTCGGTGAGGCAACACGGCGTGGTATCGAGGCAGGTTTCGACGGGATCGAAGTGCATGGTGCTCACGGTTTCCTGCTGCAAAACTTCCTCTCTCCAGCCACTAATACCCGCACCGATGAATGGGGCGGATCATTGGGAAACCGCATGCGGTTTCCCTTGGCCGTCGTCGCGGAGGTTAAGCGTGTGATTGCCAAGCATGCCGATCGACCGTTTGCCATCGGTGTCCGCCTCTCGCCGGAAGAGCCTGGCGACGAAGGCTATCGCATTGACCAGACGCTGGGCTTTGTCGACCAACTGTTGGAACTGGGTGTCGATTACATTCACATCTCACTGGCCAACTTGTTGACAGACCGGCCTATCGACGATCCTGACGGGCAATCTATCGTCAGCCGCATCGTCGAACGAGTTGCCAAGCGGGCTCCTGTGCTCGCCGCCGGCAGCATCCTGACCCCCGACCATGCCAGCCGAGCGCTGGATGCCGGGTTATCGATGGTTGCGATTGGCCGGGGGTTGATTGTCAACCCGGACTGGGTAAGCCGTGTTCAGCAGGGCCAGGAGGTGGACGTTGAGCTTGATCCTGCGAAGCTTCCGGCGATCAAGCTTCCGCAGAAGCTATGGGCCATCATTCAGGGCTTCCAGGGCTGGATTCCTCTGAAGCAGTAAAAAGGTGCCTATTGATACCCTTAAAAAATGTCTGACTAGGTTGATCCGTTTGTGGTGAGCCAGCACGCCCATGCCAGGACCTGCTGGCATGGGCGTGCTGCCCTTCGACAAGTTCTGGACGAACGGTGCCGAGTTATCAGCCACTATTACGACGCTCAATTTTGTTGCGCAAGCTGAACCGAGACGAGATGGCCCAACCCCAGGCTCAGCTATACCATGGCAACTTTGGCCGTGGTGATGGTCAGCATCACCGGGATCGCGCCTCGCAGGTTAACACCCATAAGAACCTTGATGCCTGCCTTGGTAACCGCCAGTAGTGGTTTTCCCAAGTAAAACAAGTTCGGGCCAGGGTTGAATGGAATTCTGACCGCACCTGCTGGCGCGGCGAACAGATTTCCGACCCCCGGCCGCTGTTCAGGCCCAGTGGGCTTTGAATTCCTGCGCGTACTGTTCCAGTCGGATTGGCGCCTTCCCGGTGATGCGCTGCACCGCGTCGGTAGTGCGCTCGGCATAGCCAGTTTTGAATGCGCTCAGGATTGCTAGCAGGAACTCAGCGTAGTCCGGCGGTAGGCCCGCGGCCAGCAGGCCCTGGCGCATTGCATCTTCGGGAACGTCGGTGTAGCCAATTGTCCGGCCTGCGGCCTTCGACAGGATCGCCGCTACCTGGGTGTGGTCGAGCGCCTCGCTGCCGGTCAGGTCGTGCGACTGGTTCACGAAGTCGTCGCTGCTCAGCAGCTTGGCGGCCACGGCCGCGACGTCGCGAGTGTCGATGAAGCTGCCCTTTGCGGCGCCTACTGGCAAGAGGATCTGACCTTGGGTCTGGATGCTCTGAAGCCAGAAGGTGTGGAAGTTCTGCATGAACCAGTTGGGGCGGATTACGTTCCAGGCCAGACCCGAACGCTCCAGGTGCAACTCGGCACGGCGCAGCGGGATGCTGTCGTCGGCGTTGGCGCCCATGGCGGACATCAGCAGCACCTTACGCACACCGGCGGTTTTGGCGGCGTCGATGGCGGGTATCAGCAACTCGTGATGGTTGGAAAAGCCGGAAGGTGCCAACAAGAACAGCTGGTCGGCGCCGGCCAGCGCCGCAGCCAGGCCTTCGCCGGTGACGAGGTTGAGGTGCACCTCGCCGACCTGGGTGGGGGTGCGGCTGGTGGCGCGGCGCACGGTTTGGCCCTGGGCGGTGAGCAGGTCAACGAGGGGGGAACCGTTCTGGCCATTGGCGCCGATTACGAGGGTGGTAGTCATGCAAAACTCCTGTTTGTGGTTGAGAAGGCTTTCAGTGTGCACCGTTGATGAAAGGCCCTGAATGCATGAAATTCCATAATTCATGTCTAATCGTCCATATAATGGAAACCATGGACATACTCTCAGACATTCTTCATGTCGCCGGACTCCGGCGCCGCCAGCTTGACCTGCACGCGCTCACGCTCGAGACGGCGCTGCGTTTTCCCTGTGACCGCAGCTTCGGCCTGTACGCAGTCACGCGAGGCCGCGCTTTCGTGCACGCGACCAACTTGGACGAGCCGCTGGCGCTGCAGGCCGGCGACTTGGTGTTGATGGCGCGCGGCTGCGCGCACCAGCTATCGCTGGACCGCACAACGCCCACGCACTGCACCACGATGATGATCGCACCATTTGCAGGCGCTGGTCTGGCAGACGGAGCACCGTCCTCTAGGGCCGGGGCCGACGACAACCCGGCTACCCAGGCCTCCGCGCAAGTCATCAGTGCCGCCTACCAGTTCTGGCACGACCCGCTGCATCCCTTCCTGCGCAGCCTGCCACCGTGGTTCGTGGTGCGCGGCCACTCTCTGCCCCCGCTCTCTCCCCTGTCCCTGACCATCGGCCTGCTCGACCGCGAGCTGGGCGACGGAGGACTGGGCGCCTCCTCGGCCACCCTGGGTCTGCTTGACGCACTGTTCGCCTTTGCCCTGCGCGAGATTGCACAGCGCCAAAACCCCGGCGCACCGGGCTTGCACCACGCCATCGCCGACCGCCCGATCCGCCAGGTGCTCACACTCATGCACGGCAACCTCGGCCATAGCTGGACGCTCGAAGAACTGGGCCGGCAGGCCGGCCTGTCGCGCTCGGCGCTGGCCAAGCGCTTTCGCGACGCCCTGGGCGACTCGCCGCTGAACTACCTGCGCACCCTGCGCATGCAGAAGGCCATGCAGTTGCTGGCTGACACCCGGCTGTCGCTGGAACAGATCGCGCAGGCCGTGGGCTACCAGGACGCTTTCGGTTTTTCCAAGGTCTTCAAACGCACCACTGGCCAGTCGCCGCGCCAGTTCCGCGAGCAGGACGTCGCGGACCGGCAGAGCCCGTACCGGGTCCAGGTGGCCTGATCCGAAGTTCGGACACCGGGTGCTGACAACTGTGAGGGGGTACAGTGTCGGCCTTCGCGCTCCTGTGCGCACGATATTCCTCGCAACGTGCCCCTGGCCTGCCCGCCAGCCCCCAATGCTGGTCCGCCTTCACCTACGAAGGCAGTGAGCTCTATATCTGCCCCGAATGCGCCCAGGAGCGGATCAATGCCGCGTTGGCCGAGGCCATCGAGGACACGAAGGTCTGAAGGGGCGCCTTCGGCAATGTCCTGGCCGACGGCGGCAGTGTCACCTTGGTCAAGAACCTCAAGCCCAAGGACTGGTTGGCCTTGGTCAAGGTGAGCATCAGGGTCAAGAATGTTCGCTAGGTCGAGGCCGTGGACGGCATCGATTGCAAGATCGAGGGCTTCGGAGCAACCCCGTAATGCCGCTTTGAGCGGCTCACAAATTGAAAGCCCCCGACTCTGCCGAGGGATGGTTACACAGGAAAGCCGCCGTATGCTTTCCCCTGAGCATGAACGGTAGGTAAGCGGACAAATTGCTGCCCGGTCGATCTCTTCAGCCCAACGGCCGCAATGCTCGAGGTGTGGCCGGTGTTGAGTGACTGCACAATGAAAAGGGGGAGCCAAATGCTCCCTCTTTCTTTCAAACTCGTTTTTACGAATTTTTCGTTCGTAGTGGCCCCAAAATTTACGATTTTATTATTCGTTTTACGAGTTTTTTATCCTGAAATAGCGGTCGACCACCGGTTTTTGTCGTTTTTGCCGGCGTGATCCGGAGATGAAAAAAGCCCTGCGGGTATTGCCGCAGGGCTTTTGGATTCAAGCTTGAATCTGGCGTTTAGCCGGCGAAGTTGCTTTCGGCGAAAGCCCAGTTCACCAGGCTGGCGAGGTAGGTTTCGACGAACTTCGGACGGGCATTGCGGTAGTCGATGTAGTAGGCGTGTTCCCATACGTCAACGCAGAGCAGGGCCTTGTCGCCGGTGGTCAGCGGGGTGCCGGCGGCGCCCATGTTGACGATGTCGACGGAACCGTCGGCCTTCTTGACCAGCCAGGTCCAGCCGGAACCGAAGTTGCCGACAGCCGAGGTCTGGAAGGCGGTCTTGAAAGCGTCGAGCGAACCCCACTTGGCGTTGATCGCGTCAGCCAGGGCACCCTTCGGAGCGCCGCCGCCGTTCGGGGTCAGGCAGTTCCAGAAGAAGGTGTGGTTCCAGACCTGGGCTGCGTTGTTGTACACGCCGCCAGCCGGCGCCTTCTTGACGATGGCTTCGAGGTCGAGGTTTTCGTATTCGGTGCCCTTGATCAGGTTGTTCAGGTTGGTGACATAGGCCTGATGATGCTTCGCGTAGTGATAGTCAAAGGTCTCGGCCGACATGTGCGGGGCCAGGGCATCCTTGGCGAAAGGCAGCTGGGGCAGTTGATGTTCCATTGGTATTCTCCGTTATGTTCAAGGGGTAAAACAAAATTCTAGTCAGCTTCGGGTGTGGCCACAACCTGATTGACGGTGACGTCGGCCGAACCCCGGGCAAAGCTGAGTTTCAGCGCATCGCCGCTGGCAATCTGTGCGGCATCGCGCACGGCACGACCGTCGGGGCCGATGGCCAAGGCATAACCGCGGGCCAATACGGCTTGCGGATCCAGTTGCACTAGACCGCTACTTAGTGCATTAAGTTTCCCGGTCTGTTGAGAAATTTTCCAGAGCGCCTGGCTGTGTAGCCGGTAATGCAGATGCGCGAGCTGTTCGCCCTGCTTGCCCGGCTGTGGTCGGGCGGCCTTATGGCGCTGGCCGAGGACGGCGAGGCGCAATTGCTGGCTGGCAGTCTGGCGCAACATCGCCTGGTGCAGGCGGCGGCCGAGCTGGGTCGTGTCCTGGCGGCGCTGTTCGATGCGCGCCGCGGGGTGAATCAGGCGGCTGGTCAGCCAGTCGATTTTTTGCTGCTGGTCGGCCAGGGTGCGTTCCATGCGCCGTTCGAGATGGCGCTGCAGTTCGGCGAGGCGGGCGAGCAGGGCGCTACGCTCGGGACTGAGCAGTTCGGCTGCGGCGGTCGGTGTTGGGGCGCGCTGGTCGGCGGCAAAGTCGGCAATCGTGAAATCGGTTTCGTGGCCGACGCCGGCAACCACCGGGATGGCGGAGGCGCGGATGGCGCGTGCCACGCTTTCCTCGTTGAAGGCCCAGAGATCCTCGATGCTGCCGCCGCCGCGACAGAGAATGAGCGCGTCGCAAGCGCTGTCGCTGGCCGCCATGATCGCGGCGGCAATTTTTTCGCCGGCGCCTTCGCCCTGGACTGGCGTCGGGAACAGGCTGATCCGGATATGCGGCGCACGCCGGTGCAGCGTGCTCAGTACGTCGCGCAGCGCCGCGGCCTGCGGGCTGGTGACGATGGCCAGGTGGCGCGGAAAAGTCGGCAGCGGCCGTTTGGCTGCGCTGGCGAACAGGCCTTCGGCTTCGAGTTGTGCCTTGAGGCGCAGGAAGCGTTCGAACAGGTCGCCCTGGCCGGCGCGGCGGATGGCTTCGACATTGAGCTGGAATTCGCCGCGCGGCTCGTAGAAAGAGACCAGGGCGCGTGCCTCGATCTTCTGGCCGTTTTCCAGGCGCCAGCCGAGTAGTTGCGCCCGGCTGCGCCACATCACGCAGCGCACTTGGGCGGCAGCATCCTTGAGCGAGAAATAGACGTGGCCGGAAGCGGCGTAGGTCAGGTTGGAAATCTCGCCGCCGACCCAGGTCAGCGGGAATTTCGCTTCAAGACATTCGCGGACCAGGCGGTTCAGGCTGGAAACCGTGAGTGTGGAAGAGGGGGCGGTGGTGGTGACTTCACGCATCCGGCGATTGTAACCCGTCGTTTTTTGTTGCGGGCTTTGCTTGACAGGCTTGATTTTATTTAACCTGTTGATTTTTATCGATTTAAATAATGTGCCTTGTTTTTTGGCAGAGCAGGAAAAAGCCTTTGCCGGACGGGGTTTAGCGCAACTGGCCACAATTCATTCACAGACTTATCCACAGATTTTGGGGATAAGCGCGACGACGCCTGATTTTTAGGGCTTGCCCCGCCGGAAGGGGAGAGGCAAAATCCACGGTTAATTTTCCAGCGAGGAATTCCCACGTGTTTGCGATCGTTCAGGCTGCCGGTTGGCCCATCTGGCCGTTGTTGCTGGCCTCCATCATTTCCGTTGCGCTGATCATCGAGCGTCTGGTTGCCCTGCGTCGTTCCAAGGTCGTTCCGGCCGGCCTGCTGCAACGTGCGGTCGGCGAGTTCAAGCGCGGTGCCAACAACGACAAGCTGCTTGAGGACCTTGAAAAGCATTCGCCGCTCGGGCGCGTTTTGTCGGCCGGCCTGCGCAACGTCAATGCGTCGCGCGAAATCATGAAGGAATCGATCGAGGAAGCCGGTGGCGCCGTCGCGCACGAGCTGAACCGCTACCTGACGACGCTCGGCACGATTGCCTCGATCAGCCCGCTGATGGGCCTGTTCGGCACCGTGGTCGGGATGATCGAGATTTTCGGTTCGCAGTCGCCGAGCGGCTCGAATCCGCAGCAACTGGCGCATGGCATCTCGATCGCGCTGTACAACACCGGTTTCGGCCTGGTCATCGCGATGCCGAGCATGATCTTCTGGCGCCATTTCCGCGCCCAGGTCGATGGCTTCGTGGTCGAGATGGAACAGCAGGCCGTGCGTCTCGTCGAGTACATGCACGGCGACCGGAAGTAAGCAATGAACTTTCAGCGCGGACGCAGCCGGGAAGAGCCGGAAATCAACCTGATTCCGATGATCGACGTCTTGCTGGTCATCATCATTTTCCTGATGTTGACGACGACTTACGCCAAGTTCTCCGGCCTCGAAATCAATTTGCCGACGGCCGATGCCAGCAAGCAGGCCGAGCAGCCCAACGAGATCGATGTTGCGGTGACGGCGAGCGGCCAGATCCTGGTCAACAAGTCGCCCTTGCCCGGTGGTGACGTCAAGAGCATTGCCGATGCCCTGCAGCGGGCGGCCGGTGCCCGGCCCGATCCGCTGATCGTCATCAACGCCGATGCCAAGGCGACGCACCAGAACGTCATCGACGTGATGCAGGCGGCGCAGTCGGCCGGCTATCCGCACATCTCCTTCGCGACGCAAGCGCCACGCTGATGGCGCGCTGGTTGCAGCGGCAGTGGTTCGAGCAACGCCGGCTTTCGCCGGCGTTGTGGCTTTTGCTGCCGCTCCTGCTGCCCTTGTGCGGGCTGTTTGTCCTGCTCGCCAATCTCAAGCGTCGCCGGACGCAGCCGCTGCGCCTGCCGGTGCCGGTGGTCGTGGTCGGCAACATCACCGTCGGCGGCGCCGGCAAGACGCCGCTGACGCTGTGGTTGGCTCGGGCGCTGCAGGAGCGCGGCTGGCAGCCGGGCATCGTCAGTCGCGGTTATGGCGGTGCAAACTCGGCGCCGCGCGCGGTGCTGGCCGACGCCTCACCGGTCGACGTCGGCGACGAGCCGATTTTGCTCGCCCGGCGCAGTGCTGTGCCGGTCTGGGTCGGGCGCGACCGGGCGGCAGCCGGACTGGCCTTGCTGGCGGCGCATCCGGAAGTGAACCTGATTCTTTGCGACGACGGCCTGCAGCATTACCGTCTGGCGCGCGATGTCGAGCTGGCCGTTTTTGACGGACGCGGCGCCGGCAACGGCTGGCGCCTGCCGCTCGGGCCGCTGCGCGAACCGCTGGCACGGCTCGATTCGGTCGATGCGGTGATCTGCAACGGCGCACCGGATGAGCGTCTGCCGGCTACCTTGCCGTCTTTTGCAATGCGTTTGCAGCCCGGCGATTTCTATCGGCTCGATGATTTTGCCCGTTTCTGTACGGTCGACCGTCTGCGTGGGCAGAAATTGCACGCGCTGGCCGGAATCGGCGATCCCGGGCGCTTTTTCCGGACCCTGCAGGCGCTGGGGCTGGACTTCGAAGCGCATCCCTTTCCCGATCATCACGCCTACGTGGAGGCCGATCTGGCCTTCGCCAAAGACGGCATCCTGCTGATGACCGAGAAGGATGCAGTAAAATGCGCCGGATTGACGCCCGGCGAAACCTGGGTTTTGCCCGTCGCGGCCGAGCTCGCGCCGGCCCTAACTGAACTTATTCTGGAGAAACTTCGTGGACGCCAGGCTGCTTGATATCCTCGTCTGCCCGATTTGCAAGGGCAATCTCGAACACCGCAAAGCCGAAAAGGAACTGGTCTGCAAACCCTGCAAGCTGGCTTTCCCGATTCGCGACGACATCCCGATCATGCTCGAGGACGAAGCCCGGCAACTGCCCGCGGAAGGCTGAGCATGGGGCACACCGCGTTCAAGGTGGTGATTCCGGCCCGCTACGCCTCGACGCGTCTGCCGGGCAAGCCGCTGCTCGATCTTGGCGGCAAGCCGATGGTCGTGCGCGTGGGCGAACGGGCGCGCTTGTCGGGGGCGGATGAAATCTGGGTGGCGACCGATCATCCGGAAGTGCGTTCCGTCGTCGAGGCGCATGAGTTTGCTGCCTTGATGACACGCAGCGACCATTTGACCGGTACCGATCGCCTGGCCGAAGTCGCGCAGCAGCGCGGCTGGAGTCGCGACACCATCATCGTCAATGTGCAGGGAGACGAGCCGCTGATCGAGCCTGAAATCATCGCCCGGACGGCGCGTCAGCTGGCGATCAGCGGTGCCGACATCGCGACGGTGGCGCATCCGATTACCGAGGCTGGTGATTTCTTCAATCCGAACGTGGTGAAAGTGGTTTGTCGCGCCGACGGCGACGCAGCCTATTTTTCGCGCGCCCCGATTCCCTATGCGCGCGACCACTTTGCCCGTGAAAACGGCGGCGAAACCCTGCCGGCGGGCTTTCCGGCCTATCGCCATGTTGGTCTTTATGCCTATCGTGCGAGCTTTTTGCAGGCTTACGCCGGGTTGACCGTTGCACCGACCGAACAGTTCGAGTCGCTCGAGCAATTGCGCGCCCTTTGGCATGGTTACCGGATCAGTGTTTTGCTGGTCGATGCGGCGCCGGCGCCGGGTGTCGATACGCCCGAAGATGCAGAGCGGATGCGCAAATTGTTTGACCGGGCCGGCAATAGCGAGTAATTTTTCGCCTTTAGAGAACGGCAGCCGGACAAGCCGATAAAAAGAACGAATTAACATTTTTGAACCGAGGGACACTCCATGAAATTGATTCTGTTGGGCGCACCTGGCGCCGGTAAGGGTACGCAAGCCAAGTTCATCTCCGAGAAATTTGGCATCCCCCAGATTTCCACCGGCGACATGCTGCGCGCCCAGGTAAAAGCGGGCACCGCCCTCGGTCTGGAAGCCAAAAAACATATGGATGCCGGCGGTCTCGTGCCGGACGCCGTCATCATCGGCATGGTCAAGGATCGTTTGACCCAGGACGATTGCAAGGACGGTTACCTGTTCGACGGTTTCCCGCGCACCATTCCGCAAGCCGATGCCATGAAGGATGCAGGCGTTGCCCTCGACGTCGTGCTTGAAATCGACGTGCCGGACAGTGACATCGTCGAGCGCATGGCCGGTCGCCGTGCTCACCTTTCGTCCGGTCGTACCTATCACGTCAAGTTCAACCCGCCGAAGGTTGAAGGCAAGGATGACGTGACCGGTGAGGACCTCGTCCAGCGTGACGACGACAAGGAAGAAACCGTCAAGAAGCGTCTCGAGATCTATCACTCGCAGACCAAGCCGCTGGTTGATTTCTACACCAAGTGGGCAGCAACCGGCGATGCCAACGCACCGAAGGTTGCCAAGGTGGCCGGGGTGGGCTCGGTCGATACGATTACCAAGAGCGTTTTTGACGCACTGAAATAAGGGACGAAGATGACGGTTAAAAACGCCTTCTACGCACAGTCAGGGGGCGTAACCGCCGTCATCAACTCAACGGCGTGCGGCCTGATCCAGGAAGCACGCCGCCATCCCGACAAGATCGGGAAGGTTTATGCCGGTCGTGACGGCATCATCGGCGCTCTGACCGAAGACCTGATCGATACCAGCCTCGAAACCGACGAGGCCATTGCCCGCCTGCGGCACACGCCGGGCGGCGCTTTCGGTTCCTGCCGTTACAAGCTCAAAAGCCTAGAAGATCATAAAGCCCAGTACGAACGCCTGATCGAGGTGTTCAAGGCGCACGACATCGGTTACTTCTTCTACAACGGCGGCAACGATTCCATGGACACCGCCTGGAAAGTCTCGCAGATTGCCGAAAAACTCGGTTATCCGGTGGTTTGCGTCGGCGTGCCGAAAACCGTCGATAACGATTTGCCGCTCACCGACTGCTGTCCGGGCTTCGGTTCGGTCGCCAAGTATGTCGCGACCTCGATCCGCGAAGCCGGTTATGACGTGGCCTCGATGGCACGCACCTCCACCAAGATTTTTGTCCTCGAAGTCATGGGCCGCCACGCCGGCTGGATTACCGCCGCTTGTGGCCTGGCTTCGGAAAATGCCGGCGAACCGCCGCACATCCTGCTCTTCCCGGAAGTGCCGTTCGATCCCGTGCGTTTCCTGGCGCGCGTCCAGGAGTGCGTCGAGCAATATGGCTATTGCACGGTCGCCGTCTCGGAAGGTTTGTCCGATGCCTCCGGCAAGCTGATTGCCGATTCCGGTACCAAGGATGCTTTCGGGCATTCGCAACTGGGCGGCGTCGGTCAGGCGGTTGCACAGCTGATCAAGGACAAGCTCGGCCACAAGTATCACTGGGCGCTCGCCGACTACCTGCAGCGTTCGGCCCGCCACCTGGCTTCGCGTACCGATATCGAACAGGCGCATGCGCTCGGTGTCGCAGCGGTCAACCTCGCTTTACAGGGCAAAAATGCCGTCATGGCGACGGTCGACCGTCTGGCTGACAAGCCGTATCGCTGGCAGATCGGCGAAGCGCCGCTCAAAGACGTCGCCAACGTCGAACGCAAGATGCCGGCCGAGTTCATCACCGCCGATGGCTTCCACATCACCGATGCGTGCCGCACCTATCTGCAGCCGCTGATCGAAGGTGAGGAGCCGCCACCGTATCGCAATGGCTTGCCGGACTACGTCCGCTTGCAGAATGTCTCCATCGGGAAAAAGCTGGGGGCGTTCAAGATCTGATTTTTTGTTGACCATGAAGAGGGGGGAGTAATGTCTAATGCGTTGTTGTTGGCGCTTGCCTGCGCCGTATTGGCTGTCCTGTATGGCTGGATTTCCAGCCGACAGATCCTCGCGTTGCCTGCCGGCAACGAGCGTATGCAAGAAATCGCCAAGGCGATCCAGCAGGGGGCCGAGGCCTACCTGAACCGACAGTACAAGACGATTGCGATGGTCGGTATCGTGCTCTTCGTGCTGATTGGTATTGTTCCCCAACTCGGCTGGTTGACCGCTTTCGGCTTTTTGATCGGTGCCGTATTGTCCGGTGCCGCCGGATTCATCGGCATGAACGTTTCGGTGCGAGCCAATGTGCGTACCGCAGAAGCGGCGCGCGGCGGGATTGCCAAGGCGCTTGATGTCGCCTTCAAGGGCGGTGCCATCACCGGCATGCTGGTGGTTGGTCTTGGCTTGCTCGGCGTGGCCGGCTACTTTGCTTTCCTGAAATCGGTCAATGCGCCGGATGCCGAGTTGAGTCATGTCATCGAGCCGCTGGTCGGCCTGGCCTTCGGTTCCTCTCTGATTTCCATCTTCGCCCGGCTTGGTGGTGGCATCTTCACTAAGGGCGCCGACGTCGGTGCCGACCTGGTGGGCAAGGTCGAAGCCGGTATTCCCGAGGACGATCCGCGCAACCCGGCGGTGATCGCCGATAACGTTGGTGACAACGTCGGTGACTGCGCCGGCATGGCGGCCGACCTGTTCGAAACCTACGCCGTGACCGTGGTCGCCACCATGGTGCTGGCCGCGCTGACGATCAAGGCGACGCCGGGGCTGGGTGAAAACCTTTTGCTCTATCCGCTGGCGCTCGGCGGTGTCTCGATCATCGCTTCGATCATCGGCTGCTATTTCGTCAAGGCAACCGAAGGCGGCAAGATCATGGCGGCCTTGTATCGCGGCCTGACGGTGGCCGGCGTGCTGGCGCTGGTGGCCTACTATCCGGTGACTTCCTGGTTGATCGGCGCCGGTGCTGTGCTGCCGGATGGCTCGACGATCAATACCATGACGATGTTTGGTTGTTCACTCGTCGGCTTGCTCCTGACGGCAGCGCTGGTATGGATTACCGAGTATTACACGGGTACCGAATACGGGCCGGTCAAGCATGTCGCCGAAGCCTCGACGACCGGGCACGGGACCAACATCATCGCCGGTCTGGGCGTTTCGATGAAGTCGACGGCCTGGCCGGTGCTTTCGGTCTGCGCCTCGATCTACGCCGCCTATGCCATGGGCGGGCTGTTCGGTATTGCCATCGCCGCAACCTCCATGCTGTCGATGGCCGGTATTGTCGTGGCGCTTGATGCCTACGGCCCGATTACCGACAACGCCGGTGGTATCGCCGAAATGGCCGGGCTGCCGAAAGAAGTGCGCGATGTTACCGATCCGCTCGATGCCGTTGGCAATACAACCAAGGCAGTGACCAAGGGCTACGCCATCGGTTCCGCCGGTCTGGCGGCGCTGGTGCTGTTCGCCGACTACACGCACGCGCTTGGCCTCGACAAGACCACGGGTCTGCCCTTTACTTTCGATCTGTCGAACCACATGGTGATCATCGGTCTGATCATCGGCGGTCTGATTCCTTACCTGTTCGGTGCAATGGCGATGGAAGCAGTCGGGCGTTCAGCCGGTGCCGTGGTTGTCGAAGTGCGTCGCCAGTTCAAGGAAATTCCCGGCATCATGGAAGGCACGGCCAAGCCGGACTATTCCAAAGCCGTCGATATGCTGACTGTGGCGGCGATCAAGGAAATGATGATCCCGTCCATTCTGCCGGTCGCGGTGCCTGTGCTGGTTGGTCTGGTGCTCGGTCCGGTTGCTCTGGGAGGGCTGTTGGTCGGTACGATCGTCACCGGCTTGTTCGTTGCCATTTCGATGACGACGGGCGGTGGTGCTTGGGATAACGCCAAGAAATACATCGAAGATGGTCATTTTGGCGGAAAAGGCTCGGATGCGCACAAAGCCGCGGTTACCGGTGATACGGTTGGCGATCCCTACAAGGATACAGCCGGTCCGGCAGTCAATCCGCTGATCAAGATTATCAATCTCGTGGCGTTGCTGATTGTGCCGTTGATTGCCTGATTATTGGGTGTTGCAGGAAAAGGCGGCCCCGGCCGCCTTTTTTACATTTCTTCAAGCTGGATAAATTCGTCTAAGATAGAATCGAACGTCAAAATGCTGGGATGGTCATGAGCGCGGATATCGAAGTTTCTTCAGAAGTTGGCAAGGCCGGTGTACGGGAGGATCTCCTGCATCACGACCCCTTGCTGGATTGTCTGGTCGAGCTGACGCGTATTCACGGGCGGCCGAGTACTCGAGCCGCGCTGATTTCAGGCCTGCCTCTGGAAAAGGGGTCGCTGACGCCCGGTTTGTTCGGGCGCGCCGCCAGTCGCGCCGGTCTCTCGGCCAAGCTGGTCAGGCGGCCGCTGGCTCGTATTGATCCTGCCTTGTTGCCAGCTGTTTTGCTGAATCAAAACGAAGAAGCCTGCGTGCTGCTGGGCTGGGATGATTCTGGTGAGAATGCCCGGCTGCTCTTCCCTGAAACGGGCCAGGGCTCGGTCCAGATGTCGCGCGAGGTCCTGGAAGCCCGTTATACGGGGGTTGCCATTTTTGCCCGGCCGCATTTCCGTTTCGATAAACGGACACCGCAGGTTGGCGACATCAAGCTGCGCCACTGGTTCTGGGGGGCGCTGGCCGAGCAATGGCCGGTGTATCGCGATGTGCTTGGTGCGGCTTTGCTGATCAATGTGATGGCCTTGGCCATGCCGCTCTTCTCCATGAATGTTTATGACCGGGTGGTTCCCAACCGGGCGATGGAAACGCTCTGGGTTCTTGCACTCGGTGTGTTGCTGCTGATCGGCATTGATTTTGTTTTGCGTCTGCTGCGCGGTCATTTCATTGATTTGGCCAGTGCGCGTATCGACATGCAGTTGTCGGCGCAGATCATGGAGCGGGTGCTGGGGGTGCGGATGGAGGCACGGCCGGCAGCAGTCGGGGCTTTTGCTTCCAATTTGCGCTCTTTTGAGACCGTACGTGATTTCATCGCTTCGGCAACGGTGACCGCATTCATCGATCTGCCATTTGCACTCATTTTCATTGTCGTGATCGCGATCATTGCCTGGCAGCTGGTGTTGCCGGTTCTTCTGGCAATTGTCATGGTGGTGATCTACGCCTATATCCTGCAGCACAAGATGCATGCCTTGTCGGAAACGACTTACCGGGCCGGTGCCTTGCGCAATGCAACCCTGATCGAAAGTTTGTCGGCGCTGGAAACCATCAAGACGCAAGGCGCCGAGAGCGTCATGCAGTCCAAGTGGGAAAAATCGGTGGCTTTCGTTTCCCGGGTTAATAACCAGATGCGCTTTCTTTCGGCTGCCGCGACCAATGGGGCTTCCGAAATCCAGCAGATGGTGAACATCGTTGTGATCATTGCCGGGGTTTACCTGATTGCTGACGGCAAACTCAGCATGGGCGGCCTGATTGCCTGCACGATGCTGGCTTCACGGGCCGTTGCGCCTCTTGGGCAGATGGTCGGTTTGTTGATGCAATACCACAGTGCGAAAGTGTCGCTGACCTCGCTCGATCAGGTGATGAACAACCCGGTCGAACGACCGGCTGATGCTGCCTTTGTGCATCGTCCCGATCTGAAGGGCAATATCGAATTTCGTGATGTCGGGTTCAGTTATCCGAACTGTTCGATTGCCGCGCTGAAGGGATTCAGCTGCCGGATTACTTCCGGAGAAAAGGTTGTTGTTATCGGTCGGATCGGCTCCGGCAAGACGACTTTGCAGAAATTGATATTGGGGCTTTATCAGCCGACTGCCGGTGCTGTGACCATTGATGGCGTTGATGTGCGTCAGCTTGATCCGGCTGACTTGCGGCGCAATATCGGTTATGTCTCGCAGGATGTGACCCTGCTCTATGGCACGCTGCGTGACAATATCGCGATTGGTGCCCCTTATGCTGACGATGCGGCAGTGATGGCGGCAGCGGATGCGGCCGGGCTGACCGATTTCGTCAATCGCCACCCCGATGGTTTTGACATGATGATCGGTGAGCGGGGGGATTCCCTTTCCGGCGGGCAGCGTCAGGGCGTGGCGATTGCCCGGGCCTTTCTGATGGATCCGCCAATTTTGCTGCTTGATGAGCCAACCAGTTCCATGGACTTTTCTTCCGAGCAGCAGTTCAAGCAGCGCCTCAAGGAAGCTGCTGCCCACAAGACGGTAATTGTCGTGACGCACCGTAACAGCTTGCTTGATCTGGCTACTCGCGTCATTGTCGTGGATGACGGTCGCGTGGTGGCGGATGGTCCGCGCGATCAGGTGATTCAGGCACTGCAGAGCGGCCGGATCGGGAGGGCGGCATGAGTCGTCTGAAATTGGTTTTGGGCAAACTGCATGCCTTGCTGGAGCGGATTGCCGCCAATAATGCGCCACGCGTTGAGAAAATACTGGGGCGTTTGCCCAACCGTGAAGATATCGAGGCTGTCGATTTCGCTACCGATGCCGACTTGGCCATGTTGCGGCAGGAGCCGCTACGGGCGCGGGTTCTGCTGCGCTCGATTGGTATCGTCGCAGTGATCTTCCTGTTGTGGGCCGCGATTGCGCAACTTGACGAAGTGACGCGCGGTGATGGCAAGGTAATCCCTTCACGGCAGTTGCAGGTTCTGCAGAGTATCGATGGTGGCCTGGTTTCGGAAATTCTGGTCAAGGAAGGTGATGTGGTTCAAGCCAATCAATTGTTGATCAAGATTGATGAAACCCGCTTCGCCTCATCGGTCAACGAAAATCGGGCGCAATATCTCAGCTTGCTGGCCAAGGCAGCTCGTCTCAAAGCGATGTCGGAAGGCAAGGCTTTTGTGCCGCCACCGGAAGTGATGAAGGAGTCGCCCGAGGTGGTCGAGCAGGAAATGCAGTATTACGAAGCCAAGCGCAGCGAGATGGGAGCGGCCATCTCGATTGCTCGCCAGCAGCTGTCGCAGCGCCAGCAGGAGTTGAATGAAGCGCAGGCGCGACGGACCCAGGCCTCTCAGGGATATGATCTGACCTCAAAAGAGTTGACGGTCACCAAGCCGTTGATCAATTCGGGCGCTGTTTCGGAAGTGGAGTTGCTGCGTCTGGAGCGCGATGTTTCCCGGTATCGTGGCGAGCGTGATCAGGCTTCGGCTCAAATTACACGCGTTCAGGCGGCAATTAATGAAGCTCAGCGCAAGATCGAGGAGGTCGAGCTGACCTTCCGCAATGATGCGGGCAAGGAGTTGTCGGAAATAACCGGCAAGCTGAATGGGCTGGCGGAAGGAAGTGTTGGTCTTTCCGACCGGGTCAAGCAATCTTCGATTCGTTCGCCTGTCAAGGGAACGGTCAAGCGCCTGCTGGTGAATACCGTAGGTGGCGTGGTTCAGCCTGGCAAGGACATGATTGAAATCGTGCCACTGGATGAGGCCTTGTTGCTTGAGGCGCGTGTTGTACCGCGCGATATTGCCTTTCTGCGTCCAGGGCAGCCGGCCATGGTCAAGTTCACTGCCTATGACTTTTCAGTATATGGCGGCCTGGAAGGGACCCTGGAGCACATTGGTGCAGATACGGTAACCGACGATAAAGGCAATGCCTTCTATATTGTCCGGGTGCGTACCAACAAACCGGGATTCGGCGATAGCAATTTGCCGATTATTCCGGGGATGGTGGCAGAGGTTGATATTCTGACGGGCAAGAAGAGTGTATTGGCATATCTCCTGAAGCCGGTATTGCGTGCCAAAAATGTGGCCATGACGGAGCGTTGATGCAACACTGGATCATTGATGCCGACATAAATCCTCTGCCAGCGTGGTTGGAGGCGATGCCGAAAGCGAAGTTTCTGCGTCGAGATCAGGTCGCCTCTATTTCTGATGGTCGTCAGGGTGTTGTCTGGTGCCGCCTGCGCTCAGGTGAGTCCCTCGATTCTATTGTGGAAAGTGTTTTTGCCTGCGCCCGTGGCAAACCGTTGATCCTCCTGTGCGACGAGCCGGAAGAGTCGTTAACCATGAATGCTTTGTCGGCCGGTGCTGCTGGGTGCTGTAATACGAATGCGGCACCAGAGGTGCTCAAGCAGGTTGCGCTGGTTGTCAGTAACGGTGGTCTGTGGGTTGGTCGGTCGCTGTTGCAGCGGCTGGTCGGCAGTACTTCTCGCGTTCTGGGGGAGCGGGTAGAGCGGTTGCCGCGGGATGACTGGTCGCCCCTGCTATCCGAACGCGAGACTCAGGTTGCGCGTCTTGTGGCAGGGGGGGCAAGCAACAAGGAAATTGCAGAGCAGCTTGCGATTACTGAACGAACGGTCAAGGCACATCTCACCGCCATTTTTGAGAAGCTCAGTTTGCGTGATCGTCTCCAGCTCTCCCTCAGGATTAATGGTCTGAGTCTCTGATCGAGAGGCGGTGATATACGCAGCTATTGCTGCTGAACTGTACTTTGGTTCAATTGTTTTGCATGCTTGACGCTCCTACACTGGAAGCATCGAAAATAGTGTCTGGAGCATTACCATGGCCCAATCCCAAGTTATCGCCAAAGTCTCATCCATCACCGGAGAAGCTTTTGCTCGTGACGGTGCCGGCAAGTTGCGCCGCCTCAAGGTCGGAGATGTCATTCGTGAAGGCGAAAGCGTAGTCGCCACCGATGGCTCCCAGGTGAACTTGGCGTTGGCTGATGGTCGCGAGATGACTGTTCGCCCTGGTGAGGTTGCCAGACTTGATGCAGAAGTTGGTGCCCTGGTTAAACCAGATGCTGCTGACAGCGCCGTGGCGGATCATGGCAAAGGTGGATTTCAGAAGATTGCGAAGGTCCTGGCGTCAGGTAATAGCCTTGATGCCCTGCTTGACGAAGATGCTCCGGCCGCTGGTGCAGGCCAAGGCGGCAATGAAGGCCATACCTTCGTTGAGTTTTTACGTGTGGTTGAGACGGTTGATCCGTTGTCTTACGCTTTTTCTACTTCTCGTGGTGCTCTCCTTGATACTGTTCAAGGGGCTCCGTTGTTGGATGTTGAGGCGAGTGCCACGGTCGACATCAAGGACGACACCGGTCACGACGACATGATCAGCTCGATCGACAACCAGACAGCCACGGCGCTGTCGGGCAAGATCGATGCGGGTGGCAGCATCACCAGCCTGACGGTGACGGACGCCGCGGGTCACGTGGTGACGGTCCCGGCCGCCTCGATCACGGTCGATGCGCTGGGTAACTGGACGGCGACGGTCGATGTGACGGGCCTGGACGACGGCGTGCTGACCACGACGCTGGACGCCAAGGACGCGCTGAACAACGTCGCGCCGACGGTGACCGACACGATCAACAAGGACACGGTCACGAGCGTGACCCTGGACCCGATCCCGGACACGGCAGACAACACCCCGACCCTGACCGGCACGGGCGAGCCGGGCAGCACGATCACGCTGACGGACGGCCCGACGACGCTGGGCACGACCACGGTCGGTACGGACGGCAAGTGGAGCTTCACGCCGGGCACCCCGCTGGGCGAAGGCAGCCACACCATTGTGGTGACGACGGTCGACCCGTACGGCAACACGAATACCACGGCCGGCACGCCGGCCACCGGCACGGACACCTTCATCGTCGACACCAAGGCCACGGCCACGGTCGACATCAAGGACGACACCGGTCACGACGACATGATCAGCTCGATCGACAACCAGACAGCCACGGCGCTGTCGGGCAAGATCGATGCGGGTGGCAGCATCACCAGCCTGACGGTGACGGACGCCGCGGGTCACGTGGTGACGGTCCCGGCCGCCTCGATCACGGTCGATGCGCTGGGTAACTGGACGGCGACGGTCGATGTGACGGGCCTGGACGACGGCGTGCTGACCACGACGCTGGAAGCCAAGGACGCGCTGAACAACGTCGCACCGACGGTGACCGACACGATCAACAAGGACACGGTCACGAGCGTGACCCTGGATCCGATCCCGGACACGGCAGACAACACCCCGACCCTGACCGGCACGGGCGAGCCGGGCAGCACGATCACGCTGACGGACGGCCCGACGACGCTGGGCACGACCACGGTCGGTACGGACGGCAAGTGGAGCTTCACGCCGGGCACCCCGCTGGGCGAAGGCAGCCACACCATTGTGGTGACGACGGTCGACCCGTACGGCAACACGAATACCACGGCCGGCACGCCGGCCACCGGCACGGACACCTTCATCGTCGACACCAAGGCCACGGCCACGGTCGACATCAAGGACGACACCGGTCACGACGACATGATCAGCTCGATCGACAACCAGACAGCCACGGCGCTGTCGGGCAAGATCGATGCGGGTGGCAGCATCACCAGCCTGACGGTGACGGACGCCGCGGGTCACGTGGTGACGGTCCCGGCCGCCTCGATCACGGTCGATGCGCTGGGTAACTGGACGGCGACGGTCGATGTGACGGGCCTGGACGACGGCGTGCTGACCACGACGCTGGAAGCCAAGGACGCGCTGAACAACGTCGCACCGACGGTGACCGACACGATCAACAAGGACACGGTCACGAGCGTGACCCTGGATCCGATCCCGGACACGGCAGACAACACCCCGACCCTGACCGGCACGGGCGAGCCGGGCAGCACGATCACGCTGACGGACGGCCCGACGACGCTGGGCACGACCACGGTCGGTACGGACGGCAAGTGGAGCTTCACGCCGGGCACCCCGCTGGGCGAAGGCAGCCACACCATTGTGGTGACGACGGTCGACCCGTACGGCAACACGAATACCACGGCCGGCACGCCGGCCACCGGCACGGACACCTTCATCGTCGACACCAAGGCCACGGCCACGGTCGACATCAAGGACGACACCGGTCACGACGACATGATCAGCTCGATCGACAACCAGACAGCCACGGCGCTGTCGGGCAAGATCGATGCGGGTGGCAGCATCACCAGCCTGACGGTGACGGACGCCGCGGGTCACGTGGTGACGGTTCCGGCCGCCTCGATCACGGTCGATGCGCTGGGTAACTGGACGGCGACGGTCGATGTGACGGGTCTGGACGACGGCGTGCTGACCACGACGCTGGAAGCCAAGGACGCGCTGAACAACGTCGCACCGACGGTGACCGACACGATCAACAAGGACACGGTCACGAGCGTGACCCTGGATCCGATCCCGGACACGGCAGACAACACCCCGACCCTGACCGGCACGGGCGAACCGGGCAGCACGATCACGCTGACGGACGGCCCGACGACGCTGGGCACGACCACGGTCGGTACGGACGGCAAGTGGAGCTTCACGCCGGGCACCCCGCTGGGCGAAGGCAGCCACACCATTGTGGTGACGACGGTCGACCCGTACGGCAACACGAATACCACGGCCGGCACGCCGGCCACCGGCACGGACACCTTCATCGTCGACACCAAGGCCACGGCCACGGTCGACATCAAGGACGACACCGGTCACGACGACATGATCAGCTCGATCGACAACCAGACAGCCACGGCGCTGTCGGGCAAGATCGACGCCGGTGGCAGCATCACCAGCCTGACGGTGACGGACGCCGCGGGTCACGTGGTGACGGTCCCGGCCGCCTCGATCACGGTCGATGCGCTGGGTAACTGGACGGCGACGGTCGATGTGACGGGCCTGGACGACGGCGTGCTGACCACGACGCTGGAAGCCAAGGACGCGCTGAACAACGTCGCACCGACGGTGACCGACACGATCAACAAGGACACGGTCACGAGCGTGACCCTGGATCCGATCCCGGACACGGCAGACAACACCCCGACCCTGACCGGCACGGGCGAACCGGGCAGCACGATCACGCTGACGGACGGCCCGACGACGCTGGGCACGACCACGGTCGGTACGGACGGTAAGTGGAGCTTCACGCCGGGCACCCCGCTGGGCGAAGGCAGCCACACCATTGTGGTGACGACGGTCGACCCGTACGGCAACACGAATACCACGGCCGGCACGCCGGCCACCGGCACGGACACCTTCATCGTCGACACCAAGGCCACGGCCACGGTCGACATCAAGGACGACACCGGTCACGACGACATGATCAGCTCGATCGACAACCAGACAGCCACGGCGCTGTCGGGCAAGATCGACGCCGGTGGCAGCATCACCAGCCTGACGGTGACGGACGCCGCGGGTCACGTGGTGACGGTCCCGGCCGCCTCGATCACGGTCGATGCGCTGGGTAACTGGACGGCGACGGTCGATGTGACGGGCCTGGACGACGGCGTGCTGACCACGACGCTGGAAGCCAAGGACGCGCTGAACAACGTCGCACCGACGGTGACCGACACGATCAACAAGGACACGGTCACGAGCGTGACCCTGGATCCGATCCCGGACACGGCAGACAACACCCCGACCCTGACCGGCACGGGCGAACCGGGCAGCACGATCACGCTGACGGACGGCCCGACGACGCTGGGCACGACCACGGTCGGTACGGACGGCAAGTGGAGCTTCACGCCGGGCACCCCGCTGGGCGAAGGCAGCCACACCATTGTGGTGACGACGGTCGACCCGTACGGCAACACGAATACCACGGCCGGCACGCCGGCCACCGGCACGGACACCTTCATCGTCGACACCAAGGCCACGGCCACGGTCGACATCAAGGACGACACCGGTCACGACGACATGATCAGCTCGATCGACAACCAGACAGCCACGGCGCTGTCGGGCAAGATCGACGCCGGTGGCAGCATCACCAGCCTGACGGTGACGGACGCCGCGGGTCACGTGGTGACGGTCCCGGCCGCCTCGATCACGGTCGATGCGCTGGGTAACTGGACGGCGACGGTCGATGTGACGGGCCTGGACGACGGCGTGCTGACCACGACGCTGGAAGCCAAGGACGCGCTGAACAACGTCGCACCGACGGTGACCGACACGATCAACAAGGACACGGTCACGAGCGTGACCCTGGATCCGATCCCGGACACGGCAGACAACACCCCGACCCTGACCGGCACGGGCGAGCCGGGCAGCACGATCACGCTGACGGATGGCCCGACGACGCTGGGCACGACCACGGTCGGTACGGACGGCAAGTGGAGCTTCACGCCGGGCACCCCGCTGGGCGAAGGCAGCCACACCATTGTGGTGACGACGGTCGACCCGTACGGCAACACGAATACCACGGCCGGCACGCCGGCCACCGGCACGGACACCTTCATCGTCGACACCAAGGCCACGGCCACGGTCGACATCAAGGACGACACCGGTCACGACGACATGATCAGCTCGATCGACAACCAGACAGCCACGGCGCTGTCGGGCAAGATCGACGCCGGTGGCAGCATCACCAGCCTGACGGTGACGGACGCCGCGGGTCACGTGGTGACGGTTCCGGCCGCCTCGATCACGGTCGATGCGCTGGGTAACTGGACGGCGACGGTCGATGTGACGGGTCTGGACGACGGCGTGCTGACCACGACGCTGGAAGCCAAGGACGCGCTGAACAACGTCGCACCGACGGTGACCGACACGATCAACAAGGACACGGTCACGAGCGTGACCCTGGATCCGATCCCGGACACGGCAGACAACACCCCGACCCTGACCGGCACGGGCGAACCGGGCAGCACGATCACGCTGACGGACGGCCCGACGACGCTGGGCACGACCACGGTCGGTACGGACGGCAAGTGGAGCTTCACGCCGGGCACCCCGCTGGGCGAAGGCAGCCACACCATTGTGGTGACGACGGTCGACCCGTACGGCAACACGAATACCACGGCCGGCACGCCGGCCACCGGCACGGACACCTTCATCGTCGACACCAAGGCCACGGCCACGGTCGACATCAAGGACGACACCGGTCACGACGACATGATCAGCTCGATCGACAACCAGACAGCCACGGCGCTGTCGGGCAAGATCGACGCCGGTGGCAGCATCACCAGCCTGACGGTGACGGACGCCGCGGGTCACGTGGTGACGGTCCCGGCCGCCTCGATCACGGTCGATGCGCTGGGTAACTGGACGGCGACGGTCGATGTGACGGGCCTGGACGACGGCGTGCTGACCACGACGCTGGAAGCCAAGGACGCGCTGAACAACGTCGCACCGACGGTGACCGACACGATCAACAAGGACACGGTCACGAGCGTGACCCTGGATCCGATCCCGGACACGGCAGACAACACCCCGACCCTGACCGGCACGGGCGAACCGGGCAGCACGATCACGCTGACGGACGGCCCGACGACGCTGGGCACGACCACGGTCGGTACGGACGGTAAGTGGAGCTTCACGCCGGGCACCCCGCTGGGCGAAGGCAGCCACACCATTGTGGTGACGACGGTCGACCCGTACGGCAACACGAATACCACGGCCGGCACGCCGGCCACCGGCACGGACACCTTCATCGTCGACACCAAGGCCACGGCCACGGTCGACATCAAGGACGACACCGGTCACGACGACATGATCAGCTCGATCGACAACCAGACAGCCACGGCGCTGTCGGGCAAGATCGACGCCGGTGGCAGCATCACCAGCCTGACGGTGACGGACGCCGCGGGTCACGTGGTGACGGTCCCGGCCGCCTCGATCACGGTCGATGCGCTGGGTAACTGGACGGCGACGGTCGATGTGACGGGTCTGGACGACGGCGTGCTGACCACGACGCTGGAAGCCAAGGACGCGCTGAACAACGTCGCACCGACGGTGACCGACACGATCAACAAGGACACGGTCACGAGCGTGACCCTGGATCCGATCCCGGACACGGCAGACAACACCCCGACCCTGACCGGCACGGGCGAACCGGGCAGCACGATCACGCTGACGGACGGCCCGACGACGCTGGGCACGACCACGGTCGGTACGGACGGTAAGTGGAGCTTCACGCCGGGCACCCCGCTGGGCGAAGGCAGCCACACCATTGTGGTGACGACGGTCGACCCGTACGGCAACACGAATACCACGGCCGGCACGCCGGCCACCGGCACGGACACCTTCATCGTCGACACCAAGGCCACGGCCACGGTCGACATCAAGGACGACACCGGTCACGACGACATGATCAGCTCGATCGACAACCAGACAGCCACGGCGCTGTCGGGCAAGATCGACGCCGGTGGCAGCATCACCAGCCTGACGGTGACGGACGCCGCGGGTCACGTGGTGACGGTTCCGGCCGCCTCGATCACGGTCGATGCGCTGGGTAACTGGACGGCGACGGTCGATGTGACGGGTCTGGACGACGGCGTGCTGACCACGACGCTGGAAGCCAAGGACGCGCTGAACAACGTCGCACCGACGGTGACCGACACGATCAACAAGGACACGGTCACGAGCGTGACCCTGGATCCGATCCCGGACACGGCAGACAACACCCCGACCCTGACCGGCACGGGCGAACCGGGCAGCACGATCACGCTGACGGACGGCCCGACGACGCTGGGCACGACCACGGTCGGTACGGACGGCAAGTGGAGCTTCACGCCGGGCACCCCGCTGGGCGAAGGCAGCCACACCATTGTGGTGACGACGGTCGACCCGTACGGCAACACGAATACCACGGCCGGCACGCCGGCCACCGGCACGGACACCTTCATCGTCGACACCAAGGCCACGGCCACGGTCGACATCAAGGACGACACCGGTCACGACGACATGATCAGCTCGATCGACAACCAGACAGCCACGGCGCTGTCGGGCAAGATCGACGCCGGTGGCAGCATCACCAGCCTGACGGTGACGGACGCCGCGGGTCACGTGGTGACGGTCCCGGCCGCCTCGATCACGGTCGATGCGCTGGGTAACTGGACGGCGACGGTCGATGTGACGGGCCTGGACGACGGCGTGCTGACCACGACGCTGGAAGCCAAGGACGCGCTGAACAACGTCGCACCGACGGTGACCGACACGATCAACAAGGACACGGTCACGAGCGTGACCCTGGATCCGATCCCGGACACGGCAGACAACACCCCGACCCTGACCGGCACGGGCGAACCGGGCAGCACGATCACGCTGACGGACGGCCCGACGACGCTGGGCACGACCACGGTCGGTACGGACGGCAAGTGGAGCTTCACGCCGGGCACCCCGCTGGGCGAAGGCAGCCACACCATTGTGGTGACGACGGTCGACCCGTACGGCAACACGAATACCACGGCCGGCACGCCGGCCACCGGCACGGACACCTTCATCGTCGACACCAAGGCCACGGCCACGGTCGACATCAAGGACGACACCGGTCACGACGACATGATCAGCTCGATCGACAACCAGACAGCCACGGCGCTGTCGGGCAAGATCGACGCCGGTGGCAGCATCACCAGCCTGACGGTGACGGACGCCGCGGGTCACGTGGTGACGGTCCCGGCCGCCTCGATCACGGTCGATGCGCTGGGTAACTGGACGGCGACGGTCGATGTGACGGGCCTGGACGACGGCGTGCTGACCACGACGCTGGAAGCCAAGGACGCGCTGAACAACGTCGCACCGACGGTGACCGACACGATCAACAAGGACACGGTCACGAGCGTGACCCTGGATCCGATCCCGGACACGGCAGACAACACCCCGACCCTGACCGGCACGGGCGAACCGGGCAGCACGATCACGCTGACGGACGGCCCGACGACGCTGGGCACGACCACGGTCGGTACGGACGGCAAGTGGAGCTTCACGCCGGGCACCCCGCTGGGCGAAGGCAGCCACACCATTGTGGTGACGACGGTCGACCCGTACGGCAACACGAATACCACGGCCGGCACGCCGGCCACCGGCACGGACACCTTCATCGTCGACACCAAGGCCACGGCCACGGTCGACATCAAGGACGACACCGGTCACGACGACATGATCAGCTCGATCGACAACCAGACAGCCACGGCGCTGTCGGGCAAGATCGACGCCGGTGGCAGCATCACCAGCCTGACGGTGACGGACGCCGCGGGTCACGTGGTGACGGTTCCGGCCGCCTCGATCACGGTCGATGCGCTGGGTAACTGGACGGCGACGGTCGATGTGACGGGCCTGGACGACGGCGTGCTGACCACGACGCTGGAAGCCAAGGACGCGCTGAACAACGTCGCACCGACGGTGACCGACACGATCAACAAGGACACGGTCACGAGCGTGACCCTGGATCCGATCCCGGACACGGCAGACAACACCCCGACCCTGACCGGCACGGGCGAACCGGGCAGCACGATCACGCTGACGGACGGCCCGACGACGCTGGGCACGACCACGGTCGGTACGGACGGCAAGTGGAGCTTCACGCCGGGCACCCCGCTGGGCGAAGGCAGCCACACCATTGTGGTGACGACGGTCGACCCGTACGGCAACACGAATACCACGGCCGGCACGCCGGCCACCGGCACGGACACCTTCATCGTCGACACCAAGGCCACGGCCACGGTCGACATCAAGGACGACACCGGTCACGACGACATGATCAGCTCGATCGACAACCAGACAGCCACGGCGCTGTCGGGCAAGATCGACGCCGGTGGCAGCATCACCAGCCTGACGGTGACGGACGCCGCGGGTCACGTGGTGACGGTCCCGGCCGCCTCGATCACGGTCGATGCGCTGGGTAACTGGACGGCGACGGTCGATGTGACGGGCCTGGACGACGGCGTGCTGACCACGACGCTGGAAGCCAAGGACGCGCTGAACAACGTCGCACCGACGGTGACCGACACGATCAACAAGGACACGGTCACGAGCGTGACCCTGGATCCGATCCCGGACACGGCAGACAACACCCCGACCCTGACCGGCACGGGCGAGCCGGGCAGCACGATCACGCTGACGGATGGCCCGACGACGCTGGGCACGACCACGGTCGGTACGGACGGCAAGTGGAGCTTCACGCCGGGCACCCCGCTGGGCGAAGGCAGCCACACCATTGTGGTGACGACGGTCGACCCGTACGGCAACACGAATACCACGGCCGGCACGCCGGCCACCGGCACGGACACCTTCATCGTCGACACCAAGGCCACGGCCACGGTCGACATCAAGGACGACACCGGTCACGACGACATGATCAGCTCGATCGACAACCAGACAGCCACGGCGCTGTCGGGCAAGATCGACGCCGGTGGCAGCATCACCAGCCTGACGGTGACGGACGCCGCGGGTCACGTGGTGACGGTTCCGGCCGCCTCGATCACGGTCGATGCGCTGGGTAACTGGACGGCGACGGTCGATGTGACGGGTCTGGACGACGGCGTGCTGACCACGACGCTGGAAGCCAAGGACGCGCTGAACAACGTCGCACCGACGGTGACCGACACGATCAACAAGGACACGGTCACGAGCGTGACCCTGGATCCGATCCCGGACACGGCAGACAACACCCCGACCCTGACCGGCACGGGCGAACCGGGCAGCACGATCACGCTGACGGACGGCCCGACGACGCTGGGCACGACCACGGTCGGTACGGACGGCAAGTGGAGCTTCACGCCGGGCACCCCGCTGGGCGAAGGCAGCCACACCATTGTGGTGACGACGGTCGACCCGTACGGCAACACGAATACCACGGCCGGCACGCCGGCCACCGGCACGGACACCTTCATCGTCGACACCAAGGCCACGGCCACGGTCGACATCAAGGACGACACCGGTCACGACGACATGATCAGCTCGATCGACAACCAGACAGCCACGGCGCTGTCGGGCAAGATCGACGCCGGTGGCAGCATCACCAGCCTGACGGTGACGGACGCCGCGGGTCACGTGGTGACGGTCCCGGCCGCCTCGATCACGGTCGATGCGCTGGGTAACTGGACGGCGACGGTCGATGTGACGGGCCTGGACGACGGCGTGCTGACCACGACGCTGGAAGCCAAGGACGCGCTGAACAACGTCGCACCGACGGTGACCGACACGATCAACAAGGACACGGTCACGAGCGTGACCCTGGATCCGATCCCGGACACGGCAGACAACACCCCGACCCTGACCGGCACGGGCGAACCGGGCAGCACGATCACGCTGACGGACGGCCCGACGACGCTGGGCACGACCACGGTCGGTACGGACGGTAAGTGGAGCTTCACGCCGGGCACCCCGCTGGGCGAAGGCAGCCACACCATTGTGGTGACGACGGTCGACCCGTACGGCAACACGAATACCACGGCCGGCACGCCGGCCACCGGCACGGACACCTTCATCGTCGACACCAAGGCCACGGCCACGGTCGACATCAAGGACGACACCGGTCACGACGACATGATCAGCTCGATCGACAACCAGACAGCCACGGCGCTGTCGGGCAAGATCGACGCCGGTGGCAGCATCACCAGCCTGACGGTGACGGACGCCGCGGGTCACGTGGTGACGGTCCCGGCCGCCTCGATCACGGTCGATGCGCTGGGTAACTGGACGGCGACGGTCGATGTGACGGGCCTGGACGACGGCGTGCTGACCACGACGCTGGAAGCCAAGGACGCGCTGAACAACGTCGCACCGACGGTGACCGACACGATCAACAAGGACACGGTCACGAGCGTGACCCTGGATCCGATCCCGGACACGGCAGACAACACCCCGACCCTGACCGGCACGGGCGAGCCGGGCAGCACGATCACGCTGACGGATGGCCCGACGACGCTGGGCACGACCACGGTCGGTACGGACGGCAAGTGGAGCTTCACGCCGGGCACCCCGCTGGGCGAAGGCAGCCACACCATTGTGGTGACGACGGTCGACCCGTACGGCAACACGAATACCACGGCCGGCACGCCGGCCACCGGCACGGACACCTTCATCGTCGACACCAAGGCCACGGCCACGGTCGACATCAAGGACGACACCGGTCACGACGACATGATCAGCTCGATCGACAACCAGACAGCCACGGCGCTGTCGGGCAAGATCGACGCCGGTGGCAGCATCACCAGCCTGACGGTGACGGACGCCGCGGGTCACGTGGTGACGGTTCCGGCCGCCTCGATCACGGTCGATGCGCTGGGTAACTGGACGGCGACGGTCGATGTGACGGGTCTGGACGACGGCGTGCTGACCACGACGCTGGAAGCCAAGGACGCGCTGAACAACGTCGCACCGACGGTGACCGACACGATCAACAAGGACACGGTCACGAGCGTGACCCTGGATCCGATCCCGGACACGGCAGACAACACCCCGACCCTGACCGGCACGGGCGAACCGGGCAGCACGATCACGCTGACGGACGGCCCGACGACGCTGGGCACGACCACGGTCGGTACGGACGGCAAGTGGAGCTTCACGCCGGGCACCCCGCTGGGCGAAGGCAGCCACACCATTGTGGTGACGACGGTCGACCCGTACGGCAACACGAATACCACGGCCGGCACGCCGGCCACCGGCACGGACACCTTCATCGTCGACACCAAGGCCACGGCCACGGTCGACATCAAGGACGACACCGGTCACGACGACATGATCAGCTCGATCGACAACCAGACAGCCACGGCGCTGTCGGGCAAGATCGACGCCGGTGGCAGCATCACCAGCCTGACGGTGACGGACGCCGCGGGTCACGTGGTGACGGTCCCGGCCGCCTCGATCACGGTCGATGCGCTGGGTAACTGGACGGCGACGGTCGATGTGACGGGCCTGGACGACGGCGTGCTGACCACGACGCTGGAAGCCAAGGACGCGCTGAACAACGTCGCACCGACGGTGACCGACACGATCAACAAGGACACGGTCACGAGCGTGACCCTGGATCCGATCCCGGACACGGCAGACAACACCCCGACCCTGACCGGCACGGGCGAACCGGGCAGCACGATCACGCTGACGGACGGCCCGACGACGCTGGGCACGACCACGGTCGGTACGGACGGCAAGTGGAGCTTCACGCCGGGCACCCCGCTGGGCGAAGGCAGCCACACCATTGTGGTGACGACGGTCGACCCGTACGGCAACACGAATACCACGGCCGGCACGCCGGCCACCGGCACGGACACCTTCATCGTCGACACCAAGGCCACGGCCACGGTCGACATCAAGGACGACACCGGTCACGACGACATGATCAGCTCGATCGACAACCAGACAGCCACGGCGCTGTCGGGCAAGATCGACGCCGGTGGCAGCATCACCAGCCTGACGGTGACGGACGCCGCGGGTCACGTGGTGACGGTCCCGGCCGCCTCGATCACGGTCGATGCGCTGGGTAACTGGACGGCGACGGTCGATGTGACGGGCCTGGACGACGGCGTGCTGACCACGACGCTGGAAGCCAAGGACGCGCTGAACAACGTCGCACCGACGGTGACCGACACGATCAACAAGGACACGGTCACGAGCGTGACCCTGGATCCGATCCCGGACACGGCAGACAACACCCCGACCCTGACCGGCACGGGCGAACCGGGCAGCACGATCACGCTGACGGACGGCCCGACGACGCTGGGCACGACCACGGTCGGTACGGACGGCAAGTGGAGCTTCACGCCGGGCACCCCGCTGGGCGAAGGCAGCCACACCATTGTGGTGACGACGGTCGACCCGTACGGCAACACGAATACCACGGCCGGCACGCCGGCCACCGGCACGGACACCTTCATCGTCGACACCAAGGCCACGGCCACGGTCGACATCAAGGACGACACCGGTCACGACGACATGATCAGCTCGATCGACAACCAGACAGCCACGGCGCTGTCGGGCAAGATCGACGCCGGTGGCAGCATCACCAGCCTGACGGTGACGGACGCCGCGGGTCACGTGGTGACGGTCCCGGCCGCCTCGATCACGGTCGATGCGCTGGGTAACTGGACGGCGACGGTCGATGTGACGGGCCTGGACGACGGCGTGCTGACCACGACGCTGGAAGCCAAGGACGCGCTGAACAACGTCGCACCGACGGTGACCGACACGATCAACAAGGACACGGTCACGAGCGTGACCCTGGATCCGATCCCGGACACGGCAGACAACACCCCGACCCTGACCGGCACGGGCGAACCGGGCAGCACGATCACGCTGACGGACGGCCCGACGACGCTGGGCACGACCACGGTCGGTACGGACGGCAAGTGGAGCTTCACGCCGGGCACCCCGCTGGGCGAAGGCAGCCACACCATTGTGGTGACGACGGTCGACCCGTACGGCAACACGAATACCACGGCCGGCACGCCGGCCACCGGCACGGACACCTTCATCGTCGACACCAAGGCCACGGCCACGGTCGACATCAAGGACGACACCGGTCACGACGACATGATCAGCTCGATCGACAACCAGACAGCCACGGCGCTGTCGGGCAAGATCGACGCCGGTGGCAGCATCACCAGCCTGACGGTGACGGACGCCGCGGGTCACGTGGTGACGGTCCCGGCCGCCTCGATCACGGTCGATGCGCTGGGTAACTGGACGGCGACGGTCGATGTGACGGGCCTGGACGACGGCGTGCTGACCACGACGCTGGAAGCCAAGGACGCGCTGAACAACGTCGCACCGACGGTGACCGACACGATCAACAAGGACACGGTCACGAGCGTGACCCTGGATCCGATCCCGGACACGGCAGACAACACCCCGACCCTGACCGGCACGGGCGAACCGGGCAGCACGATCACGCTGACGGACGGCCCGACGACGCTGGGCACGACCACGGTCGGTACGGACGGCAAGTGGAGCTTCACGCCGGGCACCCCGCTGGGCGAAGGCAGCCACACCATTGTGGTGACGACGGTCGACCCGTACGGCAACACGAATACCACGGCCGGCACGCCGGCCACCGGCACGGACACCTTCATCGTCGACACCAAGGCCACGGCCACGGTCGACATCAAGGACGACACCGGTCACGACGACATGATCAGCTCGATCGACAACCAGACAGCCACGGCGCTGTCGGGCAAGATCGACGCCGGTGGCAGCATCACCAGCCTGACGGTGACGGACGCCGCGGGTCACGTGGTGACGGTCCCGGCCGCCTCGATCACGGTCGATGCGCTGGGTAACTGGACGGCGACGGTCGATGTGACGGGCCTGGACGACGGCGTGCTGACCACGACGCTGGAAGCCAAGGACGCGCTGAACAACGTCGCACCGACGGTGACCGACACGATCAACAAGGACACGGTCACGAGCGTGACCCTGGATCCGATCCCGGACACGGCAGACAACACCCCGACCCTGACCGGCACGGGCGAACCGGGCAGCACGATCACGCTGACGGACGGCCCGACGACGCTGGGCACGACCACGGTCGGTACGGACGGCAAGTGGAGCTTCACGCCGGGCACCCCGCTGGGCGAAGGCAGCCACACCATTGTGGTGACGACGGTCGACCCGTACGGCAACACGAATACCACGGCCGGCACGCCGGCCACCGGCACGGACACCTTCATCGTCGACACCAAGGCCACGGCCACGGTCGACATCAAGGACGACACCGGTCACGACGACATGATCAGCTCGATCGACAACCAGACAGCCACGGCGCTGTCGGGCAAGATCGACGCCGGTGGCAGCATCACCAGCCTGACGGTGACGGACGCCGCGGGTCACGTGGTGACGGTCCCGGCCGCCTCGATCACGGTCGATGCGCTGGGTAACTGGACGGCGACGGTCGATGTGACGGGCCTGGACGACGGCGTGCTGACCACGACGCTGGAAGCCAAGGACGCGCTGAACAACGTCGCACCGACGGTGACCGACACGATCAACAAGGACACGGTCACGAGCGTGACCCTGGATCCGATCCCGGACACGGCAGACAACACCCCGACCCTGACCGGCACGGGCGAACCGGGCAGCACGATCACGCTGACGGACGGCCCGACGACGCTGGGCACGACCACGGTCGGTACGGACGGCAAGTGGAGCTTCACGCCGGGCACCCCGCTGGGCGAAGGCAGCCACACCATTGTGGTGACGACGGTCGACCCGTACGGCAACACGAATACCACGGCCGGCACGCCGGCCACCGGCACGGACACCTTCATGGTGGATACCACGGCGACGATTGATATCAATACGATTGCCGGTGATAGCCAGAGTCCGTTGGCGACCGACGCCAATAGCTATGCGACGGTCAGTGCAGCCGAACATGCAACCGGCTTCTCGGTCAGTGGTGTGACGAGTAGTGTCGAACAGGGTCAGATTGTGACTGTTCAGGTTCTGAGTTCGGCGAACGTCGTAGTCGGTTCCGTGACTGGTTCGGTTGCTGCTGACGGTAGTTGGACGGCCAATGTTCCGGCTAATGCAACGTGGTTGACCGATGGCTCGGTCTATAGCTTCAAGGCTTCGGTCAGCGATGTGCTCGGCAATGCCGCTTCGGATACCGATCTGGTTAACGCCGCGCCCTTGGTTGCCGGTAGTGCTGTGTCGGGAACGGAAGACACCCCTCTGGCACTAACCTGGAGCGCGTTCGGTATCAGCGATGCAGATGGCGCAACGATTACCTCTGCAACGATCGCGAGTTTGCCTGCCGATGGGACATTGCAGGTCCTCGTGGGTTCTTCCTGGGTTAATGTGGTTGCCGGAGATGTAATCAGCAAGGCTGAGGTGGATCTGGGTCATCTGCGCTTCGTTCCGGATGCAGACGAGTCTGGCGGCAGCATGTATTCGACCTCCGGTTTCGGCGATCAGCATGCCGATTACGCCAAGTTCGAAGTTACGGTGACCGACTCCAATGGCGCCAGTACGACCGGTTCTGTCAAGGTGGATATTTCCCCGGTCGCAGATCCTGTTTTCCTGGTTGCCGACAGCAGTGCGACAGGCAGTGTCGTCGGAGGCAATACAATCACGCCGCCGGCTTCCGTCGGTCTTGTGCGCGATTACTACAACGCCATTCCCGGTATTGGCAGTACAGCATCCAGTAGTGCTCCGGCGGCTGCCGAGGTGGCGATTGAAGGCGCTACGCCGACTTCTTCCTCGGTTGTCAGCAACGTCGGCATCGCCGGTGTGGCAACCACCAACGGAGTTGCAGTGGCTGTCGATGATGCCTATCAGGTCAGCGGCTTGATGTACATGGAGGCGGGCAAAACCTATACCTTCAGCGGTTACATTGACGATACCTTCCGTCTTGAGATTGGTGGCAATACCGTTGTTTCCGGACAGTGGGGGGTAACCGGTCCGGGTAGTGCAGGTAGCTTTACCGCGACGACCTTCACGCCGACGGCTTCGGGTTACTACACATTGGATCTGTTTGTTTACAACACCAGTGGTGTCGGTAGCTACGATCTGAATGTGTCGGTCAACGGTGGTGCCGTACAGGATGTGTCGACCAGTAATTTCAACCTTTATCCAAGTGTTGTCACGCTTGATACCGCCGGTGCTCAGCATGGTGCTTTCGTTGCCAACACCACGACGGGTGAGGGGGGGTATTACCCGGCAGCCCTGAACAATGGCCAGGAAGATACAACAATCAAGCTGTCTGCTCTGACGCCAACCTTCGGTGACTCGGCCGACAACTCGGAAAGTCATGTGGTCAGCATCTCCAGTATTCCGGTGGGGGCTGTCCTCAGCGATGGTACGCATACCTTCACAGCAACTGCAGGCAATACTTCGGTACAGATCTGGAACGAGGACAGTCCTGGTACCGCTTACGGGGGGAGCAACTGGAATCTGGGTACGCTGACGATCACCCCGCCGGCCAATTACAACGGCAGCTTCTCGCTGACCGCCACGGCTACTGCGACCGAGATTGCTACGGGAGACTCGACCAGCGCTTCAACCAACTTGAATGTCACGGTGGCTCCGGTCAATGACGCTCCGGTGCCGACGGTCGATTCCATCACCGCAACCGAGGATATCGCCCTCACGGTCTCGGCTGCGACTCTGCTCGGTAATGACAGCGATGTCGATGGCAATACGCTGACGCTAAGCTCGGTGCAAGGGGCTACTCACGGAACTGTGGCCCTGGTTGGCGGTAATGTGGTCTTCACGCCTGAGTCCAATTACAGTGGGCCGGCATCGTTCACCTATACGGTCAGCGATGGTCAGGGCGGTTCTGCCACGGCTACGGTCAATGTGAGCGTTACCCCGGTTGCCGACATTCCGACATTGACGATCACCTCGCGTGCTTCGGCTCTTGTTTTCAGCAATAGCTGGGAAACAGCAGCAAACAGCAACACCACCAGCGAGGCGGTGACCGGAACTACGCTGGAAGGCTGGACTTTGGTAACGACTCCCGACCCGTTTGCGGGCGGTAGCAGTCGGTTCGAGATCTGGTCGGATGGCGATACGCAGCAAAATCAGGCGGGAGGTTACAACACTGTCTATGGCGCAGCAGGCAACGGCAATAATTTCCTGGAGTTGAACAACGCCGATGCCAACGGTGCCCTGATCCAGACGCTGGGTATTACCCGTTCGGTCAGTACTACGGCAGGCATGGTGTATGAGTTGTCGTTCGATTACGCGGGGCGCCCTGGCTTTGACGCCGGTTTCACGCAGATCGGCGTGTATCTGGATGGCGTTCTGATTCAGCAATATTCGTCGACCAGCCCGCAGACCTCGATTGACTGGAAGAATCTGGTGTTCAGTTTCACCGGTGACGGTGCAACGCATACCCTGACTATCCAAACTGATGCCACCTCGTATAACTCGAGTGGTCGCGGTTCCTTCATCGACGATATCCAGCTGTCTGCCTATCAAGGGGTTTCCGCGGGTGCTGGCGGTGTTGCCGGTGTAACTTCGATTGGTCTTGCCAATTACGTTGCTGCGGCGCTGACCGATACCGATGGCTCCGAAACGCTGTCACTTGCTTTCAGTGGCGTGCCCGCAGGGGCAACGATCGTTTCGTCCAGCGGAACCCACGCAATTGTTGGTGGCAGCATCACGATCTCGGCTGCGGAACTCGCTTCGGCCCAGCTTCATTTCGCTGATACGGTTACCGGCCACTTTAGCATCAGCGTGATCGCGACCAGTACCGAAACCGCGAACGGAAGCCAGGCTTCGTCTGTTGCCAAGACAGTCGAACTGGATGTTCTTCCGAAGTTCTCTGCGACGGATATCCTGCTCGACGAAGTCAATGGTTACAGCGATATTCTGGGTACGACCGGCGACGACACGACTGTGCTGGATGGTACGGCCGGAAATGACCTGATCAAGGGTGGCGCTGGTGCTGACCGTTTGGGAGGCACGGCTGGCTCCGACGGCAACGACATCCTCGATGGCGGTGTGGGCAACGATACGCTGCGTGGCGGTGCCGGTGATGATGTGCTGTACGGCGGTGCTGGGAATGACTCGCTGGTCGGCGGTACCGGGGCGGATACCTTTGCCTGGGTGCTGAACGATCGCGGAACATCGGCTACGCCTGCCGTGGATACGATCACCGACTTTGATGCGACCGCGAACAGTGACAAGCTGGACTTGCGCGATCTGTTGGTGGGCGAGTTCCACAGCGGTACGAATGCCGGCAATCTGGCCAACTACCTGCACTTCAGCAGTACTGGTTCGGGTACCAGCGCAGTGACCACCATCGAGGTCAAGTCGATTGGTTCGGGCACCTTCGATCAATCGATCCGGTTGACTGGTGTCGATCTGACGGCGGGTAACACGCTCTCCGACCAGACCATCATCCAGAATCTGCTGACCAACGGTAAGCTGGTCACCGATTAAGGTTTTACGGTCGACTGCAAAAAGGGGCGGATTTTCCGCCCCTTTTTTATTTCCTGTTTTCCGAGGATTCAGCCGGCCTGATTGGCTTTAACTGTCGTGTGCCCGCAAGCCGGCCACGTCGGGAATACAGATTTTCCTGCCTTTGACGACAATCAGCCCAAGCTCGCTCAATTCATGCAGGATGCGGGAAAAGTGCTCCTGGGTGAGGTTGAGGCGGGAGGCGATGATGCCTTTGCTGGTTGCTAGCGTGACGGCGATGTCCTTGCCTGCTTCGGCATCTTCCGGAATTTCGCGCAGCAGGTAGCCGATGATGCGCTGCTTGCCGGAACGCAGGGAGTAGGACTCGACGTCGTTCATCAACTGGTGCAGGCGCACCGCCATGCCGGCCAGCATCTTGCGGCAGAGGCGGGGGTCGCGCTCGAGTTCGGCGTAGATCACGTCCTTGGGAATGTGCAGCAGCAGCGAGTCGCTGAGGGCCTGGGCGAAGACGATGTAGGGCTTGTCCATGAACATGATGGCTTCGCCGAAGCTTTGCCCCTGGCTGATGATTTCAACAACTTTCTCGTTGCCTTGCGACGAAGTGAAAGCCAGCTTGATCTGGCCGTAGACCAGCAGGTGAAAGCCAGTGCAGGGATCGCCCTTGTGAAAAAGAATGTCGCCCTTGGCGGCATGGCTTTCGCGCGCCGAGGTGGCGATGCGGGCGATTTCTTCCGGGGCCAGACCGTTGAAGAGCGGCAGGTGGGAGAGAAGGGCCTCGATATTGATGCGCGGATGGGCTGCCATGATGACTCGCTGAAAAGTGTTGCTGGATGGTGTCATTGCCCTGCCGGGCGTGCAATACCTCTTTCGGACTAGGTGCGGATCGGCGTCGGAGATACTCCGGCTGGCGGTATACTCCGTCACCCTCTCTCTGGATGAATTTCATGGCCGCACCCAACGATAATGTCAGCATGGCGCTGTTCTGCGATTTCGAGAATATCGCGCTCGGTGTTCGTGATGCCCAGTATGAAAAATTCGATATCCGCCCGGTGCTTGAGCGTCTGCTTGCCAAGGGCAGCATCGTCGTCAAGAAGGCCTATTGCGACTGGGAGCGCTACAAAGGGTTCAAGGCTGCGATGCACGAGGCCAACTTCGAGCTGATCGAGATCCCGCACGTGCGCCAGTCCGGCAAGAATTCGGCCGACATCCGCATGGTGGTCGATGCGCTCGACCTCTGCTACACCAAGTCGCATGTCGACACCTTCGTGATCATTTCCGGCGATTCCGACTTCTCGCCGCTGGTTTCCAAGTTGCGCGAAAACGCCAAGCGGGTCATCGGCGTCGGCGTCAAACAGTCCTGTTCCGACCTGCTGGTCACCAATTGCGACGAATTCATCTATTACGACGATCTGGTGCGCGACCGCGACTCCAGCCGTGGCGGCCAGCGCCGCGAGCGCGAGAAGCGTTCGCCGGAAGAAGAAGCCAAGCGCAGCGAAAAGCAGGAAGAGCGCAAGAGCAAGGCAGTCGATATCGTGTCCACCACCTTCGTCGATCTGATCGCCGATCGTGGCGAGAGCGAGCGCATCTGGGCCTCGGTGCTCAAGGAAGTGGTCAAGCGGCGCAATCCCGGTTTCAACGAAAACTATTACGGCTTCCGCTCCTTCGGCAACCTGCTGGAAGAAGCGGCAAGCCGCGGTCTGCTCGGTTTCGGGCGTGACGACAAGGGCGCCTATGTTTTCCGCGCGCCGCAGCGTCCGGCCGTTGCTGAAACCGAGAGCGCCGGCGAAGTGCCGGTCATCAATGATGTGACAGCGGTCGACGTCACGGAAACGGCAAAAACCGAAACGCCGGCGCCTGAAGTCGAGGCCTCAGGCAATCCGCGTCGGCGCGGTGGTCGCCGTTCGCGCAATGGCAAGGACCGGGCGCAGCAGTCCGAAACAGTCGTCGCGAATGAAGTGGTCGCGAATGAAGTGGTCGCGGCCGGCGTCGTCGAAACTCCGGTCATGGTGAGCGAAGTGGCAGCCCCGGCACCAGTGGCGCCCGAGTCCGCAGAAAATGTCGAGGCCAAGCCGCGTCGTGGCACTCGTCGTCCACGCAAGGCGGCCGAGGCGGTTGCCGTCGAGACGCCGGTGGTCGTCGAGGTGGCGGCAGCGGTCGACCCCGAGCCGAAGGCGAAAAAGGCGCCTAGCCGCAAGGCCAAGGATGGCGAGAAGAGCCCGGCCAAGGCCAAGCGTCCGGCCCGTACGCCGCGGGCGCGCAAGCCGATGGCGAGCGAGGCTGCAGAGAACTGAGCGTCACCGGAGATGCAGAAAGGGCAGCGCGAGCTACCCTTTTTTTGTCTGCAGTCCTCAGATCACCTGCAGCAGCTTGCTGCGCAGCGACTCCGCCTCGCGCTTGCCTTCACGCGTCATCACGATGGTGTGATACCACTCGTCGTAGAGCGCACGCAGGCCGGCATGGCCGGTCGCCTCCTCGATACGGTCGAGCAGCGAACTGGCACCGAGTGTGCCGTTGAAGGCTTTCAGCGTGTTGGTCATGAAATTGCGCGCCCGTTGCAGGTCGACCGGGTCGTGGCCGGCCGGCAATTCGCGAAAGGCAGTGATCGATGGCAGTGGTGTCTGCACGGCCACATTCTGCCCGACCTTGTCGGTGAGGCCGGCGAGGTCGATGTAGCCTTCCTCCTCCAGCATGCCCAGCGTGTGTTGCAGGTCGTCGGATTGCAGCATGCCGCGCAATTCGTCGACACTGCGTTTGCCATCCACAAAAATCAGCACTCGTCGGACGCGGGGCGTCAGCCCCCCGGCCTTGGTGGCGATTTCGTCATGCCCCTTCGGGGTCTTGGCGAAAACAACGCCCATGGTTTGTCTCCAGTATTTTTATGAAATTCTGCGGGGCATTGTACACAAAGAAAAACCCGCCGGAGGGCGGGTTTTTTCGGGTCCGGCAAACGACAGGATCAGGCGGCGGCTTGCACCGGGATCTTGTGGCCACGACGGACGATGCGGTTCTGCGAATCAACGTAGATCAACTCCGGCTCATGCTTGGCCAGTTCGACTTCGTTATAGACCGCAAAGGTCGCAATGATCAGGATGTCGCCAGGTGCAGCACGGCGGGCAGCCGAGCCGTTGACGGAGATGACGCCAGAACCACGTTCAGCGCGAATCGCATAGGTGGTGAAACGCTCGCCATTGTTTACGTTCCAGATGTCGATCTGTTCGTATTCCTTGATGTTGGCGGCTTCGAGCAGGTCTTCATCAATGGCACAGGAACCCTCGTAGTGCAGGTCGGCGTGGGTTGCTGTCACGCGATGCAACTTGGATTTCAGCATTGTTCTCTGCATGGTTTCACTCATCCAGAAGGTTGGGGGATGCGAATTGTAGCCCCTATAAAACCGCTGTCAACGATCTTTTTATGCCCGGCGGAAGGGCGTCAAATCTCAATGTTATCAATGAGCCGGGTTGTTCCCAGTCGGCTGGCGGCAAGCACGACCATTGGGGCGTCTACGCCTTTCGGCATAGACAGGTCGGACTGTTGTCGCACTGCAACATAATCGCTCTGCCAGCCGGCAGCGGTCAACGCATCCAGCGTGCCTTTTTCCAGTTTTGCGATGTCGGTTTCGCCGTTGCGCAGGGCGTCGCGAATGCGGTTCAACTCGCGATACAGGCGCGGTGCCTCGGCCCGTTGTTCTTCTGTCAGATAGCCGTTGCGTGACGAGAGGGCGAGGCCGTCTTCGGCGCGCACCGTTTCGCCGCCGATGATCTCGATCGGCAGGGCCAGTTGGCGGGTCATGTTGCGAATCACCATCAACTGCTGGTAGTCCTTCTTGCCGAACAGCGCAGCCTGCGGCTGGACGATGTTGAACAGCTTGAGGACCACGGTGGCGACGCCACGGAAATGGCCGGGGCGGAATTCGCCGTCGAGGATGTTCTGGATGGCCGGCGGCTCAACCAGATATTCCTGCGGCTCGGGGTAGAGGTCAGCCTCGGTCGGTGCGAACAGCACATCGACGCCGGCGGCGGCCAGCTTGGCGCAGTCGGCTTCGAAGGTGCGCGGATACTTGTCGAAATCCTCGTTCGGGCCGAACTGGATGCGATTGACGAAGATGCTGGCAACCACGGTGTCGCCGTGGGCGCGGGCCTGGGTCATCAGGCTGATGTGGCCGGCGTGCAGGTTGCCCATGGTCGGCACGAAAACGACGCGGCCGCGCCCCTTGAGCGCCGCACGCAGGTCGGCGATGCTGGAATGGATTTGCATTTGAGTACTCGCTGCGAAATTAGCCGGCGTAGGTGTGTTCCGGGCCGGGGTAGCTGCCGTCCTTGATCGCGGCGACGGCGCGGTTGGCGGCATCGGCGATGCTGCTGGCGCCGTCCATGAAGTTGCGGACAAACTTGGCCTTCTTGCCCGGCGGAATGTCGAAGGCATCGTGCAGGACGAGCACCTGGCCGGAGCAGTCGCGGCCGGCACCGATGCCGATGGTGATGATGTTGAGGTCGGCGGTGACTTCGCTCGCCAACTGGGCCGGAATCGCTTCCAGCACGAGCATGGTCGCACCGGCACGTTGCAGGGCCTGGGCATCATCCTTCAGGCGTTGCGCGGCGGCTTCGCCCTTGCCCTGGACCTTGTAGCCGCCCAGCGCATGCACCGACTGCGGCGTCAGGCCGAGATGGCCGCAAACGGGGATGCCGCGGTGGGTCAGGAATTCGACCGTGGCGGCCATTTCCTGGCCGCCTTCGAGCTTGACCATCTGGGCGCCTGCCGCCATCAGCGTTACCGCGTTGCGGAAGGCCTGTTCCGGCGACTCCTGGTAACTGCCGAAGGGCATGTCGGCGATGATGAAGGCGCGGTCAGAGCCACGTTTGACGCAGGCCGTGTGATAGGCGATGTCGGTGACAGTGACCGGCAGCGTCGTGTCATGTCCCTGGATGACATTGCCCAGCGAGTCGCCAATCAGCAGCGTCTCGACGCCGGCACCGTCGAGCAGACGGGCGAAGCTCGCGTCGTAGCAGGTGAACATGCTGACCTTTTCGCCCGCCTGGTAAAGCTTGGCGAGGTCGGCCTGGGTCAGGCGGCGGGTGACGACTTGTGCAGACATTCAGGTCCTGAAAACGAAATAGACAGCGCCTAGGATACACAGGGCAGCCCACAGGTAGTCAAGCTTCAGCGGCTGATCCATGTAAAAAATCACGAAAGGCACGAAAACGGCGAGGGTGATGACTTCCTGCAGGATCTTGAGCTGGCCGAGGTTCATCTCGGTGTGGCCGATGCGGTTGGCCGGTACCTGGATCAGGTATTCGAACAGTGCGATGCCCCAGGAAAACAGCGCGGCAATCCACCACGGCTTGTCATTGAGGTTCTTCAGGTGCGAATACCAGGCGAAGGTCATGAAGACATTCGACAGCGCGAGCAGGATCACCGTCTGCCAGAGAACCGGCAGGTTGAAACCAGGGAAGTTCACAGGCGGACGATGCCCTGGTTGGCGACGGCCGGCAGCCAGGCAGCGATGCTGCCGCGGCCGGGGATGAGCAGGTCGGGCGCGATTTCAGCCAGCGGCTGCAGGACGAAGGCGCGCAGGTGCAGGCGCGGATGCGGTAGCTGCAGGCGCGGCAGGTCGAGGAACTGGTCGTTGTAGAGCAGCAGGTCGAGATCGAGCGTGCGCGGGCCGTTCTTCTCGGCGCGCTGGCGGCCGAAGCGGTTTTCCAGGTCGAGCAGCGCGTCGAGCAGGCTTTCCGGCGCCAGCGTCGTTTCCAGCGCGGCGACGGCGTTGATGAAGTCGGGTTGGTCGGCGAGGCCGACCGGTGCCGTACGGTACAGCGACGAGGTATGCACGACGCGGCTTTCCGGCAGGTTGGCCAAGGCGCCGAAGGCAGCGCGGACAGTGCTCGCCGGGTCGCCGAGGTTGGCACCCAGCGCGACGTAGGCGAGGCTCATTCGGCGCTGTCGGAGGCGCCGGCAGCGGGCTTCTTGCGCCGGCGGCGGCGTTTCTTGTCGGCAGCCTGTTCCGGCAGGAGCATTTCTGCCCTTTCGTCGCCGTCGACCGCCTGGAAGCGTGTCCACCAGTCGGCGACTTCGATGTCGAGTTCGCCGGATTCGGCGCGCAGCACGAGGAAGTCGTAGCCGGCGCGGAAGCGCGGCTGCTCGAGCAGGGCGTAAGGGCGCTTGCCGGCACGCTGTTCGAAGCGCGGCTGCAGGGCCCAGATGTCCTTGATGTCGCCGGCGATGCGGCGCGTGATGGCGAGCTTTTCGCCTTGCACGTCGAGCACCGTGTCCATCGCCTGATAGAGCGCCGGAATCTTCGCTTCGCCCTTGTTCTTGAGCTTTTCCCAGTGCGCCAGGACTTCGTGCCAGAGCAGCGTCGCGAACAGGAAGCCGGGCGAGATGCCCTTGCCCTTGCGTACGCGCGCATCGGTGTTGGCGAGCGAGAGCATGATGAATTTCTCGCCCATCGGCTGGTCGAGAATGACGTCGAGCAGCGGCAGCAGGCCGTGATGCAGGCCTTCGTCACGCAACTGGGTGATGCACTTGACGGAATGGCCCGAGGTCAGCAGCTTGAGCATTTCGTCGAAGAGGCGGGCGGCCGGCACGTTTTCGAGTAGCACGGCCATCTCGCGGATCGGCTTCTTGGCTTCCGGGTCGATCGACAGACCGAGCTTGGCGGCGAGACGCACGGCACGCAGCATGCGCACCGGATCTTCGCGATAGCGGGTGCGCGGCTCGCCGATCATGCGCAGGGTTTTCTGCTTGAGATCGCCGACGCCGTGGTGATAGTCGATGACCGCTTCGGTGGCCGGGTCGTAATACAGCGCATTGGCGGTGAAGTCGCGGCGGGCGGCATCCTCGGCGTGGCTGCCGAAAACATTGTCGTGCAGCACGCGGCCGTGTTCGTCGGTCTTCGTCTTCTCGTCCAGGGTGCCGCGGAAGGTGGTCACCTCGAGGGTTTCCTGGCCCATCATCACATGCACGATCTGGAAGCGGCGGCCGATGATGCGGGCGCGGCGGAAGTGGCGGCGCACTTCTTCCGGCGTGGCATCGGTGGCGATGTCGAAATCCTTGGGCTCGGCGCCGATCAGCAGGTCGCGTACGGCGCCGCCGACGACATAGGCCTTGTGCCCGTGTTCCTGCAGGGTTTCGCAGACGCGCCGGCTGCCGGAGCTGATCCGGTCGCGGGTGATGCCGTGGGTGGAGACGGGGATGACGGCCGGCTCATGGTGGCCGGCCCGGGGTTTTTTGCCGCCTAGAACGCGGGAAATGAATTTGCGGATCACTTATTACCGATCATTGAGCGCTTGCTGCGCTGCAGAAAAGAAGGAATTCTACCGCAAAGTGATGATTTTTCATCGAATTGGCATCAGTCGAGGCCAAAGAACTCACGGATTTTCCTGCCGATTGCGGCACTGCCCGGAACTTTCTGCTGTGCTTCGTTGCGTCCCTGGTGGTAACCCTGTTCGAGCTCGGCAAAGCGCTGCAGACGGGCTTCGAGAATGCCGGACAAGCTGTCAGCCAGCTCCGGGCGCTGCTGGATGATTTCCTGGAAGCCTTCCTTGTCGAGGCGATAGGCTTCGACGGTGCCGGTCGCGATCACTGTGGCCCGGCGCGGTGCGCCAGTCATCAGGCCGATTTCGCCGAAGACGCTGCCTGGGCCGCGTTTTTCCAGCAGGCGGCGGGGGCCTTCCGGCGGTTGCCACCAGGCTTCGGCCTCGCCATTGACGATGATGTACAGCCAGTGGGCGATGGCGCCCTGGCGGGTGAGGACGTCGCCGCGGGCGAATGGGGCGTTGGTCAGGTGTTCGGCGAGATGACGTTTTTCGCTGTCGTCGAGGCGGGCAAACAGCTCGATCGAGTTGATCGCCTGCAGACGGCGCTTCAGTTCGCGGCCCTGTACTTCTTCGCGATGCGCGGCGCCTTCCTCGACGAGGTGGATGGTGTGGTCGTCGGTGGCGAGGCGGATGCCGTTGCGCTGCAGCGTGGCGAGGACGTGAGTGCGCACATCCGAGTCGGTGAGATCGTCGGGCAGCGGGTTGTGCAGCCAGTAGCGCAAGGTGTAGTGGGCGTAGCCGGGGCCGAAATTTATCAGCACGCAGCTTGGCGCCGGGGTCAGGGCAACGTTGCTGATCGTCGCCGCGGCGATGTCGGCCTCGATCAGCGGTATCAGGCGGCCGGGCTGCACCGCGAGATCGATGTTGAAGTCGATGCTGCGCCGCCAGGCCGGGTGCTCGCTGTTCTTGTCGCAGATGATGTAGTAGCGCCCCTTCATCAGCTGGCTGTTGGGAACGATGACCTTTTCACCGTTGCGGGTGAGCAGGGCGGTGTAGCGCCACTGGATGTCGGTGACCTGGCCGGACAGATCGTCGACCTTGATCCAGTCGCCGATTTCCAGCGAGTTGTCCATCTGCAGCGCGAGGCCGCCGAGCAGGTTGCCCAGGGTGTCCTGCATCGAGATGGCGAGTACCGCGGTCAGGATGGCGGAGGTGGCGAACAGGTGGGTCAGCTCGACGCCGGACTGGTTGAGGCGGAAGAAGCCCCAGCCGATGTAGCCAATGATGACCAGGATGTCGGCCAGGATACCGGCGATGTGGATGCGCACGCGCGGCAGGGCGACATTGAACAGGGCAAGGCCGGCAAAGCGGATGACGGCGAGGCCTTCGCCGAAGATGCTCATCTGGCGCAGCCAGCGGGCGGCGGCGGTCATTGCCTGGTCGGCAAGGAGGAGGCCGGCGAGCAGGTCGCCGAGCAGGCAGGCGGCGAAAAAGACGCTGGTGTTGATCAGCGAGCGGCGCAGCGGCTTCAGCGGCTGCCAGATCAGGAGCAGCAGGAAGCCGAGGGCGAGGAAGGTGAGCGGGGCTTCGCGACTGAGAAAAGGAATGTTCAGCATCAGGCGTTGCGCAGGCTGATCGAGATCCAGTCATGCGCGTCGGCGTGGGCCTGCAGTTTTTCGTCGGCGTCGACCGCGACCGGCGTCTTGACCTTGCCCATCAGCGGCAGGTCGTTGTGCGAATCGCTGTAGAAGAAGCTGTCCTCGAAACTGCCCCACCACAGGCCGAGCGATTCGAGCCAGGCTTCGACGCGCACGATCTTGCCCTCACGGAAGGACGGCACGCCGCTCGGCGCGCCGGTAAACGCCCCGGTTTGCACGTCGACCGCCGGGATCGTGCCGATCAGGTGCGGAATGCCGAAGGCGCGGGCAATCGCGCCGGTGACGAAGGTGTTGGTGGCGGTGACGATGGCGCACAGGTCGCCGTTGTCGAGGTGCTGGCGCACGACATCGAGGCCCTCGCTGCTCATGATCGGGCGGATGTGCTTTTCCATGTACTCGGCGTGCCAGGCATCGAGTTCGGCGCGGCTGTGGCGGGCGAGCGGGGCGAGCTGGAAGGCGAGGAATTCATGGATGTCGAGCGTGCCGGCCTTGTATTGCTCGTAGAACTGGACGTTCTTGGCTTCCTGCACTTCGCGGTCGACGACGCCCTTGCTGATCAGGAACTGCGCCCATTCGAAATCGGAGTCGCCGGAGAGGAGGGTGTTATCTAGATCGAAAAGGGCGAGGTTCATGCGTTTTCCATGTTGAGCAGTTCGCGCAGCAGCGGCAGGGTGACCGGCCGTTTCTGTTCGAGGGTGTATTGATCGAGGGCGACGACCAGCATCGACAGCGTGCGCATGTCGCGCGGTGCGTGGCGCATCAGGTAGGCGATCACTTCCGGCGTCAGCTTGAGGGCGCGTTCCTTCGCCTGGGCGGCGATGGCGGCGGCCTTTTCGGCGTCGGACAACGGCAGCAGGCGGTAGATCAGGCCGGAGCCGAGGCGGGTGCGCAAATCCTCGCGCAGGGCGAGGTGGACCGGTGGCTGCGGCGCAGCGGTCAACAGCATGCCACCACTCATTTTCAGGCGATTGAAATGATTGAACAGGGCGATCTGACCAACCTCGTTCAAGGCATCGACGTTGTCGACAGCGAGCTGTTCGGCGGCCGGGGCGCTGGCCAGGGCCGGGTCGAGCGCCGCATCGACCAGCGCGAAGGTGCTCGCCTGCAGCAGGTGCGAGCGGCCGCAGCCGGATTCGCCCCACAGGCAGAACGAGGTGTCACGCCGTTCGCCGGCCAGCCAGCCGGTCAGGGCGGCGACCGTTTCCGCATTGCCGCCGGCGACGAAGTTGTCGAGCGAAGGCGGGCTTTCCGGCAACAGGTCGAGAATCAGCTGGCGCATCTTGGGGCGGGTAGGAAACAGGGGTGGCGATTTTAGCATCGCTGCCGGCAATCGCCGGTGCTTGCCGGGGTGTGTTGAAGTTTTCCAGGCGTTGCCGGGCGGTCGACAGCGTTTTTTGCCCGATTTTGCCGGCCTTGAACGCCTGTGCCGCGCCGTAGAGGGCGCGGAAATACTGGTCCGGGTCGTAGGAAACGAGGACCAGATCGACGCCGGCGGCGAGCGCTTCGCTGGCCACCCGGCCGATGCCGCGTTGATAGACGGCGCCCATGTTGAGATCGTCGGTGATCAGGATGCCGGCGTAGCCCCAGTCGCGGCGCAGCAGGCCGGCAACAACGGCGGCCGAGTGCGAGGCGGCGTGCGCCGGGTCGATGCTGTCCAGCGTTACGTGGCCGAGCATGATTGCGGTCGCCGGCTGCCCGCCGAGGGCGCGGAAGGGCAGCCAGTCGGCCGCCAGCGCGGTTGGTGTGGCGGTGAGGCGGGCGGCCTTCAGATGGGTGTCCTGGCGTACCTGGCCGAGACCGGGGAAATGCTTCAGCGTCGCGCGCACGCCGTTGTTGCTCAGGCCGGTGATGTAGCCGTCAGCCACTTCGCTGACCAGCAGCGGATCGGCCGAGATGGCACGGGCGCCGATGTTGGTCAGCATGTCGTCGGCGACGGGCCGCGCCGGGCGTAGATCGACGACCGGGCCGAAGTTGAGATTGACGCCGAGCCGCGCCAGGCCGGCGCCCTGTTCCTCGCCATAGCGGCGGGCCCGTTCATGCAGGCTGCCGCCTTCCCGCTCAAGCAGACTGGATAGCGGCGGCAGGTTGGCCAGCATCGGCGAGAGGTGAGCCACGCTGCCACCTTCCTGGTCGGCGGCGACGATCAGCGGCGGCAGGCCGTTCTGCTGGCGCAGCCGCTGCAAGCGGGCGATAGCAGCGGCGACCTGGCCGGGCGAACTGTGGCGCACATTGCGCCGGGTCAGATAGATGCCGCCGATCAGGCCGCGCGCGGCGAGCGGCTCGAGATCGCTGAAGTGCTCGAAGCCGACGATGAAATGCCTGCCCAGTCGGCGCATGTCGGCATCGGCGCCGAGCACGCTGGTGCGCTGCAACTGGAACTCCAGTTCGCGGTACAGGGTGAGCCCGACCAGCGCGAGCAGCGCAATGCCGAGCAGGCGGCGGTTGTACCCGGGCCGGCGCAGGGCAAATCCGGCGCCGGTCATGCCGAGCAGCAGCAAAACGGGCGTTTCCCCGGCGCGCCAGACATGGAGTAATGGATGCTTGAGATGCCAGGCGATGCCGAGCAGCAGGCAAACTGCCGCCCAGCCGAGGGCCGGGCGGAGCAGGTAACAGAGTTGCCGGAGCATCGATTTGCCTTACTCGGCGGTCGGGCTGAGGCTGGCGCCGATCCGGTACCAGTCGAGGCGGCGGGTGGCGAGCATGGTGGTGGCGAGTGCCAGGAAGAGCAGGATGGCGCCCATCAGCAGCGCGTTGTCTTCCGAGAGCAGGACGCCGTAGAGCACGCCGTACAGCCCGGTCAGGCCGCCGGCGAAGGCGAAGCCCTGGCGTGCGCCGCCGAGCGCGCCGGCAAGATAGGTGCCGATCAGTACGATGCAGGCGGCGGACGACAGTCCGTAGGAGACGACGAAGGGCAGGTGCTCGGAAAGTGCGATCAGGAGCAGGAAGAAGATCGCCAGGGCGAGGCCGACCAGCAGGTATTGCATGGGGTGGATCGGCGAGCGGCGCAGGATCTCGGTCAGGAAGAAGCCGGCGAAGGTCAGCGCGACGAAGAGGATGCCGTACTTGATGGCGCGTTCGGCCTGCAGATAGACATTGACCGGATCGACGAAGTCGACGCTGAGCACCTCGCCGCTGGCCGGATTCAGCGTGTTGGCGAAATTGCGCGCCAGGTGCGAGATCTCCCAGTGCGCGCTGAAACCGTCGGCGCCGATCTGGCGTTCGCGCGGCAGGAAGCGGCCGCCGAAATTGGGATGCCGCCAGTCCGACTTGAGCTGGATGCTGTTCGCTTCACCGCTTGGTGCGATGGCAAAGCGTTCCGTACCGGTCAACTGCAATGGAAAGCTGAAATTGAAGGTGGCGCCCTGGGCGGGGTCGATGCTGCCGAGCGCGATGCTCAGTTGCGGCATGGGCAGTTCGGCGTCGCTCTTCGTCTTGCCGCTGGGCGAGGCAAAGCGGCGGCGCTGGCCGTTGATGCTGACTTCCGGGTCGCTGTCCACGCCGCGCGGATCGCTCAGGCCGAGGATCAGCGTCGCCTCGACATTGCTGATCGCGCCGGCCTCGCCGCCGAGCGGAGCAATGACGAAACGGCCGGCAGCCTGCAGGTTGAGGTGGAAGAGGCGGGCCTGGTAGATGCCGCGGTTGCGCGCCTCGACCTTGGCCTCGCCGCTGATGTTCAGGGTTTCCGGCGGCAGCAGGCGGGTTTTCACGACATAGCGCGGGGTCCGGATCAGGCGGCCGCTTTCCGGGTCCTTGCTGACTTCCGGCTCGACCGCCTCGTGGTAGCGCAGGGCGATCACCGGGCCGCTCAGCGTCTGGGCGCCGGCCGCGCTGTTGGCGATGTTTTGCTGCACCTCGTTCTGGCGATTGCTGCGCGCCCGGATCTGGTCTTCGATCAGGCCGAGCGGAATGAGCAGCAGGATGGTCATCAGGCCGATGGCCAGCATCTTGTACAGCAGTTTCTTGTCCATGACAGGCTCCCTTGTTGAAAGTGGCGCCAGTCTCGACGGCCGGCGTGAACCGTTGACGAAGCCGGGGTGAAGGCCGGTGAAGCGAATGTGAAGTCGGGTTCTAAATGTGACGCAACGGTCGACCGCCTGGATTCGCCAATTTTGGATGCGAGGCGAAAAGCTGCATCAATCAAGGCTGTTCGTGCGGATCATCTTTGGTAACATTGTTGAAAATAATGCGCCCAAGCGCAGCCAGGAAAGCTCCCCAACATGCAAGTACGCCGTCTCGCCAACAGTCTTGTCGTTCGCGCCGTCCTGGTCGGCATGCTGATCACCGTCGTCGGCACCGTGCTTCGTTTTTCGCTGCTGTCCAGCAGCATGCACGACAGCATTGAAGCGACCGTCTCGGCGCATCTGCTGTCCGACGCGAGCTACGTGGCCAAGGACATCGACGAAAAAATCGGTCAGCGCAAGATTTTTCTCGAAACGCTTGCCCGGCAACTGCCGCCCGCCCTGCTCGGCAAGCCGGTCGCGCTCGAAGCCTGGCTGGCCGAGCGGCATGCGCTGGCACCGCATTTCTCGCACGGGCTTCTCGTGTTGCCGCCCAATGGCTTGAGCGCACTGGCCGATTACCCGGTTTTGCCGGGTCGGCGACAACTCAACTTTTCGATGCTGGACTGGTTCCTGAGCGCTCGCGACCAAGGCGGATTTGCCATCGGCAAGCCGACCGTCGGTCGCCTCTCGCATCAGGGAATCATTGCCATGGCGGTGCCCGTGCACGATGCGCAGGGGCATGTGCTGGCGATCATTGCCGGTGCCACGGCGCTCGATGCGCCCGGTTTTCTCAACCTGATCCAGGGCAACAAGATAGGCTCGACCGGTGGCTTTCTTCTGGTTTCGCCACGGGACCAGCTTTTTGTTACGGCGCTGCAACCGGACATGCGTCTCAAGCCGACGCCGGCACCCGGCATCAATACACTACACGACCGGGCGATGGCCGGCTGGCGTGGTGTTGGCCGAACGGTCAATGCGGTCGGCGTCGAGGAACTGGTTGGCGTTGCCAGTGTGCATGCCACCGACTGGTTCGTTGTCGCCCGCATGCCGACGGCGGAAGCCTTCAGCTCGGTCGACGCGGCGCGCCGCCTGTTGCTGAAAATCGGCACTATCGCCGGCGTGGTCGTCATCCTGATTTTCGGCGCCATTCTGTTCCGGCTCTTTCGGCCCCTGCGCGATGCGGCTCGCCAGATGCATCTCATGGCCAGCGGCGAAGCCCCGCTGGCGCCGCTGGTGCGCGTGCGCCATGACGAAGTCGGCGACATGGTCGATGGCTTCAACTTCCTGGTCGCGCGAGTCCGGGAGAAGGAGTTGCGCATGACGGAGTTGGCCCATCACGACGCGCTGACCAGTCTGCCCAACCGTCTTTCCTTCCTCAAGCGGGCGCAGCAGACCGTGGCCCTGAGCATGCGCCAGAAGAGCCGTCTGGCCCTGATGTTCATCGACCTCGACGGCTTCAAGCCGATCAACGACCGGCACGGCCACGAAGCCGGTGACATGGTCTTGCAGCAGGTTGCCGTTCGCCTCGGCGAAGGCTTTCGTCAGGCCGACATGGTGGCGCGTTTCGGCGGCGACGAATTCGTCGTGCTGCTGACCGACGTCCGTGATCGTGAATGCCTGACCCGCATGGCCGACAAGGTCATCGCCCGTCTCTCCGAGCCTTACCTGATTGACGGTGCGAGCTATTCGATCGGCGCCAGCATTGGCATCGCCTGCCTGCCCGACGACGCCGAAGACATCGAATCGCTGATCGCCCAGGCCGACGCCGCGATGTACGACGCCAAACGCGCCGGCCGCAACTGCAGCCGCTTTGCGCATCGGGTGCTTTAAGGTCTCAGCCCTCGGGAAAGAACACGAACAGCACGCAACCCTCGCTCGACTGCGGGATGTGCGCGCTACCGGCCGGATTGTGGATGAAGCTGCCGGCCGGATAGCTGTGGTGGCCGTCGCAGAAGGTGCCGGAAATGACGAAGATTTCCTCGGCGCCGGGTGCGTGGATGTCGAGCTCGGGATAGACGGCACCGGGCGCGATTTCGAACAGCAGGGCCTTGCGGCCGTTGTCGCTGGTCCACAGCAGGCGGGTCGTGAAACCGGGATGGATGCTGCGCGCCGGGACGTCTTGCCAGTGGCAGGCGACGACGCCGGCGAGATTGAGTTCGGGTGGGGTGTTGGCAGTCATGGTTGGCGGGCTCTGGGTCGGTTTTGAATCATTCAGCATGATTTTGCCCCGTTTTTAGCGGTCGACCGCTGCCAAACCGCCTTTTTGCCCAAGACAGCCGCCCGGCCAGCCATTATGCTTGCCGTCTATTAGGTAACCACGGAAGCAGCGCCATGCAACTCGCCTACACCATCCTCTACGTTGAAAATGTCGCAGCAAGCCTCGCTTTCTACAGCACGGCTTTTGGCCTTGAACGCAAGTTCCTGCACGAATCGGGCGATTTCGGCGAACTGGCCACCGGCACCACGACGCTGGCTTTCTCGTCGCGCCAGCTGATGCGCTCGCTGGGCAAGAATCCGCAGTTGGCGCGCCCGGAGGCGCCGTGTTTCGAAATTGCGCTGAGCACGCCGGATGTGCCGGCCGCCTATGCTCAGGCAGTGCAGGCCGGTGCTAAGGCGGTGCAGGCGCCGGAGCAGATGCCCTGGGGCCAGACCGTGGCCTACGTCGCCGATCCCGACGGCTTCCTCGTCGAACTCTGCACGCCGATGGGCTGACATGAAAACGGCGACCCGCGGGTCGCCGTTGTTGTTCCGGGCCGGCCGGCTTATTGCCAGCTGATCAGGCCGTAGTTCTTCTTGCCGCGGCGCAGGATGGTGAAGCGGCCGTAGAGCAGTTCGTCGCCGCTGACCGCGTGGTCGAGCGCCTCGACCTTGTTGCCGTTGATGCTGACGCTGCCGCTCTGGATGAAGGTGCGTGCTTCCGACTTCGACTTGGCGAGACCGGCGGCGACCAGCGCGTCGATCAGGCCGGCATTGGCCTTGTCGATCTGGACGCCGGGCATGCCATCCTGGGCCAGTTGTTCGAGGTCGTTTTCGGTCAAATCAGCGAGTTGACCGCTGAACAGGCATTCGGTGATGCGGCGGGCGGCCATCAGCGCGACTTCGCCATGCACCAGGCGGGTCGCCTCCTCGGCCAGGATGCGCTGCGCTTCCGGCTTGGTGCCGCTCGCCTTGTCGGTGGCTTCAATTTCGGCGATACGGTCGACCGGCAAAAAGGTGAAGAATTTGAGGAATTTGTAGACGTCGGCGTCGCTGGTGTTGAGCCAGAACTGGTAGAAGGCGTAGGGCGAGGTCTTTTTCGGGTCGAGCCAGATGGCGCCCGATTCGGTCTTGCCGAACTTGGTGCCGTCGGCCTTGGTGATCAGCGGCAGGGTCAGGCCGTAGACCTGCTTCTGGTGCAGGCGGCGGGTCAGGTCGGTGCCGGCGACGATATTGCCCCACTGGTCGGAGCCGCCGATCTGCAGCACGCAGCCGTGGCGCTTGTAGAGCTCGGCGAAGTCGTAACCCTGGAGCAGGCTGTAGGAGAACTCGGTGTAGGAGATGCCCTGGTCTTCGCGGGTCAGGCGCTGCTGCACGGATTCCTTCTTGATCATGGCGTTGACCGAGAAATGCTTGCCGATATCGCGCAGGAATTCGAGGCAGTTCATGCCGCCGAACCAGTCGTAATTGTTGGCCATGATCGCCGGGTTGGCGCCTTCGAATTTGAGGAAGGGCTTGACCTGTTCGCGGATGTTGCCGACCCAGGAAGCAATCACGTCGGGCGTGTTGAGCTTGCGCTCGGTGGCCTTGAAGCTCGGGTCGCCGATCATGCCGGTGGCGCCGCCGACCAGGGCGATCGGCTTGTGGCCGGCTTCCTGGAAGCGCTTCAAAATCAGCACCGGGACCAGGTGGCCGAGGTGCAGGCTGTCCGCCGTCGGGTCGAAGCCGCAATAGAGCGTTACCGATTCCTCAGTCAGCAGCTTGTCGAGCGTCTCGGCGTCGGTGATCTGGGCGATCAGGCCGCGCTCGTGCAGATCCTGGATGAGGGGGGACTGGTACATGGCAAAACTCTCCACTGGGACAGGCGCTCGCTGAAAGTCGCGGGCGCCGAAAAATTCGGACCCGCGATTTTAGCAGAGGCGGAGCGGTCGACCGCAGAGAGTAAGCGGGCTTGCGGATTGGCCCTGTCGTCTGAGCGTACCCGTGCGGCTCAACCCCTCGCCTTGCTGGCAGATGATTCAGCCAAGCGGCGTCGCTGCGAGCTTGTCGTGCGCCAATGAACCCTGATTCAGCCATTTGAGCAGCACGTTGAACAGCAGTTCGGGATCCACCGGCTTGGAGATGAAGTCGTTCATCCCGGCGTCGATGCAGCGTTGTTTGTCTTCGACAAAGGCATTCGCTGTCATGGCGAGGATCAGCACATCGCCCAAGACGGGAAGCCGGCGAATTTCCCGGGTGGCTTCCAGACCGTCCATGCCTGGCATCTGCATGTCCATAAGAATCAGGTCGTATCTGTTGTTGCTGGCCAGTTTGAGCGCCTCGCAGCCATCCTCGGCAAGATCCACCGTCAAGCCGGCATCTTGCAGAAGCTCAAGGGTGATTTCCCGGTTGATCGGCTCGTCCTCCGCCAGCAGTACCCGTCGCCCGGTAAAGTGTGCTTTGAGTTGGAACTCGGCATCGCTGACCGGAGCGAAGCGGGTTTCGCTCGCCTGGCCCTCGCCTTTTCTCAGCCGGACCGTGAACCAGAATGTACTTCCCCGGCCCAGCGTGCTCTTCACGCCGGAGTCGCCACCCATCATTTCGGCGAGTTTCTTGGTGATCGCAAGGCCTAGGCCGGTGCCGCCATATTTGCGCGTGGTGCTGTTGTCGGCCTGTTCGAACGCCGAGAACAGCTTGGACAGAACCTCCGGTGCGATCCCTATGCCGGCATCCTCGACCTCGAAGCGGACGACGGCGCTCGTAGCGTCTTCTTCGACCAGGTGCGCGCGCAGCGTGACGCTGCCCGTTTCGGTGAATTTGACGGCATTGGTGGCGTAGTTGAGCAAGGCTTGTTGCAGCCGGGTGGCGTCCCCTTGCAGGTTGGACGGCAGCGACCCGGTTTCGCTGAGCAGCTTGATGCGCTTGGCTTGTGCCTTGTCGTGCAGCAAGGAGAGGACGTTGCCGAGAATGCTTTCGAGCTTGAGAGGGGCTTCTTCGAGCGTGAACTTGCCGGCCTCGATCTTGGACAGTTCGAGAATGGCGTTGATGATGTTGAGCAGATGGTGGCTGGCGCCTTCGAGTTTTTCAAGTTGTTCTGACTGTCTGGGCGACAATCCGCCGCGGCGAATGAAGTGCGCCATGCCGGTAATGGCATTCAAGGGCGTGCGGATTTCATGGCTCATGTTGGCGAGGAAGGCACTCTTCGCCATGTTCGCGCTTTCGGCGGCATCCTTGGCCAGGGAGAGTTCCTGGGTACGTTCCTCGACCAGCCGCTCGAGATGGAGGCGGTGATTCGCCAGTTCCTGCGTGGTGTTCTTGCGTTCGGTGATGTCGGTGTAAATGCCGAGAATGCCGATCACCTCGTCATTGCCGGTTTGCAGCGGAACCTTGGATGTGCTCAACCAGATGGTGCTGCCGTCAGGCGTGGTTTGCGGCTCTTCGAAGTCGATTTTCGCAATGCCCGAACGCATGACGCTCTGGTCGTCGGCGCGGTAGAGCTCGGCCTGGTCGCGCCAGCTCAATTCGAAATCGGATTTGCCGATCAGCTCGTCCGGTGAGCTCAAGCCGGCATCGTGCGCGAACAGGTCGTTGCAACCCAGGTAGCGACAGTCCTTGTCCTTCCAGAAAATGCGCAGCGGCGTGTGCTGTATGACGGACTGCAGCAGTTCTTTCTGTTTTTTCAGTTCGTCGGCGTTGCCTTGATGCTGGCGCAACAATTCGCCGAGTTTGGCGGTCATCGAATTGATGCCATGCTGCATCTGTCCGAGTTCATCGTCTGACGACACCGGGATTCGCGCTTCGATTGCGCCATTTTCGACTTTTTTCAGAACATCGAGTGACAGCCGGACGCGCCGGGTGATGAGGTGCTGGGCAATCAGCACGATGGCCGCCGAACTGAGCAGGATGAAGAGCAGAGAGCCGATTTGGCCCCAGAGCGCCACGGAGCGCTTCTGGGCAGTCAGCTCCGCGGTGCTGATCGTGATGATTGCCGTATACAGGTGGGCATCATTGGCGGCGCCGTGTATGCGACTGATGCTGCTGAGGGTGTCCGGGCCGACGACAAACTGCTCGTCCGGCCCCGTGTCGCGCAGCCATTGCGGGTCGACATCCGGCGCGCTCGCCACCTCCTGGCCGAGCAGCGAGGCGTTGCTGGCAACGATGATGCGCCCGTTGCCGCCAATGACTATGCCATTCAGGTAGGGGGCGCCGAGCAGTTCGCTCATGAATGAAGCCCGCGCAATGGTACTGACTGCCAGTTCGTCGCCGGCGATCATCTGGCCGACGAGGCGGAGACGCGAGTGGATATTGGTGTCCAGCGCGGTATTGAAGCGATCGATGTAGAACGCTCCGAGCGCCCCGAAGGCAGCGACTTCGACACCGATAACGAGACATGCGATACGCGAGATCAAGCCGAGCCGGAACATGATGCAGCCTTTATTTTGCGTAATGCGGTGTGTCTACTAGGGATTCCAGGCGCGTCGTCCGCTCGGCTTCATGGCGAACCTGCTCCGGCGCTATGTGCCCGACGATCTCGATGCCCTTTTCGGGGCGGTCGGCCGTGGAATTCCAGCGGGCGATGTAAATGCTTTGCTGGACATGATGGCTGTTCGGGTCGATGAATGCAGCGGCATCCTGCATGCGCTCCCGTGCGCTCGCCTTGTAGTTCTCGAGTTGCTGGATCACGGCATGGTTGTCGGTGCTGCCCGCCTGTTCAATGGCGACGAGCAGGGCCTTGGTGGCGAGATAGGCGGCGTGGGTGACATCGCCCGGGTAGTCGAGCTTGGTATGCCCATAGCGTTTGCGGTAGCGCGCCACGAAATCGGCCGTCCCCGGCGTCTTCAGATTCCAGGCCCAGGTCGTGCCAAAAAGCGGGCGTGGCGTTCCCGGGGCCGGATAAAGCTCTTCCCAGTCGACTTCACCGACGATCCAGAACTGTTTGTCGAGTACTTTCGGATCGATCTGGGAAAACAGCTTGATCTGGTTGTTGCCGCTGATGCTGACGGCGACGACATCGGCCGGCGTGGCGGCGACTTTCTTCAGGATCTCGACGGGGTCGGGCAGCGCCTCCGGTGCGATAACCTCGCCGACGACCGTGCCACCGTATTCGGCGATATAGGGGCGCATCGCGGCGGCATTGCTGCGCCCGAACTCGTTTTCCTCGGTCAGTAACAGGACGCGCTTGGATTTGCGGTTGGCCAAGGCATATTTCAGCAGGGCGCGGTTGAAATTGGCACCGTGTGCATCGAAGACGAATTTTGTCCGGTGGGCGTTCTCGACCGATTCGGACGGGGCCGAGGAATTGGTGTTGATGTAGATCACGCCGTATTTCTGGCAGATGGCGGACATGCTGGCGGCAACGCCGGAGGCGACCGCGCCGACCATGAAACCAACCCGGGTTTGGGTAATCAGTTCTTCGGCCACCAGGGCGGCGCGCTTGGGGTCAAGGCTGGGGTCGCGCGAGACTAGAAGGATTTCCCGACCGAGCAGGCCGCCACGCGTATTGAATTCGTCGATTGCCATTTCGGCACCACGCCGATCGGCTTCGGCATGCAGGGAAAAACGCCCGGTGGTTGGCGCAGTATGGGCAATGATGATGGGCGAGCCTGGCGGCGCTGCGAGGGTCGGCGTTCCCAGGGAAAACAAAGAGCAGGCCAGCGCCAACTGCAAAAAATGTCTCTTTGAATTTTTCATTGGAATAGCTGTATTCGTAACAGGCTCACAATATAACAACCCGGATTGAAATGGGCAAAACTATAAATGTGATGGAAGTCTCAATGTTGTTGGGATGATAGGGCGGGCGCTCAGGCATCGGTTTTCCATTGCGGCTCATTTGCAGCGGAAGACGCTGTTTCCCGTTCTTCCGGCTCACTCCTGCTGCATGCGTATCCACGCCACCCCGCCACCCGCCGGATGGTTCGCAAATCCCGCCTCGCCGCCATGCAGCCGCGCCACTTCACGCACCAGCGCCAGGCCGAGGCCGGTGCTTTTCTTGCCGGTGGCCGGGCGGGGCAGGGAGTAGAAGCGCTCGAACAGTTGCGGCAAGGCGTAGTCGGGGGCGCCGGTGCCGTGGTCGCGGATGCGGATTTCGGCCTCGTCTTCGCCAACCTCGAGCGTGATTTCGATCGTGCCGCCGTCGGGTGAGAATTCGATGGCGTTGTCGAGCAGGTTGAGGACGGCCTGTTGCAGCAAAAAGGCATCGCCGCGCACGTCGACCGCTGCAGGGGCATCGAGTTGGCAAGCGAGCCGGCGCGCGTCGAGGAACTGGCGGCGCAGTTCGATCGTGGTTTTGAGCATTTTGACGAGGTCGACCGTGGCGCCGGCTTCGGGGGCCTGCAGTTGTTCGACGCGGGCGAGCATCAGCATGCGCTCGATGATGGCCTGCAGGCGACGGGCCTGTTCGCCGATGCTGTCGGCGAATTTGCGGCGGTCGGCGGCGGGCAGTTCGTCCTCGAGGATTTCGGCGGCGCCGATCACCGCGGTGAGCGGGCTTTTCATTTCGTGCGCGAGGTTCTGCACGTAGCGCTCGACGTATTGCTTGCCTTCGAGTTTTTCGCGCATCTGACCGAGTGCGCGGGCGAGTTCGGAGAACTGGTGGCCGCCGCCGGTCGGCGGTTCGGCCTTGCGGCCGTCGGCGACAGCGCGGGCGTAGGCGCGCAGGCGGTGGATGGACCAGCTCAGCCAGCCCGAGAAGAAGAGGCCGATCGCGGCGGTGGCGGCAAGCAGCCAGAAGCCGGATTGCTTGACGCGCGCCGTGGCGCGGCTGATGTAGGGGGCCAGCGAGGACATCGGCTTGGCGACCGAGAGCACGCCGATGCGTTCGCCCTGCCAGAAGATGGGGGCGGCGACGTACATCACCGAGGACTGCGGGTCGTCCGGGTCGTCCAGCGTGCTGCGCGCGCCGTATTCGCCGCGCAGGACGCGGGCGATGTCGCGCCATTGCGAGTAATCCTCGCCGAGCGCGGCGTGTTCGGAGTCGTAGACGACGATGCCGTGGGCATCGGTGACATAGACCCGGAAATCGATGCTTTCCTTGTGCACGCCGGCGATGTCGGCACGCGGGCTGCGCCGGGTGGCGGCGCGCAGGGAGGCGGCGAAGCTGCCCTGGTTGATGCGTCCGGTCGACAGTTCGAGGGCGGCCATTTCGGCCAGCACGTGCGCCGTGTCGACCAGGGTTTCCTCGGTCGCCTGGCGGATGCCTGGCTCGGTTTCGCGGTTGATGACGGTGAGCACGAACCAGGCGGCCAGGCCAACGACCAGGAAGTAACCGAAAAACAGGCGGACGGAGACGTTCACCGCGGGCTCAGCCGGTCGTCACGCTGTAACCGAGGCCGCGGTGGGTCTGGATGCAGTCGTCGGCGGCATGCACGGCGCGCAGCTTGCCGCGCAGGGTCTTGATGTGGGTGTCCACGGTGCGCTCGAAACTCTCGCCGCTGTCCTGCCAGACGCTTTCCATGATCTGGGCACGGTTCAGGATGCGGCCCGGCCGCTCAAGCAGCAGCGCCAGCAGCAGGTATTCGTAGCGCGTCAGGCTCAGCCACTGGCCGTGGAAGGCAATGCGCAGGCCGTCCCGGTCGACGGCAAAACGGGCACTTTTTTCCGGTCGACCGTCGGAAATGCCCGTTTTTGCTTCCGGCCGCAGGCGGCGCAGGATGGCGCGGATGCGCGAGACGACTTCGCGCGGGCTGAACGGTTTGGCGACGTAATCGTCGCCGCCCAGCTCAAGGCCGACGATGCGGTCCACCTCGTCGGCGCGCGCGGTCAGGAAGAGCACGGGAATGTCGGAGAAGCGGCGCAACTGGCGGCAGACGTCGAAACCGTTCAGGTCGGGCAGGCCGACATCGAGCACGACCAGGTCGTGTGCGCCATCCTGCAGCATGCTCAGCGCCGCGCTGCCCAGCGTGCAGCTGTCAGCCGTGAAGCCGTCGGCGCGCAGCGCGTAGGCCAGGGTTTCGGAAATGGCGGGCTCGTCGTCGACGATCAGGATTTTCATGGCGTCATGATAATTCATCCCGTTGCCATCTTTGCCAAATATCGCGTTTGCCGTCCGGCGTCGCATGCTATGCTTTTCCGAACGGGCCGCTTGCCGGCGGCGCGCTCAGATTGTTGTTTCTGGAGGAGGCAACATGAAGCAGATCCATGAATTGGTCGTTCAGTCCTTTGCCGATCCGGCGACCCGGCCGGCAGCGCTGGCGCGTTACCTGGAAGCGGCAGCGGATGCGGCGCCGGTTGCGCCGGCGCTGCTCGAAGCGGCCCTGGTCGACGCGCTCACCGCCTGTCAGGTCATCCAGGCCGACAGCGCCCGTCAGGCAGCGGAACGCCTGGATGCCGAGGAACATACCGAGAACCTGCTGCAACTGCTCGGCACCATCCTCGAATCGTCCGACGAAGGTATCCTGGCGCTCGATACCGAAGATCGCATCATTCGTTTCAACAGCCGGCTGGTCAGCCTGTTCGCGATTCCCGACGAGGTCATCGCTTTCTGGCGGCACGAAGAGGTGATGGCGGCACTGCTCGCGCAACTGGCCGATCCGGCGGCATTCAGTCGCAGTCTGGCGCAGCTCTGCCAGTCGCCCGAGGCCGACTGGCGCGAGACCCTGGAATGCGTGGACGGGCGCGTCATCGAGTGGCGCTCGCAGCCGCAGCCGGCGGTCTGGGCCGGCGTCAAGCGGGTGATCAGCTTTCTCGACGTGACTGAGCGCTTCCGCTCGGAAACCAACCGCCGCCTGCTTGAGCACAAGCTCGACGAAACGCGCGAACGCCTGCTGCAGGCCGAGAAACTGGCTGCGATTTTCCAGCTTTCGGCCGGCCTGGCGCATGAAATCAGCAATCCGATCGGCTTCATCCAGTCCAACCTGGAAGCGATGGGGCGCTACGTGCATACCATGCTTGGCCTGCTCGAAATCTACGCGCAGGCCGAGCATGATTTGCCGCCCGAGGGGGCCCGGATGGCGGCACTCGGTGCGGCCAAAAAGGCAGCCGACCTCGAGTTTCTGCGTGACGATGTCGTCGATCTGCTCGACGAATCGCTGCGCGGTACCCGTCGCCTCGCCACCATGGTCGGCAGCCTGCGTGTGCTGGCGCATGCCCAGGGCAGTGCGATGCAGACGGTCGGCCTGGTCGGGCTGCTCGACGCCGCGCTGGCGGCAGCCGATGCGGCGGCGGGCGGGCGCGTCCGGATTCGGCGCAGTGTCGAGGATGCCCTGCAGGTCGAGTGTCGTCCGTCGGAACTGGGCGAGGCGCTCAAGAACCTGCTGCACAACGCGCGCGATGCGATTGCCGGCGAGGGCGAAATCAATATTGGCGCCGGTACCGACGAACGCCAGGTCTGGCTCGAGATTGCCGATACCGGTTGCGGGATTGCTGGCGAAAACCTGAGCCGCATCTTCGAGCCCTTCTTCACCACCAAGCCGCCCGGAGCCGGCATGGGGCTCGGTCTGTCGGTTGCCTATGCGATTGTTGCCATGCATGGCGGGACGATTACGGCGACGAGCGAGGCGGGGCGGGGCAGCACTTTCCGGATCTGCCTGCCGCGACATCAGGCAGCAGCGCCGACGCCCTGAGCTTTCAGGCGCGTCACCCGCCGCGGGCCTGGGCCGACTTCACCCTCGCTTCGTCATGTCTTCACCGGACGGGCAAATGCTGGCAGCTCTTCGTTCAAGGAGCCTGCCATGTCTGCCATCATCCCCAAGATTCTCCTGCTCAACCCGCCGCACACCGCCATCGGTAGCCGCATTCCCGACGATCACCTGCCGCCGTTTGGGCTGCTCGCCATCGGTGGACCGCTGTTCGATGCCGGTTTTGCCGTCGAAGTGCTCGATGCCGATGACGAGCCGCTGGCGCCGGATGAAATCGTCCGGCGCATCGTCGCCGCGGCGCCGCGCATCGTCATGCTCGGTCATGCCGGTTCGTCGACGGCGCATCCGATCTGCGTCGCCCTGGCCGTGCGGATCAAGGCAGCGCTGCCGGCGGTGACGATCGTCTATGGCGGTGTTTTCCCGACCTGTCACTGGCGGGAAATCCTTGCCGAATGCCCGGCCATCGATGTCATCGTGCGCAGCGAGGGCGAACGGACAGCGGTGCTCGTGGCGCGCGCCATTGTCACGCACGGCCTGTTCGCCACCGTGCCCGGTTGCGCCTACCGGGACGGTGCGCAGCTGCGGGCAACGCGGCAAGCCAAACCGGTCGCCGATCTCGATGCCTGCCGCGTCGGCTGGTGTGCGGCTGGCTGATTTTCGTGGGGCGGGTTATGGCGCTCGCCCGACGGCGATCCCGGCAGCGCGGCCTGCGCCGCCGATTGTGCAGAAAATCCTGCGTCTCGCGCGCTCGGCAATGATGGCGGGCATCGACAGAAGCGCTTAGGAAGCAGGTCGGTTTCGGGTAAAATCGCCGTTTTTTCCAGCGGCCATCCGCCGCAAACGGCGAGTTCACCAGACCATGACCCAGACTACTTCCCTCTCCTACCGTGATGCCGGCGTCGATATCGATGCCGGTGACGCTCTCGTCGAACGTATCAAGCCGCTCGCCAAGAAGACCCTGCGCGAAGGCGTGCTCGGCGGCATCGGCGGCTTCGGCGCGCTGTTCGAAGTGCCCAAGCGCTACAAGGAGCCGGTCCTGGTGTCCGGTACCGACGGCGTCGGCACCAAGCTGCGCCTGGCCTTCGACCTGAACCGCCACGATACGGTCGGTCAGGATCTGGTCGCGATGAGCGTCAATGACATCCTGGTGCTCGGCGCCGAGTCGCTGTTCTTCCTCGACTACTTCGCCTGCGGCAAGCTCGATGTCGATACCGCCGCGGCCGTCGTCGGCGGCATCGCCAAGGGTTGCGAACTGGCCGGCTGCGCGCTGATCGGTGGCGAAACTGCCGAAATGCCGGGCATGTACCCGGCCGGCGAATACGACCTGGCCGGTTTCGCGGTCGGCGTTGTCGAAAAGTCCAAGGCCATCGACGGCAAGGACATCGCCCCGGGCGACGTCGTGCTCGGCCTGGCGTCCTCCGGCGCCCACTCCAACGGCTACTCGCTGGTGCGCAAGATCATCGAGCGTTCGAACCCGGACATGAACGCCAAGTTCGACGGTGAGCGCACTCTGGCCGACGTCGTCATGGCGCCGACCCGCATCTACGTCAAGCAGGTGCTGGCGACCATGGAAAAGGTTGCGATCAAGGGCATGGCCCACATCACCGGCGGCGGCCTGCTCGAAAACGTGCCGCGCGTCCTGCCGGAAAATGTTGTCGCCGAACTGAGCAAGGCCGCCTGGCCGCGTCCCAAGCTGTTCGACTGGATGCAGGCCGAAGGCAATGTCGCCGAGAACGAAATGCACCGCGTCTTCAACTGCGGTATCGGCCTGGTCATCGTCGTGGCGGCCGCCGATGCGGATGCCGCCATCGCCGAACTCAAGGCGCAGGGCGAAGCCGTCTATAACATCGGCAAGATCAGGGCTCGTCAGGGTGACGAAGCGCAGACCCTCGTGGTCTGATCGGCTGCGGTGGGCCGCCGCCACCTTGGTGGGCGGCCTGCTTCTGCTGAATGTCTCGTTGGCCGACGCGGCGACGAGCAAGAATCCATCTGTCAAAAAGGTCGAGGTTTCGGCCCGTGCTTCCGCCCGGCAGGCCGGAAAAAAGCCGGCCCGCAGCGTGGTACGCGGCACGCGTACGCTGGGACGCAATAACCTCAAACAGCGCGCTGAGAGCAATGCCGCACCGGAAGTGCTGACTGCGGAAATGAAGGACGATGCGGCGACCGGCCTGCATGGCGCAGCCAGTTTCTATGCCTACGGTTTCCATGGCCGCCGCACGGCGACCGGCGAGATTTTCAAGGTCAAGGATTTCACGGCGGCGAGCAATCACTTTCCGCTCGGCACCATGGTTGCCGTACGCCGTCTGGACAGCAACCTGTGTGCCATCGTCAAGGTCAATGACCGCATGCATGCCAAGCATCGCAAGCGCATCATCGATGTCTCGCGCGGTGTCGCCGAATATCTCGACATGATCCGCGCCGGGGTCGTGCTAGTGCGTGTTGCCGCTCTGCGACCTGATTGGCGCGAGCAGGGGCTGGGTGCCTGTCAGGCGGCGTTCGAGCCGGTGAGCGAATGCCCGTCCTGCGCTCAGCCGCCGCGTCTGCCGGATTTTGCCGGCGAGCCGCGCGAGTAGCCGGGAACTTTCTCCGGTTTTTTCCTTCCGAGTCCTTGAAGCCGGCCATTGATCGGCAGACAATCAATAAATACAGGGAGAACGAGATGAGCACAGGCTTGCGGCTATTTGTCGTCGATGACGATCCGGTACTGACCGAAATCTTCATGGCGACCCTTGAGGATGATTTCCAGCTTGAAACCTTTGCCTCGGCGGAGGCCTGTCTCGCCCGCCTGAGCGAGCAGAAGCCCGACATTTTCCTGCTCGACGTTTCGTTGCCCGGCATCGACGGTTGCCAACTCTGCCGGCAGTTGAAGGATGACTGGGATACGCAGGACATCCCGGTGCTGTTCGTTTCCGGCAGCGACGATATCGAGGCGCGCCTGCTTTGTTACGACGCCGGCGGCGAGGATTTCATCAGCAAGCCGTTCGATCCGAACGAGTTGTTGCGCAAGCTGCGCATCGCAGCCCAGTTGATCAACAGCCGGCGGCAGTTGCACGAACAGGCCGGCTACGCCCAGCGCACGGCGATGTCGGCGATGGTCAGCATGGGCGAGCTGGGGGTCGTGCTGCAGTTTTTGAGCAAGTCGTTTGCCTGCGAGAGCGCTGCGGAACTGGCCGAGGCGATGCTCGAATCGATGCATCAGTACGATCTGCAGGGGGCCGTGCAGGTGCGGCTGGGCGGCGAGGTGTTCTCGCTCAGCGAAAACGGCCGCGATCTGCCGCTCGAAACTTCGGTGCTCAATCACGTCAGCCAGGCCGGCCGGATCTTCCAGTTCAAGTCGCGCTGCGTTTTCAATTACGGCCGCGTCACGCTGATGGTCAACAACATGCCGCTCGACGATGCCGACCGTTGCGGTCGCATCCGCGACAACGGCGCGCTGCTCGCCGAAGGCGCCGATGCGCGGCTCAAGGCGATCGAGGCCGAGCTGTCGGCGCAGCGCCGGCGCAGCGGCATCGAGGCTGCGCTGCCGCGCGTGCATGCCACGCTGGATGCGGTGCAGGGGAATTACCGGCGTAATTGCTACGAGCTGACCCAGGTCATGATCGAGTTCCAGGAGGCGCTGATGAAGTCCTACGTGCACCTTGGCCTGACCGAGGGGCAGGAAGAGCAGATGACGGCGATGGCCGGCGACTTCATGCAGCGCATGGTCGGCACGCAGGATGCGAGCCTGGTCATTGTCGGCCAGCTCGAGGAACTGGCACACAGCCTGGAAGGACTGGTCAAAGCCTGAGGAATGCTCCGACGCGGGCGGCGATCCGCTCGCTCAGCGCCGGATCGAGACAATCGAAGCCTTCCGCGGCAAAGGAGTTGCCGAGCCAGGTGATCTGCCGCTTGGCGAGCTGGCGGGTGGCGAAGATGCCGCGCTCGCGCAGCTCCCTGGCCGGCAGCAGGCCATCCTGCACTTCCCAGGCCTGGCGATAGCCGACGCAGCGCATCGATGGCAGCTCAAGACTCAATTGGTATTTTTGCCGCAGCTGGTGGACCTCCTCGTCCAGCCCGGCGAGCAGCATTTCGTCGAAGCGGCGTTCGATGCGCTTGTGCAGCACGGCGCGCTCGGAGGGCAGCAGCGCGATCTGGAGAAAGTCGTAGGGCGGCTTCTGCTGTTCGCTCTCGGCGAGCAGTTCGGACATCGGCCGGCCGCTGAGCAGACAGACTTCAAGCGCCCGCTGCAGGCGCTGGCTGTCGCCCGGATGCAGGCGGCCAGCGGTCGACGGGTCGAGAACGGCCAATTTGGCATGTATCGCCGGCCAGCCATGTTTGGCGGCTTCAGCATCGATTCCGGCACGCAGTGCGGCATCGGCCTGCGGCAGTTCGGCCAGCCCCTGGAGCAGCGAGCGGAAGTAGAGCATGGTGCCGCCGACCAGCACCGGCACCTTGCCGGCGGCCGTGATCTCGGCCATCGCGGCGAGCGCATCCTGGCGGAAACGCGCCGTCGAGTAGCTTTCTTCCGGCGAGATGATGTCGATCAGGCGGTGCGGGTAGCGCGCCAGCGTTGCCTTGTCCGGCTTGGCGGTACCGACATCCATGTCGCGGAAGACCTGCGCCGAATCGACGCTGATCAGCTCGACCGGGAAACGCTCGGTCAGCGCCATGGCGGCAGCCGTCTTGCCCGAGGCGGTCGGGCCCATGATCAGGATGGCGGGAGGCAGGCGGGGTGAATTCATGGCGGCGAATGCTACCACGCCGGCTGCGGTCGCCGCTTTTGCCGGCCAGCGGTCGACGCCGCGAAAAGGGCAAAAATGCCATGTTCCTCAACATGCTCTTGAGCTTTCGCGGCAACGGCCTCATATTGGCGCCACTTGTCTTAACACTGGGAGATTCCCGCCATGAAGCTACGCCTGCTCGCCCTGCTTTCCGTCATCGTCTCGCTGCTCTCCGGCTGCGGCTACAACCAGATCCAGATCAACGACGAGGCGGTTACCGCCAGTTGGTCCGAGGTGCTCAACCAGTACAAGCGGCGCGCCGACCTGGTGCCCAATCTGGTCGCTGTTGTTCAGGGCTATGCCGCCCACGAAAAGGAAGTGCTCACCCGTGTCACCGAAGCACGCGCCAGTATCGGCGGCATCCAGGCAACGCCCGAGTTGATCAATGACGAAGCTGCCTTCGCCAAGTTCCAGAAGGCGCAGGGTGAACTGACGAGTGCCTTGTCACGCTTGCTGGTTGTCGCCGAAAACTATCCGCAATTGAAGGCTGATACGGTATTTCGCGAATTGACGCCACAACTCGAAGGCACCGAAAACCGCATCACCGTCGCCCGCAACCGCTACATCAAGGCAGTGCAGGACTACAACATTTCGGTGCGCACCTTCCCCAACAACCTGACCGCCATGGCGATGGGCTGGAAGGCCAAGGCCAACTTCACGGTCGAGGATGAAAAAGCGATCAGCGACGCGCCGAAGATCGATTTCAACGCGCCGAAGGCGGCCAAGTAATCTTTCGCATGCAAGCCTTGCGGCGCGGCCTGTTCGGCCTCTTTCTCTGCCTCTGCGCCAGCCTGTTGTGGGCGGCGCCGGCGGCGGACGGACTGGTGCCGCTCCCGGCGCTGACGGCGCGTGTCACCGATCTGACCGGTACGCTGGCTGCCGCGCAGAAGGCGGCGCTGGAAGAAAAGCTCGCGGCCTTCGAAGCGCAGAAGGGCGCCCAGGTCGTCGTCGTGCTGCTGCCGACGACGCAACCGGAGACGATAGAGCAGTTCGGCATCCGCCTGCTCGAAGCCTGGAAAATCGGGCGCAAGGGCGTGGACGACGGTGTTCTGCTGATCGTTGCCAGGGATGACCGCAAGCTGCGCATCGAGGTCGGCTACGGTCTGGAAGGCGCGCTCAACGACGCGACGGCGAAGCGCATCATCGCCGAAACGATCACGCCCTTGTTCAAGGCCGGCGACCTGCCGGGCGGTGTGGCGGCCGGCGTCGATGCCATCCTCAAGGTGGTCGGGGGCGAGGAACTGCCGGCGCCTTCCGGTCTGGCTGGCGGCGGTACGGTCGACCTCGGAAATATCCCGGAATTCGTCTTTTTCGGCGTACTGATCGGCGTCGTGCTCGGCGGCACCCTGCTGCGTCACCTGCTCGGCAATCTGCTTGGCTGCGGCGTCGTCGGCGCGGTCACCGGCGGCATCGGCTGGCTGGTGCTCGGCGGTCTGGGCGGCATCATCGGCGGCGCGCTGGCCGGCATCTTTCTCGCCGTGTTCGGGCTGGATCTCGTGCTGAGCGGCATCCTCAGCGGTGGACGCGGCGGCGGAGGCGGTTTTGGTGGTGGCGGCTTTTCCGGTGGCGGTGGTTCAGGCGGGGGCGGTGGTGCCTCGGGGAGCTGGTAAATGAATTTCGCGCGTCTGTTCAAGCATCTGCTGGCGCCGCCCTGGCTGGCGGCTCGCCGCTTCAATGCCAGGCTGGTGGCCGAGATCGGCGCGGCCGTCGAGCTTGCCGAAGCCGGTCAGCGCGGCGAACTGCGTTTCGTCGTCGAAGGGCCGCTGCCCTGGGCCGACCTGCGCCGCGGGCGCACTGCCCGGCAACGCGCCGCCGACCTGTTCGCGCGGCTTGGCGTCTGGGATACGGCAGAGAACAGCGGCGTGCTCATTTATGTCCAGCTGGTCGACCGCCAGGTCGAGATCCTCGCCGATCGCGGCATTGCCGCCAAGGTCGCGCAGGCCGAGTGGGATGCCATCTGCCGGTGCATGGAAGCGGCGTTCCGGAGCGGCGACTACCGTGCCGGCGCGCTCGCCGCGATTGCCCGTGCCGGCCAGTTGCTGGCCGAGCATTTTCCGGTCGACAGTGAAAATCCCAACGAATTGCCGGATCGCCCGCTGCTGCTCTGAGCGGGCTGATCAGGCCGCAGCCGGATCAGTCGCGCCCGGCGGCCGGCGCAAAGCGCTGCAGGACGTGCTGGCTCATGCCGCGCGCCAGTTCTTCCTCGCCGAAAAACACGGTGCCCAGGTTTTCCGTGCGCAGCAGGCGCGACTCCTCTTCGCTGTGCGTGCGCAGCACGATCTCGATGGCCGGATTCAGGCTGCGCGCGGTGTCTGCCATCTGCCGGATGTTGAGTGTATCCGGCACGGCGACGACCAGCATCGCGGCATGCGCGATATGCGCCTGGATCAGCACGCCCGGTTCGGCGGCATTGCCGGAAACCGCGGCGTAACCCTGCTGGCGCAGGCTTTCGACCTGCTCGCGGTTCTGCTCGACGATGACATAGGGAATGCCGCGTTCGTCGAGGCGGGCGGCGATGCGCTTGCCGACGCGGCCGAAGCCGATCAGCACGACCTGGCCTTCGAGGAACTTGCGTTCGGTGCTCATCGGCAGTTCGGCGTAGGGATCGTCGCGCCCTTCCAGGCGGCGAGCCAGTGCCGAGCGGCCGAGCGGCTTGACGACGGCAAAGACGAGCGGATTCAGCGCGATTGAAATCAGCGCCCCGGCCAGGATCAGGCTCATGCCTTCGGCCGGCATCAATTTCAGCGAAATGCCCAGCGCGGCCAGGATGAAAGAAAATTCGCCGATCTGCGCCAGGCTCGCGGCCACCGTCAGCGCCGTGTTGAGCGGGTAGCGGAAGAGCAGGACCAGCGCCATCGCGGCCAGCGACTTGCCGATGACGATGATGGCGACGACAGCCAGCACCTGCAGCGGTTGTTCGACCAGGATGTTCGGCACGAAAAGCATGCCGACCGACACGAAGAAGAGCACCGAGAAGGCATCGCGCAGCGGCAGCGATTCCTCGGCCGCACGGTGGCTGAATTCCGACTCGCGCATGACCATGCCGGCGAAGAAGGCGCCGAGCGCGAAGGAAACGTGAAAGAGCGCCGAGGCGCCGTAGGCGATGCCGATCGCGACGGCGATCACCGCCAGCGTGAACAGTTCGCGCGAACCGGTGCGCGCCACCTGCCAGAGCAGCCAGGGCAACACACGGCGGCCGACGATCAGCATCAGGGCGATGAAGGCGGAAACCTGGAGCAGGGTCTGGCCGATGGTCTGCCAGAGCGGCGCGCCGTCGCCGGAGCCGGCATCGCCGCCGAGCACGCCGGCGAGTGGCGGCAGCAGGACGAGGATGAGCACGGTGGCGAGGTCTTCGACGACCAGCCAGCCGACCGCGATACGGCCGTTCATCGAATCAAGGATGCCGCGCGCTTCGAGTGCCTTGAGCAGGACGACGGTGCTGGCGCAGGACAGCGACAGGCCGAAGATCAGCCCGGCGCCAAGGCTCCAGCCCCAGCCCCAGGCGATGCCCATGCCGAGCAGCGTCGCCAGGCTCATCTGGACGACAGCGCCGGGCAACGCGATGCGCTTCACGGCGAGCAGGTCGTCGAGCGAGAAATGCAGGCCGACGCCGAACATCAGCAGCATCACGCCGACTTCGGCGAGTTGCGAGGCGGTGTGGATATCGGCAACGAAGCCCGGTGTGGCCGGGCCGATGATGATGCCGGCGACGAGGTAGCCGACCAGGGCCGGCAGCTTGATGCGTTCGGCGATAAAGCCGAGGATCAGCGCGACGCCGAAACCGGCAGCGAGGGTAGTGATCAGGGAAATATCGTGTTCCATGCCGGGGCGGGTTCCATGCGTGAGGCTGGGTGGAAGGCGTCGACGGCGAGCGACGGGCAGTCGCTATGCTAGCCGGTTTTTCCCCTGCCAGACCGGCCGGTCAAACTCGGTCAAACTTCGTCAAGCTTGGTCAGCCGAGCGGCGCGTCCCGGCGCAGCAGGGCGGTCATCGCGTCAGCCGGCATCGGTCGGCCGAAATGGTAGCCCTGCATCAGCACGCAGCCTTCGGTGAGCAGGAAGCGGCGCTGTTCCTCCTGCTCGACGCCTTCGGCGATGACTTCCTTGTGCAGGCTTTCGGCAATGCCGATGATCGCCCGCGTGATGGCGACATCATCTTCATTGTGCGGCAGGTCGCGGACGAAGGACTGGTCGATCTTGATCCGGTCGAAGGGCAGGCGTTTCAGGTAGCCGAGGCTGGAATAGCCGGTGCCGAAGTCGTCGACCGATAGCTTGACGCCGAGCTTTTTCAGGCGGGCCAGGGTTTCGATGATGCGTTCGGTATCGCGGATGAAGGCGCTCTCCGTGATTTCCAGTTCCAGCCAGCACGGATCGAGGCCGGTTTCGACGAGTACGCCGGCGACCTGCTCGGCCAGGCTGGCCTGACGCAATTGCACGGCCGACAGATTGACGGCGACAACGACCGGAGGGATGCCTTGTCTGATCCATTCGGCATTCTGACGGCAGGCCTCGTGCAGCACCCACTCGCCGATCGCGTTGATCAGACTGCTTTCCTCGGCAACCGGAATGAAGCGTACCGGAGGAATCTCGCCAAGCTCCGGGTGCTGCCAGCGGACCAGTGCCTCCATGCCGATCAGGCGGCCGCTGCTGCCATCGACCTGGGGCTGGTAATGCAGGCGGAATTCCTGGTTGTCCACGGCGCGGCGCAGGCTGTTTTCCAGCGTGACGCGCTCGGAGATGCGGGCATTCATTTCTGGCGTGAAGAAGCGGTAGGCGTTGCCGCCCGCCGCCTTGGCCTGGTACATCGCCGTGTCGGCGTTCTTGAGCAGGCCGCCGATGTCGGAGCCATCCTGCGGGTAGATGCTGATGCCGATGCTGGCGCCGACCCGCAGTTCCTGGCCATTTACCAGGAAGGGCTGGTTGATGCCGTTGATCAGGCGCTGCGCGATGATCGCGACGCGCGACAGGTTGTGGAAGCCCTGCAGCAGGACGGCGAACTCGTCGCCGCCCTGGCGGCTGATCGTGTCGCGTCCATCCAGGCAGTCGCGCATGCGCTGGGCGACCTGCAACAGCAACTGGTCGCCAGTGTCGTGGCCAAGGGTGTCGTTGATGTATTTGAACTGGTCGAGGTCGAGGAAGAGCAGGGCCAGTTGGGCCTGCTCGCCGAGTACGTCGGCCAGCGCCTGGGACAGGTGTTCGCCGAGCATGGCGCGATTGGGCAGGTCGGTCAGGATGTCGTGTTCGGCCAGGTGGCGGATGCGCTCCTGGTTGTCGTGCAGTTGCGTGATGTCGCGTGCGACACCGGCCACGCCGGCCAGGCGGCCTTCCTCGTCAAGCACCGGGGTCGAGATGTATTCGAAATGGCGGCGATTGCCGTCGGCGACCTGCTGGCTGCCTTCGCGGCGTTGCTGCAGGCGGCTGTGCATGGCTTCGGCGTCCTGCTCGACGAGGGCAATGGCGGCTTCTTCCGGCCAGATCTCGTCGGCAGTCCGGCCAAGGATTTCGCCTTCCGTGCGGCCGCTCACCGCGCAGTAGGCTTCGTTGACGGCAATCATGCGCTGCTGGCGATCGCTCAGCCAGGCTGGGTCGGGCAGGCTGTCGAGCAGGGCGCGGGTGCGCCGCATGGTGGTTTCGTAGGCGCGCGCCATGCCTTGTGCGAGACGGCGGGCATTGCCGTAGGTGCGTAACCAGACAGCAATCCAGCCCGCCAGAACAAGGCTCAGGATGACCGTGCTGATCACGCCCCAGATGACCTGCTGGTACCAGTTGGCGAGGTAGTCGGTGGTGGTGTGCCCGATCAGTACGTAAAGCGGGTAGTCGCCCACCTTGCGCAGCGCATACAGGCGTTCGACGCCATCGACGCTGGAGTGCGTGGTGTACAGGCCGTCCAGTCCGCGTCCGCCGTTAACCAACTGGCGCAGCGTTTCGCTTTCGATGACCTTGCCGAGCTTGTCGGGCGTGGCGGGGTAACGGGCGATCAGGCGCATCTGGTCGTCGATCAGCGTGACGCTGTGGCTGGGGCCGAGGTTGAGGCTGCTATAGAAAGCTTCGAAGTGCTCGGCACGCACGGCGGCTTGGACGAGGCCGGCGAACTCGCCGCGCGGGTCGTTGATGCGCCGGCTGAGCGTGATCACCCAGTTTTGCGTGATGCGGGCGAAAATCGGTTCGGAAATCACCAGCCGGCCGCTGTTGTCGGACTTGTTGTGCAGGAAGTAATTGCGGTCCGCGATACTGGCTTTGGCGATATCGCCCGAGGCGTCGTAGATGAAGTTGCCCTTGCGATCGGCGATGCGCAGGCTTTGCGATTCGTCGATCAGCCCCAGGTAGCGGGCCAGCGCCGCGTTGATGGTGGCGGCATCCTTCACCTCGCCGGTAAAAGCGCCCTGCAGTCGTTGCTGGCTGGCAAGCAATACTGTGTCTATCTTGTCGATGCTACTGCGAGCGTGGCTTTCGAGTACTTTGGCGAGGTTTTCCTGGCTGCGCCGGGCAAACTCGTTTTCCCGGTCGTAAGACTGTTTCAGGCCGATCAGGCCGAGGCCGACATAGGTGGCCAGGGCGATCAGGCCGAGCGCAATAATCGCGACGCTGCGCCAGATTTCTGCGCAGTTTTTCGCCAATGGCGGCGTTGCGGGGTTTTCGCGCTCCATATGGGTCATTGGCGATCAAAAGGGCGCTTATTGTCCGCGCAGAAACAGTGTGTCGAGTTGATCCAGCGCAAGTTCCGTCCAAGTCGGTCGGCCGTGGTTGCACTGGCCGGCACGTTCGGTTTCCTCCATCTGGCGCAGCAGGGCGTTCATCTCGGGCAGCGCCAGCTGGCGTCGGGCGCGCACCGCGCCGTGGCAGGCCATGGTGGCGAGCAGTTCGTTGCGCCGGGCGGTGGCGAGCTGGGTGATGCCATGCTCGCGCAACTCGCCGATCAGCGAACGCGCCAGCGCCGCCGGGTCGCCAGATTGCAGCAGCGCGGGCACGCTGCGCACGCCCAACTGGTTGGGGCCGAGTGGGGCGATCGCGAAACCGAGGTCGGCGAGCGCCTCGGCATGTTCCTCGACGGCGGCGATGTCGAGCGCGTCGGCCGAGAAGACGGCCGGGATCAACAGCGCCTGGGTGGCGATCTGGCGGTTGTCGAAAGCGGTTTTCAGCTTTTCGTAGAGGATGCGTTCATGCGCCGCGTGCATGTCGACCAGCACCAGGCCGCGCGCGTTCTGGGCCAGGATGTAGATGCCGTGCAGTTGCGCCAGCGCGTAGCCGAGCGGCGGGCCGTCGTTGCCCTGGGAAATCTCGCCCGTGGAGCGGTCGACCGTGGGCGAAGGGGCAAAATGCGGCGCCGTCGCCGGGTTGGCCGATGAGTGCTGGGCCTGGCCGATATTCTGCGTCGCCTTGGCGAAGGCGAGATAGGCCGCGGCAGCGGGTTCGGCGACGCCGAGCGTGGTCTGGTGGCGCAGCGGCGGCGGATAATTCGCCGGCGTGAAATTGGCCGTTTTTGCCGCGTCGACCGCTACGGAATACTGCCGCTCGACCAGCGGCGGCGTCGCCTCGGCCTGCACCGGCGCGGCCAGCGTGCGCTGGATGGCATGGAAGACGAACTGGTGCATGGCGCGGGAATCGCGGAAACGCACCTCGGTCTTGGCCGGATGCACATTGACGTCGACCAGCGCCGGATCGATGTTCACGAACAGGCAGACGGCCGGCTGGCGGCTGCCGTGCAGCACGTCGCGGTAGGCCTCGCGCAGCGCGTGGCCGATGATCTTGTCGCGCACGAAACGGCCATTCACGAAGACGTACTGGCCGTCCTTGGCATCGCTGGCGCGGGTCGGGTCGATCGCGAAACCGGCGATGGAAATCGGCCCGCCGGCGGCGTCGACCGTACGCGCGGCACCCAGGAAGTCGTCGCCGAGAATGTCGGCAATGCGCCGCGCGCTGTCGGCCGGCGCCAGCTGGAACAGGCTGCGCCCGTTGTGCGACAGGCTGAAGGCGACATCGGGCCGGGTCAGCGCCAGGCGGCGCACGGCATCGGCGCAATGCGCGAATTCGGTGCCCTCGGCCTTCAAAAATTTGCGGCGGGCCGGGGTGTTGTAATACAGGTCGCGCATCTCGACCACGGTGCCGGCCATCAATGCCGCCGGCTCGGGCTCGGCACCCGGCTCGCCGCGCAGCTTCCAGGCATGGCCGGCGCCGCGTTCGCGGCTGGAAATCGCCAGGCGGGCGACCGACGCTACCGAAGCCAGCGCCTCGCCACGGAAGCCGAGGGTGTTGACGCATTCCAGGTCGTCGAGCGAAACGATCTTCGAGGTCGCATGCCGGGTCAGGGCCAGCGCCAGTTCATCTTTCGCAATGCCGCAACCGTCGTCGGTGATGCGGATCAGCTTGACGCCGCCTTCCTCAAGATGCACCTGAATCGCCTTGCTGCCGGCATCCAGGCTGTTTTCGAGCAGTTCCTTGAGAACCGAGGCGGGACGTTCAACGACTTCGCCAGCGGCAATCTGGCTGATCAGGAGGTCGGGGAGGCGGGCAATGGTCGGCATGGCCGCGATTATCCCAGATTGGCTGTTGCCGGCTTGTGGATAACGTAAAAATCGGCGGCGAGGTATCGGGAAGGCGCCTCTGATTGGCAATAATCCCGGATCAGCGTTGTTGCAAGCGACATCAAGCAGTTCTAGCCCCTGGCCCCGTAGGCGGCCATGAAAACATCAATTGCGCTATGGGTAATGCGGTCGATATACAACGGCTCCAGGGGGGTTATCTCGGAACGGTAGAACATTTCTTCCAGTTCGGACTCGAGCAGGCCACTCAAATGCGCCACCGCGACTGCCGGGTCCGCTTGGCGCAGCTTTCCGGCATCCATCGCCTGTTTCAGAAACGCCGTCAGGACGATCTCGCCTTGCTTGCGGCTGCGCGTATAGAACAGGTGCCCGAAGTCTGAGCGTGTCGCCTCGGCGATCGCCAGGCGACGCAAGGCGAGAATTTCCGGGGAGTAGATGAAGGTCAGCAAGGCCTTGCCAAAATGAACGAGAGACTCTTCCACATTGGGCGTGGCCGGATCCAGTGCGGAGGTGATCGCATCCGCCTGGGATTGGCCTCCGGCGAGCATTATTTCCAGAAACAAGGCTTCCTTCGAGGGGAAATAGCTGTACAGGGTTGCCCGGGAGTAACCGGCCTTGGTGCAAATATCCGACATTGAGGCGCCTTCGAAGCCGGTCTCCCGGAAGACTTCTGAAGCGGCATTCAGAATGTTCTGGCGCTTTTCCTCACTTTTGCTTCTCATGACATTCCTTTAACTGGACTTGTGTGTCCAGTATAGCTTGACTCGGCAAGACTTCATAATTAAACTGAACTGTACAGTCTAGTTATGAGGTTCCTATGTCTTCTCAAGCAATTCCTGCAATGCGCCGGGTATTTGTATCAAGAGCATGTCTCGCCGTGGCTGTTTCTGCCGCGCTGGCCGGTTGCGCCGGTTTTCCTTCGGCGCAGCCGCTGCAGGCAGCCAGGGGAATCGATCAGTACCAGAGTGCGTCTTCCTTGTCGGCGCCGGTGGTTGCCTGGCCCGATGAGCAATGGTGGCAACGCTATGCCGATTCGCAACTGGATACGCTGATCCAGGAAGGTCTCGCCAACTCGCCGGACATGGCGGTTGCCGCCGCTCGCCTGCATGCCGCCGAGTCCAGTCGGCAGGTTTCCAACGCGGCCCTCTATCCGCAGATTTCGGCCAACGGCTCGGTCACCGAACAGAAGCAGAGCTACAACTATCTGACGCCGCGCAGCATGACGCCGGACGGCTGGCAGGATTACGGTCGGGCAACGATCGATTTCAGCTGGGAAATCGACTTCTGGGGCAAGAATCGGGCAGCCCTGGCCGCAGCGACATCGGAACTGCAGGCCAGCCAGGCAGATCTGGCGCAGGCGCGGTTGACGCTGGCGAGCAGTATCGCCAGCGACTACGCTGAACTGGCCCACCTGTTCGCCACGCGCGATACGCTGGCCGAAGCCGTCAAGGTGCGCACCAGAACGGCTGAACTGTTCGCCCAGCGTTTCGCCAACGGTCTCGAAACACGCGGCAGCCTGCGTGAAGCCGAGGCCAGACAGGCCGCTGCCGAAGGTGATCTGCTACAGGTCGACGAGCAGATCGGTTTGCAGCGGAATCGTCTCGCTGCCTTGCTCGGTGCCGGCCCGGACCGCGCTCTCGAGATCGCGCGGCCGCAATTCGAATTCGCTCACCACTTTGCCCTGCCGGGCGAACTCGCGGTCAATCTGCTCGGACGCCGGCCCGACATCGTCGCCGCGCGCCTGCAGGTTGAAGCTAGTGCCAAGCGCATCGACGAAAAGAAGGCCGGTTTCTATCCGAACATCAACCTGGCGGCCTTCATCGGCGTGCAATCCCTGGGGCTCGACCTGCTCAGCAAGGGCGGTTCGAACATCGGCAGTGTCGGCCCGGCGATTTCCCTGCCCATTTTCAATGCCGGGCGTCTGCAAGGCGAGCTGCGCGGTGCCCGTGCGAGGTATGAGGAAGCGGTCGCCAGTTACAACAAGACGGTGACGCAAGCACTGCAGAACGTCGCCGATTCGGCGGTCAGCCAGAAAGCTCTCGGCGCCCGTCTGAACAAGAGCGAGCAAGCCGTCGCTGCGGCCGGCGAAGCCTACCAGGTGGCACGCAATCGCTATGAAGGCGGACTTTCCAGCTACCTGGAAGTGCTTTCCGCCGAGGACAGCCTTTTGACCAATCTGCGCGCCCTGACCGACCTGAGAGCGCGTTCGGCCAGTCTCGATATTGCGTTGATGCGCGCGCTCGGCGGCGGCTACCAGACGAACAACTGATTTCTCCCGGAGATTACCGATATGTCAGAACTTACTGCACAAACTCAAGAGCGCAGCGCCATCACCCAACGCCGGAACAAGCTGCTGCTCGGATTCGGCGGCTCGCTCGCCGTCATCGCCTTGCTGCTCGCCGCTTACTGGATCTTTTACGGCTCGCATTTCGTATCCACAGACAATGCCTATGCCGCCGTCGAAGTCGCCCAGGTCACGCCCTCCGTTTCCGGAACCATTGCCGAAGTCCGGGTCAAGGATACGCAGCCGGTCAAGAAAGGCGACATCCTCGTGGTCATTGACCCGACCGACGCCAAGTTGAGCCTCGCCCAGGCTGAAGCCGAACTGGGACGCGCCATCCGCCGGGTCAAAGGCTATGTCGCCAACGACCTCGGTCTGGGCGCCCAGGTTGCCGCCCGCGACGCCGAGGAAAAGCGCGCTGCCGCGCAGCTTGAGTCTGCCGCAGCCGATTTCGAACGCGCCAGTATCGACCTCAAGCGCCGCGAAGCCTTGATCGCCTCCGGTTCGGTTTCCGGTGACGAACTGACCCGTGCGCAAAGCACCTATGCCACGGCCAAGGCCAATCTTGCCGCCGCCAAGGCGAGTGCCAGCCAGGCCCAGGCGAATCGTTCGGCGACGCTCGGCTCGAAGGAGGCCAATGCGGTTCTGATTGCCGGCGCCGATGAAGAAACCAATCCGGAAATCGCCCTGGCGCGCGCCAAACGCGACCAGGCCGCTATCGACCTGGAGCGCACCGTCATTCGCTCCCCGGTCGATGGCGTTGTCGCCAAGCGCCAGGTGCAACTGGGCCAGCGCGTCCAGGCGGGTACGACGCTGCTTTCGGTGGTGCCGATCCAGGAAATGCACGTCGATGCGAATTTCAAGGAAGGACAACTGGAAAATGTCCGCATCGGGCAGATCGCCACGGTCACGGCCGACATTTATGGCAGCGCGGTAACCTATCACGGCGTAGTCGAAGGGTTTTCCGCCGGCTCCGGCGCCGCCTTTGCCGCAATTCCGGCGCAAAACGCCACTGGCAACTGGATCAAGGTGGTGCAGCGCCTGCCCATCCGCATTCGCTTGAACGCCGACGAATTGCAAGCCAATCCCTTGAAGGCCGGTCTGTCGATGGCCGTCAGGATCGACACCAGTAAGTTGGCCAACTGAGGAAATAAAATGAGTCGGACGACCACATCGCCTTCGACAGAGCAGCCGCTGAGCGGCGGCATGCTCTGGTTCGCGGCCATCATCCTGGCGGCGGCCAATTTTGTTGCCGTGCTCGATATGACCATCGCCAATGTTTCCGTGCCGACCATTGCCGGCGGTCTGGGTGCCACGACCAGCCAGGGCACCTGGGTGATTACTTCCTACGCCGTCGCCGAGGCGATCACCGTACCGCTGACCGGCTGGCTTGCTGCCCGCTTCGGGGCCGTTCGGGTTTTTACCGTGGCCATGGCTCTGTTTGGCGGCTTTTCTGCACTTTGCGGCCTGGCCAACTCGCTCGGCATGCTGGTCTTTGCCCGGATTTGCCAGGGCTTTGCCGGTGGCCCGTTGATGCCGCTCTCGCAAACGCTGCTGCTGCGGATATTTCCGAAAGAGAAAGCCACGGCAGCCGTCGGCATCTGGTCGATGACGACCCTGGTCGCGCCCGTGCTCGGCCCGATGCTCGGGGGGTACATTTGCGACGAGTATTCCTGGCCGTGGATTTTCAATATCAATCTGCCGATTGCCTTTGCCTGTGCCTTCATTGCCTGGAGATTGCTCAAGCGCTATGAAGAACCCCTGGTCCGCAATCCGATCGACCGGATCGGACTTGCCTTGTTGATTGTCTGGGTCGGTTCGCTGCAATTGCTGCTCGACGAAGGAAAAAACCTGGACTGGTTTGCTTCTACGGAGATTGTCGTCCTCGGCATCGTCGCGGCAATCGGTTTCGTAACCTTCATGATTTGGGAACTGCATGAAGAACACCCGGTAGTCGATCTGCGCGTCTTCCGTCACCGCGGCTTCTCGGCCAGTGTGCTGACGATCAGTCTGGCCTTCGCTGCATTTTTTGGCGCCAATGTGCTCACGCCGCAATGGCTGCAGACCTACATGGGCTACACATCTACTACGGCGGGGATGGCGACGGCGTGGACCGGGATTTTTGCGGTCTTCGTCGCGCCGCTTGCAGCGGGACTCTCGGCCAGGGGCGATCCGCGAAAACTGGTATTCTGGGGCGTTCTTTGGCTGGGCATCGTCTGTCTCTGGCGCACCATCGCAACGACGGACATGGGCTACTGGGAAGTCGCCATGCCACTGATGGCGATGGGCCTGGGCATGCCTTTCTTCTTCATTCCGCTGACCGGGCTGGCGATGGCCAGTGTGGAAGAAGCAGAAATGGCTTCGGCCGCTGGATTGATGAACTTCCTGCGCACCCTTTCAGGCGCCTTCGCCACCTCGCTGATCACCACCCTGTGGGAGGATCAAACGACGGTCGATCACGCCGAATTGATTGCTTTGAGCGATTCCGACCAGATGCTGCAAAGGTTTTTCGAAGGCATGGGCAACACTGGCGAGAGCACCTTGCAAAACATCGACCGGCTGATCAACGCGCAAGCGGTGATGCTGGCCACCAACCAGGTGATGACCATTGTTGCGGTCAGTTTCATCATCGCCGCATTTGCCATCTGGCTAGCCCCTACGCCGCAACGAAAAATCGATCCGGCGGCTTCCAGTGGGCATTGAACCTTGAAACCTCAGTTGACCGGCGGTTGGCGTTTCGGGCTGGCCGGCTTGCGGTGCCTGCAGGTTGCCGCTATTGACGAGAGATTGGAGGGTGAGGCGCAGCAGGATGCCCGATTGTGAAAGCTGCCCGGCTTTCATGCCGGCGTGGTAGCGCCCGGGTTTGGGTGTGGTGTAGTCGCTGATCCACTGGTCATAATCGGCATGGAGTTGATCCGGATCGTCGTACCAGTGCGGGTCGAGAGCAAGGGCGTCGCCGATGAAGGCGCCGATCGGGCGCCCATGGCCCGATCTTCAAGGGGGGGACGGGCATCATGGCTGGGCTTGCAGTTTGTCTTGCGTCCGGGTGGCGAAATCGCTGGCGTCGTGGCGCTCGTGCAGTTGCTCTGCGAGCGGCCCGGTCACCCGGTTGACCATGCGGCCGCGTTTGGCGGCCGGGCGCAGGGCGATTTCGTCAGCCCAGCGAATGACGTGGGTGTATTGATCGACCTGCAGAAATTCGCCGGCCTCGTAGAGCTGCCCTTTGGCCAGCGCGCCGTACCAGGGCCAGATGGCCATGTCGGCGATGCTGTAGTCGGCGCCGCCGACGTAGGGGTTGTCGGCCAGCCTGTGGTTGAGGACATCCATCTGGCGTTTGACTTCCATGGCGAAGCGGTCGATGGCGTATTCGATTTTGCTCGGCGCGTAGGCATAGAAATGGCCGAAGCCGCCGCCGAGGAAAGGGCCGCTGCCCATCTGCCAGAACAGCCAGGACAGGCATTCGGCGCGGCGGGCCGGGTCGGTCGGGACAAAGGCGCCAAATTTTTCGGCCAGGTAGAGCAGGATCGATCCGGATTCGAAGACCCGGACCGGTTCGCGGCCGCTACAGTCGAGCAGGGCGGGGATCTTGGAGTTGGGGTTCACCTCGACGAAACCGCTGCCGAACTGATCGCCTTCGGTGATGCGGATCAGCCAGGCGTCGTATTCGGCGCCGGCGTGGCCGAGTGCCAGCAATTCTTCGAGCATGAGCGTGACCTTGACGCCGTTGGGCGTCGCCAGCGAATAGAGCTGCAGCGGGTGTTTGCCGCGCGGCAGTGCATGCTCATGGGTTGCCCCGGCAATCGGCCGGTTGATGTTGGCAAAGCGGCCGCCATTGGCTTTATCCCAGGTCCAGATCTTGGGCGGGGTGTAGGTGGTCGGGTCGGACATGGGGGCTTTCTTGGGCGGGTTGTTGTCGCAACTTGGGACAGCGGGGGGCGGGAAACAGTTCATTGGCAAAACGAAACACCTCCCCTTGTCAGGAGAGGGGGGAGTAATTTCAATTGTGGCCATTTTTTCCAGTTGACCGTAGCCATCAGCCCAACGGCTCGCATCGCAGCCAGACAGTGAAGCGGGTGCCGGCGTCGGGGGGCTGGTTGTCGTCAGGTGAGCGCCGTAGCGCTCGAGCCCGGCCTTGCTGATGCCCGGTCCGGAGTTCTCGACATTAAGCTGGATGCCGACCGGCATCGGCCTCGTCCCAGTCTTCGACGGTAATTCTCAACACGCCGCCATCGGACATGGCCTGGATGGCGTAGATCCGCAGTTTGGCGACGATCAAAGCCAAAAGGGTCGCAGTGAATAAGAGCGATAAGGACAACCGAAGCCACCGAAGCCAGCGCTTCACCGTGGAAGCCGAGGGGGTTGATGGATTCCGCCAAACCAGGTCTGTTGACCGGGAGAATTGCTGACTAGTGAGCTGACATGTGGAGTAGCAATACGCTACTCCTGCGCCCGGAAACATTCTTGGGTATCTCGTTTGATCGGTAGATATAAAACCAGACTGGTTCCTGCATCACTCGAAGTCCAGCGAATCTTGGCGCCGATGGATTCAGCCCTTCGAATCTGATTTCCCAGCCCCTTGCCAGTGCTGTCTATCCCTTGCTCGACTGAAAATCCCGAGCCATTGTCGATGATCTTGACCAAGATGCAGTCATTCTCTATGCCGGTGATGACGCGTATTTCAGTGGCCTGCGTATGCTTGATGATGTTGGTAAACGCCTCCTGCAAAATGCGCAGGATGTGCAGTGCATTTCGCGGGTCAATCCAGTCCAGCGCGGGAACATTCTCAATTTCCCAGCGCAAGACGATGCCAGCGCTTTCCAGACGTGGCCCCAAACGAAAGCGCAGGGTTGCCAGCAAGAGCAGCAAGTCGGCCTGGACGGGTTCCATGGAGTCGATGGCCAGTTTCAGGTCATCGATGCAGTCCTTCAGCACTTCGGCCACCATGGGGGCGTCGATCCGGCCTTTTTCCACCGCCAGAAGTGCAGTGCGCAATGACGAACCCATTCCGTCGTGCATATCCTGCATCAGCCGCTGACGCTCATCGATGAGTGTTTGGCGGTGAGCGATGTCGCGCAGTCGCCGATGGCTTTCCAATAGTTCGTCCTCGCGCTCTTGCAAACGCAATTGCAGGCTGGCATTGACCTGTTTGACCTCTGTATTCGCCGCGATGTAGCGGCGAAAGATGATGTGCATGAAAAGCAGAAACGCAACGATGTTGCTGAAGGGGCCGAGGTAGATGCTTTCAATGTCGATGTAATTGTTTTGCATCAGCCAGTCGTAGCCGCCTAACAGCATGCCAGCCAGTGCCCAGGTGCTGAGCAGAATGCCGTCACGCGAACGGGCTCGGCGAGACTGATAAAACCCGATGCCTGCGACCAGCGATCCCATGAACAGCAATGCGATATAGGTCAATGGGGAAAGCATGTAGGCGTCGAAAAATTCCGCAAAAAGCGGCAAAGTCAAAATGCAGATAGCTGCCGTGATGCCGCAAACGGTGCGGTTCAGCCAGAGGACGGGCCGATGATGCAGATAACTCAGAAAAAAGTGAGTGATCAGCACCATCCAGTAGAGAGAGTTAACCGTGATCCAGGTGAACCATTCGTCGGATATTGCCAGCGTGTCTTCTCCGACATAGAAATGCATCGTACGTAAAAACGATGCGACCGAGATGCAGAAAAATAGCAAATACTCTGTTTCTGCACGTAGTTTGAACCACACGAACAAGGAAAACAGGCCAACTGCCAAAAATGCGGCACTGCTCGCGGAGGGCAGTTGAACCTGAGTGAAGTATCTCAGTCGGTAACGCCAGCTCAGGCTGTCATTGTCCCCCAGCCACAGCGATGAAATGCCGCCACCCGCGTATCTGGGGCTCTCTACCCTCACTAAAACCATACTCGGCGATAGGGAGTCGGCCGTATTGTCCAAGGGGACCCACAGGGGAATATTCCAGCCATTCCAGAGGGTGCTGGCATGTGATTGATAGAGTAAGCGCTTGTCGCTATACACCGTAATCTGACCGTCAGTCTTCCAGCGCGGAATGTAGAGATATCGCGGATTGACGGCGGGCGCCAAGAAAGGCATCTGAAAACGGTACCAAGTGACAACGGTAGGCGGGCCAAGTGTATCGCCGCTATCTGCGTCTGGCATCAGGTGTCGAGTGACTGCGTGGGGCAGGGAGACGGTTTGCCAGGTTCCCGGTAGTTTCGAGACATTGGCTTCATAGGGCGGAAGCGTATAACCGTGGCCCTGAACGAGCAGTATTTGGGCGGTTGTGAAGTGCAAGGGGGCTTCAGCCCGCACCACCGGATGCCACAGTGCCAGACACATCACCCCCCAGCTGAAGGCCAGTCGTAACGCCTCAATCACTCAGCAGCCCCTGGTTGCGAGCCTCGAAAATCGCTTCGGTTTTGGAGTTGACTTCCAGCTTCCTGTAAATGCGCCGGATGAAGGTCAAGACGGTGTGGCGCGAGATCGACATCAGGCCGGCAATTTCTTCGGAGGTGAAGCCCTTGGTGATGAATTCGAGCACCTCCTGTTCCCGGCCCGACAGTGCCGCGCGCGATCTTTCCTGGGGAAGCAGGGGAGCAACGAGCGGTTTGTTTTCATGTTCGCGAAAGCGCATCAGTATCTGGCGGGCGATGAGCGGACTGATCGGACTGCCGCCCTGATGCAAGCTGCGGATTTCGCTGACCATGCTTTTCGCGGCGCTGTCTTTAAGCAGGTAGCCGGCGGCGCCGGCCTCCAGAGACTGCATGACATGCATTTCATCGCCAAAGGCGGTGCTGACCATGATGGCGCAGTCGGGCCACTTGGCATGCGCCGCCCGAATGACATCGATACCGGAACCGTCGGGCAATCCCAGGTCGACCAGCAATACGTCGACTGGCGTCCCGTTGAGTGCCATCAGGCCGGCGCTGCGGGTGCTTGCCGCCGATACCAGCTGCATGTCGGGGGCATTCTCGATGGTGTTGCGCAAGACGAGTTGAAATTCGACGTCGTCCTCGACGAAGGCCACCCGAATGAGAGAGCTGTTGATCGTTGTCGGCATGGTCTCGGAACTGTCCTGTCCTTTGGCGGGATGCGAGGCGGATCGCCTAGTGTCCCACACTTGCCGCATGCCGCGATTGCCTGCTTGTCCCTACAACAGGGGACAGACAAGGATTTCGCTGCCAATTATCGTGGCGGCGAACATTAACTTGTTCTCTGGTTTCGTGGGCGCCCATGCAATCGGTTATGCGGCAAAAGGCGTCCGACAGCATGGCGCTTTCCTGGGTGACAACAAGACGGCGGATGGTCTTTATAGCGTTGACCTGCCGGATATTCGGTTTGATGTGTCTGTTTGATCGTTGGGGTGATGGCCAAATGGATTTACCTGGAAATATCCAATGACAAAGACTGCTCGCATTTGTTTTTGTGCGCTTTTGCTTTTTTCGACGTTTCTGCCGCATGCGGCATCGGCACAAACCGCGGCCGACATCAGAGCTGCCGAACGGCAAGCCGAGATCATCCAGCGTCAAGAGCAGGATCGTATTCAGCGTGATCGGGAAGAGGCGCGGCGCCAGAGCGATAGCGTGAATGGCATGGATACCCGGTCCTTGCTGCCAAAAATAGAAGTGCCGCGCATCGGTGTGCCATGCCACGAAATAACGACGATAACGATCCGCGATGCGCCGCATCTCCCGGTGCGTTTGAGAAAAAAAATTGCCGATGAGTTTGCCGGCCGCTGTCTCAATACTGGCAACATTGAAAGCATTCTGACCGAGATAACAAAATACTATATTGATCAGGGTTTCATTGCCGTTCGCGCTTATTTGCCGGCGCAGGACCTGAGCAACGGCGTTCTCGAAATTCTTGTCGTTGAAGGCAAGGTCGAGAAAATCAGTATCGAGGATGGCGATAGCAACAGCATATCGGTCGGGAATGTTTTTCCGGGCGTTGTCGGTGCCGTACTCAACTTGCGTGATTTGGAACAGGGTATCGAGCAGATCAACCGGCTCGCCTCAAATAACGCCAGGCTCGATATCCGGCCCGGTGAAAAGCCGGGCGAGAGTGCGGTAGTCGTACGCAATCAACCGGCCTCGAGGTTTCACCTTTATGCCTCGGTAGACAACCAGGGGCAGGAATCGACGGGGAAAACCCAAACGGGGATAACGGGCAGTGCGGATAACCTGCTCGGTTTCGACGATTTTCTTTCCATAACCCATCGTGAGTCGACGCCGGGCGATCGGAGTCGAAAATATTCGGGAAGCGATAGCTTCAATTTCAGTATTCCATTCGGCTATACCACCTTGTCGCTGGGCAGTAGCCGTTCCGAATATGCCAGCACCATTCTTCTTCCCAGCGGACTAAGCCTGGTATCGAAGGGCAATACCAATAGCAGCAACCTGCGTCTGGACCGGGTTGTGTACCGCACTCAAGCTACCCGCGCCTTGCTGGCAGCGACCCTGACGACCAAGTCGTCCAGAAATTATCTCGATGATCAATATTTGAGTGTCAGCAGTCGGAAGCTGACCGTTCTGGATATCGATGGCAACTTCAATACACGGTTTGCCGGCGGCGTACTTTCATTCGATTTGGGCTATGCCCAGGGGCTGGAGTCGATGGGAGCAATGAAAGATCTCGATAATCTGCCGGATTCGACACCGCGCGCCCAATTCAGCAAATTGAAATACGGGTTCAATTACTCGCTGCCTTTTAGTCTTTTCCACCGGGATTTAAGTTTTACCAGCCAGCTATCCGGACAAAAGTCGAACGACGTGCTGTACGCATCGGAGCAAATCCAGATTGGCGGTTTGTATACCGTGCGCGGCTTTGTCAACAATGTGCTGACCGGTGACGATGGCTACTACTGGCGTAACGAAATGTCGGTACGCCAGCCGGTGAGTATTGGAAGTGAGACCGTGAGCAGCCGTATCTATGCGGGCTATGACAACGGTCAGGTAAAAAATATCGCACCGAATATTCCGCAAGGTCGGCTCAGTGGTGCGGTTGTCGGTATATCGCTCAATTGGCGCGGCGCCAGCTTCGATTTGTTCAATGCCTGGCCGTTGACCGCTCCCGACTCCATGCACAAAGAATCCAGCCAGACCTGGTTCAGGGTTGCATACGCACTTTAGGAAAAAAGATGAATCATATCTATCGCATTATCTGGAGTGAGTGCACCGGAACTTGGGTGGCTGTTCCCGAAACGGGACGCAGTTGTGGCAAGGGGGGAACTCGTGCCGCACGAAAGGTGCTGCAGGTGGCTTTAATTGCATCCGGTTTTGCGGGTTCCATGGCAATGGCCATCGAGCCGGCGACGACGGTAGTGCCCGTCAATGGCGGAGCAACTGCCTATATTTCTGCCAATGGCGTCCCCGTGGTCAATATCGAGAAAGCCAACGCGGCTGGACTCTCGCACAACACCTACACGAATTACAACGTTGAAAAAAATGGCCTGGTGCTCAACAACGGCAACAGCAGCCAGCTCATGCGCCAATCGGAATTGGCTGGCCAGGTGGCGTTCAACCCCAATCTGGCCAGTGAAGCCAAGGTTATCCTGAACGAGGTGGTGTCGACCAGTCGCAGCGTGCTTGCCGGTTTCACCGAGGTGCTGGGCGGCAAGGCCGATGTCATCGTGGTCAATCCGAATGGCATCACCTGTAATGGTTGTGGATTCATCAACACCGATCGCGCCACTCTCGCCACAGGTACCTCGAATATCGCCGCTGACGGCAGCTTGACCGGATTTTCAGTCAATCGTGGCGATGTGCTGATCGAGGGGCTGGGGGCGGTGGCCAGTGCGCAACAGGTCTTTGATATCGTCGCCCGTTCGGTCAGCGTGTTCGGCAAGATCAATGTTTCCGCCACCGGCAGTCTTGGGGTGACCACCGGCAACAACGTCTGGAACTATACCGATCGCAAGGTGACCGGCTCCGTTGCCGGCAACGGTCCGGCGCCATCCTACGCGTTCGATTCCTCCGTGTTGGGGGGCATGTATGCGGGGCGAATCCGCATCATCGCTACCGAAGGCGGGGTCGGCGTCCGCATGCTGGGTGAGGCGGCGGTGAGCGGCGATGATTTCTCCATCTCCAGCGCCGGAAAGCTCGAAATGCGGGCGGCCTTGAGCGCGGCACGCGATATCAGCCTCACTACTACCTCCGGCAGCGGCAACCAGGACCTGTCTTTGAATGGCGCCACCATCACCGCCGGGCGTGACCTTTCGCTGTCGGCTGCCAATGGTCAGGTGGCATTGACCGGTGGGGCACTCTACGCGGCCAATGACCTGGCGCTAACGGGCGCGACGCTGCTTGATTTTTCATCGGCGGGCGATACCCGTTTTGCTGTTGGCGACACCTCGCTCACGACCTCAGGCGCGGCCAACATTGATGGCAGTGTCTGGGGAGCGGGCGGTTCGCTGTCAGCAAATGTTGATAGTCTGGCGATCGGCAATAATGGTGCGACGCTATATGCGGGCACCACGCTGGCATTAACGGCGGCGCAAGACCTCTCGCTGGCAACCGCAGCTGTTCGTGCTGTAGGCGACATAAGTCTGGCATCCACTTCGGGCAGGATCAGCAATGTAGCAGGTGCTGCGCAAGGCATAGAAAGTACGGCCGGCAACCTGATGTTGTCCGCGGCCACCGGCCTTGATAACGCCGGCACGATCTCGTCGAATACCGGCAGCGTCAGCGCGCGCATCAATGGCACGCTCAGCAACAGCGGCACATTGCATGCGGGCACCACGCTGAATATCGCAGACCAGAACGATGGCAGCAGCGAAGCGGTAATCAACAGCGGTACGCTGATCGCTGATGACCGCCTGATTGCGTTGATGCAGGATTTGACCAATCGGTCCAACGCTGTGGTTCAAGGCACAGGCAGCATGAGTCTAAGGGCAACAACGGGGGTGAGTAACGATGGTGTGCTACAAAGTGACGGTACGCTGGGTATCGTGGTCGGCAGCCCGGTTGCCATGTCAAGCATCACCAATACGGGGAAAATACTGGGCGCAGGTGATGTCAGCCTGACATCGAACTACGGCTTCTTTAATGTTAGCAACAGTGGGTTGTTGCAAAGCGCTGGGGTATTGACGGTCGGCAGTACAGGAAGACGCGTTATTGAGCTGGATAATACAGGCGCAATAGTCGGTCGCAGTGTCGTCATGGCTGGCAATGTCTTCAACAATGCCGGATCGTCCGCCAGCGTGCTGAGTACGGTGGCTGGTGGCGGCGACGTTAAACTTGATTTTACCGGGCTGGTCAGCAACGATGGCGTGTTGCATGCCGACCAGGCTTTGGCGATCACGGCAGGCGGCATCAGCGCATCGAGCACCAGCGGCATTTCGTCAGACAAGGGCGATCTGAGCATCACGTCGACCGGTAATGTCAGCAATCGTGGCTGGTTCTATACCAACAGCAACATGATCCTGAACGCAGATGGGCACGAGATTCGCAATACGGAAACTGGCAATATCGAAGCGACCGGTCAGGCGGCAGGCAGCACCGGCGCGATCACTTTTGATACGGGCACCACTGGTAGCTTCTTCAACGCCAACTACATCAAGAGCGCAGGCAATCTGACGATCACCACCGGCAGCTTCGTTAACCAGGCCGGAGATGTCCTGCCCGCCATCATCGATGCTCCCCTGGTGTACACCGGCGCGATCAGTCTGGTTGGCGATAGTGGCAATTTTTCCTGCAACAGCGTTGGCAGTGACTGTGCCCATAGCCGTTTATACCAATACACCTTCACATCAGATCAGTCCTATTCATCTGCACTGGGCAGTCCCGCGCAGTTGCTATCGACGGGGGACATCACGCTTAATTACAGCACCACTGCGGTCAATACCATGTCCGTCATCTCGGGACATAATGTCAGCATTAACGGCGCGACTGGATCGTCGAATTTTGAGAACAACGACATCGGCTTGAAGCGGCTGACCTATTATCGTCTGCTGTGGATCCGTTCCGGGGACGACTACATCAATTACATCCCGCTTGCCGATTTGGCAGACGCAGAAGATATCTACAAGCAGGGATTGGATAATCACAATGCCAGAGAGCCCAGTACTTATTGGCATACCGAGAGGTATTTAAATACCGACGACCCGGATAATCCCGAGCAGATCGCTTTCATGAAGACTGGCTATGCCATGCAGGCGGGTTATATCGCGTTGCCGGGCCAGGCCCCATCGAGCGCGGGCATTTATGCCAGCGGTACTTTCAGCTATGCCGGTCCCGGCATTAGCTTGCATGCCGCAGCCCAATATGTGCCAACCAACGCACCGACAACTCAGTCGGTAACTGGCAGTTTGACAAATAATGCCAGCGTTGTTTTTCAGGGCTTGAATTTGACCTTGCCGACCAATCCGAATGGTCTGTATATCGTCTCCCAAAAACCTGACTCTGATTACCTGGTCGAGACCAACCCGATTTACGGTGCAGGCAGCGGCGTCGGGTCGAACTATCTGGCGCAGATCCTGGGGTTCGATCCGGATGCGATCCAGAAGAGGCTAGGCGATGCCAATTACGAAACCCAACTGGTGCGCAATCAGCTGATCGCGCAGACCAACAATTTCGTATTGAACGGCTACGCCAGCGAAGAGACCCAGATGAAGGGGCTGATGGACAATGCCGCCAGCCAGAATGCCGGTTTGGGCTTGACCTTCGGTACGGCCTTGACCGCAGACCAGGCCAGTCGGGTCGGCAAGGACATGGTATGGATGGTCAGCACGGTGGTGAATGGCCAGAGCGTGCTTGCGCCGGTCGTCTATCTCTCTGCCGCCACGCGGAATGCTGTACTAAGCGGCAGCGTCATCGCCGCGCATGACGTATCGGTCAACGCGCAAAATCTGAGCAATACGGGTGGCACCATCCAGGCCAGCAATACGCTGGCAGTGACCACCAGCGGGGACATTGCCAATACCAGCGGCAAGATTCAGGGAGGCGATGTCAGTCTCAAGTCAACCGCCGGCAATATCGTTAACCAGACCAGCGCGGAGTTTTTCGGCAATGACATCACCGGTCAAACAGTGATTGGCGCTACTGCGACCATAGCCGCGACGGGTAACCTGAATATCGACGCGAGCAAGGATGTCAAGGTTATCGGCGCAACGGTCAAAGCCGGTGGCGACGCCAGCATCACTGCGGGTAACGACGTGGTGTTCGATACGATTCAGGACAAGACTGCAGTGACCAGTGCTGGCTCCAGCAGTGGCACCTTCAGTAGCAGCAGTTGGTCCAGGAACGAGATCAACACCAAGCAGATCGGCTCCAGTCTCGATACAGGCGGCAATCTAAGTATCAAAAGCGGCAACGATGTGACCGTAGCGGGCAGCAAGATCAACGCTGGCGGCAATGTGGCAGTTGATGCGACCAATAACCTGAACGTCATTGACCGTCAGGATGTGAATCAACTCACCACCACCTATTCGTCGACCAGCACAGGTGTGGGTGCCAGTGGCAGCAGTGTCAGTGTGAACAACACTACCAAAACCGAGACGGTGAAGACGACGACTGGCACCAGTGTGGCCTCCTCGATCACCTCTGGTGGCGATACTCGTCTTGCGGCGGGCGAGACGCTCACGGTGCGCGGCTCGGACATTGCGGCAGCCGGTGATCTGGATGTCAAGGGCAAGGATGTCCAGGTGCTGGCCGGGCAGAATACTTTTGATCAGACGATCGATACCAAGACAACGACGGTGGGCCTTTCGGTCGGCGTTGACGTCAGTGCAATCAGCAAGGGCATCGACATGGTCAAGGGCGACAAGCCTTCGGCTGCCGATGTTGCCAAGCTTGGCGCGCAAGCCTACGGCGCGCAAGGCGTGTCGGTTGGCGTCAATATGACGACGACGACCACCCATTCCGAAGAGTCGAATAGCACCGCGCGGGTGTCGACCTTCTCCTCTGGCGGTGCAACCAAGGTCACGGCGCAAAACATCGCCACCTTTGAAGGCACGCAAGTTAATGCGGGTGGCGACATCAAGGTCACGGCCACCGACATCAACATGGTGGCGGCACGCAATACCAGCAGCTACACCTCGGAGAGCAATACCACGGGACTGAGTGTTTCCTTGCCGACCGATCCGTCAGCACTGGCCCGCAAGGCCGTCGCCGACAACGCGTATTCAGGCGGTGGCGGTGGCGTCACCCTGGCTACGGTGAGCAATGCGCAAACGACCACCGCAGACACCGGCGATAAAGGAACGGTCAGCAGTTTCAAATCCGGCGGCAGCATGACCCGCACGGCAAGCGATACAATCAATGACCAAGGCACACAGATCACCGCCGCAGGGGACTTCAAGCAAGATGCCAAGGTCATCAATATGGTGGCCTCGACAGACACGAGCAGTCATCTTGCGACCGAGGTAAGCCATACCGGTACACTCGGCGTGAGCGTCGATTTCGAGCCGGTCAAGGCGATCAAGGATCTGAAAAGCGGCGATCCGAGAGGGCTGATTGGCCTGGCCAGCGGACCGTCAGTCGGCGTCGATGGCACCTATACCCGTAATGACACTACATCGCGCAGTGGCACGACCACGGCCGTAGTCGGCAATGTCATCGCCGGTGGCAGCATCAGCAGTACTTCGAGCGGCACGACGACGCTGCAGGGCACCAATTTGCTCAGCCAAGGTGACACGAGCATCGCTGCGCACGATCTTGTCGTGGCTGCCGCTGCCGATACCCAGAGCAGCAGCAACAACGGCAATACCGTTACCGTTGCCGCTCGGGGCGAGGTTGGTGTGTCGGGTAAACCAGGTGGTTCGCTGGCGGGGACGTATGCCACCAATCAGGAGCAAAGCACCGCCAGCCAGGCGCAGACCAGTGCCATTGTCACCGGGGGCAACCTGACCATCAAAACGACGGGCGATGCCAGTTTCGAGGGCGCGACCCTGCAAGCGGCCAAGGATGCCAGCATCGTTGCCGGTGGCAGCGTCAACATGACGGCCGCCAAGGACACCAGCGATTCATCGTCATCCGGCAAAAGTCTGACTGTTGGGGTGAGCGCCAGCAAGAGCGGCAGCAAAGGCGCATCCGTCGGGGTGACCGATGACAATGCTCGCGCGACCAGTTCTGATGCGGTGATCGGCAGCATTGCGGCGGGGAATAATCTGACAATTAGCGCCGGCAAAAATATCGGGTTTGAAGGCACGGACATCAGTGCGGGTAAAGACGCATCGATTTCGGCGGTGGGCGATGTCAATATGCAGGCCGCGACCAGCACCAGTTCATCGAACAGTCAGTCGATCTCTGTCGGGGTGTCAGCCAGCCAGGACAAGACCTCTCGTCGTGCAGGCGCCAACGTCGGTGTCGCTTTGGCGAAAGCTGACTCCACCAATCAGGCCGGATCCGGTATCGCCGTGGGGGGCAACCTGAACATCACTTCTGGTGGCGTGACGACGATGCAGGGAACGCAGGCCGACGTCGGTGGCAAAGCGAACATCAACGCTGCCGGTGGCGTCGTCAAGACGGATGCGGTCAACGAAAGCAGTTCTTCCGGGCTGAAGGTCTATGCCATGGTGCAAGTGGGTACCAAGCGTAATGCCGGAGACACTGGCTCTGCCAAGGAGGCGGCAACTACGTCCAGCCGTTCGGGCGGCACTGATGCCGTGACGGAAGCGCCAACCACCGGCGAGAGCAAACCTTCGGTGCTGGACCAACTCAAGAGCTACGGAGGAAAAGCTCTCGAAGCGGCGAAATCAGCCAAAAAATCGGCGACGCAGAAGAAGAACAGTTCAAGCTTTCCGTTAGCGGTTGTAGTTGTCTCTGATAGCTCGGAGCACACGACGACCGGTGTTGATATCCGTCAGGGGGCGGCCGCGAAGGTGATCCAGTTGCCGCTGGTCGCCAAGGTGTTGGCCCAGCCGAGTGTCGACGCCGCTGTGCAAGTCACCACCAGCCTGGCCGGACCGCTGGCGCAGTATGGTTCTCAGGCAGCGGTTCCGGACAGTGTCAAACGCGACATACTTGCCAAGGCTGGTGTTCCCATGCCGTCCGGTGCGAATCTCGATGAGTTGCTGAACAAGACCCTGTCGGATGGGAAGTCGGCAGCCACCAGCGGGCTGGCAGGTGCCAATATCAGCCCTGATCAGCAACGTGAGCTATTGCAATCGATAGGACTGTCCAGGTAGCAGTATCTGGCACCCACATGCCATGCCGCTTTGGTTGCCAAGACAAAATATTTCCTTGTCTGGCCTTGGGGAGCGGTCCTTGTCGACTCAGTGGTAAAAGGCGTAGCCGATGAGAATGGCCCCGACCAGCCCGACCGCATCCGCAATCAGCCCGCAGGCCAGTGCGTAGCGGGTTTTCGTGATGCCGACGCTGCCGAAATAGACGGCGAGTACGTAGAAGGTGGTTTCGGTCGAGCCCTGGATGATGGCGGCGAGTTTGCCCGGGAATGAATCGACGCCGTAGGTCGTCATGACGTCCACCATCAGGCCGCGGGCGCCGCTGCCGGAGAGCGTCTTCATCAGGCCGACCGGCAGGGCGGGAACGAAGTCGGCATTGAGGCCCAGCGCCAGGACCAGGCTGCGGATGCCGCCGATCAGGTAGTCCATGCAGCCGGTGCTGCGAAAGACCGAGATGGCGACCAGCATCGCGATCAGGTAGGGAATGATCTGCACGGCAACGCCGAAGCCCTCCTTGGCGCCGTCGACGAAACTCTCGTAGGCATCGATGCCCTGCCAGGCGGCGACGCCGACGAAGAGCACGATGATGGCGACGATGATGCCGCTGCCGAGCAGGCCGATGGCCTGTGCCATTTGCTCGGGCGGCAGGCCGCCCAGCCAGGCGTAGAGGCCGCCGAGCAGGGCCGCGAAGCCGGCGAAGAAGGCAAGCACAGGGCGGCAGAAGAGGTTGATGCGTTGCCACAGCGCCACCGCGACCAGCCCGGCGCAAAACGAGAGGAAGGTGGCGAGCAGGGTGGGCAGGAAGATGTCGGCGGCGTTGAAGCCGATCAGGCCCTGCTTGAGCGCCAGGCTCTGGCGAATGGCGATCACCGAGGTCGGGATCAGCGTGATGCCGGCCGTGTTGAGCACCAGGAACATGATCATCGGGTTGCTTGCCGTGTCCGGCTGCGGATTGATTTCCTGCAGTTCGCGCATGGCCTTGAGGCCGAGCGGCGTCGCTGCGTTGTCGAGGCCGAGGATGTTGGCCGAGACATTCATGACGATGCTGCCGCTGGCCGGGTGGCCGGGCGGGATGTCGGGGAAGATGCGGCGGAACAGCGGTGCGATGAGTCGGCCGAACAGCTGGATCAGGCCGCCGCGCTCGCCGATTTTCATGATGCCCAGCCACAGGCTCATGACGCCGACCAGGCCGAGCGAGACTTCGAAGCCGGTCCGGGCGCTGTCGAACAGGCCGGCGAGGACGCGCGAAAAGACATCCAGGTCGCCCTGGAGCAATTGCAGCAGCGCCGCGGCGAAACCGACCAGAATGAAGGAAATCCAGACGCGATTGAGCAAGTTCGTTGCGGCCTTATTCCGGGGGAATGCGGCCAGCCGGGAAATGGAAAGCACGCAGTCTAGCGGTCCGGCCGCCGCCTGTCATCGCAAGCGCCTCAGGGTAGCGCCCAGGCGGCGCGGAAATGCGCGTATTCGGCTGCCGGCAGCTGGACGAGCAGCGGCGCCGCGGCGCCGTCGAGCCAGGCGCAGATTTCGCTGATCTCGGCCAGTGCGCCGGCTGTGCAGCCGGCGGTCGGCACGCCGGCCGCTTGCCAGACGTGCAGGAAAATGCAGGAGCCGGCCCCGGCGAGCGGTTCGGGGCTGTTGTGGGCGATCACCGCACCGATCGCGTAGCGTTCATCGGCGCGTCGCATGTCTTCATGCGAGGCCCAGTCACATGCCGAATTTTCAGCCAGGTCGACAAACCGGTTGTAATGCGCCGATGCCGGATCGTCCACGCATTTCAGGTCAGGGGTTGCCGCACGATAGGGTAACCGGGCGCTGCGGGCGAAAGCGGTTTCCGGGCCGGCATAGCCGAACAGTTCGCTGATCGCGAAAATCCCGGCCGGTGCGCAGCCATCGCCTTCCCGCTTGTGCGGTCCCGGACGGTCGACCGCGTCATGCAGGCCAATTCCCCAGGCCATCCCGCTCCGTCCAAGGCTGACCGGGATGCGGGCGCCAAGTGCTTGCCAGGCGGCGTACTGGCCTGGTCGGGCATAGCGCTGCAATTCGCCTGTCGAGCGGGTCCAGTCCTGTGCTACGACGACCAGCAACTGGCTTGAGTTTGCCAGAGGCGAAGGCGTCGGCGGTGTGGCGTGGTCGGGGGCTGGAGTATCCATGGGCGCTGTCAAATTTGGGGCGCCGGTGTTTGCCGGCGTGCTGGATTCTACCCATGCCATGGCGGGGGCGTCACGCAGCAGCTGGTGCGCCGATATTGCCGCCTTTCATGCATGCACCGGCATTTTGCCGCTGCCGTGGCGAGAATACGGCCTACTCGTGGATAAACGCGCTGAGAGCCTCGATTACTTTGGTCGGGGCGCTGATGTGCGGCAAATGACCATCCGCATCAATAAGCTGCAACTGGCTACCCGGTATTTTCATGTTCAGATACTCGGCAATTGCCAAAGGGACCGCGTTATCGTGCATCGTCTGAATAATGAGCGTAGGTTGCGCCAGCTTGCCGATTTCATTCCGGTAATCGGATTGCAGGATGGAACAGAGTACGGTGAGCATGCGATCGGCCGGGATGGACTTGAGCGAGTCGGCAAACTGATTGGTCAGTTCCGGTCGGTCCGGATTTCCCATCATGGCTGGCGCAAAAGCATCCGCCCAGGTTTTGCTGTTGGCGGCAACCCGGTCATAGATTGCATCGATATCCTTCAACGTGAAACCACCGCGATAGGTTTCATCATCGAGATAGTGGGGAGACGAGCCGATCATCACCACCCTGGATACGAGTTCGGGGCGGTTGATGGCGGCCAGTGCGCAAACCATTCCGCCGGCCGAGTGTCCGACCAGAATGGCATCGCGTAATTTCAATGCAACACAGACTTCAATCAGGTCGGTTGCATACTGGTTCAGGTTCAGATAGTGGTGCTGGGAAAACGCCTGCGGATCGGAGTTGCCGGCGCCAACATTGTCCAGCAAGACAATCCTGAAGTCGCTCATGAACGGTGCAGCCACTTCTCGCCAGGCATGTTGGTCGGTGCCCAGGCCATGCACGAAGACAATGGCGCGTTTTGCGGTCAGGTTGCCGGTCAGCGTGACATGGTTTCGCTTGATTGGGTCGATGGGCATGGTTAAAGCCAATTGGCATTTTGCGGGGTTGCGATTTAGGCAATGCCGTCCCGAATTAAGTTCAGCGTTGCGTCAAGAATAAGCCGGGGCTTTGGCTGGCCGTGAGCGCAAACGGAAGTTGCTCCCCCTTGGGGTAAAATCGCAGCCTTCATCCTCATCCGGCGTATCCGCATGGAATTTCTCGCGCAGTTCATCGATATCGTGCTCCACCTCGACAAGCATCTCGCCTTGCTGGTGCAGCAATACGGCTTGTGGATCTATGGCATTTTGTTTTTCATCGTCTTTGCCGAAACCGGTTTTGTCGTGACGCCTTTCCTGCCCGGCGATTCGCTGCTGTTCGTGGCCGGGGCGCTGGCGGCGCTGGGCGAGGGCGGCATGGATATCTTCGTGCTGATCGGCGTGCTGTCGGCGGCGGCGATACTCGGCAACATGCTCAATTACCAGATCGGCCGCTTTTTCGGGCCCAAGGTGTTCCATTGGGAGAACTCGCGCTTCTTCAACCGCAACGCGCTGATCAAGACGCATGCCTTTTATGAAAAGCATGGCGGCAAGACATTGGTGCTGTCGCGTTTCCTGCCGCTGTTCCGGACCTTTGCGCCCTTCGTGGCCGGTATCGGTGCGATGTCCTACGCCAGATTTACCCTTTTCAACCTGATCGGCGCGATCGGCTGGGTTGTTACGCTGTGTGCTGCCGGTTACTGGCTGGGCAATATCGCCTGGGTCAAGGCCAACCTGTCGCTGATCATCATCGGCATTGTCGTGTCTTCCCTGGTGCCGATCGGTATCGGTTACCTGAAAACCCGGGAAGCCTGATGCGCTGGCTGGTCATCCTGCTGGTGCTCAGCCTGTCGGCCTGTTCGACGCGCCTGGGCAAGGATGGCCGGACCGAGACGACGGTCGACGCCAAATATCTGATCAAAACCGAGGTCGACCGGATCGCCGATACCGGGCGTGCCGAGGTCATGGGCGGCTTGATGCTGATTGCCGACAAGCTCTACAAGCGCAATCCCAAGGAATGGAAAAAGGCGGGGCTGGCCAGTCGCGAGGCGGCGCTCGAGCGCCTCAGCCTGCGCAACCAGCGCAGTTGGCCGGAACTGGCCGGGGCGCGCGAAGGGCCGGCGGCGGCGCTGGCTTTCAGCGAGACGTTCAGTGGCGACCGGGTCGCGGCGCTGATGTTCGGGCTGTTGAGCATGGCCGATGCCGCCTTCGAGCACAAGGAAGAGTTCTACATCCTCGACGGCCTGAACGAGATCAAGCTCTACAACTGCGCCCGCAACATGGAGGTGGCGATCTGGAAGCTCGGCCACGACAGAAATCCGGCGGGTGAGCCTTATCTGTTGTCGAACGAGCTTGATGCGGCCAACCGCAACCTTTCCTTCGAGCGCGAGTTCGGGCGTCTGATGGGCATTCTCGATTTCATGGCCAAGGTCGTTGCCGACCGCAATGGCCGCAATTTTTCCCGGCTGACCCAGACGGTGGTCGGCACGATCTTTTTACCGGTGAGTTTTTTGAAATGAAGAATATCGTCATCCTGATTTCCGGCCGCGGCAGCAACATGGAAGCCCTGATCGCCGCCCGCGATGCCGGCAATCTGCCGGTCAACATCGCAGCCGTGATCAGCAACCGGCCGGATGCCCAGGGGCTGGAGACGGCGAAAAAAGCCGGTATCGCCACGCACTATCTCGACCACAAGGCCTTTGCCGGGCGCGAGGCTTTCGACGCCGCGCTGGCCGAATGCATCGATGGCTTTGCGCCGGATCTGGTGGTGCTGGCCGGCTTCATGCGTATTCTCAGCGAGGGTTTCGTGCGCCATTACGAAGGCCGGCTGATGAATATCCATCCTTCGCTGCTGCCGTCCTTCCCCGGCCTGCATACGCATCAGCGGGCGCTGGAAGAGGGCGTGCGCATCCACGGCTGCACCGTGCATTTCGTCACGCCGACCCTCGATCACGGTCCGGTCATCATCCAGGCCGCCGTGCCGGTCCTCGATGCGGACGACGAAGATGCCCTGGCGGCGCGCATCCTGGTGCAGGAGCACAAGATCTATCCGCAGGCCGTGCGCTGGTTTGCCGAAGACCGCCTGCGCCTGGAAAACGGCCGTGTACGTTTGTCGACCGCCCTGGCTGGCAGCGGCGTGCTGATTTCGCCCGAGATTCGCTGAGCCGCAATGCCCTTTGTCCTGGTCGTCGCATTTGCCGGTTCCTTGGCGCTGCACGCCCTGGCCTTGTTCGGCGCCGATCTTGAACTTCCCGGCAGTGAGCCCGAGCCGCTGGTGCTGCATGCCGAGCTGCGCATGCCCTTGCCGCCGCCCGCCGTGCCGGATCCGGTGCAAGCGGCGCGTGAGAAAAAGCCGCGGCCGCTCAAGAAAGTACCGCTGACCCGTGCCGCACCGGATGCCGTGAGCTTGCCGCCAGCGCCCGAGCTGATGCCGGTGGTGGAGACGCCGCCGGAGGAGCAAGCGCCCGAAGTGTCGACGTCGCCGCTGCCGACCGAGCCGCTGCTGCCGGCCAGTGGCGCGATCCGCTATGCCATCTACAAGACCTCGATCGGCATGCAGGTCGGACGCGCCGAGCATCGCTGGGAGTTTGACGGCGAAGGACATTACCGTCTGACGGCCTTTACCGAAACCAGCGGCCTGGCGGCGTTGATCAAGCCGGTGCGGGTTGATATGGAAAGTCAGGGACGACTGGTCGCCGGTGGTTTGCAGCCGGAAAGCTATCGCACCCGCAAGCAACGTGGCGACGAGGAAAATGCCGATTTCGACTGGTCGACCGGTCAGGTTCGCCTCAGTCGCGATGGCGGCGTTGCCAGCATCGTGCCGGGGACGCAGGACCTGCTGTCGCTGATCTACCAGCTGGCCTATCTGCCGCGCCCGGAGGAGGGCAGCAGCATCGGTGTCGTCACCGGCCGCAAGTACGACCGCTACGAACTCGACTCGCTCGGCGAAGAGTTGATCGAGGTGCCGGTCGGGCAATTCCGTACCCTGCATTTGCGCGCCGTGGCCGGTAATACGATGACGGAAATCTGGATAGCGCTCGATGACTCGCGCTTGCCGGTTAAAATTCGCTTTACGGATAAAAAGGGCGACAGCTTCGAGCAGGTCGCTACAGAAATTGCAATGAAGGCCAAGGTGGCACTCCCATGAGTCTTTCGTTGCCCGGCGCGGCCGGGTTCAGCGAATGCCGGCCGTCGAATTAGGAAAATGATGAAAGCTCGCTTTACGCCCGCCCTGTTTGCCCATGCCGAAGCTGTGATCGGCCAGTTGCTGCGCTTCGAACATCCGGCCGATGCCGTTGTCTCGCGCTACTTCCGCGATCATCGCGAACTGGGTCATGCCGACCGCGCCTTCGTTGCCGAGACGGTCTTCGCCGTGCTGCGCCGCGGCCGCAGCCTGGAAGCACGCTGCGCCGGCCAGTTGTCGGATCGTCACCTATTGCTCGTCGCGCTCGCCGTGACGCGCGGCTGGAACCAGCGCGAACTGGCGCCGGTGCTGCGCGCCAACGAGGAAGAATGGCTGGCTGCCGCCCGCGCCATGCCGGACAGCGAATTTTCGCCGGCGGTGCGCTGCGACCTGCCGGACTGGCTGTACAACAAGCTCGAAGCCCAGTTCGGGGCCGAGGAAACGGAAAAGCTGGCACACGCGCTGAACCAGCCGGCACCGCTCGACCTGCGCGTCAATACGCTGAAGACCAATCGCGATGCGGTGCTCGCGCGCTTTGCCGAAGAAGGTATCGGCGCCGCCGCCGGGCCGCTCTCGCCGACCGCCATCCGTCTGCGCGAAAAGCCGGCGCTGGCCAAGCATGCGCTGTTCCTCGAAGGCGCTTTCGAAGTCCAGGACGAGGGTAGTCAGTTGCTCGGCTACCTGCTCGAACCGCGCCGCGGCGAGATGGTCGTCGACTTCTGCGCCGGTGCCGGCGGCAAGACGCTGCTGCTCGGCGCGCTGATGAAGAACACCGGCCGTCTCTACGCCTTCGACGTGTCCGACAAGCGCCTCGTCAAGCTCAAGCCGCGCCTGGCGCGCTCCGGCCTGTCCAACGTGCATCCGGCCCGCATCGAGCATGAGCGCGACCAGAAGATCAAGCGCCTGTCCGGCAAGGCCGACCGCGTGCTGGTCGATGCGCCGTGTTCCGGTCTCGGCACCCTGCGCCGCAATCCCGACCTGAAATGGCGGCAGAGCGAGGAATCGGTCGCTGAACTGACCGTCAAGCAGGCCGCCATTCTCGATTCGGCAGCGCGCCTGGTGCGTCCGGGCGGGCGTCTGGTTTATGCCACCTGCAGCCTGTTGACCGCTGAGAACGATGCGATCGTCGCGGACTTCCTGGCCAAGCATCCGGAATTCACGCTGACGCCGGCGTCGACCGTGCTGGCCAAGCATGGTATCGAGTTCTCCGGCGACCTGCTGCGCCTGTTGCCCAACCAGCACAACACCGACGGCTTCTTCGCCGCCGTTCTCGACCGGAAAGCATGATGCAGAAAAATCCGGCGCTGCAGCTGTTCAATGATCTTTGGTCGGATATCAACGAGCCCAATTTCATCTGGCAGGTGCTCGCGCTGATCGGCTGTCTGGTCGTTGCCTACGTGATTGCGCACTGGTGGCGCAGTCGTCACACCGAAGGGGCCGGGCGCCTGAGTGATGCCGGTTCACGCCTGGTTTTTCCGCTCACCGGCATGATCCTGGTCGGCGCGGCGCGCCTGGCATTGAAGCCTTTCTTTCACGTCAATCTGCTCAAGCTTGCCTTGCCGCTGCTCGGTTCGATGGCCCTGGTGCGCAGCGTCATCTTCGTGCTGCGCCAGGCCTTCCCGCGCGCCACCTGGCTGACGGCCTGGGAGCGCATCATCGCGGCTGTGGTGTGGAGCTGGCTGGCGCTCTACATCACCGATCTCGCACCCTATGTGGTCGACGCGCTGGAGCAGGTCGATTTCGCGATCGGCAAGCAGCGTGTCGATCTGTGGATGATCCTGCACGGCCTGATCACCGTCTTCCTGACCGTCGTTCTCGCCCTCTGGGTGGCCGGCATCATCGAAGCCCGCTTGATGCGCATCGATACGCTGGACTCCAGCCTGCGCATCGTCGGCATCCGCGTCGCCAAGGCGCTGCTGACCGTGCTGGCCATTGTCTCCAGCCTGTCGCTGGTCGGCATCGACATGACGGCGCTTTCGGTGTTTACCGGAGCGCTCGGTGTCGGGCTTGGTTTCGGCCTGCAGAAAATCGCCAGCAACTACGTTTCCGGCTTCATCATCCTGCTCGACCGTTCGATCCGCATCGGCAACATCATCCAGGTCGGCAGCGAGGGCGGTCAGGTCACCCAGATCACGACGCGCTACACCGTGCTCAAGCATCCGGGCGGTACCGAGTTCATCGTGCCCAACGAAACGCTGATCGGCAGTGTCGTGCAGAACCAGACCTATTCCGACAGCAGCTTGCGCCTGACGACAACGGTGGGGGTTGCCTACGACAGCGATATCGAACTGGCGATGCGTCTGATGGTCGATGCAGCCAGCGCACAGGCGCGCGTGCAGAGCGAGCCGCCGCCCAAGGTTTTCCTGACCCAGTTTGCCGATAGCAGCATCAATCTCGAACTCGGCTTCTGGATTCAGGATCCGGAAGGCGGCAAGGGCAATGTCGTTTCCGACATCAACCTGGCGATCTGGAAGTCCTTCCGCGCCCACGGCGTCGAGATTCCCTTCCCGCAGCGCGACGTGCGTATCGTCAACGAAAAAACGGCGGCCTGACCGGTAGACCGGTGGCCGCCGTGCCTGGCCGCAGCCGTTTCAGATCAACGGCTGCAGGCTGCGTTCGAAGGCGCGCAAGGCTCTTTCCTTGCGCTGCTTGTTGATCGCCCGCGTGGCATGGGCGATGCGCTGGCCGAGCTTGTCCAGCTTGAGAAACTTGCCGACCTTGCTTTTCGTCTTTTGCATGCTTGTCTCCTTCGTGGATTGCAGACGAAATCACTCTAGCAAGCCACCGGCAGCCTGTTTGTCCTGTTTTTTGGCGCCTTTGTAACGCTGGCTGACTGGCTGACTGGCTGCCGGAGAGGCAAAAAAAACCCCGCCACGTGGGCGGGGTAACAGGGAGTTTCTCGAATGGGGGATTCGAGAGGGAGGTAAAGCGGTTCAGTGTTTCGTGCGGTGCTTCAGGTAGTGGCGGGCTGCGGCAATGATTACGCCGGCGGTGATGGCGGCGGCAATCGCTTTCAGCGGTTCCGCCTGGCCTTCGGTAAGCCAGTCATAGCCGGCAACACCGACAAACACGCCGAGTGTTTCGCTGACTGGCAGGCCGTTGCCCAAGGCCATCAATGCACCCGGCAGGCGGAGCTCAGGTTTTGTTGTGCAGGTGCGTTTACCAGGCCAAAGAAGTGCTGGCGGGCGGCGGCGATGAATTCTTTGATGTTCGTGTCGAGCATTTCGGGGTTCTCCTCTTGCGGGTCTTGCTGCTGATCCATGGCTTGCATTCTAGGGAAGGCAAGCCATGGCGTCTGTTGCGCAAGCGTGGCCACGATGTGACGTGGCTTGATGCTCCATGACACTTTGTAACAGGCGGCGGGAGATCGCCTACTGGTGGGCTTTCCAGGCCAGCGTGAAGCGGGCGCCGCCGAGTGGCGCCGCCTCGGCGGTAGCCGTGCCGCCATGCAGTTCAAGCACGCGTCGGGCAATCGCCAGACCCAGGCCGTAACCGCCGGTCGAGCGGTCACGCGAGCGGTCGAGGCGGGTGAAGGCGGAGAAGACGTGGTCGCGCTCTTCCGGCGGAATGCCGATGCCATCGTCGTCCACGTGGATCAGGATGCGCTCGCCATCGACTTCGGCGCTGACCACAATTTGCCGGCTGGCGTACTTGAAGGCATTGCGCAGCAGGTTGCGCAGCGCGTAGGGCATGGCTTTCCGGTCGAGGTCGACGTTGAGCTTTTCTGGCAGTTTTTCGGTGTCGACCGTAATCTGCAGTTGGCGGCCAAGCAGGCGGACGCTATCGACTTCGTCGGTCAGCCAGGCGCCGAACTGCACGCTGGAGAAATGCGGCTGCGGTGCTTCGCGTTCGAAGCGGGCATAGGTCAGGCTGGTGTCGATGAGGTGATCGAGTTCGTCGAGGTCGGCCTCCATCATCCCCCACAGGCGTTCGCGCTCGGCCGTTTCGTCGGTCTCGGTGAGCATTTCGAGCGCGAAGCGCATGCGCGCGATCGGCGTGCGCAATTCGTGCGAAATGCCGCAGGACAGTTCGCGGTGCGTCGCGAGCAGTTGCTGGACGCGCTCGGCCATGCTGTTCATGGTGTCGGAAAGCGGCGCGATGAGTTGGCTGATGGCCGGCGGCGAGCGGGCGTCGAAATTGCCGTCGCCGAGATCGCGTGCGGTCTGGCGCAGTGACTCGAGGTCGCGCCAGATCGGGCGCACCCAGAACCATAGCGCGATGCCGAAAATGACGCCGATCAGGCTCCAGGTCAGCAGGCGCAGGCGCAATTCGAGCGGCAGGCGTTCCGCCAGTTCGGGGTTGCGGTTGGCAGCCAGCGGGCCGACCACGAGCACCTGGCTGCTGTTGCCGAGGCGGTGATACATGATGTCGCCGTCGTGGTCGATGGCGATGTCACCGGCGTCGAGCTTGCTGACCTGGGATGGGGTCAGGCGGCGGTCGAGCGACATGCGCTCAACGATGTCGAGCTTGTACGAGAACTTTTCGTCGAGTTCTTTGATGTTGCGCTGCCAGGTCGCGCGCGGATGGCGAAAGAGTTCGTCCTCGATCAGCGTGATCGTGCCGCGCATGAAGCGGCGGGCGTAATCGTCGGTGATGCCGCGTTGCGCGGTGGAAATGATGAAATCGGCCGTGAACGCGATGGCGACAAAGGAGCCCATCGCCAGCAGGTAGAAGTTGAAGAACAGCTTGGACAGGCTGTAACGGCCGCCCCGCCAGCGTGGCAGCGAGACCCGGAATAGCGAGCGGGCAAGCCCCTGGCTGTTTTCGCTGCTGTCCTTGCCGTTGCCCGGGGTCTCAGTTCCAGTCATGTTTGCTGAACAGGTAGCCCTTGCCGCGTACGGTCTTGATCCGGGTCGGATTTTCCGGATCGTCATTGAGCTTCTTGCGCAGGCGCGAGATGCGGGCATCGATCGAGCGGTCGAGGCCGTCAAAGCCGATGCCGCGTAGTTCCTGCAGCAGGTCGTCGCGCGACAGCACGTTGCCGGCATGCGAGGCAAGCAGCCAGAGCAGGTCGAATTCGGCGGTGGTCAGGTCGATGGTGGTGCCGCCCAGCGAAGCGGTGCGGGTGGATTGACTGATCCGGAACTGGCCGAAGACCATGGTTTCGGATTCGTCGCTGCTGCTTTCGCTGGTGGCTGGCCGGCGCCGGAGCAAGGCCTTGATGCGGGCCAGCAGGACACGTGGCTGCACCGGCTTGGCGATGTAGTCGTCGGCGCCCATCTCGAGGCCGAGAATCTGGTCGAAGTCCTCGTCGCGCGCGGTGAGCATCAGGATCACGCCGCGGTACTGCTGGCGCACGGCGCGGCAGACTTCGAAGCCGTCCTTGCCGGGCAGCATGACGTCGAGAATCACCAAGTCCGGCTGTTCGGCCAGGATGCGGGTTTCGGCGGTGTCGCCGCGCGGTTCGATGGAGACCTGGAGATCGTTCTTGGTCAGGTATTCGGCGGTCAGTTCGGCCAGCCGTTCGTCGTCTTCGACTAGGAGGATGCGTGTATTCATTCGCCAATCTTAACGGCGGGGCGGCCGGTGGTCCACCTCCATGCGGTCAACCGCACTGCCAAGGGCTTTTTTGCCGGGTTAGAATCCGGGCTCGCATCAACTTTACTGGAAGCCTTGTTATGCCTTGGTCCAAAGTGCCCGTCCGGGCCTGGTTTGCCGCCTTGTCGCTGGGTTGTTTCGGCCTCGTCGCGGTCGGTATGGAATTACAGAATCTGCTGCATCTGGCGCCGTGCCCGCTGTGCATCTTTCAGCGCCTGCTTTATCTGGTGATTGGTACGCTCGCCTTGTTCGGCTTCGCTTTGCCGGCTGCTCGTCCGCTATGGACGGCCCTGATTGCCGTGATTGCCCTTCTGGGTGTCGGCGTTGCCGGCTACCAGACCTGGATGCAGGCTTTTCCCGAACTGGCCAGCGAATGCAGCTATGTCGATCCGAACCTGATCGAACGCTTTGTCGATTGGCTCGGCATGCAGTATTCGCCGCTTTTCCTGGCGACCGGTTTCTGTTCCAGCAAGGAATGGGTGTTCCTCGGCCTGTCGATGGCCAACTGGTCAGTGCTGATGTTTGCCGGTATCGCGGCTTACGCTGCCTTGCTCTTCCGGCGCCGGGCCTGAAAAAACAAAACCCGCCGAAAGGCGGGTTTGTCGAAAGCTGGAGGATGCCGAATTACTTCAGCTTCACTTCCTTGTAAGCAACGTGCTTACGGGCCTTCGGGTCATACTTGTTGAACTCCAGTTTGCCAGGCGTCGTGCGCTTGTTCTTGGAGGTGGTGTAGAAGTGTCCGGTACCAGCTGTAGATTCCAGCTTGATTTTTTCGCGTCCGCCTTTAGCCATTTTACTTATCCTTCCTTAATCAGACTTCGCCGCGGGCACGCAGGTCGGCCAGAACGGTATCGATACCATTCTTGTCGATCAGACGCAGACCGGCGTTGGAAACGCGCAGGCGGACGAAGCGGTTTTCGCTCTCGACCCAGAAGCGGCGATACTGCAGATTCGGCAGGAAGCGACGCTTCGTTCTATTGTTGGCGTGGGAAACTTTGTTCCCAACCATCGGGGCTTTACCCGTTACTTGGCAGACTCGCGCCATGATTGGTGCTCCAGAATTCGCTAGAAGAAAGCCCGCGATTTTACGAATAAGCCACGGTAATTTCAAGTACTTTTTGCTTTTTCTATAAAAGGCCGCGCTCGGCGAAGGAGAGTGGCTGCTGATTGCCGGCCACAATGAAGTGGTCGAGCAGCCTGACATCGACCATGGCAAGCGCCTCCTTGAGGGAGCGGGTGAGCATTTCGTCGGCGCGCGACGGCTCGGCGACGCCCGATGGATGGTTGTGGGCGAGGATGACGGCGGCGGCATTATGGGCGAGGGCAATCTTGACCACTTCGCGGGGATAGACCGAAGTCTGGGTCAGCGAACCGGTGAACAATTCCTCTGCTATTAGTAGACGATTCTGCGCATCGAGCCACAGTGCCATGAATATTTCGTGCGGTTGGTCGGCCAGCTTGAGGCGCAACCAGTCGCGGACCGCGCCGGGGGCGGACAAGGTGTCGCGCTGCGCCAGTTCCTGGGAAAGGGCGCGCCGGCTCAGTTCGAAACTGGCTTTGAGCTGCGCCGCCTTGGCCTGGCCGATGCCCGAGACGCTGGCCAGTTCCTTCAGCGAGGCTTCGGCCAGGCGGCTCAAATGGCCGTCGAAACGCTTCAATAAATCGCGCGCCAGATCGACCGCGCTTTTGCCGCGCACGCCGACTCTTAAATAGATGGCGAGCAGTTCGGCATCGGAGAGCGCTTGCGGGCCATGCCGCAACAAACGTTCGCGCGGACGTTCGGCGAGGGGCCAGTCGGTGATCGACATGCTAATTCCAGTAAAATGGAAAGGCTCTCATTCTAATGGCAAGACAATGGAATTAAATGCAAAACGCATAGTTCTTGGCGTGACCGGTGGTATCGCTGCCTACAAGGCGGCGGAACTGGTTCGTCTGCTGGGCAAGCAGGGCGCCGACGTGCAGGTGGCGATGACCGAGGGCGCGACGCACTTCGTGACGCCGACCACTTTTCAGGCCCTGTCCGGCAAGCCCGTGTTTACCGACCAGTGGGATCAGCGTATGCCGAACGCCATGGCGCATATCGATCTGTCGCGTGCGGCCGACCTGATCCTGGTGGCGCCTGCTTCGGCAGATTTCTTGGCGCGCATCGCCAACGGTTTTGCCGATGACCTGTTGTCTACCATGGTGCTGGCGCGGGCTTGCCCGCTGCTCGTGGCACCGGCGATGAATCTGCAGATGTGGCAGAACCCGGCGACGCAGCGCAATGTCGCGCAACTCGCCGCCGATGGCGTGCAGTTGCTCGGTCCGGCCAGCGGCGAGCAGGCCTGCGGCGAAGTCGGGGCCGGTCGCATGCTGGAGCCGGAAGAGATTCTTGAAGAGGTGATCGCCTTCTTCACGCCCAAGGTGCTGGCCGGGCGCAAGGTGGTGATCACCGCCGGGCCGACCTTCGAGGCGATCGACCCGGTGCGCGGCATCACCAACCTGTCCTCCGGGCGCATGGGCTATGCGCTGGCGCGTGCTGCGCGCCAGGCCGGGGCGCAGGTGACGCTGGTTTCCGGGCCGGTCGCTTTTGCCGCGCCACAGGGCGTCGACCGTATCAATGTGCGCAGCGCGCTCGAAATGCACGCGGCGGTGATGGGCGCGGTCGGCACTGCCGACATCTTCATCGGCGTTGCCGCGGTGGCCGACTACCGTGTGGCGAATGCTGCCGAACACAAGTTGAAGAAGGATACGGGCGGCATTCCGCCGATTGAACTGGTCGAAAACCCGGACATCTTGGCCGAAGTCGCTGCCTTGCCGGCGGCGCCGTTCTGCGTCGGCTTCGCGGCGGAGAGCCGCAATCTTGAAGAGTATGCGCAGGCCAAGCGCAAAAAGAAGAATATCCCGCTGATTGCCGGCAACCTGATCCAGGACGGCTTTGGCGGCGATGACAACCGGCTTGTCCTGTTCGACGATGCCGGTGTCCATCCGCTGACGCCGGCGCCGAAATCGGTGCTGGCCCGTCAACTTATTGAACACATTGCCCACATGACAGGAAACACCGATGCACACGATTGACGTCAAGATTCTCGACAACCGCCTGCGCGACACGCCGCCGCACTACGCAACGCCCGGCTCGGCCGGCCTCGACCTGCGCGCCTGCATTGCCGAACCGCTCACCGTGGCGCCCGGCCAGACGACGCTGGTGCCGACCGGCATGGCCATCCACCTCGCCGATCCCGGCCTGGCGGCGATGATCCTGCCGCGCTCAGGCCTCGGTCACAAGCACGGCATCGTGCTCGGCAACCTGACCGGGCTGATCGACAGCGATTACCAGGGCGAGTTGATGGTGTCGGTGTGGAATCGCGGTCAGACCGAATTCACGCTCAATCCGCTCGATCGCATCGCGCAGATGATCATCGTGCCGGTGCTGCAGGTCGGCTTCAATATTGTTGACGAGTTCGACGCCAGCAAGCGCGGCGAGGGCGGTTTCGGCAGTACCGGCCACGCCTGAGCGAAATTTTCTGCTTTAGTGCGCCGGGTGCAGCGCCGCGTTCAGGTGGTCGATGACTTCCGCCCAGTCGGCATCGACCAGGATTTCCTCGCGCAGGAAGGTGGCCTGGGCCGGGCTCCAGAACGGCGCATCGGCGAGGCGGGCCGGTTCGGGCAGCGGGCCGTGCGTTTCGATGAAGCGCGCGATGTCCGCATCTTCCGACGGCAATCCCAACTGGGCGAACAGATTGCGCATGCTGTGGCTGTGGGTTTCCATGGCTGACCTCAACTTGATTGTTTGCGGTGGCGGCCGAATCTGGCCTGCTGCGGGTTGGAGTCCGGTCCGCCGGCAAAGTTCATGACGAAACTGGCGGCCTAGCGGTCGACGCGGGCTGCAGCATGTTTTCCGGGCGCACCCATTGTGCGTACTCGGCGGCCGTCAGGTAGCCGAGTGCCAGCGCCGCTTCTTCCAGCGTTGACGCGTCGCGCTGCGCCTTCTTGGCGATCTCCGCCGCCCGGTCGTAACCGATATGCGGCGTCAGCGCCGTGACCAGCATCAACGAGCGTTGCAGCAGCTCGGCAATGCGTTCTCGGTTGGCCGTGATGCCGCGCGCGCAGTGCTGCTCGAAGCTGCGCATGCCGTCGGCGAGCAGGCGGACGCTGAAGAGAAAGTTGTGGGCGATCAGCGGCTTGCAGACATTCAGTTCGAAATTGCCGGCGGCGCCGCCCATGCCGATCGCCACATCGTTGGCCATGACCTGGATGCAGGCCATGGCGAGCGCCTCGCTTTGCGTCGGGTTCACCTTGCCGGGCATGATCGAGCTGCCGGGCTCGTTTTCGGGCAGGGCAATTTCGCCCAGTCCGGCACGTGGACCGCTGGCCAGCCAGCGGATGTCGTTGGCGATCTTGGTGAGTGCCACGGCCAGTACCTTGAGGCCGCCATGTACGGCGACCATCGCATCGTGCCCGGCCAGAGCGGCGAACTTGTTGCCGGCGCTGGTGAAGGGCAGGCCGCTGCACTGTGCCACGTCGGCCGCAACGCGCGCCCCGAATTGCGGGTGCGTATTGAGGCCGGTGCCGACTGCCGTGCCGCCCACGGCGAGCGGATAAAGCGCCGGCAGTAGCGCATCGAGCACGCTCTGCGCCTGGTCGAGTTGCGCGACGTAGCCGGAAAATTCCTGGCCCAGGGTCAGCGGCGTTGCGTCCTGCAAATGCGTGCGGCCGATCTTGATGATGCTGGCGAATTCGCCGGCCTTGGCATCCAGCGTGCGGCGCAGGGCAGCCAGCGCCGGCAGCAGTTGCTGCACGATGCCGGTCGCCGCGGCGACATGCATGGCGCTTGGGAACATGTCGTTCGAGGATTGTCCGAGATTGACGGCGTCGTTGGGGTGAACCGCCTGCCCGAGTTGCTCTCCGGCAAGGCGGGCGAGCACTTCGTTGACGTTCATGTTGGTCTGCGTGCCGGAGCCGGTTTGCCAGACGGAGAGAGGGAATTCGGCGGCGTATTCGCCCCGTGCCACGGCATCGCCAGCGGCGGCGATGGCGGCGGCTAGTGCCGGCGGCAGCAGGCCGAGTTCGCCATTGACGCGGGCGGCCGCGGCCTTGAGCAGGGCGAGGGCGCGGATCAGTTCCTCCGGCATGCGTTCGCGGGAGATGGCGAAATGCTGCAGCGAACGCTGCGTCTGGGCGCCCCACAGATGCTCGGCGGGAACCTCAATGGCGCCGAAGGCGTCGTGTTCGGTGCGGGTGTTGCGCATGGCTGACCTCGCTTTCTCTTTGCTAAGAGGAGATTGCCGGCCGGAGGTTCAGAAATCGTGCTTTTTTACCGGTCGACCGTCTGGAACGGCCGTTTTTCGCCTAGTCAGCTTCCGGCGGGGTGTTGCAGAAGCGCAGTTCTTCCGGGTAGGGGAAAAAGTCCTCGACGTGGCCGGCGCGGATCTTCTCCTGCGCTTCCTGCCAGAATTTTGCTGAGAGCAGGTCCTTGTGGTGCTTGTGGAAGATCTTGCGCAGGGTCGGCGAGGCGAGCAGGAAGGTGGCGAATTCCTCGGGGAAGATGTCGTTCTTCGCCACCGGATACCAGACCTCGCCCGACATCTCGGTCTCGAAGTCGGGTGCCGGCGGGATTTTGCGGAAGTTGCAGTCGGTCATGTACTCGATCTCGTCGTAGTCGTAGAAGACGACGCGGCCGTAGCGGGTGACGCCGAAGTTCTTCCACAGCATGTCGCCGGGGAAGATGTTGGCCTGGGCCAGTTCGCGGATGGCGTTGCCGTATTCACGGATCGCGTGCTCGAGGCCGTCGATGTTGTTGCTGCGCTCCATGCGGTCGAGATGGATGTTGAGCGGCTCCATGCGGCGTTCGATGTAGAGGTGCTTGATGATCAGCTGGTCGCCATCCACCTCGAAACAGTTCGGCGCCAGTTTCTGCAATTCGGCCAGCACTTCGTCGTCGAAGCGCTTGAGCGGCAGCAGCACGTTGGAAAACTCCAGCGTGTCGGCCATGCGTCCGACCCGGTCGACCTGCTTGACGAGCAGGAATTTCTTTTTCACGGTGGCGCGGTCCATGTTCTTCGAGCTGCCGAAGACATCCTTGATCAGCTTGAAGACGTAGGGGTAGGAGGGCAGCGTGAACACCAGCATGACCAGGCCGCGGATGCCGGGCGCCATGATGAACTTGTCTTCCGAGTGGCGCAGATGGTAGATCAGGTCGCGGAAGAACATGGTTTTGCCCTGCTTGCCGAGGCCGAGCATGATGTACAGCTCGGAGCGCGGCTTGTTGGGCAGGATGGAGCGCAGGAACTGGACGTAGCCGGACGGCACTTCCATGTCGACCATGAAATAGGCGCGCGACAGCGAAAAGAGCAGGCCGATGCGCCAGGCGTCGAGCAGCACGGTATCGATGAAGAGCCGGCCGTTCTCGTCGTGCAGGACGGGAATGGTGAAGGGGTACTCGGCGGCGCCGTTGATCGCCTTGCCGATGATGTAGGCGGCCTTGTTGCGGTAGAAAGCGGAAGCGAGCACCTGAATCTGGAAATTCACCTCGCGTTGCGGCATGCCCTGCAGGAAACGGCTGATCGCCTGATAGACGCGATTGACGTCGCGCTCGAGATCGGCAAACGGCCGGTGCCAGTTGAAGTCGGCAATGATGCTGGCGACCGCGCCGCGCAGGCCGTCCGCCTTGGCGTAGTAGCTGCGGTAGGTCGGGTCGGTGTCGGCCTCGATGTTTTCGGTCGACAGCGTCGGGCGGACGAAAATGAAATCGTTGTGATAGTAGTTGCGGTCGAGAATCTTGGTCGTCACCGAGTTGAAGAAGGTCTCGGCCAGTTCCGGCTGCTTGTGGTTGAGCAGCAACCCGATGTAGAGCAGCTTGATCTGCTGCCAGGTTGGCTGGTCGATGTGGCTGGCGTCGAACTCGTCGCGCAGGCGCTCGACGCATTCATCGACGCGGTCGTCGTAGAAGCGGATGCGCTCCTTGACGGCGAGCTGTACGCCGGGCCAGTCGGCTTTTTCAAAGCGGACCTTGGCTTCCTGGCTGGTCGCGCGAAACAGCGAGTAATGCTTGTTGAAGCCCTGGATCAGGGCGAGCGCGATCTGGTGGGCGTTGGTGCCGTAGAGGCCGACCGCAATTTTCATTTTTGTCTCCTGACTTTGCCCGAAATTCTAGCATTTGGCATGCGCGCTGACGGCTTGCCGGGCACGCTGGCAAGCCGTTTGGGCGGTGTCAACGTTGACTGCCATGCGGCAGGCAAAGGATACTCTTCGTTTTGTCGCTGTAAGTATGGCGAAAGGGGGACGGCGTACATTCGTCCCGGTAAATCTAACCTAATACGAGGGGGTAGCATGGCTGCAGGGAAGTCAAAGATCATTTACACGCTTACGGACGAGGCGCCGCTGCTGGCGACCTGTGCCTTTCTGCCGATCGTTCGCACGTTTGCCGCCCCGGCCGGGGTCGAAATCGAGAAGGCCGACATCTCCGTGTCCGCCCGCGTTCTGGCCGAATTTCCGGAATGCCTGACCGAAGAGCAGAAGGTTCCCAACACCCTGGGCGAACTGGGCAAGAAGTGCCTGCTGCCAGATACCAATATCATCAAGCTGCCGAACATCTCGGCATCCGTCGCCCAGCTCAAGGCCTGCGTCAAGGAATTGCAGGAAAAGGGCTACGCCATCCCCGATTACCCGGAAATGGCCAACACCGACGAAGAAAAGGCGCTCAAGGCCCGTTTCGGCAAGTGCCTCGGCTCTGCCGTCAATCCGGTCCTGCGCGAAGGCAATTCCGATCGCCGCGCGCCGATGGCCGTCAAGAATTACGCCCGGAAGCGCCCGCACTCGATGGGCGAATGGAAACAATGGTCGCAGACCCACGTTTCCCACATGGAACACGGTGACTTCTACCACGGCGAAAAGTCGCTGACCCTCGACAAGCCGCGCGAAGTACGCATGGAGCTGATCGCCAAGGGCGGCAAGACCACCGTTCTCAAGCCGAAGCTCTCCCTGCTCGAAGGCGAGATCATCGACTCGATGTTCATGAGCAAGAAGGCGCTCTGCGACTTCTACGAGCAAACGCTGGAAGATTGCCGCGAATCCGGCATCCTGTATTCGCTGCACGTCAAGGCGACGATGATGAAGGTCTCGCACCCGATCGTCTTCGGCCACTGCGTCAAGATCTACTACAAGGACGCCTTCGCCAAGCACGGCAAGACCTTTGACGAACTGGGCATCAACGTCAATAACGGCATGGTCGATCTGTACGAAAAGATCAAGACCCTGCCGGAATCCAAGCGCGACGAGATCATCCGCGACCTGCACGCCTGCCAGGAGCACCGTCCGCGTCTGGCCATGGTCGACTCGGCCAAGGGCATCACCAACTTCCACTCGCCGAACGACATCATCGTCGACGCCTCCATGCCGGCCATGATCCGTCAGGGCGGCAAGATGTGGGGCGCTGACGGCAAGCAGTACGACAGCAAGTGCGTCATGCCGGAATCGACCTTCGCCCGCATTTACCAGGAGATGATCAACTTCGTCAAATGGCATGGCAACTTCGATCCGAAGACCATGGGCACCGTGCCGAACGTCGGCCTGATGGCCCAGCAGGCCGAGGAATACGGCTCGCACGACAAGACCTTCGAAATCGCCGAAGACGGCATCGCCAACATCGTCGATAACGCCACCGGCGAAGTGCTGCTGACGCAAAACGTCGAAGCCGGCGACATCTGGCGCATGTGCCAGGTCAAGGACGCGCCGATCCGCGACTGGGTCAAGCTCGCCGTCACCCGTGCCCGCCAGTCCGGCATGCCGGCCATCTTCTGGCTGGATGCCTATCGTCCGCACGAAAACGAACTGATCAAGAAGGTTCAGAAATACCTCAAGGATCACGACACCACTGGCCTCGACATCCAGATCATGTCGCAGGTCCGCGCCATGCGCTTCACGCTGGAGCGTGTTGCCCGCGGCCTGGACACCATCTCGGTGACCGGCAACATCCTGCGCGACTACCTGACCGACCTGTTCCCTATCATGGAACTGGGCACCTCGGCCAAGATGCTGTCCATCGTACCGCTGATGAACGGCGGCGGCATGTACGAAACCGGTGCCGGCGGTTCGGCGCCGAAGCACGTGCAGCAGCTGACCCAGGAAAACCACCTGCGCTGGGATTCGCTCGGCGAGTTCCTGGCCCTGGCTGTTTCCCTGGAAGAGCAAGGCATCAAGGACGGCAACAAGCGCGCCATCCTGCTCGCCAAGACGCTCGACGCTGCTACCGGCAAGCTGCTCGACAACAACAAGTCGCCGTCGCCGAAGACCGGTGAGCTCGACAACCGCGGTTCGCAGTTCTACCTCGCCATGTACTGGGCGCAGGAACTGGCTGCGCAGACCGAGGACAAGGAGCTGGCCGATCATTTCGTCAAGCTGGCCAAGACCTTGACCGACAACGAAGGTCAGATCGTTGCCGAAATGAAGTCGGTGCAGGGCAAACCGGTTGATATCGGTGGTTACTACAAGGCCGATGCCGAGAAGTGCAAGGCCGTGATGCGTCCGAGTCCGACGCTGAACGCCGCGCTGAAAGCTGCACGTATTTAAGCTGGCAGGCCCCGACCGGGGCTTGTTCCTGACTTGAAGCAAGGGGAGAAATGGCTGCCATTTCTCCCCTTTTTGTTTCATAATCGCCGGCACGATCTGCCATGGCGAAGCCAGCAGCGGGAAGCTTCTTCCCGGATCAACGCAGCCGAAAACAATTCAAGGAGTGGTCATGACATCCCACATCAGGATTCCGCAAGGTGGTGAAAAAATCGTTGCGGGGCAGGCGATCCCGGACAATCCGATCATTCCTTTCATCGAAGGTGACGGGGTAGGCATCGACGTCACGCCGGTCATGATCAAGGTCATTGATGCAGCGGTCGACAAGGCCTACGGCGGCAAAAAGAAGATTCACTGGATGGAAGTCTATGCCGGCGAGAAATCGACCCGCCTGTATGGCCCGGATGAATGGTTTCCCGAGGAAACCTTCGCCGCGCTGAAAGAGTATGTCGTCTCGATAAAAGGGCCGATGACAACGCCGGTCGGCGGTGGCATCCGCTCGCTCAATGTCGCGCTGCGCCAGGAGCTTGACCTCTATCAATGCGTGCGGCCGGTGCGCTACTTCAAGGGCGTGCCCTCGCCGCTGAAGCATCCGGAACAGACCAACATGGTGATCTTCCGCGAGAACACCGAAGACATCTATGCTGGCGTCGAGTGGTCATGCACGTCGGAGGAGGTCAGGAAGGTCATCAAGTTCCTGCAGGACGAAATGGGCGTCAAGAAGATCCGTTTCCCCTTCTCGTCAGGTATCGGCATCAAGCCGATTTCAGTCGAAGGCAGTTCCCGCCTGGTGCGCGCCGCGATCAAGTACGCCATTGCCAATGATCGCAAGTCGGTGACCATCGTGCACAAGGGCAACATCATGAAGTACACGGAAGGCCTTTTCCGTGATGTCGCCTATGAACTCGCGAAAAACGAATTCGGAGCCGAGCCGATCGACGGCGGGCCATGGTGCAAGGTCACCAACCCGCATACCGGGCGCGAAATCGTCATCAAGGATTCCATCGCCGATGCCTTCCTGCAGCAGGTTCTGCTGCGTCCGGCCGAGTACGACGTAATCGCAACGACCAACCTGAATGGCGACTACATCTCCGACGCGCTGGCGGCCCAGGTCGGTGGTATCGGCATTGCGCCGGGCGCCAATATTTCCGACCAGTACGCCTGTTTCGAAGCAACGCACGGTACGGCGCCGAAGTATGCCGGTCTGGACAAGGTCAATCCCGGTTCGCTGATCCTCTCGGCGGAAATGATGCTGCGCCATCTCGGCTGGAAGGAAGCCGCCAACCTGGTGATCAAAGCCATGGAATCAGCCATCGGCGACAGGAAGGTGACCTACGATTTTGCCCGCATGATGGATGGGGCGGATGAGTTGTCATGCTCCGAGTTTGGTGATGCGATGATCGAGCGGATGTCATAGCCGCTGCGAAGCGGCTATTGCAGGAAGCCCCCGTTCGGGGCCTTCAGACTGCTGACGAACCCCCGCTTTTTCGGGGGTTTTGTTTTTTTGGGGGCTTGTTTGCAGCGCCCGGTCAGGCAACGAGTAGGCCCGTCCGGTGCAGCTCTTTGCTCAGTTCGTGCTGCTGGCTGGCGATGAAACGGTTGCGCGTATGCAGAAGGTGTTCGAGCAGGCGATCGCAGCGTTCGCCAAGATCGGCCTCGCTCCAGCCCGATGTTCTGCCGAATTCGTGGCCCTGGCACGCATCTTCCAGCAACGTGAACAACAATTGGTTGGCGGCACGAGTGATCGAGCGCAGGTTCGTTTCATAGCGCCGGCTGTGTCGTACGGAAGGAAACAGGCGCCTGATGATGGCCAGCTCGTTCCAGGCCCAGTTGATGTTGGGCGCGAGCGAGCGTTGTCCATGCACCCAGCCGGCCATGCTGGTCAACTCGTGCACTTCCTTGTACAAGCTTTCGATACATGGTTCAAGGAAGTCGTAGTCGGGGTTGCAGATGTCGCCGCGGATGCGTCCTTCCGCTTCAAGGGTTGCTTTGATCGGCGTTCCCTCGTAAGGGATCATGCGGCAGAAAACGGCCGCTGCACTGCCATCGCCAACGATATCCTTGAGAAAACTGATGTTGTCGCGAATGCCGGGCAAGGTACTGGATGGGTCGAAGAGCATGAAGCCGAACTCGAACATCATGCCGATTTGCTTGAGCAGCGCGACTGCCCGCCTGTTCTGTTCGACATCGATTTGCTTGTGGAGCGTCTGCAGGCCGTGTTCGCTGCCTGATTCGAGTCCCATATAGACGAGGTAGAGGCCGGCTGCACGCATTTCCGTGAATAGCGCCGCGTCGACCGCATCGGCGCGGCAGTTGATTTTCCAGGCGATCCGTCCGGCCAGCCCACTTCGCCACAACTCGGCCACGAACTGGCGAGCCCAGCGCTGCCATGCCTTGCCATAGAGGGGAAAGTCGTCATCCTGGAAAAGGAAGATGTTGATTCCCCGGGTGTGGTGCAGGTGGTGCATTTCCTCGACGACATGTACCGGTTGCCGGGTACGTACGACCTTGCCGGGCGCCTGGCGGTAGAAGGTGTGAATGGAGCAGAACGAACAGGTCCGCGCACAGCCGCGGCTGGCAATGAGTGGCATCGCGCGCTGACCGAGGATGGTTTCGGCTTCGTATTCGCGATCTGGATAGGGCAGGCGGTCGAGGTCGGGGAGCAGGGGACGCAGCGGATTCATCCGGACTCTCTCATCTTGTCGGTAGGCGATGCCGTCGATGTTGTGCCAGGGTTGTTGTTTGTCGAGACGGCTGGTCAGTTCGAGCAAGGTCTGTTCGCCCTCGAAACGCACTACGCTGTCTAGGTGGGGGATGTGCTCCAGCGTGAGAGTCGGGTTCAGGCTGGGGAAATGCCCGCCTATCGTGAAGTGGCAGGTCTGGTCATGGTCGCGCAGGCGTTCGGCGAGAGCGGCGAAGCGCGGCAGGTAAAACTGGAAGATCAGCGAGAAGCCGATCAACAGGGGGCGCAGTGCCTGGGCCGCCTGGCACAGGCTGGCGACATCCTGTTCGATATCGAGGATATCGACGCGATACCCGGCCTGGCGCAATGTTGCCGCAAGATAACCCAGACCGAGATTGCCCTGGTTCAGGAAACCGATCAGCAGGACCGGTTGCTGCGTGTGGGCGGAATGCAGGGAGTCTGCCCGGGGAGCCGTCGTGACGGGAAGCGGAAAATTTCGCATCGTTCTCTCCTCGCGAGCGGCGGGATACGCGGCGGGCAGGGGCGCCGTCCGCCGCGTTGTAATGAATTGCCTATTTTTTCCGGTTCAGCACGACGAGTGATTTGTCGAGTGCCTCGAGTTGTGCCTTGAGGACGGTGCGCTGTGCCTCGATCTGCAGGGCGCCGAGTTCACGGATCGCATCCGGGGTGAGATGGTCGATGACCCAGTCGGGGACCGGGTCCCACCACCAACGCGGTCGGAAATGAAAAGTGTCTTGAAGCTGGACGGGAATCTTGCTGGTTGTGGCCATGTTGAATCCTCCTGAATGACACGCTTGAAAATCAAAGCCCATGACAAATGGGTAAACAAACACTAGCACTGCGCTGCAGGTGGGTCAATGACAATGGCAAATCCTCGTGTGTGCCAGGCCGGGCGTGCAGTGGTGACGACAAGCACTTCACGCAGTGCTGGGCTAAACTTGCAATCCGTTTGATAAGGACCGTCCCGGCACGGGCGGCAACAGATTGGAACGTACCCAACCCATCGCTGTTTTTGATTCAGGCCTAGGCGGCCTGACCGTCCTGCGCGCGCTGCGCGGTCGACTGCCGCATGAAGACTATTTCTATTTCGCCGACACCCGCTTCCTGCCCTATGGCGACCGCCCCGAGTCTTTCCTCAAGGAGCGTGGCGTACTGATTGCACGGGCGCTGGAAAAGCGCGGCGCCAAGGCGCTGGTGATTGCCTGCAATACGGCCACGGCGGCGGCAGCCGAGGCGATCCGGGCGGCGATCAAACTGCCGGTGGTGGCGCTGGAGCCGGGCGTCAAGCCGGCGGTGGCACTGACCCGGAGTGGCGTGATCGGCGTTCTGGCGACGACGCGCACTTTGCACAGCGAGCGTTTCCAGCGCCTGGTCGGTAATCATGCTGCCGGCCATCAGGTGTTGGCCCAGGCTTGTCCCGGGCTGGCCGAGGCGATCGAGATGCGCGGCGCGCATAGCCCCGAGGTGGCGGCACTGCTCGACGAGTTCGTGTTGCCGCTGGCGGCAGCCGGGGCCGACGTCGTGGCGCTGGGCTGTACGCATTACCCCTGGGTGGCCGAGGCGATTGCCCGGCGCCTGCCGGCCGGGACGCGCCTGCTCGATACCGGCGAAGCGGTGGCGCGTCAGCTGGAAAGACTGCTTGCTGCCGGCAATCTGCTCGGCGGCGGGGGCGGGCATCTGACGGTTGCGACCAGCGGTGCGCCGGCGTCGGTGGGCGCAACGGTCGACCGTCTGTGGGGGCAACATTTGCCCGTCGAACACTGGGAGCCGTGAAATGAGCGAAATGCAGAAGCCGCTGGCCGGCTTGCGCGTTGTCGAACTTGGTACGCTGATCGCCGGGCCGTTCTGCACGCGCATCATGGCCGAGTTTGGTGCCGAAGTGATCAAGGTCGAGTCGCCCGACGGTGGCGATCCGCTGCGCAAGTGGCGCAAGCTCTACGAAGGCACTTCGCTGTGGTGGTACGTCCAGGCGCGCAACAAGAAGTCGGTCACGGCCAACCTGAAGCATCCGGAGGGGCGCGAGTTCGTGCGCAAGCTGATTGCCGGCGCCGACATCCTGGTCGAGAATTTTCGCCCCGGCGTGCTGGAAAAGCTGGGCCTGGGCTGGGAGCAGCTCAAGGCCGACAATCCGGAGCTGGTCATGGTGCGCCTGTCCGGTTTCGGGCAGACCGGGCCGTACAAGGATCAACCGGGTTTCGGCGCGGTCGGCGAGTCGATGGGCGGCTTGCGTTACATCACCGGTTTTGCCGACCGGCCGCCGGTGCGTACCGGGATTTCGATCGGCGATTCGATTGCTGCGCTGTGGGGCGCCATTGGGGCGCTGATGGCCCTGCGCCACAAGGAAGTCAATGGCGGCGCCGGGCAGGTGGTCGATGTCGCGCTGTACGAGGCGGTGTTCGCGATGATGGAGTCGCTGGTGCCGGAATTCGACGTCTTCGGCTTTGTGCGCGAGCGCACCGGCAACATCATGCCCGGCATCACGCCGTCGAATACGCATACGACGAAGGACGGCAAGCACGTCACCATCGGCGCCAATGGCGATGCGATCTTCAAGCGTTTCATGCGCGCGATCGGCCGTCCCGATCTGGCCGATGATCCCGACCTGGCCGACAATGCCGGGCGCGATGCGCGGCGTGACGAGATTTATGGGCTGATCGACGCCTGGTGCGTACAGCGCGACGAGCCCGATGTGCTGGCGACTCTTGCTGCTGCCGAGGTGCCGTCGTCGCGGGTCTATTCAGCGGTCGACATGTTTGCCGACCCGCAATTCCTCGCCCGCCAGATGCTGGAGTCGGCCCGCCTGCCGGATGGCAAGGAGTTCCGCATGCCCGGCATCGTGCCCAAGCTGTCTGCTACGCCGGGCTCAACCGAGTGGCTGGGGCCGGAGCTGGGCGCACACACGGCTGAGGTCCTTGCCGCGCTGGGTTATGCACCCGGGAAAATTGCCGAGCTGAAAGCAAATGGGGCGGTTTGAGCCGCCCCATTGCTGTTGACCGTCAAGGCGCCTTACACCCGGAAGCGTCCGATCAGCTGTTTCAGGCTGTTGGCAATGCCCTGTAGCTGATGCGCCGTGGCGGCCGTGCCGCGGATGGTGTCGGTGGTTTCTTCGACCATGTTGGCGATCTGCTCGACGCGTTGTGCAATCGAGGTGCTGGCTGCACTTTGTTCCTGCGTCGCATCGGCCACTTCACCCACCCGCTCCAGCGTGCGGCGGGCACCCATCTCGATCGCCTGCAGCGACTCGGAGGCGGAGCTGGCGAGCAGTACGCCTTCCTGGACTTCCGGCAGGGCTGAACTCATGGCTTCGACGGCGCCAACGGTATCGCTCTGGATGCCGATGATCATCTGCTCGATCTCGGTCGTTGCCGACGAGGTTCGTTCGGCGAGCTTGCGGACTTCGTCAGCGACCACGGCAAAGCCGCGCCCCTGTTCGCCGGCGCGGGCGGCTTCGATGGCGGCATTCAGGGCGAGCAGGTTGGTCTGGCCGGCGATGTCCTTGATCACGTTGGCAATCGACGACACCTGCTTGGCGCGCTCTTCCAGGGCACGAATGCGGCCGGAGGCATCGGATACCGTGTCGGAAATCTTCTGGATTGCCTGCGAGGCTTGTTGCACCCGCTCTGTCCCCTGGCCGGAAAGGGTGACTGCCTCCGTCGTATTACGAGCGGTTTCGCGGGCACTGTCGGAGATGTGATTGGAACTGACAGTCAGCTCCTCGATTGCGGCGGCCATTGCCGATGTCGCGTCCGACTGCTGTTCGGCGGCACGCGCCACCTCGTCCGAGGCGCTGGCAATTTCTTCAGCATTGTTGACCAGGCGGTTGGCATCATTGTTGATCTCGGTTACCAGTTGGCGTAGCGAGGTCACCATGTCACCCAGGGCGCGCAACAGGCTGCCGGCCGGGGCCGAGTCCAGACTGGCGGTCAGGTCGCCACCGGAAACGCGCTGCATGACGGCGGTGGCATCCTGTGGTTCGCCACCCAACTGGCGCAATACGCTGGCGCCGACCTGCCAGCCGACCAGTCCGAGCAGGACGAGCAGGGCAGCGGAGATGGCGCCGAGCAGAACGGCATTGCTTCGGTATTCACTATCGACGTCGTCAATATAAATGCCGGTGCCCAGCACCCAGTTCCAAGGGGTAAACAGTGCAGCATAGGACATCTTGGGCTCGGCTTTCTGCTGCCCCGGCTTGGGGAACCAATATTCGACAAAGCCGCCGCCAGCTTTGGCGGCACTGACCAGGTCCTGAATCAGGAATTTGCCGTTGGCATCCTTCATGTCGCTTTTGTCCAGGCCTTCGAATTCCGGCTTGGTGGGGAAGAGGACATATTTGTGCGAGGTATCGACGATGAAAATGTAATCGCCGTTGCCGTAGCGCAAGTCCCGCAGAGTTTCCTTGGCGGCCTTCTTGGCATCTTCTTCCGTCATCTTGCCCTCGACTGCCAGCTTTTGATAATGAGCCAGGGTTCCGATGCCGATTTCGACCAGATTGCGGGTCTTTTGCTTGCGGTCTTCGAGCATGCTCGACTTGACCTGAAAAAGAGCGGTGAAACAAAGTATCAGCAAACCGGCCAGAGCCAGTCCAACCAGAATCCGAATGCGTGTCGCAACGCGCAAAGAGCCAAAGGCATTCATGGTGTTTCCCCCCAGAACTGCTGCATCGATAATTTTTTGACTGCATCAGCAAATGCCGATTCTGATCAAAATCATACACGTCTGAAGTACTAGTAATCCAGTATTGGTCAGGCCAATTTTCTATTTCAGTCTGAAGCGAACCGGTAACAAGGTTTCGCGTGGTGCATCGGCCGGCAGCGAGTGCAGCGAGCGTACCGCTCGCAAGGCAGCAGCATCGAGAATTGCCTGGCCACTCCCTTGTTCAACCCGCGCTGCACTGACCTGGCCCTGTTCATCCAGCAGCATCAAAACCACCACCTCGCCTTCTATCCCGCGCGCGATTGCTTCCGCGGGATAGAAAAGGCCGTCTTCAAGTTGTTTGCTGAATTGTCTGCGAACTTCTTGCGTCCATGTTTTTGTTGATTTTATTGTATCTGATGTTTTTTGGGGTGGCGTTTTTTCTTTTTGTGCAACAGGCGGGGTGTTGTGCTTTTTTTCCAGTTCGAGCGGAGCCGCGCTTGCAACGTGTGCCGCGGGGCGCAGTGCCGCCTGGATTGGTGGCGTCGGGGCTGTGGTGGGTGGTGTCCGGACGAGACCGCCGACAAAAGGCGAAATGTGCAACAGCAGCGACAGGGCCAACGCCAGGGCAAGCCGGAAAGTGGTCCGGGTCATGCGAAAATGCGGCCTGGCCGGTGAGGAAGGTAATTTGATGAAGCAGACAATGGTGCGGGCAGTCAGAAGTAATCTGCTGGCTATGATAATCGCGATGAGCCCGGTTTTTCCGGCAATGGCACAGCAGGCAAGCACATTGCCGACACCGATCGCCTTTACCAATAACATGGAACTGGGTGATCTGGCTCAGGCGCAGCGCTGGCTGGATGCCGGGCTGCCCCCCGACTTCATGGGCAGTCGGGTTGGTTCCGGCCTGATGATCGGTGCCTGGGAAGGCAATTTCGAGTTGATGCGCCTGTTCCTCGCCAATGGCGCCGATATCAATCGGCTGAACGACAATGGCGAGTCGGCGCTGGTTCTTGCCGCCTGGCGGGGCAAGCTGGACGTGGTGAAATGGCTGCTCGAACGTGGCGCGCGCATCAATGCGCCGCAGCGGCAGTGGTCGGCGCTGCATTACGCGGTGTTTTCCGGCCACACCGAACTCGCCGATTACCTGATCGAGAATGGCGCCGACATTGATGCCAAAAGCACCAACGGTTCGAGCGTCCTGATGATGGCGATTTACGAAGGGCGCGAAAGCCTGGCCCGCAAGCTGATCGAAAAGGGGGCAGACCGTTCGCCGCGCAACGACTGGGGCGATGGGGCCCTGGAATGGGCGATGCGCTTCAATCACCTGAATGTGGCGCGCATGCTGACCAATCCCGAAGAATTCAATATCGCCGTCAGCCAGCCGAAAGAGAAATGGGGCGAGCCCAAGCGTTCGCTGCGGACATCGAAAGAACTCGATACGCTGGTTTCGATGCGCGAAAAACTGGTCGAGCGCGGCATGTCGACCGAAACCATAGACCGGCGTATTGCCGCCGAGCGGGTGCGTATCGTGCGCAGCGAACTGGACCGCCAGGCACCGCCGGTGCGCGCGGCTACGCTAGAGGTAACGGCCAGCCGCAAACAGCCGCAACAGCAATCGACGCAGTTGATCTACGACGACAAGGGTAAAGCCGTGGGTTTCAAGGCGCCGCCGGCAACCTATTTTGGTACGCCGAAAATGCCGCCCAAGGGGAATGTCAGGAATTACTGATCGAGTGGCTGGTTTCTAACCTCGGGCAGGAACAGCAGCCCGATGATGCTGGCCAGGATGAGCAGGCCGGTGGGGTACCACAGGCCGGCCAGCGGGTTGGCGAAATGCACGCTGAGCCAGGTCACCATGAGCGGCGACATGCCGCCGATCCAGCCGGCCGACAGGTTGTGTGGCAGTGCGACGGCGGTGTAGCGGGTGCGCGCCGGGAAGAGTTCGGGCAGGGTCGCCGTCTGCGGCCCGGTGATGCAGGCCAGGGGGACGACGAGGACAAGCAGGAGCAGTGTGATCATGGTGCTGTCCGGGGTCGGTAGGCTGCCGTAGTACAGCAAGCCCTGGAATACAGGGAAGATGGCCATGGCGCCGCTGATCAGGCCAGTCAGCAGCACCGGGCGGCGGCCAATGCGGTCGGAAAGCCAGCCGCAGAACAGGGTGGCCGGGAAGAGTGCCAGGGTGGCAATCATTACCAAACTGCTGGCCTGGGCGCCGGGCAGCTTGACGATGGTTTTCAGGAAGACCGTGGTGTACACCTGGGCCGAGAAGAAAATCAGCGAACCGCCGGCCGAAATGCAGAAAAACAGCAAGGCCATGCGGCCGAGCGTATGGCGATCGCGGAAACATTCGCGCAACGGTGTCTTGGCCAGTCCGTTTTTCTCGCGCAGATGCCGGAAGACCGGCGATTCGTGCAGGTTGAGGCGGCTCTTGATCGAGATGGCAAGCAGCAGCGCCGAGAGCAGGAAGGGAATGCGCCAGCCCCAGGTTTTGAAGTCGGCGTCGCTGAGAAAGTGTTGCAGCACGACGATCTGCAGCGTCGAGGCCATCATGCCCAGCGGCCCCATCAGTTGCAATACGCTGGTGTAGAGGCCGCGCCGGCCTTCTGGCGCATGTTCGGTGAGATAGACGGCAGCGCCGCCGATTTCGCCACCGACTGACAATCCTTGCAGCATGCGCAGGATGAGGAGCAGCGCTGGCGCGAGCAGGCCGATCTGTTCGTATGTTGGCAACAGTCCGACAAGGATGGTCGACAGGCCCATGAGGACAATGGTGGCGAGGAAAATGGTGCGCCGTCCGTGGCGGTCGCCGAGCGAACCGAACAGCGCGGCGCCAAGCGGGCGGACGATCATGCCGATGCCGAAAGTGGCGAGACTGGCCAGCAGCGCCGCGACGGGGTCGTCGGAGGGAAAGAAAAGGACGCTGAAATAGGTTGCCAGCGAGGCAAAGGTCAGGAAGTCATACCATTCGAGAAAGGTGCCAAAGCAGGCGGCAATGACCACTTTTTTCTGGATCGTTTGCGGTGTTTCGCTTGGGGTCATGGGGCTGGTGGTGAACGGTATGCAGGAAAGCCAGAGATTATCGCCCGCTTCGGCCTTTGGTCCAATTGCAAAGCAGACGAAGCTGATGCAGACTGCGAAAATCATTATGTGGAGGGGTAGGCATGCTTTATGTGGCCAGGGACGGCAAAGGACTAATTTGCGAATTGCATCCGATGCCGGTCGGCAATGCTCAGGAGGAATTGACTGCGGATAATCCGGAGGTTCTGCAGTTCATTCACGAGCGTTGGCGGGAAAGCCAGCTCACCGAGCTTGACCGCGACTTCGTGCGCGTCATCGAGGATACGATCGAGTTGCTGATTTCCAAGGAAATCATCCTGTTCACCGATCTGCCGCCCAAGGTCCAGGAAAAGCTGCTGCGCCGCAAGGAAGTGCGCGAGTTGACCAACTACGAAGGCACCATGGGTTCCGGTGGGGATGACCTGATTCCCCTCTGAGTTGTTGCCCGGTTCTGCCCGAAAAAATGCCGCTTCACGAAGCGGCATTTTTTTATCGGTCGACCAGCATTTTTCGGCCTATTTCAGGCTCATCACCGCCTTGACCAGTTCGGCCAGGGTGCGCACCCCCATTTTTTCCATGACGCGGGCGCGGTGGGCTTCTACGGTCTTCATGCTGATGCTGAGCTGGTCGGCGATCTGCTTGTTCAGTTTGCCGGCGACGACCAGTTGCATGACTTCCTTTTCGCGCAGGGTCAGCTGTTCGAGACGATGGGTGATGGCGCCGTCGCGGTGGCGACGGGCGGCGAGTTCGGCATCGAGTTCGAGGGCGCGGCGGATGCGCGACAGCAGGTCTTCGTTGTGGAAGGGCTTTTCGATGAAATCGCAGGCGCCGCGTTGCAGGGCGCCAACTGCCATGGGCACGTCGCCGTGGCCGGTGACGAAGATGATCGGCAGTTGCGAGCCGAGCGCATCGAGTTTTTCATGCAGTTCGAGGCCGCTCATTTCCGGCATGCGCACGTCGAGCACGATGCAGCCCGACATGTCGTCGCGGCGGGCGGAGAGAAAGCTCTCGCCGGAGTCGAAGCAGGCGACGCGGTAGCCTTCGCCCTCGAGCAGCCAGTTCATCGAGTCGCGCATGGCCTCGTCGTCATCGACGACGTAGATGGTTTGCGTCAGCTCACTCATTTTCTTCCTCTATCGGTACGGTGAAACGGAACACGGTGCCGCCCTCGCGCTGCGGTTCAACCCACAGCCGCCCCTGGTGAAACTCGATGATCGAGCGGCAGATCGCCAGCCCGATGCCCATGCCTTCCGCCTTGGTTGTGTAGAAGGGCGCGAAGATCTTTTCGATGTCTTCCTCGGCCAGTCCGTGACCCTGGTCGCGCACGGCGATTTCGAGCATTCTTTCGTCGGCGAGGCAGGCCTTGATGAACAGCCGGCGCCGGTCGAAGGGAATGTCGTGCATGGCTTCAATACCGTTTTTCACCAGGTTGAGCAGCACCTGTTCGATCATGATGCGGTCGACGACGATGCGCGGCAAGTTTTCCGGCAATTCGACGCTGATTTGCGTGCCGGTTCGCTGCGCCTCGATGTCGGCAAAGGCGCGTGCTTCGTCCACGATGTCGGCGAGTGCCACCGGTTGCCGGTTGGGATCACTCTTCTTCACCATGTCGCGCATGCGGCGGATGATCTTGCCGGCGCGCTCGGCCTGGTCGGAGGCTTTCTGCATCGCGGCGAGCAGGTCTTCGAAGCGGTAGTTGCCGGCCTGCATGCGCTTGACGCAGCCGGCACAGTAATTGGCAATGGCCGACAATGGCTGGTTCAGTTCATGTGCCAGCGACGAGGCCATCTCGCCCATGGTGATCAGGCGCGAGGTCTGTTCGAGGCGCTTTTGCTGCTGCAGATTGACTTCGTCGATCAGTTTGCGGTCGGTGATGTCGGCGGCGATCTGGACGCGCACGGTGCGTCCGTCCACCCAGCGGATGGCGCGTTCGTGCAGGTGATACCAGTGGCCGGACAAGGCGTGCTGGATTTCGCCATCGAAAATCTCGCAGGGCAGTTCGTCGACCGACAGTTCGGTCGGGTCGGCATGCAGGGCTTCCGGCGGTGGCCGGCAGGCGGCGGTGACCAGCGCCGAATCGCGGCCGACCGTGTCGAAGCCGAAAATGTTCTGGAAGGCGCGGTTGGCGAACAGGATTTCGCCGCTATCGACCGCCGCCACATGCACCGCCGTGTCGAGACCGTCGATGACGGTGACGAAGCGCTCATGTGCCCGCTCCAGCTCGACGCGCACGCGCTTCGGTTCGGTGATGTCGTTCATCGACGCCATCCAGCCGATCTGCTGGCCGTTGGTGTCGATCAGCGGCGAGAAGTACAGGCGGACGTCGAAACGCTCGCCGTTCTTGCGCATGATGCGCATCTCGAAGCCACTGGCTGGCGCCTGGCCTGCCAGGGCGGTATCGATGTTGTGCTGCAGGCGGTCGAACTCTTCGGGCGGCCAGTAGGGGTAGGGCGGGGCAATGCCGACCAGTTCGGCTTCGTCGAAGCCGGTCATGCGGCAGAACGCCGCGTTGACGAAGGTGATGCGTCCCGACAGGTCGATGGCGCGCATGCCGGTGATCAGCGATTGCGACATGGCCTGGCGGAAGGCGTAGGCATCGCGCAGCTTTTCTTCCGTCTCGGCGCGGCGTTGGGCATGTCGGCGCAGCTGGACCAGGGTGCCGGCAGCGATCAGGGTCAGGATGACGATCAGGGCCGCGGGCAGGACAGGCAGCCAGGCGCCGCCGCCGCGATAGGCGACGATGTTGAGGCCAAGGCGGTTGCCCGGCAGGTCGAGGCTGATCGTGCCCGAGATCTGGCGGTCGGTCGGCTTGATCGAGGAGTTGCTGAAAACCTCGCGATTCTGCGCATCGACCACGCTCAGGCTGTAACGGGCGGTGAACACCGTGGGCAAGGTGGCGCGCAGCAGGGTTTCCAGCGACTGCAGTGCGACGAAGGCTCCGATGTCGCTGCTGCTGCGCTGCACCGGCTGGATCAGGTCGTTGCTGTGTTGCTGGTAGGCATCGGTATAGTCGGGCGAAAAGATCGTGCGGCGCACGCGCAGGGCTTCCTGCAGGGTGGCCAGGCGCTGCCCGGTCAGTTGTTCGCCGACGAAGGTGACGTTCGACTCGTTGGGCGACACCCATTCCACCTTGCCGTCGGTATCGACCCAGACGATGGCGAGGATTTCCGGGTTTTCCTGGACGTAGCGCGTGGCGCGAACCTGGAAGGATTCGTAGGTGAGCTGCTTGAACTCCTGTTCGCGGCCAAGTTCGCCGAGAAAGTCCTGGTGCGCGTGCAGGCGGCTTTCGATGGTGCGCTCGGCCCAGTGCATGTCGCCTTCGAGCGCCGAGCGGGCTGTATCCTGTTCCCGCCATTGGAGCAGGGCGGTGAGAACGAGCATGGCGACGGCAAAAATGCCGATCGCGACGTAGGGGGCGAACCACAGCCAGGGTTGTTTCGGCTGGCTGGGTGGAGGTCGTATGAACATGGTCTGATTCTTCGCTGCGCCTGCCTTGCCGACCATAGGTACTTACCCTAACTGGACAGGGCGGCAAAAACAGGCGGCCGGCGTTTTTGTGCTTTACCGGCGGTCGACCGCCGGGAAAAGCATCAAACGGCGCCCAGCCAGGGTGCGATGAAGGGCAGCAACAGCGCGGTCAGCGCACCGTTCAGGCCCATCGCCAGCGCCGCAAAGGCGCCGCTCTGCTCATTGACCTGGAAGGCGCGGGCTGTGCCGATGCCGTGCGAGGCGATGCCGATCGCGAAGCCGCGGATGGCCGGGTCGCGCAGCTTCATCGCATCGAACACGTAACGGGCGCCCACCGCGCCGATGATGCCGGTGACGATGACCAGCACGGCGGTCAATGACGGAATGCCGCCGATGCGCTCGGCGATGCCCATGGCGATCGGCGTCGTCACCGACTTGGGCGCGAGCGACAGCTGCGTCGGCAGGCTGGCACCAAGCAGGCGGCCGATCGCGACGGCCGAGAGGATGGCGGTCAGGCTGCCGGCGAGCAGTCCGGCGACGACCGGCAACAGCATCGCGCGTACGCGGCGGAACTGCGTGTAGAGGGGAATGGCGAGCGCCACGGTGGCCGGGCCGAGCAGGAAATGCACGAACTGGGCACCAGAAAAGTAGGTCTGGTAACTCGTACCGGTCAACGTCAATAAAAGCACCAAAATGCTCACCGCGATCAGCACCGGATTGGCCAGCGGATGGCTGCCCGAGCGCCGGTAGAGCCAGAAAGCAGCCTGGTAGGCGAGCAGGGTCACGGTCAGGCCGAGCAGCGGCGAGGCGGCGAGATAGACCCAGATTTCGTTGAGACGCGGCGTCATGCGCTTTCCCCATCGGCTTTCGCCGGGCGCTGACAGAGCTTCATGACCAGAGCGGTGACGACCAGCGTCGCCAGCGTGCTGAACAGCAGCGACACGAGCAGGGCCGGCCATTCGTCGGCAATGCGGTGCATGTGCAGCATGACGCCGGTGCCGGCCGGCACGAAGAGCAGCGACAGGTGTTGCAGCAGGTTCTGGCTGGTGGTCTGCAACTCGTGGCCGGGGCCATCGCGCAGCAACAGCGAGATGAAGAGCAGCAGCATGCCAAGCACCGGGCCGGGCACGGGTAGATCCAGACCACGGGCGATCACTTCGCCGGCGAGCTGGAAGATCAATAGTTGGGTGAGGGCGGCGAGCATGCGGCAATCCTTCGTTGGCAAGGATTGCAGTGTATTTGCTCTTTCCGGTCAGTAATAGCCGGCGATTCGTCTATTTATTATTGACTGGAGGTATCGACCGGCAATTTGCCCTTTTTTTGCCGGTCGACCGCTACGGCTCAATATTCCTTGGTGTCCGACCACATTTCCGGGTTGAAGCGGATCACCCGGTTGCGGCCCTGTTCCTTGGCCTGGTAGAGCGCCACGTCGGCGAACTTGACGGCCTGCCAGAAGGTATCGCTGTCGGTCGGGAAGTCGGAAATGCCGATCGAGATGGTCTTTTGCAACACGATCCCCGACACCTGTACCTTGAGCGCTTCGACAGCCGCCCGGATATTCTCGGCAACGCGTTCGGCGGCGGTGCTTTCGCTATCGACCAGAATGATCAGGAACTCTTCGCCGCCGTAACGGATGACCAGGTCGGAGGCGCGCACCGACTGCTTGAGCACATTCGAGAGCGACTTCAGTACGGCATCGCCGGCATCGTGGCCGTAGGTGTCGTTGACCATCTTGAAGTAGTCGAGATCGAGCATCAGGATGGCGACGTGGGTGCGCTTGCGCTGCACGCTGGCGACCAGGGTTTCGACGTATTCCTCGAGGAAGCGGCGGTTGTTGAGGCCGGTCATCGGGTCGCGCAGGGTCGAGTCGCGCAGGCTTTCCATCAGGCGCTTGGTTTCCAGCACCGGCGCGGTTTCGCGCAGATAGACGTTGATATAGGGCACCTGCGCCAGGAGCTTTTCCTGCTCGCCCGGCGTCGTCAGCAACTGGACGACGCTGCCCACCGAACCTGACTGGATGATCGGGAAGCAGACATGGCGGCGTTCGCCGAGTTCGGCCGGCGGCCGGAAGGAGTAGCAGATATCCGGATTGCTGATGCCATCGACGATATGGCCGGTACGGCGGACGCGGCAGGCTTCCGGGCGGATCATGATTTCCGGGTCGCACCAGCGGCAGGTGTCGGCCATCGCGCCATCGACCATGATGCTGCGCATCTGTTTCTTGTTGCTGCTGACTTCGTAAAGCGAGAATTCGTGCAGCGCGAACTCCTGTTGCAGCGTGGTCGACAAGCGCTGGTAAATCTCGACCTTGACTTCGTCTTCCTCGATCGCCTGCTTGAAGTGCGCGGCCTTGGTCAGGCCTTCGACCATGTCGATGGTTGCGGTCAGCAGGTTTTCACCGGCGGCCGGTGTGCGGTCGGTGAGGCGGGCGACATTGCTGCCGATCCGGTTCAGGCCGTCGTCAAGGAAGGTCAGCAGACGGTTCATGTCGGTCGCGATCTGGCCGATCTCGTCGTTGGTCTTTTTCTCGACATGCACCTTGAAGTCGCCACGCAGCGCATGCTGCACGGCATCCTCGACGGCGTTGGCGGTGTCGGAAATCGGGCGCAGCAGGCGGCGCAGCAGGACGATGACGAGCAGTACGAAGAAAGCGACGGCACCGGCAATGCCGGCCACCGTGAACAGGGCCTTCTGGCGCAATCCGTCGATCGACATGGTCATGCTGACAGCACCCAGCACCGCACCTTCCTCGACCTGATGGCACTGCAGGCAATTGGGTGTGCCGCTGGCGGAGGCAATGTAGGGAATCGTGCCGCGAAACACGGTTTCTTCACCGGTATCGATGACTTCGAATCGCGGTTTGCCTTCCCTGAGCACCTGGCGCTCGCTGTCATCCGCCACCGATTCGACGCTCAAGCCCTTGCCGAACTGCTTTTCGACTTCGGGTGAGCGGATGACCCGGGCCGATTTCAGCCCCTGGACTTCCAGCATGCGCTTAAGGAAGCTTTCGCGCTTGTCGATGACCCCGTTGATCATCGACTCGGTCAGATGCACGCGCACGATTTCGCCAGCCGTACGGATATGATCGGTTGCCGAGGCAATCGAAAAACTGCGAAAAGCGTAGAGACTGATGGCCACCAGCACGGCCAGCAAGGCTGCGGCGATGCTGATGAAAAAGAGGGTGACCTTGGCGTTCAGATTCACGGGATTGCTCTCCGGAAACACTGTTTTTGAAGAGCGCCATTATGTCCGATCGGCTTTGCCCGGACCAAGCTAATGTGCTGAAAACAAAGGCTAGATAGCGGATCATTTGACCAAGGTCAAATCCCTTTTCGGGGTAATCGAGGCTTTCTTGCAGTGCATTACCTGTTTTTTGGTATTTTTCGCTTGGTCGTGGCGATTTGCTATCTGTGTCGCGAATATTCCTCGGGCCCATGGATGTCTACCCTTGCCGTCGTAGGGCGAGGGGGCGGAATGGATCAAGGGACTGAGCGGGCAGGGGCAGAGCGATCTTGCAGCATCTCGACAAAGGCTTTCAAGCCGGCCGGCATCAGCTTGCGGCTCGGGTAGTACAGGTAAAAGCCGGGAATTTCCGGGCACCAGTCGTCAAGCACTGTTTTCAGCCGGCCGTCGGCTAGCGGCACCGCCGCATACTGGGCATAAACATAGGCCAGCCCGAGGCCTTGTTCTGCGGCCGCGATCATCAGCGGCATTTGGCCGACGGCAACCGGCCCGTCGACCTCGATTTCAAACTGCTCGCTGCCGCGGGCGAATTCCCAGCGATAAAAACTGCCGTTGGGGAAACGGATGCGTATGCAGCGGTGCTGAGGTAATTCACGCGGGCAAACGGGTGTGCCGTGCGCCGCCAGATAATCGGGTGAGGCAACCACGACAAAACGCTGGGCCGGGCCGAGCGGTACGGCGACCATATCCTGCTGCAGACTTTCGCCGAAGCGAACGCCCGCATCGAAGCCGGTGGCGACGATATCGACGAAGGCATCCTCAGCCACCAATTCGATGCGCATGCCGGGGTTGGCCTCCAGAAAGCGTCCGAGCATCGGCGCCAGGACCAGCTCGCAAGCAGCGCGCGGCGCGTTGATGCGCAGCGTGCCGAGTGGCGAGTCGCGAAAGGCATTGACTTCGTCCAGCGCGCCGTGGATGTCCTGCAGGGCCGGCGAGAGGCGGTCGAGCAGGCGCTCGCCGGCCTCGGTCGGCGCCACGCTGCGCGTTGTCCGGTTGAGCAGGCGGACGCCGAGTCGGGCCTCCAGACTGCGCAAGGCATGGCTGAGGGCCGACGGTGAAACGCCGAGTTCGGTGGCCGCCTTGCGAAAGCTGCGCAAGCGGGCCACGGCGGCAAATGACTGGAGATCGGCAAGGCTGGCGGGGGTCATGATTGATGAGAATAGCTCAATAGCTCATCAAACAGTATGCGGATTGTTGCACGGTTGGCCCGGGAGTAGGCTGCTTTCTGTCATATCCCCAACCCTGCAACGGAGAACAACATGCAAAATATTCTGGCCGACCTGTCGGGCAAAACCATCCTCGTCACTGGCGCTTCGTCCGGCATCGGCGCCGCCACCGCCCTGGCGCTTGGTCGGGCCGGGGCCAAGGTGGCGCTGGCCGCCCGCCGTCTGGATGCGCTTGAAAACCTGGTGATGCAGATTCGTGCTGCCGGTGGCGACGCCATCGCCATCCGGACTGATGTCACTGTCGAAGCCGATATCCAGAATGCCGTGGCGACGACCGTCGCCCACTTTGGTAGGCTGGACGGCGCCTTCAACAACGCCGGTGTACTTGGCAAGGTGGCGCCCATCCATGAATTGACCAGCGCCGATTTCGCCGAAGTCATGCAGGCGAACGTATATGGCGTGTTCTGGGCGCTCAAGTACGAAATGGCAGCGATGCTGAAAACCGGCGGCGGGTCCATCGTCAATACCGCCTCCGTCGTCGCCCAGATCGGCTTCGCCAATTTTTCGCCATACACGGCCAGCAAGCACGCCGTCCTTGGGCTGACCCGCAGTGCGGCGCTCGAAGGTTTCCAGCAGGGCATCCGGGTCAACGCGGTCAATCCCGGCCCGATCGTTACGCCGATGGCCGAAATCGGTTTCGGTGGTCTGGATAATCTGGAAGCCTCGCTCAAGACCAGCCCGGCCGGGCGTCCCGGTCAGCCCGAGGAAATCGCCAACCCCGTGCTCTTCTTGCTCTCTTCGGCGGCCAGCTATATCAACGGTCAGGGCTTCGCCATCGACGGCGGCTATACGGTTCAGTAAAGGGCCATCAACATGCAAACACGTCTTCTTGGTCTGCAACAGCAGCCGGTCTCCGCCATCGGCCTTGGCTGCATGGGGATGAGCGAGTTCTATGGGGCCAGCGATGACCGGCAGTCGCTGGCGACGCTGGCGCGCGCCCTTGAACTCGGTATCAACTTTTTTGACACTGCCGACACCTACGGTTTCGGTCACAACGAAAGCCTGATTGGCCGGTTTCTCAAGAAGGGTGGTCCGGCGCGCCGGCAGCAGGTGGTGATTGCCAGCAAGTTCGGCATTGTCCGCGAGCAGGGCAAGTACGAACGGCGCATCGACAACAGCCCGGCCTACATCCGGCAAGCCTGCGAGGCCTCGCTGCAACGTCTCGGCGTCGAGCAGATCGACCTCTATTACTGCCATCGCCGCAACCCGGAAGTGCCGATTGAGGAAACGGTGGGTGCCATGGCCCAGTTGGTCGCGGCCGGGAAAGTCTGCCAGATCGGCCTTTCCGAAGTCTCGGCCAGGACGCTGCGGCAAGCCAGCGCAGTGCATCCTATTGCCGCCGTGCAAAGCGAATATTCCTTATGGACGCGCGAACCCGAGCGCGACATGCTAGCCACCTGCGCCGAGCTGGGCACGACTTTTGTCGCTTACAGCCCGCTTGGTCGTGCTTTTCTGACCGGTACGGTCAAGCCGGAGGAACTGGCCGACAATGATTTCCGCAAAAGCAATCCGCGTTTTCAGGGCGAAGCCGAACATGCCAACCGGCTGCTTGTTGAACAACTTGCTGCCTTCGCCTCGGCGCGTGGCCTGAGCAATGCCCAGGTCGCCCTGGCATGGCTTCTCTCCAAACACTCCCACGTCATCCCCATTCCAGGCACAAGGCGTATCGCCTACCTCGAACAAAATGCAGCTGCCGCCAACCTGACTTTGAGCTCGTCGGAAATCGCCGGGCTTGATCTGCTTTTCGATCCGCTACAGGTCGCCGGCCAGCGTTATCCGGATGCCGGTATGGTGGGGCTTGAATCATAGGAAGCGGCTCGGTTTACTCTCACCAAGTCGCGAACGGAGTTGGCTTTTAAGCGTGTCCGGGTCGACAAAAAGCGCCGGGTCTCCCCGGCGCTTTTTTTCCAGCTTCTCTGTCGGAGTCGGGCGTCTTTGCGCCTTTTTCCGGGTGCTGCTTATTCCATCGCTTCGTACAGCGGGAGGGTCAGGAATTCCGGGTAGTCCGGGGTCAGGGACATCTTGTCGAAGATCACGGCAGCCTGGTCGTAGGTCGCGGTGTCTTCGCCCTGGGCGGAAACCGTTGCCTTCACCTTGGCCAGTTCCTCGGCGATCATCGGACGGACCATCTCTTCGGTGACCTTGCGGCCATCGTCGAGAATGCCCTTCGGCGAAACCACCCACTGCCAGACCTGCGAGCGGGAGATTTCAGCGGTGGCCGCATCTTCCATCAGGTTGTGGATGGGCACGCAGCCGTTGCCGGCCAGCCAGGAGCCGAGGTAGTGGATGCCGACGTTGATGTTGTTGCGCAGGCCGGCTTCGGTGATCGGCTGTTCCGGTTGGAAGTCCAGCCACTGGGCCGGGCCGAAGTTGCCGGAAACCTGTTTTTCCCACTGGTTCGGCTTGTCGCCGAGGACCTTGACGAACTCTTCCATGGCGATCGGCACCAGGCCCGGGTGAGCCACCCAGCCGCCGTCGAAGCCGTCGTTTGCGTCGCGGGTCTTGTCGTGGCGGATGCCGGCCAGGGCCTTTTCATTGGCCACCGGGTCGTTCTTGATCGGGATCAGGGCCGACATGCCGCCCATGGCCGGGGCGCCGCGCTTGTGGCAGGCCTGGACCAGAGCCAGGGCGTAGCCGCGCATGAAGGGCACTTCCATGGTGATGGCGCTGCGCTGGGCCAGGCAGAAGTCCTTGTTCTTCTTGAACTTCTTGATACACGAGAAGATGTAGTCCCAGCGGCCGGCGTTGAGGCCGGACGAGTGGTTGCGCAGTTCGTAGAGGATTTCTTCCATCTCGAAGGTGGCGAGGATGGTTTCGATCAGCACGGTGGCCTTGATGGTGCCTTGCGGCAGGCCGATGTGATCCTGGGCCATGACGAAGATGTCGTTCCACAGGCGGGCTTCGAGGTGGCTTTCCATCTTCGGCAGGTAGTAGAACGGGCCGGCGCCGCGGGCGATCTGTTCCTTGGCGTTGTGGAAGAAGACCACGGCGAAGTCGAAAATGCCGCCGCCGACGCGTTGACCGTCAACCAGCACATGCTTTTCGTCGAGGTGCCAGCCGCGCGGACGGATCTGCAGGGTGGCGATCTTGTCATTGAGCTTGTATTCCTTGCCGTTCTCGTTCTTGAACGAGAGTTCGCGGCGGATTGCCTTGTACAGGTTGATCTGGCCCTGGATCTGGTTGTCCCAGTTCGGCGAGTTGGAATCCTCGAAGTCGGTCATGTAGGAGTCAGCGCCGGAGTTGAAGGCGTTGATGATCATCTTGGCTTCGACCGGGCCGGTGATTTCGGTGCGACGGCACTCCAGCGCCTTGGGCAGCGGGGCAATCTTCCAGTCGCCTTCGCGAATGGCCTTGGTTTCCGGCAGGAAGTCCGGCATTTCGCCGGCGTCGATGCGGGCCTGGCGGGCAACGCGGGCCTTGAGCAGTTCCTGGCGACGGGCTTCGAAGGCGCGGTGCAGCTTGGCGACCAGTTCGAGGGCTTCGAAGGTGAGGACGGATTCGTAACCCGGCTTGATAGCACCGGTGATTTGCACGCCTTGGGGCAGGTTGAGGCTCATGGAAACTCCTTGGTTAAGGTTGAAGGTTGAAGGTTGAAAGTGAAATCGTTCAGCCCTGCAGGCCGCCGACGTAGGCCAGTACGTCGGAAAGCTGGCGACCGTTGGCGGTCGGGGCAATGTCGAGGACTTCCTCGGGCTGGTTGTTGCGATTGACCCAGAAGGTCGTGAGGCCGAACCAGGTGGCGGCGCAGGCATCCCAGGCGTTGGCCGAAACGAAGAGAATCTCGTTTTTCGGCACTTTGAATGCGTCGACCGCCAGTTGGTAGACCTCGGGCGAGGTCTTGAATTTCTGCACGCTGTCGGCGGAGAGAATGTGGCTGAACAGGTGGTTCATGTCGTTGTACTTGATGGCGATGTCGAGCATCGAATGCGTACCGTTCGACAGGATGGCGAGCGGAAAACCCATCGCCTTGAGGGCATCGAGCGTCGCCAGGTTTTCCGGGAAGGGGCGCAGGCAGGCGTACTGGTTCATCAGATGCTGGCGCTGCGTATCGCTCATTGCGATATCCAGGCGGCGTGCCGCGTACACCAGGGCATCGCGGGTGACCTCCCAGAAAGTCTTGAACTGGCCGCTCATGCTGCGCACCCGCGTGTACTCGATCTGTTTGAGCCGCCACTGCACGGTCAAATCAGTGCCCTGGCCGGGAAAATATTCCTCGGCCAGCGCTTCCATGCAATAGACGTCGAACAGCGTCGCGTAGGCGTCGAAGGCAATGGCTTTGATCGGAGAGGTGGCTGGTGAAGACATCATGGACATGGAGTTTATTGTTACTAATAAGATAAGATAAGTGGCGAACTAGGCGTTTATTCTTTTACTAAAAGTAATGAATCCATGGATACTTTCAAACAGATTTCGGCATTTGTAAACGTTTCGACGCGTGGCAGCCTGTCGGCGGCGGCGCGCAGCGAAAATGTGACGCCGGCCATCATCGGCCGCCGCCTGGATGCGCTGGAGGCGCGGCTCGGTGTCAAATTGCTGATTCGTACGACGCGTAAGCTGACACTGACCTTCGAAGGGCAGGCCTTCCTTGAGGATTGCCAGAAGGTTTTGAACGATCTGGCCAATGCCGAGGCCGCAGTATCGCTGGGTAGCGTGCAAGCCAGTGGTCAGTTGCGCGTGTCGGCACCCTCCGGCTTTGGTCGCCGGCATGTCGCGCCGCTGGTTGGTGAGTTCATGCAGGCCAATCCCGAGGTGCGGGTCAATCTGAATCTCAGCGACCGTCTGGTTGATTTGCTCAATGAAAATATTGACTGTGCAATCCGCATCGGCGAACTCACCGACTCCAGCCTGATCAGCGTGCGGCTCGGCGAGATGCGACGCATGGTGGTCGCCAGCCCCGCTTATCTGGTGGCGCATGGCGTGCCGCGCGAACCGGCTGATCTGGCGCAACACAATTGTTTGTCGCTCGGCCAGCAGCGCGGCTGGGTGTTCCGCGATCCGCAAAGCGGCGTGGTCGATACGCTGAAGGTGGGCGGTGTTTTCGAATGCAATGATGGTGCCGTCCTGCATGAATGGGCGCTGGCCGGCCAGGGGCTGGCCTGGCGTTCGCTGTGGGAGGTCGGGCAGGATCTGAAGGAAGGCCGGCTGACTTCGGTACTCGACGCCTGGCAGGCGCCGCCTATGGGTATCTACGCAGTGTTCCCGCAGCGCCGGCATTTGCCCTTGCGGGTGCGCTTGTTTATCGATTTGCTGAAGGAAACCTATAGCCGCGCAAGCTACTGGGAGTTGCGCTGAAAAACGGCTCGCTGTAACGGTCGACCGTCCGGCAGCAGGCAAAATGAAAAAGGCCGACCCCTCGTGAGGGTCGGCCTTCCTTTGCCACCCGGTCGGGCGGCAATTCAAAGCGGTGAGTTCTTAGTGGAACTGTTCTTCTTCGGTCGAGCCGGTCAGGGCGGTCACGGAAGACTTGCCACCCTGGATCACGGTGGTGACATCGTCGAAGTAACCGGTACCGACTTCCTGCTGGTGCGACACGAAGGTGTAGCCACGGTCGCGGGCAGCGAATTCCGGCTCCTGAACCTTCTCGACGTAAGCCGACATGCCGCGCTTGGCGTAGTCCTGAGCCAGGTCGAACATGTGGTACCACATGTTGTGGATGCCAGCCAGGGTGATGAACTGGTACTTGTAGCCCATGGCGCCCAGTTCCTTCTGGAACTTGGCAATGGTGGCGTCGTCGAGGTTCTTCTTCCAGTTGAAGGAAGGCGAACAGTTGTAGGCCAGCATCTTGCCCGGATGAACCTTATGCACGGCTTCGGCGAACTTGCGGGCAAATTCCAGATCCGGCGTACCGGTTTCGCACCACACCAGGTCGGCGTAGTCGGCGTAAGCGATGGCGCGGGAGATGGCCTGGTCCAGACCCTTCTTGGTCTTGTAGAAGCCTTCGGCAGTGCGCTCGCCAGTCAGGAACGGCTTGTCGTTCTCGTCGTAGTCGGAGGTCAGCAGGTCAGCGGCTTCGGCATCGGTACGGGCGATGACCAGGGTCGGCACGCCATAGACGTCGGCAGCCATACGGGCAGCGATCAGCTTCTGGATGGCTTCGGTGGTCGGAACCAGAACCTTGCCGCCCATGTGGCCGCACTTCTTGACGGAAGCCAGCTGGTCTTCCCAATGCACGCCGGCAGCGCCAGCGCGGATCATGGCCTTCATCAGTTCGTAGGCGTTGAGCACGCCGCCGAAACCGGCTTCAGCGTCAGCGACGATCGGCAGGTGGTATTCGACGTGGCCGGCATCACCAGCGTTGATGTTCTTGGACCACTGGATTTCGTCAGCACGGTTGAAGGCATTGTTGATGCGCTCGACAACCTTCGGCACGGAGTCAACCGGATACAGCGACTGGTCCGGGTACATGGCGGCGTATTCGTTGTTGTCGGCAGCAACTTGCCAGCCAGACAGGTAGATGGCCTTGATGCCAGCCTTGGCTTGCTGAACTGCTTGACCGCCGGTCAGGGCGCCCAGACAGTTGACGTAGGGGGTGTTGTTGACCAGATCCCACAGCTTTTCGGCACCGCGACGGGCCAGGGTGTGTTCAACCTGGAAGGAGCCACGCAGACGGACGACGTCAGCAGCGGTGTAGCCGCGCTTGATGCCCTTCCAGCGGGGGTTGGTTGCCCAGTCTTTTTCCAGTTCGGCGATTTGCTGTTCGCGAGTGCTCATGTCTGTTCCTCGAAAGTTGGCTGTTGTTGGGTGACTCGATGTCGCTCTGGAGAACTTGCCGAAGCGCCGATCGATGGAAGAAGTATAGGTTTTTTCTTGCAGGGCAGCAACAGTCTTATATAAGACATAAGACAATTTTTTATTGTTTAAAATCAGTTGGTTGAGTCTTCTATTTCACGATATGAAAAGCTATTTGTTTTTGTGAAATGAAAACCTGTCGCAGTGCCGCATTGCGGTGGGGGCAAAGCGTCTGGCTTGGGCCGATTGTTGTTCATCTTATCGTAGGACGAGCTTGCACCTCCTTCTTTCTTCGCGTTGCGCAGACGTAAAAACGGCGCCGCGCGGCGCCGTTATTGATTGCCTGCTCAGTTGAGCGGGCGACTGCTGACCAGCACGCCGTCTTCGTCGGCATAGAGCCATTCACCCGGGTTGAAGGTGACGCCGCCGAAGGTGACCGCGATGTCGCGATCGCCGACGTTTTTCTTGATGCTCTTTTGCGGATGCGTGTTGAGGGCGCGCACGCCGATATCGATGCCGTTGATGTCGCCCGAGTCGCGGATGCAGCCGTAAACCACGACGCCTTCCCAGCCGTTTTTCTGCGCCAGGATGGCGAGCTGGTCGCCGACCAGGGCGCAGCGCAGCGAGCCGCCGCCGTCGATGACCAGGACCTTGCCCTTGCCATCCTCGGCAAAGGCGGTGCGGACCAGCGAGTTGTCCTCGAAAATTTTCAGGGTGACGATCTCGCCACAAAATGCAGTGCGGGCGCCGTAGCGCTGGAACATCGGGGCCACGATGCGCAGGCTCTTGCCGATTTCGCCTTCGAATTCATCGCACAGGTCGGGGGTCTTGAAACTCATGGTTTTGTCTCCGGAAATAAAAAAGCCGTGCAATCTTGCACGGCTTTCGGGGGAGCTGGCAATCGTCAGACGACGGCTTCGCTCTTTTCTTCCTCGAAGTCGAGCCTGATTTTGCCTTCTTTATCGAGGTCGACCGTTACGTGACCGCCACTGGCCAGCTTGCCGAACAACAGCTCATCGGCCAGCGCCGAGCGGATGGTGTCCTGGATCAAGCGTGCCATCGGACGGGCGCCCATCAGCGGGTCGAAGCCCTTGTCGGCGAGCATTTCCTTGACCTTGTCGGTGAAGTGGGCGTCAACCTTCTTCTCGTGCAACTGTTCTTCAAGCTGCATCAGGAACTTGTCGACCACACGCAGGATGACCTCGCGCTCAAGCGGCCCGAAGGAAATCGTCGCATCCAGACGGTTGCGGAATTCCGGCGTGAACTGGCGCTTGATCTCGGCCATTTCGTCGCCGGTCTGCTTCGAGTTGGTGAAGCCCATGCTCGATTTCTGCAGGTCGGCGGCGCCGGCATTGGTCGTCATGATGATGACCACGTTGCGGAAGTCGGCCTTGCGTCCGTTGTTGTCGGTCAGCGTGCCGTGATCCATGACCTGCAACAGGATGTTGTAGATGTCCGGATGCGCTTTCTCGATTTCGTCGAGCAGCAGCACGCAGTAAGGCTTCTTGGTGACGGCCTCAGTGAGCAGTCCGCCCTGTTCGAAGCCGACATAGCCCGGCGGTGCGCCGATCAGGCGGGAAACGGCGTGCCGCTCCATGTACTCGGACATGTCGAAGCGGGTCAGCTCGATGCCAAGGCAGTAAGCCAGTTGCTTGGCGACTTCGGTCTTGCCGACGCCGGTCGGGCCGCTGAACAGGAAGGAGCCGATCGGCTTGCCCGGATTGCCAAGGCCGGAGCGGGCCATCTTGATCGCCTTGGCCAGCGCATCAATCGCCTTGTCCTGGCCGAAGACGACCGCCTTCAGGTCGCGATCGAGGTTCTTCAGCGCGCCGCGATCGTCGAGCGTGACATGCTGCGACGGGATGCGGGCGATCTTGGCGATGATTTCCTCGATGTCGGTCTTGTTGATGACCTTCTTCTGCTTCGATTTGGGCAGGATGCGCTGTGCGGCACCGGCTTCGTCGATGACGTCGATCGCCTTGTCCGGCAGGTGCCGGTCGGTGATGTAGCGCGCCGACAGCTCGACCGCCGAGGTCAGCGCCGTGGCCGAGTACTTGATGCCGTGGTGGGCCTCGAAGCGGGCCTTGAGGCCCTTGAGGATTTCGATGGTTTCGGCGACCGAGGGTTCGTTGACGTCGATTTTCTGGAAGCGGCGGGACAGCGCGCCATCTTTCTCGAAAATGCCGCGGAACTCGGTGTAGGTCGTCGCACCGATGCACTTCAACTGGCCGGAGGACAGCGCCGGTTTCAACAGGTTGGAGGCATCGAGCGTGCCGCCCGAAGCGGCGCCCGCGCCGATCAGGGTATGGATTTCGTCAATGAACAGGATCGCGTGCGGATTTTCCTGCAGCGCCTTGAGGACACCTTTCAGGCGTTGCTCGAAATCGCCGCGATACTTGGTGCCGGCCAGCAGCGAACCCATGTCCAGCGAGTAAACATTGGCCTTGGCGAGGATTTCCGGCACCTCGCATTCGACGATCTTGCGCGCCAGGCCTTCGGCGATCGCCGTCTTGCCGACGCCGGCTTCGCCAACCAGCAGCGGATTGTTCTTGCGCCGGCGGCACAGCGTCTGGATGACGCGCTCCAGCTCCTTGTCGCGGCCGATCAGCGGGTCGATCTTGCCCTGCAGCGCCAGCGCATTCAGGTTGATCGTGTATTGCTCGAGTGGGCCGGCCTGCTGCTGTTCGCCATCGTGCTCGGCTTCGCCCTCGGTCGTGGTCTTGGGCTGCGGCACCTTGCTGATGCCGTGCGAGATGTAATTCACCACATCAAGGCGCGTGATGCCCTGCTTCTGCAGGAAATAAACGGCGTGCGAATCCTTCTCGCCGTATATGGCGACCAGCACGTTGGCGCCATTGACTTCCTTCTTGCCGGACGATTGCACATGCAGGATGGCGCGCTGGATGACCCGCTGGAAGCCGAGGGTCGGCTGGGTATCGATGTCATCCTCGCCGGAAACGGTCGGCGTGTGCTCGATGATGAAGTTGGTCAGGTCCTTGCGCAATGCATCAGGCTTGGCGCCGCAGGAACGCAGCGCATCGGCGGCCGACGGATTGTCGATCAGCGCGAGCAGCAGGTGCTCGACGGTAATGAACTCGTGGCGTTTTTGACGCGCCTCGACAAAGGCCATGTGCAGGCTGACTTCGAGTTCCTGGGCAATCATCAGTTTTCCTCCATGATGCAAGCAAGCGGATGTTGATGCTGGCGGGCAAATGCGCTCACCTGTTCAACCTTGGTCGCAGCAATATCCCGCGAAAAGATTCCGCAGACACCGCGACCTTCGTTATGAACTTTGAGCATGATTCGCGTCGCTTGTTCAGTATCGAGAGAAAAAAAACGTTGAAGAACGGTAATGACGAAATCCATCGGCGTGAAATCGTCGTTCAACAACATCACCTTGTACATTTTCGGCGGTTGCGGCTTGGTGCGTTGTGCTTCAAGCAGCCCGTCTTCCTTAAACTTCGTAGCCATGCGTTCGATTCTAAACAGTTCGGTCCAATGTGCAACCGGGAAAAATGATCAGGAGACATCCTTCCTGATGATAAAACAAAGCAATTCTCTTGCCTGAATTTTGCTGCGCTGCCGCATCGATACTTGTTGACGGCATATTTCAACTCGCGTAGAAAGCAATCGTGTTTGGCTTCAAACTGTGTCAAGGTTGCCGCAATGCACCGGGTCACTGAGTTCAAACAGGGAGTCGGGGAGACCCGTAAATTTGTTCGTTTTTTGTATGAAAGTTGCAAACATGGCAATCGGTACTGTCAAGTGGTTCAATGATTCCAAGGGCTTTGGTTTTATCACTCCTGATGATGGCAGCGAAGACCTCTTCGCACATTTCTCCGCCATCAACATGAATGGTTTCAAGACCCTGAAGGAAGGCCAAAAAGTTTCCTTCGATGTCGTGCAAGGCCCCAAGGGCAAGCAGGCATCCAATATCCAGAGCGTCTGAGCAACGGATAGCCGTAATTTATAAAGCCCGTCTGAATTCAGACGGGCTTTTTTCATTTGGGTAGCTCCGAAATTGTCGGCAATCAGCCAACGGTGACTTCGTCCTGTCGCTTTTCGCCCAGATTGTCTGTCCATGCCACGCTCAGCTTGTCACCGGCCTTGATGCCGCGACTGCGGAACGTGAAGAGTGGATTCTTCGCTATCGAGGTGTTGAGCTGACCGTCGATAATCGGCTTGCCATTGAGGTTGACCGTAAAGTTCTGGATGAAATGACTGGGCAGCAGTTGCCCCTGCTCGTTGCGGCGCTGTCCGGTTTCCATCGGATGCTGCATCAGGATGCGGATGTCGGCAATTTCGCCCTGAAGTAGTGCGCGGATCTTGATCTGCTCAGCCATCGTCATGCTCCGCAGCCACCGAGGGTGACCTTGATGTCGCGCCAGGCGACGTGAGTTTTTCCATCGGCCGTTTTGGCGACGACGCGGATCCGGGTGCTTTCGGCCAGCTTCAGTTGCAGCTTGGCGTAGGGCAGGACCGGGCCGGAGAAATCAAGTGCGGCGCACAATGGCAGCGGATTCTTGTCGGCGAAAACGGCCAGGCTGCGCGTGTTGGCGAGGTTGCTGCTGATCTCGATATCGACCTTGGCGCCATTTTCGGAAATTTCCGGGGCGGTGATCTGGATGTCGCGTGCCTCGCCGGTGGCGGGAGCGCCGTAGGCCTTCAAGGCCTCGTTGATGGTGCGTGCGGTGAAAGCCGGGCGATTCCATTCGGCGGCGCGAGCGGCCTGCGGCAGGAGCAGGCTGCTGCCGAGCAAAGGTGAGAGCAGCATGGCGCTGCCGCCCTTGAGCCATGTGCGGCGGAGTTCTTGCATGTCGTTTTCCGGGAAAAGGGGTTATTCGGCCAGCCAATGTCCCGACTTGCCGCCGGATTTTTCGAGCAGTCGGAGGTTTTCGATGCGCATGCCGCGGTCGACCGCCTTGCACATGTCGTAGATGGTGAGCAGGCCGACACTGGCGGCGGTCAGGGCTTCCATTTCGACGCCGGTCTTGCCGTGGCATTCGGCAATGACTTCGCAATGCACGGCGTTTTGGGCTTCATCGACGACGAAGTCGACCGCAACGCGGGTCAGGGCGATCGGATGGCAGAGCGGGATCAGGTCGCCGGTGCGTTTCGATGCCTGGATGGCGGCGATGCGGGCAATGCCGATAACATCGCCTTTCTTGGCCGAGCCGTCGCGGATCAGTGCCAGCGTCGCCGGCTGCATGAAAATGCTGCCGCCGGCACGGGCAACGCGGGCGGTTTCGGCCTTGCTGCCGACGTCGACCATGTGGGCCTGGCCGGTGCTGTCGAAATGGGTAAGGGGGTTCTGGGTCACGATGGTCACGATTGGTTACGATTCCGCCCGGAAAGGCCCGGAACGGCTGCGTTATCATAGCACCATGCCTGTTTTGCAGCGTTTTGCCGCCGGCCTCCTGGCCTTTTCCCTGGTTGTCCAGCCCTTGCGGGCCGACGATCTGCCGGAGCTCGGCGATGTCGCGAGCAACGAATTGTCGCTGTCGACGGAGAAAAAAATCGGGCAGCAGATCATGCACGAGATTCGCTGGCGGGAAGCGGCTTACCTTGATGATCCGGATGTCGAAGCCTATCTCAACCAGCTGGGCGGTCGCCTGGTTGCCTTCAGCAACGATCCCGGCATGGGTTTCTATTTCTTCGGGATCAACGATCCGAGCATCAACGCCTTTGCGATGCCGGGCGGTTTCATCGGCGTGCATAGCGGCTTGATCCTGTCGGCGCAGAGCGAGTCGGAGCTGGCCGGCGTGCTGGCGCATGAAATATCGCACGTCACGCAACGCCACATCGCGCGCCAGCTCTACCAGTCGAAGCAGTTGGGGATTGCCTCCATGGTGGCGATGGGCTTGGCGCTGCTGGCGGCGCGCTCGAACGGCCAGGTGGCGGGGGCGGCGATCGTCACCGCACAGGCCGGCAGCCTGTCGGCGCAACTCGCCTATTCGCGCGACTTCGAGCGCGAGGCCGATCGCCAGGGCTTCGAGATCATGCGCAAGTCGGGTTACGAAGTGCGCGGCATGTCGGATTTCTTTGTCCGCTTGCAGCAGGCTGTCCGCCTCTACGAGAACAATGCGACGGCTTATCTGCGCACCCACCCGCTCACCGGTGAACGTCTCACCGACATGCAAAACCGCGAGCAGACGGCGAGTTACCGGCAGGTTGCCGACAGTGCCGACTTCCTGCTGGTGAGGGCCCGTCTGCGTGCCTTGCAGGGGATTCCGGCGGAGGCGGTCAAGGATTTCGAGACCTTGTTGCGGGAAGGTAAATACACCTCCGAGGCGGCAACGCGCTACGGCCTGTCCTGCGCGCTGTTCCGCGCCCGCGACTGGGTCGGGGCCGAGCGCGAACTGCGGGCTGCACGCCAGGGAAGGCTTTCCTCGCCCATGCTGGAGCGGCAGTTTGCCGAAACGCGCATCGCGACCGGTGATATCGACGGCGGTCTGAAGATCTATCGCGATGCGATGGTGCGCTTCCCGATGAATCTGGCGCTGGTTTACGGCTATGGCGACGCGCTGGTCAAGGCGCGGCGCTTTGCCGATTCCTTGCGCTTTGCCGAAAACCAGTTGCAGAACTATGCCCAGGATATTCGCCTGCATCGCCTGCGCGCCGAGAGCTATGCCGGTCTCGGTCGGCGGGCCCAGCAGCACCTCGCGCTGGCCGAGGCTTTTGCGCTGCAGGGCCAGACGGAGACAGCGGTGAATCAGTTGCTGTTCGCGCAGCAGGCCGGCGACGGCAATTTCTACGAAATGTCGGTTATCGACACCCGTCTGCGCGAGTTGAAACAGCGTCGCCTTGAGGAACTCAAGGAAAAACGCAATTAAGGGTAAAATCCCTCGTCTTGTTTAACTGGCCTATCGACCATGGAATTTGATCGCGATCTCGATGTAAAAGGCTTGAATTGCCCGCTGCCCATCCTGCGCACCAAGAAGGCGCTGGCCGAGATGGAAACCGGCCAGGTCTTGCGCGTGCTGTCCACCGATGCCGGCTCGCTCAAGGATTTTCCCGCTTTTGCCAAGCAGACCGGTAACGAGTTGCTGGCGCAGAGCGAAGAAAATCGCGTCTTCGAGTTTTTCCTGAAGCGCAAATAAGCACCCCGTTCCACGCATTTTTTGAAGATCGGCGGGCGCCCTCGGGCGAACCCGCCGCTTGGCTTTTCTCCGACCCGATCGATTGCCTGAGCGCGCACGATGCGCGCAGTTTGAGCGCCGTATTGGCCCGCCTGCAGGCCGAGCCGGGCTGGACGGTGATGGCGCTCGACTACGAGCTCGGGCATGTGCTCGAACCCCGTTCAGCGCCGCCTGGCTGGCAATCGGGGCTGGAACGTCCGCTCGCCCGCTTCTGGCGCTTCGCCGAGTGTCGCCGGCTGGATGCCGCAGAAGCCGATGCCTGGTTACTGGCGCAACAGGAAGAGACTGCAGCCGGGATCGGTGGCTGCCGGCCGGCATTTGATGAAAAACAGTATTGCGCAGCGGTCGACCGGATAAAACGCTACATTTCCGACGGCGACTGCTACCAGGTCAATTTCACCTTTCCGCTGCATTTCGACTGGTTCGGCTCGCCGCTGGCGCTTTATGCCCGCCTGCGCCAGCGCCAGCCGGTGCGTTACGGCGGCTTCATTGGCGATGCGACGCAAGCCGTGGTCAGCCTGTCGCCCGAGCTGTTTCTCGAGCGGCGCGGCGACCGCCTGCTGACCCGGCCGATGAAGGGCACGGCGCCGCGCAGTGCGCCGCCCGAGACGCTGCGCAACTCGGCCAAGGATTGTGCCGAGAACCTGATGATCGTCGATCTGCTGCGCAACGACCTCGGTCGCGTCGCAAGCAATGGCAGCGTCCGCGTCGACAAGCTGTTCGAGATCGAGGATTACCCGAGCGTCTGGCAGATGGTCTCGGAAGTCTCGGCCGACGTCGCCGGGCGTAGTTTCGCTGAAATTCTGCCGGCGCTGTTTCCCTGCGGTTCGATTACCGGCGCGCCGAAAATCCGCGCCATGCAGATCGCGAATGAACTGGAAAACGGGCCGCGCGGCCTGTACACCGGTGCGCTCGGCTGGTTGGCGCCGGATGGCGACTTCCGCCTCAACGTGGCAATCCGCACGCTCGAACTGGCGGCCGATGGTAGTGGCAAGCTCGGCATCGGCAGCGGCATTGTCGCCGACTCCGAGCCGGCTGCCGAATGGCGCGAATGCCAGCTGAAGGCGGGCTTCCTGCGCGATTGCGATCCTGGCCTGCAACTGATTGAAACCCTGCGCCGGGAAAACGGCATTTATCCGATGTGGACCGGTCATCTCGCCCGTCTGCGCCGTTCTGCCGAGTGGCTGGGTTTTCCATTGGACGAGCAGGTGCTGTTCCGGGAGCTCGGCGCGCAGCCGCGCAGCGGCACCTGGCGGGTGCGCCTGACGCTGGACAAGGCGGGCGCAATGGTCGTCCAGTCCTTTCCGCTCGATGCGGCGCCACCGGTGCTGCGCCAGGCTGCGCTGGCGACTGAACGTATCGAATCGAACGATCCCCTGCGCCGCCACAAGACGACGGCGCGCCAGCTTTACGACGCGGCGCTGGCCGGCCTGCCGGCCAGCTCACCGGTTTTCGACATGGTTTTTCTCAACGAACACGGCGAAGTGGCGGAGGGCGCACGCAGCAATGTCTTTGTCGAGCGCGACGGCATGTTGCTGACGCCACCGCTGGCGAGCGGTGCCTTGCCCGGCGTCTTGCGAGCCGAGTTGCTGGCCAGGGGCAAGGCTTGCGAGGCGGTGCTTTATCCGGCCGATCTCAAGGATGGCTTCTGGCTGGGCAATGCCCTGCGCGGCCTGATGCCGGTCGAGCTGGTCTGATTTTCGGGTTTTTTGAGGTGTCGACCGCTGGCCGACGGGTTTTCCGGCCGGGCGGCCGGAAAACCTCTTCGCAACTTACTTGCGGAACTTGCGCAGCCAGAAGCCGAGCAGGGTCAAGCCGGCGCCGGCCAGGGCGTAATACAGCGCCTTGACCGTGACGTCCTGCGCTTCGACGAGAACCGGCACCTCGTTTTCCAGCTTGTAGCGGATCACGGTCTGGAAGTGCCAGGACGAGAATTTCAGCTCGATCAGGTCATTGACCTTCTTCCACTGGATCCAGCCGTCCTTTTCCATGACTTCGCCAGCATCGCCGGGAATCGCCAGCGTGCTGTACAGGCCTTTTTCCTTGGCCTGGGCGAGTTCACCGTAGGGAATGCTGCAGATTTCATTCTCTGCACAAACGGCGGCAACGCGGAATTCCGGCTTCCAGGCACCGTCCTTGTCCCATGGCCAGGCCATGATGATGCCGACCGCCCAGATCCAGACGACGGCGCTGAACAGCATCACGGTGAAAAAGAACTTGGCGAGAAGGCCGCGTTTGTCTTCGGACATGGATTTCCTTTGCGTTTAGCCGAGCTTGGCGAGCTGCGGCTTGAGTTTTTCCAGCGTCGCCGTGAAGTCGGCAACCCGCTGCTTTTCCTGATCGATCACGGCAGCCGGGGCGCGCGCGACGAAGCCTTCGTTGTCCAGCTTGCCCTGGGCGATCGAAATCTGCTTTTCCAGCTTCTCGATTTCCTTGGCCAGGCGAACCTTTTCGGCGGCGACGTCGATCTCGACCTTGAGCATGAGCCGGGTTTCGCCGACCACGGCGACCGGCGCCATGGCATCAGCCGGCATGTCGTCCACCAGTTGTACCTCGGACAGCTTACCCAGAGCTTGCAGGATGGGCGCGAAGTCGGCCATCTCGTCGCCGCCACCGGCAACCAGCAGCGGCATGCGCAAGGCGGGCGAGACGTTCATCTCGCCGCGCAGGTTGCGGCAGGCGTAGGCCAGGGCCTTGAGGCGCTCGACCTTGGCTTCGGAGGCCGGGTCGAGGCGGGCGAGGTCGGCGCGCGGGTAGGCGGCGAGCATGATCGAGTCGTGCGTCTTGCGCCCGGCGATCGGCGCCACGGTCTGCCACAGTTCTTCGGTGATGAACGGAATCAGCGGATGCGCCAGGCGCAGCACGGCTTCCAGCGTACGGATCAGGGTCCGGCGGGCGCCGCGCTGCTGCGCTTCGTCGCCGGTCTGGATCTCGACCTTGGCGATTTCCAGGTACCAGTCGCAGAACTCGTCCCAGACGAACTTGTAGATGGCCTGGGCGATCAGGTCGAAACGGTAGTCGGTGAAGTGACGCTCGACTTCCTGTTCGACGCGCTGCAGCTGGCTGACGATCCAGCGGTCGGCAAAACTGAACTTGAGGCGCGGTTCACCGCTCGGCACGTTGCAGGCGCCGCCTTGCAACTGCTGGTGGTCGAGCGCCAGGTCATGGCCTTCGACATTCATCAGCACGAAGCGCGTCGCGTTCCACAGCTTGTTGCAGAAATTGCGGTAGCCGTCGCAACGGCCGAGGTCGAACTTGATGTCGCGACCCGGCGAGGCGAGCGAGGCAAAGGTGAAGCGCAGCGCGTCGGTGCCGAAGGCGGCGATGCCTTCCGGGAATTCCTTCTTCGTCTTCTTGGCGATGCTTTCCGCCTGCTTCGGGTTCATCAGGCCGGTGGTGCGCTTTTCGATCAGCTTTTCGAGGTCGATGCCATCGATCAGGTCGATCGGGTCGAGCACGTTGCCCTTGGATTTCGACATCTTCTGACCTTCGCCGTCGCGGATCAGACCATGCACGTAAACATGCTTGAACGGAATCTGGCCGGTGATCTGCTTGGTCATCATGACCATGCGCGCCACCCAGAAGAAGATGATGTCGAAACCGGTGACCAGCACGGTCGACGGCAGATATTGCTGCAAAATCGGGTTGGCCGCGTCGAGTGCCGCGTCGCCGGTCCAGTCCAGGGTCGAGAACGGCCACAGGGCGGAGGAGAACCAGGTGTCGAGGACGTCGTCGTCACGCTTGAGGGCGCCGCTGTAGCCTTGCTTGGCGGCTTCGGTGCGGGCTTCTTCCTCGTTGTGGGCGACAAAAATCTGGCCGTCGTCGCCGTACCAGGCGGGAATCTGGTGGCCCCACCACAGTTGGCGGGAAATACACCAGTCCTGGATATTGTTCAGCCACTGGTTGTAGGTATTGACCCAGTTTTCCGGGTAGAACTTGATCTCGCCGGAATGCACGACGTCGAGCGCCTTCTCGGTGATCGACTTGCCGTCTTCGCCGGGCTTGGACATGGCAACGAACCACTGGTCGGTAAGCATCGGCTCGATGACGACATTGGTCCGGTCGCCGCGTGGCACTTTGAGTTTGTGCTTGTCGGTTTTGACCAGAATGCCTTGTTCTTCGAGGTCGGCAACAACGGCCTTGCGGGCGTCGAAGCGGTCGAGGCCGCGGTATTTTTCCGGGGCTTCATCGTTGATCTTTGCATCCAGGGTCAGGATGGAAATCATCGGCAAACCGTGGCGCTGACCGACGGCATAGTCGTTGAAGTCATGCGCCGGCGTGACCTTGACGCAGCCCGTGCCGAATTCGAGATCGACGTAGGAATCCGCGATGATCGGGATTTCGCGCCCGGTCAGCGGCAGTTTCACCATCTTGCCGATCATGTGCTTGTAGCGTTCGTCTTCCGGATGCACCATCACGGCGGTGTCGCCGAGCATGGTTTCCGGACGGGTGGTGGCGACCACCAGGCTGTCGCTGCCATCGGCGAGCGGGTAGCGGATGTGCCACATGAAGCCGTCTTCTTCCTCCTGCACGACTTCGAGGTCGGACACGGCGGTATTCAGCTTCGGATCCCAGTTCACCAGGCGCTTGCCGCGGTAGATCAGGCCTTCGTTAAAGAGTCGGACGAAGGTTTCGGTGACGACCTTGTTGAGGCCGGCATCCATCGTGAAGCGCTCGCGCTTCCAGTCCGGGCTGGTGCCCATGCGGCGCATCTGCTTGGTGATGGTGTTGCCGGAGTATTCCTTCCATTCCCAGACCTTTTCCAGGAACTTTTCGCGGCCGAGGTCGTGGCGGCTGATGCCTTGCGCATCCAGCTGGCGTTCGACGACGATCTGCGTCGCGATACCGGCGTGGTCGGTGCCCGGCTGCCACAGCGTGTTGTGGCCGCGCATCCGGTAGTAGCGGGTCAGCGCGTCCATGATCGTCTGGTTGAAGCCATGGCCCATGTGCAGCGTGCCGGTGACGTTGGGCGGCGGCAGCAGGATGCAGAAATTTTCGTCCGGGGCCTTGCTGCTGTCTACGCCGGCAGCGAAGTAGTTGCGGGATTCCCATTCGGGGTACCAGCGGCGTTCGATATCGGCTGGTTCAAAGGCTTTGGCGAGTTCCATGGGGGTGTCGGCGTAGGGGAAAACCGGCAATTATACCCGGTCGACCGCCTCACCGATCCTGTGGTGTTGGTCGGCAGTATTGCCAGCAGTGCTGGCGCTGGGTGTCGTGCAAGGTGGCGGGAAGCCATTGCGTGCGCGGGGCGGCTTTGCAGGCATGCCAGTGCCATCGGATTGCCATTGGGTTTGATGGCAAGCCTTGTTTATGTGGATTTTGGCGGCTCTTCGGCTGTTTTTTGTTCGGCCAGGAAGTCGCGCACGGTGGCGGCGATGATGGCCGGCAGTTCGGCGCTCAGGCGGGCTTCGATGCGCCGGGTCAGTTCGCGCACGAGGTGTTCGTCGTGGCTTGCGTCTTGATCCGCTGTTGCCATCAGTTCCGGTGGCGCTGCTGTTGGTGGGGGGGCGACGTCATCGGGCTGGTCCGGCCGGTTTTCCCGGGTTTCGGCAAGGCTGCTTGCCAGCTCTGCCACCGGCGCTGGTGTATCGACCAGAAGCAGGATGGGGATGTCCTCGTCGTCGAGGGCATCAATCAGGACGGGAACCTCGTCCGCGCCGGCGAGGTTCTGGCGACGCTTCTGCATCAGGGCGTCGGCGCGGGCAATGATGGGGCTGGGCACCGGTTCTCCTAGCGCTCGCTGAGATCGAAGTAACGCACTTCGTAGCCGCGGTCCTTGTAGAACTTGACGCGGTCGCGGGCAGCTTCGCGGTCGGCATCATCCTGGCCGACCACTTCAATCAGGCTGGCAAAGCGCGAGAATCCGGGCGGAATGGCCTGGCTGAGATTCATCAGGCGTTCGTCCTGGGCGATGGTTTCCAGCGAGTCAGCGATCAGGATCGGCGTTTCCGCCGCCAACGGCGAGTCGGCACGGCAGTGCGGAACAAAGCCGAGCGCCGGGTGCGTCCACAGCATACGGTCGACGCTGCCGGCGACCTCTTTTTCCGGCGCAAACACCAGCATCGGCTTTTTCTTGGCATAGGCACCGCCGAGCAGGGCGCAGGCAGCGGCGATCCTGTCCGCAGCGCCGTGATAGAAAAAGACCTGGGTCAATTGAGTTTGCCGGCGCGTTGCAACAAGTAATGCGTGAGCAGCGGCACCGAGCGGCCGGTGGCGCCCTTGTTGCTGCCGGACTTCCATGCGGTACCGGCGATATCGAGGTGGGCCCACTCGAATTTCTTGGTGAAGCGGGACAGGAAGCAGGCGGCCGTGACGGCGCCGGCCAGACGGCCGCCAATGTTGGCCATGTCGGCAAACGGGCTTTTCAGCTGGTCCTGGTAGTCATCCCAGAGCGGCATGTGCCAGGCGCGGTCGTGAGCTTCCTCGCCGGCGTCGAGCAGATCGCGGGCCAGTCCGTCCTTGTTGGCGAACAGGCCGCTGGCGACATCGCCGAGGGCAACGACGCAGGCGCCGGTCAGGGTGGCGACGTCAATCACGGTGTCGGGTTCGAAGCGTTCGGCGTAGGTCAGGGCGTCGCACAGGATCAGACGACCTTCGGCATCGGTGTTGAGAATCTCGATGGTCTGGCCGGACATTGAACTGACGATGTCGCCGGGACGGCTGGCGTTGCCGCCAGGCATGTTTTCGGTGGCGGGGACGATCACGGTCAGGTTGATCGGCAGGGCCATCCGGGCGACGGCTTGCATCGCACCAAGAACGCTGGCTGCGCCGCACATGTCGTACTTCATTTCATCCATGTCGGCGCCCGGCTTCAGTGAAATGCCGCCGGTATCAAAGGTGACGCCCTTGCCGACCAGAACCAGCGGCTTTTCGTTGCTTTTTCCACCCTTGTGGCGGAGTACGATCAGTTTGGGGGGCTGATGCGAGCCGCGCGCAACCGACAGCAGCGAGTGCATGCCAAGCGCTTCCATGTCGGCACGTTCGAGAATTTCGCAATCGAGCGCGAATTCGGCGGCCATGTTGCGCGCCTGTTCAGCCAGGTAGGTCGGATGGCAGACATTGGGCGGCAGGTTGCCAAGATTCTTGGCTAGCGTGACCCCCTCGGCGATGGCCAGGCCCTGGTTGAGGGCTTCTTCAGCCAGACCCAGTTCGTTGCGTCGTTCGACGCCGATGGTCAGTTTGCGCAAGGGGCGGCGGACTTCGTCCTTCTTGCTCTTGAACTGGTCGAACTTGTAGGTGACGTCCTGCGCAATCATTGCCGTCTGGCGTACGCGCCAGGCGATGCTGCGTTTCTTGACCGCAAGTTCGGTCAGGAAGATCGTGGCGTCGAAGGCGCCGGTTTCATTCAGTGTCTTGATCGCAAGACGGGCCGCGTTGATGAATTCCTTTTCGCGGAAATCCTTTTCCTTGCCCAGACCGACCAGCAGGACCCGGTCGCAGAGTGTGCCGGGGACGTTGTGCAGGAGCAGGGTGCTGCCGGCTTTGCCTTCCATGTCGCCGCGCCGGATGATGTCGGAAATGTAGCCGTTGGCAGCTTTATCCAGCAATTCCGCTGAAAGCGTCGGCTTTCTTGGTTCAAAGACGCCGACAACGACGCAGGCGCTGCGTTGTTTTTCCGGGCTACCGCTTTTTATGCTAAATTCCACAGGCTGCTCCTGTTCAGGGAAATATCAGTATTCGAGGGATTATCCTCGTATTTTTTTGGTTTCGTCAAAGCATGATATTCGAGCGCGCCGTACGCCGCGAGTTCGCTCAGGCAGCCGTGGGCATCAATGTTGCCCTGCTGGCTATCCTGGCTTCCATATTGTTGCTCCGCATGCTCAAAGAAGCAGTCGGCGGACGCATCGTGCCTGAAGCGGTCGCCTCGATGCTCGGGTTGGCAATATTGAATCTGATGCCCCTGTTGCTGACTTTGATGCTTTTCGTGTCAATTCTGCTCACTTTGACGCGCGCCTATCGCGACTCCGAGATGGTTGTCTGGTTTTCCAGTGGTCTGCCGCTGACTGCCTGGGTGCGGCCTGTGCTGCGCTTCTCCTTGCCGGTCGTCCTGGCGATTGCGCTCTTTTCAGGTTTCCTGTCGCCCTGGGCGAATTACAACACCGCCGAATACCGGCAGAAAATGGCTGCCCGCAGCGATGTTTCCCAGGTTTCGCCCGGAACATTCCGTGAGGCAAAAAACGGTTTGCGCGTTTTCTTCGTTGAGGCGTTGGCCGAGGATGCAAGCCAGGTCGGCAATGTCTTCGTTGCTTCGGTTCAGGGGGGCAAGCTGGGGGTCGTGATGTCGAACTCGGGGCATCAGGAAGTTGCAGCGAATGGCGATCGTTTCGTTGTGCTCGAGCATGGCCGTCGCTATGAGGTCGAGCCGGGCAGCCCGGAGTTCAAGGTTATGGAATTCGAGCGTTACCGGGTACGCACCGAAGAAAAAGAGGCGGCGCCCGCCGAGCGTTCGCCAACCCGTCTGCCGATCACCGAGTTGATTTTTGACGACAGCAATCAGGCGCGCGGCGAATTGCTGTGGCGAATTGGCATGCCACTCTCGGCGCTGATCCTTGCCTTGCTGGCGATACCGCTTTCCTACGTCAATCCGCGGGCCGGGCGTTCGGCCAACATGCTGATCGCGGTTCTGATCTATGCAACCTACAGCAACCTGCTCTCAGTCAGTCAGGCCTGGGTGGCCCAGGGCAAGCTCTCCTTCTGGATTGGCGTCTGGGCGGTGCATGCGCTGATGCTATTGCCGCTGCTTTTGCTCTTTTACCGGCGGATCGCCTTGCGTCTGCCCTGGCAGCGGAGAATTGCCTGATGTTCCGCCTTGATCTGTACCAGCGGTATTTGATGCGCGAGATCTTTGCTGCGATCTTTCTCGTGCTGCTTGCCTTTATTTCCCTTTTTGCCTTTTTTGACCTGATCAACGAACTGCGCAGCATCGGCAAAAATGGCTACCAGCTTTATCAGGCAATGTTCTTTGTCGCCCTCAGTCTGCCCGGACTGGTTTACGAGTTGATCCCGATTGCCGCCTTGATCGGGACGCTTTACGCCTTGTCTACACTGGCGCGCCATTCCGAAATTACCGTGCTGCGCGCTTCCGGGCTGGCGACGCGGGATTTGCTGATGACGCTGTTCCGGGTTGCCGGCTTGCTCGCCCTGCTGATCTTTCTCGTGGGTGAAGCCCTGGTGCCTTTTTCCGAACGTGTTGCCCAGGAAATGAAGGCGCGGGCCATGAGCGAAGTCATTGCCCAGCAGGGATTCGAGTCGGGTTTGTGGGTCAAGGACGGGCGCAGCTTCGTCAATATTCGCCAGGCGACACCGGATGCCAGGCTGCAGGGAGTCAGAATCTACAAGTTTGACGATGCTGGCGCACTGGAGTCGGTCACCGATGCCGAGGAGGCCAGCTTTGTACCGCCCGGACACTGGTTGCTAAAGACAGTCGTGAGAACGGTACTGGAGGGCGATACCTCGCGTGTTGAGCGTTTGCCCAGCGGCGAGTGGAATTCAGCGGTCAACCCGGATTTGTTGTCGGTTTTGATGGTCGCACCCGAACGCATGTCCTTGTACGGGTTGATCAATTACACGCGGCATCTACTGGAAAATCACCAGAAGACAGAGCGCTACGAAATTGCCATCTGGAAGAAGCTGGTTTATCCACTGGCAACCCTGGTGATGGTGGCGCTCGCCTTGCCTTTCGGCTATTCGCACAGCCGGGTGGGTGGAGTGAGTCTGAAGATCTTCGCCGGTGTGATGATGGGCATGCTGTTCTACGCCCTGAATGGTCTTTTTTCGAACCTGGGCACCATCAACTCCTGGCCGCCGTTTGCCAGCGCCACGGCGCCGTCAGCCTTGTTCCTGCTGGCAGCAACCGGGATGCTTTGGTGGGTGGAGCGGCGCTGATCAGCTGTTTGTCGAGATGATGCGGGTGCCGGCGATCCGGTCGTGCAGGAACTGGCGATCCTTGTCGAACACGGCCCAGATGATGCCGATTCCGAAGAAGCCAATGCTGGGCCAGGCCGCCAGATAGCGGAGCAGTGCCTGGGTCGGGCGCAGGCTGCTGCCGTCGGCCGTGCTCAGGGCGAGCTTCCAGGTCTTCATTGGCAAGGTTTGGCTGCCATTCAGCCAGGACCAGACGAAATAAAACATCAGCAACAGCCAGATGTGCAACATGAGTACTTTGCCGCCAAGTTGCAGGCCAAAGGCAAAGAATACCGATTGCGGGATCAGGAAGCCGATCAGCAGGATGGAAAAAACGACCAGGCTCTCATACAGCAGGCAGGTCAGGCGACGGCCGAGGCTGGCGATCTGGCCCGGCATCAGCGTTTCCCCGCTTCGCCGCTGGCGTCGGTTGCCGTTGCCAGGGGCGCGGGCTCGCTGCTGGGCGAGGTGTTGCTTGTTTCCTGTGCCGGAGGGCTTAGTAGCTTCGAAGACTTGCTGTTTTCGCGAATTCGCTGCTTTTCTTCGGACGGCAAATTGGAGTAAGCCTCCCATTTTTGCTTGACGATCTTTTTCTGTTCGGCAGGGAGCTGGTTGAAATCCTTGTAGGTGTCCCTGGCCTTGGCGCGTTGTTCCGGCGTCAGGTTTGCCCACTCGCGCATGCGCAGCTGAACCCGAGCCTGTTCATTGGGGGTCATGTTCGGATAGCGTTCGGTAATGCCCAGCCACTTCTTGCGACGAATGTTTTCCATCTTGTCCCAGTCGACAGCGAGCGGTGCCAGGATATTTTTTTGCTGAGTATTCAATTGTGTCCACGTGGGTTGGGGCGGCGTACCGATGATGATCGCGGTCGGCGTTTCGGCGCCGAGAGGTGCGGCCAGTGCAAAGCAGAGGATTACTCCTCCGGCGAGTCGTCTTTTAACCATTCGAAGAAGTCATTATCCAAAAAGGCCTCGGGTGGCAGGTCGTCGGAAAGCAACGAACTGTCGACTTCCTCAAGTTCGGTGACGTACGCGACGCTGTGCCAGTAAAAGGATATCCACATGCCGAGCAGCAGCGCAGCAATTGCCAGCGCCTGTTTCAAGTAGGGGATGTTCGAGCCAAAGCGGAGTGAGGACGTATTTTGTCCCGCCATCGCCAGTTCGGTGGCGCCCTGCTTTTGCCTGGACAACGCAAAGTGACGAGCTGCTTCAAGGCGTCGAGCTGCGGGAGCGGGGATTTCGTTGAGTCCGTGGTTCAGCGCCTGGCGTACGCGGTAGGCGTAGCGTTCTTCATTCATCATAACTTGATCCCTTTGGCCGACAGGGCGGCTGCCAGCGCGTGCGTGGCGCGCGAGCAATGGGTTTTGACGCTGCCTTCCGAGCAGCCCATCGCAGCCGCGGTCTCGGCTACGTCCATGTCCTCCCAGTAGCGCATGAGGAAGGCTTCGCGTTGTCGTGTCGGCAATTTTTTTATTTCGTCGTCAATCGCGTTCAGAGTCTGGGCTTGCAGCAGCTGGCTTTCCGGGGTGCGTGTGCCACCGGCATCCTCATCGGCCGCCAGTGTTTCCAGTGGGTCGTGATCCTCGTCGTCATCGGGCGAGAAAGCCGAGAGCAGGGTGGTCCACATCGATCGAACCTTGCTGCGTCGATAAAAGTCGCGGATGGTGTTCTGTAGGATGCGCTGGAAGAGCATCGGAAACTCTTCTGCCGGTCGATCGCCGTATTTTTCGGCGAGCTTGAGCATGCTGTCCTGAACGATGTCCAGAGCTGCGTCTTCGTCATGAACAGCAAACATGGCTTGTTTGAACGCGCGGCGTTCGACGGATTCGAGAAAGCTTGATAATTCGCGGGAGGATGCCAGGGTAGTCTCTTTTGCTAAAGGCCTTGAGTATTATATGGTTATGTCGGCAAACCTTGACCGAACAAGGGCGGTCGATTAAGGTTACGCCCTTTTAGGCAACAGCTTTTTGGGCTCAAGAATGATGATCAGCGGTGCGGAAATTGTAATCAGGTGCCTGCAGGAAGAAAAGGTCGATTGTGTATTCGGTTACCCAGGTGGGTCCGTACTGCACATTTATGATGCCCTTTTCAAGCAAGAGCAGGTCAAGCATATTCTGGTTCGCCATGAGCAGGCAGCTGTTCACGCGGCCGATGCCTACTCGCGTTCCTCGCAGAAAGTCGGCGTTGCGCTGGTGACCTCCGGTCCGGGCGTGACCAATACCGTGACCGGTATTGCGACTGCCTACATGGACTCGATCCCGATGGTCGTGCTGTGCGGCCAGGTGCCGACCCAGTATATCGGCCAGGATGCCTTCCAGGAATGCGATACGGTCGGTATCACCCGACCCTGCGTCAAGCATAATTTCCTGGTCAAGGACGTCAAGGATCTGGCGGTCACGATCAAAAAGGCCTTCCATATCGCGTCGACCGGTCGCCCCGGTCCGGTGGTCGTGGATATCCCCAAGGACATCACCGCCCAGCTCTGCGAATTCGATTACCCGAAGAGCATCCAGATGCGCTCCTACAACCCGGTGGTCAAGGGGCATCTGGGGCAGATCAAGAAGGCCGTGCAGTTGCTGCAGGAAGCCAAGCGTCCGATCATCTACACCGGCGGTGGCGTGATTCTTTCCGATGCCGCAGAAAAACTGACCGAACTGGCGCACAAACTGAATTTCCCGGTCACCAATACCCTGATGGGCTTGGGCGGCTATCCTGCCACCGACCGTCAGTTCGTCGGCATGCTGGGCATGCACGGTACTTTCGAAGCCAATAACGCGATGCACTACGCCGACGTTATTCTCGCCATCGGTGCCCGTTTCGACGATCGCGTGATCGGCAGTCCCGAGCATTTCAGTGGTGAAAAGCGTCGCGTCATCCATATCGATATTGATCCGTCGTCGATTTCGAAGCGAGTCAAGGTTGATGTGCCTATCGTCGGCAATGTGCCGGACGTGCTCGATGAAATCCTCAAGCTGATGGATGGCAATTTCAAGACCGATCCGGAAGTTGCTCAATGGTGGAAGCAGATCGACGAATGGCGTGGTCGCGATTCGCTGCGTTATCGCCAGAGCGAACACATCATGCCGCAGTTCGTCATCGAAAAACTGTACGAAGTCACGGGTGGCGATGCCTTCATCACCTCCGACGTCGGTCAGCACCAGATGTTTGCCGCGCAGTACTACAAATTCGACAAGCCGCGCCGCTGGATCAACTCCGGTGGTCTGGGCACGATGGGGGTCGGTCTGCCGTACGGCATGGGCGTCCTGATGGCCAATCCGGATGCTCAGGTCGCCTGCGTCACCGGTGAAGGTTCGATCCAGATGTGTATCCAGGAAATGTCGACCTGCAAGCAGTACGGCTTGCCGATCAAGATCATCAACCTGAACAACGGCATGCTCGGCATGGTCCGTCAGTGGCAGGAAATGTTCTATTCCAAGCGCTACTCGCAGTCCTATGTCACCTCGCTGCCCGATTTCGTCAAGCTGGCTGAAGCCTACGGTCACGTCGGCATGAAAATCGAGAAGCCGGAGGATGTCGAGCCGGCGCTGCGCAAGGCCTTCACGGAACACAAGAATGATCTGGTCTTCATGGACTTCATCATTGATCCGGGTGCCAATGTCTTCCCGATGGTGGCGGCCGGCAAGGGCCTGACCGAAATGATCCTCGCTGAAGATCTGTAAGCGGGGGAGGAAAAGAAAAATGCGTCATATCATTTCCATCCTGATCGAAAACGAATCGGGTGCTCTCTCCCGTGTTGCCGGGCTGTTCTCGGCGCGCGGCTACAATATTGAATCGCTGACCGTGGCACCGACGGAAGATCCCTCGCTGTCCCGGATGACCATCCTGACCTGGGGTTCCGACGAGGTGCTCGAACAGATCACCAAACAGCTCAACAAGCTGGTTGATGTCGTCAAGGTGGTCGATCTCTCCGAAGCTGCCCACGTCGAGCGTGAGCTGATGCTGATCAAGGTTCGTGCTACCGGCAAGGACCGCGAAGAGATGAAGCGTATGGCCGATATTTTCCGTGGCCGCATCATTGATGTCACGGAATCGACCTTCGTAATCGAGTTGACCGGTGCCAGTTCAAAACTCGACTCCTTCATCGCCGCGCTCGATGCCGGCCTGATTCTCGAAACCGTTCGTACCGGTGTCTGTGGCATCGGTCGCGGTGATCGTATTCTTAAAGTCTGACTATCTATAAATAAAGAGGATTTCATGAAAGTTTATTACGACAAGGACGCTGATCTCTCCCTCATCAAGGGCAAGAACGTCACCATCGTTGGCTACGGTTCGCAAGGCCATGCCCACGCCCAGAATCTGCGCGATTCCGGCGTGAACGTGACCGTTGGCCTGCGCAAGAGCGGTGCCTCCTGGTCCAAGGCCGAAGGTGCTGGCCTGAAGGTTGCCGAAGTTGCCGAAGCCGTTGCTGCTGCTGATCTGGTCATGATTCTGCTGCCGGACGAAAACATTCCCGAGGTTTACAAGAACGACGTCGAGCCGAACATCAAGAAGGGTGCAACCCTGGCTTTTGCACACGGCTTCAACGTGCATTACAACCAGGTTGTGCCGCGTGCCGACCTCGACGTGATCATGGTTGCTCCGAAGGGCCCGGGCCACACCGTGCGTTCCGAATACCTCAAGGGTGGCGGTGTGCCGTCCCTGATCGCCATTTACCAGGACAAGTCCGGCAAGGCCAAGGATATCGCCCTCTCTTACGCTGCTGCCAATGGCGGTACCAAGGGTGGCGTCATCGAGACCAACTTCCGCGAAGAAACCGAAACCGACCTGTTCGGTGAGCAGGCTGTTCTGTGTGGTGGCGCCGTCGAGCTGGTCAAGATGGGTTTCGAAACCCTGACCGAAGCCGGCTACGCTCCGGAAATGGCTTACTTCGAGTGCCTGCACGAACTCAAGCTGATCGTCGACCTGATGTACGAAGGCGGCATCGCCAACATGAACTACTCGATCTCGAACAACGCCGAATATGGCGAGTACGTGACCGGTCCGGAAGTCATCAACGAGCAGTCGCGTGCAGCCATGCGCAATGCCCTGAAGCGCATCCAGACGGGCGAATACGCCAAGATGTTCATCCTCGAAGGCAAGACCAACTATCCTTCGATGACGGCCCGTCGTCGTCTGAACGCCGTGCATCCGATCGAAACGGTCGGCGGCGCGCTGCGCGACATGATGCCGTGGATCAAGAAGAACAAGCTGGTCGACCAGACCAAGAACTAAGTTTGTTCTGTGCCCGGTAGGGCAGCCTTGCCCTACCTTCGCTCTCGGGCGGTGCGGAATCTCGCACCGCCCTTGTCGCTTCTGGAATTTGATGTGGGCTAGGGTGTATCCTTCAAGCCCCTTCCGGCCAAATTGTCGTGATCAATGACTGAACTCAAGCCACGTAAAGCACTGTTTAATCCCGAACTCAAACGGCGCGGCATTTACATCCTGCCCAACCTGTTCACCACGGCGGCGCTGTTTGCCGGCTTCTTTGCCATTGTGCAAGCGATGCAGGGCGATTTCGAGCGGGCTGCAATGGCCATCTTCATCGCCATGGTGCTCGATGGCCTCGATGGTCGGGTGGCGCGTCTGACGCATACCCAGTCAGCCTTTGGCGCCGAGTACGATTCGCTGTCCGACATGGTCAGCTTCGGTGCGGCGCCGGCGCTGGTGATTTATGAGTGGGCGTTGCGTGACATGGGGCGTCTGGGCTGGATTGCCGCCTTCATCTACTGTGCCGGTGCTGCCTTGCGCCTGGCGCGCTTCAACACGACGCTGGAAGTCATGGACAAGCGTTTCTTCCAGGGCTTGCCTTCGCCGGCAGCGGCAGCGCTGGTGGCCGGCCTGGTCTGGGTGATGATCGTTTCCGGTGTGTCCGGTGCTGATGTGCGCTGGCTGGCCTGTGTGCTGACCATCGTGGCCGGCGTGACCATGGTCTCCAATATCCGCTACTACAGTTTCAAGGACGTCAATCTGAAGAAAAGCGTGCCTTTCTTCGTGATCGCTGCCATCGCGTTGGGTTTCGCGCTGGTCGCCTACAGTCCGGAAATCGCCCTTTTCGGGTTCTTTGTCCTTTACGGTTTGTCCGGCTACGTGCTGGCCACGCTTGGCCTTTTCAAGCGCAAGGCGCTGTGACAACTCGGAGCAACTCATGAACAAGCAACATCTGGTAATTTTTGACACCACCCTGCGCGACGGCGAACAAAGCCCCGGCGCATCGATGACCAAGGAAGAAAAGATCCGCGTTGCCCGCCAGCTGGAAAAAATGCGGGTTGACGTGATCGAGGCCGGTTTTGCCGCTGCTTCGCCGGGCGATTTCGATTCCATTCAGGCGATTGCCCAGGTCATCAAGGATTCGACCATCTGCTCGCTGGCACGCGCCAACGAGAACGACATCCGCCGTTCCGGCGAGGCGATCAAGCCGGCCAAGTCCGGGCGTATCCATACCTTCATCGCGACTTCTCCCATTCACATGGAAAAAAAGCTGCGCATGACGCCCGATCAGGTGGTCGAGCAGGCGGTCAAGGCGATCGGCTGGGCGCGTGAATACACCGACGATGTCGAATTCTCGGCCGAAGATGCCGGGCGCTCGGAAATCGATTTCCTGGTCCGCATCTTCGATGAAGTGATCAAGGCGGGGGCAACGACGATCAATGTGCCGGATACCGTTGGCTACAACATTCCGCAGCAGTATGCCGAGACGATTCGTCAGCTGATCGAGCGCGTGCCGAACTCCGACAAGGTGATCTGGTCGGTGCATTGCCACAACGACCTCGGTCTCGGTGTCGCCAACTCGCTGGCTGCCGTGCTGGCCGGGGCGCGCCAGGTGGAGTGCACGATCAACGGCCTTGGCGAACGGGCCGGCAATGCCTCGCTGGAAGAAGTGGTGATGGCGGTGCGCACGCGTGCCGATGTGTTCCCGGTGGAAACCCGCATCGACACGACGCAGATCGTGCCGGCTTCGAAGCTGGTTTCGCAGATCACCGGTTATCCGGTGCAGCCGAACAAGGCGGTGGTCGGAGCCAATGCCTTTGCGCACGAGTCCGGCATTCACCAGGACGGCGTGCTCAAGCATCGCGAAACCTACGAGATCATGCGCGCCCAGGATGTCGGCTGGTCGCAGAACAAGCTGGTCCTCGGCAAGCACTCCGGGCGCAATGCCTTCAAGACCCGCCTGCAGGAGCTGGGAATCGAGCTTGATAGCGACGAGGCGTTGAACGCCGCCTTTGCCCGCTTCAAGGAGTTGGCTGACCGCAAGCACGAAATTTTCGACGAAGACCTGCATGCGCTGGTTTCCGATGAGGTGGTGACGCCGGAGCAGGAGCATTACAAGCTGGTCTATTCGTACGTCTGCTCGGAAACCGGCGAGATGCCGCATGCTTCGGTGATCCTCAATGTCGGTGGCGTCGAGCAAAAAGGCGAGGCTGGCGGCGGTGGACCGGTGGATGCCACGTTCAAGGCGATCGAAAGCATTGCCGGTAGTGGTGCCGAGCTGCTGCTCTATTCGGTCAATGCGATCACGACCGGGACCGATGCCCAGGGCGAGGTGACGACGCGACTTGCCAAGGGCGGGCGCATCGTCAACGGCAATGGTGCGGATACCGACATCGTCATTGCCTCGGCGCGTTCCTACCTGAACGCCCTGAACAAGCTGCATTCGACGCTCGACAAGGTGCGGGCGCAGGGCGACGTCTAAAAAGCGCTTGCGCCCCGCAGAAAGGCCGCTCCGGTGTTACTGGGCGGCCTTTTCTTCTTGCGGGAGGCGCGTGCTGCGAATGTAGAGAATCACCGAAACAAACAAGATGGTGGCGAGAAGGGTTTCGCCGGCGGCCAGCCACTGTGAAAGTCCGTGATCGCTGGTGGCGCGTAGCAGGCCTTCCATCAGGTAGAACTGGATGAAGAGCGACAGCCATTTGTAGGTGTAGCGCTTGCCGCGCAGGATGCCGAACAGCGGAATCAGCAAAAAGACGGCTTTCAGGATCATCCATGAGCCCCCCGGGCGCAGCGGAGCCAGCCAGCCTTCCCAGACAAGGCAAAGAAAAGTCAGGGCGACGAGGCTGATGCTCGCGGTCAGTTGGTAGTGCTTGCTCACGGTCGACTCAGTTTCAGGGCAATATTTGCCAGGCGCTTGCCTTGGGCAAAGGCGAGCCGGCTTTCGGTTTCAGAGAGTTGCGGGTTGCCGTCGCTGCCAGCCACCCGGCTGGCGCCATAAGGCGTGCCACCGCTGCTGGTATGGGCGAGGTCGGGCTCGGTGAAGGGCAGGCCGGCGAGCAGCATGCCATGGTGCAGCAGGGGTAGCATCATGCTGAGCAGGGTGCTTTCGTTACCGCCGTGCTGGCTGGCGCTGGAGGTGAAAACGCAGGCCGGCTTGCCGGCCAGACTGCCGTTTTGCCAGGCGGCAATGGTGCTGTCCCAGAAATATTTCATCGGTGCGGCCATGTTGCCGAAGCGCACCGGGCTGCCCAGGGCAAGACCGGCGCATTCTTCAAGATCGGCGAGTTCGACATAGGGCGCACCGGCGTCCGGGATGGCGTCAGCACTGGCTTCGCAGACGGTGGAGACGCGCGGCACGGTGCGCAGCCGGGCCTGGGCGCCGGGGACGGATTCGATACCGCGTGCAATGCGTTCGGCGAGGGCGCGAACCGAGCCGCGATGGCTGTAATAGAGAACGAGGATGTCTTGCATGGTCGGCTATTATACGGCCCCATGCAAACGCACTCCCGTTATCGTCGAACCCGGCCGAAGCCGGTCCGCGCCATCAGCATATTTCAGCGTTTTCATAACGAGAACATGATGCAGACGAGTTCGGCGCTGGCTTTTACCACCCTGATGGCGCTGGTGCCGCTGGTTGCCGTGGTGCTTTCAGTGGCGGATACGGTTCCCTATCTCGATGTGCTGCTCGGTCGCCTGGATTTGCTGATCCAGGGGGCGATGCTGCCGCAAGGCGCGGCGGGTACGATTGCCGGCAGTATTGGCCGCTTTTCGCACAAGGCGCAGCAGTTGACCGTGGCCGGCATTGCCTTTCTCAGCATTACGGCGTTTTTGTTGATGAATACCATCGAGCGTGCGCTGAATCATTTGTGGCAGGTTGGGCCGCGGCCGCTCCTGGCGCGCTTGCGTCTCTACGCACTGGCGATGGCGGTCTGGCCGTTTATCCTGGGGGCGGTGGCGGCAGCGATGTCGTTTGCCGTGACAACCTCGCTCGGTTTGTTCGACGAGCCGGTCTGGATTCGCCGCTTTCTGCTGAAGGGGGTTTCAATCGCCTTGCTTGGCTTGTTTTTTTCCTTCGTTTATTACGCCGTTCCCAATGTCAATGTGCCACGACGGGCAGCCTTGCTGGCCGGGCTTTTTGCTACGCTGGCTTTCGCTGCCATGCAGAAGGTGTTCGAACTGTATCTGGTCAGTTCGGCGATGCTGAAAAGCATCTACGGCGCCTTTGCCGCATTTCCGGTGTTTTTGATCTGGCTGCACCTGTCCTGGGCGGTAGTACTGTTTGGCGGCCTGATTGCGGCTAGTCTGTCCCGTCCGGCGCAACGCTGAATATCTCGATCAGGCCGGTTTGCTCATCAAGCTTGGTGGCGCGTACTTCGCGAATTTCCAGGTTGTGTTTTTCCACCAGAACGATGATCCGGTGACTTTCGTCCTTGAGGACGCCGCTTGGCATGATCAGCGATTGTGCGCGGGGGGGCGTCAGTTTTTCCGGCAGGACGAGAGCGGAAATGCTTCTGGCATCGCGCGAATCGGGGAGCGTGATTTTTGCGGCGATGGCCTGTGAAGCAAGGAGTTGCAAGCCCAGTTCGATGTGTTCCGGATTCTCGGAGAGCGCCCAGCGGACAATGCAGATGTGCCACAGGGGCTCTGTTTCGCTGCGCTCGCCGCTTGGCCGCAGGGCGACGACGTCGCCAACCCTCAGGCGATGGGTCTGTCCGGCCATGTGCATCAAGGCGTAGCCGTCCGGACTTTCATTGATCACCATCCATTCGCTGAGGCTGGTGTTTTCCTCGTGCGGGGCCTTGAACAGGCGCCACAGATTATTAAGGCCAACGCACAGTTGCACACGATAAGACTGGCGACGCCGAGGGAAACGGCGTTTTGCCGGTTGCCCCCAGAGCAGGTTGAGGCGACGCAGGGTGCCTTGCCCCGAGCTGGTTTCAGCAAAAGTGCTCAGGCCGAGTGCGGCTGCCTTGACGCCTTGTTTGAGCAGGGAAAGGTCTTCGCGGGCCTTGCTGGCGATTTCTTCGCAGGAAAAATAAAGTATTCGTGTCTCGGCGGCAGGAATGCGTCTGATCAGCGCGTGGGCCGGCAGGTCTTTTTCCTGATCGATCCAGAATACGCCGGAGTTGTCCGGCGGACTGTCGTAAAGATTGAGGTTGTGGTTGTTCTGTTCGATGTACTGGCTGATGAATTCGAGTTCGCGCGAGTTGAACGAGGCCGGTTGTGCGATTGCTGCGAGCAGGGCGCTGGTGTAAATCTGCAGGATCGACTGGCTGTCGCGAGGGCCGGGCAGTTCGGCAACCCCCAGGCGGCGTGCGGTGCGGAATGCGGAATGAAGTTGCTGCCACAAGCCGATTCCGGTCGGTGAGGCAACCAGGTGGTTGATCCGGATTTGCCAACTGATGCAGTACATGACGCGGCGCAGTGTGGTCTGCGGCGTGCGGGATGGCGAGCCGCCCAGCGGGTCGAAGAGCTCGGCAAGTGTATTGAAATAATCCTGGGTCAGGGTTTCCAGCAGCTTCAGGGTCAGCCGGATACGCTGGCGCAGTTTGCGTGAAATCGGCAGCGCAACTTCGTAAAGGCTGGGGCGTTCGGCTTCGACCAGCTTTTCCGCCTGTCCGTACAGCAGGTCGAGGAGCTTGATGCGCTGGGCTGTTGGAATGGGGGTTTCCCGCAGCAGCAGGAGTTGCCGGTAGAGTGGCTCGAGGTTTTCGGCTGCCGGCTGGTCGTGCGTCAGAGCCAGCCACTCAAGAATGCTCTTGATGTTGGCTTCGGCTGATATTGCTAGATGGTTCTCCGGCTCGGTGCTCATTTCGGGCGAGAATAAACAAAAATTTACATTCTGACCATCTGTGCGGCGACCAAAGGTCTGTTCCGTCCTCCGGGTGGCATCAGGCGCCCATCGTTTTTAGATTGGCTAAGTGGCTTGTTTTTCCTTGGTAAAGAGATATAATCTCGGGTCTTTTTTCCAGCTTACGAAAGAATCACATGGTTGTTATTCGTCTTGCACGTGGTGGCGCCAAGAAGCGTCCTTTCTACAACATGGTTGTTACCGATTCGCGCAATCGTCGCGATGGCCGCTTTGTCGAGCGCATCGGCTTCTACAACCCGGTTGCCTCCGGCAATGCTGAAGGTCTGCGCATCGCTACCGATCGCCTGGCTTACTGGCAAGAAAATGGCGCCCAGCTCTCCCCGACGGTTGCCCGTCTGGTCAAGCAGCACGCTGCTCAGCAAGCCGCCTAAGCAGTTTTCGCTTTGACCGGCAACGATATTGTTATTCTGGGGCGGCTTGCCGACCCCTATGGAATTCGTGGCTGGCTGAAGCTGCATCCTTTTGGCGATGACCCGCTGGACTGGGATGAAATTCCTGTTTGGTGGATCAGCAAGGACGGCGAGTCGTGGCGTGAATGCGGGCTGAAAGGCCTGAAAGTTCACGGTAATGGTGTCGTGGTGCTGCTTGACGGCATTGACGACCGGACTGCAGCCGAAGCCATGAAGGGTGTATTGGTCGGGGCGCCGCGCGATGCGTTGCCCGAGACTGATGAAGATGAGTTTTACTGGGCCGATCTGATCGGTCTGGAAGTCATCAATACCGCTGATGAGCGGCTCGGCAAGGTGGTCGGGCTGCTCGAAACGGGGGCGCACGATGTTTTGCGCGTCGTTGGTGATGACGAAGTCGAACGTCTGCTGCCGTTTGTGGCGGCAGTCGTGCTGACGGTGGACAAGGAAGCGCAACTGATCCGCGTGGAGTGGGGGAGCGACTGGTGAGTCGCAGGGGCAGCAAGGGGTGATCCGCTTTGATTGCATTACCCTCTTCCCGGAGATGTTCGCGGCAGTAACGGAAAGTGGCATTACCCGTCGGGCGCTGGAAGAGCAGCGCTGGGCCTGGCAAGGCTGGAATCCGCGTGATTTCGCCGAAAATGCCTGGCGGCGGGTGGATGATCGTCCCTTTGGTGGCGGCCCTGGCATGCTGATGCAGGCCGCGCCGCTGGAAAAGGCGATCAATGCTGCCAAGGCGCAGCAGCGCGAGGCGGGTCTGGCGAACAGTCGGGTCATCTACCTCTCGCCGCAGGGTGCGCCGCTCACTCATGAACGGGTGATGCAGCTGGCGACTGGCGAGGAAGGTTTGATTCTTCTTTGCGGGCGTTATGAAGGAATTGACGAGCGTCTGATCGAGCGCTGTGTCGATGAAGAAATTTCGATCGGGGATTTTGTCCTGTCCGGCGGCGAGTTGCCGGCGATGGTGCTGATTGATGCCGTCGTCCGCCAGTTGCCGGGCGTATTGGGCGATGCCGCTTCGGCGGTGGAAGATTCGTTTGTCGGTGGTTTGCTGGATTGTCCGCACTACACGCGGCCCGAGATATACGAGGGCGCGGCGGTGCCGGAGGCCTTGATGTCCGGTGACCACAAAAGAATTCGACGCTGGCGGCTGAAACAGTCGCTGGCCCGGACCCGGAAGCGCCGGCCGGATTTGCTGGCGCACCGCGTGTTGAGCGCGGAAGAAACGCAACTACTCACGGAGATTTCCGGAGAGGAGCAATGCGGTGAGTAAGTGTTTATAAATTAGAGGATCTCACATGAACCTGATTGAACAGCTGGAAAAAGAAGAAATTGCCCGTCTCGGCAAGACCATTCCTGACTTCGCACCGGGCGACACCGTTGTCGTGCAAGTGAAGGTCAAGGAAGGTAACCGCGAGCGTCTGCAGGCTTACGAAGGTGTTGTCATCGCCAAGCGTAACCGCGGTCTGAACTCTGCTTTCACCGTTCGCAAGATTTCTTCCGGTGAAGGCGTCGAGCGTACTTTCCAGTCCTATTCGCCGCTGGTCGCTTCGATCGAAGTCAAGCGCCGTGGTGATGTGCGTCGCGCCAAGCTGTACTACCTGCGCGAGCGTTCGGGCAAGTCGGCTCGTATCAAGGAAAAGCTGGTCCGCAAGGAAAAGCCGGTCGCCGCTGCTTAATACGCAGATCAAGACCACAAAAAAAAGGGCGCTTCGGCGCCCTTTTTTATTTTCCGGTTTTCGCCCCTGGCGGGGCGTCGACCGGTGAGGAAGCCGTTCAGGCTGCCGTCTTGTCCTTTTCGATCAGCGCGTAGGCCGAATGGTTGTGAATGGACTCGAAATTTTCCGATTCGACCACGTAGGCGTCGATGCGGGCTTCTGCGTTGAGACGGGCAGCAACGTCGCGCACCATGTCTTCGACGAATTTCGGATTGTCGTAGGCGCGTTCGGTGACGTACTTCTCGTCGGGGCGCTTGAGCAGGCCGTAAAGCTCGCAGGAGGCTTCCTGTTCGACCAGTTGGGCAAGCTCCTCGATCCAGACGAAATCGTTCGTCCTGGCCGTTACCGTGACGTGTGAGCGCTGGTTGTGGGCGCCGTATTCGGAGATTTTCTTCGAGCAGGGGCACAGGCTGGTCACCGGCACGACGACCTTGACCGAGGTGGTGACCTTGCCGTGGCAGATGTCACCGATGAAGGTCACGTCGTAATCCATCAGGCTCTGCACGCCGGAAACCGGGGCCGTCTTGTTGATGAAGAACGGGAAGTTCATCTCGATGTGGCCGGTTTCGGCTTCGAGCTTGACGACCATGTCGCTGAGCATGGCCGGGAAGTTCTCGACCGAGATTTCGCGCTCGTGGCTGTTCAGGATCTCGACGAAGCGCGACATGTGGGTGCCCTTGAAATTGTGGGGCAGGCCGACGTACATGTTGAACACGGCGATAGTGTGCTGGACGCCGACGGACTTGTCCTGGACCTTGACCGGATGGCGGATCGACTTGATGCCGACCTTGTTGATAGCGATCTGGCGGGTGTCGGCAGAGTTCTGGACGTCGGGGATGGTGCTGTTCGGGGTGCTCATGGGCTGTTCTTCAATCAATTATTGTGGGTTGTTGCGGGCGAAGCCGCACGTACGGCGCGCACGATGCCGTCTTTGTCGAGGCCAAGTTCGGCCAGTAACTGGCCTTGTTCGCCGTGGTCGATAAAGCGGTCGGGCAGGCCGAGGCGCAATACCGGCACCTTCAGCCCGCGTTCCGCCAGCACCCGTTCGATTTCCGAACCGGCGCCGCCGATGATCGCATTCTCTTCGATAGTGACCAGCAGGGAATGGTTCCCGGCCAGTGCAACAATCAGTTCGACATCGAGCGGCTTGATGAAGCGCATGTTGGCGACCGTTGCGTCGAGTTCATTGCCGGCGGCCTCGGCGGCGGTGACCAGGCTGCCGAAGGCGAGCAGCGCGATATCCTTGCCCTGGCGGCGGATTTCGCCCTTGCCGACAGGTAGACCGGTGAGATCCGTTGCTGGAGTCTTGCCACTGCCGCCGCCGCGCGGGTAGCGCACCATGCTTGGGCAATCGAGTTCGTAGGCGGTAGACAGCATCTTGCGGCATTCGGCTTCGTCGGCCGGGGCCATGACCACCATGTTGGGAATGCAGGTGACGAAGGAGAGGTCGAAGGTGCCGTGGTGGGTCGGGCCATCAGCGCCGACCAGGCCACCGCGGTCGACCGCGAAAATCACCGGTAAATTCTGCAGGGCGACGTCGTGGATCAGTTGATCGTAGGCGCGCTGCAGGAAGGTCGAGTAGATCGCGACGACCGGCTTCAGGCCTTCGCAGGCGAGGCCGGCGGCAAAGGTCACGGCATGCTGCTCGGCGATGCCGACATCGAAATAACGCTCGGCGTGTTCGCGGGCAAAGCGGACCATGCCGGAGCCTTCGCTCATTGCCGGCGTGATGCCGATCAGGCGGGTGTCTGCCTTGGCCATGTCGCACAGCCAGTCGCCGAAAACCTGGGTGTAGGTCAGCTTGCCGCCGCCCTTGCCGGATTTGATGCCTTCATCCGGCGCGAACTTGGCGACGCCGTGATAGAGGATGGGATCGGCTTCGGCCAGCTTGTAGCCCTGGCCCTTCTTGGTGATGACGTGCAGGAACTTCGGGCCCTTCAGGTCGCGCAGGTTTTCCAGCGTCGGGATCAGGGCGTCGAGGTCGTGGCCGTCGATCGGGCCGTAGTAATGAAAACCGAATTCCTCGAACAGCGTGCCCGGCGCGATCATGCCCTTGACGTGTTCTTCGGCGCGGCGCGCCAGTTCGAGCAGCGGTGGCGCGAAGCCGAGCATGTGGCGGCCGGCCGAGCGGGCGACGTTGAAGGTCTTGCCCGACATCAGGCGGGTCAGGATGTTGTTGAGCGCGCCGACCGGCTCGGAGATCGACATCTCGTTGTCGTTGAGGATGACCAGCATGTCGGTATCGCCGACACCGGCATTGTTCATGGCCTCGAAGACCATGCCGGCGGTCATTGCGCCGTCACCGATGATGGCCACCGCCTTGCGGTTCTCACCCTTGAGTTTGGCGGCCTGTGCCATGCCCAGGGCAGCCGAGATCGAGGTCGAGGAATGGCCGACGCCGAAGGTGTCGTAGGGGCTTTCGCAACGCTTCGGGAAGCCGGAGATGCCGCCGTGCATGCGCAAGCGGCTCATGCCTTCGCGGCGTCCGGTGAGGATCTTGTGGGCGTAGCACTGGTGGCCGACGTCCCAGACCAGGCGGTCGTCCGGCGTATTGAAAACGGCGTGCAGGGCAATCGTCAGTTCGACGGTGCCGAGATTGGACGACAGGTGGCCGCCGGTCCGGGCGACCGAATCGATCAGGAAGTCGCGCAGCTCGCTGGCGAGTTGCGGCAACTGCTTGCGTTCCAGGCTGCGCAGCTCGGCCGGGCTGTTGATGCTTTCGAGCAGGGGGTAGCTCATCTCAGAATTGCCGGTGGCAGATGAAATCGGCCAGCTCGGTCAGGCGGCTGGCGCGGTCGCCGAAGATGGCGAGGGCGGCAAGTGCATCGGCGCGCAGTTCGTCGGCGTACTGGCGGGCGCCGTCGAGGCCGAGCAGGCTGACATAGGTCGGCTTGTCGGCCGCTTCGTCCTTGCCGGCCGTCTTGCCGAGCGTGGCGGTACTTGCCGTGCAGTCGAGGATGTCATCGACGACCTGGAAGAGCAGGCCGGCGCGTTTGGCGAAACGGTCGAGATTGCTGCGCTCTTCGGCCGACAGCGGCTGGCCGGCGAGGGCGCCGAGCAGCACGGCGGCGCGGATCAGGGCGCCGGTCTTGAGGGCGTGCATCAGTTCGAGTTCGGGCTGATCGAGCGCCTTGCCGACCGAGGCGAGATCGATCGCCTGGCCGCCGGCCATGCCGCGCGAGCCGCTGGCGTGGGCGAGCAGGCTGATCATTTCGAGCTGGCGGGCCGGATTGGCATCAGGCTGGCTGGCGAGCAGTTCGAAGGCGAGCGTCTGCAGGCTGTCGCCAACGAGCAGGGCGGTCGGTTCGTCAAATTCGACGTGGCAGGTCGGTCGACCGCGGCGCAGCACATCGTCGTCCATGCACGGCAGGTCGTCGTGCACCAGCGAGTAGGCGTGGATCAGTTCGACGGCGCAGGCGGCAACGTCGAGTTGCTCCGGGCTGGCCCCGGTCAGTTCGCCAGCGGCGAAGGCGAGCAGCGGGCGGACGCGCTTGCCGCCGCCCAGCGTCGCGTAGCGCATCGCTTCGTGCAGGCGGGCAGGAATGCAGTCAAGGCCGGGCAGATGCCGGGCGAGCGCGGTTTCGGTGCGGGCCTGGGTAGCGGCCATCCATTCGGCAAACGGGGTAGCGCTCACTCAGCCTCCAGGCTTGTACGGTCAACGTCCTTGAACTGGCCATTTTCGAGAACACGAATCTGCGTCTCGGCAGCGCTCAGCTGGGCCTGGCAGTGTTGCATCAGTTCCATGCCGCGACGATAGGCGGCGATGGAGGCTTCGAGTTCGAGTTTGCCGCTTTCCATGCTGGAGACGATGTTTTCGAGCTCGCCCATGGCGGTTTCGAATTTCATGTCGGCGATGGGGGATTGATCCATGTCAACGGGTTTCAAGGAAACACGCGAAAATACTCCATCCGGGGGCTTCTGGTCAAATTGAGGGCAGGGTAAAATCCCGCTTTTTTAACCCGCTGGAGGCGTGGAATGTCCGACGTGGCGAGCTTGTCCCGTTTGGCCCCCGCAGTTTCCCAACTGCCGGTGGACTGGTATTTCGATGAAAAAATTCATGAGCTGGAGAAAAAGCTCATCTTCGATGCCGGTCCGGGATATGTCGGCCACCAGTTGATGGTGCCCGAAGCGGGCAATTATCGTTCGCTGGAATGGAAGGACCACGGCCAGATGCTGCTCAACGGCGGCCAGTCGGGTGAGCACGCAGGTATCTGGCAGATGTCCAACGTCTGCCGGCATCGCCAGGCGATCATGCTGCAGGGCTCGGGCAAGCTGCAGGGCAATGTCGTCTGCCCGATCCACCGCTGGACCTACGATACCGCCGGTCAACTGATCGGGGCGCCGCATTTTCCGCAGAATCCCTGCCTCAACCTGAACAAGGCCAAGCTGGAAAACTGGAGCGGCCTGCTCTTCAAGGGGCCGCGTTCGGCCAATGCCGATCTGGCCGGGATGAACGTTGCCGGCGAATTCGATTTTTCCGGCTACAAGCTCGACCATGTCGAGATGCACGAGTGCAACTACAACTGGAAGACCTTCATCGAGGTCTATCTCGAGGACTATCACGTCGTGCCCTACCACCCGGGGCTGGGCAATTTTGTCACCTGTGACGATCTGAGCTGGCAGTTCGGCGATTGGTATTCGGTGCAGAAGGTCGGCATCACCTCGCTGCTGAAGGATTCTTCCTCCTCTGCCTACAACCGTTGGCAGAAGGTGGTGCGCGAATATTACGGCGATCGTGGCCAGACGCCGCCGCAGGGCGCGGTGTGGCTGACCTACTATCCGAACATCATGGTCGAGTGGTATCCGCACGTGCTGGTCGTGTCGACGCTGATTCCGCAGGGGCCGAACAAGACGATGAATGTCGTCGAGTTCTACTACCCCGAGGAAATCGTCGATTTCGAGCGCGAGTTCATCGAGGCTGAACGTGCGGCCTACATGGAAACCGCGATCGAGGATGACGACATCGGCGAACGCATGGATCGCGGCCGCAAGGCGCTGCTCGCCGAAGGTCGCAACGAAGTCGGTCCGTATCAGAGCCCGATGGAAGACGGCATGCAGCACTTCCACGAGTTCTACCGCCGGATCATGCAGGAGCAGATCGAGGCGCGCTGATCACGGCATGCAAGGCAAGGGGCGTCGGGGTAGAATCCGACGCCTTTTTTATTTTCGAGCCGCTTCATGCAATCACTCTGGATGGTCGTCGCCAGCCTGCTTTTCGCTTGCATGGGGGTGTGCGTCAAATATGCCGCGCAAACGCACTCGGCGGTCGAAATCACCTTTTACCGCAGCTTCATCTCGCTGATCCTGATGTTCTGCCTGGTGCGCCTGCGTGGCGTGCCATTGGCGACACCGCACTGGCGCTGGCAAATCAGCCGTGGCGTGGTCGGCTTTATCGCCCTGTTTGCCTATTTTTATGCAATCACCCTGTTGCCGCTGGCGACGGCGGTGACGCTCAACTACACCTCGGCGATTTTCCTTGCCATCTACCTGGCGCTGGCCGGCATGCGCCTGCGCGCCGGCATTCTCGGGGCGCTGCTGGTCGGCCTGCTCGGCGTCGCCTTGCTGCTGCGACCGACGCTGGGCGCCGAACAACTGCTTGGTGGCCTGGTTGGTCTGGGCTCCGGCGTGCTGGCCGGCATGGCTTACTTCAGTGTGCGCGAACTGGGTGAGCGGGGCGAGCCGGAGGCGCGCACGGTGTTTTACTTTTCCCTGGTTTCCTCGGTCTGTGGCGGCGCCTGGCTGTTGTTCAGCGAACTTCACGCGGTCGACCTGCATAGCGGCCTGCTTTTGCTCGGCGTCGCCTGCTTCGCGACGGTTGCCCAACTCGCCATGACCCGCGCCTACACGCGCGGCAAGACCCTGATGTCGGCGGCGCTGGCTTACAGCACGGTGATTTTTTCCAGCCTGTTCGGCGCGTTGTTCTGGGGCGAGGTGCTCGATGGCGAGGCGTGGTTCGCGATCGGCCTGATCATCCTGTCCGGCATCGCGGCGACACACTTTTCCCGCGCCGCACCGGTGGAACAGGATTAAACGGCGTTAAACTCGAAGCAAACAACAACGGAGTCAAACCATGATTGTCATCGACCACCAACTCAGCCGCGTCAACGTTTCCGTCTTTGGCGAATTCACGCTGGCCGATTACAAGGAATTCGAAGAGGTCGTCAATTACAAGGTCAAGTTCGAAGGTCCGGTCGATCTCTGTTTCGATCTCAGCCAGATGGCCGACCTGACCATCGACGTCGCCTGGGAAGAAATCAAGTTCTCGCGCGCCCATGCCAACGACTTCAAGCGTGTTGCCGTGGTCACCGACAGTCAGTGGGTGACGTGGAGTGCCTGGTTGTCGCAGACCTTCGTCAATGCCGACGTCGAAGTGTTCGATAACGCCGAAGAAGCGCAAGGCTGGCTCGCCGCAGCATGAGTTACACGACCCTGGTCGACGTCGCGACGCTGACGGCACATCTTGCTGATCCGGACTGGCTGGTGGTCGATGTGCGCCACCAGCTGGCCGATACCGGCTATGGCGAGCGCGCCTATGCGGCCGGCCATATTCCCGGCGCGGTCTTCCTGCACTGCGACCGCGATCTGTCGGGGCCGATGAATGGCGCCAATGGCCGCCATCCGCTGCCGGCACCGGAAAAACTGGCGCAGTGTTTCGGCGGGATCGGTATCGGGCCGCAAACGCAGGTCGTGGTGTACGACGATGCGCAGGGCATGATCGCCGGTCGCCTGTGGTGGCTGTTGCGCTGGCTCGGCCATGACCGGGTGGCCTTGCTCGATGGCGGCCTGCAGGCCTGGCAGGCGGTCAACGGCCCATTGACGCCGGAAATGCCGCGCCGCTCGCCAACAACTTTTGTGGCCACTATGTGCGAGTCCTGCGTTGATGCAGACTACGTGCGCGCTTTCATGCAGACCTCGCGCATGCATCTGGTCGATGCGCGGGCACCGGATCGTTTTCGTGGCGAGAACGAGACGATGGATCCGGTCGGCGGCCATATTCCCGGCGCGGTCAACCGCTTTTTTCGCGACAATTTGCAGGCCGATGGCCGTTACAAGCCGGCCGCGGAGCTACGTGCCGAGTGGCTGGCGATACTCGCCGGCACGACGCCCGAGCAGGTCGTGCACCAGTGTGGTTCGGGCGTTTCCGCCTGTCACAACATGCTTGCCATGGAAATTGCCGGCCTGACCGGCTCCCGGCTCTACGCCGGTTCGTGGAGCGAGTGGTGCGCTGATCCGGCGCGGCCGGTCAGCACCGGTTGAAACAAAGCCCCGCCCGATGTGGCGGGGCTTTTTTCCTTATTGGGCCGGGTTGACCGCCTGCGGGTTGAACGGCACGCCATTGACGTTGAGCTGCCCCTTGCTGAAACCGATCTTGCTGCGCAGCATGCTGCCGTCCTGCTGCACATAGCCTTGCTCGATCAGCCCGGCGATCTGCGGTGCCTGGGCGGTGTCGCCAAGCAGGCTGGCGGGCAGGGCGATATCTGCGCTGGCCTCGAGTTTGCCGAGCAGCATGAAAGGATTGGCCAGTTCTTCCGGTTTCAGTTCGCCCAGCTTGGCGCTGGCCGAGATTTGGGCTTCGCCTTGCGGGCTTTGGAAGCTGATCCGGTCGACACGGATTTCCGGGCTGAATTTGAGTAGCGCCAGTGCCGGGTCGCGCAGCGCTGTCATGCTCTGCAGCATGGCCGCCGGCTCCCTGGCGGAGCGGCGGCTCGGGTCGGCATACCATTGCAGCAGGGCGCGATGCAGATTGGCCAGCGTGCGTGCATGCAGGTGGCGCAGCGAAAAGTCGTAGTGAGCCGGCGCGTAGTTCTGGGCACCGATTTGCGCCACTTCGACGCCGATCTTGCCGATCAGGTCGATGAACTCGCCATTGAGCGGCGCAGCCGCGTCGTAGGTGAGCTGTTTGAGCAGGAAGGCCGGCTTTTCAACGCCTTCGGGATTTTTGCCTTCGTTGAAATTCAGCTGCGCCAGCGTCATCTTGCTGCTGCCGACATAAAAGCGGGGCTCGTCGTCAAACAGGCGCTGCTGGTCGGCTTCCAGATGCAGTCCGTTCATCTGGAAAAGGCCGCCCTGCTCATTCGTGATTTCCAGGCCGGGGGCGTCGGCCTGCAGCGTGTAGTGCTGCAGGTGGTTGCTGAAATCGACCACCATCCGGATGCCACCCCAGCTTGCCCGGCCGCCTTTGCCGTCTTCGGTTTTGGGCAGGTCGAAGGCAAATGCCGGGCTGCTTGCTGTGCTGACGCCGCCGCCCAGCAGGTGCAATTCGCTGTGAATTTGCAGCGGTTTCTGGTCGCCGAACAGGGTCTTGGCTTGTTGCTGCTGTTCGGCGGTCAGCACCAGTTCGCTGTCGGCGACGGCTGCTGCCATTGTCGAGAAACCTGGGAACGGGCCATGCTGGAAATCGGTGCGCAGCGTGATCCGGATCGGTTCGGCGGGCGGAGTTTCTCCACTGCTGGCGCTGTCGTCGGCCTTGGCAAGGGCGGTCAGTTCGTCAATGCCGACCAGTTCGATGGTGGTGGTTTCGCTCGAGGAAAAAATGCCGCGCTGGAAATCACGGCTGACCAGTTTGACGTAGGGCTGCTGCTCGAAGGAGCGATATTGCTCGTCCTGCATGGCTTCGATGCGCATGCCGAGAAACCAGGCGCTGGCGGGGTAGGCGATGGCGACGAGGGCGGCGCCGAGGGCGAGAAGGGCGGGTTTTTTCATGGTCGGATCAGTCGGAGGAAGAGCGAGCAGAGTCGCGGGTGCGGCGCATCATGCCATTGTTATAGTTTGTCCGGCAAGCGGCGCGCGGGCAGTTCAGTCGGTGCATTCGCCCAGGCGGGCCAGTGCCCAGGCGACATGTTCGCGTACCAACGGCGAAGGATGGTCGGCCCGGCTATTCAGTGCGGCCAGCGTGGCTGGCGTCGCTTCGCCATTGCCCAGTCCGATGGCGATATTGCGCAACCAGCGTTCATGCCCGATGCGTCGGATCGGGTTGCCGGCGAGGCGATCGTTGAATTGCTGTTCGCTCCAGGCGAACAGCTCGGTCAGTTGCGCCGTGTCCAGGCCGTGGCGCGGCGCAAATTCGCCATCCCCCTGCTGCGCAAAGCGGTTCCATGGGCAGCACAACTGGCAGTCGTCGCAGCCGTAGATGCGGTTGCCGATCAGCGGGCGGAATTCCTCGGGAATGGCGCCGTCGAGTTCGATGGTCAGGTAGGAAATGCAGCGCCGCGCATCGACGCGGTAGGGCGCAATGATGGCGCCGGTCGGGCAGGCGCTCAGGCAGGCCGTGCAGCTGCCGCAGTGTTCGGCAATCGGCGCATCGGGCGGCAGCGGCAGGTCGGTGTAGATTTCGCCGAGAAAGCGCCAGGAACCCTGTTTCGAGAGCAGCAGCGTGTGCTTGCCGCGCCAGCCGAGGCCGGCCTGGCTGGCGAATTCGACTTCCATGACCGGTGCCGAATCAGAAAAGGCGCGATAGCCGAAGGGGCCGATCCGGGCGCTGATTGCATCCGCCAGTTTCTGCAGCCGGCTGCGCACCACCTTGTGATAGTCGCGGCCCTGGGCGTAGCGGGAAATCGCGGCCTGGCCGGGCTGGTCGGCGATTTTTGCATGTGGCAGGTAGTCGACCGCTACGGAAATCACCGTGATCGTGCCGGGCTGCAGCAAGGCCGGCTGGGCGCGCAATTCGGCGTGCCGGGCCATATAATCCATCCCGCCATGGCAGCCGGCGGCCAGCCAGTCGCGCAGATGCCCGGCGGCAGCGCCCACGTCGGCGCGCGCCACGCCGATGGCGGCAAAGCCCAGTTTTTCTCCGGCCTGACGGATGTCTTCCTTCAGTGCCGCGTAATCCACAGTGGAGTCCTGATCGTGCATAGCCCCGATGTTACCGCCGTTTTTGAATTGCCCGACGAGGCCGCAACGCAGCGCCTCGGTGCCTGCCTGGCGCCGCTGCTCGCCGGCGGGCGCGTCGTCTTCCTCGAAGGTGACCTCGGGGCGGGCAAAACGACGCTGGTGCGGGCCTTGATTCGGGCGCTCGGTTATGCCGGGCCGGTCAAAAGTCCGACCTATTCTCTGGTTGAAGTTTACGTAATTTCGAGCTTATACTTATATCACTTTGATTTTTATCGGTTCGAGTCACCGGAGGAGTTCCTCGATGCGGGCTTTTCTGAATACTTTAACGAGCATGCGCTCTGCCTTGTCGAATGGCCGGAACGCGCTGCAGGCTGCGTACCGTCGCCAGACCTGCGGTTGCGCCTTCATCATGCAGGTCTCGGGCGTGTCCTCGAAGCCGTGGCAGATACACCGGAAGGGACGCAATGCATAAGAGGGCTAAAGTCAGCCTGGACCGACGGCAGCTACTCCGCTATGCCGGCGCCTCGCTGATCCTCTCTGTTTCACCACTGGCCGGGGCCGCCATCAAGGCGCCCTCGGTGCTCGCCGTGCGCATCTGGCCGGCACCCGATTACACGCGGGTCACGCTCGAATGCGACGCGCCGCTCAAATACACGCAATTCACCGTCGAGAATCCGGACCGTCTGGTCGTCGATATCGAAGGTGTCGAATTCAACAGCGTGCTCGACAGTCTGGCGCGCAAGGTCGCGACCGACGATCCCTACATCAAGCTGCTGCGTGCCGGGCGTTTCAAACCCGGTGTCGTGCGCCTGGTCATGGAGCTCAAGACCAAGGTCACACCGCAGGTTTTCGAACTCAAGCCGGCTGGCGAATACGGCCACCGGCTGGTCCTCGACGTCTATCCGGTCAATCCGCCCGACCCGCTGATGGCGCTGCTTGAAGGGCGTAAGGATGCGGTCGAGCCGCCGCGCCTCGAACAGGATTTCCAGATCGGCAAGAAAGAGCCGGAAGATGCGCCGCTGAAAAAGGCCGAGAAGCTGCCGGAAGCGCCCGAAGTTCACACCAGCAAAAAATCGGGTAAACCGGTGGTCGACCGCCTGGTCACCGTCATGCTCGATCCCGGCCATGGCGGCGAAGATCCGGGGGCGATAGGGCAGGGCGGCTCCTACGAAAAGAACGTCACGCTGCAGGTTGCCAAGCGCCTCAAGGCGCGCATCGATGCCGAACCCAACATGCGGGCCGTGCTGACGCGCGATTCCGATTTCTTCGTGCCTTTGGGCATGCGCGTGCAGAAGGCGCGCCGCGTCCAGTCCGACCTCTTCCTGTCGATCCACGCCGACGCCTGGATCAAGCCGGATGCGCGTGGTTCCTCTGTGTTCGTGCTCTCCGAGCGCGGCGCATCGAGCACGCAGGCGCGCCTGCTCGCGCAGCGCGAAAACGAGGCGGATCTGGTCGGCGGCGTCAATATCAGCGCCAAGGACCTGTTCCTGGCGCGCACCCTGCTCGACCTGTCGCAGACGGCAACGATCAACGACAGCCTGAAACTGGGCAAGTACCTGCTTGGCGAACTGGGTTCGGTCAATACGCTGCACAAGAACAATGTCGAGCAGGCGAGTTTTGCCGTGTTGAAGGCGCCGGATATTCCTTCGGCACTGATCGAGACGGCCTTCATTTCCAATCCGGAAGAAGAGCGTCGCCTGAATGACGATGCCTACCAGGACAAGCTGGCCGAGGCCATTGTGCGCGGCGTGCGCCAGTATTTCAGCAAGAATCCGCCGGGGCCGAAAGCGAAACTGGCAACGTTGGGCTGATCGCGCAAAATCAGGTCGCTGTCTGCTTGTCTGCCGGCAAGGCGTGAATCACCGATTCGCGCCTTTTTTATTTCAGTGTTTTCTTTGGGTGATGCATGCGCAAACTGATTGCCGAACTCCAGCGGCTGTATTTTCTTCCCGGTCAGCACTGGCAGAGCGATGAGGGTGATGATTCCCGGTCTGGCGCCGCCATCGCCGATGCGCTGGCGCGCAGTCTGGATGGCGAGTTTGCCATTGAACTCCGGCAGCCCGTTGCGGCGGAGCAAGTCCGGTTCATGCGGCTGAATTTCACGAAAGCGCGTGACTGGGAGGCGGTCGCCCGGGTTTATCAGGCGGTGCAGGATGAACTCGACCTGCCGCGGCCGGCGGTTTCGGTTTCCGCCGAGAGCGGTTTTCACCTCTGGTTTTCCTTGCTTGAACCGATTTCGGTCGAGTCGGCAAGGTCCTTTCTCGAGGCTTTGCGGCGCAGATACCTGGCTGAAGTCCCGGTTGCGCACATTGCGTTTTTTCCCGGCGACGACAACGCCGCCGGTGTGACGCTGGTGCCGGCGCTGCAGTCGGCGAGCGGAAAGTGGTCAGCTTTCATCGATCCGAGCATGGGCAGCATGTTTGTCGAGGAATCCGGGCTGGACATGGCGCCCAACATGGAGCGCCAGGCGGACATGCTGGCGGCGCTCAAAAGCATCAAGTCGGAAGACTTCGTCCGGGCACTCGAACTGCTGCTGGCGCCTGTCGAAGCGGAGAACTCGATGCCCGCCCTTGCTGCCGGCGAGCGTGATGCCAGTCCGCTGCAGCGACAGTCGGCCGATCTTCTTGACGTCGGCAGTAATTTCACGGATCCGGCTGCTTTCCTGCTGGCGGTGATGAATGACGCATCGGTCAGCGCCTGCCATCGAATCGAGGCGGCCAAAGCCTTGTTGCCCTATTTTGCCAGCCCGGCGAAGTAAGCGGCTGTCGCGGTCAACGTCTTTTTTTGACCGGTTTTCCGACCGGGCGAGTCAGAACAGTTCGACCTCGCCGTTGGCCGGGGTCCGCAGCTTGAGTTCGCCTTGTTCAACCAGCATCTCGTAGCATTCGACCCGGTTGCGGCCGTGTTCCTTGGCGTAATAGAGCGCTTCGTCGGCGCGGTCGATGGCATCGGTCGGCGTGTCGTTGGGCAGCAGTCGGCTGAAGCCGATGCTGACCGTAACATGCCCGATCCGGCTGAAAACCTGTTTTTCGACATCCTTGCGGAAGCGTTCCAGCGTGGCCATGGCTGAGGCCTGGTCGGTCGGCTGGAGCAGGGCGATGAACTCTTCGCCGCCAAAGCGGAACAATTGATCGTCGAAGCGGAAGGAGTTCTGCATGACTTGCGCCAGCATGATCAGCACTTCGTCGCCGATCAGGTGGCCGAAATTGTCATTGACCTGCTTGAAGTGGTCGATGTCGCAGACCGCCAGCCAGTGGCTGCTCAGCGTCGATTCACCGCGCCGGCGCAGGGGCGCCTGCAACGTGTCGTTGCGCAATTGTTCGTCGGCCGCTGATTTGCCGAGCAGTTCGAACAAATGCTTGTCAAAGGTCTTGCGGCTGGCCAGTCCGGTCAGCGTATCGGCCTCGCCGTAATCGAGCAGGGCGATATGGTTGCCGAAGTATTCGATCAGGCCCATCAGCGAGACGCGCTGGTCGGCGGAAAACTCCTCCGACAGCGCCAGATCGATCATGTAAATCGGCTGATCCAGACGGTTGACCGGGAAGACGATCCGGTGCGAACCATCTTCGAGCATGTCGAGAACAGCCGATGCCTCCTTGCGGCAACGGTTGAGCAGCGGGTCGCGGTCGATCGGCTGGCAGAAACGATGGTCCGGCAGATAGGCGTTATGGACGAAGCGCCCATCCCGGCCATTGCCGGCACAGGAAAAAACCGTGGATTTCTTCTTGCCCGGATAGCAGCGGTAAATGGTGACCGACTCTGGATGAAACAGCTCGGTCAGCGCATCGACCATGGCGGCATTGATCTCGGTGCGATCGCGGCACGACGAAAGTTTGACGATGTGGGCGATCAGATTGAGCATGAAGCCGGGCGTGTTGGCGGAATTGGTCGATGATCGGTAATTATAGCCAAACGCTTATCCTGGCAGGCGCCTTATCTTGCGCCGGCTGTTATTTTTCTTATTTCTCTTTAGTGGCTGTCGGCGGACCGGGGCCGTTATAATTCAACGTTTTTTTCGCTCCGAAGCCCATGCGCGTCTTTCGCGGTCACTCGCGTCCCGTTCCTTCTCCCGTTGTGCTCGCCATCGGCAATTTCGATGGCGTCCATCTCGGCCATGCCGCGCTTGTGCAACAACTGGCGGCCGCCGCCGCACGCCTGCAACTGGCGCCGACGGTGCTGACTTTCGAGCCGCATCCGCGCGAGTTTTTCGCGCCCGATTCGGCCCCGGCCCGCCTCACCACCTTGCGCGAAAAGCTCGAGCTGCTCGCCGACTGCGGCGCCAGCCAGGCGATGATCTGCCCGTTCAATGCCGCCTTTGCGGCATTGTCGGCGGATGAATTCATCGAGCAGGTGCTGGTGCGCGGCCTGCAGGTCAAGCACCTGATCATTGGCGACGACTTCCGTTTCGGACGTGGCCGCACTGGCGATTTCGCCCTGCTCAAGACGGCAGGTAAGCGTTTCGGCTTTACCGTCGAAGCCATGCAGAGCGTCACGGTCGACGGCGAAAGAGTCTCCAGTTCCGGCGTCCGGCGTGCCCTGGCGGCCGGCGACATGAAGCATGCGGCAGCCCTGCTCGGGCGCCCCTACATGATCGACGGCAGCGTCCGGCATGGCGACAAGATCGGGCGCCAGCTCGGTTTTGCCACGGCCAATATCCGCATTCGCCACAATCCGCTGCCGATGACCGGCGTTTTCGCCGTCGAGGTCGGCGGTCTGGGCGAAGAGCTGCTGCCTGGCGTCGCCAATCTCGGCATCCGGCCGACGCTCGGTGGTACGCGGCCGCTGCTCGAAGTGCACCTGTTCGATTTCGACCGCGACATCTACGGCACCCACCTTTCCGTTCGTTTCGTGCATAAGCTGCGCAACGAGCAACGCTTTCCCAATTTTGATGCCCTCAAGGCGCAGATCGCGGCAGATGCCGCGGCCGCCCGGGCCTTCTTCAAGCTGTGAGCACGCAAAATGGCTGATTATAAAGACACCCTGAACCTGCCGGATACGGCTTTCCCGATGCGCGGCGACCTGCCCAAGCGCGAACCGCAATGGGTCGCCCTGTGGCAGGAAAAGAAGCTCTACCAGCGCATCCGCGAAATCTGCGCCGGCCGGCCGCGCTTCGTGCTGCACGACGGCCCGCCCTACGCCAACGGTGACATCCACATTGGCCACGCGGTCAACAAGATCCTGAAGGACATTATCGTCCGCTCGAAGACGCTGTCCGGTTTCGATGCGCCCTACGTGCCGGGCTGGGACTGCCATGGCCTGCCGATCGAGCACCAGATCGAGAAGCTGCACGGCAAGGCGATTCCGGCCGACAAGGTGCGCGAACTGTCGCGTGCTTACGCTGGCGAACAGGTCGAGCGCCAGAAGAAGGATTTCATCCGTCTCGGCGTGCTTGGCGACTGGGACAATCCCTACCTGACCATGAATTTCGCGGCTGAAGCCGGCGAAATCCGCGCGCTGGGCAAGATTCTCGAACGCGGTTACTTGTATCAGGGTCTGAAGCCGGTGAACTGGTGTCTGGATTGCGGTTCGGCGCTGGCCGAAGCCGAGGTCGAGCACGAGGACAAGACTTCGCCGGCCATCGACGTCGCCTTCGAAGTGCATGAAAACCACGCCGCCAAGCTGGCTGCGGCTTTCGGCCTGACGCATCTGCGCAGCCCGGCCTTCGCCGTGATCTGGACGACGACGCCATGGACGCTGCCGGCCAACGAAGCGGTCAGCGTGCATCCGGAATTGACTTATGACCTCGTCGAAACGGCGAAGGGCGCCCTGATCCTGGTGCACGAACTGGCCGAGTCGGCACTCAAGCGCTATGAACTCGAAGGCACGGTGATCGCCTCGACGACCGGCGACAAGCTCGACCAGATCCTGTTGAAGCATCCGTTCCAGCCGCGCGATGTCGCCATCATCTGCGGCAAGCATGTCACCACCGAGGCCGGTACCGGTCTGGTGCACACCGCGCCGGCGCACGGCGTGGACGACTACAACGTCGGCCGCCAGTACGGTCTGCCGGTGAACAACCCGGTCGGCAACGACGGTCGTTTCATTTCGACCGTTCCCGCGCTGTCGACCGGTGAGCTGGCCGGCAAGACGGTCTGGGAAGCCAATCCGCTCGTGCTCGCCGAACTGGCCGCCAGCGGTCGACTGCTGCACGAAGAGAAAATCCGCCACAGCTATCCGCATTGCTGGCGCCACAAGACACCGATCATCTTCCGCGCCACGACGCAGTGGTTCATCGGCATGGACCGCAAGCAGGACGAGAACGCGCCGAGCCTGCGCTGGATCGCCGAGCGAGCCGTCGATGAAACGCAGTTTTTCCCGGCCTGGGGCCGCGCCCGCCTCGAAGGCATGATGAAGACCCGCCCGGACTGGTGCGTGTCGCGCCAGCGCAACTGGGGCGTGCCGATTCCCTTCTTCCTGCACAAGGAAACCGGCCAGCCGCATCCGCGCACGGCCGAACTGGTCGAGCTGGTTGCCCAGCGCGTCGAAAAGGCCGGCATCGAAGCCTGGTTCAGCCTGGATGCCGCCGAACTGCTCGGCGCCGAGGCCGAGCAGTACGTCAAGATGAAGGATACGCTGGACGTCTGGTTCGACTCCGGCACGACGCACTGGCATGTCCTGCGCGGCACGCATGCCGCCGACCTCGCCTATGTCGCCGATCTTTACCTCGAAGGCTCCGATCAGCATCGCGGCTGGTTCCAGTCCTCGCTGCTTTCCGGCTGCGCCATCGACGGCCAGGCGCCATACAAGGCGCTGCTGACGCACGGCTTCGTCGTCGACGGGAAGGGCCACAAGATGTCGAAGTCCAAGGGCAACGTCATCGCGCCGCAGCAGGTTTCCGACAAGATGGGCGCCGAGATTTTGCGCCTGTGGACGGCGTCGACCGATTACTCGGGCGAACTGACCATTTCCGATGAAATCCTCAAGCGCGTCGTCGAAGGCTACCGCCGCATCCGCAACACGCTGCGCTTCCTCCTCGCCAATGTCTCCGACTTCGACGCCGCCGCCGACATGCTGCCGGTCGAAGAATGGCTGGAAATCGACCGCTATGCGCTGGCGTTGACCCGCGAACTGCAGGAAAGCTGCCGCGCCGATTACGACAAGTATGAATTCCATCGCGTCGTGCAGGCGCTGCAAACCTTCTGCTCCGAAGATCTCGGCGGTTTCTACCTCGATATCCTCAAGGACCGCCTGTACACGACGGCACCGAAGTCGCAGGCGCGCCGCTCGGCGCAATCCGCGCTGTGGCACATCACCCAGGCCTTCACCCGCCTGCTGGCGCCGATCGCCTCCTTCACGGCGGAAGAAGTCTGGTCCGTGCTGACCGGCAAGGCCGACGATTCGATCATGTTCCAGCTCTGGCACGACCTGCCGGCCCTGGCCAATGAAGGTGAGCTGCTCGCCAAGTGGGCCATCGTGCGTGCCGTCCGCGCCGATGTCACCAAGGCCCTGGAAGAACAACGCGAAGCCGGAAAGATCGGCTCGGCGCTGCAGGCGGCGGTCGAAATCCGTTGTGCCGGCGAGAAATACGAAGCGCTGGCCGCGCTGGGCGATGATCTGAAATTCGTGCTGATTTGCTCGTCGACCGTACTGGTGCGCGATGAGGCCGAGCAGGTAGTTGCCTCGCCGCTGGCGCACGCCAAGTGCGAACGCTGCTGGCACGTGCGTGACGATGTCGGTGCCGATCCAGCGCATCCGGGCTTGTGCGGGCGTTGCGTCAGCAACCTGCATGGCGCCGGCGAGGCACGTCACTGTGCCTAACAAGGCGGTTCATTGGTACGCCCTGGCCGGGCTGGTCATTGTGCTTGACCAGCTCAGCAAGTATTTCGTTCTTGCCCACATCCAGTTTGGTGAAACGATCTATGTCGCGCCATTCTGGAACTGGGTGCTGGCCTTCAACCAGGGCGCGGCTTTCAGTTTTCTGGCCGATCAGCCGGGCTGGCAGCGCTGGCTGTTCTCGGCCCTGGCCATCGGCGTGTCGGGCTGGATCGCGCTCGAACTGCGCCGCCACCCGGAACAGAAGACGCTGTCGCTGGCACTCGCCCTGGTCATGGGCGGTGCGCTCGGCAACGTCATCGACCGCGTACGTTTCGGCGCGGTTGTCGATTTCATTCAATGGCATGTCGCCGGTTATTACTGGCCAGCCTTCAACGTCGCCGATTCGGCCATCACGCTCGGCGCCATTTTGCTGGTTCTGGCGCAGTTGACCGCCGGCGGCCACGACAAGGATACAAAATGAGCAGTACCGTCCGTTCCGACAGCTATCTGACCCTGCATTACCGCATTACCACGCTCGACGGCGAGGAATTCCTGTCTACCTTCGACATGAGCCCGGCTACCTTGCAGATGGGCAGCGGTCAACTCGCCGAAAACCTCGAAAATGTCCTGATCGGTTTGCCTGCCCAGGAAAACTTCGTCTTCGAACTGGAGCCGGCACAAGCCTTCGGCATGCACAACGAGCGCCTGGTCGAGCGCATCGCGCGCAGCGGCCTGCCTGCCGAGATGGAACTGAAGGAGAATTCCGTCGTCGAATTCACCGCGCCCAACGGCGGTACCTTTGCCGGCTTCCTGCGCGAGCTGGATGCGACGCACGCCCTGTTCGACTTCAACCACCCGATGGCCGGAAAAACGATCCGCTTCGAGGTGAAAATCATCGGAATCATGTAAATGCAAGTTCTCCTCGCCAATCCCCGCGGCTTCTGTGCCGGCGTCGAACGTGCCATCGCCATCGTCGAGCGCGCGCTGGAAAAGTTCGGTGCGCCGATCTACGTGCGCCACGAAGTCGTGCATAACAAGTTCGTCTGCGACGACCTGCGTGCCAAGGGAGCGGTATTCATTGAGGAGCTGGCCGAAGTGCCGGCCGGCAGCACGGTCATCTTCAGCGCTCATGGCGTCTCGAAGGCGGTCCGCGCCGAAGCCGAAGAGCGCGGTCTAAAGGTGTTCGATGCGACCTGTCCGCTGGTCACCAAGGTGCATGTCGAAGTCGGCAAGATGCGCAACCAGACGCGCGAAGTGGTGATGATCGGCCACAAGGGCCACCCCGAAGTCGAAGGCACCATGGGGCAAAGCCCGCAAGGCATGTACCTGGTTGAGACGGCCGAGGAAGTCGCCACACTGAACGTAAGTCATCCCGGGCAGCTTTCTTTCGTCACCCAGACCACGCTGTCGGTCGACGATGCGTCGGTGGTCATTTCTGCCCTGCGTGCCCGCTTTCCGGAAATCCAGGGGCCGAAGAAGGACGATATCTGCTACGCCACGCAAAACCGCCAGGATGCCGTCAAGGCGCTGGCCGAACAGTGTGATCTGGTGATCGTCGTCGGCAGCCCGAATAGCTCCAACTCGCGCCGCCTCAAGGAAGTGGCCGTGGCGCGCGGGATCGATGGCTACCTGGTCGATGGGCCGGATGAAGTCGATCCGGTCTGGCTGGTCGGCAAGAAAAATGTCGGCATCACCGCCGGCGCCTCGGCCCCCGAAATCCTGGTCAGCCGCGTGGTTGACCGTATCCGCTCGCTCTCCGGCGCGACGGTCGCGCAACTGGCTGGCGTGGAGGAGGGCGTTTCGTTCGCGCTGCCGAAGGAACTGGCTTCAGGTGCATGAAAAAGGGAGGCCGAATCGCCTCCCTTTTTTACACATGATTGTGCTGGTTTAACGCCAGCAATCGCCCACGTCAGCGGTTTTTGTTCCCGTCTGATTGACCGATAAAACGCCGCAGCGGTCATCCGCCTGGGCGCCGGTCGGGGTTGCCGACAAGGTGAAGGTGGTCGCCGTCAGGTTAGCGGGGGCGCCGATAACATAGAACTGCGCGACCGTTCCATCGCAGCCTGGAATTCCCGCTGCTCCGGCATAGGTCATATTGCCCGCATACCAGCGCTCCATGAAGTGGCTGCGCTCCATCAGGCAGCCCATGGCTGCTGTTCGGCGCGCACTGCGTACATGCTCCTGATAGTTCGGCAGGGCGATTGCAACCAAGATGCCGATGATCGCCACAACGATCATCAGTTCAATCAGGGTAAAGCCGGTTTGCATTTTTTTCATTGCTATTTCCTGTTAATTTCACGCCAGTAGATGCGGCCACCTTTATCGTCAGGGATGAAGCCATTCCCACCAAGACCAGAATTAGAAGTGCCAGTGCCAGTACCAGAACTGTTCCCTGTTCCGCTAACTACAATTTGGCCGGTACTCGAGTCACCGACGAAGAGCGAAGCCTGGCTTGGCATCCCTACACCAAAGTCGAGGGAGCCCACAGTACTCGCACCCGGGCTGGTTGTGAAGGTGAAGATCGAGGCTTTCAGGCTGCCACCGGTAAAGGCGTTGATGGCGTTGATATAGCCCGTGCCGCCCGGCTGGCATGGATCGTCAGCTTTTGGGATGATGGAACTGCCCAGCAGAGTTGGCTCGGTCAGGCGGTAAAGTGCCGACGCGGTCACCATTCTCTCTCCGATCTTCGTTGTTCCATCTGCGTTGATCCAGTCGAGATACCAGCCGCTTTTTCCTGTCATGTCTCCCGCTGTGGCACTCTTGAAGGAGCGTGCCGGCTTGCCATCGGCGGTAAATTCGGCGGCCAGGCCTCGTGCTGTTAGCGAGGACCGTCCGGAAATGGCGCTGCCATTATCAATCAGGCCATACCAGGTTTGTACTGATTTGTCATCCGGGTCGGTCTTGCGGAAATAGGCGCCGGTACCAAAGAAGATGTAGCGCTTGCCGGCATTGGGGTCACTTGTCAGGTAATTGACGCTGGAGGTGATTTCGGAGGTGATGGGCTGGGCAAGATTGTTGGAGTCCTTGGCGGTGAAGAAAACAGAGCCCTTCCAGTTTGTTGCTGTGCTGCTGGATACATCAAACTTCCAGACGTTGCCTTTCAGGTCGCCTGCATAGATGTAGTCGATATAACCATCGCCATTGTTGTCGACGACCCCTGGTGTGGCCAGGCCGTTATCACTTCCTATGTTGGTGTCAATTTTCTTTGCAACCCCCGTCTCCAGATTGATGATGTACAGGACGGCGGTACCGTTCGCGCTGTTGTAACCATTGCCGAGGATGACCACGTCCGATCCATCATTCATCCTCGCGTACACCGGCTTTCCGAGCATGTAGCCAAGACTTTTGTCTGTGCTATCAACATACTCCCAGGCAATATTTGCTGCGCCAAAAGAGGCTGGTGTGGTGATGTCGAGTGCGTACAGGCCTTTGGCGCCACGTCCCAGCGTGCCAACCAGATAGGACTTGCTCAGGCCGGTATCGGACTGATCGGCTATTTCCATGTCACCGTCGACATAGAACTGGTGGACGTAGGTTGAGTCGCTTAATGACTTCATTTTTGCGAGCATTGGACTCGGAATGTAGGCGAATCGCTCGACGCCGGTTTCTGCATTGAAGGCATGCAACATGCCGTCATTGGCGCCGACGTAAACAGTCTTTGTCGACTTCTGGTAGACCGGCGACGAGTTGACAACGTCGCCAAGCAATGTCTTCCGTTTGCGTAGCGTGCCGCCGTTGCTTGTTTCCTGGCTCCGGTCGCCACGCAGATAATCGACGATAGCCTGGCTGGTCAGGGCGGTCAGGTCAGTGGCGCCCAAGTTGCTCCACAGGAATTCCTTCTTGTTGCCGCCGGTGATCGTGAATATCTTTCTGCTGCCATAGGCGGGAATCAGGCTTGATGCTTCCCACACCGGAGTGCTCGTTACGCCGCTCGCCGTAATCTGATAAGCCGCCAGTTCCCCGCCCCAGTCAGCCGTGTTGAAACTGCCGCTGAATACCAGTGATGAGGTAGTCAGACGGGTGCTGTTGGCGCTGACCGATCCAGATGAGCTTTTCCGGTCGGCGATGTCGTTGAGCATGGCGGTCAGGGCGGCAGCAAATTCCTGCGGGTCTTTGGCGCTAAAAAAAGCGCCGCGGCTGTTCACGGAGGCGTGCAGCAGGTCATCAAGTTTTCCTGGGTTGCTGCCAAATGGTGTGGGCCATGTAATGGTTGGTGAGGTTTTTCCAATGGCACTGAAAGCTGTGTCGGGGTCGACTGTCCCGTTTACACCAAGGCCAACCCCGAAGGTGACCATATGTTGCCAGAATGCAGGATCGCGCGTACTGGTTGGTACCGCATTCGTCAGATTGGTGTTCAGATCCCGTTTCCAGTAATAAGCGGCTACGTCTGCCAGCGTGTTGTCTCGGCCATCGGTGAACGGAGAGACGGCAGTGAATTTTAGGCTTTGGCTATTGGGGCCGGTGATGGTTGTGCCATCGGTGCTGTCGTTATCATTTTTGGCGGCGCTGGTGGTTGCTTCATACGCTGTGCTCCCTTCCGACCAGTAACCATCGGTCATCAGGATGCTGTAGCTCTGCCGGCAGGCGTAGAGTGTGCCCCCCGTTGTGCCCGGTGTGCTGCTCCACGGCCCTTTGTCGTCTGTGCGGCTGTAATACTGACCGGCTGCATCGAGTGCCTTGCGTAACGGTGTGCCTGCCGCAGGAATGGTGTGACCATAAAGGTCAGAGAAGAAGTTGCTGCGATCTGTACCGCTAAATTGGCGTACGCCACTGATGAGCGTGGTGGTTGATACGCCATCGATGCTTGAACTGCCTTCGTTAATAGCGGCGAACCCGACCCGTAGGCCGGTTCCCTGGGCCGAGAATGCCCGGCCGATGCCGGCGCGTGCCGTCAGGACGCGTGAGCGATAGTAGGTGTACCAGTTGGCAAAATTCTGAATTTCCTGGGCGTAAGTGCATACTCCGGCGGTGCAGTCAGTCCGTGCGGTACGTCCATCGCCGTTATAAGTGGGCGTTGTGGAACGGATTTCGCGTTTTGCATACTTCGACAGAGTCCATTTTTCACTGCTGGTGCCTGTAAACCAAAAATAAGTAGCTGTCCAAAAACTCGAACTCGGTAATGTTGTTGTCGGGGAGCAATTGTTGTCGCTTGCGGAGGTGCAGGTATTCCAGTACACGCCGTTGTAATTGACCATGTTGGTGGTCAGGTTACGACAGTACGCAGTGGTGGTTCCTGATCGCATAGGGTTGTGCAGAGCACAGGTGGGCGAGGCGGGAGGGTAAAGGCTGCCATCCTGATTGGCCCAGGGGGTGTAAGTTATCGCCGGGTTGTAGTAAATCGTATTGACTTGTGGGGAGCGTGTCAGGGCTGCAAATATCTTGGTGCTGTCTACTGTTGCGACTTCGTTGTTGTAGTCCGTGCTGCCGTAGACGTTATTGGCTCGGGGAAATACATAATAGGTGGCCCCCAGTGTGTAATCGTCAGGCATGATCTCAAATTGCATTGATCCCGAATCGTCGAGAATCATCATGACGTTCGGGTCGGTTGAGACGTTCGCCTGCAAGGGTACCGTTGGAATGTCTGCGGCATACGAGAAAGGCGAGGAGCCAAGGCATAGGGCGATGGCTGCCGTTCGGGCAACGAGCCGCTGAACGAACTGGCTGGAATTGTTTTGGATTTTCATGGAGTACTCCCGGAGCGCTTGATTGTGCGGCTCAGTAAGTGGTCATCAGGGTTTGCAGCATGACGTTGGCGCGATCGTTGCTGGGGTTGCTCATGGCGGTGATTCTGAATAGATTGCAATAGCAGAAGGGATTGGTTTTATCTTTCTCGCAATCTGTTGCCATTGCTTCTCCCGCTTTGGGTTTGCATACCTGGGTGCCGCGGAACTCGATAAGGTAACGGGTGTTGTCACCGGCCAGGGGGCCGAGGTTTACGCTGGCTTTGTCAAGCTTGCGGGCTTGGGTCGTCCAGTTGATCAACTTGCTGTCAGTCATCCAGTCCGGCGAACATGCGCGGATGGGTGTGGCAACAAAACCATTGACGATCGTTGGCGCGCAGCCGCCCGCAGCGAATTCGACTTCCGGGTTTACTGCCATCCCGGTTTTGTTGCGAGCATCTTGTTCGCCGGCCAGAAGCGCGGCCTCTGCCGCTTGCAGGGCAATGCTTCTGTCGTGGGAGGCGGCGCTCATCCTTTCTTCCAGCGCAATATTGCGCACACTCGAGATGCCAAGGATGCTCATGATCACCAGCATGATCATTGCGACGATCAGTACGATGCCGCGCTGCTTTTTCGGTGGGGTAAGAGTGCTCATGTTTCAGCTCGTACGACGTTGGGCTACGCTGAATGAAGTCCGTTCAACGCGTCCTGGGCAAGTTGGTGCGGCGGTCGCCATGTTTTGCTCAACACTTCTACCGCACAGGGTCACGGTTAGTTTGGTTGCGCCGTTAAGGTTCTGAACGGCCAGGCCGGTCACGTTATCGACCATTTCCTCCGGGTTGTTGCCCTCTGTTCTGCGATACAGCGATGGCAGGGCCCGCCCTGCGTTGCCTATGTACCAGAGCTGGTTTGCAAGGCCGGAAACCAGGGTTGCATTGAGGAGATTGACACCTGGTACGGCAGAAACTGTAAAGGAGTTGGGGGTCGCCGAGGTGACTCGTAACAGATAGGCCGATTTGCTGGTGCAGGTGATGACTATGTCGTTGGCCTTCAGGTCGTTAGTGGCGGTGATGGTGGTAGAGCCCATGTTATAGCCCGTGATGGTCTGGATTGTTGATGCGGTGATCACTTGTATTGCGCCTTGTGCCATGACCCGATTGCCGGGGTTGGTGCCAGGATTTATTGTGATTCCACTCGAAATGCCAGCTTTCAGAGCGACGGCTGCGGCGTTGCCACCTGTCATGTCTCTCACCTCCATGCTAAGGCAGGGGTGTCCACCTGCGGCCCGGATGTCTCTTGTCATCAGGTCAATGGCTACGCGCGCGTTTTCCTGTATGGCTCCGAGGCTTTCCGTGGTCCTGAAGGCTTGTTGATTGGTGAGCAGAACGCCAGTGGCACCAAGCATCAGAACCAGGCCGATCGCCATGGCGACCATTAATTCAACCAGACTCAACCCGTACTGGCTTTTTTGCATAAATGTGCAGGTGTTCATAGGAGTGAACTCAATAATACTTGCTCTGCGGCGCTGCCTTTTGCTCTGCTGTCATTCCACTGAATGGTGACGGTGCATAGCGTGCCGCGAGCGTTTGCTGCGCAATTGACTTGGCCGCAGGTGTTGGGTCCGACAGATCTTCCTATGTCTTCGATCCATTTGTTGAATGTGTCGCCACCACCCGAGGCGCAGGTCATCGCGTGGCTGCGTAGGGTGCTGTCGGCTCGCATGGCTTCAAGCATGTACGTCCCGGCCATTACGGCTTGGCTACGTTGCAAGCTGCTTTCATTGCCTTTCAGGGCGCGCGTTTGAAGGGCGGCGATGCCGAGGGCACCCAGGGCAAGGATGATCAATGCGACAAGAACTTCGATCATGCTCATGCCGGATTGCCAGCGTTTCTCGGAGGGGGAGAGGGCAGATGTCATGATGTATTTAGTTGCGCTATTCGTTGACGAAGACTTTTCCGCTGCCAAGAATTTGAATGCTTTTGGCTTTTGATGTGTACGTCGATGTCGAGGATACGGCTATCGTGCCAGTGTTTGCACTTGTGCCATCGGAAGCGAAAGCGACGATGCTGATGGCGTTGTTGAACTGTATGTCGCCAGCTTGTGCACCGGCGGAACTGCCTGCTGTGCTGGTCCAGCCGTTTTTCCAGTCTCCGCCGGTGGCTGTCACTGTGACTGTGATGCCGCGCCGGACAGCTTCTGATCTGGCATGGGCCAGGGTGGTTAAGAGGTCATTGGTGGCGGCCGTGACTCGACTTGATGCTATTTGGCCTTGCATCGATGGTGCGGCCATCATGGCCAGAATGGCCAAGATGGCAATCGTGACCATCAACTCAACTAGCGAGAACCCGGAGGGCACGAAGCGGTGATTGATTGTTTTCAAGGTGAAGGAGTGGAGCAAGAAGTTTTCATGTGCCCAGTTTAGGGGAGAGTGATTGATGGAGGCGGTAGTTTTCTACGAGCGGCATATTTAAGCGGATGAATGGATTGCTCGTTGTTATGGTTTGTTGTTGCGAATGAGTCATTTGTTCGGCTATAATTGCCAGCTTAATTTCATTATTTCCTTGGACTTTATTCATGGCCAATAGCGCACAAGCCCGCAAGCGCGCCCGTCAAGCTGACAAGCAGCGCTCCCATAACGCCAGCCTGCGTTCGACCCTGCGTACCGCGATCAAGCGCGTGCGCCAGGCGATCGAAGCTGGTGATAAAGCCGCCGCACAGGGCGTCTTCCAGCAATCCGTTGCGGTTCTCGACCGTATTGCTGACAAGAAAATCATCCACAAGAACAAGGCTTCTCGTACCAAGAGCCGCCTGTCTGCTCAGATCAAGGCTATTGCAGCTGCCTGATCCGGCTGGATGACAATAAAAAAGGCACCTTCGGGTGCCTTTTTTATTGTCTGTTGTTTTGCTGGGAGGCTTATTTTTTTTCTTCCAGGGAGCAGACGCCATCGATGATCTGCAGATCGTTGTCCTGGGCAAAGTTGAGCATGAAGCGATAGGCCATCGGTTCGACTTCGCCGAGGCGGCCGTCAACGAAAACCGCCTTTTCACCGTTGTAATCACCGGGGCCGACGTAGGGGGAGTATTTCATCTTGCGTTCGGCTCCGAAGGCCGACATGACGCCACAGAGGCGTTCTGCCCAGTCGCTGGGGCGAAATTTCTTTCCTTGTTTGGTCAGGCCAACAATGATGAAGGTGGTCGATTCTGATGTTGTCATTGTTCTACTCTGCTTTTATCGGGCGTTGCGACCTTTGGTGGAGGCATTCTAGCAGAAGCGTTGTGGCTGTGGCGCCTTTGCCACTATTGCTAGAAAACTTGTTTTAACAGAAAGGGATGCGTTGTTTTTGTTGAATCGTCTGCATATACTGAAGCTACTTCATTGATATGCAGAGGGTTTTATGGTGCCCCATACCGTTCTGAAATATCTGTTTCGCATTCGTACCCGCAGCGGCGTCGTCGTTGAGAATTTGTCGATCTACGGTCGGGACGAAGTAGAGGCAAGGCGCAAGTTGTGCCAGATGTACAACGACTGCGAGATTCTTGAGGCGCGCAGCCAGCCGATGGCCTTGGGGGCGCGTAATGCGGCCTGTAGTTACGAGGATGTGGTCGATATGATCGTGGCTGGTTAGGCAGCTTTTTAGAGGTCGCCTTTGTGCTGCAACTCATCGAGCAGTGCTTTGTAATCGTGGGCGCCCGCGCTCGATGCGTTGTGGCGAAAGACGTCGCGGTTAACCGACGGGCTTTCCGCTACGGCGACATTTTCTGAAATGACGGTGTCGCAGACTTCGCTGCCGTAGCGTTCGCGCAGTTTGTTGCGGACATCGTCACTCATGCGGCGGCGGCGGTCGAAGCGGGTGAGCAGGTAGCGTCGTTCAACCCTCCTTTTTAGTACCGGCTCCAGTACTTGAAGAGTGCGAGTGATGTGCTCGGCTGCCTGCAAAGACAAATAATCGGTTGAAATCGGAATGAGCAGGCGGTCGCAGGCAAAAATGGCATTCAAGGCAAGTACACCGATATAAGGGCAGCAATCGATGATGGTCGTTCGCTGGGGCTTCTCGCTTTCGAGCAGGTCGAGGCCGCTGCGCAGCTTGTTGAGAATGGCGGGGCCTTTGCCGAAAATCGAGTCGACCTTGATCAATTGCTGGTGCGCAGGAATCAGTTGACCGATGTTTTCCCACTCGACTTCCAGTTCGGCGAGGCTGCGGCTGTCCTGGTAGAAGGCAAACAGGCTGCGGCTGGCTTCGGTGGGCAGCGTGCCATGGATGCTTGACAGATGCCCTTGCGGATCAAGGTCGATCAAGAGCGGAGGCGTACCGGCACGATGCAGCGCTGCGCCGAGATTGAGTGCGGTTGTCGTTTTGCCGACGCCGCCTTTCTGGTTGAATATAGCGATGCGCATGGTTTTGCCGTTCTATACAAGGCTCTATTTTTCACTTAACATCTGGTTTTCTGCAACTCTTTCCGGTTATTGCGATCCGTAAAGTGTTGTAGTCGTTTCGGCGGCGCTGGCCGCCGTTTTCGTTTTTTGGGGTTGTGCTCATGTCGCATGTCATGAATACCTATGCCCGGTTGCCGGTGGCTTTCAGTCATGGTCAGGGAAGCCGGATTACAGATACCGAAGGCAAAGAGTACCTCGACGCGCTGTCCGGTATTGCTGTTTCTACACTGGGGCATGCTCATCCCAAACTGGTCGCGGCCATTTCTGCGCAGGCTGGCCGGATGTTGCACACCTCCAACCTGTACCGGATTCGCGAGCAGGAAGAGCTCGCCGACAAGCTGTGCGAGCTTTCCGGTATGCAGGAAGTTTTTTTCAGCAACTCCGGTGCCGAGGCCAATGAGGCAGCGATCAAGCTGGCTCGTTTTTATGGCCACAAGAAGGGTATCGAGTCGCCGACCATCATCGTCATGGAAAAGGCTTTCCATGGCCGGACGCTGGCGACGCTTTCGGCGACCGGCAACCGCAAGGCACAGGCGGGCTTCGAGCCGCTGGTTTCCGGCTTTGTCCGCGTTCCCTACGATGATCTGGAGGCGATCCGGGCGGTTGCCGAACACAACAAGAATATCGTCGCGGTCATGCTGGAAGTGATCCAGGGCGAAGGCGGCATCCATCTGGCTTCTCTCGAGTATCAGCGTGGCCTGCGCCAGTTGTGCGACGAGCAGGGCTGGTTGCTGATTTGCGACGAGGTGCAATGCGGCATGGCACGCACCGGCAAGTGGTTCGGTTATCAGCACGCCGGCATCCAGCCTGATATTGCTACTCTGGCCAAGGGCCTTGGCTCGGGCGTGCCGATTGGCGCCTGCATGGCGGGTGGCAAGGCGGCCGGGTTGTTCGGGCCGGGTAACCACGGCTCGACTTTTGGCGGTAATCCGCTGGTATCGACGGCAGCGCTGACGACGATTCAGACCATCGAACAGGATGGCTTGATGGCCAGTGCCGAACGCATCGGTGCCTTGATTCGTTCTCTGATGGCTGAAGCGCTGGCGGGCGTTAAGGGTCTGGTCGAGATCCGTGGTCATGGTCTGATGATCGGTATCGAACTGGATCGTCCGTGCGGCGAACTGGTCGGCAAGGCACTGGCCGCCGGCTTGCTGATCAATGTGACGGCTGACAAGGTGGTGCGCTTTCTGCCGCCACTGATTTTCAGCGAAAATGATGCTCGGGAGCTGGTCGACCGTAGCGCTCCCCTTATCAAGGAATTTCTGGCGGCCTGAACCATGGCGATCAAACATTTTCTGCAATTCAAGGATTTCACCCGCGACGAGCTGGAGTACGTCTTCGACCGTACGCGCTGGATCAAAAACCAGTTCAAGTCCTACCAGAAGTACTGGCCGCTGAGCGACCGTACGCTGGTGATGATTTTCGAAAAGGCCAGTACGCGTACCCGTCTCTCCTTCGAGGCCGGCATGCAGCAACTCGGCGGTTCGGCGATCTACCTGAATACTCGCGACTCCCAGCTGGGTCGTGGCGAGCCGGTCGAGGATGCGGCGCAGGTGATTTCGCGGATGAGCGATATCGTCATGATCCGCACTTTCGAGCAGGACATCATCGAGCGTTTTGCCGCCAATTCGCGCGTGCCGGTGATCAACGGGCTGACCAACGAATACCACCCGTGCCAGATCCTTGCCGACATCTACACCTACATCGAGCATCGCGGTTGCATTCAGGGCAAGACGGTTGCCTGGGTCGGCGATGCCAACAATATGTGCAATACCTGGCTGCAGGCAGCCGAGGTGCTGGATTTCAAGGTGCATGTGTCAACGCCGCCGGGGTACGAGATCAATCCCGAGTTGGTGGGCGTGATCGACGAGTCGCATTTCCAGGTCTTTGCCGACCCGATGGATGCCTGCCGCGGTGCTGATCTGGTTACCACGGATGTGTGGACTTCGATGGGCTTCGAGGCTGAAAACGAAGCGCGGATCAAGGCTTTTGCCGACTGGTGTGTCGATGGTGACATGATGCGTGTCGCCAATGAGGGGGCGCTATTCATGCACTGCCTGCCGGCGCATCGTGGTGAGGAAGTGACGGCCGAAGTCATCGACGGGCCGCAATCGGTAGTCTGGGATGAGGCGGAGAACCGTCTGCACGTCCAGAAGGCGTTGATGGAATATTTAATGTTGGGCCGTATCAACGGCTGAGTTGAATTGAAACAAGGAACTGAAATGAGCGACATCAAGAAAGTAGTGCTGGCCTATTCGGGCGGTCTGGATACCTCGGTCATCCTCAAGTGGTTGCAGGATGTGTACAAGTGCGAAGTCGTCACCTTCACGGCCGACCTCGGTCAGGGTGAGGAGCTGGAGCCGGCGCGTACCAAGGCGCTGAAGGCCGGCATCAAGCCGAAAAACATCTACATCGACGACGTGCGCGAAGAATTCGTCCGCGACTTCGTCTTCCCGATGTTCCGTGCCAATACCGTCTATGAAGGCGAATACCTGCTCGGTACCTCGATTGCCCGGCCGCTGATCGCCAAGCGCCTGGTCGATATCGTCAATGAAACCGGCGCTGACGCCATTTGTCACGGCGCGACTGGCAAGGGTAACGACCAGGTGCGTTTCGAGCTCGGCGCCTATGCGCTGAAGCCGGGCATCAAAGTCATCGCGCCGTGGCGCGAGTGGGACCTGATGTCGCGCGAAAAGCTGATGGCCTATGCCGAGAAGCATGGCATCGAAATCGACATGAAGCACAAGAAGGGTGGCTCGCCGTATTCGATGGACGCCAACCTGCTGCATATCTCCTACGAAGGTCGTCACCTGGAAGATCCGGCCGCTGAAGCCGAAGAATCGATGTGGCGCTGGACCGTGTCGCCGGAAAAGGCACCGAACAAGGCCGAGTATCTCGACCTTGAATTCGTTGCCGGTGATCTGGTGGCAATCAACGGCAAGAAGATGAAGGCGCACGAACTGCTTGCCACGCTGAACGAGCTTGGCGGCAAGCACGGTATCGGTCGTCTTGACTTGGTCGAGAACCGCTACGTTGGCATGAAGTCGCGCGGCTGTTACGAAACCCCGGGCGGCACCATCCTGCTGCGCGCACACCGTGCCATCGAGTCGGTCACGCTGGATCGCGAAGTCGCCCACCTCAAGGACGACCTGATGCCGCGTTACGCCAGTCTGGTGTACAACGGCTACTGGTGGAGCCCGGAGCGCAAGGCGCTGCAGGTGCTGATCGACCATACGCAACAGACGGTCAACGGTACGGTTCGCCTCAAATTGTACAAGGGCAACGTCATCGTCGTCGGTCGCGACTCGCAGACCGATTCGCTGTTCGATTCGACCATCGCCACCTTCGAGGACGATGCCGGTGCTTACGATCAGCGCGATGCAGGCGGTTTCATCAAGCTCAACGCGCTGCGCATGCGGATCGCCGCCAATCTGGCTGCCAAAAAGGCGGCCAAGCCGGCAACGGCCAAGAAAGCTGCACCGGCAGCCAAGGCCGCTCCGGCCAAGGCTGCGGCACCGAAGAAGGCCGCTGCTGCCAAAAAGCCGGCTGCCAAGAAAAAGGGCTGATTGATGGAAAGCGGCACCGTATTCGGTTTCAATGAAGAACAGATCGCGGACTTTTTCTCGACCTGGGGTGTCGCGGCTTTCATCATTTTCATGCTCTTCATCATCGGCGAGATTGCCTGGAAGTCGAAAGCCGGCAAGACGGGTACCTTCGTGCTCTTCTTCGTGCTGGCTTTCGGCATGGTCGGTTTTGTCGCCAAATCAGTCATTCAGAAAATCTGGGGTATTTAAATGTCGCAATACGACAAGGTTTCCGTGGTCAAGAAGGCCAATGTTTATTTTGATGGCAAGTGCGTCAGCCATACCGTCGTGCTCGAAGACGGCACCAAGAAGACGGTTGGCGTGATCCTGCCGTCCAGCCTGACCTTCAATACCGGCGCGCCGGAAATCATGGAAGGCGTTGGCGGCTCGTGCCGCGTCAAGCTCAAGGGCGAAAACGAATGGACGACCTATGGTGATGGCCAGTCCTTCAACGTGCCGGGCAATTCCAGCTTCGAAATTGCCTGTGACGAGCCGTATCACTACGTCTGCCATTTTGGCTCCGACTAACCTGAAGGTTAGTCTTCGCCGCAACAAGCCGCTACGCGGCGTGTTGTGGGATTTTTGAAAACAAGGAGTATTCATGCCGAGCTTTGACTTTACCTCCGAAGCAGACATGGTTGGCCTGAAGAATGCCATCGACGTCACTTCGCGCCAGATCGACAATCGCTATGACTTCAAGGGCACTTCGGCCAAGGTCGAACTGAACGAGAAGGACAAGGTCATCACCCTGTGGGGCGACTCCGACTTCCAGCTTGACCAGATCAAGGACCTGCTTTTCCCGGCCATGGAAAAGAAGGAAAAGGAAAGCGTCAAGCGCCTCGATCACCAGAAGGTGGTTAGCGTTTCCGGCAACAAGGTCAAGCAGGAAATGAAGATCAAGGACGGGATCGACAGCGAGCTCGCCAAGAAAATCGTCAAGCTGGTCAAGGATGGCAAGCTCAAGGTCCAGGCCTCGATCCAGGGCGATATGGTGCGCGTTCAGGGTGCCAAGCGTGACGATCTGCAGGGCTGCATCGCGTTGATCACCAAATCGATTACCGATTTCCCGATCAAGTACGGCAATTTCCGCGACTAGACATTCCTGTCGGTCGACCGGCTGAAAAAGGCAAAAACGGGCATCGCGGATGCCCGTTTTCTTTTCGCCGGATAGTCCGGCTCAGCGCTTCAGGCCCTTGATCCAGGTCGAATAAAGCTGTTCCGACAAGAGGCGCATCGTCGGCAGGCGGGCAGCGATTTCCTGCTGCATGACTTCCGGTAGCTGGACGCTGGGCTGGTCGGCGGCCGTGATCGCCTCGTCGGCCCACTGTTCGCACCAGGTGGCGATCATTTCCGGGGTCATTTCGACATGGCATTGCATGCCGAGGTGTGGTCCCTTGACGAACATCTGGTTGGCACAATACGCATTGCTCAGCAGACGAGAGGCTCCCTCCGGCAGGCTGAAGGTTTCGCCGTGCCACTGGAAGATGGTGCCCGCATTGCCGGCAAAGGGGCCGAGCCATTGTCGGGCGATCGCATCATCCTCGCCGCAGCCTTCGCTCCAGCCGATTTCCTTGACCGGATTGCGGGTGACCTGGCCGCCCAGCGCCTTGCTCAGCAACTGGCCGCCCAGGCAATGACCGATGACCGGGATGTTGCTCGCCGCGGCCTGGCGAATCAGGGTGCATACTGGCTCTATCCAGGGCAGGGGGTCATTGACGCTCATCGGCCCGCCCATGAAACAGAGGCCGGAAAAGGCGTCGACCGTTGTCGGTACGGCTTCGCCTTCGTCAAGGGCGATCAGTGTCCATGGAATCCCTTGCTGCTCAAGGAATATGGCAAAATAACCGGGACCTTCAGTCGGGGAGTGGCGAAAGATGGCAACAGGTAGCATGGCAATAAAGTCGTCAGGAAAAATGATGTTTCATTTTACGCTGGCCCTGCTGGTTGCAGGTCTGTTTCCCATGCTTGCAGCGGCGCAGGAGGTTGGTTTGGCTGGCATCATGGGGAGCAAGGCCATGCTCATGGTCAATGGCGGTGAGCCGCAGGCTGTGGCCATTGGGCAGAGCCTGGATGGCGTCAAGCTGCTCTCCGTACAGGGTGATCAGGTCGTGGTCGAGGTCGGTGGCAAGAAGCGGCCGCTGCGCGTCGGCCAGCATGCGGTTGGCGTCTCGAATGGCGATGGTTCGGGCAAGATCATCATGACGGCCGATGGTCAGGGACATTTTTATACGACCGGGACAATTAACGGGACCTCGGTGCGCTTTGTGGTGGATACTGGGGCGACGATGATTTCCCTGGGGGCAACCGATGCTCGCCGGATTGGTCTCGATTTCAATCGCGGCCAGAAGCTGATTTCGCAAACGGCCAACGGCCAGACCGTGGTCAGCAAGTTGCAACTCGACACTGTTCGCCTGGGTGATATCACCTTGCACGGCGTCGATGCCGTTGTTCACCAGAATGAAATGCCGATTGCGCTGCTGGGCATGAGTTTCCTCAACCGGATGGAAATGCAGCGCGACGGCAGTACGATGACACTTAAAAAACGATTCTAGGAGAAAGATCATGCCGGACCGTGACCAGGAAATAAGCATGTTGCGCCATGAATTGGAAATGCTGATGAGCGAGCGCCAGTCGATTTTGCGGATTGTTGGTGCGGCGGCTGCACTGATTGCCTGTCTGGACAGCAAGCGCTTGCCGGTGGGCGCGATTGAGGCGGCCGATGTGGTTGCAACTTCGATCAATTGCCTGTCGGAAGAGACTTTGCAGGATGCGCTGAATGCCGTTCATGCCGAAATCGAGGACAACGTTCCGGCAGCATGAATCCCGATCTGCAAAGCATAAGGAATTGTCTGCTGGCGGCTCCTGCCGCGAGCGACTTTATTCAGGAAGAGGGCGGCGAGGGTTTGTCGCTGACTGCCGCCGCCGTGCTGTTTCCCATCGTCCTGCGCGAAGCCGGGCCTACCGTTTTGCTCACCCAGCGTACGGCACATTTGCGCGACCACGGCGGGCAGATCAGTTTTCCCGGTGGACGGGTCGAAAATGAAGATTTATCGCCGGTCGATACCGCTCTGCGTGAAACGGAAGAAGAGATCGGGCTGGCGCGTCAGCACATCGAGATTCTCGGTTTCCTGCCGGAGTACCGAACCGGTACCGGTTTCAGGGTGACGCCCGTGGTCGGAGTGGTGCAACCGCCCTTTGAATTGAGCGTTGATCCGTTCGAAGTGGCCGAAGCCTTCGAGGTGCCGCTGGATTTTCTTCTCAATCCCCTGAATCACAAGGAACATTCGCTGCACTACCGTGGGGCCATGCGGCACTTTTTTGCCATGCCCTATGGCGATTATTTTATCTGGGGGGCGACGGCCGGCATGATTCGGTCGCTGACAGCCCGCCTTGGTCTGCATCCCGCCTGAGCTTGTGGTATGGTGGTGCTTTAGCATAAGAAAATATGCCGATTACGGCGAAATCTCCGCCCCATGAGTCTTTTCTCGCTGATTGCTGTTTTTCTCATCGAGCAGCTACAACCCCTCTCTTACCGCCGCGTGGTGGTTGCCCCTCTTTCTGGCTGGGCAGATTTCATCGAGTCTCGCTGCAATGCGGGGGAGTATCGTCACGGCGTCATCGCCTGGTGTCTCGCCGTATTGCTGCCGGTTGGCCTGGTGGCCGTGCTGTATGCTCTGCTTTATTCGCTGAATCCTCTGCTGGCCTGGGCGTTCAACGTTGTCGTGCTGTATCTGACCATGGGCTTTCGTCAGTTCAGCCATCATTACACCGAAATCCAGCTGGCGCTGCGCCAGGAAGATTTGCCTCGGGCCCGCGCGCTGCTCGCAGAATGGCTGGGGCGCTCGGTCAGTGAATTGGGCTCGGAGGATATTGCCCGACTGTCCATAGAGCAGGCGCTGCTTGCTTCGCACCGGCATGTTTTTGCCGTGCTGCTCTGGTTCGTTTTGTTGCCGGGGCCGTGTGGTGCCGTTCTTTACCGGATGTCGGCGGTGATTGCCGAGCGCTGGCACAACCGTAATGTGACTGAGCATAATGTGTTCTTCACGTTTTCCTGCCAGGTTTTCGGTATTATCGACTGGCTGCCATTGCGTGCGACAGCGGCCATCTTCGCCATCGTCGGTGATTTCGAAGACGCGGTTTATTGCTGGCGGACGCAGGCTGATCAATGGCCGGAGCGTGATCAGGGGATTGTGCTGGCCAGTGGCGCCGGGGCGCTGGGAGTTCAGCTCGGGATGCCGGTGCTGGATGATGGCCTGGTGACGGATCGTGCTGCGCTGGGTACGGGTGATCCGGCCGATGTAGATTTCATGCAGAGTGCCGTGGGCCTTGTCTGGCGGGCCACGGTCATGTGGATTGTGTTGCTGTTTTTGTTGGGGCTTGCCAGTCTGGCAGGCTGAATGATTCTTACAAGGAGATGTTTATGAGCAGAGAAGTCGTCGTTCTTAGCGCAGTCCGTTCGCCGATTGGTGCCTTTGGTGGTTCCCTGGCTGATTTCGAAAGTACCGAACTGGCCGGCATCGTCATGAAGGAAGCGATTGCTCGCTCCGGTGTCGATCCGCAGGCAATCAACTACGTCACAGTCGGTACCACGATGCCGACGGATTCCCGCTACGCTTACGTTTCCCGCGTTGCTTCCATCCAGGCCGGCCTGTCGATGGATTCCGTCGCCATGCAGGTTTCCCGCCTCTGTGCTTCCGGTCTGCAAGGCATTGTAACTACCGCCCAGAACCTGATGCTGGGTGATGCCGACTACGGTATCGGTGGCGGCGTCGAAGTCATGTCCAAGGCCGCCTACCTGATGCCGGCATTGCGTTCGGGTGCCCGCATGGGTGACACCAAGGCCATCGACTCCATGGTTGCCGTGCTGACCGACCCGTTCGGTGTTGGCCACATGGGCATCACGGCTGAGAACCTTGCTGCCAAGCATGGCATTACCCGTGAAGAGCAGGATGCCTTCGCTGTCGAATCGCAGCGTCGTGCTACCGCCGCCATTGCTGCCGGTCACTTCAAGTCGCAGATTTTCCCGATCGTCAAACAAACCCGCAAGGGCGAAGTGGTGTTCGACACCGACGAGCACGTCAAGTCCAACACGACGATGGAATCCCTGGCCAAGATGAAACCGGCCTTCAAGAAGGACGGCACGGTCACGGCCGGTAACGCTTCCGGTATCAACGACGGCGCTGCCTTCTTCGTTCTGGCTGCTGCCGACGTCGCTGCCAAGGCTGGTCACAAGGCCATGGCCCGCATCGCCTCCTACGCCGTTGCCGGCGTGCCGAACGATGTCATGGGCGAAGGTCCGATTCCGGCCACCAAGCTGGCGCTGAAGAAGGCCGGCCTGACGCTGGATCAGATGGACGTCATCGAATCCAACGAAGCCTTTGCTGCCCAGGCGCTGTCGGTTTCCAAGGTGCTCGGTCTCGATCCGGCCAAGACCAATCCGAACGGCGGCGCTATCGCTCTCGGTCACCCGGTTGGCTGTTCCGGTGCCTTCATCGCCACCAAGGCGCTGTATGAACTGGAACGTGTTGGCGGCAAGTATGCGCTGGTTACGATGTGTATCGGTGGTGGTCAAGGTATTGCAGTCATTTTCGAACGCGCCTGATCGCTTCGGTCTTTCCGTTGTTCAGAAAACCCGCCGGAGCAATCCGGCGGGTTTTTTATTTGCACCACTTTGAAATACAGATGCACCACGGTAGGGCGTTGCCCTGTTCTGTCGATTTCTAATTCACTGATTTCGTGATGTTTTGGACAGTGGCATGGAATCTGCTGAATTACTTTCGAGAGCATCCTCAGCGACGAGTCCAATATGAACTTCTATAACGAAATGATGGACGCCAACGACGGCGTCCGTGCTCACTATCAGGGTTACGATCAATGGCTCAAGGCGACGCCTGCCGAGCGCATCGCGCGCAAGCGGGCTGAAGCGGACCTGGCTTTCCATCGGGTCGGCATCACCTTCGCGGTGTACGGCGAAGAGGCAGGCAAGGAGCGCCTGATTCCCTTCGACATCATTCCGCGCATCATTCCCTCGGCCGAATGGCTGGCGCTGCAGGCTGGCCTGCGCCAGCGTGTCACTGCGTTGAACATGTTCCTGCACGACATCTACCACGATCAGGAAATTCTCAAGGCCGGCAAGATTCCGGCCGAGCAGATTCTCAACAACGCCCAGTACCGTCCGATCATGCGGGGTGTTGATGTACCGGGGGGCGTCTATGCCCATATCGCCGGCGTCGATATCGTGCGCGCCGGTGCTGGCGAGTTCTACGTCCTGGAAGACAACCTGCGCGTACCGTCCGGCGTTTCCTACATGCTCGAAGACCGCAAGATGATGATGCGCCTCTTCCCCGAGTTGTTCGCCAAGCACAAGGTGGCGCCGGTGCAGCACTATCCGGACATGCTGCTGGAAAAGTTGCGCGCCGTCGCGCCGCAGGGCGTCAGCAATCCGACTGTGGTCGTGATGACGCCGGGCGCCTACAACAGTGCCTATTTCGAACATACCTTCCTGGCCCAGCAGATGGGGGTCGAACTGGTCGAGGGGCGCGATCTCTTCGTCAAGGACGAAGTGGTTTACATGCAGACGACGCAGGGGCCGCAGCGCGTCGATGTGATCTATCGCCGGATTGACGACGATTACATGGATCCCAGGGTTTTCCGCGCCGAATCGACGCTGGGCGTGCCGGGCATTCTCAAGGCCTACCAGGCCGGCAACGTGACCCTGGCCAATGCGATCGGCACCGGTGTCGCCGACGACAAGTCGATCTACCCGTACGTGCCGGAGATGATCCGTTTCTACCTCGGCGAAGAGCCCAAACTCAACAACGTGCCGACCTACATGTGCCGCAAGCCGGATGATCTGAAATACGTTCTCGATCATCTGCCGGAACTGGTGGTCAAGGAAGTGCATGGTGCCGGCGGCTACGGCATGCTGGTCGGACCGGCTTCGACGAAGGAGCAGATCGAGCATTTCCGGCAATTGCTGATCGCCAAGCCGGAAGGCTACATAGCCCAGCCGACGCTGGCCTTGTCCAACTGCCCGACTTTTGTCGAGGAAGGCATTGCGCCGCGCCACCTTGATCTGCGTCCCTTCGTACTGTCCTCGGGCAAGTGCGTCAACATGGTGCCGGGTGGTCTGACCCGCGTCGCCCTGACCGAGGGTTCGTTGGTCGTCAATTCGTCGCAGGGCGGCGGTACCAAAGACACCTGGGTTCTGGAGGATTAAGTCATGCTGAGTCGTACTGCCGATCACCTTTTCTGGATGTCCCGCTACATCGAGCGGGCCGAAAATCTCGCCCGTCTGCTCGACGTTACCTGGCAGATGTCCCTGGTGCCGCAATCGCTTGATGCCGCCAACCAGAACTGGAATGCCATCATTGCCCTGAACAGCCTTGAGGTGGCCTATGCCAAGAAGTATTCGGAAATCACCGCTGAAAACGTCCTGCGTTTCATGGTCAGCGATGCCGATAATTTCGCCTCCATCCACAGTTGCCTGCGCATGGCGCGTGAAAATGCCCATGCCGTGCGTGGCACGATCACCACGGAAATGTGGGAAACCCTGAATTCGACCTGGCTGGAAGCGCGGGAAAAGAGCTTCGAGCAACTCCTGAACGCTGGGATCGGCGAGTTTTTCGAGTGGGTCAAGATGCGCTCCTCGCTGTCGCGTGGCACGACGCTGGGTACGCTGCTGCAGGACAAGGCTTACCACTTCATCCGCCTTGGCACGCTGTTGGAGCGGGCCGACAATACGGCGCGCATTCTTGACGTCAAATATCACGTCCTGCGCCCGCAGGGCGACGAAGGCGCGACTGATTTCTACCAGTGGGGCGCCTTGCTGCGTTCGGTTTCGGCTTTCGAGGTCTACCGCAAGGTTTACCGTGATGCCATTACGCCGGAACGGGTTGCCGAGTTGCTGATCCTGCGTGACGATATGCCGCGTTCGCTGCATTTCTGCATGAATGGCGTGGTCAAGAATCTCGATCTGATCGCCAACAGCCATTCCGGCGAAACCCAGCGCCAGGCGGGTTTGCTGCATGCCAAGCTGCATTACGCGCGGGTCGAGGATATTCTCGAGCAGGGTTTGCATGAGTGGCTGACTGACTTCATGGATCACATCTATATGCTGGGGGATGGGATCAGCAAGGACTTTTTGGCGCCGATGGCGGAGGCGGCTTAAGGTTGGTTTTTCTCCGGCCACGATCCGGTTTCGGGTCGTGGCTGGCGTGTCCTCTGTAATTGGGTGTTTCGTTTTTTGGCGGCTTTGTTTCGCCTTGTGAGGCGTCTGTCTCGCTTACGGATGATGTTGTTTTTGTTTGGCGTGATGGTTCCGCCTTGCGGGCGGGCGTACTTTCTTTTGCTTCGCCAAAAGAAAGTAGCCAAAGAAAAGGCGACCCCCGGGTCGGCGCCCGCTGCGCGGGTCCCTTGCGCTACTCGGTTGTCCGGGCGGCTTGCTAAACTCGCCTGCGGCTCAGACAGACGCAAGCCGAAACCCCCGGCCAGCCTGCGTTGCTCAGCGCCTCTCAGGGGGACCCGAAAGGCGTCGCCGCCGAACTAGTGGAGATGGTTTTGGGCTTTTCCCAGCGGTCGACCGTTAAAAAGCGGCATTTTCTGTTCTTGGGCAGAGCCGTCGTTCCGAGACGCTTTTCCGGGTCCCCATGTGGAGCGCCGAGCAACGGAGAAGGGCCGGGGGCCTTCGGCGAGGACTGTTTGAGGCCCGTAGGGCCGAGTTCCGCAGCCGCCCGGTCCTTCGAGTAGCGCAGGGGAGTCGGCGTAGCCGACCGCGTAACCTGGGGGCGCCTTTTCTTTGGCTACTTTCTTTTGGCGAAGCAAAAGAAAGTACGCCCGCCCGCAAGGCGGAACCCCCACGCCAAACAAGAGCAGCATTTTCCGTAAGCGAGACGGACACCCCGCCGAGCGGAAACCAGCCGCCAATCAAACCAGAACTCAATTTGCCGCCAACCGGAATAGCCCGAAAGCCCCCTTCGGCGTTATCCTCCCGGATCAACAAAAACACCCTCAGGAGCCACCCCATGTCCCGTCTGCTGCCCGCCGTCGACCCCGACGGCCTGCTCGAATATTCCGTGGTCTATACCGACCGCGCCCTGAATCACATGTCGCAATCCTTCCAGGGCACGATGCGCGATGTGTCGCGGATACTCAAGCAGGTCTATGGCGCGCATTCGGTAGCCATCGTGCCGGGCAGCGGCACTTTCGGGATGGAGGCGGTGGCGCGGCAGTTTGCGACCGACAAAAAGGTGCTGGTGATTCGCAACGGCTGGTTCAGCTTCCGCTGGACGCAGATTTTCGAGATGGGCCGGATTCCGTCCGAGGCTGTCGTGCTCAAGGCGCAGCGCCAGGGCGAGGGGAGCCAGGCGCCGTTTGCGCCGCCAGCGGTCGACGTCGTGGTGGCGGCCATTTTGCGCGAAAAGCCGGCCGTGGTTTTCGCGCCGCATGTCGAGACGGCATCCGGCATCATCCTGCCGACTGCGTACATCCAGGCGGTAGCCGAAGCCGTGCACGCCGTGGGTGGCTTGTTCGTGCTTGACTGCATCGCTTCCGGCGCGATCTGGGTCGATATGCAGGCGAGTGGCGTCGATGTGCTGATCAGCGCGCCGCAGAAGGGCTGGAGCGCTTCACCGTGCTGCGCGCTGGTGATGCTGGGCGAGCGGGCGCGGACGGCGATCGAGACGACGACCAGCACCAGTTTTGCCTGCGACCTGAAGAAGTGGCTGCAGATCATGGAAACCTACGAGGGCGGCGCGCACGCCTATCACGCAACGATGCCGACCGACGGCATCGCGCGCCTGCATGAAGTGATGCTCGAAATGGAAGCCTACGGTTTCGATCGCATCATGGACGAGCAGCAGGCGCTGGGCGATCAGGTGCGGGCGCTGCTTGCCAGCCAGGGTTTCCCCAGCGTCGCGGCCGAGGGCTTTGGCGCGCCGGGCGTGGTGGTCAGCTACACGACCGATCCCGATATCCAGACCGGCAAGAAGTTCATCGGTCTCGGTCTGCAGACGGCGGCAGGCGTACCGCTGCAATGCGACGAGCCGGCCGATTACCGGACGTTCCGGGTCGGCCTGTTCGGCCTCGACAAGTTGCACAACATCGAGCGCACGCTGCGTCATCTGGCTGACGCATTGGTGCAAGTAAAATAATGCGACAAGAGGTGCGCACCGGCCTGGTGCGCACCATGCTGAAGCAGGCCTTGGCTTGGTGCCTCTGGGTCGGCGCGTTGCCAATAATCAATGGCTTACAAGCTGGTTCATGTCTTGCTTTTAAGCTGTCAGTCTATCTGCCCGGAGCAAGCCAGTGTCCATTCATGTCGCACTAAATCACGTCACTCATTACTCCTACGATCGCCTGATCAATCTCGGGCCGCAGGTCATCCGCCTGCGCCCCTGCCCGCATTCGCGGACGCGCATTCTTTCGTACTCGCTGAAGGTCGGGCCGGAAAAGCACTTCATCAACTGGCAGCAGGATCCGCAGGGCAATTACCTGGCCCGCCTGGTCTTCCCGGAAAAGACCCGCGAGTTCCGTGTCGAGGTCGATCTGGTCGCCGAGATGTCGGTGATCAATCCCTTCGACTTCTTCCTCGAGCCGCACGCCGAGAAGATTCCCTTTGCCTACGAGGCCGGTGAGCGCCACGAACTGGCGCCTTACCTCTACAAGGTCAATTACGGCCCCGAGTTCGACAAGTACGTGGCCGGCATTTCGCGCGAGCCGCTGCGCAGCGTCGATTTCCTGGTCGCGATCAATGCCCAGGTCCAGCGCGACATCGGCTACACCATCCGCATGGAACCCGGCGTCCAGACGCCGGAGGAAACGCTGACCAAGCGTTCCGGCTCCTGCCGCGACTCCGCCTGGCTGCTGGTGCAGGTGTTGCGTCACCTTGGTCTGGCGGCACGTTTCGTTTCCGGCTACCTGATCCAGTTGACCGCTGACGTCAAGTCGCTGGATGGCCCGTCCGGTCCGGAAAAGGATTTTACCGATCTGCACGCGTGGACCGAAGTCTATTTGCCGGGCGCCGGCTGGATCGGCCTCGATCCGACCTCCGGCCTGTTTGCCGGCGAAGGCCATATCCCGCTCGCCTGCACGCCGGAACCCTCGTCGGCGGCGCCGATCAGCGGCGGTATCGACAAGTGCGAAACCGAATTCAGTCACCACATGGGGGTTTCCCGCTTCTGGGAAGCACCGCGCGTCACCAAGCCTTACAGCGACGAGCAGTGGCTGGAGATCGAAAGCCTCGGTCACAAGATCGACGGTACACTGCAAAGTCTCGACGTTCGCCTGACCCAGGGCGGCGAGCCGACCTTCGTCGCGGTCGACGATCCGGACGGTGCCGAATGGAATACCGCCGCCCTCGGCCCGACGAAGCGCCTGTTTGCCGCCGACCTGTTCCACCGTTTGCGTGAAAAATATGCGCCGAATGGCCTGATGCATTTCGGTCAGGGCAAGTGGTATCCCGGCGAGCAATTGCCGCGCTGGTCGCTGAACTGTTTCTGGCGCAAGGATGGCGAGCCGATCTGGAATTCGCCGGCGTTGTATGCCAATGAAAGTATCAATTACGGCGTCACCGCCGAGCAGGCCGGCCACTTCCTGCGTCGCGTTGCCGAGCGCCTCGGCGTCACCGGCGAGCATGTCTTCCCGGCCTTCGAGGACGTCTATTACTACATGTGGCGCGAGCGCCGCCTGCCGGGCAATGTCGATCCCTTCGACTCGCGCGTGGACGACGCGCTGGAGCGCGAACGCCTGATGAAGGTATTCACCCAGGGCATGACGCACACCATCGGCTACACGCTGCCGATCATGAAAAACCTCGCCGACCAGTGGCAGACCGGGCCGTGGTTCCTGCGTGCCGAGCGCTGCTACCTGTTCCCCGGCGATTCGGCCATGGGTTACCGCCTGCCGATCGATTCGCAGCCGTGGACGGCGCAGAGCGATTATCCCTACGTCAATGTGCCGGATGCCGAGATGGCGACCGATCCGCTGGCAACGCACGCCGAACTGCGCGAGCGCGTCAATGCGGCGCGTGCAGCGCGCGGGCCGCAGATGCAGGACAGACGCAGCGGCTCTGCTGCCGGCTTTGCCGAAGTGCATGGCAAGGGCCGCGCCTGGGAAAAGCCGAGCGACACCCGTCCCGGCTTCAAGGAATCCGCTGCCTGGATCACGCGCCTGGCAATGTGCGCCGAGCCGCGCGACGGCAAGCTCTACATCTTCATGCCGCCGACCGAGAAGCTCGACGATTACCTGGAAATCGTTGCTGCCGTCGAGTCGACCGCTGAGGAAATGAATTTGCCGGTGATCATGGAAGGCTACGAGCCGCCCTCTGATCCGCGCCTGACGCATTTCCGCGTCACGCCCGACCCTGGCGTCATCGAAGTCAATATCCATCCGGCCAAGAGCTGGGATCAGCTGGTCGAGCAGACCACCCATCTTTACGATGCGGCGCACCTGACCCGCCTGACCACCGAGAAGTTCATGGTCGACGGCCGTCATACCGGCACCGGCGGTGGCAATCACTTCGTGCTCGGCGGCGCGACGCCGAACGATTCGCCCTTCCTGCGCCGGCCGGACCTGCTCAAGAGCCTGATCGCCTACTGGCACAATCATCCGAGCCTGTCCTACCTGTTCTCCGGCCTGTTCATCGGCCCGACCAGCCAGGCGCCGCGCGTTGATGAAGCGCGCAACGACTCGCTGTACGAACTGGAAATCGCCTTCAAGCAGATCCCGCAGCCGGGCGGAAATGTACCGCCCTGGCTGGTCGACCGTATCCTGCGCAACCTGCTTACCGACGTCACCGGCAATACGCACCGTTCCGAGTTCTGCATCGACAAGCTCTACTCGCCGGACGGCCCGACCGGCCGCCTCGGCCTGCTCGAACTGCGCGCCTTCGAAATGCCGCCGCACGCCCGCATGTCGCTGGCCCAGCAACTGCTGCTCCGGGCCATGATTGCGCGCTTCTGGGAACAGCCCTACGAGCCGGCTCGCCTGGCGCGCTGGGGCACCGAGCTGCACGACCGCTTCATGCTGCCTTTCTACGCCGAGCAGGACTTCAAGGATGTCATGCAGGAAATGGCCGAGGCCGGCTACCCGTTCAAGGCGGAATGGTTCGCGCCGCATTTCGAATTCCGCTTCCCGAAATACGGCGATTTCGCCGTCAAGGGCATCGAGTTCGAATTGCGCCACGCGCTCGAACCCTGGCATGTCATGGGCGAGGAGGGCGGCGCCGGGACCACGGTGCGTTACGTCGATTCGTCGATCGAGCGCGTCCAAGTCAAGGTCAGGGGCATGGCACCGGATCGTTATGTGCTGACTTGCAACGGCGTGCCGGTGCCGCTGCAGAACACCGGCATCAACGGCGAGTTTGTCGCCGGCGTGCGCTATCGTGCCTGGCAGCCGGCTTCCTGCCTGCATCCGACGATCGGTGTGCATGCACCGCTGGTCTTCGACCTGGTCGATACCTGGATGCAGCGTTCGCTGGGCGGTTGTCAGTATCACGTGACGCATCCGGGCGGGCGCAGTTTCGATACCTTCCCGGTCAATGCCTTTGAAGCCGAAAGTCGCCGTCTGGCGCGCTTCTTCCGCTTCGGTCATACGCCGGGCAAGATGTCGGTCGGGGCGCCGCAGATCAGCGCGGAGCACCCGTTTACGCTAGACTTGCGCCGTTCCTAACCCTTCCAGATGCGGGTTGCGGCTTTCGGGCCGCACAAAAAGGGCCGGAAACGGCCCGCCCGTATTGCTTGACTGGCTGAATGGCCCGCACACTCCTCGCAATCTACCCCCACAGCGCACGCCGCTACGATGAAATGCTTGATGCCGACGGCGCTGTCCGTCCGCACTGGCGGCAGTTTTTTATTCATCTCGACGCGGTGGCGCCCGACGAAATGCATCGTCGCCTCGATTTCGTCGACCGACGGATCCAGGAAAACGGGGTCACCTACAACGTTTACGCCGATCCCAACGGTGCCGACCGGCCGTGGGCGCTTGATCCGCTGCCGCTGATCATCTCGCCCGAGGAATGGGCCGAGGTCTCGGCTGCCGTCGCGCAGCGGGCGACCCTGCTCAATGCCATCCTGGCCGATCTCTACGGCGAGCAGAAGCTGCTTGCCGAAGGTCTGCTGCCGCCGGCTCTGGTCTATGGCCAGCATGGCTACCTGTGGCCCTGTCAGGGGGTCAAGCCGGCCGGCGGTGTCTGGCTGCATCAGTACGCAGTCGATCTCGCCCGTTCGCCGGATGGCCGCTGGTGGGTCATTGCCGACCGTACGCAGGCGCCTTCCGGGGCCGGCTATGCGCTGGAAAACCGGTTGATCGTGTCGCGCGTCTTCCCGGAAATGTTCAGCGACCTGCATGTGCAGCATCTCGCCGATTTCTTCCGTGACCAGCAGGACGGCTTGGCCGCCATCGCACCGGTCGACGCCGGCGAGCAGCCGCATATCGTGCTGCTGACCCCGGGGCCGTACAACGAAACCTATTTCGAGCACGCCTATCTCGCGCGTTATCTCGGCTTTCCGCTGGTCGAGGGGCAGGATCTGACGGTGCGCGGCGATACCGTGTATCTGAAGACCCTGCGCGGCCTGAAGCGGGTGCATGTCATCCTGCGCCGGCAGGATGATGACTATTGCGATCCGCTCGAACTGCGCGGCGATTCGGCACTCGGTGTGCCCGGCCTGCTCAATGTCGCCCGCGCCGGTCGCGTTGCCATCGCCAACGCGCTGGGCAGCGGCCTGCTGTCGTCCGGCGCGCTGATGGGCTTTCTGCCGGCAATCTGTCGCAAGCTGCTCGGCGAAGAGCTTGCGATGCCCTCGGTGGGGACCTGGTGGTGTGGTGAAAAGCCGGCGCTTGAATATGTCCGCAAAAATTTCGATGATCTGGTGATCAAGCCGGCTTACCCGACGCAGCGCATGGACCCGGTTTTCGGCAATGAGCTGGAGGGTGCGGCGCGTGAGGAAATGCTGCGCCGTATCGAAGCCCGGCCGCATGCCTATGTCGCCCAGGAAATCGTCGATCTGTCGCAAGGGCCGACCTGGAGCCGTTCGCACGAGCGGCGCCTGCTCGCCCGTCCGGTCGGCCTGCGTGCCTACGCGGTGTCGTCAACCGATGGTTATTCGGTGATGCCGGGTGGCCTGGCGCGCGTCGCGACCGGTGCCAACGCCCGCATCATTTCGATGCAGCGTGGCGGCGCCTCGAAGGATGCCTGGGTGCTGACCGATGGCCCGGTCAGCGAATTCACGCTGTTGAAGCCTTCGGTCGGGGTGCGCGACCTGGTGCGGGCCGGTGCCAACCTGACTTCGCGCGTCGTCGAGAACCTGTTCTGGCTGGGCCGTTACTCCGAGCGCTTCGACGACAGTGCCCGCATGCTGCGGGTCGCCTTGAGCCGGGTGGTGGAGTCGGGCGGCGAAAAGACGCCGGCGCTGACTTCGGCGATGGAAATGGCGATGCTGATCGGCATCCTGCCCAAGCCGGAAGAGGACAACGAGATCAAGGAAGGCAGCGAGCATGTCCTGCTCGAGGCGATCTACGATCCGGAACAGCCGGGCAGCCTGGCCGGCAACATCCGCAGCCTGATGTGGGCGGCGACGCATGTCCGCGATCGCCTGTCGCTCGATCACTGGCACTCGCTGAACCGTCTGCAGCGCGAGCAGCAGGCCGCGCTGAAAATGCATCCGACCCTGGTCGAGGCGATTGCCTTCCTCGATCGCGTGCTGGGTGTTTCGTCGTCGCTGACCGGTTTTGCGATGGACAACATGACGCGCGACGATGGCTGGCGCTTCCTGATCATCGGTCGACGTCTGGAACGCCTCTCTTTCCTGACGCAGGCGATTGCCTATTTCCTGACCATGGCGTCGACGCGCGGGCCGGGCAGTCTCGAATGGCTGCTGGAACTGACCGATTCGATCATTACCTATCGCTCGCGCTATTCGCGTCTGCCCGAGCTGCTGCCGGTGCTCGACCTGCTCGTCTTCGACAACAGCAATCCGCACGGCGTGGCCTTCCAGGGCGGCGTCGTGGCGCGCTATCTCGACCGCATGGCACGTGACCTGGGCGAGGACAGTGGCAGCCTGCTGCCCGATGTGCTGGCCCGTTTGCGTGATTTCGACATGAGCAAGCTCGAACATGCGCAGCTGGATAGCAACCGCCCCGATTCGCCCTGTGCCGAACTGGCCAAACTGCTGCGCGAGCTCGACGCCGCAGCCGTGCAGCTGTCGGACTGGCTGGGCATGCGCTACTTCACCCATGTCGGCGACGTCAGCCGGCAAACGATGGCGCTCTGAGCATGGACAAGACTCCCGTCCGTTATCACGTACTGCACGAAACGACCTACGACTACGGTTGCAACATTTCCCTGTCGCAGCAGCAATTGCATCTTTCGCCGCGCATTCTTGCCTGGCAGCAGATCGAGGAACAGTGCATCACGATCAAGCCGGTGCCGACCTGGCGCCGCGATGGTCAGGATGCCTTCGGCAATCCGGTGACCTGGATGGCCTTCCATACGCCGCATGACAGTCTGCGCATCAGTTCGGTGATGGCAGTTGCAGTCATGCCGCATCTGCCGGTCGATCTGGAAAGCTCGCTGCCCTGGGAAGACGTGCGCGAACGCCTGGCCTACGATGCGTCGGCACCGAAGCCGGAGGATCTCGATGCGATGCGCTTCCTGTTTGAAAGTGCCCACGTCCGCATCAAGCACGAGCTGGCTGATTACGCCGCCGACTGTTTTCCGCCGGAAACGCCGGTGCTGGTTGGTGCCCAGGCGCTGATGGCGAAAATCTTCCGCGAGTTCAAGTTCGATCCGGAGGCGACCACGGTGTCGACGCCGGTCATGGAAGTTCTCGAAAAGAAACGCGGCGTCTGCCAGGACTTCGCTCACCTGATGATTGCCTGTCTGCGTGCGCTCGGCCTGTCGGCACGCTATGTCAGCGGTTACCTGCTGACCCGGCCACCGCCCGGCAAGCCGCGTTTGATCGGTGCCGATGCCTCGCACGCCTGGGTTTCGGTCTATGCGCCGGGCTTCGGCGACAACTGGGTCGATTTCGATCCGACCAACAACCTGCTGCCGGATACCGAGCACATCACGGTCGCCATCGGCCGCGATTTCGGCGATATCTCGCCGCTGCGCGGCATCATCCTGGGTGGCGGCGGGGCCGAACCGGAAGTCGCCGTGACGGTGACGCCGCTCGACGAGGAAGAGCTGCCGCCGGAGTTGCTTGAAAAGTCCGCTGCAAAAACGCCGAAAGCGCCGGAAGCCGACGCCAGGAAAGCCTGATGCCACGGATTGCCATCATCGGTGGCGGTCCGGCGGGCTTGATGGCGGCGGAGGTGATTGCCGCCGCCTCTGAAAATTGCCCGGCCGGGACGGTCGACCGTCTGGAAGTGCTGGTTTTCGATGCCATGCCCTCGCTCGGGCGCAAGTTCCTGATGGCGGGCAAGGGCGGCATGAACATCACGCATGCCGAACCGCTGCCCGCTTTCATTTCCCGCTATGGCGAGCGCCATGGCGAAGTTGGCGCCTGGCTGGCGCGTTTTGGCCCGGCGGCGCTGCGCGACTGGATCCACGGTCTGGGCATCCAGACCTTTGTCGGTACTTCCGATCGCGTCTTTCCGACCGAAATGAAGGCCGCGCCGCTGTTGCGCGCCTGGCTGCACCGTCTGCGCGAGCTTGGCGTGCAGTTCCATGTCCGGCATCGCTGGCTGGGCTGGACGGCCGACCGGAAATTGCGGTTTGCAACGCCGGCCGGTGAGCTCGAATGCACGGCCGATGCGGTTGTCCTGGCACTGGGCGGTGGCAGCTGGGCCAAGCTTGGCTCGGATGGCGCCTGGGTGCCCTTGCTGTGCGAACGCGACGTTGCCGTTTCGCCGCTGAAGCCGGCCAATTGCGGTTTCGATGTGGCCTGGAGCAGCCATTTCAGTGAGCGCTTTGCCGGGCATCCGGTCAAGCCGGTGGTCGCCTCCGTTGCAGGGTTGAGCCGGCAGGGCGAGTTCAACATCACGGCGGGCGGTATCGAAGGCGGTCTGGTTTATGCGCTGTCGGCGCCCTTGCGCGACACCCTTGAACGCGACGGCAAGGCGGCGCTGACGCTGGATCTGGCGCCCGGCCGTACGCTGCAGCGACTGACTGCCGATCTGGCACGGCCGCGCGGGCGCGATTCCCTGGCCAATCATCTGCGCCGGCGGGTTGGCCTGGATGGGGTCAAGGCCGGTTTGCTGCGCGAATTGTGCCCGCCCGAGGCGTTGACCGATACGGCCAGCCTGGCCGCGGCGATCAAGGCATTACCCCTGCCGGTGCAGGCAAGCCGCCCGATCGATGAAGCGATCAGCAGTGCCGGCGGAATTGATTTTGCCGGCCTCGATGCGCGCCTGATGCTGCGCGGCTTGCCGGGCGTCTTTGCGGCGGGGGAAATGCTCGACTGGGAAGCGCCGACCGGCGGCTATCTGCTGACCGCCTGTTTTGCCAGCGGGCGAGTGGCCGGCGAAGGCGTCCTTGCCTGGCTGGCGAGCAGTGATCCGCAAGATTTTTTCAGGTAAATTTTTAGCCAAACTGAACTTTGGTACATATACCATAAGTGCTAAATCCGCTAATCTAGCGTTCATTCACTGTCGATTGGGTCGGCGGAGCGAGAACCGGGAGAACTGCCTTGACGCAGACGTGCATACTGGTCGTTGATGATGAGCCGATTGGCCGGGAAACGCTGGCCGAGAATTTGAGCGAAGAAGGTTATGCGGTCGTCGAGGCGGACTCGGGAGAGGCGGCCTGGCGCCTGATCGATGCCGATCCCGAGCGCTTTGACGCGATCCTGCTCGATCGCATGATGCCCGACATGGATGGCATCGAAATCCTGCGCCGGGTCAAGCTGCGGCCGGACATGATGCATGTCCCGGTCATCATGCAGACCGGCATGACCGCCGATGCCGATGTGCTCGAAGGCCTGCAGGCCGGCGCCTACTATTACCTGACCAAGCCTTTTTCCGCCGACACGCTGCTGGCGATCGTCGCTGCGGCGACCCGCGATTACCGTGGCCACAAGGAGCTGGCCGAGGCGGTGCAGCGCCAGAGCAGCACGCTCTCCTGTCTGGTGCAGGCACGTTTTGTCTTCAATACGCCGGAAGAGGCGCGTGACCTGGCGGCTCTGGCTGCCCATGCCGCACCCGATCCCGGACGTGTTGCGCTGGGCTTGTCGGAGCTGATGCTCAATGCCGTCGAGCATGGCAACCTTGCCATTGGTTATGACCAGAAGTCGAAACTCATCGAAGACGGCTGCCTGCATGAAGAAATCAGCCGTCTGCTGGAGCAGCCGGAATTCAACGGGAAATATGCCGAACTGGAAATCGAGCGCTCCGCTGGTGAGCTCGTTTTCACCATCCGTGACCAGGGAGCCGGTTTCGACTGGCAGGCTTATCTCGAGATGAGTCCGGAGCGGGCTTTTGATACCCATGGCCGGGGTATTGCCATGTCACGCATGATCAGTTTTGACACGCTTGAGTACCGTGGTCGCGGTAACGAGGTGAAGGCACTTATCCGCCTTTGAGCAAGCTTGTTCCGGCTAATTGCTGCTGTCGTTGAGGACCAGCCGGTTCTTCAGCAGGAGCAGCGCCTGCGGGAAATCGAAATTGTCGAGCTGGCGGCGGAAGTCCGGATAGTCGGAGCCGAGCAGTGCGCTCAGGATACCGGCCGACTGCTGTGCCAGGTTGAGGCTGTTCATGTTGTCTTCTGCAAGCAGTGCACGTAGTTGCTCGATCAGCTGTCCGCTATCGCTGTTGCTGTCGATAGCCAACACCACCCTTTCTTCAACGATTGCGCGGAGTACGCTTGCCCGCAATTGGCTGTGGACGGCTTCCAGTTCATTGGTCAGGGTGGCGAGTTGCTCCGTCTGGTTCTCGCGAATGGCGAGTTCCAGTGCGGCAGCTGCAGCACGGATGCCTTCCAGCCCGAGGGTTGCCGAGGCGCCTTTTTCGGTATGGGCCAGGCGGCGAGCCGTGGCGTTGTCACCACTGCCCAGTGCGACACGGATTTCGTCGGCGATGCCGGCATGACGCTCAAGATATTTGCGCAGCAGACTGATGTAGCGTTCTGCCTTGCCATTCAGCGCGTGGAGTCCGGCTGCAGTGTGCAGGCCGGGTAGCGCAGCCAGGCGTTCAAGCGTCGCTGCGACACCGGGATCGATATTCTCTGCAATCAGGTTGGCCGGCGGCTGCAGCAACAGGGCCGGGGTGCTGACCGCCGGCAACCAGTGCAGGAGTTTGGCGTAGAGGACTTCGGGATTGACCGGTTTGCCGATGTGGTCGACCATGCCGACGGCCAGGCAGGCCTCCCGGTCTTCGCTGAAGGCATTCGCGGTCATCGCGACGACCCGGGTTGCAGCCCGTTCCGGCAGGGCGAGAATACGCCGGGTGGCCTCCAGACCATTCAGCACCGGCATCTGCATGTCCATCAGGATCAGGTCGTAGGCTGTCTTTTCCGCCATCTCGACGGCCTGCTTTCCATTCTCTGCGAGATCGGCAACGAGTCCGGCGTGACGCAGCAGTTCGAGCGCGACCTCCTGACTGAGCGGGTCGTCTTCGACCAGCAGGATGTGTGCAGTCTGACGGGTCTTGCGGATTTCTGCCTCCAGATCGACGTCGACCGCTGGCGCTTGCCTGCTTTCGATTGTTGTTGCGGCAATGCCCAGGCGAACCGTCATCCAGAACGTGCTGCCTTTGCCGGGCTGGCTGCGCATGCCGGTATCGCCGCCCATCAGGCGGGCGAGCTGGCGACTGATGGCGAGGCCGAGACCGGTGCCGCCAAAGCGCCGGGTCGTCGAGTCATCGGCTTGTTCAAAGGGGCGGAACAGGCGTTCCTGGATGCCGGGTTCGATACCGATGCCGGTATCGCTGACTTCGATACGCAGCAGTATCTGCTCGCTGCTTTGCTCGGCGACTTCCGCATGCACCCGGATCTGGCCATGCTCGGTGAACTTGACTGCATTGGACAGGAAATTGAGCAGGATCTGCTGCAGGCGCTTGGGGTCGCCGTGCACGGCCGGCGGGAGATGTGGCGACAGCTCGGCGTATAGCACCAGCCCTTTGTCGTGGCTGCGATATTCGATCATTTCCAGCGTTTCGCCGATCAGGCGCGAGATCGAGAAATCGCTTTCCTCAAGCTGGAGTTTCTCGGCTTCGATCTTCGAGATGTCGAGAATGTCGTTGATGACGTTGAGCAGGTGTTGTGCCGAATCCTCGACCCGGCTAAGCCGTTCTTTCTGCAACGGATCACTGGCATCGCGCCGGATCAGGTGGGTCAGCCCGATCACGGCATTGAGCGGGGTGCGGATTTCATGGCTCATGTTGGCCAGGAAGGCGCTCTTGGCACGACTGCCGCGTTCGGCGTACTCCTTGGCCATGGCCAACTGACTGGTTCGCTCGCTGACCATGGCTTCCAGACGGCGCCGGTATTCCATCAGTTCGGCTTCTGCCTGGCGGCGTTCGGTGACATCGGACGCAAAGCTGAGAATATGCGATATCCCGTCGATATCGATGATCGCTGCAGAGAGCTGGATGTCGCGCAGCTTTCCTGATTTGTCACGCCACTGTGTTTCGTGATTAAGCGCCGAACCCTGTTCGAGCAGTTTTGCAACCCATGCCGAACGCGCGGTCTGATCAATCCACAGCCCGAGTTCGATCCCCGTCTTGCCGAGCATTTCCTCGCGGCTCCAGCCGAAGTAACGCCGATAGTTGTCATTGGCATCGACAAAGCAGCCATTGTCGGTGCGGACTATCGAGGTTGCCATCGGACTGGCGTTGAAGGCGATGCGGAATCGCTCCTGCTCGGCCCGGGTCGAACTTTCCGTTTCGAACAGCCCACGGTAATGGCGGGTTCCCCGTTGCTGGTAAATGAAGCCGAAAATGCTGGCTGTCGCCAATAGCACTCCGATGGACAGGGCAATGATCAGACGGGAGGCCAGCATCCATTCGGCGAGCGCTTCCTCGCGATCTATCTTGGTGACGATGTGCCAGGACGAGTCCGGTATCGACTGGAGGGCGGCAATGACGGGTGTGCCGCTATAGTCGGGGCCTTCAACGATGCCGCTCGCTTTGTCGAAGACCGCACGCACGGCCGGTGTCTCCTTCTTTTCCGAGGAAATGCGCAGTTGCGAGGCTGTGGCCGGGCGCTTGTGCAGCTCATTGAGAAACAGGACCTGATCTTCATCACGGCGGACGAGGAGCGTTTCCGCGGAGCGACTGGCCAGCGGCCAGGATTGCAGGGTTGGGAAAAGGAAGTCGCCGGGGGCGATCTGCATGACCAGCGAACCGATCCAGCGGGTGCCGCGGTCGGCAAACAGCGGGACAATGACCGAGATGTGAAACAGTTCGTTACCCTGGTCCCGGTGAAAATCGGTAAGGCCGGCCTGGCGGGATTTCGCGGCCAGTTCCTGATAAAGAGCGAAGTCGGCCGGTCGGCTTGTCTTGTGAACAGTCAAGTTCAGCCGGATATTGCTGTCGCTGTCGAGCAGCATGATGTCGTGGTAGTGGTGGTTCTTGAGCAATGACTGGAAGCGCTCGCGTAGTTGCTGTTCCGTCCTGGCGTCAGGTCGCTTCAGCCAGCCGTCGATCTGGCTGCCCAGTTCCCGGTCCTCGCTGATGACCTGGCCATCCGCCACCCGTTCGTGGCGCCAGTCGGAGATTTGTCGGGACTTGAGTTCGGCGACAGCCAGCAGTTGCTGACCGGCTTTCTCCAGCATCTGTTTGTGCTCGGTTTTGTAGAGCAGTGCCCCGCCAACAATCTGCAAGACGAAGACGAGTATCAGGCTGGGTATGAACCAGCGAGGTAATTCCGAGATGGCCTTGGGTTCGGGCATGACGGGCTATTTTTCTGATGCGGGGGGGGCCGCGGAGTCGAGCCGGAGCAGTGCCGATTCAAAATCGAAACTGCTGATCGCGGCTGCAAAAGCTGCATAACCCTCGCCCAGCACTTCGTGCAGCAGCGGTACCTGCTCGGCGAGCAGGGTCTGGGCACTGAGATCGCCATCGTTCAGGCGATGGCGAAGTTCACGCAATATTTTGTTGTTGGCCGAGGTGTTGGCCTGGGCTGCGGGGGCGCTTTCGATGGCAGTCGGGGCCGGCAAGAGTGTCAGCAAGTTGCCGCAGAGTGTCTGGTAGGCCGTCGCGCAGCGGTCGATCAGGGTTTCGATGTCACCTGTCTGGTCGCGGATTGCGGCTTCGAGATCGGCTGCCGTCTGGCGCACGACCGTCGCGCCCAGCGTACCGGCGGCTCCCTTCAGCGAGTGGGCCAGGCGTCGGGCTTCGTTCTGGTTGCCGTTGTCCAGTTCGCGCCGAATGCTTGCGAAGTCGTCGGCGTGGTTGCCACAGAATTTGCCGAGCAGGCGGCAGTAGCTGTGCAAGCGGCCGCGTACCGATTGCAGGCCGAAGAGGGCGTCAAGCTCAGGCGTGGCGTCGAGCGCGGCACGCAATTGAGCCTCATCGAGAGGTGCCGGAGGTGCTACATCCGGTGCCCGGGGAGCTTCAGCAAAAGGCCCTGCCGAGCCGGGCAGCCAGCGGACGAGTGCCCTGAACAGCACCTCGGGATCTACCGGCTTGGCAATGTGGTCATTCATGCCGGCGGCGAGGCAAAGGTCGCGGTCGTCGTCGAAGGCGTTGGCCGTCATTGCAAGAATGGGAACTTGGGCGTAGCCCGGCAACTGGCGAATCTGGCGGGTCGCTTCCAGTCCGTCCATGACCGGCATCTGCATGTCCATCAGGATCAGGCTGTAGGGCGGCTGGCCGGCTGCCATCGCAAGCGCCTCGGCACCGGTGCGGGCGATGTCGACGTCGAGACAGACGCCGCTCAGCAAGTCGGTGGCGACCTCTTCATTGATCGGGTTGTCTTCAGCCAGCAGGACGCGCGCACCGGCATGCCGTTCGGTGATTTCCCGCTCGTTGTCGCGGGGCGTGGGCAGGGTTGGCGTGGCGAGGCCGGGCAGGCCGGCTCGGCCAAGACGGGCAGTAAACCAGAATGTGCTGCCGGCACCCGGGCTGCTATTGACGCCTACCGCACCATTCATCGCTTCGGCAAGGCGGTTGCTGATCGCCAGGCCCAGGCCGGTGCCGCCAAAGCGGCGGGTTGTCGAACTGTCGGCCTGCTCGAAGGGGTGGAATAGCCGCGATTGGACCTCGCGGCTGATGCCGATACCGCTGTCGCGGACTTCACAGCGGAGCAGCAGGCCATCGTTGTTTTCGTGGATCAGCCGGGCAAGCAGGCGAATCTCGCCGTGTTCGGTAAATTTGACGGCATTGGACAGGAAATTGAGCAGGATCTGCTGCAGGCGCAGCGGGTCACCATGCAGCCCGGACGGCAAATTCGGGTCGATTTCCCAGTTGACCGGCAGGTGCTTGCTTTCGGCGCGTTCGGCAATCAGCGAGCAGGCCGTCTTGAAGACATCGGCGAGCGAGAAATCGGTGTTTTCCAGACTCAGCTTGCCGGCCTCGATTTTCGAGAAGTCGAGAACGTCGTTGATAATGGAAAGCAGGTGTTGCGCGGCATTGGCCACCTTGTTGAGGCGGGAAAGCTGGGCCGGTTCGCTGGTCGCGCGCTGGCTGAGGTGGGTCAGGCCGATGATGGCGTTCATCGGCGTACGGATTTCATGGCTCATGTTGGCCAGGAAGGCGCTCTTCGCCCGGCTCGCCTTTTCTGCATCGTCCCGGGCCTTGATCAGTTCGGTCGTGCGTTCTTCAACCAGCGCTTCGAGGTGGTCGCGGTGGCTTTCGAGTTCGGCGGCAAGCCGCTTCTTCTCGGTGATGTCTTCCTTGATCGCCAGGTAATGGGTGATGTGACCATCCGGCTGGCGAACCGGAGAAATGATGGCAAATTCTTCGTAGACCGTATCGTCCTTGCGCCGGTTGACGAATTCGCCACGCCAGATCTCGCCGCGGGCCAGGGTATCCCAGAGCTCCTGGTAGGTGCTTTGCGGCGTCTGACCGGAGTGGAGCAGACGCGGGTTGGAGCCGATGATTTCCTCGCGGTTGTAACCGGTGTTGCGGACAAAGGCATCGTTGACGTACTCGACATCGCCGAAGGTGTTGGTGATGACGATGCTGTGCGGGCTCTGTTCAATGGCCAGCGAGTGTTTGTGCAACTCTTCTTCGGCGGCTCGCCGTTCGGTGACATCCTGCACCGTGCCAACCGCGTATACCGCTTCGCCTGCCGCATTGAAATGAACATGGGCGCGTTCGCGTACCCAGCGGATGGCCTGATTGACGATGATCCGGTGTTCGGTGTCATAGATCCTGCCGTGGAGCGCGGCTTGCCAGTCGGCGATGACGCGTTCGCGATCGTCGGGATGAATGCGGTCGATGAAGGAGGCAAAAACCAGCGGGCCATTTTTCGTCAGCCCGAAGATCTTGTAGGTTTCATCGCTCCACTGCAGATCGTGGCGCAACATGTCGAGGGTCCAGCTGCCGAGGTTGGCGATGCTCTGGGCCTCGCGCAGTGCGGCCTGCTTTTCGAGCAGGCTCTGCTGCATGGCATGCGCTTCGGTGATGTCCTGGATGGTGCCAAACAGCCGGCTCAGGCGACCGTTTTCATCAAGTTTGACCTGGCCGACGCCATGCACGTGACGAACCATGCCGTCATTCTGGCGGACGATCCGGTATTCGACATCGAAATGCAGGTTCTGGGCGCGAATCTGGGCGCGCTGGTAGGCAATCAAGCTTTCCCGGTCATCGGGATGGACGATTTCGATCCAGCTTTGCTTGGAACGGACGAAAGCGGCATCGATCCCGAAAATTTCATCGAGCATCGGCGAGGCGGTCCAGATGTCGAGTTTCGGGTCGAACTGGAAATGCCCCAGGCGGGCAAGGCGTTCGGCCCGCTGCAGATTGGCTTCGCGCTGGGCCAGGGCGGTGCGCGAGCGCTGCATGGCAAGGCCGATGCCAATTTCGCCGGCCAGATCGCAGAGCAAGGGGATTTCATCGTCGCTGAACGCATCCGGCTCGGTTGCGTACAGATTGAGCGAGCCGATGACTCGCCCGTTGATGCGCAAGGGCAGGGAGGCCGATGACTGGAAGCCGGAGTCGCGCGCGAAGCTTCGCCACAGCGAATAACTCGGGGCATGCAGTACATCGTGGATGATGACCGGTACGCCGGTGCGGATGGCGCGGCCGGTTGGGCCCTGGCCATTGGGCACGTCAGCCCAGCTGATGTTGAGCGAGGCCAGGTAGTCTGCCCCAAGGCCTGATTCGGCGAGCGGGATGACCCGCTTTTCGCTGTCGTCAATGGCCTGGGCAATCCAGGCATAACGGTAGCCCCCGATTTCGACGGCCGTACTGCAGATCTCGTTGAGCATCTGGAGTTCATCGTCATGCCGGATCAGGGCCTGGGCAATGCCGCTCATCAGGCGCAGGGCGCGGTTCTGCCGGTTGAGCGCGGCAGTGGCCCGGCGTCGCTCGCTGATATCGGTCAGGATGCCGGTGGTCAGCTTGGGGCGGCCATCTTCCATGTGCTCGATGACACAGCCCCGGTCTTCGATCCACCGCCAGATGCCGGTCTGGCTCCGGATACGGTATTCGCTGCGGTAGACACTGATTTTGCCTTGTCGCACGGCGTCGACCGTTGCCCGTAGTGCCGCCAGGTCTTCCGGGTGGATCCGGCCAAACCATTCGTCCTGGCTGTATGGTGCATTGTCGGCCGTGCACTCGATCAACTGCAGCGCACCTTCACTGAAGAAATGCTTGCCACTCTCATGATCAAACTCCCAACTGCCGGCACCGGCGGCATCGAGTGCCATTTGCAGGTGGGCTTCGAGGCGCAGCCGGTCGCGTTCGCGGTGTGCCTTCTCGAGTGCATCCTCCAGGTGATGCGCGGCGAGATGCTCGAAAAGCCGCCGCTGGCTGACGACGCCGACAATACGCGCATGCTGGTCGAAGACGACCATGTGCCGCATGTGGTGCTCGGTCATCTGTTCGAGTGCGGCGCTGACCGATTGTTCGACCTTGAGGCCAAGTACCGGCGAACTCATGACCCGGTCAACCCGGGTCTCTGCGAAATTCTCAAAATCCCTGACCAGGCGGGGGATGTCGCGTTCGGTAATGATGCCGAGCGGGCGATCGTCCTGATCGGTAATGATGACGTAGTCGGAGTCGCCGTCGACCATGCGCTGGATTGCGTGCTCAAGCGTAGCCTCTGGCCCGAGGCGCGGAATGTCGCGTGCCATCAGGCTGTCGAGGGTGCGCAGATGGCGGAAGATGTCGGCGCCGATATGGATGCGGAAATCCGTGTCGCTGACCAGACCAAGCGTGTGGCCGCTGGCGGAAACAATGACCAGATGCCGGATCTGGTGCTGCAGTGCTTGTTGGCGTGCAGCAAAAAGATTCATCTCGCTGTCGCTGGTGAGCAGCGGACGGGACATGATGGCTTCGATGGGCGTGTCGAGCGGGCGACGTGCCTTCAGGGCATGAACGATGTCGGTTTCGGTAATGATGCCCACCGGTTTGCCTGCGACTTCCACCAGCATGCTGGATATTCTGGCCTCCGCCATCAGGCGGGCAGCTTCGCGTAGTTCCTGCCGCGGCGCAATGCTGCGCACGACGCGAGTCATGACATCGGCGAGGCTGGCGAATGCGCCTGCTTTCATGCTTCCCTCGACGCGTTGGCGGGTTGGCTGGCCAGTGCTTCGGCCAGCAACGGAATCATGCGTTGATGCTCGCTGTCGAGCTGTTGCAGCAGTTGTTCGATTTCTCCGGCAGGCTTGCCGGCATGCAGGGCGGCCTCCAGTTGTGCGGCTGCATGCTGGATGGCTACGATGCCCAGGGTGCCGGCGGCACCCTTCAATGTGTGCGCGGAACGGGTGGCCTCTTCGAGCAGGCCGGCAGCGAGTTGGTGCGATATCTCAGCCGGAACATCGGCATGGCTGCGCACGAAAGTCGCCAGCAGGCGTAAATAGCTGGCCTTGCGGCCGCGTACGGCATTGAGCCCGATCACGGTATCAAGGCCGGCGATAGTGGTCAGCATATCGGTCAAGTCGGGCGTCGAGGCAGCTTGTACTGGGCGTTCGGGGGGCGGCAGCTTGTCGAGCGGGGCGGCTTGAGCGGGCAGCCATTTGATCAGGGCGGCGTAGAGATCCTGCGGATCCACCGGTTTGGCGACATGGTCGTTCATGCCGGCCTCAAGGCAGCGCCTGCGATCTTCGCTGAAGGCATTGGCGGTCATGGCGAGGATCGGTACCCTGCGGCCGGTCGCCGCTTCTGCCTGACGGATGGCACTGCTGGCGGTGAGGCCGTCCATGATCGGCATCTGGACATCCATCAGGATCAGGTCGTAGTCCTTCTTGCTGGCCATTTCGACCGCTTTTTTGCCGTTGACCGCTACGTCGGCCTGCAAGCCCACCGCGTGCAGCAAATCGAGGGCGACCTCCTGGTTGATCAGATTGTCTTCGGCAAGCAGGATGCAGTTCCGGCCGTGGCGTGCCGCGAGCAGGGATTCGGCATTGCCGGCCGGCGCAAACCCATGGTCGGTGCCGCCAGGCTGTGTGGCGGACTGCAGGCAGGCGGTGAACCAGAAGGTACTGCCGACGCCGGGAGTGCTGCTCAGGCCGGTTTCGCCGCCCATCAACTGGGCCAGGCGACGGGCAATGGCCAGGCCGAGGCCGGTGCCGCCAAAACGCCGGGTGGTCGAGGTGTCGGCCTGTTCGAAAACGTCGAAAATGCGTGCCTGCTGATCCTGCGGAATGCCGATGCCGGTGTCGCTGACAGTAAAACGGACCATTTTCCCGGCCGATGTTTCGCTCTGCAGGGTCACGCTCACCGTGATCGAACCATGCTCGGTGAATTTGACCGAATTGGACAGGAAGTTGAGCAAAATCTGGCCGATGCGCAGGGAGTCGCCATTGACAATGGGATGCAGGGCAGGATCGATTTCGCTATGGAATTCGAGACCGCGTGAGCGGATCCGGTCGATCAGCAGGGCAGTTGTGTTGTCGAGCAGGCGGCTTAGCGAGAAGTCGACGGGGACCAGTTCCAGCTTGCCGGCTTCGATTTTCGAGATGTCGAGAATCTGGTTGATGATCGCCAGCAGGTGACGGGCGGCACTGCTTACCTTGCTCAGGCGTTCAAGTTGCGCCGGTTCTTCGGTGTTGCGCTCGACGAGGTGGGTGAGGCCGATGATGGCGTTCATCGGCGTACGGATTTCATGGCTCATGTTGGCCAGGAAGGTGCTCTTGGCGCGGTTTGCTTCTTCAGCCACTTCCTTGGCGGCCGCCAGTTCTGCGGTGCGGGCCTGGACCAGCTCTTCCAGATGGTGGCGATGCTTTTCCAGTTCGGCCGCAGCCTGGCGTTGCTCCGAAATGTCGTCGATGAAGACGACCAGATGCGGTTCGCCATCCATCTGCACGGTTTCGGCCGACATGCTGGTGATGCGTCGCCCGCCATCGGAGGCCACGCCGATGCTTTCAAAGTCGTTGATGCGGCCATCGCGGCGGATGACTTCGACAAATTTCTGGCGGTCGCTCTCGTTACCCCAGAGACCGGCTTCCAGCGTTGTCTTGCCGATCAGATCGGCGCGCGTCCAGCGATACTCCTTGAGCAGGCGGTCGTTGGCATCGACCAGCTTGCCATCGCACAGGCGGGTGATGCAGGCGGCAACCGGGGCTGCCCGGAAAGCAGTGGCGAGGCGTTCCTGCAACTGGGAAATTTCGGTTTGCGCCTGCTCGCGTTCCGATACATCGACGATGAAGGAGAGGACATAGGCTTCGCCATGCAAGGTGATGATTTCAGCCGACAGGCTGACTTCTATCGGTTCACCATTGCGTTTGTGCCATTTTGCCCGGAAGTCGCGCAGGCGTTTTCCGGCAACCAGTCGTTGCCGCCAGATGTTGCGGCTTTCGGGATTCGGCCAGAGTTTGCTGTCCAGCGTGCTTTGCTCGATCAGTTCTTCGCGTTCCCAGCCGGTGGTTGTGCAGAAGCGCGGATTGGCATCGAGGAAGATGCCTGCTTCGAATGTGGTGATGGTGATGGCAATCGGGCTGGCATCGAAAGCGACTTGAAAACGTTCCTGCAACTCGTGCAGTGGCGAAACGTTGCGTCCAATGCCGAGTACACCAATCAGCTTGCCGCCGGTGTCGCGCATGGGGGCCTTGATGGTGTTGAGCATTTCGCGATGCCCATCGTCGGCAAACGTGACCCATTCCTCGTTGCTGCGTGGTGCATCGGCGAGCAACGCGGCCTGGTCGTTGGCGCGGAAAAAGCGGGCCAGATCGTGGTCGATAAAATCGAAGTCGGTCTTGCCCAGGATGTCGGCTTCCTTGGCGCCGAAAAATTTCTCGAAACGCCGGTTGCAACTCAAGTACACACCCTCCGGGTCTTTCAGCCAGACCAGGTCGGGCAGGGTGTCGAGCAGAGTCCTTAGTTGACCATGTTCTTCGGAGATGCGCTGGGCCGCAGCCAGGGCAAGCTCTTGCGCCTGATGTTCGCGTTTCTGTTTTTCGTTGATCTGGCCAAGTAGTCGGCGCAGCAATGCGACGAGGAGGAGCGCGGTGATGCCGACGAAAAACCAGCCCTTCAGGATGCTGACCAGAGCCAGTTCGGCCGGGTCCGGGAAAAAGAGACTGGCCAAGCGGTCGGATACGAGAATCCACAGTACCGAAAACGCGATGTAAGGGAGCACGATCAGCGCAATGGCCCGGCTGACGCTCCCGTTTTCTTGTTGCTGCATATTCATGCGTCTGCCTTCTTGCTTCGGCCTTGGCGCGCGATCAATCGCTGTAAGCGTCGGCGATCGCCTTGAAGGTCGCAAACTGACTGGTAAAGGCCTGGACAATATCCGGGTCAAAATGCGAACCGCTGCCTTCGACGATCATCGCATGTGCCTGTTCGAGCGGGAAAGGCGGCTTGTAGACCCGTTTGCAGATCAGTGCGTCGAAAACGTCGGCCAGTGCCATCAGGCGGGCGGCAATCGGGATCGCGTCACCGCGCAGGCCTTCCGGGTAACCGCTGCCATCCCATTTCTCGTGATGGTAATGCGCGATCTGCTTGGCGATGGCGAGAAATTCTACCGGCTTTTCGGCATCGCGTTCGGCCAGTTCGATAGCGTCGCTGCCCAGTTTGGCGTGGGTTTTCATGATTTCCCACTCTTCCGGCGTCAGTTTGCCGGGCTTGAGCAGTACGTGATCGGGAATGCCGACCTTGCCGATGTCGTGCAGCGGCGCCGACTGGGCCAGGGCATCGATGGTGCGCGGATCGAGAAAGGCCGCAAAGCGCGGATGGTCGGCCAGGGCCTGGGCCAGGGTGCGGACGTATTGCTGGGTGCGGCGCAGGTGATTGCCGGTTTCCGGATCGCGCGTTTCGGCGAGGCGGGCGAGCGCATGAATGCTGACTTGCTGGATCAGCTGGTTTTCGCCCATGCGATGGGCGACTTCGGCTTCGAGGTAGCTGTTCTGGTCGCTCAGGAAGTCGCGGGCGCGTTTCAGTTCGAGTTGGGTACGGACGCGGGCAAGGACGATGGCCGGGCGCAGCGGTTTGGTGATGTAGTCGACGGCGCCGCAGTCGAGGCCGTGCTCCTCGTCTTCGGTGGCGTCCATGGCGGTGACGAAGATGACCGGGATCTGGCTGGTCAGCGGATCGGCGCGCAAGGCGGCGATGACGCCGTAACCGTCCATATCTGGCATCATGACGTCGAGCAGGATGAGATCTGGTGTTGGGTGGCTGTGCGCAATCTGCAGCGCGCGCCGGCCGGAATTGGCAGCGCGCACCCGGTAGGTGGGTTGCAGTAATTCGCCGAGAATGCTCAGGTTCTCGGGCGTGTCATCAACGATCAGAACGGTCGGTTGGCCGTTGGTCATTTCGTCTCCCCGCTGGCGTGGCGGACTTTGTTGTAGGCAGATTATGGGCGCGTCGCGAAAATATTGCTACCGCCGAAGAAGGCCGTCAGGCAGCCCTTTCCTGCTTGCGGGAGCAGGCTTTTAGCCCGGGCGTAGCGTTCCCATGATGCGGTGATAGGTGGCAAAACGCTTTTCTTCGATTTTTCCGGCGTTGACCGCTGCGCTCAGGGCGCAATCCGGCTCGCGGTTGTGGCGACAGTCGCGGAAGCGGCATTGCCCGAGATAGGGTCGGAATTCGCGGAAGGCATGTTCGATTTCCTGCGTGTTCAGATGGCCGAGACCGAATTCCTGCAGGCCCGGCGAGTCGATCAGCTGGCTGTCGGCATCGAGGTTGTAGAGTGTGGCGTGCGTCGTGGTGTGCTTGCCGGAGTCGAGTGCCGCCGAAATTTCGCGCGTCGCGGCCCTGGCTTCCGGGAACAGCGCATTGACCAGGGTCGATTTGCCCATGCCGGACTGTCCGACCAGGACGCTGGTCTTGCCGTGCAGGGCCGGACGCAGATCCTCGGCGTGCTCCAGGGCGGAGAGTTCGAGCACGCGATAGTCGAGCGCGGCGAACATTTTCAGGCGTTCGCGGGCGATCGGTAATTTGTCTGCGAGGTCGCACTTGTTGAGCACGATCAGGACTTCGATTTCCTCGCTTTCGGCGGCGATCAGGGCGCGCGTCACCAATTCGTCGGAAAAGCCGGGTTCGGTGGCGACGACGATGACCAACTGGTCGACATTGGCGGCAATCAGTTTCTGCTTAACCTCGTTCGAGCGGTAAAGCAGGCTGCTGCGCGGCTGGATCGCCTCGATGACGCCTTGGTCGGGCGCCGTCTGCTTGATATCGACGCGGTCGCCGCAGGCAACGTCGCTCTTCTTGCCGCGCGTGAAGCAGGGCAGCAGGCTGCCGTCGGCCAGTTGCACGAAATACTGCCGGCCATGCGCGGCAACGACGCGCCCTTCAATCAGGCCGGGTTGGCTCATGCGGCCTGCTCCAGTTTCTGCAAGTGGGCAATGCGCTGGGCGGCCGGCGGGTGCGAGTCGTAGAACAGCGAATGCAGCGGGTCGGGCGTCAATGTCGCGGCATTGTCTTCGTAGAGCTTGACCAAGGCGCGTACAAGATCGCCGGCCGAGGCGTGTTCGGCTGCGTAGGCGTCGGCCTCGAACTCGTTGCGGCGCGACAGGTAGCTGCCGAGCGGGCCGAGCAGGAAGGTGAATACCGGGATGACGAGGAAGAAGAGGACCAGTGCCAGGGCCGTGTTCTGCGCCGGCACGCCGAGTCCCGAATAGAACCAAGGCGCATCGATCAATCGACCGAGCAGCCAGAGGAAACCGAGGGACAGCGCGAACATCAGCGCCATACGGTAAACGATGTGGTGACGGCGAAAATGCCCGAGCTCGTGGGCGAGCACGGCTTCGACTTCGGCGGGCGTCAGGCGCTCGAGCAGGGTGTCGAAGAAAACGATGCGCTTGTTGTTGCCGAAGCCGGTGAAGTAGGCGTTGCCATGGCTGGAGCGCTTCGAGCCGTCCATCACGAAGAGGCCGCTGGAACGAAAGCCGCAGCGCACGAGCAGGGCTTCGATGCGGGTTTTCATCTCGCCGTCGGCGAGCGGCGAGAACTTGTTGAACAGCGGCGCGATCCAGGTCGGGTAGATGAACATGACGAGCAGGTTGAAGGCGCTCCAGAACAGCCAGACATAGAGCCACCACAGGCTGCCCATGCTGTTCATCAGCCAGAGCACGGCAAGGATCAGCGGTGCGCCGATGACGATGCCGATCAGCGTCTGCTTGGCGAGATCGGCGAAGAACAGGCCGAGCGTCATGCGGTTGAAGCCGTGTTTGGCTTCGATGACGAACTGGCGGTAGAGCGAGAAGGGCAGATCGATGATGCCGGAAATCAGCATCACGCTGAAAATCAATGCCAGCCCGTAAGGCAGGCCGTCGAGCCGGGCCGAGCACAGGTCGTGCAGCCAGGCGAGGCCGCCGCCGAGGGTCAGGAACATGAGCAGGGCGCTGTCGACCAGCGTTGTCTGCAAGGCGAAGCGGCTACGGTCGACGCTGTAATCGGCGGCTTTTTGGTGGGCAGCGAGCGGAATGCGTGCGGCGAACTCGGCCGGAACCTCGGCCCGGTGGGCGCTAACGAAACGGATGTGGCGCAGCGTGAGCCAGAGACGGACGGCCAGACTGAGCAGGAAGGCGGCGATGAACAGGGTGGTGAATGGTGTGGTCAAGTTGGCTGCAAAGCTGTGAGAAAATCGGGGTTTTCAGGAGTGGCGATTATATGACAGGCAACGCAAACAACCTCGTCTGGCTGGATATGGAAATGACCGGTCTGAATCCGGAGGGTGACCGCATCATCGAGATGGCGATGGTGGTGACCAATTCCGAACTGGAGATGGTTGCCGAGTCGCCGTCCTGGGTGGTGCATCAGTCCGACGCGACGCTCGCCGGCATGGATGACTGGAACCAGAAGACGCATGGCCGTTCCGGCCTGATCGACAAGGTCAAGGCTTCGGTCATGGATGAGGCCGCGGTCGAGGCGGCGGCACTGGAATTCCTCAAGAAGTATTCGCTGCCCGGCCATTCGCCGATGTGCGGCAATACCATCGGTCAGGACCGTCGTTTCATGGCGCGCTACATGCCGACCCTGGAAGCCTTCTTCCATTACCGCAATCTCGACGTCAGCACGCTCAAGGAGTTGTGCAAGCGCTGGCAGCCGGAAATCTACAAGGGCTTCAAGAAAAAGGGGCGGCATACGGCGCTGGCCGATATTCAGGAGTCGATCGACGAACTCAAGTATTACCGCGAGCATTTCCTGAAGGGCTGAGCCCTTCATGCCGGGCGGTCAACGCTGGAAAAGACGGAACTTTTCCTTACGTTCGCCCGGTCGGCTGCCTTCCCAGACCTTGTTCCAGCGCGCATCGGGGGCAGCCAGTTGCTGCCGGGTTTCGCCGCCGACCAGCAGCCAGTCGCATTTCCTGCCTTCGGTCGTGTCCGTGGCGGCTGGCTCGATACCTATAAAGTAGGCCAGCGAGGCAAGCTGGGTGTCATTCAGGCCGCGCTCGGCGAGGCAGCCATGGCCATCCGGCAGGGCCTGGGCGATGGCCTGGGCAACCGGGCGATAGCTCTTGCCGTAGTCGAACCAGGGCAGGATCAGGGTGGTCGCGAGCAGCCACAGGCAGGTAAAGCCCATCGTCCAGTGGGTCAGGCTGCGGTAGGGCGAGCGCGGGGCAGTGAAGATCAGCCAGCCCCACCACAATGTTCCGGCCAGGCCGACCAGCAAATCGGACCAGTCCAGGCTGCCGACGAAACCGGGGCGCAAGACGACGACCCGTTCCGCCATCTTGCCCGGCCAACCGAGTGCCATTGCCGACCAGCCGAGCCAGACCAGAGCGACAAACAGGCTGAAACTCATCATTGCGAACCAGTCGAAGGCATTGGCGGCGCCGCGGCGCAGCGTCAGGGCACCCGGTGTGGCGAGCAGGGCCAGCGACGGCAGGAGCAAGAGCGTCGGAATCTGGCGCGGACGGTAGGCCAGCGCCAGCATCAGGAAGGTCAGCAGCAGGAAAATCAGCGGCAGCAACTGGGCTGGGGCCGCGAGATTCTTGCGGCGTGTCCATAAGGTCCAGCCGGCTAGCGGTAGGGCCGGGAATGCAAACCAGGGCAGCATGGCGAGGAAGCGCCCGGCGCCGGTGAAGGAGAATGGGGTTTGCAGCGGTGCCAGTTCGGTTGCCACCCAGCCGTGCAGGCGGGCTGGTTCAATGGCCAGGAGCAGCAGGGGCCAGGGCAGGATCAGCAGGAGCGCGATGCCGAGGCCGATGGCCAGTGTCTGGAGTGCTTTTGGACGATCCGGTGACAGCCACCAGGCAGCCGGCAGAATGGCGAGCAAAGGCAGGGTTGGGGCAATACCGGCGCCAAGCAGGCAGCCGGCGACGGCGATGCCGTAGAAGATTCCGGTCAAACGGGGACGTCGACCGATGGCGGCGAGGCTGCCGAGGGCGCCGGCGTAGGCCGCAAGCGCAATCAGCATCGGCTGCGCATCGTGGGCATGGAAGAGCAAGCCGGTACAACCGGCCAGCAGCAGTGGGCTGGCCGCCGCACTTTCCTGGCCATACAGTTCGCGCCCGGCGTAATAAAGTCCGGTCAGGGCGAGTGTCACCCAGAGGCCGCTGGCCAGACGCATGGCTTCGTGCAGCGGCAACAGCCAGCCGAAAATCTTGCCGGTCAGAGCGGCGCTCCAGTAATAGAGCGGAGGTTCGTGGAAGGAGCGGCCGGCAAGGTCGGGGGACAGCCAGTCGCTGTAGGTCAGCATGTGCCAGGCGGTGCCGATGTGGATGGCGTCTTCGCCCTTCCAAGGGTCGCGTCCGAACAGCCCGGCCAGCACATAAAAGGCGAGCATGGCAGCGAGCATCCAGCCGGCCGGTGGCAGGCGGATGCCGCGACGGATCAGGGCGAGCAAATCAGGCATGCGCAGTGCAAATGAAAAAGGCAGCCCAGCGGCTGCCCTTTTTTGTGCGATTCAGCCAGATCAGGCAGAAGCCTTGCCGCGCATGGCGCCGAACTTCTGGTTGAACTTTTCAACGCGACCAGCGGTGTCGACGATCTTTTGCTTGCCGGTGTAGAACGGGTGGCAGAGCGAGCAGACTTCAACATGAAGGGCTTTCTTCATGGTCGACTTGGTGGTGAAGGTGCTGCCACAGGAGCAGGTTACCTGGATTTCGTTGTAATCGGGATGGATGTCGGCTTTCACTTTGTGTCCTTTCGTTATGCGACCGGCGGATGTGGCCGACCTGGAAAACGCGTGATTATCCTCGAATAATCACGCGCTTGCAATACTAAATGCCTGTTTTTCCTGGCGGTCTGTTTAGCCGCGACGCATTGCGTCAAAAAATTCCTGGTTGCCCTTGGTCGATTTGACCTTGTCGAGCAGGAATTCCATGGCTTCGAGATCGTCCATCGGATAGCAGAGCTTGCGCAGGACCCACATCTTCTGCAGGACGTCCGGCTTGAGCAGCAACTCTTCGCGGCGGGTGCCGGAACGGTTGACGTTGATCGCCGGGTACATGCGCTTCTCGGCCATGCGGCGGTCGAGATGGATTTCCGAATTGCCCGTACCCTTGAATTCTTCGTAGATCACTTCGTCCATGCGCGAGCCGGTGTCGATCAGCGCCGTGGCGAGAATGGTCAGCGAGCCGCCTTCCTCGATGTTGCGCGCGGCGCCGAAGAAGCGCTTCGGTTTCTGCAGGGCGTTGGCATCGACACCGCCGGTCAGCACCTTGCCGGAAGCCGGCTGCACGGTGTTGTAGGCGCGCGCGAGGCGGGTGATCGAATCGAGCAGGATGACGACATCCTTCTTGTGTTCGACCAGGCGCTTGGCTTTTTCGATGACCATTTCGGCGACGGCAACGTGGCGCGAGGCCGGTTCGTCGAAGGTCGAGGCAACGACTTCGCCCTTGACGGTGCGGGTCATTTCGGTCACTTCTTCCGGGCGCTCGTCGATCAGCAGCACGATGAGAATCACTTCCGGATGGTTGGCCGTGATGGCGTGCGCGATGTTCTGCAGCATCACCGTCTTGCCGGTCTTCGGCGGGGCGACGATCAGGCCGCGCTGGCCGCAGCCGATCGGGGCGATCATGTCGATGACGCGGCTGGTGATGTTTTCTTCGGACTTGATCTCGCGTTCAAGCTTGAGATGGCGCGTCGGGTGCAACGGCGTCAGGTTCTCGAACATGATCTTGTTCTTGTTGGCTTCCGGCGGGAAACCATTGATGCGGTCGAGCTTGGTCAGGGCGACGTAGCGTTCGCCGTCTTTCGGCGTGCGGATCTCGCCTTCGATGGTGTCGCCGGTGCGCAGGTTGAAGCGGCGTACTTGCGATGGCGAGACGTAGATGTCGTCGGGGTTGGCCAGGTAGGAGGTGTCCGGCGAGCGGAGGAAGCCGAAGCCGTCCTGCAGAACCTCAAGCGTGCCATCGCCGTAGATGGTGACGCCTTTCTTGGCTTCATTCTTGAGAATGGCGTAAATCAGTTCTTGCTTACGCATCCGGTTGGCGTTCTCGATGCCGGCTTCGGTGGCCATGTCGAGCAGCTTGCTGACGTGATGCGTCTTGAGTTCGGAAAGTTGCATGTGTGGGTATACGTGGCGCCAGAATGGGGGCCGGACAAAAGAAGCCGGAACCAGGGCGCAGATTTAAATACTTGAGGAGGGGAGGACGTCAGGCAGTGTGCCTGCTACGTCGGCCTGAAGACGCAGAACGCATCTTCAGGCAGGGAGCGTACGGTGATTACAGGTTGCTGTCAATGAATGCGGCGAGCTGGCCCTTGGAGAGGGCGCCAACCTTGGTTGCTTCGACGTTGCCGTTCTTGAAGATCATCAGCGTCGGGATGCCGCGGATGCCGAACTTGGCCGGGGTGGCCTGGTTGTCGTCGATGTTGACCTTGGTGACCTTGAGCTTGCCAGCGTATTCGGCGGCAATTTCGTCGAGGATGGGGGCGATCATCTTGCAGGGGCCGCACCATTCTGCCCAGTAATCGACGAGAACCGGCTGCTGCGCCTGCAGCACTTCGGCTTCAAAGGTGTCGTCGGTGACGTAATGGATGTGCTCGCTCATGAATTGCCTCGTGAATGGAGTGAACCGGAGTGTCGGGAAACGGGTGCCGGAATGGCACTGGTATTGCGGCAAGATGCTAACGAAAAAAGGGGGCTTAGGGAAGGGTCAGCGGCCGGGTTTGAGCAAATTGGCCAATTCGACGGCGGTCTTCACCTGCATCTTGTCGAAAAGGTTGGCTCTATGCACTTCCACGGTGCGCATGCTGATGTTCAATTCGTCGGCAATGACCTTGTTGAATTTGCCGGCGAGCACCAGTTCCATGATCTGGCGTTCGCGGGTGGTCAGGCTGGAAAGTCGGGTATTCAGCGAGTCGACCGTTGCGCTGGCAACGCGCTGGCGGGCATCGAGCTCCATGGCTTCCTCGATGCGGGTCGCCAGTTCGTTGTCGTTGAGCGGCTTTTCGAAAAAATCGAAAGCCCCTTTTTTTAGCGTGCTGACCGCCAGCGGGACATCGCCATGGCCGGTCAGAAAAATGACCGGCAGGCTCGAGTTCTGCTCGCGCAATTTGTCGAAACAATCGAGGCCGCTCATGCCCGACATCCGCATGTCGAGTACGACACAGCCTGCCAGTTTGCTGTTCCAGGTGGCCAGGAAGTCTTCGGCACTGGCGTAGGTGGTGCAGGGGATGCCGCGTGACTGGAGGAGCCAGGAAAGGGCATCGCGAATTGCTTCGTCGTCGTCGACCAGGTGGGCTTGCGGCGTATTCATGCGGTTTCCAGGGGCAGGGTGAATGAGAATATCGTACCGCTTCCGGTGGGGGAGTTGGGGTTGTCCTCGGCCCAGAGTCGGCCTCGGTGGAATTCGATGATTGAGCGGCAGATCGACAGGCCAACCCCCATGCCTTCCGGCTTGGTGGTGAAAAAGGCGGTGAACAGTTTTTCCCGGATTTCGGGGGCGATGCCGCAGCCGTTGTCGGTAACACTTATTTTCAGTTCGGCATCGGCAATGCTGGTCTGAATATGCAAGCGGCGATAGGCCTCGGGCGTGCTTGCCATGGCCTCCATGCCATTGCGGATCAGGTTGAGCAGCACCTGTTCGAGCATCAGGCGATCGGCCGGAATGGGAGGGAGCGGGGGCGTGTCGCAGTCGACCCTGACGTGGCGTTTGCGGGCGTCGGATTCGACGAAGCCGAGGCAGTCGTCGATGACTTCGGTTAGTTGGCAAGGAGCGCGTTTGGGCTCGCTTTTGCGCACAAAGTCGTGCACCCGGCGGATGATGCGACCGGCGCGCTGGGCCTGGACGCCAATTTTTTCCAGTGCAGGCCGGATTTCCTGCGGCGTGCAGTCCGGGCGTTCGAGCAGGTTGAGGCAGCCGCTGTTGTAACTGGCGATCGCAGCCAGTGGCTGGTTCAATTCGTGCGCCAGGGTTGAGGCCATTTCGCCCATGGTGACCAGACGCGAGGTGAATTGCAGCTGTTCCTGTTGCTGCCTGGCCAGTTCCTCGGCGTGTTTGCGTTCGGTGACGTCGAGTACGGAGGCCATCCAGCCAGTGTGCTGTCCCTTGCCATCGATCAGCTTGGCTTCATAGACCAGGGCATGGAAGCGTTCGCCGCTCTTGCGCATGAAAGTGATCTCGAAACCGTCGAGCGGCGCCTTGCCGGCCATGACTGACTGGTGGACGGCGAAGGTTTCATCGATTTGTTCGGGAATCCAGTAGGGCATTGGCGGCGTGCTGCCGACCAGTTCCTCGCTGGAAAAGCCCGTGATCTTGCAAAAGGCCGGGTTGACGTAAATCACCTTGCCGTTCAGGTCGCGGGCGCGCATGCCGACGGTCAGCGAGTCTTCCATGGCAGTCCGGAAGGCATGCTCGGCGCGCAGGGCCTCTTCGGCACGCGAGCGCTTCTTCATCAGGTCGCGGACGATCCACAGGCTCCATAAAACGCCGGCGGCCAGTGCGATGATGGCAATGGTGAGCAGGCGTTGCAGTTGATTGGTGTTGTTCTGGTAGCTGGTGATCCGCAGTTTGAGGCCGTAACCGGGGGGGTCGAAGAGTATTTCGTAGGTTTGGCTGCCGATGTCGTTAATCCGGGTTTTTGCCGCGTACTGGACTTCGTTGTCGTCGATGATGACTACCTTGTATTTCTCGGTGAACCACCAGGGAACCAGGTTGTTGAGCAGCGCTTCAAGCGGGTAGACGGCGACCAGCATGCCGGCGAATTGCTGCTCGTGGTAGATCGGAACGATGACCTCGACGAAGGCGCGGTTGTTTTCCAGGAAGAATGGTTCGCTGTAGACGAGCTTGCCCAGTCGGCGGGCCATTTCGAAAGCCTTTTCGGTCACCGGTGGGCCGAATGCCTCGATTTCATGCTCCGGTGGCGTCATGCTCGGCAATGCATCGATGATCTTGCGTTGCTTGTCGAACCAGAGTAGTTGCGAAATCTCGGGGTTGTTCTTGAGCAGGTGGCTGGCGCGCAGTTCGAAAGTGTGGCGCGGCTTTGGCAGCAGGGTCATGTCGACTGCCAGCTGCTGCAACTGCTCCTCGTTGCCATTCAGGTGAAACTGCAGGTTTTGCTCGAGCCATAGAACGTCCTTGATCAGGCCGGAACGCTCCTCGTCGACTTCATTGAGGTGCAGCAGCCAGAGCAGACTGAGCAGAGCAGTGACGAGCAGGATGATGCCGAACTTGGGTAGGGCGAGCAGCCAGCGGAGTTGGTGCGGGCTGGGGGTGCGGGGCTGGGCGGCGGGCGTCATGGGTAAATGGTACATCACGTTCTTTTGCGAATTGACATTGGGGGTATCCACAATTCGGATATCCACAATGGTCTGGATGTCTTCCTTTGGTAATACTCGTGAAAATTTCCAAAAAACCATTACAGAGGAGTCAATTCACGTGGTCAAAAAATCCGTATTCAAAAGCCTGTATTTCCAGGTGCTGGTAGCCATTGCACTCGGGGTAAGTCTCGGGCATTTCTATCCCGAGTCCGGCGCGGCCATGAAGCCGCTCGGCGATGGTTTCATCAAGCTGATCAAGATGATCATCGCGCCGATCATCTTCTGCACCATCGTCGTCGGTATTGCCGGCATGGAAGACATGAAGAAGGTTGGCAAGACCGGCGGCCTGGCTGTGCTTTACTTCGAGGTGGTGAGCACGATCGCGCTGATCATCGGCCTCATTGTCGTCAATGTATGGGCGCCGGGTGTCGGCATGAACGTTGATATTTCGACGCTCGATACCAAGGGTATTGCCAAGTATGCCGAGCCGGGCAAGATGCAATCGACAGTTGATTTCCTGTTGAACATCATCCCGACCAGTGTCGTTGACGCTTTCGCCAAGGGCGACATGCTGCAGGTGCTGTTCTTCTCCATTCTCTTCGGTTACGCCATGCATGCCTTCGGTGAGCGCGGCAAGCCGGTCTTCGAACTGATCGAAAAGCTGTCGCATGTGTTGTTCGGTATCGTCGGCGTGATCATGAAGGTCGCTCCGATCGGCGCCTTTGGCGCGATGGCCTACACTATCGGCAAGCATGGCGTCGGTAGCCTGACGCAACTGGCCAGTCTGATGGGTGCCTTCTACCTGACCTGCGTGATTTTCATTTTGGGTGTGTTGGGCAGCATTGCAGCGGTCCACGGCTTTTCCATCATCAAATTGATCAAGTACATCAAGGAAGAGCTCTTCCTGGTGCTTGGTACGTCGTCTTCAGAGTCGGCGTTGCCCCGTCTGATGGCCAAGATGGAAAACGCAGGTGCCCAGAAGTCGGTGGTAGGTCTGGTTGTGCCGACTGGTTACTCCTTCAATCTTGACGGTACCTCGATCTACCTGACCATGGCTGCCGTGTTCATCGCGCAGGCGACCAATACGCCGCTCGATCTGGAACACCAGATTACCTTGCTGGTCATTTTGTTGCTGACCTCCAAGGGTGCGGCGGGGGTTACCGGCAGCGGCTTCATCGTGCTGGCAGCGACGCTGTCTGCCGTTGGTACCGTTCCTGTGGCCGGTTTGGCACTGATTCTCGGGATCGATCGTTTCATGTCGGAAGCGCGTGCATTGACCAACTTCATCGGTAACAGCGTTGCGACGCTGGTGGTGGCGAAGTGGTGCAATGCACTTGATTCTGCCAAGCTGACTGCCGTGCTCAATGGTGAAACGCAGGACGAGGCCGACTTCCCCGAGATGGTGCTTGACGATGCGCAGGATCCGCCGATTCCGCACAGTCCCCGCCCCATCGTTGAACATCACTGATCTTCCGAACTCCCGGAACGCTCCAACCGCCAGCTAGTCTGGCGGTTTTTTTTATTGGGGCGCACTATGTGGATAACCACAATACGCGGCGGTTTACTATTTCGTAATAATTTCACCCAGTCGCAATTTTTTTCTGCGATTCCATTTCTGGAGGAGAAAATAATGAAAGTATCCAAGCTTCTGGTTGGTCTGCTGGCCGGTGCCCTGTCTCTGGCTGCCTATGCGCAGCAGCCGATTGTCATCAAGTTCAGTCACGTTGTTGCTGCCGATACGCCCAAGGGCAAGGCGGCCGAGATGTTTGCCAAGAAGGCTGCCGAATTGACCAAGGGTCGGGTCAAGGTCGAGGTTTATGCCAACTCGACGCTGTACAAGGACAAGGAAGAAATGGAAGCGCTGCAACTGGGCGCGGTTCAGATGCTCGCGCCGTCGCTGGCCAAGTTCGGTCCGCTGGGTGTCAAGGAGTTCGAAGTGTTCGACCTGCCGTTCATCTTTAGCGATTACGATGCACTGCGCAAGGTGACCAATGGTCCGGTCGGCAAGCAACTGCTGACCAAGCTCGAGCCCAAGGGGATTCGTGGTCTGGGTTACTGGGACAACGGCTTCAAGTCCTTCTCGGCGAACACGCCGATTACGACACCGGCCGACCTCAAGGGCAAGAAAATGCGCATCCAGTCGTCCAAGGTGCTCGAAGAGCAAATGCGTTCGCTTGGCTCCCTGCCCCAGGTGATGGCTTTCTCTGAGGTTTATCAGGCCTTGCAGACCGGCGTGGTCGACGGTACAGAAAACCCGATTTCCAACCTCTATACGCAGAAAATGCATGAAGTCCAGAAGCATCTGACCCTGACCCAGCACGGCTATCTTGGTTACGCCGTGATCGTTAACAAGAAGTTCTGGGATGGCTTGCCGGATGATGTGCGCAAGCAGCTTGATGATGCGATGGAGCAGGCGACCCGTTACGCCAACCAGATCGCCAAGGTCGAGAATGACAGTGCTCTGGATGCGGTGAAGAAGAGCGGCAAGACTACCGTACACGTACCGACCCCGGCTGAGCGCCTTGCCTTCAAGAAGGCCCTGGTGCCGGTGCATCAGAAGATGGAAGGGCGCGTTGGCAAGGAAACGATCCAGGCAGTCTACCGGGACACCGGTTTCAAGCCGGATAGCCTTTAATTCGCCAGTGAAATAAAAAGATCGGGGGCTGCGGCCCCTGGATCACAGCAGGGGACACTTATGCTGAACAAAGCACTAAATCACCTAGAAGAGTTGTTGGTGACTTTCCTCATGGGAGCGGCCACCCTCATCATCTTCATCGCGGTCATGCACCGCTATTTGGCTGGGGTGGAAATTCCCGGCCTTCAGGACTGGTTGCTCACCCTCAATTTCGGTTGGACCCAGGAGCTCTGCATCATCATGTTCGTCTGGATGGCCAAATTCGGCGCAGCCTACGGCGTGCGTACCGGCATCCACGTCGGGGTCGATGTGCTGATCAATCGTCTCGATGATGGTATGCGGAGCAAGTTCATTGTTTTCGGTTTGCTCGCTGGCGCCTTGTTTACCGGCGTCGTGGCGACGCTGGGGGCGCATTTCGTCTGGGAAAACGGCGCGCATTACGCCATCTTCCAGTTCCTCGGGCTGGATACTGGCGACAACTACGAAGGGCCGACGACGCCTGATCTCGAGTGGCCGACCTGGATCGTCTACAGCGCCATTCCGCTCGGTTCTTCGCTGATGTCCTTCCGCTTCCTGCAGGTGACCTGGAGTTTCCTGAGGACCGGTGAGTTGCCGCATCATGATCATGGGCATGTCGATGGATTGGATGAGGAAACGCCGCCGGTCGATGTCAATCTTTACGGCATGGATGACAACCTGCACATGCACGATCTGAAGCATCCCCTGGTGGGTGAGCGTCGGACTGGTGGCGAGCGCCGGGAGCAGGGGGGCGATGTGCCGACTGATGAAGAGCATCGCCATGGTGAGCGGCGTGGCGGCAACGGTAAAGGAGAGGCGCAATGAACGCCCTGGTAATTTTCAGCCTGTTGGCAGTATTGATGCTGACCGGCATGCCGATCTCGATTTCGCTCGGCCTGACCGTGTTGACCTTCCTGTTCACGATGACCCAGGTGCCGCTCGAATCGGTGGCCCTGAAGCTGTTTACCGGTATCGAGAAGTTCGAGATCATGGCGATTCCCTTCTTCATCCTGGCCGGGAATTTCCTGACCCATGGCGGGGTGGCGAAGCGGATGATCAATTTCGCCACGTCGATGGTCGGCCACTGGTACGGTGGTCTCGGTCTGGCTGGTGTGCTGGCCTGTGCGTTGTTTGCTGCCGTTTCGGGCTCCAGTCCGGCGACGGTCGTGGCAATCGGCTCAATCCTGTTGCCGGCGATGGTCAAGGCAGGCTTTCCGAACAAGTTCGGGGCGGGCGTCATCGCCACCTCGGGGGCGCTCGGTATCCTGATCCCGCCGTCCATCGTCATGGTGATGTACTCGGTGGCGACCAATACTTCGGTCGGCGCCCTGTTCATGGCCGGTGTCATTCCGGGTTTGGCGTTGGCTGGTGTGCTCGGTGGTGTGACCTGGTACCGCGCCAAGAAGTACGACTATCCGCGCCAGCCGAAGGCGACCTGGGGTGAGCGCTGGAAGGCCTTCCGGGCTTCCGTCTGGGGTTTGCTGCTGATTGTCGTCGTGATGGGCGGGATCTATTCCGGCATCTTCACCCCGACCGAAGCAGCGGCGATGTCAGCGGTCTACGCCTTTATCTGTGCCGTTTTCATCTATCGCGACCTCGGCCTCAAGGATGTGCCGAAGGTGTTGCTCAACTCGGCCAACATGTCGGCGATGCTGCTCTACATCATCACCAATGCCGTGCTGTTCTCCTTCATCATGACCAACGAGAACATCCCGCAGGCGCTGGCTGACTGGATGCTGGGCAATGGATTAGGGATGATCACCTTCCTGCTGGCGGTGAACGTCATCCTGCTGCTGGCCGGAAATTTCATGGAGCCGTCGTCGATCGTGCTGATCTTCGCGCCTATCCTCTTCCCGGTGGCGGTGGCGCTCGGTATCCATCCGGTGCATTTCGGCATCCTGATGGTGGTGAACATGGAAGTCGGCATGTGCCATCCGCCGGTCGGCCTCAATCTCTATGTCGCCTCGGGTATCACCAAGATGGGCATCACCGAACTGACCATCGCGGTCTGGCCGTGGTTGCTCTCGATGCTGGGCTTCCTGGTGGTGGTGACTTATTGGCCTGAGTTGTCGCTCTGGCTGCCGCGGACGCTGGGCATGATCTGATCGTCGTTTCCTGTCAGGCAAAAAAGGCCGCCTTCCGGCATTGTCGGAAGGCGGCCTTTCTGTTTCCGCGGGGTGGCTGTGGCACAATCGCCTTCTTTTTGCACCGGTGCCCTCATGAAATTTGCCCTGTCGCTGATTGCCTTCGTTATTGCGGCGCTGATCCTGCCCTTCCTTTTGCCTGGCCTGGGCAAGCAGGAGGGCGTCGATCCGAACAGCAATCTGCCCTGGCAGATCACGCTCGACGGGCAGGGCGGGAGCTCGGTGTTCGGCCTGCAGCCCGGAGTCAGCACGCTGGCCGATGTGCGTCGCCACCTGGGTGACATGATCGAGGTGGCGATCATTGCCCAGCCGGATGAAGAGGGGGCGCTCGAAGGTTATTACTCGCAGGTGCCGCTTGGTTTTGTCCTGGCCAAGGTGATCGTGACGGTCGACGTTCCGAAAGAGGCGATTTTGGCCATGCGCGAGCGCGCGCTCAAGGCGAAGCACATGGAGAGCACGACGCGCAAAATCACCCTGCATCCGGATGATCTGGCGTTGGCCGAGCAGATGCGGGTCAAGGCGATCAGTGTCATTCCGACGGTCAATCTTGACGAAGCGACGGTCGTTCAGCGTTTTGGCCAGCCAGCCGAGCGTCTGGTCGTTTCGGAAAAGCGGGCGCATTTGCTCTATCCGCAGCAAGGCCTGGATGTGCTGGTCGATGGCGATGGCAAGGAACTGCTGCAATATGTCGCGCCGCGCAACTTTGCCACGCTGGCCGAGCCCCTGCGCGCGAGCGAGGCGGCAAAAGCCGCGGTGCAGTGAGGCGGGCGTTCGCATCGCTATTCTGCTAAAATTGCCCGTTTTTCAACTGTCTAGCTTTGCGGAGCAATCATATGGCTATCGAACGCACCCTCTCCATCATCAAACCCGACGCTGTTGCCAAGAACGTTATCGGCAAGATCTACTCCCGTTTTGAAACCAACGGTCTGAAGATCGTTGCCTCCAAGATGGCCTGGTTGTCGCCGCAGGAAGCCGGTCAGTTCTACGGCGTGCACAAGGAACGTCCTTTCTTCAAGGATCTGGTTTCCTTCATGATTTCCGGCCCGGTGATGATCCAGGTCCTGGAAGGCGAAAACGCCATTGCCAAGAATCGCGAACTGATGGGCGCGACCGATCCGAAGAAGGCCGACGCTGGTACCATCCGCGCTGACTTCGCCGAATCGATCGATGCCAATGCCGTGCACGGCTCTGATGCCCCGGAAACCGCCGCTGTTGAAATCGGTTTCTTCTTCCCGGGCATGAACGTCTACGCTGGTCGCTAAGAACAGCTACTAGGATCCGGGGTCGGGCTGTTGTTTGAAGCTCGATCCTGCGTCCTGAATCCTATGCAAAACCTACTTGATCTCGATGGCGAAAGCCTGACTGCCTGGTTCGCCGAACAGGGTGAAAAGCCCTTCCGCGCCCGCCAGGTGTTGCGCTGGATTCATCGTTCCGGCGTGGCGGATTTTGACGCCATGACCGATATTGCCAAGAGCTTGCGCGAGAAGCTCAAGCAGCGCGCCATCGTGTCGCCGCCGGCGGTCGTTTCCGACAAGTTGTCGGATGACGGAACGCGCAAATTCCTGATTGACGTCGGCAACGGCAATGCCGTCGAAACGGTGTTCATTCCCGAGGACGATCGCGGCACGCTGTGCATTTCGACGCAGGCCGGCTGTGCGCTTGACTGCGCCTTTTGCTCGACCGGCAAGCAAGGTTTCAACCGCAATCTGACGGTTGCGGAAATCATTGGTCAGCTTTGGCAGGCCAATCACGCACTCGGTGCGGTCCACGGCGACGAACGGGTTATTTCCAACGTCGTGCTGATGGGCATGGGCGAACCGCTTGCCAATTTCGAAAATTCCGTTGCCGCCTTGAAGCTGATGCTCGACGACAACGCTTACGGTCTGTCGCGACGCCGCGTCACCGTTTCAACCTCCGGCCTGGTGCCGGTCATGGATCGCCTGGGCGATGAGTGCCCGGTTGCCCTGGCTGTCTCGCTGCATGCGCCGAACGACAAGTTGCGTGACCAGATCGTGCCGATCAACCAGAAGTATCCGTTGAAAGAACTGATGGCTGCCTGTCAGCGCTATCTGGGCAAGGCGCCGCGCGATTTCATTACTTTCGAGTACATCATGCTCGACGGTATCAATGACAGCGATGCGCATGCCCGTGAGTTGCTGGCGCTGGTCAAGCAGGTGCATTGCAAGTTCAATCTGATTCCCTTCAATCCCTTCCCCGGGTCGCCGTTCCGCCGTTCGCCGGCCGAGCGGGTGCGGCGCTTTGCCGACATCCTGATGGGGGCGGGTATCGTCACCACGACGCGCAAGACCCGTGGTGATGATATCGATGCAGCCTGCGGCCAGTTGGCCGGTCAGGTCATGGACAAGACCAAACGTACTGCCGGGCGGGTGATTCCGCTCAAGGAGACCAGGTCATGAAGCGTGTTGTGTTGAAAAGCCGGATTCTCGGTGTTCTTCTCGGGGTGTTCTGCGTTTTGCCGGTTTGGGGGCAGATTTACGATAGTCAGCCGACCAGCCGCAACCAGAACTCCGGTGACCCGCGAAATCGCGCCAAGATTCATACCGAGTTGGGGGCCATGTATTTTCAGAGTGGGCACATGGCGGCAGCGCTGGATGAGCTTGGTGTCGCCATCAAGGCTGACTCGGGGTTTGTGTCAGCTTACAGTGTGCGCGGTCTGGTCTATACGCAACTGCGTGATTACACCAAGGCCGAGGAAGATTTTCGTTATGCGCTGAACCTCGCGCCGAATGATCCCGAGGTCAATAACAACTATGGCTGGTATCTCTGCGAAACAGGCAAGGAGCGCCAGTCCATTGCCTATTTCTTGCAGGCACTGAAAAACCCGCTCTATGAAACCCCTGATCGGGCTTATGCGAATGCAGGTACCTGTGCCTTGAAGGCGGGGGATATTCAGGGTGCAGAAGGCTATTTGCTGAATGCCCTGCGTTTTGCCCGTGATGGTGCTCCGGGGACGCGTCTGCAACTGGCCCGTCTGTTTTTCCAGCGCGGCATCAATGAAGAGGCGCGTGTCTATCTGAGCGAGGCGCTCAAACAGATGGAGCCTCCGACATCTGAAGCGCTTTGGCTGGGTATGCGGATCGAGCGCAAACTGGGTAATCGTTCTGCTGAGAGTGGTTACGCTGCGCAATTGCGGAGTCGCTATCCGACATCGGATGAGTATCAGGAATTCCTGAAGGGCAATTATTAATGAGTGAAGAGATGGATGTTGGCGAGCTTGCGGTGGAAGACTCCGGCCTGGATGTCTCGCCGGTCATGCCTGCAGTCGGCGCGCAGTTGCGTGCAGCACGCGAGGCGCGTGGTATCGCCCTGTCGGAAGTTGCTGCCACTTTGAAACTGGGTGTGCGCCAGCTTGAGGCGCTGGAACGTGGTGACTGGCAAGTCTTGCCGGGGGCAACCTTCGTGCGTGGCTTCGTTCGCAATTACGCCCGCTTCGTGCAAATCGATCCTCTCCCCTTGATGGCGCAGCTTGATGCGGTGCTCGAGAAGCCGGTCAGTCGCCTTGGTGAAGCGGATTCGCAGCAGACAGCGATGCCGCAGGGTGGGCCCGGAATTTCCCGGCGCGACCGGATGGTTGTGCTGAGCGGCGGTCTACTGGTGGTGTTTGCGGCGCTGGTATATTTCCTGTTGCCAAATGATCTTTCGGTCTGGCGTGATAACGTCCAGGAGTTGATCAATTCGCTGGCTCGCAAGGATGAGGCGGCGGCCCCCGTTGCGGCAGCCGAACCGGCATCGACCAGTGAACCGGTTTTTCCGCCCGGTACGACGCCGCAGCAGGTCATGAACCCGCAGGCCGAAACGCCTGCGGCCGATGCCGTTGTACCGCAAGCGGCAATGCCGGTCGCGGAAAAATCCTTGCAGGTAGCAGGGGCGCCGGATATGCGCTTTGTTTTTGAGAAGGAATCCTGGGTCGAAGTACGTGATCGTGACGGCAAAGTGATCTTTTCGCAGCGCGGCCAGGCAGTTTCGGAGCAGAGTGTTTCCGGTCAGGGGCCTTTCTCTCTGGTGGTCGGTTATGCGCCGGGGGTCAAGCTGTTCTGGCATGGCCAGACCGTCGATCTGGTGCCTTATACGCGTGGCGATGTCGCCCGGCTGGTTCTGGAGTAGTTTGTGAGTGCTGTTGAAAAACGTCTGACGCGCGCTTGTCGCGTTGGTCACGTCGAACTCGGTGGCAAGTCACCGGTCGTCGTGCAGTCGATGACCAATACCGATACCGCTGATTACCTGGCAACGGCCATCCAGTGTGCCGAGCTGGCGCGTGCCGGTTCGGAGTTGGTGCGCATCACCGTCAATTCGCCGGAAGCGGCGGCGGCTGTGCCGAAGGTGCGCGAGCATCTCGACCGGATGAACTGCAACGTGCCGCTGATCGGCGACTTTCATTACAACGGTCACCGCCTGCTCACCGAGCATCCGGCCTGTGCCGAGGCGCTGGCCAAGTACCGGATCAATCCCGGCAATGTCGGCTTCGGCAAGAAGAAAGACGAGCAGTTCGCGCAGATGGTCGAGTTGGCCTGTCGCTACGACAAACCGGTACGCATCGGCGTCAATTGGGGCAGTCTCGACCAGGAATTGCTGGCCCGCATCATGGACGAGAACAGTCGCAAGGCGGTGCCGCTGAATGCGGCCGAAATGATGCGCCATGCCATGGTCACCTCGGCGCTCGAGTCCGCGGCCAAGGCAGAAGAAGTTGGCTTGGCCGGTGAAAAGATCATCCTGTCGTGCAAGGTGTCGAGTGTGCAGGATTTGATCGCCATCTATCGCGAGCTGGCCAAGCGCGCCGATTATGCCCTGCATCTCGGGTTGACCGAGGCGGGCATGGGCTCCAAGGGGATCGTTGCATCGACGGCTGCCTTGTCCGTGCTGCTGCAGGAAGGCATTGGCGATACCATCCGCGTTTCGCTGACGCCGGAGCCCGGTGGCTCGCGCTCGCAGGAAGTGATCGTCGCCCAGGAAATCCTGCAGACCATGGGGCTGCGCGCTTTCACACCGATGGTTGCGGCCTGCCCGGGTTGTGGCCGGACGACCTCGACCTTTTTCCAGGAGCTGGCCGGCGAAGTGCAGGATTTCGTGCGCGCCAAGATGCCGGAATGGAAGCTGCAATACGATGGTGCCGAGAACATGACGCTGGCCGTCATGGGCTGCATCGTCAATGGTCCGGGCGAATCCAAGCACGCCAATATCGGCATTTCCCTGCCGGGTACCGGCGAGGCGCCGTCGGCACCGGTTTATGAGGACGGTCAGAAGACCGTCACGCTCAAGGGCGACAATATCGCCAATGAATTCAAGCAGATCATCGAGCGCTATGTGGCGCGTACCTACACCAAGAAACTGAAGTCATGAGTCAAACATTGCAAGCCGTGCGCGGGATGAACGACGTCCTGCCCGACGAAGCCGCCTTCTGGGAACTGTTCGAGGACACCATTCGTTCGTGGCTGAAGAGCTACGGTTATCGCCCGATCCGCATGCCCATCGTCGAACCGACGCCGCTCTTCAAGCGCGCCATCGGTGAAGTGACCGATATCGTCGAGAAGGAAATGTATTCCTTCGTCGACGGTTTGAACGGCGAGGCGCTGACCTTGCGTCCGGAAGGCACGGCCGGTTGTGTGCGTGCCGTCATCGAGCACAACCTGGCGGCGCGCCAGACGCAACGCCTGTACTACATGGGCCAGATGTTCCGGCATGAGCGGCCGCAGAAAGGGCGTTATCGCCAGTTCCACCAGGTCGGTGTCGAGTCTTTCGGGATTGCCGGGCCGGATATCGATGCCGAAATGATCCTGATGGGCGCCCGCCTGTGGAACGATCTTGGGCTCGATGGCATCGAGTTGCAGATCAACAGTCTTGGCCAGCCGGCCGAGCGTGCCCAGCACCGGGCGGCGCTGATCGCCTATTTCGAAGCCAGCGCCGAACTGCTCGACGAAGACGCCAAGCGTCGTCTGCACACCAATCCGCTGCGCATTCTCGATACCAAGAACCCGGCCATGCAGGAGCTGTGTGCTGCTGCGCCCAAGCTGATCGATTATCTCGGGGCCGAATCGCTGGCGCATTTCGAAGGCGTGCAGGCCATCCTGCGCGATGCCGGCATTCCGTTCAGGATCAACCCGCGCCTGGTGCGCGGCCTCGATTATTACAACCTGACCGTTTTCGAGTGGGTGACCGACAAGCTCGGTGCCCAGGGTACGGTCTGTGCCGGCGGTCGTTACGATGGTCTGGTCGAGCAGCTGGGCGGTAAACCGACGCCAGCCTGTGGTTTTGCCATGGGTGTCGAGCGTCTGATCGCGCTGATCAAGGATTCAGGCGGTGAGCCGGCAGCGCCGGCGCCGGATGTGTATCTCGTGCATCAGGGTGAAGCCGCGGCTCGTCTTGCCTTCCGTGTGGCCGAAGGCTTGCGCGACCAGGGGATTGATGTCCTCCTGCACTGCGGTGGTGGCAGTTTCAAGTCGCAAATGAAGAAGGCAGATGGCAGTGGTGCCGGCTTTGCCGTCATTATTGGCGATGACGAGGCGTCGACCGGTGAGGCGCAGCTCAAGTCATTGCGGGCCGAGGGTTCGGCGCAGCAGAAACTTAAGGTCGATGATCTGGCCGAAGCCATCATCGACCAATTGATTGATTCAGACGCAGACAGCGAAGAGGAATAAGCACATGGCGCATTTGGACCTCGAAGAGCAGGAACAGATTGATTCCCTGAAAACCTGGTGGAAGATGTACGGCAATCTTTTCACCTCGGTGGTGGTGGCTGCATCGATTGGCGCCATCGGCTGGCAGGGCTGGAACTGGTATCAGCGCAGTCAGTCGGCGCAGGCTTCCGCCATCTATGGCGTGCTGGAACAGGCCGTGGCCATGCAGGATACGGCAAAGGTCAAGGCAGCCGCCGGCGAGTTGGCCGAGAAGTTCGGTCGCACCAGCTATGCCGGGCTCGGCGCCTTGCTGGCGGCCAAGCAGTCATTCGAGGCCGGTGACCTGAAAACGGCGCGCGCTCAGTTGAGCTGGGCTGCCGACAACGGCAAGGATGAGGTTCGTGATCTCGCCCGCCTGCGTCTGGTCGCCGTTCTGCTCGACGAGAAGGATTACGATGCCGCCCTGAAGCAACTGGAGGCGACTCCCGCCCCGGTCTTCGCTGCTCGCTTCCTCGAATCGAAGGGCGATGTCCTGACCGCTCAAGGCAAGAAGGGCGAAGCCCGTGCCGCCTACCAGGCGGCGCTCGACAAGGGCGAAGCCAAGGCTGGCCCGGCGCGTGAGCTGCTGCAGCAAAAGCTTGATAGCCTGGGGGAGGCCGCCTGATGTCGCGTCGCCTGCTTGCCCTCCTGCTTGCCGCCGGCCTGTCCGGTTGCGCCACGATTTCTGACGGGATTGACGCGATCAATCCGTTTTCCAGTTCCGGTCCGAAGATGGCGCCGCTGCAGCCGATCAAGGATGGCATCGATCTGCGTGTGCAGTGGTCGACTGGCGTAGGCAAGGCGGGCACTTACAGCTTCGTGCCGGCCATCGTCGACAAGTCGGTCTATGCCGCCGCCCGCGATGGAACGGTCTACAAGCTGGAAGGGGGCAAAACTGTCTGGAAGATCGATGCCGGTCAGCCCCTGTCGGCCGGCGTGGGTGCCAATTCCCGTCTGGTGGTGGTCGGCACGGAGAAGGGCGATGTTCTGGCGTTCTCCGCGGCAGATGGCAAGCCGCTCTGGCAGGCCAGGGTCTCCAGCGAGGTGCTGGCTGCACCGACGGTGGGCGATGACGGTGTCGCCGTAAAGAGCGGTGACAATCGCGTCTTCCTTTTTGACAGTGCCGATGGCGGTCGCAAGTGGGTTTACCAGCGTTCGACACCGACCTTGTCGGTACGCAGCGCCGGTTCGCCGGTTTTTGCCGACAGCTATGTGTTCGTCGGTTTCCCCGGCGGCAAACTGGTCGCACTCAGCCTGCAGAATGGCGCGCCGGTCTGGGAGGGCGCTGTTGCCTTGCCGAAGGGCGCCACCGAACTCGACCGGGTGGCCGATGTCGTTGCGCCGCCGGCGATTGACGGGCGCCAGGTTTGTGCTGTTGCCTTCCAGGGGCGGGTTGCCTGTTTTGACCTCGGTCAGAGCGGTGCCCTGATCTGGTCGCGCGATATTTCGTCGGCGACCGGTGTGGCGCTCGACGGGCGCTACCTGTTCGTGACCGATGACAAGGGAGCCGTTTATGCACTTGATCGTCTTTCCGGCAGCAGTCTGTGGAAGCAGGACAAGCTCCTGAATCGGCGTGTTTCCGGCCCGGCCGTCTATCGCAGCAACGTCGTCGTTGCCGATGGCGAAGGTCTCGTGCACTTCCTTTCACGCGAAGATGGCAGCTTTGTCGGCCGTCAGAAAACCGATGGCACGCCAGTCCGTGCGCCGGTACAACAGCTTGGTTCCGGTTTCCTGGTACAGACCAGTGGCGGCAATCTGAGCGCTATAGAGGCCCAATGAAACCTACGCTAGTCCTGGTTGGCCGACCCAATGTCGGTAAATCCACGCTTTTCAATCGCCTGACCAAGTCGCGTGACGCGATCGTCGCCGATCTGCCGGGGCTGACCCGCGACCGTCATTACGGTCACGGCAAGCTCGGGCGCAAGCCTTACCTGGTGGTCGATACCGGCGGTTTCGAACCGTTGATCAAGGAAGGCATCCTGCATGAAATGGCGCGTCAGACCGAGCAGGCGATTGCCGAAGCCGATGCCGTGATCTTCGTGGTTGACGGCCGTACCGGCCTGACGCCGCACGACAAGGAAATCGCCAACAAGCTGCGTCGTCTGGCGCGTCCGGTCATCGTAGCGGTCAACAAGGCCGAAGGCCTCAATTCCGGCATGGTCGAGGCTGATTTCCACGAGCTTGGACTGGGCGAACCGTATGCCATCTCCGCCGCGCATGGCGAAGGGGTGCGCGGTCTGGTCGATCTGGCGCTGGATACCTTCCCCGAGCCGGAGGAAGAAGAAACAAAGTCCGACGCCATTCGTGTCGCCATTGTCGGTCGGCCGAACGTCGGCAAGTCGACGATGATCAACACATTGCTCGGCGAAGAGCGGGTTATCGCCTTCGATGCGCCGGGCACGACGCGCGACTCGATCGAGATCGATTTCGAGCGGGGCGGCCGCAAGTATGTGCTCGTCGATACGGCCGGCATGCGCAAGCGCGGCAAGGTCTTCGAATCGATCGAGAAGTTTTCGGTGGTGAAGACCCTGCAGGCGATTGAAGACGCCCATGTCGTCATTCTGATGGTCGATGCGCAGGCCGATGTGTCCGAGCAGGACGCCCACATTGCCGATTTCATCGTGCAATCCGGACGCGCCCTGGTCGTTGCGGTCAACAAGTGGGACGGCCTCGATTCCTACACCCGTGAGCAGACCCGCCTGGTCCTGCAGCGCAAGCTGAAGTTCCTCGATTTTGCCAAGTTCCATTTCGTTTCGGCCAAGGAAAACATCGGTCTCGAGTCGGTCTTCCGCTCGGTCGATGCCGCCTTTGCCGCGGCCATGACCAAGATGTCGACGCCGCGTCTGGCTCGCGTCCTGGCCGATGCCGTCGCCCGCCAGGCGCCGCCCAAGCATGGCCTGTTCCGGCCGAAGCCGCGCTACGCCCACCAGGGCGGCTCGAATCCGCCGATCATCGTCATTCACGGCAATGCGGTTGACCAGATCAAGGACAGCTATCGTCGTTATCTGGAAAATACCTTCCGCGAAGCCTTCAAATTGCATGGAACTCCCTTGCGAATCCAGTTCGTGACCGCGAAAAACCCGTTTGCCGACAAAGATAAAAAGTAATCCGTAAATTCTTCGCCACGGCCAAGTAATTTTGGGTACATTAGGCACCTCATAACAACACACATGGAGTCCACACCATGAGCAACAAAGGGCAACTTTTACAAGACCCCTTCCTTAACGCTCTCCGTCGCGAGCACGTTCCCGTTTCGATTTACCTGGTCAACGGGATCAAATTGCAGGGCCAGGTTGAATCGTTCGACCAGTACGTTGTACTGCTCAAGAACACCGTGACCCAGATGGTGTACAAGCACGCAATTTCCACGGTGGTTCCGGCCCGTCCGGTTAACCTCCAGCAAGAACAGGCGGCGGAATAATTTTTCCCCGTCTTGTGGCCCGTGTTGCTCGCGGGCCTCTTTATTTAATTTCCGGAAACACCCATGAATGAACGACCCGCCGCCGGTGAACGTGCGGTGATCGTTCAGCTTGACTTCGGCCAGCCTGATTTGCAGGATCAGCTGGAAGAGGTCAGGCTGCTTGCCGAATCGGCGGGTGCTGTTGTTGTCGCCGAGGTTTTTGGCCCGCGTCACAGCCCGGATCCGAAGACTTTTGCCGGCAAAGGCAAAGTCCTGGAGATCGCTGCAGTATTGGCCGCCGGTGAGGCCGATCTGGTGATTTTCAATCACGAATTGTCACCGGCGCAGGAACGTAATCTCGAACGCGAACTCAAATGTCGCGTGATCGATCGCACCAGCCTGATTCTCGATATCTTCGCCCTGCGCGCTTCGAGCGCCGAGGGCAAGTTGCAGGTCGAACTGGCGCAGCTTGAACATTTGTCCACCCGACTGGTTCGCGGCTGGACTCACCTCGAGCGCCAGCGTGGTGGTATCGGCATGCGCGGTCCTGGTGAGAAACAGCTGGAAACCGACCGGCGTTTGCTTGGCAATCGCGTCAAGTTGTTGAAGGAGCGCCTGGAAAAGCTCTCCAGACAACGTAATGTGCAAAGAAAAGCCCGTTTGCGCGGTGATGTGCTCAGTGTCTCGCTGGTCGGTTACACCAATGCCGGCAAGTCTACGCTGTTCAATGCGCTGACTCATGCCGGCGTTTTTGCCGCCAACCAGTTGTTCGCCACCCTGGACACCACGTCGCGCAAGCTGTGGGTTGAAGGGGCCGGCAATATTGTCATTTCGGACACGGTCGGTTTTATCCGTGATTTGCCGCACTCGCTCGTGGATGCCTTTCATGCCACACTGGAGGCGGCAACCGACGCTGATCTGCTGCTGCATATAGTAGACAGCGCGAGCCATGCCCGTGATGAACAGATGTGTGAAGTAAACAAGGTGCTTGAAGAGATCGGCGCCCGTCAGGTACGGCAGGTCATCGTCTGGAACAAGATCGACCTGACCGAGGCCTCGCCGGGAGTCGAGCGGGACGAGTATGGTACTATCGCGCGCGTTCGCGTCAGTGCGCGGGCAGGAGACGGCCTGGATTTGTTGCGTGAATCCCTTGCCGAATTTGCCCGGGCCAAGGCCGAAAGTCGCCAGCGAGAGCTGGCGGCGGCAGAACGCGAAGCCCAACAAGATTACATAAGCTGATACCCCGACATCCATGATTCCGACCCTAGGTATATTTATGTCGCTCAACGACCCGCAGTGGGGCAACCGTGGTGGCAACGACGGTGACAAATCCGGTGGTGGCGACCCGCGTCGTCCCAATGACGGACCGCCCGATCTCGAAGAGTTGTGGCGCGATTTCAACCGCAAGCTCTCCGGCATGTTCGGCAAGAAAAATGGCGGCGGTGGTGGCAATGGCGGTGGAGATGGTCCGCGTCTGCCGCAATTCGATTTCAACCCGCGCTTCCTTGGTGGCGGTGTCGGTCTGCTCGGCGCCCTGGTTGCTGCCGTCTGGCTGGTTTCCGGCTTCTATATTGTCGATGCCTCGCAGCGCGGCATCGTGCTCCAGTTCGGCAGTTTCCATGAAACGACCGAGCCGGGCCTGCGCTGGCGTTTGCCGTATCCGGTCCAGTCGCATGAAATCGTCAATCTGAACGGTGTGCGTACCGTTGAAATCGGTTACCGCGGCAGCGAGCGCAACAAGGTGCTGAAAGAGGCACTGATGCTGACCGATGACGAAAACATCGTGAACATCCAGTTTGCCGTGCAGTACATCCTGAAGGATCCGGTCGAATATCTGTTCAACAATCGTTCGCCGGATGAAGCCGTGATGGGCGCTGCCGAAACGGCGGTGCGCGAGATTGTCGGCAAGAGCAAGATGGACTTCGTGCTCTATGAAGGTCGCGAGCAGATTGCGACTCAGGCTTCCAAGCTGATGCAGGACATTCTTGATCGCTACAAGAGCGGCATCCTGATTTCCAAGGTGACGATGCAGAATGCGCAGCCGCCGGAACAGGTGCAGGCGGCGTTCGACGATGCCGTCAAGGCCGGTCAGGATCGTGAACGGCAAAAGAATGAAGGCCAGGCTTACGCCAATGACGTCATTCCGAAGGCCAAGGGTACCGCCGCACGTTTGATGGAAGAAGCCAACGGTCACAAGCAGCGCGTCATTTCGACGGCGGAAGGTGATGCCTCGCGCTTCAAGCAGGTCCAGACCGAATACGCGAAGGCACCGGAAGTGACCCGTCAGCGCATGTATCTGGAAACCATGCAGCAGGTTTATTCGAATACCAGCAAGGTGCTGATCGATGCCAAAGGGCAGGGCAACCTGCTTTATCTGCCGCTCGACAAACTGATGCAGGCCACGGCAGCAACGGCTGCAGCCGCGGCCGAAACGCCGACTTCGATCCAGTCCGGCCGGCCGGCCGCACCGCTGTCGTCGGAGGTGCCGCCGCAGCTTGAGCAGGCACCCGCGGTCGGCGGCAAGTCGTATTCAGGTAGCTCGCGCGAAGGCTCGCTGAGCTCGCGTGATCGGGAGAGTCGTTGATGAGTCCGCGTATCAATTTGATCGGTGCCTTGATCGCCAGCGTGCTGGTGGTCGTTGCGATGTCGGTATTTACCGTTGATCAGCGTCAGTTTGCTGTCGTCTTCCAGCTGGGTGAGGTCAAGCAGGTGATCACCGAGCCGGGGATGAATTTCAAGATCCCGTTGATCCAGAATGTACGTTTCTTCGAGAAGCGCATCATCACGCTCGACAATGCCGAGCCGGAGCGTTTCATCACCTCCGAGAAGAAGAACGTGCTGGTCGACTCCTACATCAAGTGGCGCATCGTTGATCCTAAGCTCTATTACATTTCGGTCGGCGGCGACGAGTCGCGCGCCAAGACCCGTCTGAACCAGACGGTCAACGCCGGTTTGCGTGAAGAATTCGGCAAACGGACCGTGCATGATGTCGTGTCCGGCGAGCGTGACAAGATCATGGAGCAGATGCGCGAGAAGGCCGATGCCGATGCGCGCAAGATCGGTGTCCAGATCGTCGATGTCCGCGTCAAGCGTGTCGAATTGCCGAGCGAAGTCAGCGATGCCGTCTATCGCCGCATGGAAGCCGAGCGCAAGCGCGTTGCCAACGAACTGCGTTCGGAAGGTTCGGCCGAGGCGGAAAAGATTCGCGCCGATGCCGATCGTCAGCGTGAAATCATCATCGCCGACGCTTACCGCGATGCGCAGAAGATCAAGGGCGAAGGCGATGCCAAGGCCTCGGCGATCTATGCCGGTGCCTTCGGTCAGAGTCCCGAGTTCTATGCCTTCTACCGCAGTCTGGAAGCCTATCGCGGCAGCTTCAAGAACAAGGGCGACGTGATGGTGGTTGAACCCAACTCCGACTTCTTCAAGTACATGAAGAGTCTTGGACGCGGCGCCGACAAAGGCAAATGACCTCGACCCTGCTGCTGGCCTTCGCACTGATGCTGGTGCTCGAAGGCCTGATGCCCTTTATAGCCCCGGCGGCATGGCGTGAAACCTTTCGCCGCCTCATTCAATTTTCGGATGGACAGATCCGTTTCGTCGGCTTGACGTCGATGATCATCGGTCTGGTCCTGCTCATGGTCTTCGCATGAACTGGCTGTTACCTGAATACATCGCCGATGCCTTGCCGGCGGAAGCCGCTCGCATCGAGCAACTGCGCCGTACCGTCCTGGATCATTTCCGGGCCGGCGGTTTCGAATTTGTCATGCCGCCGATGCTGGAATACCTGGAGTCGCTGTTGACCGGCGCCGGCCAGGATCTGAACCTGCGCACCTTCAAGCTGGTCGATCAGCTTTCCGGCCGGACGATGGGCGTACGCGCCGACATCACGCCGCAGGCGGCGCGTATCGATGCGCACCTGCTCAATCACCAGGGCGTGACCCGTCTGTGCTATTGCGACAGCGTGCTGCACACCCTGCCGGCTTCCGTCTCGGCCGGGCGTGAGCCGCTGCAGATCGGTGCCGAGCTGTACGGTTTTGCCGGCATTGAGGCCGACCTGGCGATCATTCGCCTGATGGCCGGTGCCTTTGCCAAAATCAAGTTGCCGCTAAGCCGCGTCGACCTCGGCCATGTCGGCATCTTCCGGGCCCTGGCCGAAGCGGCCGGTCTGGCGCCGGATGCCGAAGAAAACGTGCTCAGCCTGCTGCGCGCCAAGGATGTGCCGGGCCTCGTCGAAGCCTGTGCCGGTGTCGCCTCGCCGTATCGCGAAGCCCTGCAGGCCCTGCCGCTGCTGTATGGCGGCGTTGACGTGCTGGTCCGGGCGCAGGCCGAACTGCCGGCCTTGCCGGCGATCACTGCGGCGCTCGACGGTTTGCGCCATCTTGTCGAAGCGGCGCCGGAACTGCCGTTCTCGATCGATCTTTCCGATTTGCGCGGCTATCACTATCACAATGGCGTGGTCTTCGCCGCCTACTGCCCGGATTATCCGGCCGCGATCGCGCTGGGCGGGCGTTACGACGGCGCTGGCAAGGCTTTCGGGCGGGCGCGTCCGGCCACCGGTTTCTCGATGGACCTGCGCGAAGTGGTGCGCCTGGTTGCGCCGGGCAAGGCGCAGGGCGCCATCCTGGCTGCCTGGGCCGGCCACGACAAGACGCTGGCCGGACTGATTGCCGCCTTGCGCGAGCAGGGCGAAATCGTTGTCGAACTTCTGCCCGGCGAAACGGCCTGTGAAGGTCCGCTCTGTGACCGCAAGCTGGTCCAGGTCGGCGGGCAATGGATTATTGAAGCAATACAAGAGGATTAATAAAAATGGCCAAGAATGTCATTGTGGTGGGTACCCAGTGGGGTGATGAGGGCAAGGGGAAGATCGTCGACTGGCTGACCGACCACGCCAAGGGTGTGGTCCGCTTCCAGGGTGGCCACAATGCCGGCCATACGCTGGTTGTCGGCGAGCAGGTCTACAAGCTGAACCTGGTGCCGTCGGGCATCGTGCGTGATGGCGTCGATTGCTACATCGGCAATGGCGTCGTGCTCGACATCCATCACCTGATCTCGGAAATCGCCGAGCTCGAGAAGGGCGGCATCGACGTCCGCTCGCGCCTCAAGATCAGCCCGGGCTGCCCGATCATCCTGCCGTACCATTCGGCGATCGACAAGGCGCGCGAAGGCGCCAAGTGCGCCGACAAGAAGATCGGCACGACCGGCAAGGGCATCGGCCCGAGCTACGAAGACAAGGTCGCCCGTCGCGGCCTGCGCGTCTATGACCTGTTCTATCCGGAACGCTTTGCCGAGAAGCTCAAGGAAGTGCTGGAGTACCACAACTTCGTACTGACCGAGTATTTCAAGGCCGATCCGGTCGACTACCAGACCGTCTACGACCAGGCGATGGCCGATGCCGAGTTCATCAAGCCGCTCGTCGTCGACGTCTCGGCTGCGCTTTACGATGCGCATGCCGCCGGCCAGAACATGCTGTTCGAAGGCGCCCAGGGTACGCTGCTCGACATCGACCACGGCACCTACCCGTTCGTCACCTCGTCCAACTGCGTCGCCGGCCAGGCGGCAGCGGGCGCCGGCGTCGGTCCGGGCATGCTGCATTACGTGCTGGGCATCACCAAGGCCTACTGCACGCGCGTCGGCGGCGGTCCGTTCCCGAGCGAGCTGGATATCGATACCGAAGGCACGCCGGGCCACCAGATGTTCTCGGTCGGCAAGGAATTCGGCACAGTGACCGGGCGCAAGCGCCGTTGCGGCTGGTTCGACGCCGCGCTGCTGCGTCGCTCGGCCCGTATCAACGGCCTGACCGGGCTGTGCATCACCAAGCTCGACGTGCTCGACGGCCTCAAGGAAATCAAGATCTGCACCGGCTATCATCTCGGCGACAAGATCGTTGACCTGCTGCCGATCGGTGCCGACGACGTGGCGCGCTGCGTGCCGATCTACGAAACGATGCCGGGCTGGGAAGGCACGACCTTCCGCGTCAAGCGCTGGGAAGACCTGCCGCAGGCTGCCCGCAACTACCTGAACCGCCTTGAGGAACTGTGCCAGGTGCCGATCGCCATCGTGTCGACCGGCCCGGAACGCGACGAGACCATTCTCAAGCAGCATCCGTTCAACTAACCGGCAGCGCCGGTCAAGTCCGCTGGGTGCAATTCCTGCGGCAAAGAGAAACGGGCCCGGCGGGCCCGTTTTTATTTTGTTGCCATCCGTTTTGCGTCTGGCTCAGCGCGGCGGCATGACCTGCTGCCAGCCTTCCGGGCAATACTGGACATAGGGATAGTATTCACCGGCCGAACCGCAGTAGTACCAGTTGCCGGCGGCCGGCTGGATGCGCACCGGCGGCGGAGGCGGTGCAACATAGACCGGGGCGGGCTGATACTGGTTGTAGGCGACGGCACCGACTGCCAATCCGGCGATGGCGAGGGCTGCCGCCGGACCGATCCAGCCGTGGCCGCCGCGCTGGCCGTGATGATGGCGTTCCGGCCCCGGACGATAATCGCGGTGGCCGCCGTAGCCGCCGTGGCGACCCCAGTCGGCCTGGGCGGTGCCGATGCTGCCCAGGGCAAGGCTGGCGGCAAGCAGGAGAGCGGTGGCTTTTTTCATGATCTGGCTCGTTGTGGTCTTGATGAGCCGAATAACGCGCTGTCGTCGGTCGCCGCTTACCGCTGCTGTGTACGCAGATGTTAGCAATTGTTGCTGTACGGTCGACGTGCTGAAAAAGCCTGTTTTCCCGCGGTCGACCGCTGCCGTAAACGAAAAAAGCTGCCGCACTCGCGCGCGGCAGCTTTTCGGGCTTGAAAGAACTCAGGAACCGATCAGGCCGCCGTCGTTCTTGGTGATGACAACGGTCGTCGAGCGCGGCCGTGCCGTGCCGTCTTCCGGCCAGTGGCTTTCGTAATTGGCGGGAATGGCGATATTCGCGGCGGTGCTGTTTTCACCCGGGTGCTGGATGTTGACGAAGATCGTCTTGCCATCCGGCGTCTCGGTGATGCCGGTAATTTCGCAGCCCTTCGGGCCAACCAGGAAGCGGCGCAGGGTCGCATTGCTTGCATCCTTGCCGGCGTAGGTGGTGACCGTCTGGTTGGCTGCGCCATTCGAAGGCACGGCCAGATTGGTGACGCTGACACTGCCACCATCGCCATAGGCACCGGGCAGGGCTGCCAGCATCATGCAGTTGGTGACGTCGGTGTAGGAGCTGTCGTCGGTCTGCAGCCACATCAGGCCGGGCACCGCCTGGCTGAACCAGAGGCCGTCCGGGCTCGAGAAATCATTGTCGTCGGTCAGGCCGGAGATGTTGATCGAAGTCGTATCGAGACCGGTTTCGGCGCCGAACAGGTAGATGTCCCAATGGAAGGTGGTCGCGGCGGCTTCGCTGCCGGTTTCACGCATGCGGATGATGTGGCCGTTCGGGTTGCCCTTGTTGCCTTCGCCATCGTCGTAGTAGCGCGGATTGGCGGCATCGAGACCGCGCGGCGTGCCGGCGGTGAAGGTGCCGGTCTTGCCGCGATCCGCGTTCTTGGTCAGGGTGACGTACACGTCGCCGGTGGCCGGATGCACACCGGCCCATTCCGGGCGGTCCATCGGCGTGGCGCCGACCGCATCGGCGGCCAGGCGGCAGTTGATCAGCACATCGGCCTGGTTGGCGAAGGTGTAGCTGGCATAACCTGAGATCGCTGGATTGGCGATGTTCAGTTCGGTCCAGGTGCCGCTGCCGTCGGCGGCGAAGGTGGCCACATAGAGCTTGCCGTCATTGAGGTACTTGTCGCCGGCGGTGAAACCGCCGTTGGCATCGGCGGCATCCCAGTTGCTCGTCGAAACGTACTTGTAGATGTATTCGCCGATTGCATCATCGCCCATGTAGAAGACGACCGGCTTGCCGGCAACGGCCTTGGCCGGCATCGCGCCTTCGTGGCCGAAGCGGCCCATGGCCGTGCGCTTGCGCGGGGCGGTGGCGGGGGCGAACGGATCAACCTCGACGACCCAGCCGAAGGTATTGGCGGCATTGCGGTAGTCGAGCGTGCTGTCGGCGCCGGTCAGGTTGAGGTCCCAGCGCGAATAGAGACCGGTGCCGGAGGTGTCGCCGCCGGCCGGGTTGGCCCAGCCGTAGCTGCCGTTGCTCGACGTCGACCCGATGTAGCGGTTCTGGGCGGCTGCGGCATTGGCGCCGAGCGTGGCGCTGGCCGGGCGCTTGAAGTAGCCGGCCCAGTTTTCTTCGCAGGTCAGGTAGGTGCCCCACGGCGTGACGCCGTTGGCGCAGTTGTTCAGCGTGCCGCGCGTCGCGGTGCCGGTCAGCGAGTACGGGGTGACCAGCAGGCTGTCGCCGCTCGCCGGGCCGGCGATGTCCATTGGCGAGGCGGCGGTATAGCGGCGGTTGAAGCCGGACAGCTTGTTGATCGAGAAATTGCTGCTGCGCACGATTTCAATCACCGAGACGCCGTGGGCATGGACTTCCTTGTCGACCTGGCCGGCAACGCGGGCGGTCTTGTCGAAGCCGGTGGTGACTTCGGCGGCGGTGTGCAGGAAGATCTGCGTGATGTTTTCGTGGTTCATGCAGAGCAGGCCGCGATTGACGTTGCTCAGGTCCTTGGCCAGGCCGGCGCTGTTCAGGCCGAAGTAGGCCATGCCGTCATGGTGGTCGCCGGCGCGGAATTCGAAGCTGGCGGCAGTGTCCGTGCCATCGTTGGCGTAAGCGGCGGTCGCCAGATTGATCGGGTCGCCGAGGCGGTAGAGGTATTGCGCGGTGTAGCCGGTCGGAATGCTCAGAACGTCGTTCAGGCTCTTGGCGACGACCGTGAAGCCGAGGCTGAAGCCATTATCGCTGTCGTTGTTCTTGCTGCTCGTCAGGCAGCCGGTCAGGCCGACGCTCATGAAGCTGCTGGCAGCCAGGCCGAAACCGCCCTTGAGGACATTGCGGCGCGACAGGCGGACATTGAGGATGTCGCCTAGGCTGGGGTTGCCGGAGGTGTTCTTGGACACATCATCCTGGCCGTTTGGCGAGTCGGGGTGGTGCTTGGTAAGGAGTTCGGACATGGCTGTTCTCGTTGGTTTGGAAAAAGCACGATTGTCGGCAGGCTTCATGATGTTGGTGTGACGCGGACATGAACACGTCGTGACACTTATGTTGCAGACCAGTCCAGGCGGTAGCGGCCGGTTCCCAGTGGCTGGGCGATCAGTTGCAGGTAGCGGCCGAGGCGGTTCTCCGCATCATTTGCCAGGCGGGCTTCGCCGGTCAACTTGCCCTGCCAGCCGCGCCCGGCATTTTTGCCGTGCAGCGTGAGTTGACCGTCCAGCTCGATAATTCCCGGCCGGCCGCCGCCGAGCCGCGCCTGCAGGCCGTCCGTCTGGTAGGCCCAGTCGATCTCGAGGTCGCCCAGCGGGTAGTCCTCGAGCAGGCCGCTGGCGGCACCGCGCCAGAAGAGCTGGCCGCGGCTGTCGGGAATGCCGGCAAACGACCAGTGGGTCGTGCTCTGGCGGATGTCGAGGTGACCCTGCCAGCCGCTGCCTGGCAGCTTGAGTGCCGGCTGGGCAAGGAGCAGGGCTGCCGGCAGGACGACGCCGTCGGCGTTCAGGTGCAGGCCGTCGCCGGCCAGGGCGAGCGTCGCCCGGCCGTCGCCGAGGCGAATTTCGCTGCTCGCGGAAAATGGTTTGAGTTGCCAGGCGAGCGGGCCGAGATCGTGCCAGGAATCGCTATCCGGCAGGCGTGCGAAGAGACGGCCGCGGCCTTGCCACCAGGCGCCGTCGGCCTCGGCGATCCGGCACTGGCCGGCGCAGGCGGCATTGAGCGCCGCCGCCGGCCAGCTCGCCGGCAATTGTGCCAGACCGAGCAGGCCGCACAGGCCGAGGATGAGCAGGCGGCGCGGCCAGTTGGCCGCCCGGCCGGCCGGGCGCGGTCGCGGATGCCTCATGGCGCCGTCGCCGCGAAGGCGAAGACGGCATCGACCACGACACCGTCACCGCCCGGTTGCAGCCGGACGCGTTGCAGGAGCAGGCGGTTTTCCTGCTGCATTGCAGCGGTCCACGTCAGCCAGCGGGCAAAATCGGTACGCCCTTCAAGCAGCAGTTCGCCATTGCCGTTCCAGCGCGCGACGAGCTTCGGGCCGAGTTCGCCGAGGCGCTGCTCGACGGCCTGGCGCAGCACTTCGGGGCGCGGCAGCGGGCGCGCCGTGTTGGCGGCATTCAGTTGTTGCCAGGCTTCGTAAAGACGGTCGCTCTGTTCGGCCGCTGCCGCCAGTTCGGGCATCTGGCGCAGCAACTTGTGCCGGTTGCTGGCCAGCGACCAGGCGAGTTGCACAACGAGGGCGCCGAGCAGCACCGCGCCGAGTATTTGCAGCGCCCGCCGCTCGCGCGGGGCGCGCTGCTGCCAGAAGGCCTGTGCCTGTTGTTGCCAGTTCAGAACAAGGGTTTTCATCGCAAATCTCCGGCCTGGATGCTGAAACTGCCCGGGGTGGCCTCCGCGATCAGGCGCAGGCCCTGGCCGCGGCCAGCTTCGGCGAGGCGGCTGAGGGCTGCGGCGTCGAGCTGGCTGAGCAGGTGCAGGCGGCCCTGGTCGTAACTGATCTCGCCGAGCTGGCCGGCCTCGTTCGGGGTCAGGCTGGCGAGCGGGCCGAGCAGGCGCAGGAAGTCGTCATCGGCCAGTTGTCCGGCCTGGCGGCGGGCGTTATCGACCTGGCGCCGCATCTGGAGCAGCGGATCGACCAGTGTCGCCTGCGGAAAGGCCTGCCGGAAGCGGGTGACGACATGCTGGCGATAGTCGCTCGCCTGACGCTCGAGCCAGATCCACTGCGCCGTGGCGAGTACGGCGACGAGCAGCGCGGCGCCGGCTGCAAGTTGCCCGGCGCGGCGGAAATGCCGGGCCAGGACGAGGCGCGGCTTGGGTGGTGCCAGCTCGCCGTAGAGAAAGCCGGCACCGGTGGGGAGGCTCAGGTTGGCCGGTTCGGCGCCGCTGTCGCGCAGTTCGCCGCTGTTCCTGCCGGTTTCGAGCAGCGTCGTGACCGAGTCCGGCAACTGGCGATCGAGATTGCGATAGCTGCTGATCGGCAGTTGCGCCAGCCAGCTGCCGAGATGCGGGTCGCTGTCCAGGCTGGCGAAACTGCCGTCGGCCAGCGCCAGATCGAGGCTGCCGGCGTAGAGCCAGGCCTGCCCGGCCGGCAGCGCCATGCCCAGCGGCCAGGCGGCGCGCGGGGCGAGGCCGAGCTCGCGCAACAGGGCGACGATGCCGGCCAGGCGCTGGCGGGCGATGATGCCGATTGCACTGATTTCGTCCGTGCCCGCCTCGGCCGCCGCAAAGAGCAGTTGTTCGGGGGCTTCGAGCAGGTTGTCCTCAAGCGCACCGGCGATCACCTGCGGGCTGCGGGCGCGCGCGGTCTGCGGCAGGCGGGCGCGCTGGCCGGCGCACTGGCTGCCGCTGAGCAGGATTTCGCAGGGCCGGCCGGCGTTGTCGCCGGCGGTTTCGCCGATGCCCGGCCAGTAGGCCGGTTCGCTGTGGCCCTGGCGGACGATGCGGCCGCTGCGGTCGCGCAGCAGCCAGCTGCAGTCGCGGCGTTGTTGCGGCCAGTCGGGAGGAATGAGCAGGATCAGGGTGGTCATCGCAGGCTTTGCCAGTAGATATGGACGGGGCCGCGCTCGCTGGCGCGGCTGATCAGGGTGTCGACCCGGCTGCGGCTGCGCCCGGTGCGAACCTCGATATGGATCAGGAAGTGCCGGCTGGCACCGGTCAGCGGCAGCAGCGGCGCGGGCAGGTTGGGTTCGGGCAGGCGGTTCTGGAAGTCGCCCTGGTCGCGGAACGGCTGCTGCAGGCGTTGGCCGGCTAGGGCGCGTGCCGCCCCGAGGCTGAGTCCGGGCTGCACGGCGGCGAGGACTTCCGGCGGCGCGGTATTGACATTGACCGCCTGCTGGCCGGGCAGGACGCTGACGAAATCCTGCAGGCGGCGCATGTTTTCCGCGCTGTAGCCGGCGATGGCGGGCAACTGGGCCGGATGGTCGAGCGGCCGGGCGAGGCCCGCTGTTTTTTCGTTGCCGCCCAGCGCCGCAGCGAGGCTGTCGGCCAGCCCGTCGGCGAGGCCGAGCAGGGCGAGCAGGCGGCGGTAGGCGCGCAGGGCCTGCGGGTCGAGCTGGCCGTTGCTGCGGCGCAGGTTGTTGAGATTGAAACGGCCCTGCATGTCCTCGATGCGGCCGGCCACTTCGCTTTCCTCATAGCGCAGCGGCGGCAACTGGCGGGCCCAGTCTTCAGTGAACGTGTCGAGGGAACCGGCGCGGCCGTCTGCGGCGAGGATGGCCTGGGCGTAGGCGAGACCGGCGCGCGCCATGGTGTAGGCCTGCGCCTTGTCGCGGCTACCGGCCAGGCGTTCGATCCAGTGATCGGTGCGGCTGAGCAGGCTGATCGCGCTCGCCGCCGCCAGTGCGGTGACCAGGATGGCGATGATCAGCGCCGCGCCGCCTTGCGGTCGACGTCCCGGAAACGGCATTTTTGCCAGGGCTTCAGTCGGCAGCGGGAACATCGAAGATCCTTTCGATCGTGCCACCTTCCTGCAGCTCGAAGCGCAGGCGCAGGGCGCGCGGCAGGGCCTGTCCGGGCGGGTTCGGCCAGCTTGCCAGCCAGCGTCCCTGGCGATCGAGATAGGCGAATTCGAGGTGCTCGATGCCGCTCAGCAGGCGGTAGCTGCGGCCCGGCGCGAGCGCGTCCGGCGTCGGCCAGAGCAGCAGGTCGAGCTGGCCGTCCTGCCAGCGGTAGGCGAGGCGGCTGAGCTGGCCGTCGCTGTCGCCAATCCGCGTGAAACTCATCTGGGCACTTTTTTCCGTGCTGCTGCCCTGCCAGGGCGGTGCGGCGCGGCCGTCGGTTTGTCGCCCGGGGACGGCGATCGCCTGGCGGACGTCGCTGCCGATGCGCTCGCCGACCAGGGCGAGTTCCTGCCAGCGTGCCGTCGTTTCCGTGAGGTGCAGGCTGGCCTGCTGCACGTTGTCGAGACCGCGCCAGCCGAGCGCGCCGATCAGGGCGAGCAGGGCTACCGCGACGAGCATCTCGATCAGCGTGAAACCGGCCATTTTGCAGCGGTCGACCGTCATGGCGCGGGCAAAAAGGCAACCAGGCGGCCGACCGGCGCAGTCGTGCCGGGCGTGGCATAGACTTCGATGTCGACGCGGCGGAATTGCGCCTGCGGCAGCGGCGCGACGCGCTGCCGCCAGGTGAAGCTCTGGCTGCCCATCGCGGCCGTGCCGCGGCTTTCGCCGAGCGCTGGCCAGGCGCGTTCGGCGTAGAGCAGGGCGATCCGGTTTTCGGCGATCCAGCCGGCCAGCTGGCGCGTGCGCAGGGCTTCGATCGTGTCGGCCGAGCTGCTGCCGGCGCGGATGGCCGCAGCCAGCCCGACGGCGAGGATGGCGAGGGCAACGAGGATTTCGAGGAAGGTGAAACCGGCGGCGCGTTTCACGGCATTTCCTCTAGGCTGATCAGGCCGCTCGGCTGGCCGGCGATTTGCCAGTGCCGGGTGCCGTCGCCGAGGCGGACGATGAACAGCGGCGGCGTGGCGCCGAAGCGGATCAGGCTACCCGGCACCTGGGCATGGCCGTCGATTTCCAGGCTTTCGAGGGCGAGTCCCTCGGCCAGCACCAGGACGGGCGGCTGCAGTTCGGCCGGCCGCCAGGTGGCATCCTTCTCGACCAGCAGACGCGCCGTGCCGGTGTCGACCTGCCAGGCCCAGTCGCGCGCTTCTCGGTTGGCCTGGCGTGCCGCGGTTTCGGCCTGTTCCTGCCAGGCGCGGGCGCTGTTGCGCTGGGCGCCCAGGCGGCTGTCGGGCAGGGCGGGCACGACGCTGGTCGCGAGGATGCCGAGCAGGATCAGCACAACGAGGATTTCGATCAGGGTGAAGCCGCGCGCCATGGTTTTTCGCGGCTTACAGCGCCCAGTTGCCGATGTCGGCATCGTTGCCTTCGCCGCCCGCCTGGTCGTCGGCGCCGTAGCTGAAGACGTCGATCTCGCCGTGCAGGCCGGGGTTCAGGTAAAGATAGGGCTGGCCCCAGGGGTCGCGCGGCAGGCGTTCGACGTAGCCGCCGTTCTTCCAGCCGGCCGGCACCGGCGGCAATTGCGGCTTGCTGACCAATGCCGCGAGGCCCTGTTCGCTGCTCGGGTAGCGCTGGTTGTCGAGGCGGTAGAGCTTGAGCGCCTGGACCAGGCTGGCGATGTCCTGGCGGGCGGCGACGATGCGTGCCTCGTCCGGCCGGCTCATCACCTTGGGTACGACGAGCGCGGCGAGGATGCCGAGAATGACGATGACGACCATCACTTCGATCAGCGTGAAGCCAGCGGTCGACCGGCGGAAAAGGGCATTTTTCATGGAGTACCTAGCGCAGCAGTTGGTTGATTTCGATGATCGGTTGCAGGATGGCGAGAACGATGACGAGCACGACGAGGCCCATGCCGAGAATCATCAGCGGCTCGAACAGGCTCATCGCCAGGCCGAGCCGGTGGCTGACCTCGTCGCTTTGCTGGCGCGCCGCCTTGTCGAGCATGGCGTCGAGGCGGCCGCTGTTTTCGCCGCTCGCCACCATGTGCAGCAGCAGCGGCGGGAAATGTCCGGTCTGGGCGAGCGCGCGGTGCAGCGGCATGCCTTCGCGCACCTGGTCCGTGGCAGCGCCAAGTGCGTCCTGCAGCGGACTCAGCCAGAGCACGGCACGCCCGGCCTGCAGGGCATTGAGCAGGGGTACGCCGCTGCCGACCAGGATGGCCAGGGTCTGGGCGAGGCGGGCGCTGTCCAGGCTGCGCAGCAAAGGCCCGAGCAGCGGCAGGCGCATCAGCTGCGTCTGCCAGGCGCGGCGGATCGCCGGCTGGCGCCAGGCACGCCGGGCCAGCCAGGTGCCGAGCAGACCGCCGCCGAGCAGGCCGGGCCAGGCGACGCGCAGGAAGTCGCTGACCGCGATCAGGCCGCGCGTCAGGAGCGGCAATTGCTGCTTGCCGTTCTGGAAGACGGCGACCACCTGCGGCACGACATAGGTCATCAGGCCGAGGATCACGGCGCAGGCGACGGCGACGACGAGCACTGGGTAGACGAGGGCCTGGACCAGGCGCTGGCGCAGCGCGCCGCTGCGTTCGAGATGATCGGCGAGGCGGGTCAGGATGCCGTCGAGCTGGCCGCTCTGTTCGCCGGCCGCGATCAGGGCGCAGTAGAGGCTGTCGAAACTGCGCGGGAAACGCGCCAGCGCCTTGTGCAGCGGATGGCCGGCGAGCAGTTCGGCGCGGATCGCGGCGAGCAGTTGCCGCGTCGCGGCGTCGGCGCTCTGCTCGATCAGCGCGGCGAGGGCGCGCTCGACCGGAATGCCGGCTTCGAGCAGCGTCGCCCACTGGCGGGTGAGTAGCATGAGGGCGGCGTGGCCGAGGCGCGGCGGCCGGCGCAGCGGCGTCTCCGGGCCGGCCGCGCTGACTGCCGTCTGCACCTCGACCGGGAACAGGCCCTGTTCGCGCAGCAGGCTGCGCGCCTGGCGTGCGGTGTCGGCATCGAGCACGCCAGCGATTTCGCCGCCGGCGAGATTGACGGCACGGTAGCGGAAGGCGGCCATGGCGTCAGTTACGCGTCACGCGCAGCAGTTCGGCGAGCGAGGTCTCGCCGGCCGCCAGCCAGCGCAGGCCGTCCTCGTGCAGGTAGCGCAGGCGGCGGTCGCCGCGCCCGGCCAGACGGGCGGCGGCGCGCAGGCCGCTTTCGTCGGTGCCGTGGTGGAGCAGCGGGCGCAGCGTCTCGTCGATCTCGAGCAACTCGTAGATGCCGATCCGGCCGAGATAGCCCGTCTGCGCGCAGTGCGGGCAGCCGACCGGCTCGCAGAGCTGGCTGATTTCGGGCGGTAATTGGTCGTCGACCGTTGCCGGACGCGTCGTCTTGCACTGCGGGCAGAGCCGGCGCACCAGGCGCTGCGCGAGGATGCCGAGCAGGCTGGAGGCGAGCAGGAAGGGCTCGACGCCCATGTCGATCAGGCGGGTCGCAGCGCTGGCGCTGTCGTTGGTATGCAGCGTGGCGAGCACGAGGTGGCCGGTCAGACTGGCCTGGACGGCGATCTGCGCGGTTTCGCCGTCGCGGATCTCGCCGATCATGACGACGTCCGGGTCCTGGCGCAGGATGGCGCGCAGGGCGCGCGCAAAGTCGAGGTCGATGCGCGGATTGACCTGGATCTGGCCGACCCCGGCCAGTTCGTACTCGACCGGGTCCTCGACCGTCATGATGTTCTGCTGCCGCGCATCGAGGCGCGACAGCGCGGCGTACAGCGTCGTCGTCTTGCCCGAGCCGGTCGGCCCGGTGACCAGCACGATGCCGTGCGGCTGGCCGATCAGGTGATCGATGCGGGCCAGGGTATCGGGCGCCATGCCGAGCCGCGCCAGGTCGAGCCGCTTCGGATCCTTGTCGAGCAGGCGCAGGACGACGCGTTCGCCGTGGCTGGAAGGCAGCGTCGAGACGCGCACGTCGATGCCGCGCCCGCCGATCCGGATGCCGAGGCGGCCGTCCTGGGGCAGGCGTTTCTCGGCGATGTCGAGGCTGGCCATGATCTTGATGCGCGACACCATGGCCGCATGCAGCGCCCGGTTCGGGCGCACCACGTCGCGCAGCATGCCGTCGAGGCGAAAGCGCACGCAGGAGTGGCGTTCGTAGGGTTCGATGTGGATGTCCGAGACATCCTCGCGCGCAGCCTGGGTGAGCAGGGCGTTGATCATGCGGATGATCGGCGCGTCGTGCCGGGTGTCGAGCAGATCCTCGATCGGCGGCAGTTCCTCGACCAGGCGCGCGATGTCGAGATCCTGGTCGATGTCGTCGGCGACTTCGGCCGCCGTCTGCTCGCCCTGGGCATAGGTTTCGGCCAGGCGGCGGGCGAACTCCTCGGCGGCGACCGGCTGCGGTTGCAGGGGCAGGGCGCTGGTGCGGCGGATTTCGGAAAGTGCGGCGAGCGGCAGCGGCGCATCGGTGCGCCAGAAAACAGGCAAAAAATCGGCGTCGACCGTACCGAGCACGACACCGTGCTGGCGGGCGAAAGCGTAGGGCAGGCGAGTCATTACCGGCATTGCTGCGCTCAGTTCGCGGCCGGCAGGGCCGGCAGTTCCGGCACGCCGGCTTCGCCCCAGCTCGGGATCTGCTTCTCGCCCTGACGCTTCTGGCCGTCGAGCAACTGCTGGTAGCGATCCTCGGTCATGTCCTTGTAGGCGAGTTCGTCACGCACGATGCGCGGGCGCAGGAAAACCATCAGGTTGGTTTTCTTGCGGCTGCGGTCTGCGTAGCGGAAGAAATTGCGCAGGAAGGGAATGTCGCCAAGCAGCGGCACTTTCTCCTCGTTGGCGCCGAAACTGTCCTCGATCAGGCCGCCGAGCACGATGATCTTGCCGTCGTCGACGAGCACGCTCGACTCGATCGAGCGCGTGTTGGTGATCGGCCCGGTGGTGTTGCTCGCCGTGCCCGACTGCACCGACGAAGCCTCCTGGTAGATCTGGATGCGCACGACGCCGCCTTCGGTGATCTGCGGCTTGACCTTCAGCGTCAGGCCGACGTCGCGCCGCTCGTAGGTCTGGAAGGGCGTCACCGTGCTGGTCGTACTGGTCGTGCTGTAGGAGCCGGTGACGAAGGGCAGGTTCTTGCCGATGACAATTTTCGCCTCTTCGTTGTCCAGGGTCATGATGTTCGGCGTGGACAGGATGTTGGCGTGCGCCTCGCTTTCCAGGACGCGGGCGAGAAAGCCGAGATTGGCAATGGTGCCGACGCCGGGAATGGTGATCTTGCCGTTGGTGATGCCGAGATTGAGGCCGGTGCCCAGCGTGCTGATCGAGGTCGACGCGGTGATGATGTTCTGGCCGGTGCCGCCGAAATTGGTGCCGCCTATCGTGCTCAGGCCGGTCTTGCCGAGGCCGCTCAGATCCTGCCACTGGATGCCGAATTCGGCGGCGCGTTCGGCGCTCAGCTCGACGATCAGCGCCTCGATATGGACCTGGGCGCGGCGCCGGTCGAGCATGGCGATGACGTTCTGCAGGTTGTTGAAGACCGGCTCGGGCGCCGTGATGATCAGCGAATTGCTCGCCACATCGGCCTGCACCATGCTGCCCGGGACGAGGGCGGCGCCGTTCTGGCTGCTGCCGCTCTCGTTTGCCCAGTTGCTGCCGGCGTTGCTGCCCGTTGCTGCGTTCTGCGTGCTCAAGGCATTGTTGCCGGTGCCTGTGCTGCTGCCGCCGGATGGCGTGCTGCCGGTGAGGCGGGTGTTCTGGCCGGCGGCATTGCCGCTGCCGGTTTCGCTGCCGAGGATGGCGCGCAGCATCTGGGCGATGCGCGGCGCCTCGGCATGTTTCAGGTAAACGACGCGGATGTTGCCGAAGCCGGCATCCGGCTGGTCCATTTCGCTGGCCAGCGCGGCGGCGCGGGCGAGCAGCCCGGGATTGTCGGCACGCAGGATGATGCGGTTGCCGCGCGGGTCGGCCGTCGCGACCAGGCTGCCGGCGGTGCCCGCGGCGCCGTTGCCGAACAGGCGGCCGATGTTGGCGGCGACCTCGATCGCCGAGGCATGCTTGAGGCGGATGACCTGCGGATCGTCGCCGTGCGGCACGTCGATCGAGGCAATGATGCGTTCGATGCGGCGCAGGTTGTCGGCGGCATCGGTGACGACCAGGGTATTGCTGCCGGCGTTGGCAGTAATCGACTGGTTGGGGCCGACCAGCGGTTTCAGTGCATTCAAGACCTGCGGCGCCGATTCGTAGCGGATGTGAAAGACCTGGGTCGTGATCTGGTCGCCCAGGCCGCGCCCGCCGACCGGGCCGGCATGCAGGCGGGCATCGGCGTCGGGCAGGATCTTGGTCACCGCACCGCCCTCGACCACTGAGTAGCCCTGCATGCGCAGCGCCGAGACGAGCACCTGGTAGGCCAGGTCGCGCGATACCGGCTTGCCGGAAACGATGTTGATCGTGCCCTTGACGCGCGGATCGATGACGAAATTGCGCCCGGTAATCTGGCCGATTGCCTTGACCGCCGACTCGATGTCGGCACCGACGAAATTGAGGGTCATTTCCTCGCTGGCGGCCAGCCCGGGCAAGGGCGAGGCGAGGCAGCAAAGCAGGAGGCAGGCGTGCAGCAGGTGGCGCTTGAGGCGGGTGTTCATCGGTTGGGGTCAGTTTTCGGAAGAAGGTGAAGCCGCTTCGGCGGTCTGTGTGGCAGGGAGATTCAACTGGCTGCTGGTGCTGCCGGCGAGCAGCTCGACCTGGCGGGGGGTGATGCGCTTGACGATGAACTGTTCGCCAATCCGGTCGCCGACGGCGACGACCAGCGGTGTTGCTTCGCCGTCGCGGCGGATGATGGCGCGTGCCTGCGCCGCCTGGTCCGAGGCGAAGACGCCGAGCAGTTGCAGGTGGCTGGCCGGTTCGGCGCGCGGTGCGGCCGCGCTTGCTCCGGCGAACAGGGGCGAGGCGACGAGAAGTGCGGCCGCTGCCTGCGGATCGTTGTTGCGATTGCTTGCCGGTGCGGCGGCGGGCAGCACGAAGGCGCCTAGCAGGCCGGCGAGCAGCCAGACGGCGGCGAGCAGCACGACGAGGCTGGCGAGATGTCCGAGTGCCGGCCAGAGCGGCGCCGGGTCGAGGCGAGGGAAAAGCTGGGCGGGGCGGCGCAAGGTGATCATGTCGGCGGGAAAGGGCGCTATGCCGGGGGCGGTGCCGGCCCGGCGAAGGACGCACGATAGTCGGCCTTTGTTACGCTTCGATGACGCCTTGTCATATTCGCCATGGCTGCCCGGTCGGGCCGGCGTGATCGCCGGGGGGGGCTGTTTCCGGAAGCCGGAAACGACAAAGGCCACCGAAGTGGCCTTGATCATGTTGCGGACTGAACCGCTTTTCGCGTTCTTGTCGGTGGCGACCGACAAGAAATCGCTGGTGCCCAGGAAGGGACTCGAACCCCCACGGAGTTACCCGCTAGTACCTGAAACTAGTGCGTCTACCAATTCCGCCACCTGGGCACAGGTGCGAAGAGGGCGCATTATAAGGATTTTCTTCGGTCTGTACAGCGTTTTCGCAAAATTTTTTTATCCGGTCCGGCGCGGCGATTTCCCGGCGACGCCTGTGGCGCCCTGTGAGACAATGCGGCCTGTCCCGCAGGTGTGGGGCAGAAATGAAAAAAGGCCTTGTTTTCACAAGGCCTTCAGTCAAAATCGTTGGTGCCCAGGAAGGGACTCGAACCCCCACGGAGTTACCCGCTAGTACCTGAAACTAGTGCGTCTACCAATTCCGCCACCTGGGCACAGGTGCGAAGAGCCGCGATTATAGAGAAAGAAAAAGAGATGTCAAGAATCAAACTATCCAAAATCCGCCGTGCCGACCCGTTCTTCGAACGCGAGTGCACCCGCTATGAATTCCCGCTGCCGTCCCGCGAATATATTTCCAAGGTGCTGACCGACGAAGGCCGGCCGCTCTCCTTCATCGAACTGACCGAACTGCTCGATATTGCCGGCAGCGAGCGTGACATGTTCCAGCGCCGGCTCGGCGCCATGGAGCGCGAAGGCCAGCTCATGCGCAACCGCAAGGGCTCCTACATCCTGCCCGAGCGCGCCAGCCTGACGCCGGGCCGCATCCAGGGTCACCAGGACGGCTACGGCTTCCTGGTTCCCGATGACGGCAGCGCCGACATCTTTCTCGACCAGCACCAGATGGGCAAGGTCCTGCATGGCGACCGGGCACTGGTCCGGGTCGTCGGTACCGACCGCAAGGGGCGGCCGGAAGGCAGCATCGTCGAAGTCACCGAACGCGCCAACACGCGCGTCGTCGGCCGCGTCTTCGTCGAGCACGGCGTCGTCTTCGTGGTCCCGGAAAACAAGCGGATCGCCCAGGATATCCTGGTGTCGACCGAGAAGAAGGGCAAGATCAAGCCGGTTGCCGGCCAGGTCGTGATGGTCGATATCATCGAGCAGCCCAGCAAGTATTCCAAGCCGATCGGCTGCATCAGCGAAGTGCTCGGCAATTACGCCGATCCGGGCATGGAGATCGAGATCGCGCTGCGCAAGCACGACCTGCCTTTCGAGTTCTCCAAGGCGGCGCTCGCCGAAAACAAGGCCTTGCCGGACAAGGTCAAGAAATCCGACCTGGTCGGCCGTGAAGACCTGCGCGAACTGCCGCTGGTGACCATCGACGGTGAAACGGCGCGCGATTTCGACGATGCCGTCTTCTGCGAAAAGAAGGGGCGTGGCTGGCGCCTGGTTGTTGCGATCGCCGACGTCTCGCACTACGTCAAGCCGGGCATGGCGCTCGACAAGGAAGCCATGGAGCGCGGCAACTCGGTCTACTTCCCGCGCCGGGTCATTCCCATGCTGCCGGAAAAGCTCTCCAACGGCATCTGTTCGCTCAATCCCGACGTCGAACGCATGGCCATGGTTTGCGACATGGAAATCAGCGCTGCCGGCAAGATCGGCAAATACCGTTTCTACCCCGCGGTGTTCCGCTCGCACGCCCGCCTGACCTACAACCTGGTCTGGTCCTGGCTGTCCGGCGAAGCCAAGCCGGAAAGCGATGTGCACAAACAGATCCAGCCGCAGGTCAAGGATCTGTACAAATTGTTCCACGCGCTGCACAAGGCGCGTGAAGTGCGCGGCGCGATCGATTTCGAGACCACCGAAACGCAGATGCTGTTCAACGAGCAGGGCAAGATCGAGAACATCGTGCCGGTGGTGCGCAACGACGCCCACCGCATCATCGAGGAATGCATGCTGGCGGCCAACGTCTGTGCCTCGGCTTTCCTCGCCGAGCACAAGCAGCCCTGCCTGTACCGCATCCATGAAGCGCCTTCAGCTGAAAAGCTGAAGAATCTGCGCAGCTTCCTCGGCGAGTTCGGCCTCGATCTGTCAGGCGGCGACGAGCCGGATGCCAAGGATTACGGCAAGCTGCTCGAGCAGGTCAAGCCGCGGCCGGACTTCCAGCTGCTCCAGACGGTGATGCTGCGCTCGCTGCGCCAGGCCATGTACAGCCCCGACAATGTCGGCCACTTCGGACTTGCCTACGAGCATTACACGCACTTCACCTCGCCGATCCGGCGTTATCCCGACCTGCTCGTGCATCGCGCGATCAAGGCCGTGCTCGCCAAGGAAAAATATGTTCCAGTCGGTAGCTGGGACGACATCGGCCTGCACTGTTCGGGCACCGAGCGCCGTGCCGACGAGGCGACGCGCGATGTCGAGAACTGGCTGAAATGCTTCTTCATGAAGGAGCGCATCGGCGAGGAGTTCGAAGGCACCATTTCGGCAGTCACTGCCTTCGGCATTTTCGTTGCCCTCGATACGATCTACATTGAAGGCTTGGTGCATGTCTCCGAGCTGGGCGAGGACTATTTCCAGTTCGACAACGTCAAGCACCAGATGCTCGGCGAACGCACCGGCCAGCGCTTCCGTCTCGGCGACCGGGCCAAGGTCAAGCTGGTCCGGGCCGATCTGGAAACCAACAAGATCGATTTTGCCCTGATCCGCGAAGGCAAGACTCGTCCGGCCGGCAAGGCCGCACCGGGCAAGGCGCGCCAGGGCGGAAGAATGCAGCAGACGGCCGTGCCGACGCTGGTGCCGGTGTTCGAAAAGCCGGTCGGCAAGACTGCGGCCAAGGTCGGTCGCAAGGCAGCACCGAAAGTGGCGGTCAAGGAGCCGGTCAAGGTACAAGCCAAAGCTCCGGTCAAGAAGACTGTCAAGGCGGCTCCAAAGAAGGCAGCCAAAGCACCGGCCAAAGCACCGGCCAAAGCACCGGCCAAAGCACCGGCCAAAGCGGCCGCCAAGCGGGGCGTCAAGGCTGCGGCCAAGCCGGCGGCAAAAAAGGCGACCGCCAAGCGTTGACCGCTGGAATCCTCAAGGCTCGGTCGGCTCGATCAGTTCGGCTGCCTTGAGGGCGAGGAGGGCGGCGCCCTCCTCGTCGATGCCGGGCAACTGCTCGGCCAGCCAATTGAGCGAGGCGCCGGGAATCAGGTGCCTGGCCTCGGCGATATCGGAGGGGAGCGCCGGGTCGTCATGGCCGCCGCTTGCCAGGTGGCGGGCCGTGTCGATGCACAGCCGGGACAGATTGGCGCGCGTGTTGTCGATGCCGCGGATCAGCTGCGGCAGCAGCCCTGGCAGATTCCAGATGCTGGCGCATTTGAGGGTCAGATCCTTGAAGCGGAAGCCGCAGACGTCCATCTGTGCCTGGATGGAGCGTTGCGCCCGGCCGCTGTGCAGTGCTTCGAGCGCGGCCAGCGGCAGTTCCGGCGCGAACGACCAGAGCAGCAGTTCGCCGATTTCCGAGAGCAGGGCAGCCATGGCGATTTCGTCCGGCTGGAGGTCGGCGCGCGCCGTTCCCCAGCGCAGGGCCAGGCGGCTGGCCAGGTAGCTGCGCGCTTCGCAGGCGGCCAGGCCGGCATTGTCTTCGTTGGTGGCCGGGCAGTCGCGCAGCAGTTTGTGGAAGGTGTCGGTACCCAGTTGCATGACGGCGCCGAGCGGCGTTGTCGTTTCATGGCCGAGGCGCTGGGTGCGCCGGCTTTCGGCGGCACGCAGCAGGCGCAGGCAGAGAAAGGGGTCGGCGCCGGCAATGTCGGCCAGGTCGCGTGCCGACAGTTGTTCGCCGAGTTCGCTTTCACGTTCGAGCAATTGCGCCTTGGAACGCGGCATGCAGGGCAACTCATGATTGCTCAGGTAGGCAGCCCATTGATCAACGCCCCAGTGTCGCTGGTGTTCGCTCAGCACGGATTTCCCTTTCGTTGTGACAAGCCGTTGGTTGATTATCGGCTGCTATTTCGACAACTCAAGGGGTGGCCGAAAAATAGGCGTTTCGTCGTAGAATGTACAAACAGTATCCAGCGGGCAGATGACATGTTCGAACAAGGCATTGATGGGGCGGGAGGGGCGGTGGATGCGATGCAGATCGGTTTGCTGACCGGCAACCGGACCATCGATCTCGAGCACCAGGAGCTCTTCGCCGCGCTCAACGCGGCGCGTGCGATCTGCCTCAATAGTCAGTCTTCCCTTGCTTCCTGCGCCAATTGTGATGCAGCGCGCCATCAGCATTGCGAACAGACCCTGGTCGACGTACTGGGGCGTGTGCTGGGTTTTGTCCTCGATCACTTCAAGACCGAAGAGTCGATCATGCGTGATTCGCTGCTGCTGATGATCGACCGCGAATTGTGCCAGGTGCACATGGAAGACCATGCGGGCATTTCGGCGATGGTCGAGCGCATGGTGCGCGAACTTGATTCGACGCAGACCGTCAGCCTGGTGCGCGAGCTCGATCAGTTGCTGATGCGCTGGATCGCGCAGCACATCGCAACGCACGATGTGGCGCTGGTGAACTGGATCGAGCGTGAGGATTCGGTGCTGCGTTCGGGCATTTGAGGCCGTTTTGACGGTCGACCGCCGCTGGCGCGGTAAAATCGCGCCTTCAATTTTCAGAAAGTCGCCATGTCTTCCCGCCTGATCTACGGTTTCCACGCCGTTACCGCCAAGCTCCGCCACGATCCTGCCGCCGTCAAGGAAATCAGTTTCGACGCTGCTCGCCAGGATGCGCGCCTGCGCGACCTGCTCAAGCACGCCGAGCTGCAGGCGGTGAAGGTGCTGGCGCTCGATGCCAAGCGGCTTGACGGCATGGCACCCGGCGCCAAGCACCAGGGCGTCATTGCCCGCATCGAGGGCGGCCGCAAGGTAGCGCATCTCGACGACGTGCTCGATACGCTGGAAGAACCGGCTTTCCTGCTCGTGCTCGACGGCATCACCGATCCGCGCAACCTCGGCGCCTGCCTGCGGGTTGCGGATGCGGCCGGCGTCCATGCCGTGATCGCGCCCAAGGATCGCGCTGTCGGCCTCACCGATGTCGCCGCCAAGACCGCCTGCGGTGCTGCCGAAACGGTGCCCTACGTGATGGTCACCAACCTGGCGCGCACGCTGCGCGAGTTGCAGGAACGTGAAATCTGCGTGATCGGCACGGCCGGCGAGGCAGAAGACGATCTCTACGCCGCGACCTGGCCGAAAGCAACCGCCTGGGTGCTCGGCGCCGAGGGCGAAGGCATGCGCCGCCTGACCCGCGAAAATTGCGACCAGCTGATCAAGATTCCGATGCACGGTACGGTGGAAAGCCTCAACGTTTCCGTCGCGGCTGGCGTCTGCCTGTTCGAAGCGCGCCGGCGCCTCGGCTGATCGACGCTTCCGGCCGCGTCAGGCGGCCGGCCGGCGGTATTTCCGCCACATGCTCCAGCTGAACACGAAAAGTCCCAGCCAGATCAGCCCGAAGCTGACCAGGCGGGCGTTCTGCAGCGGCTCGCCGAACAGCCAGACGGCGGTCAGGAACTGCATGCTCGGGTTGATGTACATCAGCATGCCGACGCTGGCCAGGTCGAGGCGCTGTGTCGCGGCGGCGAAGGCCATCAACGGCAAAGCGGTGAGAATGCCGGCGCCGACCAGCAGCCAGGCGGTCAACGCATCCGGCGCGGCAAAAACCGCATGACTGGCCGTTTGCCACTGCCACAGCGCGTAGATGCCGCACACCGGCAGCATGGCCAGGGTTTCCAGCCATAGGCCGGAGACGGCATCGACCGGCACCTGCTTGCGGACCAGACCGTAGCTGCCGAAGGTGGCGGCGAGGAAGAGCGACACCCAGGGCAGGCTGCCCAGGCTGACCACTTCGTTGAGCAGCGCCGCGACGGCCAGCCCGACCGAGATCCACTCCAGCCGGTTGAGGCGTTCCTTGAGCACGAGCAGGCCGAGCAGCACATTGACCAGCGGCGTCAGGAAATAGCCGAGACTCGAGGCGACCACCTGATGGTTGGCGACGGCCCACAGGAAGACCAGCCAGTTGCTGCCGACGAGCAGCGCGGCCAGCGCCAGCATGGCGAACTGGCGCGGCGTTTTGAACACGGCCAGCACCTTGCCCCAGCCCTGGCGCAGGGTGAGCAGCAGGCTGACGAAAACGCAGGCCCAGACGGCACGGTTGGAGAGCACGTCCATCGGTGCGACATGCGACAGCTGCCGGAAAAAGAGCGGGAAAAAGCCCCAGATGCCGTAGGCGAGCAGGCCGAAGCCGATGCCGGCGAGCGGGGTGGCGGGGCGCATCCTGGCCTACTTTTCGTCGCGCAGGATGGCCAGCGCCGGTGACTGGAAGTCGCGCCGGTAAAGCACGATCAGCACGCCGATGGCGAGGGCGCCGAGGACGACCGGGTGGAGCAGCCAGCCGGAGGCGGCGAGGCCGAAGTAATAGGCGCGGATGCCGCGATTGAAGTCGTCGCCGGCCAGGCTGTTGGCGCGCGCGACGCGCAGCGCGTAATGGTCGATGGCCGGATCGCCGGCCTTGCCGAAGGGGGCGGCGCCAACCAGGATGCAGAGCAGGTTGAACTGGCGCAGCGACCAGGTGAACTTGAAATAGGCGAAGACGAAGGACGCGAGCAGCAGCATCAGCTTCAGTTCAAGCAGTTCGCGGTTGCCCTGGCTGCCGAACGGCAGTTCGGTGGTGAAGCTGAGCAGCTTGTCGGAGGCACCGAGCGCGGCGAGCAGGCCGGCGATGATGTAGATGGTGGTGTTGGCGTAGAAGGAAACGCTGGTCACCAGGTTGCCGATCAGGGTCGAGTCGGCAACGCGGATCTCGCGCTCCAGCATGCGCTGCGCCCATTGCAGGCGGTAAGCCTGGCTGGTGCGGACGAGGCCGCCTTCGCCCCAGCGGCTATGCTCGGAATACCAGGCGTAGCCGGCCCAGGAAGCGAAGAAAATGGCCACCGCCAGCCAGTCGACCGTGGAGAGATGAGGAAGTGCGTTCATGCCGTGGAGTTTGCCACAAGGCAGGCTATCTGCGCGATTCAGGCGGCGCCGGGAAGGCGCTTCTTGCCGCCGATGACGAGGCCGATGCCGCCGAGGATGGCGAGCGAACTGAGCAGCAGTTGCCAGCTGATCGCCTCGCCGAGAAAGAGCACGCCACCGAGCGCGGCGAGCACCGGCACACTCAGTTGCAGGCTCGCTGCCGTGGTTGCGGCGAGGGCCGGCAAGGCCGCATACCACAGCGCGTAACCGAGGCCGGACGCGAGGCCGCCTGAAGCCAGCGCATAGACGACGCCGGCCGTATCGAGATTGATTCGTTCCAGGCCGGTGAGGCTGAGGACGAGGCAGAACGGAAGGGCGCGCAGGAAATTGCCGGCGGTCGCCACGGTCGGGTTGCCGAGGCGCTTGCCGAGCAGCGAATAGACGCCCCAGGCGATGCCGGCGGCGAGCATCAGGGCAGCGCTGAGCGGCGGCGGGGCACTGCCCAGGCCGGGCGCAAGCAGGCTGAGCAGGCCGCCGAGGGCGAGGACGAGACCGGCCGTCTGCGCGGCCTGCAGGCGTTCGCCGCGCCACAGGCCGGTACCGATCATGGTCATCTGCACGGCGCCGAACAGGAGCAGGGCGCCGACCGCGGTCGGCAGGCTGAGATAGGCGAAGGAAAAGCCGGCGGCGTAGATGAACAGTGCCGCCGCGGCCAGCCAGCTGCCGCCGGGCGGCATCGCCGGGCCGCGCCAGCGCAGCAGCAGCCAGAGCACGGCGGCACCCGAGGCGAGGCGCAGGCTGGTGAAACTGCCGGCATCGATGCCGGTGGTTTTCAGCGCCAGGCGGCAGAGCAGCGAGTTGGCAGCGAAGGCGAGCATGGCGAGGACGACGATCAGGGCAAGGCGGCGGACGGGCATCGATTTTTCCGGGCAGGCAGACGGCGGGATGGGTTTGGGATAGCGCCGGTGCGCCTTAAGTTCCCTTGCCTTTCAGCGCACGGACTTCAAAGCTGGTTTCGTCCATCGTTTCGCCGCGCCCGTTTTCCAGGCGCAGCTTGTGGCGGCCCGGTTGCGGCAGCCAGGACAATTTGTCGCCGGCCTTGCCGAGCGGCTTGTCGTCGAGGCGCCAGCGCCAGTCCGGACCGGCCGCGGCGGACAGGCGCAGCGGCACGCGCTGGCGTTGCGGCGGAATGTCGGGATCGAGCGCGATGACGCTGCCGTTCGCCGGGTAGGCGATGCGCGCCAGCGCCGTGCTCGGCGCGGCGCGCACGACCGGCATCTCGGTGCCGGCGAGGAACCATTCCTCGCGTTGCGGCTCGCGCGCCGGTTCGAAGCGGGTTTTCGTCCGGACCAGACCGGCCGGGGCGGTGGGTGGCGCGCTGCGCACACCCGGTCGGGCATGGCGGGCATCGCCGCGCTGCAGCCAGTCCATGACTTCGCGCCAGACCGGCGCCGCGCCGGACACGCCGGAGACGTCGTGCATCGGGCTGCCGCTCGCGTTGCCGACCCAGACGGCAACGGTGTAGCGGCGCGAGTAGCCGATGCACCAGTTGTCGCGCATGTCCTTGCTGGTGCCGGTCTTGGCCGCAGCCCAGTAGGGCGTGGCGAGCCAGGATTCGAGGCCGAAGGTGGTGGCGCGCGCGTTGCGGTCGGCGAGGATGTCGCTGACCAAAAAGGCACTTTGCGGCGTGTTGACCGCATGCGGCGTGCCGTCGAAAACGCCGGCGCAGCCTTCGCGACGACAGGGCGGCTCGGCCGCAGCCTTGCCCGGTACGGCGCGCAGCGGCGTCCAGAGGCCGGCGTTGGCCAGCGTGCGGTAGGCGTTGGCGAGCATCAGCAGCGAGACATCGGCCGAGCCGAGTGCCAGGCTGTAGCCGTACCAGTCGCCGCTTTCCTTGAGGCTGGCGAAGCCGCTCGCCTTGAGGCGTTGCTGGAAGGCGTCCGGGCCGAGCCGGACCAGGGTTTTGACCGCCGGCACGTTGAGCGAGCCGGCCAGTGCCATGCGTGCCGAGACCCAGCCGCGGTAATGCGGCTCGTAATTCTGCGGCGCGTAGAGGCCGTTGCCGGCGTCCAGCGTCAGCGGCGCATCCTCGATCAGCGAGGCCGGCGTCAGCTGGCGGCGCTCGAAGGCCTGCGCGTAGAGAAAGGGTTTCAGCGTCGAACCGGCCTGGCGCAGCGCGGTCACGCCATCGACCTCGGCGGCACCCGAGAGGTCGCCGCTCGAACCGATCCAGGCGAGGATCTCGCCACTTGCATTGTCGATGGCGACGAGGGCGCCGTCCTCGACGTTCTGGCGGCGCAGGGCCGCCAGGTGGCGGCGCAGCGCCTCGCCGGCAAAAAGCTGCAGCTCGCCATCAAGCGACGAGCGTAGCGGTCGACCGGTCGAATTGAGCATTTTTCGCGCGAGATGCGGCGCCAGCTGTTCGCCGGGCGGCGTCGCCGGTGCGCCCAGGCTGCCGCCCAGGGCGAGCGTTGCAAAGCCGTCGAGACCGTCGCACTCGCCACCCCGGTTCATCTCCTTGAGGAGGTTGCAGGCGCGTTTGACGACCAGCGCCGGGGCGGCGTTCGGGGCGCGCAGCAGGGCTGCAGCCAGCGCCGACTCGCGCTCGTCCAGCCCGTGCGGCCATTTGCCGAACAACTTGCGGCTCATCGCGCCGACGCCCTGCAACTCGCCACGGAAATCGACCAGGTTGAGATAGGCCTCGAGAATCTGCCGCTTGTTCCAGCTGCGTTCCAGGCGCAACGCAGCGGTCGACTGCGAGATTTTGCCCAAAATGCTGCGTCGACCGCTGCGTTTCCCGTCTTCGTCGAGCAGGCCGGCCAGTTGCATGCTCAGCGTGCTGGCGCCGCGCGTGCGGCCGCCCCAGAAGTTCGTCCACGCCGCCTTGCCGGCCGCCTGCCAGTCCACGCCGTCGTGTTCGAGAAAGCGCTTGTCTTCGGAGACGATCACGGCGCGCACGAAGGCCGGCGCGATGTCGTCCAGCCCGGTCCACGCCTCGCGGCGGCCGTTTTTATCGAGACGCAGCGTGTGCAGCGGCCGGCCGTCGCGGGCGAGCAGCGTCGCGTCGGAGCTGACGTAGGCGGCGCGCACCTCGCTGTAGGTAGGCAAGGCGAGCGCCGCCAGCGGCAGCATGCCGAGCAGAACGAGGAAGCCAGCCCGGCTGGCGGTGCGCAAGCGGCTGGGCAGGATCAGACCTTGTAGCGCTCGACGTTGCTACGCATGGCATTGGCCAGATGGCGGATATTGCTCGCTTCGTCGGCCGAGATGCGTACGCTGTGGCTGCTCTGCTCGGAGGCCTGGGCCACCCGCTCGACGCGCTGGGCGATGTCGTAGCTGGCGGCGCCCTGTTCGCGCATGGCTTCGTCGATATCGGAGAAGACGCGCAACACGTCGCCATTGGCACCGCGGATCGCTTCGATCGCTTCGCCCGCTTCACCGGCCAGGCGGGTGCCGTTTTCGAGGCGTTCGATGGTGTTTTCCATGGCGGCGACGGCGCTCTGCGAGCGGCTCTGGATGTCGCCGATCATCGCGGCGATTTCGCCGGTCGCCTTGGTCGTGCGTTCGGCCAGCTTGCGCACCTCGTCGGCGACGACCGCGAAGCCACGCCCCTGTTCGCCGGCGCGTGCCGCTTCGATGGCGGCGTTGAGGGCGAGCAGGTTGGTCTGGTCGGCAACTTCCTTGATCACCTGGACGACCGAGGAAATGCGCTGCGAGTGTTCGCCCAGTTCGGTGATCGTCGTGCCGACCGTGCGCACCTGCACGGCGATCTCGCCCATGGCGCTGACCGAGTTGCCGATCACCTTGCCACCGGCTTCGGAATATTCGCCGGCCGTGTTGGCGATGTTGAGCGCCTCGCGGGTATGGTCGGAAACGGAAGTGATGCTGACCGACATCTGTTCGACCGAGGCGGCCATCGCCGAGGCCGATTCGCTGCTTTCATTGGCGGCGCCGGCGGCGCTGTCGGCGGCACCGGCCAGCGTCACCGTGGCTTCGTCGATGCGGATCATGCCCTGGCGCAGTTCGCCCAGGCTTTGCTGCAAGGTGCCCATCAAGTCGTTGAAGGCGATGGCGGTGATGCCGACTTCGTCCTTGCCGTGAATCTCGATGCGACCGGTGAAGTCATGGTCGCGGGCGGCGCGCGTGATCAACTGCTGCATGCTGCCGAGCGGGCCGCTGATCGAGCGGATGGTGTAGATGGCGATGCCCAGGCCGAGCAGCAGGCCGGCGAGGGCGGTGACCATGGCGAGCATTTCGAGACGGCTGTTGCGGGTACTCGCCGCAAGCTGGCTGGCCTTGACTGCTTTTTCCTGGGCTTCGGCCATGCCGCGCAGCAGCGGATTCATCTGTTTTTCGAAATCGCCGTTGTCCTTGAGGAAGCGCGCGACGTTGGCGGTCGAGAAATCGCCGCTCTGGAGCGACTTGAGCATCGGCTGGATGACGCTTTCGGTGTATTTCTTGTAGAGCGGCTCGAACTCGCGCAGGATCGCCGCCTCTTCGCTGTCCGGCAGCAGGTGGCCGCGCAGCGAGACAAAGGTCTCGTCCATCCATTTCAGGTTCTTGTCGACCATGTCGAGGTGGGCGCCGATCGGGTGTTCGTGCAATTTGGCGTAATCGCTGGCCGGATTGTGCTGTAGGGCGCGGAAGACCTGGCCGCTGTTTTCCACGGCCAGGCGGCGGATGCGGGCCAGTTCGCGCATCGGCAGGGTCTGGTGCTGGAAGATGGATTCTATCTCGGCTTCGGCCGAGTTGGCGATGTAGGAGCCGATGCCGCCGATGCAGGTCAAGGCGACAGCAAAAAAAGCAACCAGCCCGATCAGGCGGTTGCGGATACTGATATTGAACATTTGGGTTTCTTCCTTTTTTTTGTCTTCGAGTTATAGCTCTGTGGCCCGGGATCACGGGCGTTCCAGCAGGTCGAAGTAGTCATTTGACAAATTCAACAATACTCCTTGCGCTTGCATGATTCCATCTTAATTTATCATTTTTCACTTATATACAGTTTGCGTGGCGAAAAGGCCGAATCGTGGCTTCGGTGCTAAGCTGCATGGAGCAAAATCATCGGCCGGCCATTTCCCTTGGTTAATGCGTCGGGCAGGGCATCCCTATCCGACCCGGGCCTGTGCCCGGCGCCCCGCCAACAATCCTGCAGGCCCTGTGGCCGGCCCTGCAAACTGGTGCCCTGCCGATGATCGAATCCATCCTCCTGACTGCCGCCCGCATCTTCACCTTCAACCGGCAGCAGCACCTGACCAACGCCAGCGGCTTTTTCTTCGCGCGCGGCGAGCGGCTGTTCCTGGTGACCAGCCGGCACGTGCTGTTCGACGAGCCGAGCAAGCACTTTCCCAATCGCATCGAGATCGAACTGCACATCGATCCCGACAACATGGCGCGTTCGACCGGCTTCTCGATGCCGCTCTATCGTGATGGCAAGGCCGTCTGGCGCCAGGCGACCGATGCAGCCGGCGAGATCGATGTCGCGGTGCTCGAGATCAATCGCGAGGCCTTGCCCAAGACGACCGTCTTCCGCGCCTTCACGCCGGCCCACTTGCTGGCGCCGGATGATCAGGTCGAAGTCGGCAGCTCCTTGCTGGTGGTCGGCTTCCCGCTCGGTTTTCACGACACCTTGCATCACATGCCGGTGGTGCGCCAGGCCATCGTCGCCTCGTCCTTCGGGCTGCGCTTCCAGGGCGAAGGCTATTTCCTGACCGACGCGCGCACCCATCGCGGCAGCAGCGGCGCGCCGGTGGTCATGCGGACCAGCGAGCAGAAGCCGGAACTGGCCGGCCTGCCGTGGATGCTGCTCGGCATTCACTCGGCACGGCTCGATGTCGGGACGCGCGACCTCAAGCTCGACGAGGCGCTCGGCCTCAATTGCGCCTGGTACGCCGACCTGCTGCTGATCCTGACCAAGGACTGATTTATTTTCTCGCGCCCGGTTAATCACCGGGCATCGGCCTATAGTGGGTCGGACCGGCAACTGCCGGAGTCAGTCAGGAGCACGAGCATGGGCAAGACGACGAAAAGCAACAAGGAAACAAAGAAGGCCGCTGTGTTGACGCCCAAGGAAAAGAAAACCGCCAAGCAGGTCAAGAAGCACGCCGGCGACGCCGCGCCCCTGATCCACCGCTAGGCGGTTTTTCCGCTCAGGCGGCGTCCTTGAGCATGCTCAGGGCGACCTGTTCGGCCACCTTGATGCCGTCCACCGCCGCCGACAGGATGCCGCCGGCGTAACCGGCACCTTCGCCGGCCGGAAAGAGGCCGTGCGTGTTCAAACTCTGGCACTCGGCATTGCGCGTGATGCGGATCGGTGACGAAGTGCGCGTCTCGACGCCGGTCAGGATCGCATCGGCCATCGCGAAGCCGCGAATCTGCTTGTCGAAAGCCGGGATCGCCTCGCGCAGCGCCTCGATCACGTAAGCCGGCACGCAACTCGCCAGATCGGTCATGTGCACACCCGGCTGGTAGGACGGATCGACCTCGCCCTGCGCGGTCGACGCCCGGCCGGCGAGGAAATCGCCGACCCGCTGTGCCGGTGCGGCATAGGTGCCACCGCCGGCGACGAAAGCCGCCGATTCCCACAGGCGCTGGAAATCGATGCCGGCCAGCGGATTGGTCTTGAAGTCGCCGGGAAAGTCCTCGGGATTGACGTTGACCACCAGCGCCGCGTTGGCATTGCGCTCGGCACGCGAATACTGGCTCATGCCGTTGGTCACGACGCGGCCTTCTTCGGACGTCGCGGCGACCACCTGGCCGCCCGGACACATGCAGAAGCTGTAGGCGGTACGCCCGTTCTTGCAGTGATGCACCAGCTTGTAGTCGGCGGCGCCGAGCAGTTCGTTGCCGGCGTTCGGGCCGAAACGGGCGCGGTCGATCAGGGCCTGCGGATGCTCGACGCGGAAACCGATCGAGAAGGGCTTGGGCTCGATATAGACGCCCTGTGCGTGCAGCATCTGGAAAGTGTCGCGGGCGCTGTGGCCGATCGCCAGCACGACATGCCGGCTGGCGATTGACGTGCCGTCGGCAAGCGTGACGCCGGTGACCTGGCCGTCGGCGATGTCGATACGGTCGACCTTGCTCGAGAAGCGGATTTCACCGCCCAGCGCGGTGATCGTCGCGCGCATGTTCTCGACCATCTTGACCAGGCGGAAGGTGCCGATGTGCGGCTTGCTGACGTAGATGATTTCCTCGGGCGCGCCAGCCTTGACGAATTCCTCGAGCACCTTGCGGCCGTGGAACTGCGGGTCCTTGATCTGGCTGTACAGCTTGCCGTCCGAGAAGGTGCCGGCGCCGCCTTCGCCGAACTGCACGTTCGACTCCGGGTTGAGCTTGTTGTCGCGCCACAGGCCCCAGGTGTCCTTGGTGCGCTCGCGCACGGCCTTGCCGCGTTCGAGGATGATCGGTTTGAAGCCCATCTGGGCCAGCACCAGGCCGGCGAGCAGGCCGCAGGGGCCGGTGCCGATGACGATCGGACGCTCGTTCAGCGCTGCCGGCGCCTGTGCCACGAACTTGTAGTTGGTGTCCGGCGTCGGCGCGATGTGGGCGTCGTTGTTGGCCGCCTTGAGGCGCTGCACGACGGCGGCTTCGTCCTTGATTTCGACATCGAGCGTGAACACGAAAACAATGTTGCTGCGCTTGCGGGCATCGTAACCGCGCCGGAAAACCGTGAAATTCAGCAGGTCGACCGGTGCGATGGCGAGGCGTTCGACAATCGCGGCACGCAGGTCGTCGTCGGTGTATTTCTTGAGCGGGAGCTTGATTTCGGTCAGGCGCAGCATGGTGTCTATCCGTGGGGGCGCATTGCGGGCGCGTATTCTAACGCAGGCCGGGCGGGCCGCCGAGCGGCGCGGCGCCGGCCGGGAAAATCCGCCAGGCGGTCGACCGCCGCCGGCAGCCCATTTTCAGCGACCCGCCTGCTGCTGGCCGCGCGTCAGCCGGGATTTTCCGGCAATTTCTTGGCCAGCAGCGGCAAGCCGAGGCGAGTGCGCAATGCCTGGCAATCGGGATTGGGCGTGCCGTCGGGCAGCCAACTGGCGAAATCGCGGCAGGTTGACGGGCGCTTCGCGTAGATCGTGCAACGGATGCCCGGTCGGCCGAGTTCGCCGCGCAGCGCGACGCAGCGCCCGTGGCCTCTTTCGGTGCCTTGCATGCAGGCGATCAGGGCGGTGACCTGGCTGGTCAGTTCGGCCGGCACGAAGCCGCCCGAGCCACCGGTCAACTCGCCGCAATAGAAGGAAACGCGGTAATACGCGCAGCAGGCACCGCAGTCGAGGCAGGGATTGTCCGGCGTCGCGGACGCGGGGGCAGTGGGAACCGGGGAGGCGTGAGTTCCTTGGCTCATCTTCGGAAAACGGGAAAAACGTGGAAAGGGACGCGAATTTAATCAATTCGGCCCGCTTTTGTCAGCCTCCGGTGGGTTGCCCAGGCGCTGTGCCGCTTCGATGACGGCGAGCACGCTCGGGTGGGTCAGCCGGCGTTCGACCGAGATCGCGAAATAACTGACCTGGACTTCCGTCGTCCGGCCGAGCACGGCCAGTTCGCCCGAGGCGACGAATTCCGCCTCGGCGATGCTCGCGATGGGAAAGGCGCCAACGCCGCGCAGGCCGAAGGTGGCCATCAGCGCCGTATCGTCGAACTCGCCGACGACGCGGGCACCGATGCGCTTGCGTTCGAGCCAGGGCTGCAGGCTCTGGCGCAGGGTCGAATCCTCGCCCGGCAGGAGCAGCGGCAGATGGTTGAGGCAGGCGGGAAAGTCGGCGGCATGCGCCGCCGCCTGCTCACGGGCGACCAGGAAGGAGACGCCGGAGTCGAGCAGACGATGGTTGTAGGCGCGCACGCTGAAGCCGGGCGGCAGCGGGCCGTCGGAAATGACCATGTCGAGTTCGTGTACCGCCAACTGCGCGAGCAGGCGGTCGAGCTGCCACTCGCGGCAGGCGAGGCGGGTCGGCTGTTCGCCGCGGATGGCCGGTTCGAGCAGCGTGCAGGCGAGCGACTTGGGCACCGCATCGGAGACGCCGACGCGGAACTCGGTCGGCCGGCCTTGCGGGTGATGCTTGATCATGACCTCAAGTTCGGCGCTCAGCGCAAACAGCTCGTCGGCGTATTCGAGCGCCATCTTGCCGGCTTCGGTGAGCACGATGTTGCGTCCCTGGCGGGCGAACAGCTCGGTGCCCAGGCTGCTCTCGAGCAGGCCGATCTGGCCGCTCAGCGTCTGCGGCGTGACATTGATCGCCGCGGCGGCGCGCGCCACGCTGCCGGCCTTGGCCACCTGCCAGAAGTAGAAGAGGTGCTTGTGATTCACGGGTGCTGGTAATCCATCGAGAAAGCCGCATGATTGGCTGAAATAAATCGAATTTATTTTAATCCGCACATGCGCTAACTTGCTAACCCGATTCCTGTTGCCCCCAGTCCCTTTCATCGAGGTTTTGCATGCTTGCCGCCCTTGTCGTCATTTTCATCGTCGCCTATGCCGCGATCGCGCTCGAGCATCCGCTCAAGATCAACAAATCCGCCTCGGCCCTGATCGGCGCCGGCCTGCTGTGGACCGTCTATGCGCTGGGGCAGGGCGATCCGCACCTGGTCGGCGAGCAACTCGGCGAGTCGCTGACCGGCACGGCGCAGATCGTCTTCTTCCTGATGGGGGCGATGACCATTGTCGAAGTGGTCGATGCGCACAACGGTTTCGAGGTCATCACCAAGCGCATCCGGACGACCCGGCTGTCGTCGCTGATGTGGCTGGTCGGCTTCGTGACCTTCTTCCTCAGTGCCATCCTCGACAACCTGACCACCACCATCGTGATGATCTCGCTGATGCGCAAGCTGCTCGCCAAGCACGACGACCGCCTGTTCTTCGCCGGCATCATCGTCATTGCGGCCAACTCGGGCGGCGCCTGGTCGCCGATCGGTGACGTGACGACGACCATGCTGTGGATCGGCGGCCAGATCACTTCGCTCGCCATCATCAAGTCGGTGCTGCTGCCGGCCCTGGTCAGCATGCTGGTGCCGATGGCGATCACCGCCTGGGTCCTGCGCGGCAAGGAGGTGGTCAGTCCGGAAGCGGTCGATAGCGAGCACGGTCTGCGCACCAGCGAGTTCGAACGCAACCTGATGTTCTGCATGGGGATCGGCATCCTGGTTGCCGTGCCCGCCTTCAAGACCGTGACCCACCTGCCGCCCTTCATGGGCATCCTGTTCGGGCTGGGCCTGCTCTGGCTGGTCGGCGACCTCGTGCATCGCCACAAGGAAGACGAGTTCAAGGTGCACTTCACGCTGGCGCACGCGCTCGGCAAGATCGACATGAGTTCGCTCGTCTTCTTCGTCGGCATCCTGCTCTCGGTTGCCACGCTCGAACACACGCACATCCTGACCTCGCTTGCGCAGTGGCTGGATGCAGCGGTCGGGCGGCAGGAAATTATCGTGCTGATCATCGGCATCGTCAGCGCCATCGTCGACAACGTGCCGCTGGTCGCCGCCTCGATGGGCATGTACGACCTGGCGCGCTTCCCGGCCGATCATTTCCTCTGGCAGTTCCTTGCCTACTGCGCCGGCACCGGCGGCTCCATCCTGATCATAGGCTCGGCGGCCGGGGTGGCCGCGATGGGCCTCGAGAAAATCCACTTTTTCTGGTACGTCAGAAAAATCAGCGGTCTGGCCCTGGTCGGCTACTTTGCCGGCGCCGCGGTTTTCCTCGTCCAGCGCGGGTTGACCGCCTAGGCGCTAGAGCGCGAAACGCAACAGCAGGCTGGCGCCGCTCGCGATCAACAACAGGTTGAGCAAGCGCGCCAGCTCCTCGCGGCTGATCTTCAGGTCGATATGCCGGCCGAGCCAGACACCCGCCGCCATCGCCGGCAGGAAGGCGAGCGCGGTGAGCAGCAGTTCCAGATCGAGCAGGCCGAGCGCCAGGCAGAGCACGATGCGCCAGACCGTGGACAGGCCGATCAGCACCGCCTGCGTGGCGCGAAAAGCCTCGCGGCTGGCCAGGTGGCGTTCGAGATAGCTGGCATAGACAAAGCCGCCGCTGCCGAACAGCCCGCCCAGGACGCCGCCGAACAAGCCGCTGGCCAGTGCCCGCCGGCCGCTCGGGCGGTTTTCACCCTTTTTTGCGAGTAGACCGCGCAGGCCCTGGCTGATGATGAACAGGCCGAGCGCCGCCGCCAGCGGCGCGGCCGGCAGGCGGGCAAGCAGCGCCACGCCGAGCAGCTGGCCGAGCAGCATGCCGGGAAAGAGGCGGCGAAAGGCCGGCCAGTCGACATGCCGGCGCGCCTGCCAGCCGCGCAGCGCCGAGCCGCCGAAATCGAGCATGGCCAACAGCGGCACGCTGCGCGCCACCGGCATGAGCAGGGTCAGCGGGCCGCCGGCAAACAGCGCCGAGCCGAAGCCGACCAGCGTGAACACCGTGTAGGCGGCCATCACGGCGAGCATGGCAAATATCAGGCTGCCCGGCTGCGCCAGCAGGTCGGCAAGAAAATTGAAGTCGCTCATGGCGTCAGGCTCCGTGGGGTGATGGCTTCAATTCTCGATGCGGCTCAGGTATAAGACAAATATCGAATATCAAGCTAATCCATTCCATAAAAGCATGCCTAGCCTGAAACAGATCCGCTATTTCCTCAGCGTCGCCGACCTCGGTGGCTTCACGCCGGCCGCGGCCGGCCTGTTCGTGGCGCAACCGGCGCTGAGCCGGCAGATCGCGCTGCTCGAAGAAGAACTCGGCTTCGCGCTCTTCGTGCGCGAACCGCGCGGCGTGCGCCTGACCCCGGCCGGGGCGCTCTATCGTGAGCGGGTGCGCGGCGTCGAACAGCTCCTCGCCGGCGCCGCGGAGGAGGGCGGCCAGTTGGCGAAGGGCGAGGCCGGCGTGCTGCGTCTGCTGCATTCCAGCTCGCTGCCGGCGCGCAGCCTGTTGCCGGCGATGCAGCGCTTTCTCGAAGAGTCGCCGCGGGCGCGCATCGATCTCGACCGCATCGCCTCGGAAACGCAGATCGGCGAAGTCGCCGCCGGCCGTGCCGACCTCGGCATCATCCGCCTGCCGGTACTGCGCCGCGACCCGGCCATCCGCTTGCTCGACCTGCCGCCCGAACGCCTGTGGGTCGCCCTGCCGCCGGCGCATGCGCTGGCCGGGCGCACCACCTTGCACCTCGCCGAACTGCAGGACGCAGCCTTCGTCTCCGCCGTCCATCGCGAACGCGGCGGCCTCGCCCGGCGTGTCACCGAACTCTGCCTGCAACGCGGCTTCGTGCCGCGCACCGCGCGCATCATCTCGCGCAAAACCTCGATGCTCGACCTCGTCGCCGCCGGCCTCGGCATCGCCGTCATCCCCGCCGGCATGACCTCGTTTGCCCCGACCGGCATCACCTTCCGGCCGCTGGCGGATGCCGATGCCGAGGCGCACAGCGCGCTGCTGCTGCCGCTGCAGGCTTCACCGCTGGCGGAGCGGTTTGTCGGGGTGGTGCGGGAGATGCGGGGTGAGGCTGGTGATGCCTGATTGCGGTTTGTGCGGGATAGGGAATCAGATGGGAGCCGGCCATAAGCTGCCGGTCGAGGTAGCCATCCAATTTCAATCGCCAGGGCGTGCTGCGAGCTTGGCGAATGGCCGGTAGGAGGCGGCCAAATGGACGGCTGCTCTGCTTCGACCCGGCCATGAAGAGACGTAGCGGTCAAGAATATTGTCCATGCCCGAATGACGGGTCAGCGATCTGGCGGAGGGCGCCATGTCAGGGAACCCTCCGCCATTTCTTAACTCAGCGCGAACACGGTTTCCGTTCCCTCGTCCCACCCGTCCCACAGATAGTCGTTTGCCTTGTCGTCGGCGATCAGGCGCAGGGCGTAATTAACCTGTTCCTTGTAGAAATCGCAAAAGGCGCCGATCTTGTCCATGCCGCCGTTCATCTCGAAGGCTTCGGCCGGACAGGGCGAGCCGCAGAAATGGCGGATCGCGCAGTCGCTGCACGGGCTGAACTGGTCGACATCGCGACCGATCACCGTCCGGAAGGCCGGCGAGGCCAGGGCTGCCTCGACACCATCGACCAGCAGGTTGCCGCCGCGGAAATCGGGCAGGCCGATGAACTCGCTGCACGGATAGAGGCTGCCGTCGGCGGCCAGCGCGAAGAATGCACGACCGCCGCCACAGGGCGAGATGTCGCACATCAGGCGGCGTGCCGTCGGGGCCAGGATACCGATCAGGATATTGGCGAAATTGGCCACCACCAGTTTGCGGCCGGTTTCCCGGTACAGTTCGTGGGTTCGGTCCATGGCCGCGAAGAAGGCCTTGGCCATGTCGGCGTCGGCCGGCTTGACGCCGCGCGCGCCGGGCAGGGTGCAGCGCACGGTGTTGAGCATGCAGGTCGGCACTTCATGGGCATGGAACAGCTCGACCATGCGCGTCAGGTAGGGCAGGTTCTCGGTCGTGCAGGTCGTGATGACGCTCCACGAACCGTAGCCACGCAGCTTCTCCATGGTGCGCAGCACCTGGTCGTGCACGCTCTTGCCTCCCCAGGTCCGGCGCGTCGCGTCGGTAATCCCGGCCATTGGACCATCGAGCGAAAGACCGATGCTGACGTTGCGCGAGGTCAGGAAATCGAGCCCCTGATCGTCGAGTAGCGTACCGTTGGTCTGCAGTCCGAAGATGAAGTCGTCACCGAAGGCATCGATCGCCGCGAAGACGGCAGACTGGTTCATCAACGGCTCGGCACCGTGAAAAATGGCGCGCGGCTTGCGGCCCGCTGGCATCACCGAACGGAAATAGTCGCGCAGCTTGCGCAGAGAGGCGAGCAGCGTGTCGAGCGGCATGTGGCTGCCGCCGCTGCGCTGGGTATCGGGCAGATAACAATAGGTGCAATTGAGGTTGCAGCGCTCGGTCGGGTTCAGGTAAACACCGGAGGGCGTCAACTCAAAACGCAGGGCATGCAGTTCCTGGCGAAAAACGCCGGCCTTTTCGCGATAGGCGGCGAGCCCCGCCGGATCGAGCCCCTCGCGGAGTTTTCTCTTGTCGACCAAGGCCCAGAACGCAGTGTCAGGATCGGTCAAGGCCGCATAGACATCGTGACCAATGTCTATAGGCAGGAAATGCGGATCGCGCAGCGCTCCTTCAGGAAGCGAAGCGTTCATTTGGCGACCTTCTTGTCCATCAGCACATAGTGCGACAGGCCCATGCCTTCCGGATTGCAGCTCTTGCGCACAGCGATGCTCGGGGCAACCGGCGCGGCCGGGGGCGATTGCGGGTTTTTTTCGGTTGAAGTCACGGCTTGGGTCATTTTCCACTCCTCGGGAATACAAAAACAAAAAGGGCTCCGGCTGACAACACGCTTGCGCATGTGGTCAGCCGGAGCCCTTGCCTTGGCTCCTTATTGGCATCGATTCGTCTTCTGGCTTCCGGATCAGCCGAAGTGCTGCGCCTTCCCTGCGCGGTATGCCCCGCAAGTGGCTGGTCTGGCGACCATGCAGTCTTCGTCCCCGGTTACAGCGGCGGGCCCGCCACGGATTCGCACCGTGTTCCGTATCTCAATGCCGATAGGAGCGCGGATTCTCTCAAAACGCCACGGAAAGGGTCAAGTGTCCTGGATTCTGTCCATGGCGAGAGGCGCTCCGCGTGACTGCTATCAGGAAACGGCGATGGCCGTTTTCGGCACCTTGCGGCCATAGCCAGGCAGTACCACCTGTTTTCCTCGTGGCGCGATAAGAAGGCCTGCTAACGCCGGTCAATCCGCCAAGCCCAACCCCAACCCAGGCAAAAAAGCCCTTCCCCAGCGGTCGACCGCTGAAAAAGGGCAAAAACCGCCGGTTGTGACCGGCGGGGGCTGGTGTTCGGAGTTGTTCCAGGCTTTCCTTGCCTGGATGGCAAAGTAGCTTTGGGCGAAGGCGATGGCTTCCTTGCGTGGGTCGCCGTTCTGCGCGATCAGGTAGCAGGCATAGCGAGTCAGCATGAAGTCGTCGACCTGGCGCTGACCGCCTTTGCCGATTTCGATCATTTTCGTGACGCCACGAAAATGATCGCTCACCGCATAGCCAGTGGTTTCGCAGGACTCGATGGCGCGGTTGATGGCGGTCTGGAAGTTTTCCCAGCGCGCGTAGCCAAGCGGTTCCATGAGGTCGCGGGCAAACCAGAATTCAATGCCTTCGTCCGGGGTGTGCTGGCTCAGGCCATCAAAGTGGTTGGTCAAAGTTTGTACTACGGTCTTATCCATTGAGGCTCCCCGGAAGCATTTTCCCGGGGCCGGGAAAATGGTCTTGTGTACCCAAAGTCACGAAGGAGTGCGCTACGGTGCCGAACAGCGGCTTACCTGGCTGGCTGTGTAGTTCTCACCTGGACACCCGTTAGACAACGAAATCGATGGGAAAGGGGTGATGTTAATTGAATGAACAGCGATAGCGAAGTGTCTCTGCACGCCGATCAGGACAGGCTGAAAATCCACTCGCCCTTCCTGCTCGAAAGGTGTGTCAGTGACCGCCCGTCAACCCGCCTCCCACCAATTTCAACCCTGCCCAGGCAAAAAAGCCCTTCCCCAGCGGTCGACCGCTGAAGAAGGGCAAAAACCGCCGGTTGTCGCGACCGGCGGAGGGCTGGTGTTCAGAGTTGTTCCAGCGTTTCCTTGGCTATCAGTTTCCAGACTTGCGCCGCAGCTTTGCCGCGCAGGCGGACGAGGTAGATTTCATCGTTGCCCTGCTTGATGCGGCTGACTGCTTCGCCGACCGGGAGTTGCAGCAGCTCGGCGAGGATGAGCGGGGTGACGCCGCCGTGGCTGACGATCAGCACGCTGCCGTGCCGGTGTCTGGCGCGGATCTCGGCGATCGCCTGGGCGACGCGGCGGGCCTGGCTGGCGACGGATTCGCCGCCATCCAGGCTGTCTTCCAGATTGCCGCTGCGTGCCTTGAATTCGCCGCTCAGCTCGGCGTCGCGGCCGTCTTCGTAGATGCCTTCGAACTTGCCGAAGCTGCGCTCGGCAAGCGCGGCGAGTGGCTTGCCGGCTTGGCCGGGGCGGGCCAGTGCGGCGGTTTCGCCGGCGCGCGCCAGGCTGCTGTGATAGATGGCGGCGAAGCGGATGCCGGCCAGCTTGTCACCGAGCTGGCGGGCCTGCGCCCGGCCGGTTTCGTTGAGGTGGTTGTCGGTGCCGCCCTGCAGGCGTTTTTCCAGGTTCCAGTCGGTCTGGCCGTGGCGCGCCAGGTAGAGGTCGAGCACCGGCTCGCCGGCCTGGGCCAGGCCGCTGGCGAGCAGAAGCAGGAACGGCAGCAGGATGGCGGCGAGGCGGCCGGTGATGTTGGCTTTTTTCATCGTCGTCTCCGCGCTCAGCGTGCCTTGAGTAGTTCGGGCACGTGCAGCAGGATGAACTCGTTGTCGTCCTGGCGGTTGGGCTGGCGGGCGGCCGAGTAGGGCAGGTTGTTGTCGTTGGCGACGACGATGTGCTCGGCGTCGACGACATCCACATCCTCGATGGTGACGAAGGGGAAGGTGAATTTGCCGTCCTTGCCGCCGCGTCGGGCGAGGCCCTGCGGATCGCGGATGTCGAGCAGATCGATGTGGCCGATCTTTTTCACGAAGCCTTCGCTGTCGGCTTCGCCCAGGCTGATCTTGTAGATGCGCTTGAATTTCGCCGGCACGTTCTGGCAATCCGGGCGGGCCGGGCCGTTGCAGGCGTGTTCGGGCAGGCCTTCGCCGTTGTCGCGCTCGATGATCAGGCCGCTGTCGGCATCGATCATGTTGAAGTCGCCGATGTTGTTGCCGTTCTGCTCAAGCGGGTATTTCCACGAGCGGCCGGTCCATTCGCCCCTGGCGACGCCGAATTCGAGGATGCGCAGGTATTCGCGGCCGTCCTTGTTCTCCCATTTCTTCTCTTCGGCGTTCCAGAGCGGGCCTTCGAGCAGCGGGTAGAGGAACTGGCCGTCCTTCGATGCGGCCATGCCTTCGTAACCGCGCGAGCGGCGGGCGACGGTGGTGAAGGCGCCGGAGGTGGCCGGCGTCGTCACGCTGTAGTGGTCGGGTGATTTGAGCGTCTTGCCGTCCACCTTGGTCTCGAACACAGCGAGCACTTTGCCCTTGCGGTCGGTCTTGATCAGGTAGGGACCGAGTTCGTCGCCGAACCAGACGGCGTCGCCGATCGGCTGGATCGATTCGATGTCGAAGTCGGCGCCGGTCAGGTAGCGCTGCTTGGTGCCTTCATTGACGATGAGGAAGGGCACCTTGCGCTCCGGGTCGTGCAGGAAGGCGGTCTTGTGCAGCTTGACGCCGCCCTTCTGCCAGTCCGGCTGCAGGCGGTGGAACATCAGCATCGCGTCGGCGCTGTTGTTCTTGGCACCGTAGCCGTTGTCCTGCAGCACCCAGAAAGTGCCGTCGCCGTTGCTCTTGATCCCGGAAAAGCCCTGCACTGGTTGGCCCTTGAAGGGCAGCGGCACGCCGGTCGGGCGCGGCACGCCCTTGTCGGAAAGGTAGGAATAACCGGGCAGGCTGCCCAGGGCATCGACGCGGCGGCCGTCGGGGGCGGTGTACTTGCCGGAAATCTTCAGGCTTTCCGGCGCATCCTTGGGCGGGGCCAGGAAGGTTTGCGCCGGCAGCACGGCATGGCCGGCCAGCGTGGCGGGAAAGGCCTGGTCGGCGAGCGACAACGCCGGCGCGAGCGCGGCCGACAGGGCAAGAACGAGAGCGGAAGGCTTGAGCATGGTGATTCCCGGAGCAAGTGGAGACGATGCAAGCCTATGCATGTCGCGTTGCAGGGGAATGACGGGCAGATGACTCTGCCGGCCCGGGGGGCGGGCAAGGTCAGGCCTGCCGCAGCAAGCCTGACCCGTGGGCCGATCAGATGTGCGTGATCAGCGCTTCTGCCGGCAGGCGCGATTTCGGCAGCTTGGCGTTGAAGTCTTCGCTGCTGTGGTAGCCGAGGCTGGCGATGACGACGCTGCTCAGGCCTTGTGCGGCGAGGCCGAGTTCGGCGTCGAGGATCTTGGCGTCAAAGCCTTCCATCGGGCAGGCGTCGATTTCCAGCGTCGCGGCGCCGAGCAGTAGGGTGCCGAAGGCGAGGTAGAGCTGCTTTTCCATCCACAGCCGGGCGTCCTTGTACTCGTTGGCGTGCAGGTCGGCGTAGAAGCTGCGCGACTTGTGCTGGCCAGCCTTGGCGTCCGGCGTCGCAAAGCGGCCGTCCTGGTCTTCCTGTTCGAGCACGGCGAGCAGGTGATCGCCATCGAGCGCTTCGCGCACGCAAAAGACGACGACGTGCGAGGCATTGAGGATTTTCTGCTCGTTGTAGGAATAGGCGCCCTGCGCGGCCTTGGCGACGCGCGCCTTGCCTTCCGGCGTGCTGGCCACGACGAAGTGCCAGGGTTGCGAATTGACCGAGGAGGGCGCATAGCGCAGCAGGGTTTCAAGCTGGGCGAAGGTTTCGGCGGGAATCTTGCGGGCCGGGTCGAAAGCCTTGGAGGTGTAGCGGGTCTGGGCGATTTTGGCGATGTTCATGGATGGTTTTCTCGCGGGTAAATTGGCTGTTTTTTTTCGGGTTGACCGGTGGGCGTTCAGGACAACAGGTCGAGACGGTCGATGTTCACGCCGGTGACCTTGCCGTCGAGGGCGGCGCCGAGCGCGGCGAAATGCGGCGTCGCCATGTGGCGGTCGAGCGTCGCGTCGTCCTGCCAGCGTTCGATCATCACGAAGCGGTCCGGGGTGTCGCGCGCGGCGTGCAGATCGTATTGCAGGCAACCGGCTTCGGCGCGGCTCGGCGCGACGACGGCGAGCAGGGCGGCATGGACTGCGGCACGGTGTTCGGGCTGGGCGGTGATGGTGGCAACAACGCTGAGGGGCATGCGGATACTCCGGTGGATGGGTGACGGGGGCCAATCATGGCCGAATTCGATCGATCAAAGAAGCCATCTGACAAGGAAGTTGCCTCCGGTGTTCCGTTGCCGCTCATTCACATGCTTCTCCAGCCTCCCTTTTGCCAGCAAATGCGGCGAGTTCGTCCGTTTTTCTGGCGGCGGCAACCGGGTTGCGCGCAAAGTGCGGTCCTGATCGGAGTAAAATGCCGTCCCCCTGCTTATTCGCCTCTCTGGCGGATTGCCAAAATCTCCGGGAGACGATTCCATGGCGGCCAACCAAGCCCCCGCAACACCTGACTTTTTCGACCGTCGCCGTACGGTCGCCCAGCCCGGCTTCAACCGCTGGCTGGTGCCGCCGGCCGCGCTGGCCATCCATCTGTGCATCGGCATGGCCTACGGTTTTTCCGTGTTCTGGCTGCCGCTGTCGCGCGCGCTCGGCATCACCAAGTCGATCGAATGCGCCAAGGACATGGGCTTCTTCGAGCAGGTGTTCAGCTCCGGCTGCGACTGGAAGATTTCCATGCTCGGCTGGATGTACACGATGTTCTTCGTCTTCCTCGGCTCCTCTGCCGCGATCTGGGGCGGCTGGCTGGAAAAGGCCGGGCCGCGCAAGGCCGGCGTCGTCTCGGCGGTGTGCTGGTGCGGCGGGCTGGTCATTTCGGCGCTCGGCGTGCATCTGCATCAGATCTGGCTGCTCTGGCTCGGTTCCGGCGTGATCGGCGGTATCGGCCTCGGCCTCGGCTACATCTCGCCGGTATCGACGCTGATCAAATGGTTCCCGGACCGGCGCGGCATGGCGACCGGCATGGCGATCATGGGCTTCGGCGGTGGCGCGATGATCGGTGCGCCGCTCGCCGACAAGCTGATGAAGTACTTCGCGACGCCGACCTCGGTCGGCGTGGTCGAAACCTTCCTCGCGCTGGCCGCGATCTACTTCGTTTTCATGATGGCCGGGGCGCTCGGCTACCGTGTGCCGGCCGAGAACTGGAAGCCGGCCGGCTGGACGCCGCCGGCCAAGGCGAAGACCTCGATGATCACCGACAGCCACGTGCACCTCGACGTCGCCTGGAAGACGCGCCAGTTCTGGCTGATCTGGGCCGTGCTCTGCCTCAACGTGACGGCCGGCATCGGCATCATCGGCATGGCCTCGCCGATGCTGCAGGAAGTCTTCGCCGGCAAGCTGATCGGTGTCGACGTTGCCTTCAACGACCTCGATGCCGCGCAGAAGGGCGCCATCGCTGCGGTGGCCGCTGGCTTCACCGGTCTGCTCTCGCTGTTCAACATCGGCGGACGCTTCTTCTGGGCCTCGCTGTCTGACCGGATCGGGCGCAAGGCCACCTATTTCACCTTCTTCCTGCTCGGCTTCGCGCTCTACGCCGCCATCCCGAGCACGGCGCAAGCCGGCAGCCTGGCCCTGTTCGTCGCCTTCTTCTGCATCATCCTGTCGATGTATGGCGGCGGTTTCGCGACGGTGCCGGCCTACCTCGCCGACATGTTCGGCACCCGTTTCGTCGGCGCCATCCACGGCCGCCTGCTCACCGCCTGGTCTGCCGCCGGCATCTTCGGGCCGGTGCTGGTGAACTACATCCGCGAATACCAGCTCGACCAGGGCGTCGCGCGCGCCGATGCCTACACCATCACCATGTACATCCTGGCCGGCCTGCTCGTGCTCGGCATGCTCTGCAACTGGCGCATCCACCAGGTCGCCGAAGAGCACCACATGACGCCGGACGAACTGGCCGAAGAAAAGAAGGGCGCCGACGACACGCACCAGCACTTCGTCGAAGACGTCTCGGCCCTGGTCAACGAAGCCAGCCACTCCTGGCGCGTCTTCCTCGCCTGGCTGGCCGTCTGGATCCCGCTCGGCTGGGGGGGCTGGATGACGATTCAGAAGACGATTGTGTTCTTCAAGTAAGGCTGGTTGGGCGCGGCGAGCGGGTGCAATGCCTGCTCGCTGCGTTTTGGTTTTGCGGGGTTTTGGGTGGTTGACCGGTGGGGCGGGTTACTGGCTTGGCTGGAGGTGAGGCGTTGTGGGAATTGCTAGCTTGGGGAGGCGCGTATTCAGTAGCACTCCATGCAACGCGGGATTAGGCTCCAGCGGAAAATATTGTCTTAAGCATATGTTCATCGAAAGCTTCCGCCCTTTTTTCGAAAATCAAACGCGTAGCACTGTCCGTCATTAGCTTAAAGATAATCGAACGAAGTACGTCGTCACAAAATACAGACGTTTCGATGATTTCGATAAGCTTGTTATTTCTTATCGTTGAGCCGTGAACTACCTTTGAGCGAAGAGCATAGGCTTGTTTCACCTTCCTATACGTTTCGAGACGCTCTCCTGGCGCTGAATGCAAAAAACAAGTAACTCGCTCAGAAAGTTGATGTGCTAGCTCGGTTTGGCTGGTAGCAAACAGCGTTTCAAATGCAGTGCAGTAGTGAGCAACTCGCATGGCCAAGTCGCTGTCGCCACGGGCGGCGTTAACCAGGTAGAACGCTCTCGTTAGCCGCGTGTGTTCAGATGTTAGTTGCGACGTCGGCCGCGGGAATGGATGTTCCGGCATGCTTATTGCGTTGCGATAGAGATTTCGCATTACTCTGAGTTCTTCGCGAGTGATACGGATGATTTGCTTCTTTCCTTGAGAGTCAGAATAGAGATGCGCGATGAAGTTGCTAGATGCTGTTGCGAGGCCGTCTTCATCATAAAGAAGAAAGCCCATTTCGCAGTTGATCGAGTTGTCACGAATGGTCCAGGTGGTGAGTAAAAATGACTGGACCTCATAGAGCTTCGAAGTCAAACTTTCGATTGGCGTTTGATCTGCGGGAACTTCGTACTCGCAATAGATGACTGGCTGCCCATTGAGTAGGGAAGCGACTTCCATCTTGCCAATAATCGTGCGGTGTGCCGAAGAGATAAGCTTCGAGATGACCGATGGATTGTTGGATATCCGCATTTGACCATTGATCTTGTCGCCGACACCCAGATCATCCGAGATATCGACGTCGTGAAGCAAAGCAATAAAAGTAGCTTTCATACGCGACGTAGCGGGCTGTGCTCTAAGGTGAAAGTAAACGGCCTGCAAAACTGGGGACAGACCACGGTTTTGCTTTGAATGCATGGAAACCGTGGTCTGTCCCCGATTATTATTCCGATTGTCCCGATTGTCCCGATTGTCCGCTTTAGTTCGAGTGCGTTTTGAGTTGTCATGCGAAGAGTTGTGCCGCCCAACGTTGAACTAAATGGCGCGCCGCTTGCGGCGCGTCCAAGCGACCGTAGGGAGCGATTTTGAGTGCGATGTTAGACATTGCGCACACCCGATGTGGCGAACTTCCAGCCAAGGGGCCAGAGAACAAAATTTACCAAAAGCACTGGTATTGCAAACCACATGAAATGTCCATATTCAGAGTGGCCCGAAAGGTAGCCGATAGACAGCGGAGCAATAGTTGTGGCGATAGCTGCAATGTTGCCAACCGCCAACATGCAGTGGCCAATAGCTGCCTTTCGTGACGACATTTCAAACACCGTGACCTTGCGTGTGACGATGAGGATCGAAACACCGGTAACAATAAGGAGGGCCGCCCAACCACCGAGTACAACTGCAATAGATTCTTGTAAGCCCGCGTGAAGAAGAACCTCGGCAATGGCCATGTAGATGTAGACACCGAGCAGTAGCCCGATGACGAAGGCTAGTGGGAGGACGAAGTTCAAGAAGAGCATCAAGGAAATGTCTAACGTGCAAGCTCAGCCGACGGCAAAAAGCGCAGCTTTTTGACGGTCGGCTGGAGCGGATTGTTGGGCATGACCCTCACTCAAACACGACTCGTCCTGGATTTGCCCTACCGATCAAGCATAGGTCGGATGTTGATTTTGTTACTGCATTTGTGACGAAAAGCATTGCGCCAGTTTCACTGCCTGCCCGCGCAATAAGGCATAAGTCTGAAGTGCTGAATTTGGCGGCGTCAATTTTTACGCCGCCGCCAGCACGCATAACCAAACAAAGATCAGATGTGCTTTTGCTCATGGAATTTCTCCTGTGTTTTATGCTCAACGTGAAGTAGACGGCGTTTTGATGTATACGCTGGCTCGGCGCCGTATACGCTGGATAACGAGATACTCTGGATGTAAGACACAACGGGCCTTTGGGCTGATTTGAAAGAATATTCATGGGAATGGATGGCGATCCAATACGGCGCAGCCAGCTCCCTTCCCCGATTCTGCCTGCAGCTAACCCTTTTGTCATTTCGTTGTTGGGCGTTCCTCAAAAAGACGGTCGATGGGTTTTCCGAGCTCTCCACCGGTCAACCGCCCAAAAACAGCAAAAACCAGCCGTCCACCGTCCCGCATCCGTAAAATCCCTCCCTCCGTTTCCCCGCCAAGGTTTCCCGATGACTCTCCCTTCTCACAAACCCGACATCTGCCTGCCGACCGGTACGGCCGAGCTGGCGATGCTTGATGTTTATATGCCGATGATGAAGTCGGCGGCGATTGTTTCGGCGGGGCGGCTGGGTTTGTTCGAGGCGCTGGCGGGCGGGGCGCTGGAGGTGGATGCGCTGGCGGCGAAGATCGGCAGCAGTGTGCGCGGGACGGCGGTGCTGGCCGATTTTCTCGTTTGCATCGGCTACCTGGAGAAGCAGGGCGAGGCGTTTTCCAATACGGCGAGCACGCAGCGCTGGTTCACCAGCGCCGGCCGGGTCGATTACACGCCGGGCCTGCTGTGGACGCACGAAGCCTGGCCGATGATGGGCGAGCTGGCCGAGGCCGTGCAGCGCGGCGGGCCGGAACAGACGCTGTGGCAGGCGATGGAGGTGCAGCCGCAGCTCGGGCCGGTGTTTTCGTCCTACATGGCGGCGTTTGCCGGCGATCTCGGTCCTGACCTGCTCAAGCATGTGCCGATCGCGCCGGCGCAGCGCCGCCTGCTCGATCTCGGCGGTTCGCACGGGCTGCATTCGATCCGCTTCTGTCAGGCGCATGCGCAGTTGCAGGCGCAGATCGTCGATCTGCCGAGTGCCCTGACCAACACGCCGGCGACCATTGCCGCAGCCGGCTTGAGCGAGCGGATCAGCCTGACGCCGGGCAATGTGCTCGATCACGACTGGGGCAGCGGGCACGACGTGGTGTTCTACCTGTCGGTCGCCCACAACCAGACGGCGGAAGACAATCGCCGCGTCATCGCGCGTATTGCCGAGTCGCTCAATCCGGGCGGCTTGCTGGTCATCCACGAATACATCGAGGACCGGCCGCTCAACGCTTTCGTGGCCGCCTTCCGCCTGACCCTGCTTTACGAGACCGGCACGCAGACGCACCGCTCGGAAGACTACGCTGGCTGGCTGGATGCGGCGGGTTTCAGCGAGGTGACGCGGGTCGATCTTGATCCGCGCGAGAAGGGCTCGCTGCTGCTTGCACGGCGTTGATTGCGGGGAGTTGGTTTCGGGCTCCTGCGGGTAGAAACCCCTCCCGGCCTCCCCTTTTCAGGGGAGGAGCAAAACATCCCGGCTCAACCGACCTTCCTCTCCTGAGAGGGGGAGGGGCTTGCGGCCAGGCGAAGTGAGGCCGGTGCCCGGACATATGTCCAAGCAAGGAGTGTGGGCTGCTTCCTACGCCAGCCAGAGCTTCTTCCAGCCTTCGTGGCCGATGCGTTCCATGGTTTCGATATTGCGCTCGAAGATGCTCTCGGCGTCCGGGAAGGCGGCGACGGCGCGGTCGATGCTGCTTTCGCGCAGCAGGTGCAGGGTCGGGTAGGGCGAGCGGTTGGTGAAATTGGCGATGTCGTCCGGCTCGCTGCCGGCGAACTCGTATTGCGGATGCAGGCTGGCGATCTGGAAGACGCCGTCGTAGCCGAGGTTGCGGTTGAGCGCATCGACTTCGGCGAGAAAGAAGTGATAGTCGAGGAAGTCGGTCATCGCCTGCGGGTGGATGAGCAGCGTCGTGTCGAGTTCGGCCGGGTCGGTGTCGCGCAGGCGGTTGAGTTCGCTTTCGATTTCGGCGAGCAGTTCGTCGGCTGTCGTCGCAGCGGTCAACGCGTAGCGGACCTGCTTTTTGACGAAGACGCTCTTGGCGAACGGGCAGAGATTGAGGCCGATCACGGCGCGTTCCAGCCACAGCTTGGTGTTGGCGATGATTTCGTCGCTGGCGGCGAGGTCGGTGTAGGGCATGAGAAGCTGGGGCATGGCGGCAGACCTGATCAATGTGGAGGCCGGCGGACAGGTCCGGCCAGAGTGCCCGGCGTCGGGCGGGGCGCCTGAGTTGCAGCCGTGCATCGTTACAGCAATGCACGGCCCGCCATTTTAGCCGCTTCAGCGTTCCTTGTTGCCGATCACGCCCCACAGGGCGCGGAACTTGCCGGCGAAGGTCAGTCTTTCGTCGGACATCGCTTCGAGGAAGTCGGACAGGCGTTTCGACTTGGCGACGGCAAAGAGCACCAGCGCGATGAAGACGGTGGTCGCGATCAGGCCGTGCATGGCGCGTTCGAGGATGGAGCCTTCGCCGAAGGCGATGATGTTCATGCCGAAGTAGCCGGTGGTTACCGTGGCGATCAAGCCGAGGATGGTGATCACGGTCAGGCGGACGACGGTGTTCGATTGGCGGCGCTGCGAGTCGCTGTCGAGGTAGTGGCTCATCTCGCGAATCTCGTCGCGCACGTCGTGGTACATCGCATCGTTGCGCAGGTGATCGGAACAGAGCCGGAAGATGGCCTGGACGTGCGGCCGCTCGGACAGCTCATGGAACCAGTAGCGGTGCGTGAAGCGCAGGAAAGTCTCGAAATTGGCGCGGATGCGGCGCTTGAAGCGGCGCACCGAGATGTCGTTGCGGATGTCGAGGTCGTTCACCGCATCGACCAGAACTTCGGAAAAGACGAGCAGCGAGGCGCGGTGCAGGTGGGCGATCAGGAAGACGAGGAAATATTGGTGGCGGAATTGCGCCAGCACGCCGCGCTCGCCATCGACGAAGAAGGGCGAGGCGGCATCGCCGACCACGGTGAAGGCGTTGCCGGTGCTCATGAAGCGGGTGTTCGGGCCGGCTTCGCTGTCGGTCCAGAAACGGTCCTGGCAGAAGCGCTTTTCGAAATCGATGACCATCGGTTCGTTGACCGGTAGCGTTTCATCCGGATGCAGCATGGTGGCCAGGCCGAGGCGCACCCAGTCTTCGCGGCGCAGGCTGCGCGGCCGGTCGACGGCAAGAAAGGCCATGATCGGCATGCGCTGGTATTCGACCAGGCGGTAACGCAGGTCGCCGGGTTCGTCGGAATGCGCCAGCACGAGCGGCCGGAGCAGGCTGGCCCAGTGTTCGGAAACGCAGGGGCTACGGTGCTGGCTGACATAGCCGAGATACTTTTCGCGGCGTTCGGCATCGGAGCGGGCGACGACTTCGCCTGAGACATTGAGCCATTCGGCGAGATAGACGTTGTGCAGGCCTTCGCCGCCTTCTTCCCAGCCCGACGGGTAGGCGCGCCCGAAGCGGAAGAGGATGTCGCGCGCGGTGGCGAGCGGCAGGTCGTTGGCACGTACCTCGAGATTGAGCTGGACGAGATCGAGGTCGTGGAAAAAATAGAGGTCGAGATGCACGATGTGCAGCTCGACCGGCACCTGGCCCTTGCGCAGGGTCAGGCGCAGGCCGGTGATGTCCTTGCGCCGGAAGACGTGCATCGGCGAGTTGCCGGGCGGGTCGTCCGGTGCGGCGTGGCGCGAGCGGCCTTCGCCATAGAGGAAGCGCTGCACGTAGGGCAGGAAGGAGACGAATTCGCGGTAATGCCGCTCTTCGAACTGGCTCGGGTCGTCGGTGAACTCATCGTCGATCAGGCGCCATGGGTGGCTGCCCTGGCTGGCCTCGAAGATTTCCCAGTGGCGGCCATCGCTGCCGTCGGTGGCGAGCGGTTCGAGCTGCAGCGGCCAGACCAGGCTGGCGTGAAAAAGCCGGACCAGGTCGTCGTCCTGGCGAGTGGCGGTCAATGGCACAAAAACTCCCTGCGATGAATGGCGCAGGGGGGATTCTAGGGCAATTGGCCGGCCGGCGTTCAGGCGGCGGCGAGGCCCTTGCGCAACAAGTCGTCGACCAGGGCGTTGAGGTCGAGCTGGCGCGCCGTAGCCTGGCTACGCAGGGTGTCGGCGAGTTGCGCATCGAGCTTGACGGCGAAGGGGATCAAACCCTTCGCCTGGTCGATTTTGCGCTGTTCCTTGCGGTCGACCGTGCCACCCTGGGCAAAACGCTCGGGCGTGCCGGCCTGCTTCATGCGGCCGTCGATTTTTTGCGAAAGGCTCTTGTAGAGATCGGTTTTTTTCATGGGGGACTCGGTAGGGTGGCCTGTCGGCGCGGGGCTGGACTGCCGTCGGGCAGTCCGGGAGATGCAATGCGGGGCGTCTGCTGAGGCAGAAAGCGATGGGCCGCCATACCGGGCAAGGCTGTTATGTGGCGTGGCAGACAGAGCGGCCGCGCCGGCAAGGGGTACAAGGATAGCGTCTGCCCGCAGCCGGCGGGAATGTTTCTGCCCGGCCGCACTTTCCCGGAGGAATGATCATGAAGAAAACAGCTGTATTGATGCTCGTCGTTGTCGCCAGCCTGCTGTCCGGCTGCGTCGTTTACGATAATCCGAACCGCGATGGCGGCCCGCGTCATGGCGAGCGCGACCGGGATCGCGATGGCGTGCCCGACCGCATGGATCGCGATCGCGATGGCGACGGCGTGCCGAATCGCCAGGACCGGCGTCCGGCCGATCGCGACCGCTACTAGCCGGCATCGTCGTGTCGCAAAGCCGACAAGCGCTGCGGCCGCGCCGGGCCGGCAGGCCGCCCGGCCTTGTCCGGCGGGGCGGCGGCTTTCTGGCATCGGTCTTGCGTCGACCGCTGCATCCGCTGACTCGCCTTGACGCCATGACCGCTGCCCAACCCAACCCGTACCAATGTATTTCGCCTGCGGCGGCCGCCGCCCTGATCCGTTCGACGCCGAATGTGACGATCTTCGATGTGCGCGACCTGGCCAGTTACCGGCTCGGTCACGTCGAAGCGGCTGCACATCTCGCCGAAGATCGTTTTCTCGCCTGGTCGAAGCGTCTCGACCAGGAGCAACCGGTGCTGATCTATTGCTACAAGGGCAATGCCAGCAAGACCTACGCGCAGATGTTCTGCGATTTCCGCTTTCGCAATGTGTTCAGTGTCGATGGCGGCTACCAGCCGCTGGCCGAGGCGCTGGCGTGATCGCAGCGCACGTTGCACGCTGGGTTGCGGCCAATCCGCTGGCGCCGATCGAGGTCGATTGCGCGACGGCGGTGATGCTCAAGATTCTCGATGGCAAGTGCAAGATGGCGGCCGCCGAGAAGATCGTCATGGCGCATCTTTACGATGCCGTGCGGCATCTGCCCGGCATCAGCCTGGGCGAGGAAAGCCATGCCCTGATCGGGCGTGCCCGCGGCCAGGACGATGAGGCGCTGAAGAACTTCATTTACGAGCAGCGCGTGCTCGCCGAAACGGTGATCGGCCGGCCGGTGATGAAAGCTTTCAAGGCGATGATCCGGCAGCGCGGCCTGCTCGCCATCGACGTGCCGGTGGAAGAGGACGCCTGATGAAACGTTTCTACATGACGCCCGGCTCGTGCTCGACCGGCATCCACATCCTGCTCGAAGAATGCGGCCTGGTCTTCGAGGCCTGGATCGTCAATCTGCTGGCCGGCGACCAGTACAAGAAGGACTACCTGGCGATCAACCCCAAGGGCAGCGTGCCGGCCCTGGTGCTCGACGATGGCAGCGCGCTGACCGAGTTTTCGGCAATTGCCTGGTGGCTGGCGAAAACCTATCCGAAGCGCAAGCTGCTGCCGGAAAGTATCGAAGGCGAGGTGCGCGTGCTCGGCATCATGAACTACGCGGTGCATACGCTGCACACGCAGGGCTTTGCTCGCATCTTCACCACCGAGCGCTTTTCGTCCAGCGCGGCCGAGCAGGAATCGGTCAAGGCACAGGGCCGTCAGATCATCGACCAGGGCTTTGCCATCATCAACCGCGAACTGGCCGGCCGTGATTACGTCGTCGAAAATTTCGGGATTGCCGATGCGGCGCTGTTCTATGTCGAATTCTGGGCCGACCGGACCGGCATTCCGCTGCCGGAAAACTGTCTCGCCCACTATCGCCGCATGCTGACCCGGCCGGCGGTGCGCCAGGTGCTGGCCGAGGAGGGCTACGCCGCCGTCCTTAAACAGGACGGCCAGGCAGGCTGATGGCGCTCAGATGGCTGCTGTCGTTGCGACGGCAGCGGCCGGTATCTCTGCGCCGGCTTGAGCCTGCGGGTGGGCGCGGCGGGGAATGAAACTGTCGTCGAGCAGGCGTTCAATGCGAAAGAACGCTTCATGCCGCGAAAAGGGCTTTTTCATGAAGTCATCGGCGCCGATGCGGGTGCCGAAAAACTGTTCCATCGCCTGTTCGTTGCCGCTCATCATGATTACCGGCGTTTCGCGCAATTCAGGATCGCGGCGGATGGCGCGCAGCGCGGCAAAGCCGTTCATGCCGGGCAACACGATGTCGAGAAAGACCAGTTCGGGTTTGTGTTGGTGCATCAGCAGCAGGCCGGCTTCGGCGTCGAGCGCCTCGTAGACTTCGTAGCCGGCCGAACGCAGGAATTTGCGCAGCACCGTGACGATGGTTTTCGAGTCGTCGATGACCAGCACCCGGGTGCCTTCGCGGGCATTGATGCGCGGCTTGTGGCGGCGCTCCTCGATGGCTTGTTCGAGCAATGGAAGCGATTCCGGTGCGCTGGCCGGTTGTGTGTCGCTGCCGCCTCCGAAGAGGCGCCTGATGAATTCAAATATTCCCACGACTGTTCCCTCAATCGAATACTGCTGTGTCCGGCAGCCTGTCTCGGCCGTTCCAGAACATTGAAGAATATCAAGCGGGCTATTCTATGATGCGCCCTGCATTTTTTCGAGGGATTTCTTTAGCATCGGGTACCTCGGCGTGAAAATGCCCTGTTTTTACAGGTTGACCGGTAGGCGCGATTAGCCTGGTTTGCCGTTGTGCCGCAAGGCGTGCATCTCCTCTATCATTCGCCCCTGTCTTGTTTGAGCCGCAGGGAGTGCCCGTGTTTTACATCGTTGAAAGCGACAAGTCCTTCTACGAAGTGACCTTCGATCTGGAGCCGGTCATCCAGCGCCTCGGCTTCAGCGTGTTGCAGGCGCATGATTTCGGCGAAATGCTGCGCAGCAAGGACATCGATTTCGACGACGAGTGCAAGGTCTTCGAAATTTTCAATTTCCGTCAGACGGAAAAACTGCTGCGCCAGGACATGCGCCTGAGCCTGGCCTTGCCCTGGCGGATTTCGGTCTATACCGAGAACGGCGCGACCAAGATTGGCCTGATCAAGCCGACTGCCTTGCTCGCCACGCTGGCTCCCGGTGCCGACTGGGCCAGGCTGGCGCGCGAGATCGAGGAACGGGCGATCCAGATCGTCGACGAAACGCGCTGAGCCCGCCTTAGTCAAGTGCTGCTGCCGCGGCCTCGGCCTTGCCGCTGAAGGCGGGGCCGCTGATTTCCACTGCCGTCAGGCCGCGATTGACGTCCAGCCCGGTCAGCCGCCAGTCATGCACGGCGAGGCCGGGGATGGGCTGGCGCAGGCGCTCGTGAAAGCGCGTCGGCCAGGTGACGCCGGCAATCTGTCGATGCTCGAAGAAATCGACCTCGGCAATTGCGCCCCGGGTGGATTCCAGTCCCTCCATCGTGAAGCGCACGCGGCGCAGCAGATGGTTCTCGCGGTCGAAGAACAGCTGGTAGCGATCTTCCGCCGACAGCCCGTGGCCCGGCCGGCGCACGGCGATGATGCTGATGCAGGCCCGGCCTTCGACTTCCTCGTCGGGCCCGCTCGCCAGGCTTAGGTTGCCTTCCATGAAATAGAACGGTCCGCTCAGGAACATGCGGTAGCCATCGGCGACCAGCGCCGCCGCGGCCAGCGCATCGCGGTCGCTGCTGGCTGCGCCGTTGTAGCTCACCTGCACGCCATCGACACTGCGCACCACCTGCTTGCTGCCGCCCGGCCCGCGATGCTGCTGGGCGTTGAGCGGGCGCGCGCCGAGGATCAGGCGCTCCTGTGAAGTCTGGCGAAATTCGGCATCGATCAGCGTCGGTTGCAGGCGCTTGACCAGGCCGGCCCATTCGCCGGCATAGCTGACATTGATGTCCCCGATCTGGCGGAACGCGGCAAGGCCGTGCGCTTCGGCGGCGGCCTGCAGCACCGCGCGCGCCGCCGGTTGTTCGCCGTTGTTGCTGACCAGCGGGATACCGCGCGAGGCGCAGGCGGCAAACAGCGGCAGGCAGAGCGCGAGCAGGACGAGACGAAACGGGCGCATGGCAATTTCCTTGGCAGGGCGGGACGGTCGACCGTTGAAAAATGGCTTTTTTGGGTGGTCGACCGTTGCGGGTTTGATGGTGATGTTTAAATTGTAGAATTTGTAATAAATGTCACATTATGAAGACATTGGTCGCCGGGTTTTTGTTCCCGGCGCGGGAGGGAAGAGCAAAATATTGCAAGAAGTCGCTGCAATTCTTACGAAATGTGACCGATGGTTACCGGTAAATGTATATTTTTGTTATCAATTAACTGGTAAGACCAATTCCGTGATAAAAACCTGAACCTGTCGCTGCGTTGCTGGCGTGGCATGTTGAATTTATTGAAAATGAGGTTTTTCATGAGTATTGCGCTGCGGATTGTCGTACTGATCGGCTTGTCCATTGCCGGGTTGATTGGCCTGGGTGGATTCAGCCTTTATCAGATGGCGACCATCAACAAGGGGGTGCGTGAAACCAATGAGGTGAGTTTGCCCAGTATCCGCACGCTGGAGACCGCCCAGGTCGCCTTTCTGCGTGCCCGTCCGCGCTTGCTCAGCATTCTGATCAACACCGAGCCGGAAAAGCGGGCGGACGACGAGAAGCAGTTCCGCGAGCGCATGGCCGAGATGAACGGCGCCTTGAACGATTATGAAAAACTGATTTCCGACGACAAGGATCGCGAACTGCTGGCTACGGACAAACGTACGGCTGAGGCCTACGCCGGCTTTGCCGAAAAGTTCCTCGCTGTCGCCCGCCAGGGCAAGCGCGAGGAGGCGATGCAAATTTCCGCCAGCGCGGCCGATACGGTTAACGGCTTGTCCAAGGCCCTGGTCGAACACGGCAAATACAATCATGACGCGGCCGCACAGGAAGCCGTGGCGGCCTATCATATCCACGAGCGTGCCACCACGCTGGTGATCACGGCCGTGATCCTGATCGGCCTGCTGGTCGCCGCCATCGGTTTCATCATTTATCGCCATGTGGCCGGCGGTCTGGGCGAAATGGTCGGCATGTTTGCGCGTATCGAGAGCACGCTTGATTTCACGACCCGCCTTTCCGTCAAGGGCAATGACGAACTGACCCGCGTTTCGGTGGCCTTCAACGGCCTGCTCGAGCGCCTGCAGCAGAGCTTCCGCCAGATCACCAGCCGCGCCGAGTCGGTCAACAATGCCGCCCAGCGGGTTTCCACGGCGGCACATGAAATGTCGGTGGCGTCGCAATACCAGAGTGAAGCGGCCTCGAGTATGGCGGCGGCGGTCGAGGAAATGACGGTGAGCGTCAATCACGTCGCCGACCGTGCCGAGGACACCCGCCGTCTGGCCAACAACGCCGGTACGGTGGCCCAGCGCGGCGAGGGGATCATCGGCGCCACCGTGCAGTCGATCAACGGCATTGCCCAGACGGTACAGGGCGCTTCCGGCGAGCTGAGCAACCTGGAACGGCAAAGCGAGAAAATTTCCAACATCGTTTCGGTGATCAAGGAAATTGCCGACCAGACCAACCTGCTGGCGCTCAACGCGGCGATCGAGGCGGCGCGTGCCGGCGAACAGGGGCGCGGCTTCGCCGTGGTCGCCGACGAGGTGCGCAAGCTGGCCGAACGCACCGGCAAATCCACCCAGGAAATCGCCGCCACCATCCAGCAGATGGTGGCCGGCTCGCAAGCCGCCGTGCAAAGCATCCAGAGTGTTGCGGGCGCGGTTACCGCCGGTGTTGCTTACGCCGAGCAGGCGAGCGGCGCGATGCAGGAAATCGGCAGCGGTTCGGCCGATACGGTCGGCATGGTCAGCGACATCACCAGTTCGATCCGCGAGCAGGGCGTGGCGAGTACCGAGATCGCCCAGCAGGTCGAAAAGATCGCCCAGATGACCGAAGAAAACAGCGCCGCCGCGCTGTCGACATCGAACACCTCGGAAGAGTTGGTCAAGCTGGCGCAGGAAATGCACCAGATCGTCGCCCAGTACCGCGTCTAAACGTTTCAGATAACGCGCCGGCCGGCTCCCGCAATGCGGGGCCGGCCTTTTTCATGCGTTGCTCAGGGTGAAATCCAGCGCTTTTGCGGCGTCGACCGTTACGGTTGTGCTGACTCAGGTCGGCGTCGCCGGTGCATCGATCAGGAGCACCTGTGCCAGGAACTGCTCGATCGGCAGCGGCCGCGAGTAGAGGTAGCCCTGGCCGTAGGTGCAACCCAGGCTGCGCAGCAGGTCGCGCTGTTCGGCGGTTTCGATGCCTTCGGCGACGACGCTGAGCCGCAGGGCGTCGGCCATCATGATGACGGCCTCGATCATCACCCGGTCGCTCGCCACCTGGCCCATGTCGCGGATGAAGGCCTTGTCGATCTTGACGGTGTCGACCCGGAAACGTTTCAGGTAGGAGAGCGAGGAATAGCCGGTGCCGAAATCGTCGAGATAGACACGGAAGCCGGCCGTCCGGATCGCTTCCAGCCAGCGCAGGGCATCGTGCGCTTCGCCGATGAGCAGGCCTTCGGTGATTTCGAGGCCGAGGCGCTGCGGTGCGATGCCATGGTGTGCTGCGATCTCGCTCGCCTTGGCCGGGCTCAGGCCATCCGGAATCTGCCTGGCCGAGACGTTGACCGTCAGGCTGAGGTCGAGGCCGGCTGCCTGCCAGTCAGCCAGTTGCTGGCAGGCGGTTTCCAGGCACCACAGGCCGATGGCATTGATCATGCCGGTCTGCTCGGCAAGCGGGATGAAGTTGTCGGGCGGCACCAGGCCGTGTGTCGGATGCTGCCAGCGGATCAGCGCTTCGGCGCCGACCACGCGCTGGCTCGCCAGATGCACGATGGGCTGGTAGTAGAGGCGCAGTTCCTGGCGCTGGATGGCAAGGCGCAGATCGTTGGCGAGGTTGTGCCGGTGCTCGATGGCATGCCGCATGTCTTGGTTGAACAGGCTCCAGATCTGGCCGCCGCGGTGGCGCGCATCGTTCAGGGCCAGTTCGGCGTTGCGCAGCAAGGCGGGCAGGTTGTTGCCGTCGTCCGGATAAAGCGTCGCCCCGATGCTGGCGCCGAGGCAGGTTTCCTGGCCGCTGACCGAGAAGCGCTCGCCGAGAACGCGCAGGATGCGCTGGCAGATACTGTCCAGCTTGCCCGGTTCGTCGATGTTGGGCAGCACGACGGCGAACTCGTCGCCGCCAACGCGGGCGACCCAGTCGGTGTTCTTGATGCAGGAGAAAATGCGCGCTGCAAAGCCGATCAGCACGCGGTCGCCGGCCGGGAAGCCGAGCGCATCGTTGAGCTGCTTGAAGCCTTCGAGATCGATCAGCAGCAGGGCGAAGTGCTGATCCTGCACCTTGGCGATTTCGTTCGCCCAGAACTCTTCGAAGCCCTGGCGATTGGCGAGGCCGGTCAGCGGGTCGGTGATCGCAGCACGCTTGGCAGCCAACTCGGCATTGCGCCGGGTTGTGACGTCGCTGACGATGCCTTGCACCATGCAGGCGCCGATCGGTGTCAGCGCGACGTTCAGCCAGCGCTGCGGCGTCATGCTGCGGAGCAGGGCCAGATCCTCCACGACCGCGGCATTGCTCTTGATGCAGCGCTCGATCATTTTTTGCAGATGCCCCGCATCCGTCCAGGGCAGGGCGAGCAGCGAGCGGGGGGCGGTTTCGTCGGCGGCAGGCTGGGGCAGGCCGGTCAACTGGGCCAGCGAACGGTTGTAGGAGGTCATCTCGCCGAAGGCATCGGCGATGAATATCCCGGATTCCGCGTTTTCGAAAATGTCGCGGTATTTGCGCTGGTCCATCTCGTGGCGGACGTTCAGTTCTCGCTCGACTTCGGCCGCATTGAGCAAGCGGCTGCTCAGGGCATTGATGTCCCGGGTCAGTGAACCGAAGGCATCCTTTTCGTGCCCGGCCGGCGCAGATAGCTGCTCGCCAAGGATAGGGTCGAGCTTGTTCAGGTTTTTGGAAAGTACGGCAATCGGTTTGACAACCTGGCGCAGCACGGTGAGGGTCAGGGCAATGGCGACAGCGATGATCAACAGCAGCGTCTGCAGTGCGATCTGGCGGCGTGCCTGGGCGACCAGGGTTTCAATTGCGGCACCGTCCGGCTGCAGCGCGATGTTGCCGACGATACTGCTGTTGTCGAAGGGGGAGACAATGTTGCGGCGTACCGGTTGACTGCCCAAAACAGCCTGTTTTCCATCTGCCGGATTGCGTTCCAGATGGGCCAGCAGTCCCTTGTCGTAACGAATGTCGACGCTCTGGACTTCGCTGTTCCTGAGCAGGCCGCGCGCCACCTCCATGGCCAGTTCCTCGTTTCCGACGAAGCAGGCAACCCGTACGGTATCTTCAACGGTATCGAGCAACTCGCCGAGGCGGCGGTAGGCATCCGCCTCGGTCTGGCGGGCAACGCTGATCGACATCGCGAGCATGATCAGGCCGCCGACCAGGAAGGTGATGACGATGATGTTGCCGACGGTGCGCCCAAGCAGGCTGCGTTGCCAAAAGTTTTGCATCAGCGTTCTGGCTCGAAAATGACCCGGAGGCGGCGATCCAGCCGTGTCGAGTCGATATAGCCGATGGCCTGCGGATTCTTGAGCAGGGTGTCGATCAGCTTTTCCTGGCTGTCGATCTGGCGGGGGGGCGTGGTGCGTCCGGTGAACAGCAGGCGCGCCCAGTAGGCGTTGATCTCGGCCCGGCTCTTGCCGGTCAGGCGCTCGTAGAAGGTGCCGCTTTCCGGCGTCAGGTCGAGCGGCTCGGCGAGCTTGCCGCTCGGCAACTGGCGATAGCGGCCGAGAAAGATGTTGATCACGTCGTCGCGCCTCAACTGGCCGATCTCGCTGTCCTGACGCACCACGACGGCCAGTTCGCCGGCGCCCGCGACAGGCAGGAGCAAAAGCAGAAGGAGGCCGAGGAGAGGGCGCAGTCGCATGATCGGCTAGAAGACGAAATCCATGACCATGGTCAGCACGTTGGTGCGGCCGTTCCAGTTGCTGCTCTCGTTGCGGAACGGAAAGATCGAGTCCGGCTTGCCGCGTATGGCATCGAACTGAATTTTCAGATCCATGTTTTCGCGGAAGTCCCAGCGCAGACCGAGCGAGGTGGTGTGCTGGTCGGCGTGGCTGTCGGACAAAACTAGGGCGACGCCCGCATTGAGTTCGTCGAAGGGATTGCCGCCCGGCAGGCCGGTGCTCAGCGAGCGTGCCTTGGAGCGTATCCACGAATAACCGGCGAAGGGCGTCAGGCTGCCGACCCGGTAGCCGGCCAGGAAATAGCCGGATTGCCAGTTCTGGAAAGACTGGCTGCTGTGGCGGGCGCGGCTGACCATGAACTGGACCTGCCACGGGCCTTCGTCATAAACAGCCCCGAGCGAGTCGAAGCGGCTGGTCGAGTCGGCCACGTCGAGGGCGCGCGCCGCAGCAAGCGCCGATGGCGCACCGGTTTGCTTCAGGCCATTGGTCAGGTCGTCAATCGGCAGGTTGTGGCCGAACTTGAGCTGCGAGCTGCTCAGGCGCACGGTCCACGCACCGCTTTGCAGGCTGACGTTGCCGCCCAGCATACGCGAGCCCTGCAGGTTCCAGCTGTGCTCGGCGAGCGGCAGCTTTTCATTCAGCCAGCCGCCATGGATGCGGGTGCGCAGCAGCAGGTCGCCGATGGGCAGGGTCCATTGCGCATCGGCACCGTCGATGTGAGCGAAGGGCAGGACGCCGAAATAGTCGGTCGACGGACGGACCGTCAGGTAGGTGTAACCGACGTGGCGCGAGTCTGCATACATGTAGAAATCGGTGGCCAGTCGGCCGAGGCGAAAGCTGCTGTAGCCGTTCGGGTCGTAGCGCACGAAACCCCACATCAGTTCCGGGTCGTAGCTGCTGCCGATGTGGTAGCGGCTGATGCCCTGCGCGATGACGGTCAACTGGTCGTTGAGCACCCAGTTGGCCTGCAGACCAATGAGCGAATCGACATTGGCGCTCCATTCGCCCTTGCTGCCGTGCGGCTGCGACAGATCGCGCACGAAACCGGCGCCATTTGATGAAGAACGGGTCATGCCCAGCGTACCGAAACCATTCAGGCTGAAACGACTGCTTGCCTCGTTTTCCTCTGCCTGGGCAATTGTGGGCACGCCGAACGCAAGCAGTCCGGCGAGAAACAGGCGATTTGTGTGGTTTTTGTAAATATTTCGCATCGAAAGGTAATTTACCAGATTCAAAGTCGATATAAGGGACTAATTCAACTCACCTTTCCATGACATATGCTTCTTGTTGGGGCGGCACCGGTCGACGCCTGTTTTCGGGCAAAAATGCGGCAACTGCGGGCGCATGGCGGCGCGACCGGAAAGTGTGCTGCGGCAGCCGGCATGAGCTTGCCGGCCGATCATTGCGGCGCTTTCTCTGGCGCTGCTGGAAAGGGGCAAGGTATTTGTCACGAAACCGGGTTAAATTTGCGTTTTGCCTTTAGCTGCCAGGAATCCCCGATGTTGATGCCGAGTCTCCACTTTCATCCCGCCAGCCAGACCGCCGGCCGGCCGCCGCTGCTCTTCGTGCATGGCGGCTACAGCAATTCCAGCCTGTGGGATGTGCGCTTCATTCCTTATTTCGTCGAGCAGGGTTATGACTGCTATGCGCTCGATCTCTCCGGACACGGCCGCAAGCCCGAAGATCGCGAGCATCTCGACGATTACGGCATCGACGATTACGTGGACGACCTGGTCGCTGCGATGACCCAATTACCGGTCACCCCGGTGCTGATTTCCCACTCGATGGGCTGCCTGGTCAGCCAGCGTTTTCTCGAGCAGAGCTCGGCGCGCGGCGTTGCCTTCCTGGCGCCGGTGCCGTCCACCGGTACGGCCGGCACCGCCAGCCGCTTCGCGCTGACCATGCCCGACTTCTTCGCCGAGCTGCCCAATGCGGTCAACGGCACGGCGAGCGAGAAAACCATGCGCACCATGGCCAGCGTCTATTTCTCGCCGGCCATGCCGCCTGAGGAAACGCTGCAATATCTGCCGCTGATCCAGCCCGAATCGGAAAAGGCCGTCGCCGAAATGGTCACCTCGCCGCTGCGTCGCGCCCGCGGCCGGGCGAGAATCCCGGCGCTGGTCATGGGCGGCTCGGCCGACCAGGTCTTTCCGGCCTCGATGCTCTACTTCACGGCCGCGTCATGGAACGCCAAGACCGTGATCATCCAGGGCGCCGGCCACATGCTGATGCTCGACCCGCAATGGCCGGACGCCGCCGGCCAGCTTCTCGACTGGCTGGAAAGCCTGGCCTGACATCCGTCAGGCGCTGACCTCCCTCCCCTGAGAAGGGGAGGGTCGGGATGGGGTTTGCATGGAGCCGCAGCAAATCGCGAACAGCTTTCAGGCGGCTGAACCCGCCGTCTCCCCGGAAAAGTAGCGGCGCGGTTCCATGCCCAGGGTGCGCTTGAACATCGCGGTAAAGGCGCTGGCGCTGCGGTAGCCGAGTTTTTCGGCGACCAGCGCGACCGGCACGCCGTTTGCCAGATGGCCGAGCGCCTCGACCAGACGCGCCTGCTGCCGCCACTGGCGAAAGCTCATGCCGGTTTCGCGCTGGAACTGGCGGGCCAGCGTACGGCTGCTCGTCGCTTGTTGCTCGGCCAGTGTCTCCAGGGTGGCGCGGCTCTCCGGGTTGCCGACCAGTTCCTCGCACAGCTTGTGCAGGCGCGGCTCGGCCGGCATCGGCAGGTGCAGCGCCGGGATCTTGAGAAAGCGCAGCTCGGCCAGCGCCAGTGTCGCGATCTGGCCGCCGCGCCCGGCCTGGTCGTAGGCCAGCGGTTCGTCGAGCAGGGCGAGGATCAGGGCGCGCAGCAGCGGGCTGACGTCGAGCAGGCAGCAGATGTCGGGCAGGTCGGGCGCTGCGTCGGGGCGGATGTACAGGGTGCGCATCTCGACCGGGCCGAGCATGATCACGCGGTGCGGCGTGTTGGCGGGAATCCACACGCCGCGCACCGGCGGCACGACCCAGCTGCCAGCCTCGGTTTCGACGCGCATGACGCCGCTGCCGGCGTAGATGAGCTGGGCGCGCAGATGGCTGTGCACCGGCGTTTCGCCGCCGCGGTAATTGCGCGCCTTGGCGGTCACCGGGTGGGGCAGGGTCTGGTGCTGGTCGTCATGGCCGCAACTCATGGTTGGGCCGGCGATTGTCCAATTCACGATATTTTCTGTCCGGACATGCTGGGATCGGTCATTCTAGACTGGCGTTCCAGAAATCCGAAAGACCCCAATGAACAAGACGCTCACCGCCGACGCCACACCCGCCGCGCCGGACGCCCTGAACGCCACCACCTACCCGGTGATTGCCGCGATCAGCTTCTCGCACCTGCTCAACGACATGATGCAGTCGGTGCTGCTTGCCATCTACCCGATGCTCAAGCTCGGCCTCAACCTCAGCTTCGGCCAGATCGGCCTGATCACGCTCGCCTACCAGCTGACCGCCTCGCTGCTGCAGCCGCTGATCGGCCTCTATACCGACCACCGCCCGAAACCCTACTCGCTGCCGCTCGGCATGGGCTTCACGCTGGTCGGCCTGCTTCTCCTCTCGCAGGCCGGCAGTTTCGCCGCGGTACTCGTGGCGGCGATGACCATCGGCATCGGCTCCTCGATCTTCCACCCGGAATCCTCGCGCGTCGCGCGCATGGCGGCCGGCAGCCAGCCCGGTCTGGCGCAGTCGGTGTTCCAGATCGGCGGCAATCTCGGCGCCGCGATCGGGCCGCTGCTCGCTGCGCTGATTATTGTGCCGTACGGCCAGGGCAGCGCCGCCTGGTTCTCGCTGTTCGCGTTGATCGGCCTGGTGGTGCTCAGCTTCGTCGGGCGCTGGTCCAGCCACCACGTCGCCAACTTCAAGAAGCGCATGAAAGCGCAGGTCGACAACGGCCTGACCCGGCGCCAGATCGGCTGGTCGCTCGCCATCCTCGGCCTGCTGATGTTCTCCAAGTTTTTCTACATGACCAGCCTGAGCAGCTATTACACCTTCTACCTGATCGACAAGTTCGGCCTCGAACTCGCCAGCGCGCAGATCTACCTGTTCGCCTTCCTCTTCGCCGTCGCCGCCGGCACCGTGCTCGGTGGCCCGATCGGCGACCGGGTCGGCCGCAAGCGCGTGATCTGGGTGTCCATCCTCGGCGTCGCACCATTCACGCTGATCCTGCCGCACGTCGGCCTGTTCTGGACTGGCGTGCTCTCGGTGATCATCGGCATGATCCTCGCCTCGGCCTTCTCGGCCATCCTGGTCTACGCCCAGGAACTCATGCCCGGCAAGGTCGGCGCCATCTCCGGCCTGTTCTTCGGCTTCGCCTTCGGCATGGGCGGCATCGGCGCCGCCCTGCTCGGCCAACTGGCCGACGCAACCAGCATCGAAACGGTCTACCAGGTCTGCGCCTTCCTGCCGTTGATCGGCCTGCTGACGGCTTTTTTGCCGACGATCAGGAAAGGCTAGGGCGCTATCGGTCGACGGCGGAAAAACGCGGTTTTTTGGCGGTCGACCGGTAAAAAAAGGGCAAAAGCAAAAATGGCGCGGATCAGTTCCGCGCCATTTTAATGCGCTTTTTTTTCCCAGTTCCGTCGCGACACCCTGTCGTTTGTTAATGCGATGTATGACGATGTTGTATAGAATCCGTCCCGTCCGGCGCCCGTTCGGCGCCACGACCCTGACATTGAGGAGAGTTGCATGGCGGCCGCGGCAAAGGATAAGGTGACCAAAAGTATCAAGGTCAGCCTGGCGCAGCAGATCGTTGAAGTCTACGAAGGCAGTACGCGGGTTTTCCGCTTCGACTGCGTCACCGGCGACAACGAACATCCAACGGAGCGCGGGGTATTCAAGGTGTTGCGCAAAGCGCATCCCTATCGCAGTCATACCTATAATGTGCAAATGGATTACGCCCTGTTTTTCACCCATGATGGCAAGGCTTTGCACCAGTACCACGGCATCGTGCCGCTCGGCGTCGTGCGTACGGCGCGCGGTAGCGTCGGCGACTGGTTCGGATCGCACGGCTGCGTCCGCCTGAGCGAGGCCGACGCGAAAGCGCTCTATGACTGGGCCGCGCTCGGAACGACGGTGCAGGTCCTATGAACCCGACACTCAAACGCTACGGCGCATGCGGTCTGGTATTTGTCGCCGGACTGCTGGCAGGTACGGTGCTCGATCAACTGGGCAACGGCCGCTGGCCGGTAGACGACCGGCAACGGCAAATTTCCCCGGGTAGCGAAATCCGCAGCATCCTGGACGATGAAGTCATGCTCCTGAGCTACCGCAGCGCAAGCCTGACGCTGACCGCGCAACGCGCCCGGCCCGGCGACCGCTTCGCGCTCCAGGTGAGCCATGCCGACGGCCGGCCAGCCGAACAATGCCTGGTTTCCCCCGATCTGGCCGGCCTCCTGCCTGGTTTCTCGACCCTCGTCGCCGGGCAGGAAATCGAAGCGGCGCGCCTGTCCAGCGAGTTTCCGCTAAGGCTGGGGAGCCTGGAAATCAGGGACCGCATCGACAACGAACCCATGCCGCCGATGAACTTCTTCACGACCGCCGAGCGAACGGCCGTGGCGCTGGTCGGTGACGGATACAGCGTGGAAGTGGCGACCTCGGGCAAGGCCTTCGACAAACTGGCTGGCGGCTGCGAGACACTGGCCAGGTGAGTCACACCGCTGGCGACAAAGCCGGCCAGGATGCAAAAACGCCGGTTTTTGGCGGTCGACCGGTAAAAAAGGGTGAAAAGCAAAAAAAGGCACGGAGCAATCCGTGACCGCCGAATCTCGCGCTTCTACGCATGACCCGGCCCGGGCAGAAGCGGTGCGACCTTGCGCTTGAGCAGCGCGACCAGGGCTGGCTCCAGAAACCTGTAGTTGTCCGGAATGCCCAGCACGACGAGCTTCTTGCCCGCCAGATGCGCCGGGAAGCGGGCCGACAACTTGGTCTTGTGCACCTTCTCCATGACGAAAATCAGCTCGGCCCATTCAATCAACTCAACGGAAACCGGCGTCTCCGCGTCATGGCTCAAGCCGGCCGAGGCGCATTCGAGGTTCGGATGTGCGGAAAACACCTCCTCGGCCGTGGGACTCCGCCATTTGTTCTTGCCGCAGATGAAGAGGATGTTCGTCATGGGCGATGCAGTGGCGCCAGCCGATTACCGCAGCATCAGCGCAAACACGCCCCAGCCCAGGTATTCGCGCGTGTAAGTGGCGTAGCGCTCGGGTTCCGTGGTCAGTTGGGCGCGCACCTCCTGCGCCAGTTCGTCGTCGGGATTGGCTTCAAGCCAGCGGCGCATGGTCAGCCATTTGGCCGCTTCGTACCGGTCCCAGCCGTCCTGATCGGCGAGAACCATTTCGACGACGTCGCAGCCAAGCTGCCGGAAAGACGCGAGCAATGCCGGCAGCGTGAGGAAGTCGGAGATTGAGTGGGCAAGACAGCCCTTGGCGATGTCTTCCGTCGGCGGCAACTGCCGCCAGTAGGGCTCACCGATGAGGATGATCCCGCCGGGGCGCAGGCTCTGCGCCAGAAGCGCTATCGTGCCGGCAAACCCGCCCGCGATCCAGGTGGCGCCGACGCAGGCAGCCACATTGGCCTTTTCGTCGGAGACATAACCGGCCGCATCGCCATGGATGAACTCGACCTGATCGGCAACGCCGAGTTCTTCGGCGCGGCGTTTGGCTTGCGCGGTAAATAACTGGCTCATGTCGACGCCGGTACCGGTCACGCCATGATCGCGCGCCCAGGTGCACAGCATCTCCCCCGAACCGCTGCCAAGATCGAGCACCCGTGCCCCCGCTTCCAGCCGCAGCGCCGCGCCGAGCGTGGCGAGCTTGTCGGGCGTGATCGGGTTGTGGATGCGGTGCGCGCTTTCAGTGATGTTGAATATTCGGGGGATGTCCATCGTGGAGAGCTTTCTTGCGGGGGTAATGGGTTCGGTAAGGGCAATAACGTGCAAGCTCAGTCGATGACAGCCTGAGTAGCTGGCTGACGGTCGGCTTGGACGCTGTATTCATTACTTGTAAATGGTGTAGTACTGATATGTCGGAGGACACTTGTAAGGAACTACCTGCGATGCAATGGGCTCGAGGCGGTTTTTCAGTGCCGGGAAACTGGCATCGATATAACTCTTTGCATTCTGAAAATCATCTGAATACGTGAAGCGAACCTCTCGATCCCTAATAATTGACATGGCAGCGTCGCCCAAGTAGCTCACCTTGCCTCCTGGTACAGTGAAAACGCGAACTGGCGTCCCACATCCCAAGCTAAAATGGTTTGGCCCGTTATCTTCTCTTTCAGTGCGCCCAGCCAGGATCAAGGCGATCACATCTCCCGCCTCAATCTTGCCAACGAGATAGCCATTGGTTGGCTTATCTATCAACACGCCAACATGTTTCGTTTGTTGAAACATTCCGTTTTCAATTTTCCCTTTGACGAAGACATAACGAAATCCCGGTTGTTTCATGCCATGAACAACTACGGCTTCGGCGTCGGATGGCGCAGTAGACCGGTCGTCAATGATGCCAACAGGACGGAGGGCACATCCAGATACAAGGACCGATGAAGTCGCAATCAAACTGCAAAAAAAATGTGAAAAGTGTTTTGGGTTAATCATGTCGGGTAATTTTAGATAGCTTGACGAGGCTGTAGATAAAAAACAATTGAAAGGTGGGTGATTTATTTTTAATTAAATCTAACTAATTTTTCGAATTGTCGGTTAATCGTAAAGTTAGCGTGCCAAAGACTTTTTACTAAGCCAAATCAAGACAGTGATGTCACCGGGAACCTCGCTGTCGGAGGTGACCAGCACTCCGGTGGGGACCTCCCAGACCATCAGTTTTCCACCCATGTTATCTGTTCCGAAATTGTTTCCGGGAATTCTGTCCAGGCGCCTGCGATTTTCGAGCTTTCTGGAGAGATAGCTCATTAGTTTCTTGAATGAAGAACTGGGAAATTCAAGTCTGACCTCGCTGAGCTCGCCTTTCGTGAAGAAAAAGGTGACAAGTCGTGCCGGAATTCCGTCATAGGCAGTATTGATGTGCGCTAAACAAAGAAAATCATTCTGGGCCGTGATTCTCTCCTCATGCTGAAGATTTCCGTAGCACTTCAGCTTGTGGCCGCGATTTTTGTACTCTCTGATCAGGTCATCCTGCGGCCGGTTTGTGAAACTGTCCGGCGACTCGATAAATGTTGGCTCACCCAGTCGGGCATACCAGTCATCAATTTCGTATCTATATTTTTTAGGCAGCCGGTCATAGCAGAAAATTCCCAAACCGACGATTAATGCAGCAATGAAGAAGAGTTTTAGGAGTCTCATGTTTGTATGGTGATGCGATTTTTAGAAGTCGGAAAAAAACGATTCCATTGATTAAATTAGCCGCTAAATAATTTTTAATTCAATCTGGTCAATTCAATTGTTATTGGTTGCCACTGCCATTATCTCTGGTTTATTTCCCGCACGATTTCACCTGAAATACTCCGGATTTGTTTGCTAATCATTGGGGCAAAAATTCCGCTACCTGCAGAAGAAGATGTTTTGTAGTTTCGCGTGCCGGCAGGTGTCTTGCTAGGTAATTCAAAGAACGATACATCTGCATCAACAAATGCGTTCCCTGTCATGATTCCGAGCATGAATCTAGCACCCTGCGAGACATAGCGGTAATCATTAACCTTGATGACGACCAGTGTCTGGTTCTTTTGCGACAATTCGGCACTTGATTCCTGATATGAAATTGCCATTCCATATTCCTCCGCCGCATCTTTCATTGCTTCCCGCCATTCCTGGCGAAGCTTTTCCCAATCTTCCGACGTTGTTGCGATATCAGAGCCTCTAACAGCTAGCACAATGCTATTGGCATCACCTTTGCTGATTGCTAGTCGGCTCTCCGAGTTCGCGGTGCGTTCAACGGTTGCCGCGCATCCGGTCAGAATTAATGCGCAAATAACTGTGAGGACTTTAAGAGGGGTAAGCATATTTTTCAGAAAAATACTGTGGAAGATTGTCAGTCTGTGCGGCTTTTGCACAGGTCCGGTTGATGATGGATTGTTTGGTTGGATTATCAGGGGGCGCTTTCTTCAACCCGACCCCTTTAGTTGCTTGAAGTTACAAGACCCAAGGGGACAGGCCACGGTTTAAAAAAACTGGTGCGGGAAAAATCATGGTCTGTCCCCTATTGCATTACGGAGTGAGGTCGCGGAAGCGTGGGTTGCGCAAGAATTCATCGATCTCCGCGACTGAACGCTCGATTTCTGGCAAGCCACCAAAAGGAAGTGCCTCTTCGGCCTGTGACCCGGCAAGCAATCGTTGAGCTTCAGAAAGCGCGGGAACTGCCAAAGAGAGGAAGTCGGCAATTGCCCTTTGGGATTGAGGCGTGAGACTCGGTTTTCGCTCTTGTCTTGGTATGGCTCCTTAAACGATTCGGGCTCAAGTTCCGGGAAGCGATCCCAGATGGGCGCCAAAATGTTTGTGTAACTGTGACCTAAGAAGAGTCCAACCAATTTGGCATAGACCTCGAGTTCTCCCAGTCCCTCGTTGGCGCGGACAACGGAAAGTGACTCGGAGCACTTTGCGCTCGCTGCATCTATCTGGGCGACGAGTGAGCGAGCAGAGTCGAGTGTGATTTTCATGAGTCCCAACGTTCTAAGTAACAGGCGCTGCGTGGCTTCATCGCGCAGCGTCCTGTTGATTGCCGGGTTGGGCGTCTTTTTTGCGAAACGCTATCGGTGCCCAGTTTTCGGATTGCTGATTGCATGATGCCAACTGCTCGGGGGACAGCATGCCTTCAAGTTGAGGAATGACCCGACTAAGATGGTTTTGTAGCTGGCGCTCCTGCGGTGCAGAAAACTTGCGTGCCCGCATTGCCCAAACGCAAGCGCTCACCATGTCCTTCTCTCCGAGTTGGCCCGCGCCGTACATATTCGCAATGTTCCACATAGCTTCGGCCCAACCAAGATCAGCCGCATGGGAGTACAGCTCGAAGCCTTTGCGACGATCTTGCTTTACTCCCAAGCCGAGGTCGTGAAGATAGGCGAGGTTGTTGGTGGCAAGCGCATGCCCCTGTGCGGATGCCTTCTCGTACCAAGGCAGCGCTTCTTCGTAGCGCTTCTCTGCTTGGAGTCCGCTTCCAACGCTATTTTGAGCCTCTGCGTTGTCGCGATCAGCAGCCATGCGGTACCACCTCATTGCTTCGGTTCCGTCGCGGGGTGCGCCTTTCCCGAAGTCGTATGCAGCACCAACACGAAGCTGGGCATCGATATCGCCAGCTTCGGCTTTGACAATTAGCGCCTTGGTTTCCGATGAAAGGAACCAATCAGCCGCTGCGACGTTTGAGAGCGCCAGCAGAACTATCGAGAGCAGCGGAGCCAGAAATGTATTCATATCAGATCGTATTCCTTCCGAGTTAAAGACGCCCAACGTAGAGGTGAGCGGCGTAGCGCGGCTTCATCGCGCAGCGTCCAGCGACCGAAGGGAGCGAGGTCGACCGCAGGGTTGGGGGTCATTTGGCACCCAGTAACCGGGAAATTGCTTTTGCCATTCCATCTAGTTGCCCGGCGTCGTACTTTAGAACGACAAGCAGATCGGAGTCGTAGTTTTGGCCAACGAGTTTTATGGTCAAGGCAACGTGCCCGGTTGAGTCAGAGGAAGCAAGAAACTCAACACGACCCTCAAGGTCGCTCCATTTCTTTTGGCCTTTCCATCCGGTCCAGGCGTTCGCCATTTCACAAAACATCACCGCTGGAGAACCGTTCATATAGGTTGAAGCCGGAGCGACACCCGAAAACCATGGGGTTTTGACCGCAACTTCAAAGTCAGTTTCGCCTCCATTGCACTGTGTGACAGTAAGCGACAAAACTGAACCGTCATTTGGCGAGATGAACTCTAAATCAGCCATCGCTTATGACCCCCAACGTGAAGTAGACGCCATAGTAAAAATCCAAATCTAGCCATTAATAGCTAAATCCGGACACATCATTCCAATACTGGACATCAACACATTTCCATATCTAAACACCCGCCACCACCCGCATCTCCAGCCTCATCGCCGCAACGCTTTTTTGCGCCAGCCGCCAAAGCTTGCACTCCGGATGCCATTCCCCGCCCGCTTCCTTGACGCGTTCGCGCAGCTCGGTTTCGCCGTAGCCGATGCGTAGCCAGGCGGTGGGTTCCGGTTCTGCCGGTTGGGTTTCGACGATGATTTCGACCGTGGTCAGCTTGCGTTTTTGTTGCGGGTCGAGGCGCTGGCGGATGCAGAGCAGGGCGTCGCCGTAGCGGTCGACGAGCGGCCCGGTGCCGGGGGCGCCGGGCGGCAGTTGGGTGAGGATGCGGGCGTCGTCGAGGTATTCGGGAGACAGCGTCGGGCGGGGTGGTGCAGCGGTCATCGTTTTCCGGACGACGAAGGAGGAACGGTCAGGTTAATTGACCGCTGCATATGGCGCAAGCATTCACTCGCCCACGACGACCCTTCCATTCGGCATTTCGCCAAAAACGTCAGGGGCATACATCGCTTCGACACGGGTCGGCGGCAGGGCGAAGTTGCCGGCGTTGTTGAGGCGCAGGGTGTACTCGATGCTGAAGCGGCCTTTCGGCAGCATGGCGTAGTAGGCGCGGAAGGCGCTGAAGCTGCGTTCGACGTAGGTCGGCCACATGCCGCGGTTGCTGCGGTTTTCGTCGAGGCCGGCGATGGCCGAGTCGCGGCCGTCGCCGTCGCCCATGATACGCGCACCGGCCGGGATCGGGTCGGAGAGGGCGACCCAGCTCATGGCGTTGTCGGCATCGACGGTCAGCGTGATGCGCCAGAGATCGCCGCGGCTGATCTTGCCCGGCGTCTTTTCCTGGATGGGCGTGACCTTGCGGCTGATCCGGTAGCCCATGGCGCGGGCCGGGCCGTCGGGGATCGCGGCGAGCAGCTGGATCGTCGCCCATGGCTTGCCGCTGCCCTGGTGGCTGATGTTGAGCTTGTCGTCCTTGCCCGGCGCGGTCGGCCAGGGCAGGTTGAGCGGGGCGGCGGTTTCGCCGGCGGCGAGTTTCTTCCAGTCGAGTTCGGCTTTCGCCTTGGCGAGGCTGGCCTGGGTGGTGCCGGCCACCGGTTCACGCTCGAATTTCTGCGCAAACCGGTCGAGCGTGACGCGCGCCCAGGCGTTGGCCGTGGTGGTCAGCCAGCGGCCGCGCACCTGGCGTTCCATGGCGCCCTGCACGAGGCGCGGCAGGTCGTCCTTCCAGTCCGGGTCATCGAGCATGGCTTCGATCAGGCGGAAGGCGTTGGCATCGGCGCTGAGCATCATCCACCAGCCGTAGTCGTCGCGTTCGCTGGTGAAGACGAGGCGGCTGCCGGCGTAGCTGAGGCGGTTGCGCAGTTCCTGTTTGGCGTCGGCGAGCTTCTTGTCGCGTTGCGGCAGTTCGGGCAGGGCGCGCGCGATCTGCACCCAGTCGATCAGCGCAGCGGTCGACAGGCGCAGCGGGTCGATTTCCAGCGCTGCGGCGGCGCGGGCCGGCTTGCTGCCCTGGCGGACGAGGGCTTCGAGCGCATTCAGGCGGCGCGCCAGCGAGTAGTCGCCGGGCGCCCATTCGTTGGTCTTGATGCGCCCTTCGACAAAGGCGGTGAGGCCTTGCAGCATGCGCTGGCGGCTGTCTTCGGGCAACGTGAAGCCGGCCAGCGTGACCAGGTCGAGCAGGTAGGCGGTGAGCGTGGCGCTGCCGCCGCTGCCCGGGAAGTAGCTGGCCAGCCCGTTGTTGTCGAGGTAGCCGGGCAGGGTGTTGGCGATTTCCTGCCAGCGCTTTTCGTCGTGCAGGCCGACGGCAACCGAGGTTTTCTGTTCCAGGCAGCCGAAGGGGTATTCTTCGAAGAAGCGCTTGAGGCCGGGCGGCGGCGTGGCGAGTTTGGGGGACAGGCTGATTTCCAGCCCGCCCTTGCCGGGCAGCGCGCCGGCCGGCGGCGTGACCGGTACTTCAAAGCTGCCGGCAATGCGCGTGAAGCTGGCCTGTTGCACGGTGACCGGCACGGCAGGGGCGATTTGCTGCGTGATGCGCAGCGTGTCCTGGCCGTTGCCGCCGTCTTCTTTCGCGCTGAATTCCCATTGCTGGCTGCTCACACCTTCGGCAGCGCTGATGTTCCAGCTCAGTTCGCCGGCGCCTTCCGGGGCGAGCGTGAGTTTTTGCGCGGCGAGCAAATTGGCCCCGTTTTTGCCGTTGACCGCTACGACCATCTGGCGCGCCGTGCCGTTGCGCAGCGTGAGCAGCGCCTTGAAGGTATCGCCTTCGCGCACCAGCGGCGGCAGGCCGGAGATGACCTGCAGGTCCTGCTTGGTCTTGACGCTGGCGCTGCCGGTGCCGAACAGGCCGGCGCCGGCGGTGGCGATGCCGACCAGCTTGAATTCGCTCAGCGAGTCGTTCATCGTGACCTTGAGCGTGGCGCTGCCGGTGTTGTCGAGCACGACGCGCGGCTGCCACTTGAGCAGGGTGTCGAACAGCTCGCGGGCCGGGGCGCGGCCGCCGCCACCGCCGGGCGGCAGGGCTTTCTTGCCGAAGTGGCGCTTGCCGATCACCATCGATTGCGCGGTTGCCGTCTCGACCTCGTAGCCGCGTTTTTGCAGCATCGCGTCGAGCAGGTTCCAGCTGTCGTTCGGGCGCAGTTCGAGCAGCGCCTGGTCGACCGCGGCAAAGGCGACTTCGGTGCCGGCCGGGGCGGGCTTGCCGTCCGGCGTCGTGACCCTGATCTTCACCGTCGCTTCTTCGCGCGGCCGGTAGTCGGTCTTGTCGCTGCTGATATCGACCTTGAGCCTGAAGCCCTCGGTGCCCACGGCGATTTCGGCGAGGCCGAGGCGGTAGGCGGGTTTTGCCAGGTCGACCATGGCGGTCGGCTGTTCCGGGTTCCACCATTCCTTGAACCAGCTCAGCGGTTCACGCCAGCCCCAGTCGAAAAACGAATACCACTTGAGCGGCTCGACGCGGCCGCGCACGGCGAGCACCGAGACGAAAACGTTCGGACCCCATTCCGCCTTGACCGGTAGTTCGACCACCGGCTTGAAGCGCGACAGCGGCTGGACGAAGGTTTCGATGATGCCGGAGGTTTCCACCGAGATCAGCGCGGTCGCTTCGCGGAAGGGCGTGCGCACCTGGAAGCGCGCGGTGTCGCCGGGCGCGTAGGCCTTCTTTTCCGGGATGACGTCGATGCGGTCCTGGTTGCCGGCGGCAAACCACAGGTCGCCGGCGCCGGTGACCCAGTAGCTGGTGCCGGCGCGGGCGATGTTGCCGGCGTTGTCCTTGGCTTCGGCGAGCAGGTAGATCGAGCCGGATTCGCCGCCCTTCGGTTCGCAGAGCAGCAGGCCGCGGCTGTCGGTGGTGCCGGCGCAGACTTCGCCGAGATCCTTGTATTCGCTGTTGTTCTCGTAGGCGTAGAAGCCGCCGACGATGCGCCGGCGGTGGCTGCTGTCGATGCGGCGCTTGGCCTTGACGCTGACCTGCTGGCCGGCGAGCGGCTTGCCGGCGGTGTCGAGGGCGACTATTTCGACGCGGTTCTTGCCGCCGCTCGACGCCCAGTCGGCAACCTTGATGCCGACGGTGAGCGCGGCCGGCCACAGTTCGACGCGGCCGTGGATGGTCTGGATTTCGCCATTCGGGTCGGCAAAACTCATCTCGGCATAGACCTCGCTCGGGCCTTTCGGCTTGGCCGGCAGCGTGACGTCGAGCTTGCCGGCGCCGGCCTTGTCGAGCGTCAGCGCCTGGCGGTCGAGGATCAGGGTTTCGGACTCGCTGTCACCGTCGATCTTGAAGGCGGCGCGTTCCTCGTCGTTGAACCCGAGCTGGAAGCTGTAGGCCTCGTAATGCTTGTACACCGGCCAGCGCGGGCGCAGCGTGGCGGAGACTTCGACGTCCGCGTTCTTCGCGGCGCCGCCGTTGAGGAAGGACAGGCCGAGCGCCAGCGGCACTTTGGTTGGCGCCACCTGGCGGCCGGGTACGCCTTGCACGCTGCCCGTGAACACCGGCAGGCGGAAGTCGGCGACGCGGAATTCGCCGCTGTAGATTTCGCCGCGCTTGCCGCCGGAGAGCACGATTTCGTAGGTGCCGAGCTTGGCGGATTCGGGCACTTTCCAGCTGTTGACCGCTGAGGCCTGCGTATCCCAGCTGATCGGCTGGGTGAATTCGGTGCCGGTTTCGTTGTGGCGGATGACCAGCTTGTCGGGCAGGCCGGCCAGCTCGGGCAGCGTGAAGCTGCGGCTGTTGCGGCTGCGTGCGATGTGCTTGAAGGAGGCCGTCTGGCCGGGTCGGAACAGGCTGCGGTCGAGGATGCTGTGGATCTTGAAGTCGCCCGTCTCGCCCCAGGTTTCGACACCGAAGCGCCAGGGTTCGATGCCTTCGTTCCAGTCCGAGCGCACGAAGCTGTAGTCGCCGTTGAGGCGCGCGCTGGCGAACAGGAAGTTGCTGCCGTTGCGGCAATTCGGCACGCGCAGCGCCTGCTCGACGAGGGCGCGGCCGAGGCGGTCGGTCTTGCCCTGCCACAGCGAACTGCCGTCGCAGCCGGAAATGGCGATCGCGGCATCGGCCACCGGCTTGCCGGAATCGAGCGCGGTGACCCAGACCAGGGCATTGTCCTTGCCGGTTTTCAGATGCACGGCGAGGTTGGTGACCAGCGCCGCGGCGCGCACGTACATCGGCTTGGGCGTGGCGAGCAGTGCCGTGCCGAGCAACTGGCTCTCGATTTCGACGATGTGGTAGCCGGGTTTGGCGAGCGGAATGCCAACCACCTCGAATTCACTGCTGCCGCCCGGCTTGGGCAGGTCCTGGCGGCTGACGCCGGGACGTTTGGCGAGGAAGGACAGTTCGCGGGCGTAGTAGGGGTCGTAGCGCTCTTCCATCTTGCCGTCGATGAGCAGGCGAACCTTGCCGCTTTGCTGCTCGAACTTTTCCAGGGCCTGCATGGCGGCGATCACGTCGGCGTCTTCGGTCAGGCGCTGTTCGCTGAAACGATGGCTGCCGGGTAGCGCCAGGCGGGCCGTCTTGAGCGCCGCCTCGACATTGCGCAGGGTGACCGGCAGCAGGCCGCCTTCCTTCAGTTCAAGAATGCCGAAGCCGCCGGGGAACTTGGCGAGCGGCGGCAGGCCGCCGGTTTTCGTCTTGAGCGGGAAACTGGCGGCATTGGCGAGCGAGCGGCCGGCATCGTCCTTGAGGCCGGACGGAATCTCGACGGTGATTTCCGCGTTCTGCAGCAGTGGACCGGGGAAGGTCACGCTCTGGAAGGTGCTTTCGCGGGTTTCGTTTTTGGCATTCGGGTCGAGCGGGGCGCGCGGGCCGTCAGCGGTCAACAGGCGGAATTTGGCCAAAAGCTTCGCATCGAAGGGCGCGTTGAAATTGAGGGTGAGCGCCGACAGCGGCGAGCAGGGCGCGCCGGCCTTTTCGCGCTCGCAGTTCAGCGTCGCCTTGAACGGCTCGCGCACCTTGTAGGTGAAGCTTTCTTCCTTCTCGGTCGGCGTGCCGTTGCTGGCCTGGATGCCCTTGCCCCAGACCAGTTTCATCTTGCTGCCGCTGGGCAGGCGTTCGGCGCAGGCGACGACGAGCGGCGCGCTGCCCATGCCGCCGACGTGTTCGAGCACGGCGGTGCGGATGTCCTTGCTCACCGGCCGCGCCGGGATGCGCTGGCCGACGCCTTCGGCTTCGCACCACAGGTTGTTGTCGAGCGACTTCGGGTCGAGCGTGGCGCCGCCGTTGATGACGAAGGCCTGGTCTTCCTCGATGCCGGAACCGGGCGCCGGGCGGAGATTCCACGGGCGCGGCGCGGCACCGCTGAATTCGAAGCGGTTGCGGCCGTTGACCGCCTCGCCGTTTACAGCGGTCAACCCGCTTTTGAGGGTGAAAATGCAGCGCTCGCCGGGTTGCAGCGGCCGTGCCATCTGCCAGGCCCAGGTTCGCTCGTCGATCCAGCGCTCTTCGCCGGCAATGCCGGCGCAGTCGATGGCGAACGGGGCGGGCGCCGATGTCGCGCCGAGCGCCACCAGCGGGCCGCTGAAACGCGCTGTGACGCGGCTCTGGCTAGCCACCTTCCCCTGCGGCTGGAACTGCTGGACGGTGGCGGCCTGGGCGGCGGCACTGACGAGCAGGAAACTGGCGAGAACGAGCGGGCGAAGTGTGGTCATGGTCTGGGTGCGGGCAGAAAGTCGATGGGCATGCGGCGAGCATGGCGAGTGTGCCACAGCGCGCCGCGAATTCGACAGCGGCGCGCCCGGCAGCTATCCTGCGCGCTTTGAAAATTCAGGGGATTCCCATGGGACAAGCCAAAAACCGCGGTTCGCAGGCCGAACGCATTGCCCAGGCGCAGGCCAAAATCGCCGCCAGCAAGCCGGAAAAGCTGGTCTGTAACGGCTGCGGCGCCGACGTCACGGCAATTCACCCAGTCGATACGCGCGGCCTGCGCGGCATCGAAGCGATCTGGGTCGGCCAGTGTGAATGCGGTCAGACAACCTTCGCCGCCTCCGGCGAACCGAAAGCGGTCGACGCCTTCTTCTTCGCGCTCAGCGAAAACTCCGAACTGACCCTGGGCAGCCAGAGCAAGGACGGCGAGCAACACACCACGGCCTGAGCGCTGCCGCGTTAGCGGCAGTTGGGCTTGTTGGCCGGGCAGGGCGGGACTGAGAGCGTCGGGGCCGGCGGTGGTGTCGGGCTCGACTTCACCGGCACCTGCGGCCGCGGTTCGGGCCGGTGGCTGCCGCCGATCTGGATCGATATCGAGCCGCCCTGGCATTGCGCGATGCGGCGTTGCCGTTCGGCGGCCGGCAGGTTTTGGCGCATGACGTTGCTGACGCAGTCGTTGCCGCCATTGCCATAACCCGGCGCATAACCCGGCACGTAGCCGGGAGTGTAGACCGGTACGACGACCGGCTGACGACCGCTGCGGCAGGCCGCCTCCATCTGGGAACGCTGGCCGAGGGGAACGGCCTGGCTGTCGAGCTGGCGCAGGCAGTCGTCGATGTTCTGTGCATTGCCCTGACTTGCGGATGCCGCCGCCTGGGCTGCCTGGGTAGCCTGCGTTTCACGCTCGGCTGCGGCATCGGCGCGTTGCGCCGCTTCGCGTTTCTCGACGAATTCCTTCATGCGCGCCACTTCGCGTTCGGCTTCGCGGCGTTGTGCTTCCGATACCGGCTCGTCGCGTTGGCTTTTCAGCGTGCTGGCCGGGCTGGCGCAGGGCGTGTTGGAAATCTCGACGCTGCCGTCGACCGTACGGCATTTGTAGATATCGGCCTGGGCGCCGGCGCTCCAGGCGAGGGCGAGCAGGACAAGCAAGCGGGGGCGGATCGGCATGGGGCTGGCTCCTGTTTGATGATGCAGCGGCGTTGCCCTCACTTTAGTAGGCTTGCGCCGTGCGAACAATGCCGGTGTCGGATTCCGGCGGTCGACCTTCGATGCGTGCCCTTTTTGCAGGAACAGGGAGTGCGATGCTTGCACCTTGGTGGTGCGTCGATATGTTCCAGGTTTTTGCCTGGCTTGCATTTTTGCCAAATCGCCCCGGTATGGTGCAAGCATGCCTCTGATTTGGCGACGGTTTTTATCAAGAAATACGCCAGCATGGTGCATCGGTACGGATATTGCATTGCAGCAATCGTCTAGCTACCGGAGTGGAATCACCATGTTGAAAAGTCAACGGATGAATTTGTCGACCGCCGAGCGCGGCTGGTTGCCCTGGCTGGGGCGCAACGGCAAACTGGCCATGCGCTGGGCGACTGCCCGCAACGTCAAGCGTTATCCGGCCATCGAGCAGACCTTCGAATCCTTTGCCCGGACACGGGTCCGCATCCTGATGAACTGGACCGAGCAGCACTGGGCCTATCTCGACGGCCTGGCGCGCGAGATCGCCGGTGGCTGGCCGCAGACCCGGCGCGAAACCCTGGCCCATTGCCGGCAGCGTGCCGAGGCGTTTTCCGAGGTTTTCGTGCTGGATCCCAACGGTCGTGTGCTGTGCTCGTCACATGCCGGGCGCGAAGGGGCGCAGGCCGCTGCGCCACAGGCGGTGGCGGCCGGCCTGCGCGCACCTTTCCTGCACGGGCCGTATCGCGATCCGGTGACGAAGAGCCTGCCGCCGTCGACCTCGCGCTTTCACGATGCCGTGACGCTGATGTTCTACCAGCCCATCGTGGTCGATGGCGCGGTGGTCGGCATCGTCTGCGGCCGGGTGCCGAACGACGTGCTCGGCGACCTGATCCAGCGCGAGGCCGGCCACATTTTTCACGAGTCGGGCGACAACTACCTGTTCATGGTCAATTCGGTTTTTGACCCGGCGATCCGCCAGGGCACGGCCCTGTCGCGTTCGCGCTTCGAGGACAACACCTTCAGCCATGGCGACAACCTGAAGGACGGCGTGCGTACCGATTTCGGCGTGGTCCGCGTCAAGGAACATACCGAACTGGAGCTGGTTTTCAACGACCCGGCCAGCGGCCAGCTGCATCCCGGTGTGCGCGAGACGATCCGCCAGGGCGAGAACCTGTTTGTGACCTATCCCGGCTATGCCGATTACCGCCACATTCCGGTCATCGGCAAGGGCGTCACCTTCCAGCTGCCGGGCTCGCCCGATACCTGGGGCATGATGTGCGAGGCGGATCTCGAAGAGGTCTATCGCTACCGCAGCATCTCCTATCGCCTGCAACGTCTTTACCTGTTCAGCACCGTGGCGGCCTGGGGCGTGGCATTTGCGCTGGCCGGACTGCTCAATGTCGGGGCCGGCCCGGCGATGCTGACCGGCTGTCTGTTGCAGATGGGCGGCGCCCTGTTTTTCGAATATTTTGGCTGTCGACCGATCAGCGACCGCCTGCGCGAAGCGACGCGCATCCTGCGCAGCACGGCGGAAGGCGGCGGCAACCTGGCGCAGCGCCTGCCGCGCAGCAACGGCCGGGTGGATGAGGCGACCGTGCTGGCGCAATGGACCAACAGTTTCATCGACAACCTGGAGCAGATGATCCACGTGGTCGCCAAGACCTCCGGCGAGATCAGCGAAACCAGCGGCACGCTGCAGAAGAAGAATATCCATGCCGGCGCGGTGTCGGTTGACATGCAGGGCTCGGTTGCCGACATCCTGGCGGCGATCCGCGGCCAGCTCGGCGAAATCGATGCGGCGACCAGCAACACGCACGCCATGCGCGATGTCGTGCAGCGTGCCAGCGAGGAAGCGCGGGCGCAGTTTTCGCTGATCGAAGGGCGTAGCCAGAGTATCCGCGAGTCGGTAAAGCTGTCGGCTGACACGATTCGCCAGCTCGAACGGCGCACCCTCGATATCGGGCGCATCGTCACGCTGATCAACGAGATTGCCGAGCAGACCAACCTGCTGGCGCTCAATGCGGCGATCGAGGCAGCCCGGGCCGGCGAAAGCGGACGCGGCTTTGCCGTTGTCGCCGATGAAGTCAGGAAACTGGCCGAGCGCACGCGCGGCGCGACGGCGGATATCGGCAGCATGATCAACGGTGTGCAGAGCCAGGCCGAACAGGCGGTGCGTACCATGGAAACTGGCATGAGCGAGATGGAAGAGGGCTTGCGCCTGGCCAGTGCGGCGGCTTCCGACAAGCGCGAGGTCGATGAGGTGGTCGAGCGCCTGTTCGTGACGATCAGCCAGATTGCCAGTTCGACGCATGCCTATGGCGACCGGGTCGAGGCGATTTCCGGGGCGGCCGACGCGATGCGCGAGGCGACCCTGGCTTCGGCGCGCAGTGCCGAATTGACCACCTTCGCCGCCGGCAAGCTCGATCAGACCATGGCGCAGTTCAAGGTGTCCGCCGCCTGAACGCGGGGCGCCGCGGCCGGGGGGCTGCGGCGCGGGCTCAGGTCCTGATCCGCGTCACCAGCAGCTGGTCGATCTTGTGGTTGTCGACGTCGATGACCTCGAACTTGAAACCGGCGTGCTCGACCGAGTCGGTCGGGCGCGGCAGCTTGCGCAGCGTGTACATCAGGAAGCCGGCGATGGTTTCGAACTGCTCGTCGTCGGGGAATGGCTCGATGCCGAGTACCGTTTCCAGGTCGCCGACCGGCGTCATGCCGTCCACCAGCCAGGAATCGACATCGCGCTGGATGATCTGCTCGTCGGCGGGGGCCAGCATGGTGTTGCCCATCAGCGTGCTGGTCACATCGTTGAGGGTGATCAGGCCGACAATCAATGCGTATTCGTTGATGATCAGCGCAAAATCCTCGCGCTGCGCCTTGAACTGCTCGATGATTTCGGCCAGGGTCAGGGTTTCCGGCAGGATCAGCATGTTGCGCAACAGGCCCTCGCCGCGCAGCGCCAGCGGCTTGCCGTCGAGCAGGCGGCTGAGGATGTCCTTCGAGTCGACATAGCCGATGACATGGTCGATGCCGCCGGTGCACACCGGGAACTTGGCGTGCGGCTGGGCGCTGATCGTGGCGCGGATGTTTTCCTCGCTGTCGCCCTGTTCGAGCCAGACGATGCTTTCGCGCGCGGTCATCGTCGAGGGCGCGGTGCGGATTTCCAGCTCGAAGACGTTCTCGATCATCTGCCGCTCCTGGCGGGCGACGACACCGGCTTCGGCGCCGGCATTGGCCATTGCGACGATATCCTCAGGCGTGACGTCTTCGGGCCGCGTTGCCGGCAGGCCGAGGCGCGTCATGACCAGCGTGGCGATGCCGTTCAGCGCCCAGATCAGCGGCGTCAGCAGACGCAGGCAGAAGACCATCGGGCCGGCGATGCGCAGCGCGATGGCTTCCGGCGCGACGATGGCGATGCGCTTGGGAATGAGGTCGGCGACCAGCACGAAGGCGACCGTGACGAGCAGGAAGGAAGTCAGCGAGCCCAGCGTCTGGGCGGTGTCGGGCTCGACCAGCCGGGTGAATAGTTGCGCGAAGCTCGGCGCGTAAGCCCCTTCGCCGAGCACGCCGGCGAGAATGGCGACCGCGTTGAGGCCGATCTGCACGGCGGTGAAGAAGTGGCCGGGCTGGGCCTGCAGGGCGAGAACGCGCGCAGCGCGCGGTTCGCCTTCGTCGAGTAGTTGTTCCAGCTTGATTTTGCGGGCAGCGGCCAGCGCGATTTCGGAGACGGCGAAGAAGGCACTGGTGGCGATCAGCAGCAGGATGATCAGTGAATTTTCAAGCAGGCTCATGGAATTTCCTGTGGCGGGGCGGTGGACCGCCCGCGAATATTCCGACTTTAGCCGGGGCGAGCCGCCGCGGCAATCTTTCTGCGCCCTGGTGGGGTATGCTAAAAGCACTACAAATAATTAAAGCTTATGTGCTTATTTGTATCGTGTTGGCTGGTTTGGCCTGATTTCTGGCTAAACAGGTGGCGACTTTGCTATCCTTCCGCCTTGCTGAAAATGATACGCCGGGGAGGGCGGAGCAGACGTTCGATGTCGGCCGGCTTCCCGGTTTTGCTGTTGAACCTTCCGATCTGGCCGTCGATCCCGTGAGCAACTCCATCCAAAACCGCCTTGATGAATTCCGGCAGCAGCGCCGGGTTCAGGCCGGTTCGCTGATCATTTCCGTTTTTGGCGATGCCATCCTGCCGCGCGGCGGCCGCATCTGGCTGGGCAGCCTGATCCGCCTGCTCGAACCGCTCGAACTCAACGAACGCCTGGTGCGTACCTCGGTTTTCCGCCTTGCCAAGGAAGAATGGCTGCGCACCGAAACCTGCGGCCGGCGCGCCGATTACGTGCTGACCGCTTCCGGTCGACGCCGTTTCGAAGAAGCATCGCGGCATATTTATGCAGCGCACGCACCGCTCTGGGATCGCCGCTGGCGGCTGATCCTGGTGGTCGGCGATCTGGAGCCCAAGGTCCGCGAGCAGGTGCGGCGTGCGCTGTTCTGGCAGGGCTTCGGTGCGCTCGGCGGTGACTGTTTCGTGCACCCGAGCGCCGAACTGTCGAGCGTGCTCGATGCCTTGATCGCCGAAGGTCTGGGTGATGCGCTCGGCGCCTTGCTGCCATTGTTTGCCGCCGATTCGCGCTCGGCCCGTTCGGCGAGCGATTCCGACCTGGTGCGCCGGGCCTGGGATCTCGGCGCCCTGGGCGAGGCTTATGCCGCGTTCGTGGCGGTCTACCAGCCGATCCTGACCGATTTGCAGCACGATCAACTGGGCGAAGTCAGCGCGCAGGATGCCTTCCTGTTGCGCACCTTGCTCATCCACGATTACCGGCGTCTGTTGCTGCGCGATCCGGAACTGCCGGAAGTGCTGCTGCCGCTCGACTGGCCGGGGCAGCAGGCGCGCCTGCTCTGCAAGGAGTTGTACAAGCGCCTGGAGCCCCTCTCGGCACGCCATCTCGACCAGGTGCTGTGCCTCGCCGACGGCAGCGTGCCGGCCGAGGATGCCAGCCTGGCCGAGCGCTTCCCGCAGTACGACCCGCTCGAACGCGCCGCCTAGCCGCGCGCCTTCAACTCGGTCAACGGCACGACATCGGGCATTTCGATGCGCTTGCGGTCGGCTTCGACCGCCGTCAGCGGTGCGGTTTCGACCATGCTGGCCAGGCAGCGCCGGGTCAGTTCCTGGTAGGTGCGCGTGCCGTCCGCCTTCCAGCGCATTTCCTGTTCCGTCAGCGGCCGGATTACCTTGGCCGGCACACCGGCGACCAGCACCTGCGGCGGGACGACCTGGCTGGCCTTGACGAAGGCCGAGGCGGCGACGATGCTCGCTTCGCCGATCACCGCGTTATCCATGATCACCGCGTTCATGCCGATCAGTGCATTCTTGCCGATGCGGCAGCCGTGCAGCACGGCACCATGGCCGATATGGCCGTTCTCTTCGACCACCGTGTCGGTGCCGGGAAAACCGTGCATGACGCAGGTGTCCTGCAGGTTGGCGCCGGCTTCCAGGATCAGGCGGCCGAAATCGCCGCGCAGGCTGGCGCAGGGGCCGACGTAGCAGCCCGGGCCGACGATGACGTCGCCGATCAGCACGGCGCTGGGATGAACGTAGGCGGTGGGATCGACAACCGGGACGATGCCGTCAATGGCATAAACACGCAGGGACATGAAGAAGGCTCGCTTTTGACTGAAGTGCATTATTATAGAATCAGTTTCGAATAACGTAACTCGGAGGGCGAGATGATCGACGAAGCGGATGGCAAGCACGGCGTACAGTCACTGGAGATCGGCATGGGCATTCTGCGTGCCATGGTCGATGGCCAGCGCGCGATGATGCTCAAGGAAATCGCGGCGGCCGCTGCGATGCCGCCTTCCAAGGCGCATCGTTACCTGGTCAGCCTGATCCGCGCCGGCCTGGTTGAACAGGACCCGATGACCTCGCGTTACGATCTCGGTCCCTTTGCGATGAATATCGGTCTCGTTGCGCTTGATCGTCTCGACCGCGTACGTCTCGGCCTCAATGCCATCGCCGAGATGCGCGACGAAATCAACCAGACCACGGCGCTCGCGGTCTGGGGCGACCGCGGCCCGGTCATCGTGCGCTGGGAGCGGCCGCGCCGGCCGATTACGGTCAACGTGATTACCGGCACCGTTCTTGAACTGCTCTCTTCCGCGACCGGCCGCGTCTTTGCCGCCTGGATGCCGAAGAAGACGGTGGCGCCGCTGATTGCGGCCGAGCTCAAGGCGGTCGACGTACCCGCTGAACTCAAAACCAAAAGCGGTATCGAAGCCATGCTGGCCGACATCCGTGCCAAGGGCTTCGCCACCACCGACGGTTTTCATCGGGTGCCCGGCGTCGAGGCGGTAGCGGCACCGGTCTTCAATTTCAAGAACGAAATCACGATGTCGGTGCTGGTGGTTGGCGTGCAGGGCATGTTCGATACGCGCCCTGATGGCGATGTCGTCAAAAGCCTGCTGCGTCACGCCGAAGCCCTGTCCTTGCGGCTTGGCGCGCACGGCGAGGCAAAGGTGCCGGTCTAGGAGGGGGCGATCTTCTTGCCGAAGAGGGTGTGTTACGTAAATATTAAAAATATCAAATTCTTGAAAACCTCATGCGTCGACCCTTGGTTTGGGGTTATTATTCGTAAAAGAGGAGATCTATGACCATGACATCGCAAGAGGAAGCGCAAGGCTCGCCTCCGGTGCGCACCGTCCTGATAGTTGATGACACACCGCAGAACCTGACGATTCTTGGTGAATTGCTCTGTTCCAGTTACCTGGTCAAGGCTGCCAATTCGGGTGAGCGGGCCCTGCGCATCGCACAGTCAGAGAATCGCCCCGACCTGATCCTGCTCGACGTGATGATGCCCGGCATGGATGGCTATGAGGTGCTGCGCCGTCTGCGTGAGGATGCTGCCACGCGCAACATACCGGTCATTTTCATCACCGCGATGTCGGCTTCGGAAGACGAAGAACGCGGCCTCAAACTCGGCGCCGTCGATTACATCACCAAACCCTTTAGTCCGGCTGTCGTCCTTGCCCGCGTCCGCACCCAACTCGAACTCAAGGATGCGCGCGACCGCCTGGCGCGCGAAAACGACTGGCTCGAACATGAAGTGGCGCGCCGCATGCGCGAGAACCTGCTCGTCCAGGAACTCAGTGTGCGCGCCTTGGCCTGCCTGGCCGAAGCGCGCGACAACGAGACCGGCAACCATATCGTGCGTACCCAGCTCTACGTCGATGTGCTGGCCCGCCACCTGGCCGGCCATGACGGCTTTCGCGAGGCGCTGGCCGGGCCGCGCCTGGACATGGTGGTCAAGGCGGCACCGCTGCACGATATCGGCAAGGTCGGCATTCCCGATGCCATTTTGCTCAAGCCGGGACGGTTGACCGCTGAAGAATTCGAAATCATGAAGACGCACCCGAAGATCGGGGCCGAGGCAATCAGTCGGGCGATGCTGCAGGCGGTGGCCGGCGCCGACCCGGATACCGATGAACTGGCACACGGTGCCTTCGCCTTCCTGCGCGTTGCTCAGGAAATCTCGCTCGGCCACCAGGAAAAGTGGGACGGCAGCGGCTATCCGGCCGGTCTCGTCGGCGCGGCGATTCCCGTCTCGGCGCGGCTGATGGCCTTGGCCGACGTTTTCGATGCGCTGATCAGCCGTCGTGTTTATAAGCCGCCGATGACGCTCGATGAGGCGACAAAGATTATTCTCGATGGACGCGGCAACCATTTTGATCCTGCTGTGGTCGACGCCTTTGTCGCCTGTCGCGACAGCTTCGCCGAAATTGCTGCGCGCTTTCCCGATGCCGAAGAGGCTGCTTGATTCCATGGAGAATGCCATGAGGCCCGTGTTCTGTTTGTCCTTTGCCCTGCTGCCCGGGCTTGTCTTGCCGCTGCCGGCTCTGGCGCAGGATACGCTGGTGCCGCCGCCGGTTGCGGTGAAAAAATTTGTCGAGCAGCCGGCCACCAGCGAAACGCTGAATCGTCTGCGCGACGGCGGTTACACGCTCTATCTGCGGCATGGCTCGACCGACAATACCCGCCCTGACCGCTTTCCTGCGGTCGATCTCAACGATTGCAGCACGCAGCGCCCGTTGACCGATGAGGGGCGCAAGCAGGCGGCCCTGGTCGGCGATGCGATGCGCAAGGCCGCCATTCCGCTTGGCGAGATTCGCATCAGCCCGCTCTGCCGGGTCAATGAGTCGGCGGCGGCTGCCTTTCCCGGCAAGCCTGTGAGCATCGACCACGACTTGATGTACACGGCCAACCTGACCAGCGAACAGAAAGTGCCGATTCTGGCCAATACCCGGCGTCTGCTCGCCGAGCCGGTGACTGCGGGGAAAAACCGCCTGCTCATCGCGCACGCGCCGAATCTGATGGATTTGATCGGCTATTTTCCGAAAGAGGGCACCCTGGTCGTTTTTCGTCCCCTGGGTGCCGCAGGATTCCAGTACGTCGCCAGCATTCCGCCGACGTTGTGGCCTGATTTGCTGCACTGACGGGGGCAGGCATGTTGCGCCGCCAGCGTTTCCTTCCCTACCTGCTGATTTTTTTTCTGCCGGTAGTGCTGGTTGCCTTGCTGGCCGGGGGGCTCAACCTGTTCTCGTTCTACAAGCTGCGCCAGGATCATCTGGCGACCAGTTTGCTGCAGGGCAAGGATATCGAGAAAATCCAGCAGACGACCCGCTTCAACCAGGACGTCGCGGCGATACAGGAATTGATCGCAACGACGCTGGAGAAGGCGGCAGCAGGACAGGCTGACGAAGCGCTGATCTATACCGCGCATAGCGAAGTGGTCGAACGTCTGGCTGCTCTCGAGCAGCGTTTGCCGGCCTTGCGCGATAGCACCAACGCAGCAACGCTGCGTGAGGTCGAAGAACACTTTCAGGAATATCGCAAGCTGATCATCCAGGCCAGCGACCTGGCTGCGATTGATCCGGCGGGCGCCATGCGCAGTGCCTACCAGGCCGCCAACCAGTATCTCTTCCTGTCCCAGCATACCCGTTCAGTGGCCAGGCAGGCGGTGGATGACGCCTTGCAGCGCGGTGTCGAGCAGGAGCAACTGCTCGAGCAGCATGCTTTCGACAATCTCATGCTCGGGGGCGTACTGGTACTCGTGCTGCTGCTCGTTGCGATCATCCTGATCCGGCGCCTGACCCAGCGCCTGGAGGCACTCAGCGTTGCGCTGCATGAACTGGCCGGTGGCGAGACCAATCCGCAGAGTTTGCCGGCGGTGCAGCGCGTCGCCGATGATCGGCGCAGTTTGCTGCGCGATTTTGCCCACGCCGTTCTCGCCTTTCGCGAGAGCATCATGGCCCATCGCCGCTCCCGTACCGAACTTGACGAGCGGATGAAGGAGTTGTCCTGTCTGTTCGAGGTGGCGCGGATTACTCATCGTGAGGATCTTGAACTGGAAGCGATGCTGGCAATCGTGGCCGAGCGTCTGCCGGCGGCGATGCGTTTTCCGGAATTGGCCAGCGGGCATATCGAATGTGGCGGTCGGCTGTTCGGTGAAGCGGTAGACGGCGAGGTGCTTGCTGCCAGCTTTGTCGGTCCGCAGGGGAGTCCGGCCCGGGTTTGTGTCGTGTATGCCGGTGCCTTACCGGGCGATGCCGGGGAGACTTTCCTTGATGAAGAGTGCAAATTGCTTGAAGCGGTCGCCAACCATCTGGGCAGCGCCATCGAGCGGCGGCGTGTGGTGGCTGCCGAACGCGACCGGCAGGCCTTGCTCGATGCGGTGATTTCCGGTGCCCCGGACGCGATCGAATTGATCGATGCCGAGACCCTGTGTTTTGTCGAGGTCAATGCCGCCAGCTGCAACATGCTGGGCTATCGGCGCGAAGAAATGATCGGCATGCCGCTGGCCCGGATCCAGGCCAGCATGACGGCGGATGATCTGGCCGCAATTGCCGGTCGGATCACCGCCGACGACGTTAGCAAGTTCGAGAATCGGCATCGCTGCAAGAATGGCGAACTGATCGACGTCCGGGTCAGTGTCCGGAGCATTCGCCAGAACAATCGCGATTACCTGATTGGCGTCTGGCGTGACATCAGCGAAGAAAAACGGGCTGCGGCAGAAATCCGCAAGCTGTCGCTGGTCATCGAGCAGAGTCCGAGTCCGATCATCATCACCGATCTCGACTGCCGGATCGAATACGTCAATGACGCCTTCACCTTGAATACCGGCTACAGCCGGGCCGAGGCGGTCGGCCAGACACCGCGCCTGCTCAAGTCCGGTTATACGCCGACGGCGACCTACATCGAGATGTGGGAGGCGCTCAATAGCGGCAACGCCTGGAAGGGAACCTTTTTCAACCAGACCAAGGACGGGCGTGAACAGATCGAGTCCTCGATCATCGTTCCCCTGCGTCAGCCGGATGGTGCGGTCACCCATTACGTCGCGATCAAGGAAGACATCACGCTCAAGAAGCAGATGGGCGACGAACTCGAACGCCATCGCAAGCATCTCGAGTCGCTGGTTGCCAGTCGCACGGCCGAGCTCAATACGGCCCTGAGCGAGCAGAATGCCCTGTTCGATGCGGCCAGTGCCGGCATCGTACTGATGCGCGAACGGCACATCGTGCGCTGCAACAGCCGCATGGATGAAATGTTCGGCTATGCCGAGGGCGAGCAGATCGGTCAGTCGACGCGCATCTGGTATGTCGATGATGCAGCCTACGTCCAGTCCGGGCAGGAGGTCTATGCCCAGATCGGGCGCGGCGAAATCCATGTGCGGGAACAACTGCTCGTGCGCAAGGACGGCAGCCGCTTCTGGGCGCGCATGTCGGGGCATGCTGTCGATGTCGGCGATCTCGGCAAGGGGATGGTCGGCATCTTCGAGGATATTACCGCCGAGCGGGCAGCGGCCGAGGCGCTGCACCTGGCGGCCGAGGAACAGCAAGCAATTTTCGATACTGCCAATTCCGGCATCGCCCTGATCCGCGAGCGCGTCATCCTGCGCGGCAACCGCCGCCTGCACGAGATGTTCGGCTGGCCGGCAGGGCAGATGATCGGGCAGCGCACGGCGGTCTGGTATGCCGATGAGGCGGCCGAGGCGACGGGCGGCGGCGAGGTGTATGCGCAGATCTGGCGCGGCGAGGTACATCGCCGCGAGCAGGAGCTGATGCGCCGCGACGGCAGCATGTTCTGGGCGCGCCTGACCGGTACTGCGGTCGACATCACCGATCGCGCCAAGGGGACGGTCTGGGTGATTGAGGATGTCGCGGTTGAACGGGCGGCACTCCTCCAGATTCGCGAGGCGCAGTCGCTGGCCGAGGCGGCCGCGCGCATGAAGTCGGATTTCCTGGCCAACATGAGCCACGAGATCCGGACGCCGATGAACGCCATCATCGGCATGTCGCACCTGGCGATGAAAACCGACCTGACGCCGCGCCAGCGCGACTACCTGAACAAGATCCAGGGCTCCAGCCAGCATTTGCTCGGCATCATCAACGACATCCTCGACCTGTCGAAGATCGAGGCCGGCAAGATGGTCGTCGAGCACATCGAATTCGAGCTCGACCGGGTCTTCGAGAACGTCGCTGGCCTGATCGCGGAAAAGGCGGCCACCAAGGGGCTGGAACTGATCGTCGATGTGGCGGCCGGCGTGCCGCGCTCGCTGATCGGCGATCCGCTGCGCCTCGGGCAGGTGCTGATCAACTACGCCAACAATGCCGTCAAATTCACCGAGCAGGGCGAAATCGCCATCCATGTTGTCGTCGCCGAAGAAAGCGAGCACGATCTGCTGCTGCATTTCTCGGTCGTCGATACCGGCATAGGCATCGACGAAGAACAGCGCGGCCGTCTGTTCCAGAGCTTCGAGCAGGCCGACCGGTCGACGACGCGCAAGTTCGGCGGCACCGGGCTCGGTCTTGCCATTTCGCGGCAGCTGGTTGAATTGATGGGCGGCACGGTTGGTGTGAACAGCACGCCGGGAAGCGGCTCCGATTTCTGGTTTACCGCCCGTCTCGGGCGCGGCAAGGAAAAGTCGCGCCTGTTGCAGCCCGATCCGGACCTGCGCAATCGTCGCGTGCTGGTGGTTGACGACAACGAGTCGGCTCGTGATGTCATCTGCGAGCTGCTGCGCACCATGTCGCTCGACGTCGACGCGGTGGCCAGCGGGGCCGAGGCGGTGGCCGAGATCGTTCGTGCCGCAGCGGTCGACGCGCCTTACGAGATCGTTTTCCTCGACTGGCAGATGCCGGCCATGGATGGCCTGATGACGGCGCGCGCGATCCGCCAGAGCCTGCCCACGGCCATGCCGCACCTGGTCATGGTCACCGCCTTCGGGCGTGACGAAGTGATGAAGGCAGCCAGCGAGGCCGGCTTCGAGGATGTCCTGATCAAGCCGGTGACCTCCTCGCTGCTTTTCGATACGGTGATGCGCATCCTCGGCGGCGGGCCGAGCGAAACCCGCTTCGCCTTCACCGTAGCGGCGCCCAGTGTCGATTTGAGCAGCGTTGCCGGCAGCCGCGTCCTGCTCGTCGAGGACAACGACCTGAACCAGGAAGTGGCGAGCGAACTGCTCAAGGAAGCCGGCTTCCTGGTCGAGGTTGCCGACAACGGCGCCATCGCCGTCGATATGGTGGCGCGGGCCGCGGCCGGTTATTACGACATCGTGCTCATGGACATGCAGATGCCGGTCATGGACGGCATCACGGCGACCCGTGAAATCCGTGCCCTGGCGCAGGGCTGCACACTGCCGATCGTTGCCATGACCGCGAACGCGATGGCCGGTGATCGCGAGCGTTGCCTTGATGCCGACATGAACGACCACGTCGCAAAACCGATCAATCCGGACGACCTGTGGCGCAAACTGCAGCGCTGGATAGCGCCAGATCCGAACCGGACCGGCAATTTGTCGCCGGATGAAGGGGCAAGCGAAATGACCGGAGAAAGTTCGCCAGCGGTGCAGGCGGCCAGGGCTTTTGCCGACATTCCCGGACTCGACGTCGCCATCGGATTGCGTCAGGCGATGGGGCGTGATGCGCTGTACATCTCCTTGCTGCGCCGTTTCGTCGTCGGTCAGAGCGATTTCGCTGTCCGCATGGCCAGTGCCTTGCAGACTGAAGACGGGCCTGCCGGCGAGTTGCTTGCTCACACCCTGAAAGGCGTGGCGGCGCAGGTCGGGGCAAGCCTGCTCGGCGAGCGGGCGGCTTCTCTCGAGAAGGCCTTGCGGCAGGGGGAGGCAGCCGCGACGCTGCATGCCGGGCTGGCCGACATCACAGCCTTGCTCGACGATCTGTTGCCTGCGATCGCTGCCCGCTTGCCGGGCGAAGTGAAGACTGGCGTAGCGACAGCGGTCGACGCGTCAAAAACAGGGGAAATCTGCTCGCGCCTGGCTGGCCAACTGCAGGCGGCGGATTTCCTTTGCGCCAATACGCTGCGCGAACATGCCGGCCTCCTGCGCGGCCTCCTCGGCGAACAGTTCGTGCTGATGCAGGAAGCCGTTGAAAACTACGACTTCGACGGTGCGCTGGCCCTGCTCAAGGCTGCTACTGCCCAGCGGGATACTTTCTCCTGAGCCGGCGCATCCGGACAGCCAGTCAAAGTACCTACCCTGATTCGCAGTGGCCGCATCGCCCTGAGTCAGGGATAACGCCACCTCTCAAGGCCGATTTCTGCTGCTATTCTTGAGCCTTCGAAAAATCCCGGAGCACGCGCAGTGGCTGTGCAACATCGCTTTGCCGTGACTACCTGGCTGCAGGTGCTTGCCGTCGTCGTCCTGGGGGGGCTGTTGACGTTCGCGAGCGAGCGCTACGATCACCAGCTGGGCGAGCAGGCGGAAATGAACCGGATCGAAGCGCAGCTGCGCAGTGCCGCGTTGCGCCTGGAAAAGAATCTGGGCCAGCTCCTGCAGGTCAATTACGACTTCGCGGCAGCCTTGCCGGCCGACCTGTCGGTCAATCAGGCCGCTCTCGATGGTGTCGCCAGGCGCCTGCTGGCTGCGCATCCACGTTTGATCAATGTCACCCTGTCGCACAAGCTGGACGTCGTTTTCGTTTTTCCCGTGAAGGGAAACGAGGCCGTGATGGGCATGAATTACGCCAATCGTCCGTACATCATGAGCAGCTTGCAGCGCGGCATCGAGGCGCGTGAGACGATCGTGGCCGGGCCGATCAGTCTCGTGCAAAGCGGTCGTCCCGGTCTGGTGGCGCGCACCCCGGTGTTCCCGGCGCGTGCCGATGGCAAGCCGGGCGAATTTGCCGGGGTGGTATCGACGGCCATCGATTTCGCGGGTTTGCTGGCGGATGCCGGCCTGGCTGGTCCTGCCATGTCTTTTGTTGTTGCCGTGCGCGGGCGCGACGGTACGGGCGCACAGGGTGAAGTTTTTCACGGCGATCCCGGCTTGTTCAAGCGACCGCATGTTGCCGTCGATCTGAATCTGCCGGGTGGGCAATGGCATCTGGCGGCGATGCCCAAACCCGGTGGCGAAGACGATGTCCTGCGTCCCTGGCTGATTCGCGGTATCGGCTTCCTGCTGACGGTGATTGCGATGCTCTGGCTGCTGGCTCGGCAGCGCCAGTCGCTGCCGGCAACGGATGACTGCCCGGGGCTGGACGAGGTATCTGGTAAAAATGGGCCGGGCAAGGGGCGGATTGGCCTGCGCACCTTCCTGCTCGGTGCATTGCTGCTCGTCCTGTTGCCGATCATCGCGATCAGCGGCTGGCTTTCCTATCTCAATGCGCGGCAGTCTTCCGGGCAGTTTTCGCAGTCGCTTGCCAGTTCGCTCGGCGAGCGCATCCATGACCGGGTCACCGATTTCTTCGAGGTGCCGCGGCGGGTCGTTACCTTCAATGTCGAACAGGCAAGAGCCGGACTGCTCGACGTTAATGCGCGCGAGCAGATGATGCAGCGCTTTCTCCTGCAAATCCGTCAGCAGCCTCTGCTGACCTTCATTTCGGTCGGCCTGGCCGATGGCGAATACTACGGCGGGAGTCGTCCGCCGTTGGGTCCGGACAAGGGCTTGCGCATGATTCGCGTCCGGAATGCCGATGCGGGGGCCCTGTACATCTATCGAGTCGATGATGCGATCCGGCCGGCTTCCCTGCTCGGCAAGGGGAACAGCAATTTCGATCCGCGCACCCGCCCCTGGTACAAGGCCGCGATCAGCGCCGGGCACATGGCCTGGTATCCGGCTTACCAGTACGTCATCAACGATGCCGAAGGTGCCTATGACACCTGGGGGGTCGGGATGTCAGCGCCGCTCTACGATGCCACCGGGAAACTGATCGGCGTGACCTCTGCGGATGTCGCCCTGTCGCAGCTGGCCGAGTTCCTGCGCGAACTGACGGCCAATTCGAATGGCGTGGCCTTCATCGCCGAGAGCGGCGGCAAGCTGCTGGCAACGTCATCTTTCGATACGGTCAACCGCAGCAAGAGCGGCGAAAGCGGGCGTCAGGATCTCGCCGGGAGCAGCAACCCCTTGCTCCGTGCCGCGGGTCTGGCCCTGAATAGTGCCGCGCAACCGGAGGGGACGGTGCCGCTTACGCTCGACGGCAAGGATTACCTGATCGACTGGCGCAGGCACCAGCTGGAACAAGGGCCGCAACTGACCATCGGGGTCATCGTCCCGAATGACAATCTCGATGGCCTGCTCAGCAGTATGTTGCGCAACATCATGTATCTGGTACTGATCGTCATGCTGTTCAGTGTCCTGGTCGGTCTGCTTGCCGCCGAGTGGGTGTCAGGGCCGCTGATTCATCTGTCGCGCGCCGCCGCCCGGCTGGTTGCCGGCCGCTGGCAGCTCGAGGTCAGCCAGGCGAGCCCGATCCATGAAGTCGCGTCCCTGTTCGATGCAATGCGTGGCATGGCAGCCCAGTTGCAGCAGCATACCGATCGCCTGGAGAAGCAGGCGGCCGACTTGCGGCGCAGCAATGAGCGGCTGCAAGTGGAAGTCGAGGAGCGGGCCAGGTCGGAGCAACGCATCCAGGCGCTCAATGTCGACCTGGCAACGCTCAATCAGACCCTGCTGCTCGCCAAGGAGGCGGCTGAATCGGCCAATCGCGCCAAATCGGTTTTCCTCGCCAACATGAGTCATGAGCTGCGCACGCCGATGCACGGGATCATGGGCATGATCCAGCTGGTTCGCGGCCGGGTCGGCGATGCCAAGGCGCAACGCCAGCTCGACATGGCCCGGGAGTCGGCCAACCGTCTGTTGCTGATCATCAACGACATTCTCGACATCTCAAAAATCGAAGCGGATCGCCTGGTCCTCGATGTCGCCGACTTCAAGCTTGACCGGGTGCTCGACAACGTCGTCAGCCTGGTCGGCCTGTCTGCCGAACACAAGGGGCTGAGCCTGCAGGTCAATGCCGAACCCGGCTTACTGGATCGCACGCTGCTCGGTGATAGCCTGCGGCTTGGCCAGGTTCTGCTCAATCTGGCCGGCAATGCGGTCAAATTTACCGAACGGGGCGGCGTCAGCCTGTGCATTCGTCTGCAGGAAGAGACGCCGGGGGGCGTTGTCCTGCGCTTCGACGTCGAAGACAGCGGAATCGGCATCACCGCCGAACAACGCGAGCGCCTGTTTGCCGTCTTCGAGCAGGCCGACAGCTCGATGACGCGAAAATATGGCGGCACCGGCCTCGGCCTGGCAATCAGCAAGCGCCTGGTCGAGATGATGGGCGGCAGGATAGGCGTCGACAGCGAGCCGGGACGAGGCAGTACTTTCTGGTTTACCGTCTGCCTGGGCAAGGCAGCGGGCAGTGCCTTGCCTTTGCCGCAGCCCGTCCGGGAACGTGCGGAAAGCCGCTTGTTGCGCGAGTTTGCGGGCGCCCGCATCCTGCTTGTGGAAGATGAACCGATCAGTCAGGAGGTGTCGCGCGGGCTGCTTGAAGAAGTCGGCTTCAAGGTCGATCTGGCCGAGGATGGCGAGATGGCCCTGAGCCTGGCGCAGGCCGGGCGCTACGACCTGATCCTGATGGACATGCAGATGCCGAAAATGAACGGGGTCGATGCGACGCGGGCGATCCGTGGCGAATCACTGAACCGGGATGTGCCGATTCTGGCAATGACGGCCAACGCCTTCAGCGAGGACAGGCAGCGTTGCCAGGAAGCCGGCATGAACGATCATATCGGCAAGCCGGTGGTGCCGGAGGTCCTTTACGAAGCACTGCTCAAGTGGTTGTCGACAGCCACGCGCTGACCTTGCCGCCAGCTTTTGCCTTCAGCGGGGATTGGCGAACAGATTCCTGATCTCCCGGTAGTGCTCGTCCGAGGCAGGAACGAAGCCTCTTGCCTTGAGTTCCTGGAGCATGCCGGCCAGCGGCGTGGTGTCGCCGAGGAAAACCTGTCTGATTTTTGCGACCAGCGCGGGGCACAGGCGGTCGCGCAAGACGAATGGGTCGTAGGGAATGGGCGGCGATTGCCAGATGAGCTGCAGTTCATCCGGTTTGACCTTGCCCTGGCGCAGCGCTTCGTCAAAAACGCTGCTGGCCACGAAGACGGCATCGACCAGGCCTTTTTGCACGGCCTCGATGGAGCGGTCGTGCGAGCCGGAGAAAGTGATGCGCTTGAAATAGGCTTCGGCGGGCATGCCGGTCTGTCTGGCAATTGCCTGGCGCGGCAGGATGGCGCCCGAGGTGCTGGCCGGGTCGGTCAGGCCAAGTGTGCTGCCGCGCAGTTGTTCCAGCTTGTCGATGCCGCGCTCACGTCGGACCAGCAGCAGCGAGTGGTAACTGGCTGCGGTTTCCGGGCTGCTCCGGTTGACGCTCGAAAAAGTGGCAAAAGGCGTGATTCGGGCGCCGCGGCTGACGGCGATGGCATAGGAGGCCGGACCAAGCTCGGCGAGGTCGATGCTTTCGCCGAGCAGACCTTCGATGGCGGTACTGTAGGACGGCGAGGGGATGACTTCGACGCGCCGCTCCAGGGCTTTTTCCAGTTGCCGGATCAACGGCTGGTACTGGACGAGTTGCGCGGCCGGGTTCTTGAACGGGGTCAGGGCGAAGCGCAGCGGGCGCGGATCGTCGCAGGCCGGGGCGGCGCATGCGGGCAGACTGGCGAGCAGGCCGCAGGCGAGTGTCAGGCAGGAGAGTATGTTTTTCATGTCGGGGCGAGTGTCGATGTCTGCAGCAGGCGGCGGGCTGCGTCGCCGGGAACCGGGCGGCTCAGGAAATAGCCCTGGGCTTCGTCGCAGCCGGCAGTTTTCAGGTGCACCAACTGGTCGAGCAGCTCGACACCTTCGGCGATGACCCGCATGCGCAGGTTGTGGGCCAGGGTGATGATCGAGGCGACGATCACTGCATCGTCCGGGCTGTTGCGCAGGCTGCCGATGAATTCCTTGTCGATTTTCAGGCAGTGGATGGGTAGCGTGCGGATGTGGGCGAAGTTCGAGAAACCGTTGCCGAAGTCGTCGAGCGCGATGCCGATGCCCAGCGCTTCGACTTCGCGCAATACCTTGCCGGCCATTTCGAAGGATTCGACCAGGCTGCTCTCGGTAACCTCGATTTCGAGGAGTGCCGGCGCCACGCCGTGCCTGGCGAGAAAGCCGGCGAGGCGCTGCGGTAGCTTCTCGTCGTGTAGTTGCCGGGCCGAGACATTGCAGGCGATCGGTACCAGCGGCAGGCCTTCTGCCTGCCAGGCCGCCAGTTCGCGGCAGCAGGCCTCGGCCACCCAGTCGCCGAGGTCGATGATGAAGCCGGCGTGCTCGGCGAGCGGAATGAAGTCGTTCGGGTAGATCAGGCCGAACTCCGGGTGCTGCCAGCGAACCAGCGCCTCGAAGCCGACGATGCGATAGTCGGAAAGCCGCACCTTGGGCTGGAAATGCAGCACCAGCTCATGCTCGGCAATGGCCCTGGGCAGGCGTTGTTCGAGATTGAACAGGCGGTTGCCGGCCGGATTGAGGTCGGGGTCGTAAAAGGTGTATTTGCCGCGGCCGCTGCGTTTCGATTGGTACATCGCGGCATCGGCATGCCGGCACAGCGTGTCGAAGTCGTGGCCGTCGCGCGGGAAGAGGGCGATGCCGATGCTGGTGCTGACCAGGATGTCGTTGCCGTCGAGCTTGTTGAACGGGTGTCCGATCTGTTCGACCAGCTTGGTGGCAATCGTCGCCGTGTCCTCGACGCTTTCCAGGCCGGTCAGCAGCACGGCGAACTCGTCGCCGCCGAGGCGGGCGACCAGGTCGGATTCGCGCAGCGCCGAGCGCAGCCGGGCCGCCACCGCCTGCAGCAACAGGTCGCCGACATGGTGACCGAGCGTGTCGTTGATGAACTTGAAACGGTCGAGGTCGAGATAGAGCAGTGCGTAATGCTTGCGGCTGCGCTTGGCGCGCGACAGGTGGCTGATCACCAGCTCATGGAACATGCGGCGGTTGGGCAGTTCGGTCAGGTGGTCGTGGGCGGCGAGCTTGAAGGCGCGGCGCTTTTCTTCTTCGAGCTGTTCGATCAGGCCGAGCTTTTCGCCATCGGCGATGGCCAGCGCCGAATACAACTGGCCTTGGCGACGGATGCTGCGCGCCACCCAGTAGGTGGCGAACGCAATGATTGCGCTCAGGATGCTGAGCACGAAAAGAAAGCGGTTGCGGTTGCCCTTGTGGCTGGCCAGGGTTTCCTCGACATCGCGGCTGACCGCAACGCTGAAGGGGTGCCGGGGCAGGGCGCGGAAGCTGGCCAGGTAGAAATTGCCTTCGCCGAACAGGTCGACCGTCACCGACCCCTGCTGCACGTCGCCGGCCGGCAGCAGACGACCCGGCCCGGCCGGCTTGAGGACCAGCCCGGCCTGGCGGATCTCGGCAATGTTTTCGCCGCTGCTTTTCAGGATCTGGATGACGCCCGACGGGCCGATGTCGATGTTCTGGTAGAAGCCGAGGAAATAGCCAAGGTCGAGAACGAGCAGCAGGACGCCCCGGGGCTGGCCATCCGTGCCGCGTACCGGATAGAGCAGCGGCACCTGCCAGGCGTGTTCGTCCGAGGCGGGCAGGGTGGCGACGCGCATGCCGAGCGGCTGCTCGCCGGCAGAATCACGCAACAGTTGCCGCAGGTCGGCGAGTAGTTCCGGCGCATCCTTGCCCGGCGAAGAGCCATACACCCGGTGCAGGTTGTTGTCGTACAGCGCCAGGCGCAGATAGGCGCGGTCGGTGGCGCGCATTGCCGTCAGGCGGCTGGTCGCATCGCCGCGTTCGCCTTCGAAATATTCGTTGGCGGCAATCGCCATCAACTGGCCGCGATCGAGTACCTGCGCCAGATTCTCGGAAATGATCGTCGCCAGGTTTTCCTGCTGGATGCGGGCATTCGTGCCGACCAGCGCCTTTTCGGCGTCCAGGCGCTGCCAGGTGATGCCCCAGGCCAGGGCCAGCAATGCCAGGCTCAGTGCGACACAGCCAACGAGCAGGGCACGCCAGTCGTTCCGGCTCAGACGCAGCAACCAGGCCTTGCAGCAGAGCGCGAACGAAAACCTCACCTTGGCATGATCCGGAATGTAATCGCGCGATTATGTTGCCGCGACGTGACAGGCTTGTGACACCGATCAGCGTGCAAAGCGGCGCAGCATCAGGTAGCGGCCATCGACGCCGCTCCCGGGGACCAGCGTGAAACCATGGTCACGAAAGCGTTTGGCCTTGGCGCTGGAGACCAGGATGCGACCGTTGGCGAAGTTCTTTTCCAGCCACTCGATGCGCGCTCCGAGCAGGGAGCGACCGATGCCCTGGCCGCGATGTTCCTGGGCCACCGCCGAGAGATAGAGCAGATGCGTCTTGCTCGCCCAGTCGGCGGCCTTGACGCCGCCGATGCCGACGATCTTGCCGGCCTTCTGCGCGATGAAGAATTGCCGGTAAAGACGGCCGTCGACCGCCTGCAACTCGTCCTGCAGGCGGCGCTGGCCATAATGCTCGGGTTCGGCAAAGGCATTGACGAGCAGCACCAGGGCCGCCTCGACCAGCGGCACGCTGCTCGTATCCAGCATTTCGACATGGAATTTGCTCATCGTCTCGACCCATCCTGACGGACTTTCCGGGCGGCCAGCTTAGCCGCCGGATATTTCAGCCGGGTGACGGTCGAGCATCACCCGGCGCCGTGCCGTTAAGCGTTCTGCCGTTCAGGCCAGCCAGGCCGGCGGGCGCTTGTCGAGGAAGGCGGCGATGCCGTCCTTCGCTTCGTCGGTGGCGCGCTGCCGCGCGATGCGGCGGGCGGTTTCCTCGCTGATGACTTCGTCGATTTTTTGCCCGTCGACCGCTGCGATCAGATCCTTGGCTGCCTTCTGTGCCTGCGGGCCGCCCTGCAGCAGGGTCTCGGCGAGTTGTGCGACGGCGGCGTCGAGCGCCTCGGGGGCGACCACTTCGCCGACCAGGCCGATCGCCAGGGCGCGTTCGGCGCTAATCCGCTCGGCGCTCTGGAAATAGCGCAAGGCGTGGCGTGGACCGATGGCGCGCAGTACGTAGGGGCTGATCGCCGACGGGATGATGCCGAACTTTACTTCCGACGTGGAGAAGGCGGCCGTCGTGTCGGCAATCGCCATGTCGCAGGCCGCAGTCAGGCCGGTGCCGCCGCCCAGCGCGGCACCCTGGACGCGGGCGATGGTCGGTTTTGACATCTGCGCCAGGGTGCGCAGCATGCGGGCGAACCGGCGTGCGTCGTCGAGATTCTGTTCCGGCGTGAATTGCGCCGCGCGCTTCATCCAGTTGAGGTCGGCGCCGGCCGAAAAATGCTTGCCGCGCCCGCCAAGGACGACGACCCGTACCGAAGCATCGGCATCAAGTTCACGACAGGCGGCGGCGAGTTCGGCGATCAGTTGTTCGTCGAAGGCATTGAGGACGGCCGGGCGGTTCATCCAGATCGTGGCGATCCGGCCGGCGCGTTCGATTTCGAGGGTCTGGTACATGATGGTTCTCAGCGGTTCTTGAAGCTCGGCTTGCGCTTCTCGGCGAAGGCGGCCATGCCTTCCTTCTGGTCTTCGAGCGCGAAAGTGGCGTGGAAGACGCGGCGCTCGAAGAGCAGGCCTTCATTCAACGACGATTCAAAGGCGCGATTGACCGATTCCTTGATCATCATGATCACCGGCAGCGAGTAGCCGGCAATGGTCTGCGCGGCCTTCAGGGTTTCCTCGAGCAAGGTGTCGGCCGGGAAAATGCGGGCGACCAGGCCGGCACGTTCGGCTTCGGCGGCATCCATCATGCGTGCCGAGAGGCACATGTCCATCGCCTTGGCCTTGCCGACGGCGCGCGGCAGGCGCTGCGAACCACCGAGGCCGGGCATGGTGCCGAGCTTGATTTCCGGCTGGCCGAACTTGGCGGTGTCGGCGGCATAGATCATGTCGCACATCATCGCCATCTCGCAGCCACCGCCCAGCGCAAAGCCGGCCACCGCCGCGATCACCGGCTTGCGCGCCGTCTTGATGCGCTCCCAGCCTCGGGTGATGTAGTCGTTCTTGTAGGCGTGCATGTAGTCGTAATCCTTCATCGCGCCGATGTCGGCGCCGGCGGCGAAGGCTTTTTCACTGCCGGTGATGACGATGCAGCCGATGTTTTCGTCGGCTTCGAAGGTGTCGACCGCCGCATGGATGCCGGCGATCACGTCGGTATTCAGCGCATTGAGCGCTTCCGGGCGGTTGAGGCGGATCAGGCCGACCTTGCCGATGACTTCGGTGAGGACTGTCTGGTTCATGGTGTTCTCCGAAAAAATGGCCGCCGGGTGTTAACCCTGGCGGCCGAACAGTGCAGCAGGGAAGATCGAATTACTGGGCGATGGTCCAGTCGCCGCTCTTGACTTCGAGCATGCGGAAAGCGGAAAGGTCGAGGCCCATGTGGTCGGTAGCCGACATGTTCACGATGCCGCCGGTGCCGACGTAGCCCTTGGTCGCTTCGAGGGCGTCGCGGACCTTGGCCTTGTCGGTGGAATTGGCACGTTTGATCGCGTCGACCGCCAGCATCAGGCCGTCGTAGGCATGGCCGCCAAAGGTCGAGACATCGGTTTTCCAGCGTGCTTCAAAAGCCTTGCTGTAGCCGACGGCAACTGCCTTCTGCGGGTCCTTGTCGTTGAGCTTGTTGGCGACGAGCAGGGCGGCAGCCGGCAGGCGGATGCCTTCCGCAGCCGGGCCGGCGAGCTTGATGAACTCTTCGGAAGCGACGCCATGCGCGTGGTAGAGCGGTAGATTGACGCTCAACTGCTTGAAGTTCTTGGTGGCGATCGCCGGCCCCTGGCCGAGACCGAAGATGAATACCGCCTGCACGCCGGGCGTGCCCTTGATCTTGGTCAGCTGCGGGCTCATGTCGGTATCCTTCGGCCCGTAGGTCTCGTTGGCGACCAGCGTGATGCCGTACTTGGCGGCAACGCCTTCGCTTTCCTTCTTGCCGGAACCGCCGAAACCGCTGGTTTCGGAGAGCAGGGCGACCTTGCTGATGCCGCGCTTCTTCATGTCCTCGAAGACCTTTTCGGCGGCCATGCGGTCGGTGTGCGGCGTCTTGAACAGCCATTTCTTGACCGGCTCGACGATGACCACGGCGCCGGCCAGCGAGATGAACGGAATGCCCGCCTTCTCGACCAGCGGAGCAGCCGACATGGTGGCGCCGGTGGTGGTGCCGCCGACCAGCACGTCGACCTTGTCGTCCTCGATCAGGCGCTTGGTGAAGCCGTTGGCCTTGCCGGCATCGCTACCGTCGTCGTAATGCACCAGTTCCAGCGGTCGACCGAGTACGCCGCCCTTTTTGTTGATGTCTTCGACGTACATCTGCAGGGTTTTCAGTTCCGGATCGCCGAGGAAGGCGGCCGGACCGGTGACGGAAAGGACCGAACCGATCTTGATCGGGTCGGCAGCGAAGGCACTGAATGCGCCAAGAATCAGGACGGCGCCGGCAGCAAGCTTTTTGATGCTTTTATTCATGGGTTTGTCTCCTCCACGGGGTGTTGTCGGTACTGCGGTTAAAACGGTTTTGCCCGGTTTACAAGCGTGGACCGGGCGGCGGGATTTCAGACGCGCTCGATCACCATGGCGATGCCTTGCCCGACCCCGATGCACATCGTGCATAGGGCGTAGCGGCCGCCACGGCGCTGGAGTTCATAGGCGGCGGTGGTGACCAGCCGGGCGCCGCTCATGCCGAGCGGGTGGCCGAGCGCGATCGCGCCGCCGTTGGGATTCACATGTGCCGCATCGTCGGCCAGGCCGAGATCGCGCAACACGGCCAGCGCCTGCGCGGCGAAGGCTTCGTTGAGTTCGATGACGTCCATGTCGGCGAGGCTGAGGCCGGTCTGCGCCAATACCTTGCGCACCGCGGGGGCGGGACCGAAACCCATGATGCGCGGCGCCACGCCGGCCGTTGCCATGCCGACGACGCGGGCCAGCGGCTTCAGGCCATACTGGCCGGCGGCGGCTTCCGAAGCGATCAGCAGCGCACAGGCACCGTCATTGACGCCGGACGCATTGCCGGCGGTGACCGTGAGTTCCGGGCCGTTCACGCCCTTGAGCTTGGCGAGCTGTTCGAGCGTCGTTTCGGGACGCGGATGTTCGTCACGGTTGACCACTTTCGGATCGCCTTTTTTCTGGGCGATGACCACCGGCACCAGCTCGTCGGCAAAACGTCCGGCCGCATCGGCCGCACCCCAGCGCTGCTGCGAGCGGATCGCGAAGGCGTCCTGGTCGGCGCGGCTGATGCCGAACTGCTCGGCGACGTTATCGGCCGTCTGCGGCATCGAATGCGTGTCGTAGAGCTTCTTCATCAGCGGGTTGGCAAAGCGCCAGCCGATGGTCGTGTCGTAGATCGCGGCATTGCGCGAGAAGGCGGAGTCTGCCTTGCCCATCACGAAGGGGGCGCGCGACATGCTTTCGACGCCGCCGGCAATCATCAATGAGGTTTCGCCGGCCTTGATTGAGCGCGCGGCCAGCCCGACCGCGTCCATGCCGGAGCCGCACAGGCGGTTGACCGTCGTGCCCGGCACTTCGATGGGCAGCCCGGCGAGCAGGCCGGACATGCGGGCGACGTTGCGGTTGTCTTCGCCGGCCTGGTTGGCGCAGCCGTAGATGATGTCATCGACGGCTGTCCAGTCGACCTGCGGATTGCGTTCCATCAGCGCCTTGAGCGGAATGGCGCCGAGGTCGTCGGCGCGCACGCCGGACAGCGCGCCGCCGTAGCGGCCGATCGGGGTACGGATGGCGTCGCAGATAAAGGCTTGAGTCATGTTCATTCTTTCTTCATTAAGCTGGCGTTCCTTAACCCCCCCAGCCCCCCTTGTCAGGGGGGAGCTATATCTCCCTCCCCTGACAAGGGGAGGGCCGGGGAGGGGTTGGTTCTCTGCCTCAGTCGCGTTTCGGGCGTTCGTCGAGCACGCGCTTGGCCTTGCCGACCTGGGTGCGCGGGATGGCGTCGAATTCCATGACGGTGATCTTGGTCGACACGCCGATGATGGTCTTGATGCGGTGCTGCAGTTCCTTGCTGATCTGCTGGATCTCGCTCTGCGGCAGCTTGCCGGACAGCTCGCGCTGCACTTCGCAGCGCACTTCGAGGTTGTCCATGTGGCCGTCGCGGGTGACGACGACCTGGTAATTGCCGGCCAGGCGCTTGTCGCGCAGGATCTGTTCCTCGATCTGGGTCGGGAAGACATTGACGCCGCGGATGATCAGCATGTCGTCGGAACGGCCGGTGATCTTGCCGATGCGGCGGAAGGAGCGGGAAGTCGGCGGCAGCAGGCGGGTCAGGTCGCGGGTGCGGTAGCGGATGACCGGGAAGGCTTCCTTGGTCAGCGAGGTGAACACCAGTTCGCCTTCCGAGCCGTCGGGCAGCACTTCGCCGGTTTCCGGGTCGATGATCTCGGGGTAGAAGTGGTCTTCCCAGATTACCGGGCCGTCCTTGGTTTCGATGCATTCGCAGGCGACGCCGGGGCCCATGACTTCGGTCAGGCCGTAGATGTCGATTGCGTCGATGCCGAGCTTGCGCTCGATTTCGCTGCGCATGCCTTCGCCCCAGGGTTCGGCGCCGAAGATGCCGACCTTGAGCGAGATTTCGTCCGGCTTGATGCCGAGGCGCTCGAACTCTTCGGCGATCACCAGCGAGTAGGACGGCGTGACCATGATGATCTCGGGCTTGAAGTCCATGATCTGCTGTACCTGCTTCTCGGTCTGGCCGCCCGACATCGGCACGGCGCAGCAACCGAGGCGCTCGACGCCGTAGTGGGCGCCGAGGCCGCCTGTAAACATGCCGTAACCGTAGGCAACATGCACCATGTCACCGGCGCGGCCGCCGGCCGCACGGATCGAGCGGGCGACGACGTCGGCCCAGTTGTTGAGGTCGTTCTGCGTGTAGCCGACCACCACCGACTTGCCGGTCGTGCCGGACGACGCATGCAGGCGGGCAATCTTGTTGCGCGGCACGGCGAACAGCCCGAACGGATAGTTGTCGCGCAGGTCGAGCTTGGTCATGAAGGGGAATTTACTGAGGTCGCTCAGTGTCTTCAGGTCGTCCGGATGCACGCCCTTTTCCAGGCATTTGCGGCGATACGGCTCGACATTGTCGTAGCTGTGGCGCACCGACCATTTCAGGCGTTCGAGTTGCAGGGCCGAAATTTCGTCGCGGCTGGCGGTCTCGATAGCATCGAGTTCGCCGGGCAGGGGTTTCTTGGCGGTCATGTTTGTCTCCTCTCTTGGGTGGGCCAGGCTCAGTCGGCCTGTTGCAGTCCGGCGATCACTTCGCCATTGATGCGATAACTCTTGCCGCGGAACAGCGCGACGGTCTTGCCGCCGGCCACGCGCACGCTGATGTCGTAAACACCGGTACGGCCGGCGGCGGAACGTTCGACTGCCTCGGCTTCGAGCGTGTCGCCTTCTTTCGCCGGGGCGAGGAAGTCGATGTGGCAGGCCGACGCGACGGTGTTCTTGTTGTAGCTGTTGCAGGCGTAGGCGAAGGCGGTGTCGGCCAGGCTGAAGATCATGCCGCCGTGGCAGATGTGGTGGCCGTTCACCATGTCGCCGCGCACCGTCATGGTGAGCAGCGCGGCGCCCGGTTGGACGCGCACGATCTTCATGCCCAGCGCCTGCGCGGCGCGGTCACGGGAAAACATCGCCGTGGCGGTGGCTTCGGCCAGAGCTTGCGCCTCGGCCGGGGAGAGGTGGTGTTCAGTCATGGATGTTTCTTCCGGCAAACACGGCGCGCTGCAGCAGCGGCGAAATGCGGTAGCGGTCCTCACCGTAGCAGGTGCCGAGGTTGGCGAGCACGTCGCAGATGTTGCCGGCGCCGACAGCATCGGCCCAGGCGAGCGGCCCTTGCGGGTAATTGACGCCGAGGCGCATGGCAGAGTCGGCAGCGGTTTCGGAGCAAACGCCCTGGTTGACCGCATCGGCCGCTTCGTTGGCGAGCATGGCGACGGTACGCATCACGGCCAGGCCGGGCACGTCGAGAAAGCGCGAGACGGCAAAGCCGGCGGCTTGCAGCAGGCCGACGGCCGAGTTGATGGCGGCCGGTTCGCACTGTTCGGCAGCGGCAATCGCAATGCGGCTGGCCGTGGCGTAGTCGAGCGCGAGATCGATCAATACCGTATTGGCGACGCCGGATTCGGCAGCGCACTGCGTCGCGCTGCGTCCGTCGGTGACATAGAGCGTGGCCAGCCCGATATCGGCGATGCGGCCATCGGTTTCCGGCGCGCGCGAAAAGGACAGGCCGCTGTGCGAAAGACGGTCAGCCAGTGCATCGGCAGCGGTCGACTCGCCAAAAACGGTGATTTTGCCGGCCGGCGTTTGCGCCGCTTCGGTCTGCGCGGCCGGTTTCACGGCGCCATCGCGGTAATCGTAGAAACCGCGGCCGGTCTTCTTGCCGTAGAAACCGGCATCGACCAGTTCCTGCTGGATCAGCGAGGGCAGGAAGCGCTGGTCGTTGTAGAAGGCGCGCCAGACCGAGTTGGTCACGGCGAAATTGACGTCGTGGCCGATCATGTCCATCAACTCGAACGGCCCCATGCGGAAACCGCCGGCCTCGCGCATCACGGCGTCGATGGTGGCGTAATCGGCAGCGCCTTCCTGCGCCAGGCGCAGGGCCTCGGCGTAGTAGGGGCGGGCGACGCGATTGACGATGAAGCCGGGCGTCGATTTGGCATGCACTGGCGTCTTGCCCCAGGCTGCGGCAGTCGCGAACAGGGTGTCGGCGACGGCGCGCTCGGTCGCCAGGCCGGAGACGATTTCAACCAGGGCCATGAGCGGCGCCGGATTGAAGAAGTGCAGGCCGGCCAGGCGTTCCGGATGCTTGAGCGCGGCCCCGATGGCGGTGACCGAGATCGACGAGGTGTTGGTGCCGAAGATGCAGTCGGCGGCGACGATGGCCTCGAGGTCGGCGTACAGCTTCTGCTTGGCTTCGAGATTCTCGACGATGGCTTCGACGACAAGCGCGCAGCCGGCTAGATCGGCGAGGTTTTCGACCGCTTGCAGGCGCCCGCCGGCGGCCGCGGCCGCCTCAGCGGTCAACCTGCCTTTTTCGGCCATTTTGCCGAACTGGGCGCGGATGCCATCAATGGCCTTGGCGGCGGCGCCCGGCCGGTTGTCGAGCAGACGCACGACATGGCCGGCGGCGGCTGCCACCTGGGCGATGCCGGCGCCCATTGCACCGGTGCCGACGACGGCAACGATGCTCTGCTGGGGTAGGGGTGTGTTGCTCACGCCATCACTCTCCGGTGAATTTGGGGGCGCGTTTTTCCATGAAGGCGGCGACGCCTTCGGCGTAGTCCGGGCTCCAGCCCAGCTCGCGCATGTAGCTGCCTTCCAGCGACAGTTGCTGCTCCAGCGTGTGGCCGGGGGCGGCATGCATGGCCTGGCGGGTGCGCACCAGCGCCTTGGTCGGCGCCGTGGAAAGTTGCTTTGCCAGGCCGTCGACCGCTGCGGCGAACTCGGCATCCTCGACGCATTGCCAGATCAGGCCCCAGTCGGCAGCCTTTTCGGCGGGCAGCTTGTCGGCGAGCAGGGCGAGGCCCATGGCGCGCGCCATGCCGACGCGCTGCGGCAGGAACCAGGTGCCGCCGGTGTCCGGAATCAGGCCGATCTTGGAGAAGGCCTGCAGGAAGGAGGCGGATTTCGTGGCGAGCACCAGATCGCAGGCCAGGGCGACCGACGCGCCGGCGCCGGCGGCGATGCCGTTGACGGCGGCGATGGTCGGCACGCGCAGGTTCTGCAGGCGCAGGATCAGCGGCTTGTAATTGGCTTCGACGACATTGCCGATGTCCGGCATCTTGCCGTTGACGCTGGCCATGTCCGGGTCGGCCAGGTCCTGGCCGGCACAGAAAGCACGGCCGGCACCGGTCAACACCAGAACGCGGATGTTTTTGTCGCTCTGGACACGGTCGAGCGCATCGCGCAGTTCGGCATGCATGGCGCCGGTGAAGCTGTTCAGCTTGTCCGGGCGATTCAGGGTCAGGCGGGCGACGCCGGCCTCGACTTCAAACTTGATGTTTTCGTAGGTCATGGGCTGCGACTCAGATGTGATAACGGCGTTGCACGACAACGAAGCGATTGGCGACGAAAGCCGCATCGGCATAGGACGCATTGGCCGCCGGGTTGCCGCCGGTGCCGTGGTAGTCAGAGTAGGCCGCCGACTGGTTCACGAACACGCCGCCGGTCAGGTTGATCGACAGGGCGACCTTGGAGCGCATGGTGGCGGCGGTCATCGCGTCGAGCACGTCGGCGCTGGTCGAATAGATGCCGGCGGTCAGGGCGCCGTGGGTGCTGATGATGCGTTCGGACAGCGCAATCGCGGCGGCGGTATCGGCGACCTTGACGATGAAGCTGATCGGGCCGAAGCGCTCTTCCATGTAGGCCTTCTCGTCGGCGGCATCGCAGGCGAGCAGGATCGGGGTGCGCACTGCCGATTTCGGAAATTCCGGGTTGTCGAGCTTGCTCGAGGCGAGGATGACCTTGCCCAGCGCGCCGCTGTCAGCTTCATTGATGCGCTTCAGCGTATCGGCCGATTGCACGGCGCCGAGCACGGCGAGCGCAACTTCCGGCTTGGACAGGAAGCCGGAGACGGCTTTCGCCAGGTCGGCGCAGACGTCGTCGTAGCTCTTGTGGCCGTCTTCCGTTTCGATGCCGCCGGCCGGCACGAAGATCGCCTGCGAGGTGGTGCACATCTGGCCGGAGTAGAGCGCCAGCGTGAAGGCCAGGTTGCGCAGCATCGGCTTGTAGGCGTCGGTCGAGTCGATGACGATGTTGTTGACGCCGGCCAGCTCGGCATAGACGCGGGCCTGGCGGCAGTTGTCGATCAGCCACTGGCCGAAGACGTTGCTGCCGGTGAAGTCGATCGACTTGACGGCCGGATCGGTCACCAGCTTTTGCGTCGTGGCGCGGTCGGCAACGCACAGCGTGACCAGGTTGGGATCGATGCCGTTCTCGGCCAACACGGCGCGGATGGTGCGCACGGTGATCGCGGCGGGCAGGATGGCGTTGCTGTGCGGCTTGACGATCACGGCATTGCCCGTGGACAGCGCGGCAAACAGGCCGGGGTAGGTGTTCCAGGTCGGGAAGGTGCCGCAGCCGACGACGACGCCGACGCCATGGCCGACCAGTTCGAAGTGCTTCTTCATGACCAGCGGCGGGTTCTTGCCTTGCGGCTTTTCCCAGGTCGTTTCAGTCGGCACGAAGCTTTGTTCGCGGTAAGCGTAGGCGACGGCTTCGAGGCCACGGTCCTGGGCGTGCGGGGCGCCGGCCTGGAAGGCCATCATCCAGCCCTGGCCGGTGGTCATCATCACGGCGTGGGCGAGTTCGAAGCTCTGCTTGTTGAGGCGCTCAAGGATTTCCAGGCAGATGCCGGTGCGGCCGTCGGCGCCGGCTTTCTGCCAGCCGAGCATGGCCTGCTGGCCGGCGGCGATCAGTGCGGCGTGGTCGCAGACGGGATATTGCACATTCAGGTCGATGCCGTAGGGCGACTGTTCGCCACCGGTCCAGCCGCTCTGGCCAGGCTGGCCGAGTTCGAAGTTCCGGCCGAGGTGAGCCTCGAAAGCTTTCTTGCCATCTTCGGCCGCCGTTTCGCCATAAGTCTTCGGGCTCGGCATCTCGTTATAGGCCGACCAGTAGCCACGGGTGTGAATGGCGTTGAGGGCACCGTCGAGCGTGGCGCGGTGTTTTTCCAGTAGTTGGGCGGACATCCATATCTCCTTGGGGCTTTTTTCTTGGGCAAGTGCGCTGCAGTGCGGCGCGAATCTGAGCGAACGATACGAACTTGCTCGGCGATTGTCAATTGTTTGTATCGTAAAAATACAGTTTTTGTGATGTTATGTTTAGTAAAAACGATTTTGACGCAGTGCAAAAAACGAATTAAAACAATGGTAAAAAATGTTTTGTGCGCAAAATTTCTTTCGAGATTCTGAAATGTAAAATTTGTTCTGAAAAATATTTTGCACAAAGCGATACAAAAAACGTTGACACGCGGTGTTGGTAAGTATCATTATTCGATCCACGCCATCCGGGCACCTGGATGACTTACCAACCTGAGACGAAAACCCCGCCAAGGAGGAGATATGGCTAGCAACAAGGAACGTTTTGCCGACAAGATGGAATTCCCGCCGGAAATCCAGCAGCCCAACATCTATCCGCTGTCCTGGAACAGCAAGACCAAGAAGTTGCAGGAAGTCTGGGAAGCCTCGCTGCGCGAGAACTGGGATCCGGAAAAGCTGCCCTGGGATACGCTGGATGTAGACAGCTACACCTGGGAAGAGCGCGAATCCATCGCCTACTGGTGGAGCCTGCTCTCCGTATTCGATGCGTCCGCCCCGCCGGTTTTCGCCGAAGCGCTGGTCAAGACCTATGAAGTGCATGAGGAAGATCCGGTCCGCAAGTGCTTCTTCTCGGTCACCCGCGACGAACAGAACCACGAAATCATGTGCGGCCTGGCCATCACCAAGCTGCTCGGCCATCCGGACCCGATCACCTACGAGCCGAAGACCGAACTGGGCAAGCGCCTGCAGAAGAACGTCAAGTGGCTGTACTTCAACGGCGCCCGTTACTGGACCGGCTACAAGCAGGCCGTGCCCAAGTACGACCTGGCGGTTTTGTTCAGCTCCTTCCTGATGGGCGAGATCGCTGCCGCCACCATCTTCAAGCAGATGTTCGACAACTCCCGCGAAGCCGTCTTCAAGGAAGGTTTCAAGAACATCGGCCGCGACGAAGGCCGCCACATGGCGATCTGCATGGCCGTCATGGAACGCGACTACCCGGGCCTCAAGGAAGAAACCAAGTCCATCGTCACCAAGCAGATCCGCGCCGGTTACCTGTTCCTGTCGGCCGTGCTGTTCGAGCCGCCGATGGAATTCTGGGACCTGCCGGAAGACTTCATCGCCAACCAGCGTGAAGGCGAAGAAGTGGCCCGCGGCGCCGGTTTCGGCATCCCGAGCTACGAAGCCAAGCTGGAAAACTGGAAGAACGCGATGATCAACCTGAAGGGCGTGCTCGACCGCTACAACATCCCGTTCCCGGCGATTCCGGAAGTCGGCATCACCGGCCAGGAAGTCAGCGACGTCGATCTGGACGACATCATTCCGGTCTTCTAATCGGTCGACCGCGTAAAAGAAGCCAAAACGGCCGGTGCCCCGCGAGGGGTTCCGGCCTTGCCGCAACAGAGAAACCAAGACAAAAAAGGGGAAGACAAAATGGCTCGTATCATCATGCAACCGTCCGGCAAGTCCGTGGATTGCGCCTATGGCGATACCGTTCTGATGGCGCTGGAGAAGGCCGGCTACGCGCTGCCCAACAACTGCCGCGCCGGTGCCTGCGGTGAATGCAAGGTCAAAGTCACAACCGGCCAGTTCGACCAGGGCATGGTGCTCGACATGGCGCTGTCGCAGGACGAACGCAAGCAGGGCTATGGCCTGATGTGCATGGCCAAGCCGATTTCCGAGGAAATCAGCATCGAGTGGGGCACCGAGGACGCCAAGCCCAAACTCTTCCCGCCGCGCGAAGACGCGCTCTTTGTAGTTACCGACAAGAAACAGATCGCCGCCCGCGTCGTCGAGCTGCGCCTGCGCCCGGTCGGCCAGCCGATCCGCTACTGGCCCGGCCAGTACGTGACGCTCGGCAACCCGCGCGCCGACATTCCGGCCCGCGCCTATTCTATTTCCAATGCACCGCGCCCGGATGGCGAGCTGGTGCTGCAAATTGCCCGCGCCGAAGGCGGCGTGACCAGCAACTGGGTGCATGACCAGCTTGCGGTCGGCGAGGGCGTCAAGGTTTCCGGTGCCTACGGCACCTTCATCGGCGACCCGTCGGTCGATACGCCGGTGCTGTGCATCGCCGCCGGCACCGGCCTGGCGCCCGTGCTGGCGCTGGCCGAAGCGGCACTGCGCCGCGGCTTCAAGAAGCCGGTGACCATGCTCTTCTCGGCGCGTACCAAGGCTGACGTCTACAGCCAGGGCATGATGGCCTGGTGGCGCACCAAACATCGCAACTTCGACTACAAGGTGACGCTGACCCGCGAAGAAGCCGAGGGTTTCCTCAAGGGCCGCATCGATGTCGTGCTGCCGCAGATGTTCAAGGATCTCTCCAAGCACACCATCTTCATTGCCGGCAGCCCGGAGTTCGTCGATGCCGGCGTTGCCGCCGTCAAGGCACTCGGCGCGCAGGACGACCTGGTGCACACCGAGGGTTTCTTCGCGCAGCAGCAGCCGGTGACGGCGGATGCCGACCATCTGCTGGCCCACTGATCGATTTTTGCCCATTTGCCGCGGTCGACCGCTGCAAAACAATAAAAACGGAGACGACATGAACAACCATCGCCCGCGGGCAGGGAGGCTGTGATGCTTGCCCAGTTCCTGCAATTCCTCTTTTCCGGGATCACGGTCGGCGCCACCTACGCGCTGGCCGCGCTCGGCTTCACGCTGATCTACAACGCCAGCAACGTGATCAACTTCGCCCAGGGCGAATTCATCATGTTGGGCGGCATGCTTGCCGTGTTCTTCACGCAGGCCGGCCTGCCGCTGCCGGTCGCGCTGATGCTCGCCATCCTGATTCCGGCCATCGTCGGCGTGCTGATCGAAAAGCTCGCCATCGAGCCGGTCAAGGGCGCCGAACCGGTCACCCTGATCATCATCACCATCGGCGCCTCGCTGGTCATCCGCGGCCTGAGCGCGGTGATCTTCGGCAAGGGCACGCACAGCCTGCCGGCTTTCTCGGGCGATGCGCCGATCGAGATCCTTGGTGCGACGTTGCTGCCGCAGAGCCTGTGGGTACTCGGCGTGACCGCCGTGGTGGTCTTGGCGCTGTGGTATTTCTTCAACCGCACGCTGCACGGGAAGGCCATGCTGGCGACCTCGTTCAACCGTCTGGCGGCCGAACTGGTCGGCATCAACACGTCGTGGGTGCTGTTCATGAGTTTCGCGATGTCGGCGGCGCTCGGCGCGCTGGGCGGCATTCTGCTGACGCCGATCACGCTGACTTCCTACGACGTCGGGATCATGCTCGGTTTGAAGGGCTTCGTCGCCGCCGTGTTGGGCGGTCTGGGCAACGGCCTCGGTGCCGTGGTTGGCGGCCTGCTCGTCGGCATCCTCGAAGCGATGGGCGCCGGCTACATTTCGTCCGCCTACAAGGACGCAATGCCTTTCGTGCTCATCCTGTTCATTCTCTTCTTCATGCCGCGCGGCCTGTTCGGCGGCAAATCGACGGATCGGGTGTGAGATGAAACGACCCCCACACTCACTTCGTTCGTTGCCCCCCAAGGGGGCGCATGCCTCCCTCGGGGCGGCCCTTCGCGAGGCATAACATGAAGAAATCTGTCTACAACGGCCTTTACCTGGTCATCGCCATCCTGCTGGTGCTGCCTTTCGTGCTGCCCAACAGCTTCTACCTCGATCTCGTCATCCGCATGGCGATCAATGCCGTGATCGTGCTCGGCCTCAACCTGCTGATCGGCTTTGCCGGCCAGATCAGTCTCGGCCACGCCGGTTTCCTCGGTATCGGTGCCTACGCATCGGCTGTGCTGCCGACGCATTTCGGCTGGCATCCGCTGCTCGCCATGGGCGCCGGCGCTGCCACCACCGGCATTCTTGCCGCGCTGGTGGCGCGCCCGATCTTCAAGCTCAAGGGCAACTACCTGGCGATGGCGACGCTCGGCCTCGGCATCATCATCAACATCGCCCTGCGCAACGAAGCGCAATGGACGGGTGGGCCGGACGGCATGCCGGTGCCGGGCATGGGCCTGTTCGGTTTCGAGCTGGCCAGCGACAAGCACTGGTACTGGGTCGTCGCGCTGCTGCTCTCGGTGTCGGTGTGGGCTTCGCTCAACCTGATCGACTCGCCCTTCGGCCGGGCGCTGCGCGCGCTGCATGGCTCCGAAGTCGCGGCGCAGGTGGTCGGCGTCGATATCGTGCGCTACAAGGTGGCGATCTTCGTGCTCTCCGCCGTTTTCGCCAGCCTGATGGGTAGCGTTACGGCGCATTACGTCGGTTTCGTCAGCCCCAACTTCGCCGACTTCTTCCACTCCATCGAACTGGTCACCATGGTCGTGATCGGCGGCATGGCCTCGGTGTACGGCTCGCTGGTCGGCGCCGTGCTGCTGACCGCGCTGCCGCAGGCGCTGGCCACCTTCGAAGGCTGGGAAACCGTGGTCTTCGGCGCCATCCTGATGCTCTCGATGATCTTCCTGCCCAAGGGCCTGGTGCCGACGCTGGCAGCCAAATTCGGCAAGGGGAACTGAACATGTCGCTACTCGAAGTCAAGGACCTGTCCATCCATTTTGGTGGCGTCAAGGCGGTGCAGAACGTCTCGTTCAACATCGACGCCGGCATCGTCTACTCGGTGATCGGCCCGAACGGCGCCGGCAAGACGACGCTGTTCAACCTGATCACCGGCGTCTACAAGCCGACCACGGGCGAAATCCGTCTCGACGGCGAAGCCATCCACGGCAAGTCGCCCAACGAACTGGCCCGGCGCGGCGTGGCACGCACCTTCCAGAACCTGCAGATCTGCATGAACATGACGGCCATCGAAAACGTCATGGTCGGCGCCCATCTGCGTCTGGATCGCAACCTGGTCAAGGCGGCCCTGCGCTTCCCCGGCCTGAAAAAGCGTGACCGCGAGATGCGCGCCGAAGCGGCCAAACTGATGGATTTCGTCGGCCTCGGCCAGTACGTCGAAACCCGTGCCGACGCGATGTCCTACGGTGCCCTGAAGCGCCTGGAAATCGCCCGCGCCCTGGCCATGCAGCCGCGCCTGATTTTCCTCGACGAACCGGCCGCCGGCCTGAATCCCAAGGAAACCATCGAGATTGACCACCTGGTGCGCAAGATTGCCGATTCCGGCGTGACCGTGGTCCTCGTCGAGCACGACATGAAAATGGTCATGAACCTGTCGGACCGCATCCTGGTGCTCGATTACGGCAAGAAGCTGACCGAGGGCACGGGCGAGGAAATCAGAAAAAATCCCGATGTGATTGCGGCTTATCTCGGCGCTCACGCCTGAGAAGCAACTCGTGATCTTTCGTTTGTCATTCAAACCCCACCCCAGCCCTCCCCTTGACAGGGGAGGGAGCTCGCCGGCGCGCGATTTGGGGTGCTCCTCCCCTGATAAGGGGAGGCCGGGAGGGGTTTTACAGACGCATCAAACAAAACCACAGCCCGTTTTCATGATCTTCCGAAAATCATGAACCGGCTCTGAGAAGGGAAAGAACATGGAAGCACTACGCATCATCACCGAAGAGCACCAGAACCTCTGGCGTATCGCCACCACGCTGGACATGGTGGCGGACGAGATCGACGCCGGCAGCAAGGTCGAGACGCCGTTTTTCAGCTCGGTCTTCGACTACATCGAGCAGTTCATGGACCGCGCCCACCACGCCAAGGAAGACGCCTTCCTGTTCCCGGCGCTGCGCCTGCGCTCGCCCGATGCGGCGGCGATTCTCGACCGCTTGCAGGTCGAGCACGTCAACGGCCCGGAAGTGCTGCGCGATTTGCGCACAAAACTGGCGTCGACCGCTGGCGGCGGCGAAAGCAATGCCGCCTTCACGGCGGCGCTGCGCAACTACACGTCGGCGATCAAGAACCACATCCGCAGCGAGGAAAAGGACGCCATGCCGCTCGCCCGCGAGGTGCTGACCGGCGACGACTGGGCCGAGATCGACCGCGCCTTTCTCGACAACGACGACCCGCTGTTCGGCGGCAAGGCGCGCGCCGAATTCCGCGAACTGTTCCACCGCATCGCCAGCCTGGCGCCGGAATCGATCGGCCTCGGCGCGCATAGCGCCGGCGAACTGCAACCGGGCGCCGCCAGCGGGCCGGGCGACGTGCTGCTTTCGGTCAAGGGCATGGAAAGCTGCTACGGCCGGATCAAGGCGCTCAAGGGCATCGACCTCGAAGTGCGCAAGGGCGAACTGGTCGCGCTGGTCGGCGCCAACGGTGCCGGCAAGACCACCTTCCTGCGCACGCTCTCCGGCGTGCAGCCGATGAGTGCCGGCCAGATCATGTTCGACGGCGAAGACATCAGCAAACTGCGCGCCGACCTGCGCATGCGTCGCGGCATCTGCCAGAGCCCGGAAGGCCGCCAGGTCTTCGGCCCGCTCAGCATCGAGGACAACCTGCGCCTGGGCGCCTATACCCAGCCGAAAGGGCAGGTCGAGGGCGATCTCGAAAAGATTTTCGCGATGTTCCCGATCTTGAAGGAAAAGCGCAACCTGCCGGCCGGCACGCTCTCCGGCGGCCAGCAGCAGATGCTCGCCATCGGCCGCGCCCTGATGGGCCGCCCGAAAATGCTGCTCCTCGACGAACCGTCAATGGGCCTCGCGCCGCTGCTCGTCGAAGAAGTCTTCAACGTCGTCAAAACGCTGAAAGCCCAAGGCATGACCATCTTCCTCGTCGAACAGAACGCCTTCGCCGCGCTCGCCATCGCCGACCGCGGCTACGTCCTCGAAACCGGCCACATCACCCTGACCGGCACCGGCCAGGAACTGATCAGCAACGAACAGGTGCGGGCGGCTTATCTCGGGATGTAGGGAAATGAGGGGTTTTTAGCGGTTGACCGGTGGAAACGGGCGCTTTTGGGGCGCCCGTTTTTTTTGGGGAGGGCTGCTGTTCGGCCAAAGCGGTCGTTGGCCCATCAGCCGGTGTCAGGCTGCAATCTGGCGCAGACCTGCCGCTCAGTGTCTGATGGCCTCAACACTCAAGCGGTGCTTTTCCCATTCAGAGAATGCGAACTATCGACCCCAACCGGTCTGATGACATTTTCAATGAGTAATGGCAGCTTTAAAAATATCAAGCTGCCAGTCACAAGGTCTTTATGTTGGCCCACTCCTCGACCGAAGCGTTCGCTCCCGGACTCCATCTCGGATGGGCTCATGAAAACAGTCTGTGTCGAGTTAACTTATTTAAGATCGCGGGTTCCGACCATTGACGAGAAAAGTTGGAGAATTTCTACCTTGGTTCGTCCTGCGCTTATTACATGCAAGAAATCATCGAATCGTAAGGCAACATATTTCCCTGAACGAGGATTTAAGAGTATCCCCTCGGACCACTCGGGCCGGTTCCTCTCCACTTCCACTGATGCAGAAAAGCTTAAAAGCCAATACATGACTATTTGTCGATAGTCTGAGGCTGAAAAGTTCTTATTGCTACATTTCACTTCAATAAGCGTTGGACCTGCAGCAAAGTCGCCCTGGCCTGACGCAATCCACTGAAAACCAGGAATGAGAGGCGCCGCCGTTATGGAGTGGCCCCGCTCTAGTGCTAATTCCAATATCATCGACGCAATATTATTGCCGACCATCTCGGCGATGCGCCTATCGAGCTCGGTAATTTCATTAGGGATTTCCGCGTCAAAGTAACGTCTCTGACGAGCAACGGAAACCTGCACGCAGTCACTCCAGTCGATATCGCTGCTAGTAGCTAGCAGAGTTTCACCAACAGCAAAACCAAGCTCAAAGAGCATGGCCTTCTGAAGCTTAGACTCCTGCACCATTTCAAGTGGAACTGGATTGCAGTTTGACGACTCCGCAGTTTGATTGAAGTGGGCTATGACGCTAGGTGTTAGCTGCGGAAATATTGAATCGAAAACACCTGGGATATTACGGGCGACGGTTCTAGGGTCAGGCACTGGCTTGCGGGTCATCGCACCACTCCTGATATATTGAAGCATAACTGGCTGTGTTCTGACGCTCAATACCCAGTCTCCATGCGTGATCTAGGTTTGGACGAATCTGACGCTTAAATCCCTCACCTTGATCACCAAAGGCAGAGGCCGCTAGCCATACCAGGCGCTGGCAATCGGCACTCAACTCATTCCAGCGATTTCGAATGAAGGTGAACCCTCCCCGGTCTTTCCATTGCCGCCAGCAGTCGATGCATGCCCTCTTTACTGTGTCGGAGCGAGTGGCATCATAGATTTGTTGTACGAATGCAGCTCTGGGCGGCGTCCGCTTGAAACGCAGGGTTCGAAGATAGTGGAGAAGGCTTGCTTCCGCCTGAAGCAGGTGGGCTGAATGTTCCGGAATGACATCCAGGATTTGGTCAAGGGTAATGAAAATGTCGGTAAATTCTTCGGTAGCACGGAGGTTTGCAACCCCTCGCATAATCGTTGACCAAGAGGCGCGGAAGGCATGCAAATTTCCCTGACTCAGGAGGGTGGTTGCAAGCTGAATAGCAACGGTGGGCTCCTGCAGCTTGAGTGTACGTCCAATCTGAGTTACCAAAAAGGTGTCCGGCAAAGCTTTCTCCAACTCGCGATTAAGAAGTTTCTGGACCTCAAGACTCTCGACTGTTTGCTTTAACGACTCGTAATCGTCGACTGAAGTATCCGAATAAGGATCAAAGTGCAGGTCAATTTGCCTGAGTTGTCGCGCTTCGTCATCGTCGGCGCCAAGCTGAGAAATTACGTAGTCAAGGTAATGCCTCGATGCAAACATCACGGTCTTCGTCTTATTCAACGTCAATCCGTAATCAGCGAGAGTGTGCGAAAGAAAGGAAAGCGCCCGATAAGCATCTGCTTGGGACCTGGCAATCAGAACATAGTCATCGACATATCTATGCCATTGAATCCCGGCCCCTGTCATCCGGTGGTCAACTGGATTGAGAAATAACTCCGCAAGGATTCGAGAGCATTGCCCCCCAATCGGAAGGCCAAACGACCTGCCACTTGAGAATTTATTGAGAAGCGCGTTTATTTGGTTACCGATGCGCTCGTTTTCTGGAAAAAGGTCATCAATAAAGTTTTCAATATGATGGTGAGATATGTGCTGGTAAAAACTCGATATATCGGTTTGAACAATGACTGTGCCTGGCCCTCCAGCGCTTGCATCGGCAACTGTTGCCTCCCGGAATGCCTTCCATGAAAAAGTTCTGTCGAACAGTTCGTGTCCACCATTACGTAGGAAGCGGTATGAATGAACTCGGCCGTCACGATCATCTTCCAGCGCGTCTGCAATTGCTACCCCTAGCCCATTGAGGTAAATATTCCAGAACGGCTGAATTTTGGTTGCCACGCGGAACCCAGTCGGACCTGTCGGAGCCAAGAGACGCTCACTGAAAACACTAAGTGCTGTTACCTTGGTCGAACTATTTTGTTCGCTATCGCGTTGCAACTGTTCAAAGAACGCAAATGCCGCGTGTGCTAGTTCCGCTTGCTTGTGCGAAACGAAGCGGGTGTCGATATCGAACGGAAGCATATCGTTATCGCCATGTGCCCCGATGTCGGCAGCGGCTCGTTCAAAATGTTCCAGTGTTACGTTTGGCATGTTTTTCTCCGCTACCCAATGCTCATTGGCATACTATCATTGCATATGCGGATGCCGAGTCTGGTGGAAGCTCTAATTAACCCGACAATTCACACATCTGCTACGCGACAAGACCATGCAGCGCTGGTGATTTCAAACATTTGATCAAGAGCCATGAACGCCCCCCATTCATCCGTCGAATCGAACCGTCTATGGGACTTGTTGCCCAAGGCGATAAGCACTGTTGTATCTCTTTCTGCGATTGGGTATTTCGTCGGCTGGAAGGAAACGAAGGCTTATTACACGTCAATTGGCGCGAGTTGGGCAGCCGCATCAGTGCCTCCGCTAACCTTGCTTCAACAAAGTGCGAATACCATCATTGCAATCGCATTTGGCGCCTTTTACTCATTGACACTGCTCAATGATAATAAGATTACTACACGCAAACTTAGCTGGGCTTGCGCAGCCTTCCTGCTGACTTCTTCGGTATGCCTGCTTGCCTCACAGGGCACATTTGGCAAGCTCCCATCCCCGGGGCCTTACACGTTTGCAAGCATTGGGTCGTTGCTGTGTGCGGTAGCTGCGGGGATTACTGTGGCTGAACTCTACGGACACACTAAGGCTATTCACGCCCCCCTCTCATCAGGGCATCTGTGGCTTGTCTACTGGATCGTGCTACCTGGCCTTTTCTGGGCTCCTGAACGCCTAGGTCAAGCTCAATCCATGCGTGACATGGACGTAACCAACTCACCATTACCATTTGTCGCAGTCGATTCCATACAACCCGCGAATGTTTGGCGGCTGGTACAACTGCTCCAAGACAAAGCACTACTTGTAAGACTCGATGCAAAAGAGAATCAAAGGCAATTCAGAGTAGTTGAAGTCAAAGACATTCGATCAATTGCCGTTACGCCATCATCAGAGATTCAATAATGAAGAGGCGTTGAAATACCAACGCTGCGGAGGTCGGTTCAACAGGACGTCTAACCGCTATCCTCGTCACAATGAGAAATGGCTGTACGTTTTTGGCACAAAGCATCAAATGCCGCATAACCCCATCAATCGAGCGGACCTCGCGCATAAAACTGCGCGAGGTCTCTCATTTAACTGTTAGCTTCTTGGATGAGAACTCAAACGCACATCGTCGATTCCAGGGCCATCAAGGCCGTCATGGGACAGTTGCCGGACCATTGGGTCGTGCGAGAACTGACCGAGCGTGACTATGGCATCGATCTGATGGTGGAAATTTTTGCACCGGGTCTAAAAGATGCAAAGGGCAAGGATGCTTTCGCTGCAACTGGGGCCGTTTTCCATATTCAGATCAAGGGCACTGAAGAGTCGCTTAAGCCTGTCCACGCAGGCACAATCAACTACTGCATCGATAAGAAATCGCTCTCTTACGTGGAGAAATTCAGCACCCCGTTTCTTCTGTTTCGTGTGAGCGTCACCGATCCTCAGTCGATTTATTTCCTTTGGATTCAACGTTACATCAAGGATGTCATGGATCGCGAGACCCCAATGTGGCGGGAGGACATGGAGGATTCAATAACAGTTCGAATTCCTCCAGAAAACAAGCTCTCGAATGGCATAAATAAAATTGAGGGAATTGCATATCGCCCAAAGTATCTGGAGGAGCTTGCTGAGTTTTCCGAGATATACACTGATATTGGAAGCAGAATTGGCGCCATTCGCACCGGTATGCACGACGTCAACCAGGAGGTGATAGCAGACCTCAAAAATCGTGCTTGTCGTGCCCAACGGCTCAATGTGCTCCTTACGCGCAATGAATGCTGCATTAATAGACAGAGCTTAGATGCATTAATCCAATACATCGTTGGCCTCGATAAGCAGGAAGGTCGTAGCACGGAGCCTCCAGAGGAGTACAACTTCAAAATACTTGCACAAAGCATAACCGGGATGGGCTTGGTGGAGAATTTTGTTTTGGAAAACGATGGTCTTTCGGCGTATTAATCAGCACGAAGCTAACAATTCATTTAAGCCGACGCCGCTTTCCTGCGCGGCTTATTCCAGAACATCCGCTTCAACAATTCAGGACTTGCCGCTTTGGGTCGATAGTTCGCATTCTCTGAATGGGAAAAGCACCGTTTGAGTGTTGAGGCCATCAGACACTGAGCGGCAGGTCTGCGCCAGATTGCAGCCTGACACCGGCTGATGGGCCAACAACCGCTTTGGCAGAGGTGCTGCCTGATGTTGCTCGCATGAGGCTGGATCTCGGCAAATGCCGCCGGTTGGACAGGCTCTGCTGAGTGGCCGGTGTCGCGCAGGTTGCTGACGTTGAAGCGGCACTCCCCTTAAATGGACGCTTCCGTTACCGACGAATGATTACTCCCTGCCCTGATCCGCAATTCGACCCTATCCTGCTTTAGCGACTGGTATCTGATTTGTGAAGTCAATTGGGGCGGCCATTCACTGGCGGCAGTTCAACACTGCTACCGTTAAAATGGTATCCCATCAGGTATTGATTAACTTTGACTTTGTCATTGCATCTTCCAGACAATACTCCACTTTTGCGGCCTGCTGCGTCAGGCTAAGTAGCGAGTCAACGCCAGTCTTCAGATAGATCCGTGAGCGGCGCCCTTCAGCCGTGCGTATACTGACATGAAGGCTCAAACCATTCGTCCGGAAAACCCATGCGCCCGATCACCCTCGCTCTCCTGCTCGCCTTCAGCCTGCCAGTTGCCCTACCGCCAGCCCAGGCCCAAACCGCCGTGGCAACCATGCCGGTAACGAGCATCACTGCGCTTAAAAGCGAAGTCAACGAAGCCATGAACGCCCAGAACTGGCCCCACATGGCCACACTGGCCAAGCGTATGGTTGATCAAGATCCGCAGAATTCAGATGGCCACCACTGGCTGGGGTTGGCCTTGACACAAATGGGGGATATCGCTCGCGCCATACCTCCCCGTCGTCGTGCCGCCGAATTACAGCCTGATTATGCTGATAACTGGAATGGTCTGTGCTGGACGCTGATCCTAGCCAATCAGCCGGCAGAGGCCCAGTCGGCCTGCGAAAAAGCAGCCAGCCTCGACCCGACTAATTGGCCTGCCTTGGTCAATCTCGGTCACACTTTCCTGCTTCAGGGCGATGCAAAATCCGCCCAGGGTTGGTACCAAATGGCACTGCTCTACATCGATAGTGACCGCGCCTTCGAAAACGGCCCCTTGGCCGATTTCAATACTTTTATTGATAAAGGCTGGAAGGTAAGGGAATGCCGTCAGGCTCGAACCTGGTTCATGCAGGCATGGCCTAATTGGCAAACAGCCATGCGTCTCAAGAACGAAGCGGATCAGCTAAAGGCTGCCGGAAAATATCGTCAAGCCTTGCCTTTGGCCCGACAAAGCTTACAAGCAACAACTAAAACGCTCGGAAATTTCCATCCTATAACAGGCTTCCGCCTAAGCGACGTTGCCATTCTTCTTCAGCTGACCGGTAGCAATGCCCATGCCGAACCGCTATTTGTCCGTGCTCTTGCCATTACAGAAAAAATTCTTGGCCCGGAACATCCCGATACAGGAATCTCTCTCGACAATCTGGCGGAGCTATACCGCACCATGGGTCAATATGCTCGCGCCGAGCCTCTCTATATCCGCGCCCTCGCCATCTCGGAAGCCGCAAATGGCCTGGAACACCTGTCAACCAGCAACGTCCTGAACAATTTGGGCTTGCTTTATCAGGCCATGGGCCAATACGCCCGGGCTGAGGCATTCCATCTCCGCGCCATAAGCATTACAGACAAGCATCTCGGTCCGGAACACCCGACTACAGGCATTTCCCTCAATAATTTGGCGTTGCTGTACCAATCCATCGGGCAGTTCGCCAAGGCCGAAGAGCTATTTATCCGAGCCGTAAACATTGGCGAAAAACACCTAGGTCCTACGCACCCGGATACCGGTGTCTGGCTCAACAATCTGGCCGGACTTTACCAACAATTGGGTCAGTATGATCGAGCGGAGCCGCTCTATTCGCGAGCCTTGGCCATCTCGGAAAAGTCCAACGGCCCCAACCATCCATCCACCGCCCGACAACTCAACAACCTGGCATTGCTTTATCAAGTCATGGGTCGATACAAGCACGCCGAGCCTCTCGCTCGCCGTGCCCTCGCCATCGGTGAAAAATACTTGGGGCCAGAACACCCCGATGCGGGTGTATGGATCAACAACCTGGCATTGCTTTATTACTACACAGGACAATACGCCCGAGCCGAACCGCTCATGTTGCGCACCTTGGCCATTTCGGAAAAGGTCGAAGGCCCGGAGCACCCATCGACAGGCATTCGACTGAACAATCTGGCCGGACTGTATGAGGCCATGAAGAAACCAACGCGCGCCGAGCCTCTCTTGCTGCGTGCCTGGCGTATCGCGACAAACGCTGGGAATCCTTCGAACACATGGATTGCACAAAAACTGCTCCTTGCCTTCTACACCGACACCCAACCCGACCTCGCCATCTGGTACGGCAAACAAGCGGTCAACACCCTGCAATCCGTCCGCGCCGGCAATACGGGGCTGGACAAGGAAACTCAGAAGTCCTTCCTCGAGAAAAACGAAACCACCTACAAGTCCCTGGCCGACCTGCTCTTTGCCCAAGGTCGCCTGACCGAAGGCCAGCAGGTTCTCGCCATGTTGAAGGAAGCCGAGTATTTCGACTTCGTCCAGCGCAGCAGCGCCAGCGATCCGCGCAAGACCCAGGCCGGCTTTACCGAGCAGGAACGCCCGTGGAGCGAGCGGTACAACCAGATCAGCAATCAGCTGGCCGCTTTGGGCAAGGAACGCGAGGGGCTGCTCAAGCGGGTGAAGAATGGCGAGACTCTGGCGGCGGACGAACTGGCGCGCAAGGAGAAGATCGATGCCGACCTCGCCGTTGCCCGCCAAGCCTACGATGCCTTCATGGTCGATTTGAAGAAGGAATTCACGCAAAACACGGGTGCCGACCGTCAGCAGGAGTTCGGCGAGAAAAACCTGGCCAGCCTGCGCGCCTTGCAGGGCACCTTGCGCGATCTGGGGCATGGCGCGGTGACGCTGCATTACCTGATGACCGACAAGCGGCTGTGGATTCTGCTGACCACACCAACCGTGCAGTTGAAGCGGGAGGCTGCCATCAACGCCGCCGACCTCAACCGTCAGATCGGTCAATACCGCGAGGCCATTGCCCGACGTGATCCCAAGATCAAGGAACTAGGCAAGGCGCTGTACGCCCTTTTGATCGGACCGGTGGCCGATGACCTGCAGCAGGCTGGGGCACAGACATTGATGCTGTCGCTCGACGGCAGCCTGCGTTATTTGCCGATGGCGGCACTGTACGACGGCGAGCGGTTCGTGGCTCAGCGTTATCAGTTGGCGCTCTATACCTCGGCAGCCACGGACAAGTTGAAGGACAAGCCGCAGGCGTCCTGGTCGCTGGCCGGTTATGGCTTGACCCGCAAGGTGGAGGATTTCAGTGCCTTGCCGTCGGTGAAGAGCGAACTGGAGGGCATCCTGCTGGATATGCCGGGGCAGGTGAAGTTCGACCAGGCGTTTACCGCCCAGGCATTCAAAAGCGGGCTGGAGAACGAGCCGCCGGTGGTGCATCTGGCCAGTCACTTTGTGTTCGAACCGGGGAATGAGACAAATTCATTCCTGTTGCTGGGGGATGGCCAGCGGCTGTCGCTGAAGGAAATCAAGGATGGTTACGAGTTCGTGAATCTGGATTTGCTGACGCTCTCCGCTTGCGAAACCGCCGTAGGTGGCGGCAAGGATGCCAATGGCCGGGAGGTCGAGGGCTTTGGGGCGCTGGCCCAGAACCAGGGGGCCAAGGGCGTACTGGCGACCTTGTGGCCGGTGGCCGACGAAAGCACCGGGCAGTTCATGCAGCTCTTCTACGGCATTCGCCAGAAGAATCCGGGAATGACCAAGGCGGCGGCGATGCAGCTGGCTCAGCTGGCCTTTATCGAGGGCCGGGTCGGGTCGGCGCTGGCTGAGGTCAGCCGCGGGGCGAAACGGAGGGAGGCAGGCAAGACGGCACCGGTGGATGCCACCGACCATCCCTACTTCTGGGCGCCATTCATCCTGATGGGAAACTGGTTGTGAGTGCTTCGACGCCCCCCCCGTTTTCAGTAGCAGTGGGCTTTAACGTCCGGGGGGGGCATCGATTTCTTACAAAATACAAATGGCCGGTCTCTAATCAGAACCGGCCTTTTTTCTATCGGTATCCGACCGACGGCTTTGGCCGAACAGCAGCCGGAAATTAATGGTTTTGAGCGGTCGACCGCTCAAAACGGGCATTTTTCACAATGCCCGTTTTTTTGCCCAAGCTTTGTGCCACGCCCGTTTCCCGCGACCCTTCATACAACCCCGCTTCCTCCCAAGAAACCCGGATAATGGCGCCCAATCCGTTTCTTCACGCCATTTCTGGAATTCCCGCATGGAAATCAAGGTCAATTTTCTCGACAAGCTTCGTCTCGAGGCCAAGTTCGACGACTTCACGGTCATCGCCGATCAGCCCATCCGCTACAAGGGCGACGGCTCGGCGCCGGGGCCGTTCGATTACTTCCTGGCTTCGTCGGCCTTGTGCGCGGCCTATTTCGTCAAGCTCTACTGCGACACGCGCAACATTCCGACCGAGCACATCCGCCTGTCGCAGAACAACATTGTCGATCCGGAAAACCGCTACCAGCAGACTTTCAAGATCCAGGTCGAGCTGCCGCCGGACATTTCCGCCAAGGACCGGCTGGGTATTTTGCGCTCCATCGACCGGTGTACCGTCAAGAAGGTCGTGCAGACCGGCCCCGAGTTCATCATCGAGGAAGTCGAGAACCTCGACGCCGACGCCCAGGCGCTGTTGACCATCAACCCGGATGCCGGCACCCAGACTTTCATCGCCGGCAAGGATCTGCCGCTCGAGCAGACCATCGCCAACATGTCCGGCCTGCTCGCCGGGCTGGGCATCAAGATCGAAATCGCCTCCTGGCGCAACCTGGTGCCCAATGTCTGGTCGCTGCACATCCGCGACGCGCATTCGCCGATGTGCTTCACCAACGGCAAGGGCGCGACCAAGGAAAGCGCGCTGGCTTCGGCGCTCGGCGAGTACATCGAGCGGGCGAGCTGCAACCATTTCTACAACGACAATTACTGGGGCCCGGAGATCGCCAACGCGCCCTTCGTGCATTACCCGGAGGAGCGCTGGTTCAAGCCGGGCAAGAAGGATGCGCTGCCCAAGGGCCTGCTCGACGATTACTGCCTCGACATCTACAACCCGGACGGCGAACTGCGCGCCTCGCACCTGTTCGACACCAACTCCGGCAACACCGAGCGCGGCATCTGCGCGCTGCCCTATGTGCGCCAGTCGGACGGGGAAACGGTCTATTTCCCGACCAACCTGATCGACAACCTGTTCCTCAGCAACGGCATGAGCGCCGGTAACACGCTGGTCGAGGCGCAGGTGCAGTGCCTGTCGGAAATCTTCGAACGCGCCGTCAAGCGCGAAATCCTCGAAGGCGAAATCGCGCTACCCGACGTGCCGGCCGAGGTGCTGGCCAAATATCCGGGCATCGTCGCCGGAATTGCCGAGCTGGAAAACCAGGGCTTCCCGGTGCTGGTCAAGGATGCGTCGCTGGGCGGCGAGTTCCCGGTGATGTGCGTGACCCTGATGAACCCGCGCACCGGCGGCGTGTTTGCCTCCTTCGGCGCGCATCCGAGCCTGGAAGTGGCGCTCGAACGCAGCCTGACCGAGTTGTTGCAGGGCCGCAGCTTCGAAGGCCTCAACGACCTGCCGCGCCCGACCTTCGAGAGCAACGCGGTCACCGAGCCGAACAACTTCGTCGAACACTTCATCGACTCGAGCGGCGTCGTCTCCTGGCGCTTCTTCAGCGCCAAGGCCGATTACGACTTCGTCGAGTGGGATTTCTCCGGCCACGGCGAGAATTCCAACGCCGACGAGGCCGCCACGCTGTTCGGCATCCTCGAAGACCTGGGTAAGGAGGTGTACATGGCGGTCTACGACCAGCTTGGCGCCACCGCTTGCCGCATCCTGGTGCCGGGTTATTCGGAAATCTATCCGGTCGACGACCTGATCTGGGACAACACCAACAAGGCGCTGGCCTTCCGCGCAGACATCCTGAACCTGCACCGCCTCGACGATGAGGCGCTGGAAGCCTTGCTGGAGCGCCTGGAAGAGAGCGAACTCGACGACTACACCGACATCATCACGCTGATCGGCGTCGAATTCGACGAGAACACGGATTGGGGGCAGCTCACCATCCTCGAACTCAAGCTCCTCATCAATCTCGCGCTGCAGGATTTCGCGGCGGCCAAGGAACAGGTCGAGGCCTACCTGCAATACAACGAAAACACCGTCGAGCGCGGCCTGTTCTACCAGGCGCTCAACGTGGTGCTCGAAGTGCTGCTCGACGATGAACTGGAACTGGACGATTACGTGGTGAATTTCCGCCGCATGTTCGGCAACCCGCGCATGGACGCGGTGCTCGGCTCGGTGGACGGCAGCGTGCGCTTCCACGGACTGACCCCGACCAGCCTGGCGCTCGAAGGTCTGGACCGCCACCAGCGGCTGATCGACAGCTACAAGAAGCTGCACGCGGCGCGGGGCAGGGCGGCCTGATCAAAAAAAGCCCCCGAATAATCGGGGGCTGGATTGCAGTTGATATGCCTGGCCGGGCTCAGACCAGGTCGAAGCGGTCGGCGTTCATGACCTTGGTCCAGGCGGCGACGAAGTCCTGCACGAACTTCTCACGGTTGTCGTCCTGGGCATAGACCTCGGCATAAGCACGCAATACCGAGTTGGAGCCGAACACCAGGTCGGCGCGGGTCGCCGTCCATTTGGTGGCGCCGCTCTTGCGCTCGACGATGGCGTAGCTGTTGCGGCCGGTCGGCTTCCAGGTGTAGGCCATGTCGGTCAGATTGACGAAGAAGTCGTTGCTGAGCACGCCGACGCGGTCGGTGAACACGCCGTGGGCGCTGCCGCCGTGGTTGGTGCCGAGCACGCGCAGGCCGCCGATCAGCACGGTCATCTCATGGGCGTTCAAGCCCATCAGTTGCGCGCGGTCGAGCAGCATTTCCTCGGCGCTGACCACGTAGTCCTTCTTCTGCCAGTTGCGGAAGCCATCGGCCAGCGGTTCGAGCACGGCGAAGGATTCGACATCGGTCATTTCCGGCGTCGCATCGCCACGACCGGGAGCGAAGGGCACATCGACCGCGTAGCCGGCAGCCCTGGCAGCCTGTTCGACCCCGACATTGCCGGCGAGCACGATCACGTCAGAGACGCTGGCGCCGGTTTTTGCCGAAATTTGCTCGTAGACCGCCAGGACCTTGGCCAGACGCACCGGCTCGTTGCCTTCCCAGTCCTTTTGCGGGGCGAGGCGGATGCGGGCGCCATTGGCGCCGCCGCGCTTGTCCGAACCGCGGAAGGTACGGGCGCTGTCCCAGGCGGTGGCGACCATCTCGGCGAGCGACAGGCCGCTGGTGGCGATCTGCGCCTTGACGGCGGCGACGTCGTAATCGGTGCGGCCGGCCGGGACCGGGTCCTGCCAGATGAGGTCTTCCGCCGGTACATCCGGGCCGATGTAGCGCACCTTCGGGCCCATGTCGCGGTGGGTCAGCTTGAACCAGGCGCGGGCAAAGGTTTCCGAGAAGTAGGCCTGATCGTCGCGGAAGCGTTCGGCGATCTTGCGGTATGCCGGGTCGAACTTGAGCGCCATGTCGGCGTCGGTCATCATCGGCAGGCAGCGGATCGAGGCGTCTTCGACGTCGACCGGCTTGTCTTCTTCGCTGATGTTGATCGGTGCCCACTGATGTGCGCCGGCCGGCGACTTGCTCAACCACCAGTCGTACTTGAAGAGGAGGTCGAAGTAGCCGTTGTCCCACTGCGTCGGGTTGGTTGTCCAGGCGCCTTCAATGCCGCTGGTCACGGTGTCGCGGCCGATGCCGCGGCTGCTGTGATTGTTCCAGCCCAGACCCTGTTCATTGACGTCGGCCGCTTCCGGCGCCGCGCCGAGATTGGCCGCGCTGCCGTTGCCGTGCGCCTTGCCGACGGTGTGGCCGCCGGCCGTGAGGGCGACGGTTTCTTCGTCGTTCATCGCCATGCGGGCAAAGGTGACGCGCATGTCCTGCGCCGTCTTGAGCGGGTCGGGCTTGCCGTCCACGCCTTCCGGGTTGACGTAGATCAGGCCCATCATCACGGCGGCGAGCGGGTTTTCCAGGTCGCGTTCGCCAGAGTAGCGGCTGCCGGCGGCGCCGGTCGGGGCCAGCCATTCCTTCTCGGAACCCCAGTAGATGTCCTTTTCCGGTTGCCAGATGTCTTCGCGGCCGAAGGCGAAGCCGAAGATCTTGAGACCCATCGACTCGTAGGCCATGTTGCCGGCGAGGATCATCAGGTCAGCCCAGCTGATCTTGTTGCCGTATTTTTTCTTGATCGGCCACAACAGGCGGCGTGCCTTGTCGAGGTTGGCATTGTCCGGCCACGAGTTGAGCGGCGCGAAGCGCTGGTTGCCCTTGCCGGCGCCGCCACGGCCGTCGGCGATGCGGTAGGTGCCGGCCGAGTGCCAGGCCATGCGGATCATCAGGCCGCCGTAGTGGCCCCAGTCGGCCGGCCACCAGTCCTGGCTGTCGGTCATCAGCGCCTTGAGGTCGTTTTTGAGGGCCGCGACGTCGAGCTTCTTCACTTCTTCGCGGTAGTTGAAGGATGCGCCGAGCGGATTGGTCTTGCTGTCGTGCTGGTGCAGGATGTCGAGATTGAGGGCCTTCGGCCACCATTCCATGTTCGAGACGCCGGCCGAGGTGGCGCCGCCGTGCATGACCGGGCACTTGCCGGCAGAACTTGCGTTTTTCTGATCCATTTTTCTACTCTCCTGAGTGTGTGGCGTTAATTGAGGCAACACGGTCATCTTAGAAAAGGCGGGGTTTTTTATCTAATTGATTGGTCGGATTCGATTGATAGGGATCGGCTATTGGTCTTCCTGTCGCCGGAGAATGCGCTTCGTGGTGATGCGTTGCTGGCGCTGAGAGCGCGCAGTTGGGAAATGGAATTGGGCTGACTGCTTGTGACAGGCGAGGGCCGGTCGTCCGGGCGGTCAATCTAGCATAAAAAATTGTCGGGTATTCCGGGGGGTACATGGCGGGCCGATGCCGGCGAGCTTGCATGATGAGTTGGCCTGTTGCGCACGAGCGCTTCTCGTCGTTTGCAGCAACAACTTACAATGCCGCAATGACCGCAAACAAGTCTCCGACACCCTATCTGGCCGGCTATCCGGCCGACCTGGTGGCGCAGGTGCAAGCCTTGATCGAGGGCGATCAACTGGCCGGCATCCTGCTCAAGAAGTATCCGCAGCCGCATGCCGTGCGCACTGACCGGGCGCTTTACGATTACGTGCTGGACCTCAAGAACACCTATCTGCGCAACGCCGGGCAGATCAGCAAGGTGGCTTTCGACAGCAAGCTGCATGTGATCCGTAATGCGCTCGGCACCCACACCAGCATTGCGCGGGTGCAGGGCAGCAAGCTCAAGGCCAAGCGCGAGATCCACGTATCGACGCTGTTTCGCGAGGTGCCGGAGGATTTCCTGCGCATGATCGTCGTGCATGAACTTGCCCACACCAAGGAGCGCGCGCACGACAAGGCCTTTTACCAGTTGTGCCGGCACATGGCGCCGGATTACTTCCAACTGGAGTTCGACCTGCGCACCTATCTTTGCCATCTCGATGCCGGCGGGCGTGCGCTGTGGCCGGCAACGCCCGACAGTCTGGTAGCGGATGCCTAGATTGCGGCGGACAGACTGGTCGTTGCAGTGCCGGCGGGCCGCGGCCGCTTGATGCTCAGCGTGCCGCCGCGGGTTGGCTGGGCCAGCAGCGCAAGCTGTTTGCGATCGGGACGTTGCAGCCAGTCGAGGAGTTCGCCGAACTGCTTTTCCGAACCGAAGGCAATCTGCAACAGATATTGCACCGACTTCGGGATGTCGCGCCCGGCCTCATAGTGCGATCCGCCGGACTGGGTGACTGATACGCGTGCCCAGAATTCATGCTGGCTCATGCCTAATTGTTTCCTCAGTTGGCGCGCTTGTTCGCCGGTCTTGAAAACAAGTTTCGGTTGTCTGATTGTCATTCCTGCCTCTCCTTTCGGTTTTCGGGCTTGGCCTGGCTAGTGGTCGGGATATCAACCATCAGACGAAATCATAACGCAAATAAACGATTAAATTGATACTGCATTATCAATTTAATCGTTTCTGTGCAAAAGAGGCGAGGCGCTCTCCGTGCCGTCGTGTGGTTGCGGGCAAAAAAATGGCGCGGATTACGCTCCGCGCCATTTTGTTTTTTGCGCTTTTCCAGCGGTCGACCGCTGGAAAAGCGCGATTTCTACAGCGTACGCACCTTGACCGTCTTGCCCTTGACCTTGCCGGCCGAGAGCTTGCGCACGGCGTCGCGGGCGATGTCGCGATTGACGGCGACGTAGCTGCTCTGGTCGGTGACGGTGATCTTGCCGATCTGTTCGCGGGTGAAGCCGGCTTCGCCGGTCAGTGCGCCGAGAATGTCGCCGGGGCGGATCTTTTCCTTGCGCCCGCCGAGGATCTGCAGCGTGGACATCGGCGGCACCAGCGGCGAGCTGTCGTCGTTTTTCAGATCGCTCAGGCTATCGACTTCGAGCGGGCAGTTCATTGCCTGGGCGATCGCGGTGATGCGCCGGCGGTCGCTGTTGCTGCACAGGCTGAGCGCCCAGCCATCCTGCTCGGCACGGCCGGTACGGCCGATGCGGTGGATGTGGATTTCCGGATCGGGCGTCACGTCGACGTTGATCACCGCCTCGAGATTGGCGATGTCGAGGCCGCGTGCCGCGACGTCGGTGGCGACGAGCACGGAGACGCTGCGGTTGGCGAACTGGATCAGTACCTGGTCGCGCTCGCGCTGTTCGAGGTCGCCGTTCAGGGTCAGGGCCTGGATGCCTTCATGGCGCAGCACGTTGAGCAGGTCGCGGCATTGCTGCTTGGTGTTGCAGAAGGCGAGCGTGCTGACCGGGCGGTAATGCTTGAGCAGCGTCGCGACGGCCTGCAGGCGCTCTTCGTTCTTGACCTCGTAGAAGCGCTGGCGGATCTTGGTTTCGGCGTGCTGTTCAAGGAGTTTCACTTCCTTGGGCTGGCGCAGAAACTGTTTGGCGAGCTGGGCGATGCCTTCCGGGTAGGTCGCCGAGAAGAGCAGGGTCTGGCGCTCGGCCGGCAGGCGCTTGACGACGTAGGCGATGTCGTCGTGAAAGCCCATGTCGAGCATGCGGTCGGCTTCGTCGAGAACCAGGGTGTTGAGTTCTTCAAGGCGGATGCTGCCGCGCTGCATGTGGTCCATGATGCGGCCGGGTGTGCCGACCACGATATGGACGCCGTTTTCCAGGCTGGTGATCTGGTTGCGCATGGCCGAGCCGCCACACAGCGGCAGGACCTTGATGTTCTCTTCAAAGCGCGCCAGGCGACGGATTTCCTGCGTCACCTGGTCGGCCAGCTCGCGCGTCGGGCAGAGCACCAGCGCCTGGATGGCGAAGCGCTTCGGATTCAGGTTGTTGAGCAGGGCGAGGCCAAAGGCGGCGGTCTTGCCGCTGCCGGTCTTGGCTTGCGCGATCAGGTCGTTGCCGGCCAGCGCGAGCGGCAGGCTGGCCGCCTGGATCGGCGTCATGCTGTGGTATTCGAGTTGCTGCAGGGTCGCCTGCATGGCGGCCGGCAAAGGCAGCTCGGCGAAGGACGGGCTGGCGGTTTCGGTGATTTCGCTCATCTCAGTCCTTGCGGCGACGCGCCGGCATCGGCTTGCGCTGGCGCTGGCCGGGGCGCTGCGCCGATTTGTCTTCCGGCTTCGGCTTCGGCACCAGCAGGTTCTTGACCGGGCTGGCCGCGGCGGCGCGGTGCGCGGTGATGGCGGCGTTGACGGCGGCTTCCTCAACCGTGACGGCAGCGTGTTCGCCCTTGCTGGCGTACATCGAGAGCTTGTCGCGGATGATGAACAGGCGTTCGGCGGTGTCGGCCTTTTTCGGCAGCTTGTTGACGATTTCCTGTGCATCCGGGGTCAGCGAAAAGCCTTCGCCGGCCTGCACCAGCAGGCCGTTGGCGGCGAGGCGGGAGAAGGCTTCGGCCAGTTTCGGCGCAGCCGGGACATTGCCTTGCAGCAGGTCGATGGCGGCGACAATGTCGAGCAGTTCGGCGGGTTTTCTCTTGGCGCCGAGCATCGTGGCGAGCAGGAGGAGGACGTCTACATCATGAATGGCTTGCATCTTTGACCTTTGAAATTCTGTGAAATGGGTGCCGGCCGGGTGCGGGCACCAAACATCCGGGCGTAGGGAGGCGCGGATGGAAAGCAGTGCTTTTCGGTGAGGGTGAGAGTGTAAGGGCTGGCACCCCAAAATAACGAGTGCTTTCAGGCATTAAACCGGGAGAGAATGCAACTATGAAGCCAAACGCCACAGATATTGCCGCGCCGTACGACTGTGACCGCGCTTTCCCCGAAGTTGAACCGGCTGCCGATATTCCGGAATATCTCGGTCAGCATTACTGGTGGGCCTACCTGCACCCAAGAGCCGTGCGCTTCTTCGAGCGTGAATGGCTGGTCAACCTGATTTTGTGGGGCAATTTCCGTCGCCTGCGCGATACGGCGCTGGCCGAACTGGGGCCGACCATCCATGGCCGCTGTTTGCAGGTCGCCTGTGTCTATGGTGATTTCAGCCAGCGCATCGCGGCCCGCCTGGCACCCGAGGCCCGCCTCGACATCATCGATGTGGCACCGATCCAGATTGCCAATCTGCGCAGCAAGCTGGCGCCCGATCCGCGCATCCACATTGCCCGGCAGGACTCAAGCGCCCTGGGCTTTGCCGAAGCGAGCTTCGACTCGACGCTGCTTTTCTTCCTGCTGCACGAACAGCCGGCCGCGGTACGCGCCGCGACGCTGGCCGAGGCGCTGCGCGTCACCAAACCGGGCGGGCAGATCGTCATTGTCGATTACCACAAGCCGCATGCCAGCAATCCGCTGCGCTACGTCATGCATCTGGTGCTGAAAACCCTGGAGCCTTTTGCGCTCGACCTGTGGCGGCACGAGATCGTCAGCTGGCTGCCGGCCGGCGTGGTGCCGGCGTCGATCAAGAAAAGCACTTCGTTCGGCGAGCTTTACCAGAAGATTGTCATCCGCCGCTAGAAAACGGGCTTTGGGTGGCGTCGACCGCTCTGCTCCTGGATTTTGCAGCATCCTGTATTCCGTTGGTCTAGTGCCATGTCATGATTCCTCCAGGGTGCTTGTCCCGTGGCCGTTTTGCCGGTTTTGTATGGGACAATGGGCGGTTGCCGTCCAATTTTGGCCGATTTAACCGGAATCGCTCCTGCTGATGCACTTTTTCAATCAGAGATTATTGGTTCTTGCTGTCCTTCTCGCTGTCTCGGGCGGTATTGCCCAGGCGAGCGACAAGGCCGGGCTGGCCGATCTGCCGCTTGAACAGTTGTTGCAGCATGAAGTGGTCTCGGCCTCCCGGCTGGCGCAACAGGTCAGCGATTCACCCTCTGCCGTGGCCATCGTCACCGCCGCCGACATTCGCGCCTACGGCTACCGGACACTGGCTGACGTGATCAATTCGATGCGTGGCCTGTACACCACCTACGATTTCCGCTACCAGTATCCGGGCGGGCGGGCGCACGGGGCGCCCGGTGACTACGCCGGCCGCATCATGCTGCTGATCGACGGTTACGCAACGCAGGACAGTGTGTTCAATCAGGCCTATATCGACGAATCCGGCCTGATCGATCTCGAACTGGTCGAGCGTGTCGAATATGTGCCGGGTACCGGCTCCGTGACTTACGGCAACAATGCCATGCTCGGCATCATCAATGTCGTCACCCGCAAGGGGCACGACTTCAATGCGGCCCAGGTCTCCGGCGAATTGTCCAGCCATGGCGGGCGCAAGGAGCGCCTGACCTACGGCAAGCGCTTCGAGAGCGGACTCGATCTGCTGTTGTCGGCCTCTGCATTCGACGTCAAGGGGCAGAGCCGGCTGCATTTTCCTGCCTACGACACCCCGGCCACCAACAACGGCATTGCCGAGCATCAGGATGCAGACCGCAACTGGCGATTGTTCGGCAAGCTGGCTTACGCCGGCTGGAGCATCGAGGGCGCCTATGTGGACCGCAAGAAGATGGTGCCGAATAATCCGAACAGCTACACCGCCTTCAACCGGCCGTTCTCGATGCGCGACGAGAACGGCTTCGTCAATGCCCGTTACGACACCGATCTGGGTTTGCTGCTGCACTCGTCGTCGCGCTTTTATCACGGCTACTACGCATACGAGAGCTTTCGCGAGTTTGCCGATGACAGCGACGGGGAAAAATACGGGCATCGCCAGTTCGAGGGCAAGTGGTGGGGCTTCGACCAGAAGTTCGTCGGCAACTGGTTCCGCGATCACTCGATCATTTTCGGGGTCGAGTGGCGCAATGATTACCGCCAGGGATTCCTCCGGGATTATCTTTCGCCGGCCGGTGCCGTCGTCCGCCAGCGTCAGGAAACCTATGCGCGGCGCACGAGCAGCTTTTACCTGGCCGACGAATACCGGATCAACGAGCAATGGTCGATCAACCTTGGCGCTCGCTATGACGATGCCAGCGATCTGCCGGGCAACTGGAGTCCGCGTCTGGCGGTGATCTACAAACCGGATTTCCGGACCACCGTGAAGGCTTCCTACAGCGAGGCCTTCCGGATGCCGAATGCAAATGACCGCTCGGCCTATGGCGCACTGGCTGCGCCCGAATATGTCGCGGCAAGCGAGCTGGTGCTGCAGCACCAGTTGTCGCCGGGCATGCGCTTCACCGGCTCGCTCTATCGCTACCGGCGCAGCAACCAGATGCAGTACAGCGCCATCCTCGACGACTATGTCGCCACCGGTTCGAGCAATACCCACGGGCTGGAGATCGAGCTCGAAAGCAACTGGGATAACGGCCTGCGTCTGCGCACCAGTGCCGCCTGGCAGGATGCGGTCGATACCGACGGGGCGCCGCTGGCCAATTCGCCGCATGTGCTGGGCAAGTTCAATGTGACTTTCCCGCTCGGCGGCAGCGGTCTGCGCGCCGGCTACGAAGCGCAGTACACCGGTTCGCGCCAGACGCTGGAGCGGCGTCACCTGGGTGGCTTTGCGCTGAGCAACCTGACTTTCTCCAGTATCGAGAAGTGGCATGGCCTGTCGGCATCTCTGAGCATCCGTAATCTGTTTGACCGGCACTACGAGGTGGTGTCGCCCTTTGATTGGCGGCCGGACAGCGGTATTTCGCAGGACAGCCTGCGCATGGACGGCCGGACTTTCTGGTTCCAGCTCAACTACGACCTCTGAGCCAGATACCGTGCGCCACCTTCTCCTCCTTCTCCTTGCCTGCCTGAGCCTGACGGCGCATGCCGGGCCGGTAAGCGAGCACGACATGAAGGCGGCCTACATCTATCGCATCGCGCAATATACCGAGTGGCCGGACACGGATCAGGAGAGCTTCAACCTGTGTGTGCTGGGTGATGACAACATCGTCCAGGCATTGAGGAAATACGAGGGACGCAATATCGGCAACCGGCGCGTTGCGGTGGCCGGGTTGACCACCCCGGTGGCGATTCGCAAGTGCCAGGTGTTGTATGTCGGCGGTGACGAGGTGGTCAATCTTGGCCGGATCGAGCGCGAACTGGGCGATGAGCCTGTCCTGACCATGACCGATGTGCCGCAACTGGCGAAGGTCGGGGTGGTGCTGGTGCTCGAGAATCAGCGCCTCGCCTTCGATGTCAATTTCGACCTGTGCCGTCGCCTCAACCTGCGTCCGGCCTCGAATCTGCTCAGATTGGCCCGTTACGTCAGAAAGAGCTAGGCGGGCGCACTGTTTGGTGGCGCCCGGTCGCCAGGCGGTCCACGCCGAAAAAATGGCGAAAACCGCCGTCAGCCTTCCATTGTTGTTGTCCGGCCCGGCGCAGGCAAACTCAGCCAGCTGGCTTCCTGCTCCCATTTGTCCATCCACGCCGGCAGGTTGTCCGCCGGCATCGGGCGGGCGATGCCATAGCCCTGCACGATGTGACAGCCGAGCTGGTAGAGACTGGCGGCGTGTTGCATGCTTTCGACGCCTTCGGCAATGACGTCGCGCTCGAAGGCCTGCGCCAGGCGGATGACGCTTTCGACAATGCTGCGGTCGCCGGGTGCGGTTAGCATGTTGCGCACGAAGCCCTGGTCGATCTTGAGTGTCTGGATCGGCAGGCGCTGGAAGTAGGTCAGCGACGAATAGCCGGTACCGAAGTCGTCGAGGGCGATGCTGATGCCGAGCGCCCGGCATTCGAGCAGGGTCTTCGAGACGTCTTCGAGGCGGGTGATGGCCGCCGTTTCAAGGATTTCGAGTTCGAGGCCGCGCGGGTCGATGCCGTCAACGCGGGCAATGGCATCCTGCAGTTGCCGGGTGAAATCGGGCTGTTGCAGGTGGTGCGCGCTGATGTTGATGCTGATCCCGAACTCTCGCCCGGCGGCCTGCCATTGGGCTAGCTGGCGCAGGGCCTGGTGGATGACCCATTGACCGATGCCGATTTCCAGCTCGGTGCCGGCCAGGGCGGGCAGAAAGTTGGCCGGTGCGAGCAGGCCCAGTTCCGGGTGCTGCCAGCGGATGAGGGCTTCGAGGCCGACGATTTCGCCGCTGCGCAGATCGACCTTGGGTTGGTAGAAAAGGCATAGCTCGTCGTTTTGCAGCGCCCAGGCCAGGCGCAGGCGCGATTCGCGGTGCGCCTGAACCTGCCGGTCCTGCTGCGTATCGAAGAGCTGGTAGCGATTTTTGCCGCTCTGCTTGGCGAGGTACATCGCCTGGTCGGCATGGCGGATCAGGGTGTCGGCATCGGCGTCGTCGCTCGGGAAGAAGGTGACGCCGATGCTGGCCGAGACCTGGCAAGTGATGTCGCCGTGGCTGACCGGCGTGGCGGCGGCGTACAGGATGCGGCGCATGATTTCGTCGCACTCGCCGGGGTCGGAGATTCCCTGCAGGACGATCACGAATTCGTCGCCGCCCAGGCGGGCGATGGTGTCGTCCTCGCGGACACTGGCTTGCAGGCGGGTGGCGATGGTGCTGAGCAGGATGTCGCCGGTTTTGTGCCCGTGCGCATCGTTGACCGCCTTGAAACCGTCGAGGTCGAGCAGGCAGATGCCGAGCGAGCCATCTGTGCGGTGCGCATGCGCCATCGCCTGGCGCAGGCGGTCGTCGAGCAGGCGGCGATTGGGCAATGCGGTCAGCGGGTCGAAGTGCGAGATGCGGTAAAGCTCGGCCTCGTGCTCCTTCAAGTGATTGATGTCGGTAAATACCGCCAGATGGTTCTTGACGGCACCTTGCGGGTCGCGAATCACCGCGATCGACAGCATTTCCGCGTAAATCTCGCCGCTTTTGCGGCGGTTCCAGATTTCTCCGCGCCAGCTGTCATGCTTCTGGAGATCCTGCCACAGGGTTTGGTAAAAGGCGGCTTCCTGCATGCCGGAACTGAGCAGCCTGGGGTCGCGGCCGACGACTTCATCGCGCGCGAAACCGGTGATCCGCGAGAAGGCGCGATTGACATCGACGATGCGGTTGTCGGCATCGCTGATCATGATGCCTTCCTGGCTGCTCTCGAAGACGCTGGCGGCCAGTTGCATGCTGTCCTTGATCAGGCAGACGACCGCAGCCTGGGCCAGCTTCTCGGCCAGCGGCAGAAAGGCTAGTTGCAGCGTCTGGCTGAGCGCTTCGCCCTGGCGGCCGAAAACCAGCGTGCCGAAGCCGGGCAGGTGATAAAAATGGAAGTGCGTGTCGCCGATTTCACGCACCCGCGGGGCGCTCTGCTGCTCGCTCAGGCCGGCGCCGTAAAGCAGGAAGGCATGGAAACTCGGATTGGCCAGCGGATGGCGCGGCAGTAGGCAGGCGGCTTCGGCTGGCTGGCCGTCGTGGGCGGCCGGCGTGGCGCGCAGGATGGCGCAGCTGGTGCCGTTGAGCAGGCGCAGCAGGGTGCTGGCGGTGCGGCGCAGCATCGGGCCGAGTTCGGTGCTCGATCCGATGACCAGGGAGATCTGGTAGAGAATTTCGGTTTCGAGGCAGGTATTCATGGTCTGGCCAGCAGGCCGAGCACGGCGGTCTTGTTGAGAAACTCGGGGTAGTCACGTCCGTTGTTGCAGATTTCGCCGATCGCCAGCATGCCGATCAGCGGCTCCTCGCCCTGGACGATGGCAAGCTCTTCAGTGAAGCGCTCGCCGAGAAAGAGAACGCGCGAGATGCAGTCGATGAACAGGCGCAGTTCGCCCGGCCTGGCTCCGGCGCAGGCGCGGCGGGCCGCTTCGCCGGCGGCGGCGATCAGCGCCAGCGGTTCACCGTGCAGAACATGGACAAATGCGCCGGGTGCGACTTCGCCGACACAGGTCAGGCTGCCATCGCTGCCGACGCTGATCGGGTCGCGCACCACGACTTCGCTGCCGAGCTTGTGAATGCCGAAGGGGTAGGCCTTGGCGACGGTGAAAAAGTTGTCCGGGCCGGGTTCGGTGCCGCCATGGGCGCTGACGATTTCACGGTAGACCTCGAGCGCCGGCCGGTAATTGAGTTGCTGGATGGTGTTCTGGTGGGCCGCGGTGACCTTGATCGAGTCCGAGATGACGGTCCAGCCGTGGCCGGAGCCGATGCGGCTGTCGATTTCAAGATGAACCAGCAGGGCGACATCCTGTTGCAGGCCGGCATTGCTGATCACGCAAGGTTTCTGCATCAGCGACAGAGAGCCGGCGCCGCCGCCGATCTGGTTCATGCCCAGTCCGAGATGCTCGAACAGGGCGCCGATCAGATCGCCGATGCGGCCGGCAAAGCCGTCTACGAAAATGAGCAGGCTGCCTTGTGCGGCGCGCAGGTCGGCACAGGCCGCTGCCGCCTGGTCGATGTCGAGTGCGGCATCGCTCAGTTGCCCGATACGGCGGATGTCGGGGCGTACCGGCAAGCCGACGACGATGCTGCCGCGGGCAAAGTGCTCGCAGCCGAAGATGAGGCGCGGAAAGATGCCGCCAAAAACGGGCTTGCCGAGTTTGTGCAGGATCGGGTCGAGAGCTGCCGGCGAAAAGCCGTTGTCGTCGCAGGTCAGCAGCAACAAGCCGGCGATTTCGGGTTGTGCGTCGAGTGCGTCGAGAATCGGCGTCAGCGCAGCGAGCGTTCCTGTCGCCTCGAACCTGACCTGCATGTGAAAGACTCCCTGAATGCCCTGCCACGAAACCTCCGGCGCCGTTCGGGATGACCGGAGGCAGAGTTTTTGAATTGTTTCCGGAAATTCTACTCTCGCCCGGCATGGATGGTTATGGTGGGTAAATTTCGAATCTGTCCGTGACAATGTGTCACGGACACTGACGAAAGGCGTATCATCCGGGGCCATGAATTCAGCCAGTGTCGTCGACGCCGCGGAGCTTGAGCGTGAAACCGGTCTGGGCAAGGATCTCTTGCGCAAATGGCGGTCCCGTTACGGTTTTCCGACCCCCTTGTCCGGTAGCGACGGGGTGTCCGGCTATCCGCGCGAGCAGGTTGCCCAGCTGCGCCTGATCAAGCGTCTGCAGAACACCGGTTATCGCGCCCGGCAGGTGGTTGGCAAGTCGCTGGAAGAGTTGCAGCAACTGGCTCAGGTGGCGGCCTGCGCCGGCAATGAGCAATCGGAATCGGCATCGACCCGGCAGGCGCTGGATTTACTGAAACAATTCGACCTGGCCGGCCTCGATGCTTTCCTGCTGGCCGAGCGGCAGCGGCAGAGCTTGCACGATTTCGTCATTGACACGGTTTCGCCGCTGGTCACCGGGCTCGGTGATGCCTGGGCACGGGGTGAAATCGAGATTTACCACGAACATCTATGTACCGGCATCCTCAGTCGCCTGCTGCTTGCAGAAATCGGCAAAGCGATCCCGAAAGCCGGTTACCCGCGCGTCCTGTTTGCCACACCCAGCGACGAGTTGCATGTGCTCGGCCTGTACATGGTCCAGGCCGTGCTGGCGGATGCGGGGGCCTGGTGTACCGATATCGGCCCGCATGTGCCGCCGAGTGAGCTGGCATCGGCTGCACGGGCCTGTCAGGCAGATATCGTTGCCCTGTCGTTCAGTTTTTCCTATCCCGAATGGCGGGTGCGGCCGCTCCTGACACATTTGCGCCAGAGTCTCCCGGCGACAGTGGCGTTGTGGGCCGGCGGGGCTGGTGTCTCCTTCATCAAACGCCCGTCGCGCGGGATCCGTGTGTTTTCCGACTTGCGCGCAGCGGTGGCGGCCCTTGAGCAGAGCGCCAAAATGACTGACGCGGCCGATCAGGCAAAGGTAGCTTGAATTTGGCCACGCCGACCGATCTTTCCGCTGTCCGCCGCCTGTTGCGGGATGGCACCCATGCCGAACATGTCCGACTGAATCAGCATCCCCTGCTGGCGGGTATTACCCGGCCTGACTATGCCTTGACGACATACCAGCTCGTACTGACCGCCTACTTCCATTTTTACCGCGCCCTCGAGGCAGCCATCGACCAGGCGTTGGCCGCCGGCTTGAGCCGCTTCGTGTATGCGCCACGGCGCAAATTGCCCTGGCTGGTGGAAGATCTGGCGTATTTCGGCATCGATCCCGAGCTTGCTTTCCGGCAAGCCGGCATTTCACTGCCGGCGATGACGTTGACCGATGAGGGGCAGTTGCTGGGCGCGCTCTACACCATTGAAGGCTCTTCGCTGGGCGGCCAGGTCATTTCGCGGCATCTGGCGACGCATCTGGTGCTCTCGCCGGACCAGGGCGCGCGGTTTTTCTACGGCTATGGCGATCAAACCATGCCACTGTGGCAGCAGTTCGACAGTTTTATCAATGCTGCCCTGACTCACGAAGCGGTTCGCCAGAGTGCCTTGCAGGCCGCCCGCACGACATTTGCCACGATGGAAGCAGTTCTCGATGAATACCTTGCCCGAAGCCAGTCAGCAAGCGGCGCTTGAAGAAGCCCTGAAGGTTTGCGCCAGCGAACCGATTCACCTGATCGGCAGCATTCAGCCGGTGGGTGTGTTGCTGGCGGTTGATCGACAAAGCTTCATCATCCGGGCGGCGAGCGCGAATCTGGACAGTATTTTCCCGTCGACCGCCGGTGCGGTGATTGGCGAGCCGCTGGCCAAGCTGATCGGTGCCGAGCAGCTGGACTGGTTGCACACGCTGATTGAGCTCGGTGACTGGGGCGGGGCCAAGGTCTGGTCGGTCGACCTGCCATTTGATGGCAAATTGCGTACTTACGATGCCCAGGTCTTTCTCGCCGGCGATCTTTTCGTGATCGAGGTTGAGCAGGCGCAGGCATCGACCGGCGACGTCTTTCACAAGCTGTTCATCCCGATTCGTGATGCGCTGTGGAAGCTGGATGCGGAAAACGATCTCGATCAGTACGCCCGCATGGCGGTCGAGCAGGTCCGTTCGCTGACCGGCTTTGACCGGGTCATGATGTATCGCTTCGACGCCAACTGGGATGGCGAGGTGATTGCCGAAAGCAAGATCGAGGAAGCCGACTCCTATCTTGGCAACCATTTTCCCGCTTCCGACATCCCGCCGCAGGCGCGCGCCTTGTACACAAAAAACCTGGTGCGCGTCATTGCCGACGTCAATGCCGAGCCGGTGGCGCTGCTCTCGGTCGATGGCAAGCAACCGGCGCAGGCGATCGATCTGAGCCATTCCTGGTTGCGCAGCATGTCGCCGGTGCATGTTGAATACCTGCGCAACATGGGGGTCTGCGCCAGCCTGAGCATTTCGCTGGTGCAGAACGACCGGCTGTGGGGGCTGATTGCCTGTCACCATTTCACGCCGCGCTATGTCAGCCTGCGTTCGCGCGAACTCGACGAGTTCATCGGTCGCGTGGTCTCCCTGAAACTGATCAACATGGATGCCGTGGAGCGCGATGCGATGAGTCTGCGCATCCGCGACCTGCTTTACGAGTTGACCAGCCTGATCCGGACGTCGGACGAGCTTGATTCGATCATCGTGCTGCTCAAGGAAAAACTGCTCGGCCTGGTCCGTGCCGAGGGCGCCGTCGTCACCATTGAGGGGACTCGTCACCTGCTGGGCGATGTGCCGCCGCCTGCGTTGCTTGATCGTCTGATCGGCCTGCTGCGCGAACTGCCGGTGGCACCGGTGTTTCATACCGACGATCTGCGCCAGTTGCTCGAAGGCGCGGGCCTGAGTGTCGATGATGATGCGCTGAGCGGCATGATGGTGGCGCCGCTCGATCACAAGCTGAACAACTTCGTCATCTGGTTCCGTCCCGGCATCCTGCGTACCTTGCGCTGGGCCGGCAACCCGCAAAAGACGGTGATTCGCGACGCCGACGGTTTGCGGATCTCGCCGCGGACTTCTTTTGATACCTGGATCCAGACCTACCACGACAAGTCGATGCCCTGGTCCCAGGTCGAGATCGATGCGGCCAATTCGCTGTCGCTCGCGTTGATCGAGGTGCTGGCCCAGAAAGCCCTGAAAAGCAGCGAGGAGAGTTACCGCCTGCTCGCTGAAAACTCGACCGACATGATTGCCCGCCTGCAACTGGACGGTCATTTCCGTTTTGCCTCCCCTGCCTGCCGTGAGTTGTTCGGGCGCGAGAGTCTGCAGTTGAACGACCTCTGCCTGAGCGATGTCGTGGATGAAGAGCCCGAGGTGATCGCCAGCCTGCTGCAATCCTTGCAGTCGCTTGGTGCAATGACGACCCGGGTGATGCGGGGGCGGCGGCTGGACGGCTCCGATTTATGGGTCGAAGCGACCCTCAAGCACACCATCGGTGCGCATGGCGAGAGCGAGATCCTGCTCAATGCGCGCGATGTGACACAGCGCTACAACTATCAGCTGGCGATCGAGGATGTGCATCGTCGCCACACGCAGATTCTTGAAGCGGCGGGCGAAGGCCTGGTCAGCATCGACAATCACGGCAATGTGGTTTACGCCAACGAGGTGGCCGTCAAACTCCTCGGGCACGACGAAGAGGAACTGGTCGGACGTTATTGCTGCGAGGTCTTTTGCTGGGAGGTTCCGGAGGCTTGCGGCACTGACGCAGGCTTTGGCTGCCCGTTCATCGCCACGCTGAAGGATGGCGAAACCCGCCAGGGAACGCAGCTGGTCGAGGCTGGCGTGGGGCGCCCGAACATGTTGCTGCAGTATGTGTGCACGCCCTTGTCCGATCACCAGCAGGTCAGTGGCTGCGTCGTGGTGTTCAGTGAAATCGCCCCCAAGGCCGAGGCCGGACAAAGCCTGCCGACCGAGGTGATTCTCGACGAGGCGGCCGAGGCGGTCATGGTGACCAACAGCGAAGGTCGGATAACCTCGATCAACCGGGCCTTTACCGAAATTACCGGCTACAGCAGCAATGAAGCCCTCGGGCAGAGTCCGCGCCTGCTCAAGTCGGGGGTGCATACGCCACATTTTTATGCCGAATTGTGGCGCTTCCTGCAGGAAAAGCGGCGCTGGTCCGGAGAAATCTGGAATCGGCGCAAGAATGGCGAGATTTATCCGCAGTGGGGCAGCATATCGGCCGTGCTCGACAATGCCGGCAACGTGCAGAACTACGTTTCGGTGTTTTCCGATATCTCGAAGGCCAAGCAGGCGGAGGAGCGGCTTTTCCATCTGGCCAATCACGATCCGCTGACCTGCCTGCCCAACCGGATGAATTTCACAGAAGTCCTGGATCAGAGCCTGCAGCGCTGCAAGCGCCAGAATTATGGTGCCGCGGTGATTTTCATCGATCTCGATCGTTTCAAGATCATCAACGACACCCTGGGCCATGCGGTCGGCGACAAGTATCTGAAAATTGTCGCCGAGCGCCTGCAGGCGGCGACGCGCAAGCAGGATGTTCTCGCCCGCTGGGGCGGCGACGAGTTCGTGCTGTTCATGGAGGGCTTCGATGACGTGCACATGATCGGCGAGACGATGACTCGCATGCTCGCCGGCCTGGCCGAACCGCTGCTGATGGGCGGGCATGAGCTGATTCCGACGGCGAGTATCGGGATAGCCATTTATCCGAACGATGGCCGACGCTCATCGGAACTGATCAAGGCGGCCGATACGGCGATGTATGGCGCCAAGCAGCGCGGCCGCAACTGCTACGAGTTCTATTCGCAGGACATGGTGCAGGGGCTCAACGACAAGTTGCAGATGACCAGCGAGCTGCGTCACGCTTTGCTGGAGCAGCAGTTTTTCCTGGTCTACCAGCCGCAGGTTGATCCGGCCGATGGCAGCGTCAAGGGCGTCGAAGCGCTGGCGCGCTGGCGGCACCCGCAACGCGGCGTGCTTCCGCCGGCGGCTTTCCTGCCGATGATCGAGGAGATGGGGCTGATTGGCGAGTTCGGACTCTGGGTGCTCAACGAAGCCTGCCGCCAGATGCGGCTGTGGTGTGAACAGGCGCTGCCGATTCCCAAGGTCGCCATCAACGTTGCGCCGGCCCAGCTCAAGGATTCCTTCATTGGCGAGGTGGAGGCGGCGATCCGGAAGTCAGGTATAGACCCGGCCCGACTCGAACTGGAAATCACCGAAGGCGCGCTCGAATCGGGCGAAACCGCCCGCCGCATTACGGCCGGACTGCGCGCGCTCGGGACGCTGCTTGCGGTCGACGACTTCGGTACCGGCTATTCCTCGCTCTCCCACATCAAGCTCTTCCCGATCACCTGTTTCAAGATCGACAAATCTTTTGTGGATGGCATTCCTGGCAATGCCGCCGACGTCGCCATCGTGCGCGCCATCCTCGCGCTGGGTTCGAGCTTCAAGGTCGAAATCGTCGCCGAAGGCGTCGAAACCGTCGAACAGATGGAGTTCCTGAAAAACGAAGGGGTGAGCAATATCCAGGGCTACTACTTCGCCCGTCCGATGCTGCCGGAGGATTTGTTGGGTTGGTTGAGCTGAATTGGGGCTCGGCGGGGGGGCGTTCGAGTTACCCCGCCATATGCCGGACATCCCGTCTGAAATTCAGAAATGCCCGTCGATCGCTAGGTGTGCATGGAACGGTCAATGTGGTTTGTCCGCCGGGCGGGCGCAGCCGTCCATGTCTACCACCTCGCTGGAACGACCATCCCTGGCGAACCAACTGCTTGACCAGCGCGTTGATTTCTTTGAGCTTGCAATATCTCATGCCATGTACTCGCTGGCTTCGGCTGTGTACCGGGATATGAATTTTTTGGCCAGCCAGTTGATCTGGCGAAACGCAGCTTCGCCGCCAACGTCGAGGATGGGGGCACTGTAACGGTAGCCGCCTCCGCTCAGCGAGTTCTGAAAGAAGCGGCCACGCGGGTCGATCATGATGTACGACTCAACCATGTCGCTGTTGTCCTCGGCGCTGATGATGTTGCCGAGCAATGTGTGGCGATCAACGAATTCCGCGAATTCGTAGTCGGCAATGGACAGGTCGCTGGTAACGGTCGGCAACATGCGCAGCACCTTCCATTTGTCCGGCGACAATTGTCGAATCAGCGGGCTCATGTCTTCCGTGAAGTTGAGGGCGTTGACCACGGTGTTGATCTTCAGACGCAGATCGGGATTCAGTTTTCGACCCAACGCAACAATCTCGCTCAGTTCTTCCTGCAAGAGAACCAGCGAATGCCGATCTGCCCGACCGATTTCGCGGTTGATTGCGGGCAGGGCAGAATCCAGACTCAGTCCGAGCACTGAAAGTTGTGGTGCCAATTCCGCCATCAAAGGGCGAGTCAGGCGGCTGCCATTGGTAATCAGCGATACGTTGAAGCCAATAGCCTTGGCTTGCGTGGCAATCCGGACAATCTCCCGGTCGTAGAGCAGCGGCTCGCCGCCTGCGATGCTTAGGCGGAGCGACTGCCATTTCATGCCCAGCCGGGCGTGGTTGCGGGGTGTCGGGGCGAAGTGGCGATAAATCTCCGCTAGCAGAGTCGCGCTGCTGGCGGCGTTGTGAATGAGTTCCTTGCCTGCGCCATCTGCGTGCCATTTTGAATAGCAATAACGACAGGTGTAATTGCAGGCTTCGGTCAGGTGCCAGTTGATAACCAGTTCGCTGGCGGGTTTCACAGCCATTCTCCATGCCGGTTGATGAAGCCCCATTTGCCGTTTTGACGAACAGCAGCCTTGCCACCCTGAAATTCGCGGGCATCTTCGAATCTTGGCTGGATAACCCAGTCCTGCCTTTCATTGATAAATCCCCAGCGTCCTCCTTGGGTCTGAACGGGGGCGAGACCTTCGCTGTAGGAGCGGACGTTGCGGTATTTCGGGCCGGATGTGCCGCAGGCGCTGAGGGTGAGCAGCGACAGGGAGAGTAGGGCGGCGATGAGTTTTTTGAACATGAGTTTGGCCTTTCTGGCGACAGTGCTTTGTACGGGCGCTCCGGGAAGAGCGCCCGTGGTTAGGGTTGCTTACTTCTTGGGAGCTGGCGGGTTGTTGGTGCGATGGTTGCCAGATGGAGCGTTGGGTACCTTGCTGGGCCAGTTCGGGGTGTTATTGCTCATGGTGTTTCTCCTGATGAATTCCCTCGTACAATCCGCCGGGGCTTGAGGGAAGGCCGGGGTGGAATCGGAGGCGACTTGCCTGCGATGGATGGCATTGTCGAAATTGCGGCGGAGAAAGACACGGAAAGATCGCGAACACACCTTTTTAACGGCTGGTCAGACAAAAAGTGGGTGTGTTCGCGATCTTTCCTTGAGGGACTGATAAGCTGTTTGGTTAAATCTGATCGTCATCAATCACGCGAAGAAAATCATGGCTCATCTGCCGACTTTTGAAGAAATGCTGAATGAAGTTCACACTCGTCTTGGCTTGAAAGCATTACCCAATAAATTGAGATTTACTGGCTACGAAATGGAAGTGGACGGTCATGTCAACCGGATTCAGTCGCTCTTGCAGCAAATTTTCGACGCCTTGGAACTCGATGAGAGTGCTCGTCGGGATGCATTGCGAGTAGTCGAGAAACTGGGCGGCATTCTGAAAGCCATTGAGCTAAAGACATGGACAGGCAACGCTAGTCAGCAGCAGGTGCTGTGGCACACGCTGGCGTGTATCCATGTGCCGGTTTGGGCGCGGAATATTGCGTTCTGGTCGCAGGCCAATACAGAGCATGATTTACCGCCCATTGACGCAGGCATGCCCGGTGGGGAGTTCTGGTTCTTGCCGAGCGGCGATCCAGAAACCGGGGAAGTCAAATTGCCGATAACTAAAGTGATCGAGTGGTTGCTTGATTTGCTGGCGGCGCCATCTGTTGACGATCTGAGTATTGCAATCGGCAATAAAAATCTGCGCGAAAGGGAAGGAGGGAACGACGCGGCGGTGCGTACCTTGCGTAACTGGTTGGCGGGAGTCGTTCCCAATAATGCTGAAAAAATTGAGGAAGTTTTCCCAAACGATGCGTCCTTGTCTTTCGTTGGCGCTCTTGCGTTTGATGAAGCTTGGACAACCGACGAACAGTTCGAAAATGCTCTGAAATTTGTCGTAGATCACAGGAGGTTGAGTGTCGAGCAGATTTCCGAGCAAATTCCCATGAAGCCGGAACGTTTGTGCCTGATTTTCGATGGCAGCGCGAGCGACAACGAAAAAGAAACGTTTGTTCGGAATATTGCCATCCGCTACGCCGCTCCTGATATGGCAACCGTGCGCCAACGTTTGCGTGTGGCAAGGCTGGCACAGGCGGGGTATCAGGATTTGGTGAAGTACCTCTGTCCAGAGTTGCAGCCAGAGCAAGCACACGATCCCAAGCAAAACAAGGTGCTACAACTGATTAGTCTTTTTGAGACGATCTACAACAAGAGCATTCAGGCATCTTCGGATCGCCGCGAAACCGAAGCCGAGCAGGATGAATGGTTCGAGGCACAGTTTCCTCCTCTGTCGTTTTACGACCGCTTGCTGGTAATCCAGCCTTCGCTTGATTGGCCGGCACGAGTAAGTCTTCTTGCGGAACGTTTGACTCGGCATTTCCTGTTACTACAGCCGAAGGATGGGCTGGAGGATTTTGTTGCAGCGAAGAAGGAGGAGTGGGTTTCAACACTCAAACCCTGGCTAAAACGCATTCAGTCAGAGCTTGAAGAGGACAAAAGCCTTGAGATTTTGCGGGAGAAGGTCAGGGCCGGCTCACCAAAGCGCGCCATGCAGGCAATAAACAGCTTTTGGGTATTGAGCCAGTTCGTACAGTCGAAGGGACTGACGGACTGGATACGTCAATGTGCCTTGGAACGCATGAAAGAACTGGCCGCTTCACCTCTGGAACAGGGGTCTGTCCGCTTGCTGGAACTCGGTTTTCTGCTTAACGTGGATCCGCGTTTGCGCCCGAAAGATACCCGCGAGCAAGTTCAGGTATTGCTGGATGCCGCCCAGGCGGATACCAAGGCTTGGGAGCAATGGAAAGCGCCCTTGCTGCGCTTCCGGGCCAAACATGCTTTGTTCGAGAGTCGTGCGGCCGAGGCCGAAAAAGATTTCAAGGCAGCACTGGAGGCATGTTCAGAACGGGCTTACGGCGGGTTACGGGGTGAGATCGCCCGAGACGGCTTCGCTACCGCGATAGTGCGTGGAGCCTTTAATCCAAAAAATCACGCACCGTATTACCGGAACATGCTGCATTTCATGGAATTCCCCAATGGCGTTCCTTCGTTCGAGGATGCCGCTACAGAATGCGAGGGGTTTTTCGGGACAACACTTTATCAACCATATCCGGGTGTTGAACCGTTTGAGGGGCCGGGAAAGGCAAACTTCGTCGCCATCGTGGAGGAAACGTTCGGTTTGATCGAGACGGCGAATTGGGATGGGTTGCGCGACTGGATGGCAGGAAATGCGCGCCATTTCCGCGAGGACAACTTGAAGGATGCCCGCCGGAGTAGCGTGTTGATGCAGTGGCTCAAGCTACTTCATGAATTTGAGAACAAGATGCCGATGATGCGCTCGATGGTGCCTCCTCAGTTATTAGGTGGGTTCGGCAAGGCTGAGGCACACATGCAGAACCGCCGGGAGGCCATTCGCCTGTTGCTGGAGGCTTGGCCGGAGCAAGCCCGGATTGCCGATTTCAAGAAACAGACGCCGCTGATGCTGGCAGCAGATAACGGTAGCGCCGATTTGACCCGCCTTCTTGTTCCACTTTCTGACATCAATGCTCAGGACTACCTCGGAAGAACGGCGCTGCACGCGGCAGTGGCCGGGCTTTCCAGCCCTTGTCTTGGTGCGGTTCTAGACGCGAACCCCGACGTGCTGAAGGTGAGTGAGGGGGAGGGGAACACCGCTTTGCATACTGCCGTTCGTTTTGCTTGGTTGATTGGCGTGAGGATGATTGTCGAAGCCTATCCAGGACTGGCTGGGCATAAAAATGCTGAAGGGCTGACGCCGCTGGATATGGCACGGGGCATCCTTGAAAATTACGAGGATTGGCTCGGCTACATGCGGGAGCAGAAGAAGCGCCAAATGGGAACTAAGGAAGAACTCCAGGAAATAGTTGCCTTGCTTGATATGCAGACGATTCACTGAAATTCGGCTATGGAACGAAAACGCCTCCATCACGGAGGCGTTTTTGCTTGTTTTGCGCAGTCGACCGTTACAGGATCATCCCGGCGCCAACTGTGTTGTTGTTGCTTTCATCGATGATGATGAAAGCGCCGGTGCCGCGGTTTTCCAGGTAGGGATCGGCAAACAGCGGCTGGGCCAGCTTGAATGTGACTTGCGCGATGTCGTTCATCGCCAGCTTTTCGGCCGGGACTTTTTCCAGGGTGTTCACGTCCAGGCGATGGTCGATGGCGGCGAGCTTGGCCTTGCTGTCGCGCGTCGTGTGGCGGATCAGGTAGGTGCGGGCACGGTCCATCGGCGCTTCGGCCATCCAGCAGACGGTGGCTTCGATCTGCTTGACGGCGGCCGGCACTTCGTTTGACTTGACGATCATGTCGCCGCGCGAGGTGTCGATTTCATCGGCGAGCAGCAGCGTGATCGATTGCTCGGTGAAGGCTTCGCCGATATCGATGCCACCCAGTTGCACGGCCTTGACGGTCGACTCGCGGCCGGAAGGCAAAACGGTGACGGCATCGCCGACCTTGATCGAACCGGCTTCGACGCGGCCCATGAAGCCACGGTAGTCGTGCAGTTCCGGGTTGGCGGAATCCTGCGGGCGGCAGACGTACTGGACCGGGAAGCGGAACTTCTCGGTGTGCTCGGTATGCGCGGCCGGGGCGGCTTCGAGCATTTCGAGCAGGGTCGGGCCTTCGTACCAGTTCAGGTTGTCGCCACGGTCCACGATCATGTCGCCGTTCAAGGCGGAAAGCGGAATGAAGCGGATGTCTTCGATGCCGACCTTGGCGGCGAATTCAAGATAGTCGGCCTTGATCTTTTCGTAGGTTTCCTGCGAATAGTCGGCGAGGTCCATCTTGTTGATGGCGACGATCAGGTGCGGGATGCCGACCAGCGAAGCCAGCTTGGAATGACGGCGGGTCTGGGTCAGCATGCCTTTGCGCGCATCGATCAGGATGATGGCGAGGTTGGCCGTGGAGGCGGCGGTCACCATGTTGCGGGTGTACTGCTCGTGGCCCGGTGCGTCGGCGATGATGTACTTGCGCGTGCCGGTCGAGAAATAGCGGTAGGCAACGTCGATGGTGATGCCCTGTTCGCGTTCGGCTTGCAGGCCGTCGGTGAGCAGCGACAGGTCGACGGCGCCGAGGCCGCGTTTTTCCGAGGTCTTGGCGATGGCCGACAGGGTGTCGGCGAGAATGGTTTTGGTGTCGTACAGCAGGCGACCGATCAGGGTGCTCTTGCCGTCATCGACGCTGCCGCAGGTCAAAAAGCGCAGCAGGCCGTGATCTTCGATTTTGTCTTGTGTGGTCATGTTTTTTTCCGTAAGGATCAAGGATTCAGGATCGAGGATCGAGTGGGCCGCGGTTTTGCTGGGTCCTCGATCCTAATAACTCGATCCTAGAAGTACCCTTCTTTCTTGCGTTGTTCCATGGAGGCGTCGCTGGTCTGGTCGTCCAGACGCGTTGCGCCGCGCTCGGTGATGGTGGTGGTGGCGGTTTCGAGCACGATCTTGCTGACGTTGTCGGCATCCGACTCGACCGGTGCGGTGCAGGAGATGTCGCCAACGGTGCGGAAGCGCACCAGCAGGTCGATGACCTCTTCACCGGCCTTGACCGGGTTGGCGAGTTCACCGGAAACGAGCGGCACATTGACCGGCACGATGGACCCCTGGCGCATGACGACCGGGCGGGTATGGGCAAAATAGATCGACGGCAGTTCCAGGCCTTCGCGTTCGATGTATTGCCAGACGTCCATTTCCGTCCAGTTCGAGATCGGGAAGGCGCGAATGTTCTCGCCCTTGTGGCTGCGGGCGTTGTACAGGCTCCACAGTTCCGGGCGCTGGTTCTTCGGGTCCCACTGGCCGAATTCGTCGCGGAAGCTGAAGATGCGTTCCTTGGCGCGGGCCTTTTCCTCGTCGCGACGGGCGCCGCCGATGCAGGCGTCGAAGCCGAACTCCTCGATGGCTTCGAGCAAGGTCACCGACTGGTGCTTGTTGCGCGATTCGCCTTCATGCTTCAACACGACCGTACCGCGCGCCATGGAATCTTCGACCGAGCGCACGATCAGGCGCTCGCCCAGTTCGGCGGCACGCTGGTCGCGGAAGGCGATGACTTCCTTGTAGTTGTGGCCGGTGTCGATGTGCAGCAGCGGGAAGGGGAACTTGCCGGGGCGGAAGGCCTTTTCGGCGAGACGCAGCAGGCACAGCGAGTCTTTGCCGCCGGAGAAGAGCAGCACCGGGTTGGAGCACTGGCCGGCCACTTCGCGCATGATGTGGATGGCTTCGGCTTCGAGCCAGTCGAGATGGCTGAGCGTGGAGGAGGTGGAGCGTTGGGTCATTGCTGGGTAATCCGCAGGGATTGTCGAATGGGCGCCATTGTAGCAAGGCCTTAATATTCAATTAAGAACATGTGAGCATCTGTTTATCGTGATTTGATATAAAGGCGCGTGTTTCGGCGCAGGCGCAGCGGTCAACCCCGAATTTTGGGCAAAAACCGCGGTTTCAGGATGGCGCAGCCTGGCGTAACCATTTCAGGATGCTCAGGTAGAGCCGGTCCGGAACGACCGGTTTGGAAACGAAGTCGTTCATGCCGGCAAGCAGGCAACGTTCCCGATCTTCGTTGAAGGCATTGGCGGTCATCGCGATGATCGGAATGTCCTGGCCGCCGGGCAAGGCGCGAATCTGGCGGGTGGCTTCCAGCCCGTCCATGCGCGGCATTTGCATGTCCATCAGGATCAGCGCGTAGGGAGCCTGACTGCTCTGCCGGAAGATGTCGACAGCGACCTGGCCGTCTTCGGCGACATCGATTTCCAGGCCGGCGTCGCACAGGAGTTCGCAGGCAACCTCCTGGTTGATCGGATCGTCCTCGACCAGCAACAGGCGTCGGCCGGGGTAGTCCCGGCGCAAGGTGTTCTCGTGTTTGCCATCGGTCGCGACCGGTTCAAGGCTGGCGGCGTCGGTGTTTGTCTTGTCCAGTCTGGCGGTAAACCAGAAGGTGCTGCCCGCGCCGAGCGTGCTTTCGACACCGGCTTCGCCGTCCATCAATTCGGCCAGGCGCCGGGTGATGGCGAGGCCGAGGCCGGTGCCCCCGAAATTGCGGGTGGTCGAACCGTCGGCCTGTTCGAAAGCATTGAACAGCCTGGCCTGGGCCTCGGGTGCGATGCCGATGCCGGTATCGCTGACGGCAAACCGGACCAGCACCTGACTTTCGTTTTCCGACTGTTTCCTGACTTGCAGTGTGACACTGCCACGTTCGGTGAATTTGAGCGCGTTGTTGGCCAGGTTGAGAAAGGCCTGGGTCAGCCGGGTCGAGTCGCCAAGCAGCGTGCCCAGGTCCTGGTCGTTGTCGACGCGAAGTTCTATCCCTTTTTCTTCGGCGATTTCGGTCAGCATCGAGATGATGTTGACGCTCAGGGCGCGCGGGTCGAGCGGGCGTTTTTCGAGTTCGAGCTTGTCCGCCTCGATCTTGGAAAAATCGAGGATGTCGTTGATGATCGCCAGCAGGTGGTTGCCCGAGGTGGCGATCTTGCGCAGGCGGTCGACGTGTCCGGGATCGCTGATTTGCCGGCCGAGAATGCGCGCCATGCCGAGAATGGCATTCATCGGCGTGCGGATTTCATGGCTCATGTTGGCGAGAAATTCGGACTTGGTCCGTGTGGCGATTTCGGCCGTCTCCTTGGCCTGACGCAGCACGGCGAGTGTTTCCCGTTCGCTGGTGATGTCTTCGATGATGGCCATGGCACCGCGTTCCGGCTGGCTCGGGTCGAGGAGTTGGCCGCGCACGCGGGCCCAGAAAGTCGTGCCGTCCTTGCGGATCATTTCCTGCTCGCGGCAATGCACCTTGCCGAGCGCCATTTCGGCATAGGCGGCAGCGCCCCCTTGTTCCCAGCCCGCCTGGTCGATATACCAGAGGCGGGTCGAGCAATCGTCGAATTCGCCCGGTCCGTAGCCGAAGATGGTTTCGAGCTGACGGTTGCAGCGCTGGATGATGCGGTCGCGGATCAGCGCGATGCCAACGCTGGCCGAGTTGAAAATGGCGCGTTGCTCGATGTTCGCGTTGCGTAGTTCGATTTCGAGGGTCTTGCGCTCGGTGATGTCGGTATGCGTGCCGACCGCCCGGGTCGGGCGATCGTTCGCGTCACGGCTGACCACCTTGGCGCGACTGAGTATCCACAGGTAGTTGCCGTTGGCGCTGCGCAGCCGGAATTCCAGTTCGTAATGCCCGATCTGGTTCAGGCGGCGCTGCGCTTCGGCGGCTACTCGCTCGCGCTCCTCCGGATGCAGCAGGTCCAGCCAGCAACTGGCCAGTGAGTTGTCAAAAAGGGCCGGGTCGTAGCCCAGCATGCGGAAATAGGCCGGGGTGCAGTAGCACTCGCCGGTCGTGATATTCCTGTCCCAGAGGCCGTCGGTCGAGGCCTCCATGGCCAGCGACAGGCGCTCCTCGCTCTGACGCAACTGGTCCTCCAGTTCGCGGTAGCCGCTCAGGTCGGTGAAGGTGGCGAGCAGGCCGTTGTCGAGAAAGCGACCGCCAATCAGCATGGTGGCCTGTTCGCCGTTCTTGCGATTGACGCGGTATTCCCGGGCCTCGATTTCGCCATCTTTTTGCCGGGCCTGGATAAGGACTTTTTCCCATGTCATCCGGACCCATTGACGGTAGGCTGGGTCGGGATAGGCGAGTTGCCACCAGTCGTCAAGCGTCGGCAGCTCTTCCGGTGCATAACCGAAGGTTTCGGTGAAGCGCCGGTTGAAGAACGCAATCCGCTGGCCATCGAGGAAGACCATGGGAATGGGGGCTGCCTCGAAAAGTTCGCGCAACTGGCGGTCGTTTTCGCTGCTGATTGCTGCCTGGCGAGCCGCGGCCAGTGCCTGCTCGGCCTTCAGGCGGGAGGTCACGTCGCGCGAGAGCATGAGATAGCGCTCGTTGTCTGTGCTGGCAGTTTTCATCTGGGCGACGGAAAGCTCGAACCAGTGTGGCTGGTCGTTGATCGGCAAGATGATCAGCCGGCCGTAATCGGTGCCGTGCTCGCGTGCCGCCGCCAGTGCCTGATGCACTGTTAGCGCCGCTGCGGCGGGCAGTACGTCGTCCACTGTTTGTCCGAGCAGTGCCTGACGGGGCGCGGCAAGCAGGCTTTCCTTGCTGGCGTGGATATCGAGATAGCGGGCGCTGCCATCGAGCTCGAAAAGGAGGTCGGGAATGGCTTCCAGGGTCGCCGCCAGGTCTTCCTTGGCGCTTTCGCTTGCAGCACGGGCGGCTTCGAGTTCGTCCAGGGTTTGTTTCAGCGCCTGCGTCTTGTTTGCAACGCGGCGGACCAGCGTGCGGTTCCAGATGAAAAGCAGGGTGCCGAGTGCCAACAGGACGAGCAGTGCGCCGCCGGCATAACGCCCGTAGGTGCTGAAGTCGAGTGGCGTGCCCAGCCATTTCCGGCGCAGGGCGGCGTCTTCTTCCGGACTGATCGCGCGCATGCCTGCGACGACCAGGGCCAGCGTTGCCGCATCGCCCTTTTTGACCGCCCGGTGAAATTGCCCCTGCTGCAGATTGAAGGCTTTGCGGAATTGCGATTCGACCTTGAGCCGGTACATGTAGAAATTCGCCGGGTATTCGTCGAGGCAGAAGACCTTGACCTCGCCGGTCACGGCGCCCTGGATCAGTTCGGTATAGCTGCGGTAGTACCGGTGATTGACGATGCCTTCATCATTGAGCGCCTCGATGCAGGCATCGCCCTCCATCAGGCCGACCTGGAAGCCCTTCAGGGTTTCGCTGCCGGATATCCCGGAAATCGATGCATGGCTGTAGATGGCGACCGGCAGATTGGCGTAGGGCGGGGAAAAATCGTAATAAGGGGCGCGGCCCGGCGTTGCAAAGATGGTTTCGATGACATCGGCGCCACCTTTTTGCATGACTTTCTGTGCATCGGCCCAGTTCATCGCGATGAAATTGACCTTGACGCCGGTTTTCCTTTCCCACAGCTGCCAGTAATCGAGCAGGTAGCCGGCGGCCTCGCCGGCGTCGGTGCGGAACAGGAAGGGCGGGTAGTTGTCGTCGCCGACAACGGTGATTGCCGCCGGTCGGGTCGGGAGCGGCGGTGCGTCGCCGGCCGCGGCGTGCGACGAGAGGAGATAGCCGGATACGGCAAGGACAAGACAGCGTATCAGGGCACGTTGGCGCCAAAAGGTCCTGATCATTTCCGCTCCTGGTTGATCAAAGGCCTGACGCAGCGCAAAGGCGCGTCAGGCAGGGCAAGCTTGAGCGGTAATGATAAGGGGAAAAACGGTGTGCGGGTTATGCCTTAGGGTTATTCCCATGGCACATTCCGCACGTTTTTCAGGCGTCGGCGCGCGCCTTGGCGTATTCCTGCAACAGTTGCTGGTGCTGTGCGCAGCCGGCCAGGTCGGGGCCGGGTGAGACGAGACCGAAGAAGCGGATATCGCCGTCGATCAGGTCGGTGGCGAGGTCGAGCGTTGCGTCGCCGTAGAGCGTGACGAGAGCGTTTTCGAAATTGTCGGGGTTGGCCATGTCGAGCAGGGTTTCGATGCAGTCGTAGGTGCGGCGACGGTCGGCGTCAAGCTGCTCGAACTGGCGCACCCAGGCGCAACCCTCGCGGATTGCAGCGCCATCGCCGATGGCCAGCGCGAGCATGGTTTTCAGTTCGCCGACGCGCAGGTCGGCCCACAGTGAGCCGGTATCGGGGGCGAGGCCGATCAGCGCGGCGACCGGGCGTTCGTCGGCGATGTTCAGTTCGTTCAGGGTGTCGAGCAGGTCGACGCATTCGTCGTCGTCGAGTTCGGCCAGGTTGAGGATGGCCGGGCGCACGATGGCGCCGTGGCTGTTGTTTTCCCATTCCAGGTCGTCGACCGGATAGATCTCCGACATGCCGGGCACGAGGATGCGGCAGGCGTATACGCCGAGGTGGTCGAAGTCGGCGATGTAGATGTCGTGGCCGGCGGCCTGGATGCAGTCGCACAGCCAGGCGTAGTCGCCGGCGGTACTGTCGCTGAAGTTCCAGTCGACGAAGGCGAAATCGGCTTCCTCGCCGAGGAATTCCCAGCTGATCAGGCCGCTCGAGTCGACGAAGTGGATTTCGAGGTTCGGCGCGCTGGCGATTTCCTCGAGATTGAAGCCGGGGGCCGGGAAGCCGTCGAGCGCATCGAGGGCACGTCCCTGCAGCAACTCGGTCAACGCCCGTTCGAGGGCGATTTCGAAGCGCGGATGTGCGCCAAAGCTGGCAAAAATTCCCTGGTCGCGCGGATTGAGCAGGGTTACGCAGAGCACCGGGTACTTGCCGCCGAGCGAAGCATCCTTGACCTGGATGCCGAAACCGGCGGCGCGCAGGCCTGCTATGCCGGCGGCGATGCCCGGATAACGGGCGATGACTTCGTCCGGCACGTCCGGCAGGCAAAGCCCTTCGGCAATGACCTTGAACTTGACGTGGCGTTCGAGGATTTCGCCGAGCGCCTGGGCGCGCGCTTCGGCCGGCGTGTTGCCGGCCGCCATGCCGTTGCTGACGTAGAGATTGCTGATGATATTGACCGGGAAGAAAACCTCGGTCGCATCGGCCTGGCGAATGTAGGGAAGGGCGCAGATGCCGCGCTTGAAGTTGCCGCTGTTGATGTCGACCAGCAACGCGGCGGGAATGCTGTTGTCCGGGTTGTAGAAGGCCTGCAGTTCAGGCGTCAGCAATTCGGCCGGCCAGGCGGCGTCGACCGCCGGGAACCAGCGCTCGCGCGGGTAATGCACGAATTCGCCATGGGCGACGGCAGCGCCGAGGTAGTAGTGATTCCAGAAATAATTGCAGGCCAGGCGTTCGCAGAACTCGCCGAGCGCGCTGGCATGTGCTGCCAGTCGGCTGGCGCCCTTGCCGTTGGTGAACATCAGGTGACAGGCGCGGTTGCGGACATGCACCGACCACACGCTGTCGACCGGGTTGAGCCAGGAGCACTCCTCGAGTTCGAAACCGCGCGCCGCCAGCCTGGCCAGCAGCGTGGCGATGGTCTGTTCGAGGGAGGCATCTTTGCCCGGAATGAAATGTTCGTTTTGCATCGGGCGACCTGGCTGGTAATTGAGGCGGGCAGTTTACGCCAAGGTGGCGCAGAAATGGCGATCGGGAGCCTTCCGGAATGCTCTGCTGCTACCGACAGGGAGTACACTCGATGCTGAGTACTACCCGAAAACCACTCTTGTCGCGCCCGCGCATCAAACGCCCATGAACTCGGTGTCCCATCTGAAACTTTCCGATATTGCCACGCAGGCAGTGTCGACCGTGTCGCCTGATACGCCGCTTGACGAGGCGGTCAGCCGCTTTGCCGAGCGGCATATTTCCTCGCTGGTGGTCGTCGAGAACGGCCGATCGGTGGGCATCGTCACCGAACGTGACCTGGTGCGTCTGATGTATACGGGTTCTGCCGACGGGCGCCCGGTGCGCTCGGTGATGAGCTCGCCGCTGCTGACCGTGCCGCACGATCTCGATTTTTCGTCGGCTCAGGTGATGATGGCCAATTGCGGTATCCGCCACCTGGTGCTGGTCGATGATGCCGGCGCCTTGTGCGGTCTGGCCAGCGAAACCGATTTTCGCCGGCATCTGGGGACCGATCTGCTGGCCTTGATCCAGAGTCTCAATACCGTGATCGACCAGGGCGGCAAGCTGATTCACCCGGACCGGACCCTGGCTTTCGCGCTGGAAACCATGGCGTCGTGCAAGCTCGATCATGTCATCGTCGGGCGCGACGGTGTGGCCGAGGGCATTCTGACCGAGCGGGACGTGCCGGTATTGCTGGATAAGCATGTTGATCCCCATCTGGTTCGCATGGGCGAGGTCATGAAGGCGCCGCTGCTCACGATCGGCATTGATGCTTCCGTCGATGAGGCGGCCCGGTGCATGGATGAGTCCGGTTTTCGCCATCTTGGCGTGGTCGACCGTGACGGCATGTTTATTGGTGTCGTCAGTCAGCATCGCATGCTGGAAAAACTGGGCATCGCACTGATCGGGCAAAGTCGCCTGCAACTCGAGGACCACATGAGCATGGTGCTCGAGGCGACCGGCGTCGGTACCTGGGAGTTTGACGACATCCGCGGACAACTGGTGCGCAGTTCCGCCTTGAACGGCATGATGGAAAGCGTTTCCGGCAGCACGCTGGAGGCGATTGACAGCGTCTTGCAGCGCCTTGAGCCGGCCGACCGTGAACTTCTCGTCGCCGGTCTGGAACGGATGCGACGGGGTGAACAGGAGAATTTTTCCCTCGATTGCAGTATCCGCAACGGCGAAGGCAAGCCGCGCTGGGTTTCGATCCGCGGCAAGGTGCTGGAGCGCGATGCCGACGGGCGGCCGGTGCGTTCGGCCGGGGTGGCGATCGATATCTCGGCCCAGAAGGAATCCGAGGCCCTGTTGCGCCAGAGCGAGGCCCGCTTTCGTGGTCTGATGGAGAAGGTGCCGCTGGCGGTTGCCCAGTTGAATGCACACCAGGACGTTGTCTTTCTCAATGCCCACTTCGTACGGCTCTTTGGTTATACCCAGGAAGATCTGCCCAATCTCGCCGCCTGGTGGTTGTTGGCCTACCCCGATGCGCAGCGGCGCAACGAGTTTCGCGTGGCCTGGCAGGAAAAGGCAGCCATGGCACCTGACGGGACGTTGCAGCCTTTCGTGCGCTATGTCACCTGCAAGGATGGCAGTCAGCGGCTGATCGAGTTTTCCGGCATCGTGCTGAGCGACGAGTTTCTGATCATCCTGACCGATGTGACCGAGCGGCGGCGGCAACAGTCGATGCTGGAGTTCAGCAACGCCATTCTCGAGCGCATTTCGCGCGGCTCGCCGCTCAGTGAGGTCCTCGATTTCATCGTTCGCCAGATTCAGGCGGTGGAACCCGGCATCGTTTGTTCCGTGCTCTTGCTCGACGAGCTTGGCCAGCATTTGCGGCATGGCGCCGCACCTGATTTGCCTGCCGCCTATTCGCAGGCGATTGACGGAGTTGCCATCGGGCCCGTGGTCGGTTCCTGCGGTACGGCGGCATATCGCGGCGAGGCGGTATTTGTCGGCGACATCGCCAGCGATCCGCTCTGGGCGGATTACAAGGAACTCGCACTCGGACATGGTCTTGCCGCCTGTTGGTCCTCGCCGATCAAGTCGACCGCCGGCAAGGTGCTGGGGACCTTCGCTGTGTACTGGTTGAAGCCGCGCCTGGACGTGGGCAGCAATGTCTCCCTCTATGTTGGCGCCGCAACCGCCCTGGCCGGCGTCGCCATCGAAAGCCGCTTGCGCAACGACGAGTTGCGCAGCCGGATCGATGAATTGCGGCGCTGGCAACTGGCGACCCTGGGGCGCGAGGGGCGGGTGATCGAACTGAAACGCGAGGTCAATGCCTTGCTTGCCCGTCTTGGTGAGGCGCCGCGCTATGACAGTGTGGCCGGCAGTGGAGATGCGGCATGAAGGTTTTGCGACAAGCTATCGGTCGACTGCTTTTATTCGCCTGTTTTGTGCTGCCAGGCCTGAACAGCGCCCTGGCCGACGGGGCGCAGCATCTGCGCGTCAGCATGGACGACAATTATCCGCCCTATGTCTTTCGCGATAATGAAGGCAGGCTGAAGGGCTACCTGATCGATCTGTGGGCGCTCTGGCAGGAAAAGACCGGGATCGCCGTCGACATCGACGCTGTTGACTGGGCTGACGCGCAACAACATTTTGCCGCGGGGCAGACGGATGTCATCGATACCGTTTTCCGCACGCCGCAGCGTGAGGCGAAGATGGATTTCACCGCGCCCTATGCGGATTTGCCGGTACCGATTTATGTGCATCACAGCATCCAGGGCATCGACGGACTGAAAACGCTCAAGGCCTTTGCGGTTGGCGTCAAGAAGGGCGACGCCTGTAGCGATTTTTTGCAGGCACAAGGCGTCCTGCGCCTGGATCCCTATCCGAGTTACACGGCGCTGGTGAATGCTGCCGTGGCTGGCGAGGTGCGCATTTTCTGTCTTGACGAAGCGCCGGCCAATTTCCTGCTGCGCCGGTTCGATGCGGACACGGCATTTCGCCAGGCTTTCAATCTGTACACCGGTCAATTGCACCGGGCTGTCAAAAAAGGCGATGTTGCCATGCTGGCAACGGTCAACCGCGGTTTTGCGGCCATTTCCGAGAGCGAGCAGAAGGTCTTGCACGACAAGTGGATGGGACGGGAACTGGGGCTGGCGTCTTATCGCAGTGAGTTGATCTTCGGCTTTGCCGCCGTCGTGGCGCTGGCGCTGCTGCTCCTGGTCTGGAACCTGTTGCTGCGCCGCCTGGTCGGGCGCCGGACCAGGCAGCTCAGCGAGGAGCGCGAGCGCCTGAGTGCCATTGTCGACGGGGTTGGCGGCTATATTTTCATCAAGGGCCGCGATTATCGCTACCAGTTTGCCAACCGCGCGACCTGTGAATTGTTCGGGCGTTCGTATGAAGAGGTTGTCGGTCATCCGGATGAGGATTTCTTCGATGCCGAATCGGTGGAACGCTTGCGCACCAACGACCGGCGGGTGATGGAGCAGGGTGAAAGCCTGCGCCATATCGAAAACCGGATCACGCAAATCGATGGTGAAAGCCGCAGCTATGTTGCCGTCAAGGTGCCGATGCGCGATGCGGACGGTCAGATCATTGGTCTGCTGGGTGTCTCCACTGATATTACCGAGTTGCAGCGGGCCGAAAAGGCGGTGCGCGATCTGGGTGACGAACTGGCGGCCACCTTGCGGGCAATTCCCGACCTGCTCTTTGAGATTGATGAAAACGGGCGCTATTGCAATGTCTGGAGCCAGGCGCGCGAAGATGAACTGCTTGCCAGCCGGGAAAGCTTGATCGGGCGGACGGTCGCGGAAGTGATGCCGGAGGCTGCGGTGAAGGTGGTCATGGGGGCGCTGGCCGAAGCCTTGCAAACGGGGGATAGTCGCGGGCAGCTGATTTCGCTCGATCTGCCGGACCTTGGTCGGCAGTGGTTCGAATTGTCGACCTCGCTCAAGGCGGGGGATGCCCGGCCGCGGCGCTTCATGGTGTTGTCGCGCAATGTCAGCGACCGCCTGGCGGCGCAGGAGGCGGCCGGCGCCGCCCGCAACGAGGCGCATCGCTTGCTGGCGGAAGCGGAAAGCACACGTCTGGCCCTGCTCAGCATGCTCGAGGATCAGAAACTGATCGAAGGCCAGTTACGCAAGCTGTCGCAGGCGGTCGAGCAAAGTCCGGAGACGGTTGTGATTACCAACCTCGAGGCTGATATCGAGTACGTCAATCAGGCCTTTGTCGAGACCAGCGGTTATTCGTTTGATGAGGTGGTCGGGCGCAACATGCGTTTGCTGGGTTCAGGGCAGACGCCGGCCGCCACCTATGTCGCCTTGTGGGATGCATTGCTGGCAGGGCAGGTGTGGACCGGCGAGCTGATCAACCAGCGCAAGAATGGCGAAATCTTTTACGAACATGCGGTGATTTCGCCGATTCGCCAGCCCGATGGCGAGGTGACCCACTACCTGGCGATCAAGCAGGACATTACCGAGAAGAAACGCATCAACGAGGAGTTGGTGCAGCATCGTCACCATCTCGAGGAACTGGTCGAACAGCGTACCGGCGAGCTGCTTGCCGCCAAGGATGCGGCCGAAGTGGCAAGTCGTGCGAAGAGTGCTTTCCTGGCCAACATGAGCCACGAAATCCGTACGCCGATGAATGCAATTGCCGGGCTGACCCATCTGCTCCTGCGGCTCTGTCAGGATGAAGAGCAACTCGACAAGCTGGGCAAGATCAAGCAATCGGCTGACCACCTGACCGGGGTGATCAACGACATTCTCGATATCTCGAAAATCGAGGCCGGCAAGTTCGAGCTTGAAACCATCGAGTTTGATCTGGGCGAACTGCTGGAAAGCGCCGGAGCCCTGATGCGTCACAAGGCGCAAGCCAAGGGACTGGCCCTGCATGTCGCAGCACCGCTCGAGCTGGGTGGACGGCTGCGCGGCGATCCGACCCGGCTGAAGCAGGCTTTGCTCAATTATCTCGGCAATGCCGTGAAGTTCAGCGAACAGGGAACGGTCAGCTTGTGCTGCAGCCTGCTTGAGATCACCGGCAATGTGGTCAGTCTGCGTTTTGAAGTCAGCGATACCGGCATCGGTGTCGAGCCCGAGGTCATGGGCCGTTTGTTCAATGCTTTTGAGCAGGCCGACAACTCGACGACCCGCCACTATGGCGGGACGGGGCTGGGGCTGGTCATTACCCGTCACCTGGCCGAACTGATGGGCGGTGAGGCCGGGGTGCGCAGCGTACCAGGCGAAGGCAGTACCTTTTGGTTCACCGCCTGCTTCCAGTTGGTCATCGCCAGCAGCAAGCCCGAGCGGTCGGTCGAGGCGGGGGAGGAGGCTGCGGAACAGCGTTTGCGGCGCGATTTTTCCGGCCACCGCGTCCTGTTGTGCGAAGACAACGCGATCAATCGTGAAGTCGCGCTTGAATTGCTCAACTATGCCGGCATCGTGGTCGATATTGCCGAACATGGTGCCGAGGCCCTGGAAAAGCTGCAGGCTGCACGCTACGAACTGGTCCTGATGGACATGCAGATGCCGGTCATGGACGGCCTGGAAGCGACCCTCCGGATTCGTGCGCTGCCCGGGATGCGTGCGTTGCCGATCCTGGCGATGACCGCCAATGCCTTTGCCGAAAATCGCGAGGCTTGCCTGGCTGCGGGGATGAATGACTTTGTCGCCAAACCGGTTGATCCGGCTGCACTTTATGCCGCCTTGCTCAAGTGGTTGCCGGCGGCGAGCGAAGCGCCGCTTGTGTCGCCTGATCCGGTTGCGCCAGATGCGGCACCGGAGGATTTCGTGATTCCCGGCGTGGATCTGAGTGTTGGCCTGGCGATTACGCGCGGCAAGCGCGAGCGGCTGCTGCATCTGCTGCACTTGTTCGTCGCCAATCACGGTAGTGACGTGCGGCAGATTAGCGAGTTGCTGGCGCAGGGCGAGCCGGTACAAGCCGAACGGATTGCACACGCACTGAAGGGCGCCTCCGGCTCGTTGGGCATCAACGAAGTCTATCGGCTGGCGACGCAGCTCAACAGCCTGTTGCGCGATCAGGCAGCGGTCGACCTCGTCGAAGCGGCCATTTTGCCGCTGGCGGCCGAGCTGGATGCGGTTTGCGCCAATATCGCCGCCATTCCTGAAGCTTGAAAGCAAAAAGGGGGATGACCGTTGCCGGTCATCCCCCTTTTTTATGTTGCCTTGATCAGGCGCGGCTCTGGATTTCCTCGATGTAGCCGAGCATGCCGGTCTTCAGATTGCCGGCATTGCCTTCATCGGTATCGATGTGCATGGCCAGGCGGAAAGCCGGATTGACCCGGACCACGACGTCGCCGAAGATCAGCTCGCGCTCGCCTTCGACACGGACACGGACGATGTAGTTGTCACGCACCCGGAAACGCATCGCATCTTCCGGTGACATATGGATGTGGCGCTGGGCGCAAACCACGCCGCGCTCTATGGTCGAGCTGCCATACGGGCCTTCCAGCGTCACGCCGGGCGTGCCGGCGAGGTCGCCGGACTGGCGGATCGGCGGCTGCACGCCGAGCTTGAACTGCTCGGTCATCGCGATTTCAACCTGGGTTTCCTTGCGGGTCGGGCCGAGTACGCGCACCTTGGCGATGCGTCCCTTCGGGCCGACCAGGTGCACCTGCTCTTCGCAGGCATACTGGCCCGGTTGCGACAGCTCGTGCATCGGCGTCAGCTGGTGGCCGGGGCCGAACAGCTTCTCGACGTCGGCTTGCGACAGATGCACGTGGTGCGCCGAGATTTCGACCGGAATGGCCGGCGTGTCGTCGGCCTTGGCTTCCTGCAGCAACTGGTTGCGTTCGATGGCGCGCAGGGCCTCCCAGGCGACCAGGCGCTCGTCGTCATTGGCGACGACGAGGATGGTGACCGGCGAGTCTTCGGCGGAAATGACCGCGTAGCCTTCGAACTGGCCGAGGTTGCGGTTCTTTTCCTCGTCGAGCTTGATGCCCATGTAGGAAAGGCCCTGGCAGGCCAGGCTGCGCACCGTGGCGCTGGTTTCGCCGATGTCGCCGGTGAAGGCGAGGACGTCGATGCCACCCATCGCGGCAACGTAGGCGCCGATGTTCTTGCGCACCTGGTAGCAGAAAGCCTTGTGCGCGAGCAGGGCGCGGTGTTCGCCGGCATTGGCGGCGGCTTCGATCTCGTGGATGTCGCTGGAAATGCCGGAGATGCCCTTGAGGCCGCTCTCGGTATTGATCAGCGTGGACAGTTGTTCCGGCGACATGCCGTGCTGTTCCATCAGGTGGATCATCACTGCCGGATCGATGCTGCCGGAACGGCTCGGCATGATCAGGCCGTCGGTTGGCGTCATGCCCATCGTCGTGTCGATCGAACGGCCGTGATCGATGGCGCACAGCGAGGCGCCAATGCCGAGGTGGCAGGAAACGATTTCAAGTTCGCCGAGCGGGCGCTTGAGGACTTCCGCCGACTTCAGCGAAACATAGCGGTGCGAAGTGCCGTGGAAGCCGTAGCGGCGGATGCCGTGCTGCTTGTACAGATCGTAGGGCAGGCCGTAGAGGTAGGCGTAGGGCGCCAGGGTCTGGTGGAAGGCGGTGTCGAACACGGCAACATGCGGAATGCCGGGGAACTGCTTTTGCGCGACGCGGATACCGGCGACATTCACCGGGTTGTGCAGTGGCGCGAAGACGGCCAGTTCTTCGATATCGGCGATTACCGACGGGGTGATGACGACCGAGCTGGAGAACTTGTTGCCGCCATGCACGACACGGTGGCCGATCGCGGTGACATCCTCCGGGTGGAAGGTGAAGGCCGGGCCGAGCAGGGCGGTGGCTTCGGTCATCACGGCAAACAGGTCGGAGAGCTTGAACGGCGCATGCTCGATGACCTTCTGCTGCGGGCCGACGGTCACGGTGATCCTGGCGACCTGCTTGTCGGCATGATCGATCACGCCATGCACATCGGCGCCGCTTTCCAGCGTGTCGTAGATGCCGAAATGGATCTGGCTGATGCCGACATTGAGGACGACGACCTTGCCCGGTTCCTTGGTGGTCAGCGACAGCGCGTAGGGATCGCTCGACTTGCAGACGGCGTTGGCCTGCGCGGTGACCAGGTCGACCGACATGACGCGGGTGCGGTCGGCGAGCAGGCGCGACAGGTAGCCGAGCGCCTTGGGGTTGGTCAGGATGTGCGAGTTGAAGACTTCCTGCGGAATCATCAGCACGAAACAGCGATTGCCGGCGATCACGTCGGCGACGATGCGGTCGCCGGTGAGCAGCGACATGACGCCGAAGACATCGCCGACGCCGAGTTGGGCGATCACCGAGCGGGTGCCGGTGTTGTCAGTCATCGAAATCTCGGCGTGACCGCTGATCATGACGCCGATGAAGCGGCCTTCGTCGCCGGTTTCGAGAATGGCCTCGTTGCCCTCGTAAGTCGCCAGGCGCGACTTGATGACGATTTCCTCGACCTTGTCGGCTGGGAAGTTCTCGAACAGGCGGACCTGTTCGAGGAAAAAGCGCTTCAGATCAATTTCGCTCATGCTGTTTCTCGCTTAAAACGGATTTTTATAGGCGAGAGACTATCATTGTTGCTGCGGTGCAGCAAAGTTTGCTTGGGTTACAGTTTTATCTCAGCCTTTTACGTGCAAGCCACACTCTTTCGAGTCCGGCGATTAGCTACGGCCGCCCCTGACGGGGCTTAACGTCGCTGCGCGTTTAGCCTGCGCTGAAGCGCTGATTCAGGAGGTGGCCTTCAGGTGAAGGCCACATTCCTTGGTGTCAGCACTTTAGCTGCGGCCGGAGCGTTGCTCCTTAACTTCGCGTTGCGAAATTAGCCTGCGCAGATCGCCGGATCAGCCTTTTACGTGCAAGCCACACTCTTTCGAGTCCGGCGATTCCCACCACCAGCGGCCGGAGCGGACGTCTTCGCCGAGCGAGATGGCGCGGGTGCAGGGGGCGCAGCCGATGCTGGGGTAGAACTTGTCGTGCAGCGCGTTGTAGGGGACGGCGTTCTGCTTGATGTAGGTCCAGACTTCCTTTTCCGACCAGTCGGCGAGCGGGTTGAATTTCTCCAGACCGTTGCCTTCGTCGTATTCGCGCGTCGCCAGGTTGCCGCGCGTTGCCGCCTGTTCGGCGCGCATGCCGGTGATCCAGGCTTTCTTGCCGGCCAGGGCGCGCTTGAGCGGTTCGACCTTGCGCACGTAGCAGCAGCCCTTGCGCATTTCGATCGACTCGTAGAAGGCGTTGATGCCGTTGGCGCGTACGTAGTCCTCAACGGTCGACGCCTGCGGAAAGTAGATTTTCAGCTTGAGGCCGTAATGCGCTTGCACGGCGGCCATCAGGTCGTAGGTTTCGAGCGGCAGGCGGCCGGTGTCGAGACTGAAGATCTCGATCGGCAGGCCGGCCTTGACGATCAGGTCGGTCAGCACCATGTCTTCGGCGCCGAGGCTGTTGGCAAAGGCGGCCGGTGTCCAGTTGCCGGCGATGTCGGCGAGCAGGGCTTGCGCCGTCGCCGTTTTGGCGGCGACGCTGGCGGTCAGTTCGGGGGTGATCTTGAGCAGGCTGGGCGTCATCGGGAAATCTCAGGAACGGCGGCGGAAAAGCGGTTGCGGCTGGCTGGTCGAGGCCTGGTAGACATCGCCGAAGCTGGAAAAGCCCTTGTTGACGGCGTGTGCCGCATTCTTGCCGTCCTTCAGTGCGTAGCTGTCGAAACCGACGCGCTGCATGAAGAAAAGCTGGTCGTGCAGCACATCGCCGACGGCGCGCAGTTCGCCCTGGTAGGCGTAGCGCTGGCGCAGCAGGCTGGCCGTCGAGTAGCCGCGGCCATCGACGAACTTGGGGAAATTGACGGCGATCACGATGAAGTATTCGAGGTCGCCGGCCACGTCTTCAACGCGCTCGTCGGGCTGGATGAGCAGGCCGATGCGCTTGCAGGTCGAGATGATCTCGGTCTTGCGCGCCTGCCAGACGGGCAGCGGGAAAATGATGTCGCCGGCGGGCAGGGCAACCGTTTCCGGCGTTTCGCTCTCAGCCAATTCGAGCGTTTTCCAGGTGTCGACCGCGATGGTCTTGTCTTTGATCAGTTGGGCCATTATGCGGTCTCCTTGTCTGCTGCCTTGGCCTTGCCGTGGGCGCGGCCTTCATATACGCGGTTCTTGAACGGGTCGATGCCGATGCGATCGAAGGTGTCGAGGAAGCGCTCCTCGTCGCTGCGCTGTTCGAGGTAAACCTTGATGATCTTCTCGACGACGTCCGGCATCTCGTTTGCTGCAAACGACGGGCCGATCACCTTGCCGAGCTTCGCCTGGTTGCCCTGGCGACCGCCCAGCGTGACCTGGTAAAACTCGTCGTTGTTCTTGTCGACACCGAGCACGCCGATGTGGCCGACGTGGTGGTGGCCGCAGGCATTCATGCAGCCGGAAATGTTGAGATCGATCTCGCCGATGTCGAACAGGTAGTCGAGATTGTCAAAGCGGGCCTGGATGGCGGTCGCGATGGGAATCGACTTGGCATTGGCGAGGTCGCAGAAATCGCCGCCCGGGCAGCAGATCATGCTGGTCAGCAGGCCGATGTTCGGCGTTGCCAGACCATTTTCTTTGGCGATCTGCCAGACGGCGTAGAGATCGGCTTGCTTGACGTCGGCGAGGATGATGTTCTGCTCGTGGCTGATGCGCAGTTCGCCGAAGCTGTAGCGGTCGGCGAGGTCGGCAACGACTTCCATCTGTTCGGACGTGATGTCGCCCGGTGCAACGCCGTGCGCCTTGAGCGACAGGGTGACGGCCGTGTAGCCGGCGACCTTGTGCGGCTGTGTGCAGCGGTCGACCCAGCGGCGGAAGGCTTTTTCCTCGGGCAGGGCGGTTTCGCCCAGGCTTTCATAAGCCGGTGCGGTGAAATGTGCGGCGATGCGGTCGTATTCGGCCTGCGTGATGGTGGCCGGGCCACCCTTGCCGTGCGCCCATTCCTCTTCGACCAGTTTGGCGAAGGCGTCGACGCCGAGCGCCTGGACGAGGATCTTGATGCGCGCCTTGTAGGCATTGTCGCGGCGACCGGCGCGGTTATAGACGCGCAGGATGGCTTCGCAATAGGTCAGGATGTCCTGCCAGGGCAGGAAGTCGCGTACGACCTCGCCGCGGATCGGAGTGCGGCCAAGACCGCCGCCGACGATGACGGTGAAACCGACCTGACCGTCGACCACCTTGAGATGCAGGCCGATGTCGTGGAACCAGGTGACGGCACGGTCTTGCTCGGTGCCGGAAATGGCGATCTTGAACTTGCGCGGCAGGAAGGCGAATTCCGGATGGAAGGTCGTCCACTGACGCAGAATTTCGGCGAGCGGGCGCGGATCGATGATTTCGTCGGCGGCGACGCCGGCGAACTGGTCGGTGGTGATGTTGCGCAGGCAGTTGCCGGAAGTCTGGATGGCGTGCATCTCGACTTCGGCCAGTTCGGCCAGGATGTCGGGCACGTCTTCGATCTTCGGCCAGTTCAACTGCAGGTTGTGGCGGGTCGTGAAGTGGCCGTAGCCGTGGTCGTACTTGCGTGCGACGTGGGCCATGCGGCGCAGTTGGGCGGCGTTCAGCATGCCGTAGGGCACGGCGATGCGGAACATCGGCGCATGGCGCTGGATGTAGAGGCCGTTCTGCAGGCGCAGCGGGCGGAACTCGTCGTCAGCCAGTTCGCCGGCTTGCCAGCGGCTGACCTGGTCACGGAATTGCTCGACCCGCTCGTTGATCAGCTGGCGGTCGATGGCATCGTATTTGTACATGAAAATTCCTTAAGCAACGATCAGCTTGCCGCCGATGACCACGAGCATGGTGGCCAGCAGACGACGCAAAATATGTTCCGGTACCTTGGTCGAAACCTGGGTGCCCAGCCAGATACCGGGCAGCGAACCAAGCAGCAGGCTGCCGAGCAGCGACCAGTCGACCCCGCCCATGGTCCAGTGGCCGAGGCCGGCGACCAGGGTCAGCGGCACGGCATGGGCGACATCCGATCCGACAATCTTGATCGGCGAAAGTTTTGGGTAGAGGAAGTAAAGGGCGGCGACGCCGAGCGCACCGGCACCGACGGAAGAAATGGTGACGAGGACGCCGAGAATGGCGCCGACAGCCACGGTGATCTTGCCCAGGCAGCATTTGCGCAGCGCCGATTCTTCATGCTGGCCGGCGTAATCGCGCAGCTTGCGGCCGAACAGGATGGCGATCGCGGTCAGCACCAGCGCAAAGCCGAGGCCGTTCGAGATGATCTGGCCGAGCACGTTGCTGCCCTTGGGGAGTTGCGAGAGCACGATGATGGTGATGGTCGCGGCCGGGATGCTGCCCAGCGCCAGGCGGCCGGTGATAGCCCAGTCGATATGGCCCTTCCTGCCGTGCGCGACGGTACCGCCGGCCTTGGTCATGGCCGCGTAGAGCAGGTCGGTGCCGACCGCGGTGGCGGGATGCACGCCAAACAGCAGCACGAGCAGCGGGGTCATCAGCGAGCCGCCGCCAACGCCGGTCAGACCGACAATGGCACCAACGGCAAAGCCGGAAAGGGTGTAGAGATAATCCATGGCGCGCATCGTAGCAGCGGCCATTTGAAACAAAAAGAATATTGGGTTAGATTGGTATAGCTAAAGGTTATTAAGAGGGCGAGGATCCAGGATTGAGCTGTTAGCAACAGCGCTCGATCCTCGATCCTCGATCCTCGATCCTCGATCCTTAGTCCTTGATCCGTAGTCCTCAATCCTCGATCCAGAAATGAAACTTCAACAACTACGCTACATCGTCGAAATCCAGCGCCAGGGACTCAATGTCTCGGAGGCGGCGGAATCGCTCTACACGTCCCAGCCGGGCATCTCCAAGCAGGTCAAGCTGCTCGAGGACGAACTGGGGATTTCCATCTTCGAGCGCAGCGGCAAGCGCTTCACCGGCGTTACCGAGCCTGGCAAGTCGGTATTGGCGATCGCCGAGCGCATCTTGCGCGAAGCCGAAAACCTCAAGCGGGCGAGTGCCGAGTTTGCCACCGGTGACAGCGGTCGCCTGATTCTTGGTGCGACGCACACCCAGGCACGCTACGCGCTGCCGGTCGTGGTGCGCGATTTCGTCGCCAAGCATCCGACCGTCAAGCTCGAGATGCACCAGGGCAGCCCGACCCAGATTGCCGAGTGGGTGGTCAATGGCGAAGTCGATATCGGTATCGCCACCGAGTCGCTCGACCAGTATCCGCAGCTCGTAACACTGCCGGTGCGCCAGTGGAGTCATTGCGTGATTGCACCGGAAGGTCATCCGATCCTCGCGACGCAACCTTTGTCGCTCAACGAACTGGTGCGCTGGCCGCTGGTTACCTACGATTCGGCTTTCACCGGTCGCTCGCGCATCAACCGCGCATTCGAGCGGGTCGGTGCGCAGCCCAACGTCGTGCTTACCGCCCTCGATGCCGATGTGATCAAGACCTACGTCAGTCTGGGGCTCGGGCTCGGCATCATTTCCGGGCTGGCTTTCGACGCCCAGCGCGACAGCGGTCTGGTAGCGATGGATGCCGCGCATCTGTTCGAGTCGAACACGACGCGCCTTGCCCTGCGCCGCGGCACGTATTTGCGCCGTTACGACTACGACCTGATTGCCGGATTCGCACCGCACCTCTCCCGGCATGTCGTCGAAATGGCCATGCAGGGCGGTGGGGCGGAATATCAGCTATGACGTTTGTCGTATTTTCCTGTTTTTGTTGAGACGGTAAGCTGCAACGGCCAACCAGGAGCCGTCCGCATGAATGCCGTATCCGAAGAGAAAGAGTTGTTGAGTCTGTTGCAGGGTGTCGACTTTCCACCTTGCCCCGCCGTCTTGCTGGCCGTTGATGCCGAACTGAAAAAGGAAATCCCGGATCCACGGGAAATTGCGCGTCACATCAGCACCGATGTCGCGCTCTCCGGTTGTTTGATGCAGGTCGCCAATTCACCTGCCTTTTCGACGGGGCGAGCGCTCAACTCCATAACCCAGGCGCTGCAGGTGCTGGGCACGCAGCAGGTGTTCAATCTGCTGCTGACCCAGTTGCTGAAGGTGGCCCTGTCCGGTGCGCCCGATGTGCCGCTGGATCGTTTCTGGGATTCATCTGCCCGGACCGCGCGCCTTGCCGCCGAACTGGCGCGCCGCCTGCGCAGCGTGCGGCCCGACGTGGCCTACACCTTCGGGCTTTTCCACGATTGCGGCATTCCGCTGTTGATGAAGCGCTTTCCGCAGGCCAGGGCCGCGCTGGCCGAGGCCAACGTGGCGGATGAGCAGAGTTTCACCGAGGTGGAAGAACGTCATCTCGGCACCAATCATGCGGTGGTCGGTTATTTCCTGGCGCGCCGCTGGCATTTGCCGTCATTCGTTGCCGAAGGCATCCTGCACCATCACGACTATCGTCTGTTGGCCGAGCCGGGGCGTGTTTCCGACGATGTAAAACGCCTGATCTCGATAGTCGTTCTTGCCGAACACATCATCCGCCTGCAGGTGGGTGATCATGGCGAACAGGAGTGGCACAAGGCAGCTTCCGTCGCCTGTGAAAGCCTGGGCTTGTCGCTGGTGGCGATTGATGACCTCATCGAGGATATGTGCGAGTGGCTGGCCTAGCCAGCCTTTGCACCTGTTTGGCCTAAGCGCCGGCACAGTATCTGTCTGGTTTTTCCGGTCCTGGCTATTCCCAGTGTTCGGTGACTTCGCTGGCCCAGGCAGTGGCGCCGAGCAGGGCGCTATTGATGCTTTTCGGGCTGATTCCGGCGTCGACCGCTGCATCCTGCAGTTGTACGGGATCGTGGCTCTCGCTGGCTTCGGCCACGGCGAGCAGTGCCGCGTAAGGGCCGTTCCGCTCGAGCAGGGCCTGGCTGATTTCCTGCGCTAGCGGCAGCTCTTCGATGATGTCGTGCAAGGGTTGCTGCAGCAGACGCTCCAGGCAGGAGAAAATTCCGGTCAGGAAGAGCGGGTCAGGCGGCAGGGGCGGCGAACTCAGCATCGCCAGCTCCTCCATCAGCTTGCCGCGGGTCAGCGCGCTTTCGACCAGCATCCAGTCCGCAAAATTGGCTTCACTCACCGAAAAGAGCAGGATGGCCAGCCAGCGCGTCAGGCGCTGCCGGCCGAGCATGATCAAGGCCTGGCTGATCGAGTCGATACGGTGGTTGAGGCCGATCGCCGGCGAGTTCAGGTAACGCAGGATGCGGAAGGTCAATACCGGGTCGCGCTTCATCGCTGCTGTAATTTCCGGCGTTTCGGCTTCGCCCTGGACCAGGCGCAGCAGGTTCAGAAGGTGAATCTTGTGCGGGTCGACCTGGCGTGCCCCTGGGTTGGCCGGGGCGGTGGCGGCAAAGTTGCCATGGAAGAAGTTGAAATGCCATTGCTGGCAGAGGCGGTGCTCGTCCAGCGTGTCGATATTGGCGGCAAACAGATGTGCCGGCGGTTGTTTTCCGCTGGCCCGGAACGCCATGGAGATGTCGCGGACATTGCCGGCGTCGCTGCCGGCAACATCAATGACGCCGTAGTTGGCCAGCGGGGCTAAAAGACTGAAGGCTGGATGGCCGGGGCGATGGGCCAGGCCGATGCCGATGCCGCGCTGGCGCAGGCGGCTGATTTTTTCGTGCAGTGCCGCCGTGTCGGTGTCGCGATTCGAGAGGTGCAGCAGGAGCACGACATTTTCACCGGGCAGGCGATCGACCGTTGCCTGCCGCAGCGAGATCGAGGATAGCGGGATGAAAGCCGGCAAGGTGTTCCAGGCGGCGCTGCTGGCCAGCAGGGTATTGAGCAGCAGGTCGTCGATCAGGTGCTGGACGTCGTCCGGGCCATTGGCCAGCAGGGCGGATCGGTAGAGGCGGAAGAGGTGGCCGGCCAGACGGTTCTGTCGGTCAAACACGGCTTCCCGGCAGAGCAGGGCGGTCTTTCCCTGGTCGTAGAGAATGTCGTTCTGAAGCTGGTTTTCGACCAACGCGCCGGGGTCACCGGCGAAGATTTTTTTCAAGCTGAACAACCCCGTTCCCCCAAACAAAAATGCCCGCTTGCAAGCGGGCATTATCGCATGCGGCAGGCGAGCTCAGTCGACTTTGGCCTTCTCGCGCAGATCCTTGACCAGTTGTTCGATCTGGCGGTTGGTGACGCGCTGTTGCAGTTGCGGCTTGACCTGCTCGAACGGCGGCGGGGTCAGCGAACGCGAGTCATCGAGCTGGATGACGTGGTAGCCGAAATCGGACTTGACCGGTGCCTTGGTGTACTCACCCTTTTTCAGCTTGGCCATCGCTTCGGCAAACGGTTTGACGTAGGAGCTCGGGGTGCTCCAGTCGAGTTCGCCGCCCTTGTCCTTGGAGCCCGGGTCCTTCGACTGTTTGGCCAGTTCGGAGAACTTCTCGCCCTTGTCGAGCTTGGCGATGATGGCCTTGGCATCATCTTCCTTGTCGACCAGGATGTGGCGGGGTTTGTATTCCGTATTGCCGAGGGTCGCCTTGATACCGTCGTATTCAGCCTTGAGCTGGGCATCGGTGACCGGATGGGCGCGCGAGTAATCGGAGAGGAAGGCGCGAATCAGCACGGCCTGGCGAGCGAGATCGATCTGGCCCTGGACTTCGCTCTTCTTGTCGAGGCCCTTTTTCTTTGCTTCCTGGGCGATGACTTCGCGACGGACCAGTTCTTCCTTGACCGCATTTTTCAGATCGGGCGAGTCAGGAGCGCCCTGGGCCTTTTGCTCGGCCAGGAAGGCATCAAACACTGCTTGCGTAACGGCGACGCCGTTGACCGTGGCGACGGGCTTGCCCTTTTCAGCAGCCAGCACCGGCGCCGAAACGATGGCGCCAGCAACGAGCAGGGCAGCCAGACGGGAAAGTTTGAGCATGTAATTTATCCTTGGGGTGGGGGAAAACCGGAAAATTATACTTCGTCGGGCGTGCGGGCGTTGATGGCCAAAGCATGTATTTTGCCGCGCATCAGGTCGCCGACCGCGTCATAAACCAGGCGATGGCGGGCGACCGTATTCTTGCCGGCAAAAACCGCGGCGACGATGTGCACCACGAAGTGGCCGCCATCCTTGGCGCCGGCATGGCCGGCGTGACGGTGCGACTCATCTTCAATAGCGATCGATTCCGCCTGCAATACGGCCAGGCGCTGGCGCAGCAGTTCGACCGTATTCACGCCGGCAGTGCTTTTTTGAACGGCTTGACGACGACTTTTTCATAGACGCCGGCGGCGACGTAAGGGTCGGCGTCGGCCCAGGCCTGCGCGGCAGGCAGCGAGGCGAATTCGGCGATGATGATGCTGCCCGAGAAGCCGGCCGGGCCGGGATCGGGCGAGTCGATCGCCGGGCAGGGGCCGGCCAGGATCAGGCGGGCTTCGGCCTGCAGGGCCTGCAGGCGTTCAAGATGGGCGGGGCGGGCGGCCAGACGTTGTTCGAGCGAGCCGGCGCGGTCTTCACCGATGATGACGTAGAGCATTATTTTTCTTCCTGCACGTATTTCGACAGCAGCAGACCTTGCCCGACGATGAAGACGAACAACAGGCCCATGCCGCCGAACAGTTTGAAATTGACCCAGGTGTCGGTCGAGAAATTGAAGGCAACAAACAGGTTCAGGCAGCCCATGAAGAGGAAGAAGGCCACCCAGGACAGGCTGAGTCGGTTCCAGACGGATTCGGGCAGGGTCAGTTGCTCACCGAGCATGGCCTTGATCGCGTTCTTTTTCAGGATGAAGGATGAGAAGGCGATGCTGCCGGCGAACACCCAGTACAGGATGGTCGGCTTCCACTTGATGAAGGCCTCGTTCTGGAAGATCAGGGTCAGGCTGCCAAAGATGCTGACCAGCGCGAGGCTGACCCAGAGCATCTTGTCCACCTTGCCGTGGCGCAGCCGGACCCAGACGATCTGGGCGACGGTTGCGGCAATGACGACGATGGTGGCGAGCAAAATCGGCGCCTGCTTGAGGTCGACCGTAGCCGAGCCGAGCAGGGAGGCAACCCAGCTTGCCGCAAGCTCCGGACTTTTCTCGGAGTACTTGAAGGCGACAAAGAAGAGGATGACGGGGAAGAGGTCGAAAAGCAGTTTCATGGCGGCGCATTATATACTCCGGAATCAACCCATCCGTATCCGAGAACGTTTATGCATACCGTGCTGATCATCGACGACAGCGATATCAACCTGACCCTGATCAGGGCGTTGGTCATGAAGTTGGGTGAATGCAGCCCGGTCCTGTTCGAAAATCCGCTGAAAGCGCTCGACTGGTGCCGGGAAAATGTGCCGGATCTGGTCATCGTCGATTACATGATGCCGGACATGGATGGCTTGCGTTTCATCAGCGCCTTCCGTGCCCTGCACGGTCGCGATGAAGTGCCGATCTTGATGGTGACAGCCAACGACCAGCGGGACGTGCGCTACGAGGCGCTGCTCGGCGGTGCCAACGATTTCCTGACCAAGCCGATCGATCGTGTCGAGTTCGGGGCCCGGGCCCGCAACATGCTGTCGCTGCGCACCGGTCAGAAGTTCCTGGCCGACCGCGCCCAGCACCTCGCAGCACTGGTTGATGAGCAGACCCGCGAAATCCGCGATCGCGAGAAGGAACTGATTTTCCGCATGTCGCGTGCTGCCGAGTTTCGCGATCCGGAAACCGGCGCCCATATCCAGCGCATGGCCTATTACTCGCAAGCCATCGCCAAAGGGCTGGATCTCGACGAATCCGTGCAGAAGCTGATTCTCGAAGCGGCGCCGATGCACGATGTCGGCAAGATCGGCATTCCCGACAACATCCTGCTCAAGCCGGGCAAGCTGACGCCGGAAGAGTTCGAAGTCATGAAAGGACACGCCCGTCTCGGGTATGAACTGCTCAACAACAGCGGTTCGGAAATCCTGCGTGCCGGCGCCCAGATCGCCATCAGCCATCACGAAAAGTACGATGGCAGCGGCTATCCGCGCGGCCTGAAAGGCAATGATATTCCCTTGTTTGGCCGTATCGTCGCGGTGGCCGATGTGTTCGACGCCCTGACCTCGGAGCGTCCCTACAAGAAAGCCTGGCCGCTTGAGGATGCCGTGCATTTCCTCGAGGAAGGCCGTGGCAAGCATTTTGATCCGCTGTGCGTGGAGGCTTTTCTGGCAACCTGGGATATCGTGCTCGACATTCGGCAACGCTTTCAGGATGAAGACGCGCCGATGCTTTGAGCCGGCGTTGGTGAATAAAGGATGGAGACAGGAATGACAGCAGCTTTCAAGCTGGACAAGGCAGTGATTCTCGAGCGTCTGGGTGGCGACGAGGAAATTTATACGATGATGGTCGACATGTTTTTGCAGGATGTCGAAAACAACTGCATGGCCCTGGCCGCCTCCCTGGCCGCCGCTGCGATGCCGGATCTGCAGCGCGAAGTGCATACCGTCAAGGGGCTGCTCGCGACCTTTTCGGATGATGCCGGTGCCGAAGAGGCACAAGTTGTCGAGCACAAGGTCAAGCAGGGGCAGACCACGGGGCTCGCCGACGACATTGCTGCGCTGCAGGCACGCCTGCGTGAAGTCGCCGGCGTGTTAGCCGGGTAGGTTCAGGAAACTTGCCGCACCGGCCGCGCCGCCTTCCGGCGCGTGCGGTACGACGCCGAGCAGCGGTGCCGGCAGCAATTCCTGCAGCGTCGCCAGATTCTCTGCAAAGCGTGACATTGCCGGGTCGATCCGGTTGGCGACCCAGCCGGCCAGCCTGAGGCCGCGGCCGACGATGGCTTCGGCCGTGAGCAGCGCGTGGCTGATGCAGCCCAGGCGCATGCCGACCACCAAAATGACCGGTAAACCAAGGTCGACCGCCAGGTCGGCACTGTCCCGGTCGACGCCGAGCGGAATGCGAAAACCGCCGGCACCTTCGACGACGAGGAAATCGGCGGCGGCCATCGCCTCTGCGCAGCTTGCCTTGATCACGGCGAAATCGATGTTGCGACCTGCTTCGGCGGCAGCGATGTGCGGCGCGATGGCCGCAGCGAAACAATAGGGATTGACGATATCGCGCGGCAGCGCCAGATTGCTGGCGGCGAGGATCTGCTCGACATCCTCGTTTTGCCCGGCGGCATCGGTGCCGGCCGCGACCGGCTTGAGGCCGGCGGCCTTCTGGCCATCCTGCGCCGCGCGGTGGAGCAGGGCGCAGGTAATGAAGGTCTTGCCGATCTCGGTGTCGGTGCCGGTTAGGAAATAGGCTTTTTTCATGCTTGGGCGTAGAGCGCGATGACGTCGTAGGTGAGCGGCAGGCCGGCCGCTGTGCGCAAGGTTTCGCAGGCCGCTTCGGCGCGTGCGAAGGCGGCGCGGCTCATCAGGCTGCGCCGCTGGCCGTCGCCGACCTGGTTGGCGCCGACCGCCTTGACTGCCTTGAGCAGCGATTTGAAATCCGGGTAGCAGGTGATTTCCGTGCTTTTTTGCACGTCGACCGTTGCGAAGCCGGCCTCCAGCGCAATCTGCCGGATTTCGTCCGGGCTGTGAAAACTGAGCGTGTGACGGTATTCGTCGACGCCGGCAAAGGCATGGCGCAGTTCGTGGAAAGTCGCCGGGCCGAGGCTGGCCAGGGCGAGCCGGCCGCCCGGCTTGAGCGTGCGCCGCGCCTCGCGCAGCGCCAGGGCCAGTTCGCACCACTGCACGGCCAGGCTGGACCAGTAAAGGTCGAGGCTGGCGTCGGCCAGCGGCAGATGTTCGAGATCGCCGGCGAGGCGGCAGCACGGCGCCGCGACGCGGCCCAGCATGGCCGGCGACAGATCGAGGGCGAGTGCCAGGGCGGCGGGAAAGCGCGCCTGCAGCAAGGCCTGCGCATAGCCGGTGCCGCAACCGGCATCGAGCAGACGGTCGACCCGGATGTCCGGCAGGCCGGCGAGCAGGTGGTCGCAGATGCGGCGCTGCACGTCGGCGGCGCTGTCGTAAGTCGGGGCGGCACGCTCGAAAGACTGCCGGACGCGCGCCTTGGCCGGTTTATGCATTGACGAAGGCGGTGAGGCGGGCGACGAAATCGGCCGGCGTCGAGATGAAGGGCGCGTGCGCGCAATCGGCAAAGACTTCAAGGCGGGCGCCCGGAATCAGCGCGGCGAGCGCCTCGGCGGCGGGCAGCGGCATCAGCGGATCGTTGGCGCCGTGCAGGAGCAGAGTCGGCGCGCTGACCTGGCGGGCCGCGTTGCGCAGGTCCACGCTGCGCAGCCATTCCAGGCCACAGGCGAGCACGGTAGCGTCCGGGCGCGGGTCGGTCAGCTTGAGCAATTGCAGCGTCACGGCCTTGGCGCGCGCGTCGCCGCGATTGAAGCCGCCGACGAAGCGCGGCAGCATGGCCTCGGCATCGGCGGCAATGCCGGTCGTGAATTCGGCAAGCATCGCCGGCGGCATGCCGTGCGGCCAGCCTTCGCGCTGCACGAAGCTGGCCGTGCCGGCCACCAGCACCAACTTGCCGACCTTTTCCGGTGCCAGCGCCGCGACGGCGAGTGCCAGTTGGGCGCCGAGCGACCAGCCGCACAAGGTGCTGCCGGCCGGCAGACGGGCCGCGATATCGGCGGCGGCAGCGTCGAAATCGGCGATCAGCGGCTCAGCGCCGTAGCCGGGCAGATCGAAAAACTGCCCGTGCAGCGCGTCGACCGCTGCGGCGAGCGGGCCGCGGCCGAGGAACCAGCCGGGAATGAAATAAAGGGGAGCGGACATCGCGGGAGAAAAATCAGGGCAAGGGCGGAATTTTAACCCGCCAGCGCCGCCGCTTCGGCCCGCAATGCGTCAATCAGGCATGCAATGTCGGAGGTGGTGTGCGCAGCGGAGACTGAAATGCGCAGCCGCGCCGTACCCTTCGGCACGGTCGGCGGGCGGATTGCCGGCGCCCACAGGCCGCGTTCCCAGAGCGCCTTGGCGAGCGCCAGTGCCGCCTCGTTTTCGCCGACGATGAGCGGCTGGATGGCGGTCGGCGAGGCCAGCAATTGCCAGCGCAGGCCGGCCAGGCCGTCGCGCAGTTGGGCGATGCGGGCGAACAGGTTGGCGCGCAGCGCTTCGCCCTGTTCGATGATGCTGAGGCTTTTGCTTAGCGCGCAGGCAATCGGTGCCGGTGCGGCGGTCGTGAAAATGTAGCTGCGCGCCCGCTGCAGCAGGTATTCGATGGCGATTTCCGAACCGGCGACGAAGGCGCCGCCAACGCCGGCCGCCTTGCCCAGCGTGCCCATGAGCAGGATGCGCTTTGCTGCCGGCAGGTTGAAATGGCTCAGGCTGCCGCGGCCCTGTGCGCCGAGCACGCCGAAGCCGTGCGCGTCGTCGATCACCAGCCAGGCGTCGAAACGTTCGGCCAGCGCGAGGAGTTGCGGCAGCGGCGCGAGATCGCCGTCCATGCTGAACACCGCGTCGCTGACGATTACCTTGGTCCTGGCTTGGCTCGCCGCCAACTGGCGTTCGAGCGCCGCCATGTCGTTGTGCGCATAGCGCTGGCTGTCGGCGCCCTGTGCCTTGGCCAGTTGCACGGCGTCGATCAGCGAGGCGTGGTTGAGCTTGTCGGCGAAGACCGCCGCGCCGCGCCCGGCCAGCGTCGGCACGATGGCGAGATTGGCCAGGTAGCCGGTGGAAAAGGTCAGGGCGCGGGGAAAGCCGACAAAGGCGGCGATGTCCTTTTCAATCTGTTCATGCGGCGCCAGGTGGCCGCTGACCAGGTGCGACGCGCCGCTGCCGGCGCCCCAGTGCAGCGCACCGTCGGCCATGGCCCGGGCGATTTCTGCGTTGCCGGCGAGGCCGAGATAATCGTTGCTGGCGAAATTGAGCATTTCCCGGCCGTCGACCGTTGCGAGCCGGCCGCAGGGCGAGGTGAGCACACGCCGGCGGCGAGTCAGGCCGGTGGCGGCGATTTCTTCGAGTTCGGTGGTGAGGCGGGTTTCGATCATGGTTTTCTTGAATGGCGGCTGGGCCGTGCCGGCTGGCGGGGCGTGGATTATACGGCTTGGCCTTGGGGCGCTTTCAGCGCAGCAGGACCAGCGTCAGGCCGGCTACGGCAATCAGGCCGACCACGAGCAGCAGGCGGCTTTGCCAATAGACGCGGCGCACCAGTTGCGCGTTCTGCTCGGCCAAGGTCTTGAGCAGTTGCGACGAGGCGAGCATTTCCTGCTGCAACCGGTCGAGTTCGCCCGCCAATTCGGCGATCCGCGCTTCCTGACCGGCCGGGCTGGAGGTGTCGCTTGTCGCGCTGGCCGAAGTACCGGTCGGCGCTTTCTTGCGGGCGACCGTTTCCCACAACTTCTTCGCGCCATCGGCAACCTTGGGCGCATTGCTGACCACGTCGGTCCAGGGAACTGCCTTGAGAATGCTTAGCCAACCGATTGCCATGGGGAGCCTTTGGTGTGATGTCTAGTAAAGCTGGTGCGAGTCAGAGTTCAATTAATTCGGAAATTATCTTTTTGACTGTTGGCTCCCCCCATTCTTTAGGGTGCTTAATCTGAACTCGCCCCCCATTTCCTATTTTCTCTGCGAGTTCAGATAGAGTTTTAGCATGACGCTCAGACCATGAGTTGTTAATTGCTATCGAATACACGTCACTTGAGCTTAATGGAATGCCGTGTTTGTGAAGCGCTTTAAACAGTTCCTTCGCTCTTGAGTCATCGAGAGGGTGAGCAAGTCCTGTCGAAACATTAACGACATGGGATAGCGTCTCTATCGCCTTTTTCAGTATTGGATTCATTCCATTTTCCTTCTCACGCAGCAATTGAGGGAAATGCGACATCTTTCATTCACACCAACCGAAACTTCTTCCTACCCGGCAGCCGATAAGTCTCAAAATCCGCCCGATCCAGCGTCCAGACATCGCAGCAGCCGGTTTTCAGGGCGGTGATGACCAGCGAGGCGTCGGCCAGGTCCATCGGGCGGTCGGCGTAGCGGGTGATCCAGTCGATGGTGCTGACCAGTTCGTCGCGGCCGAGGTTGGCGATTTCCATGCCGCCGCGCTCGATCCACTGGTAGAGCGCCACGCTGGCTTTGACCGAGCCGGCGAGGTGGGAGAATTCGGTGAGCACGGCCCAGGTGGTGAGCAGGCGGCCGCGGTAGTTCTTGAGAAATTCGCGGCAGGGCGCGTGGTGTTTGTCGCGCTGATTGGCCAGCGCGACGAGCGGCCCGGTATCGACGAGCAGCAGGTTCATACAGCGTCTGTCCGGGCGTGTTTGCGGGCGATGGCGGCCTTGACGCGGGTATTCGCTTCGCTGGCGGTGTTTTCGTCGCTTTCGATGGCGCCGAGAAAGCCGGCTTCGCAAGCCAGTTCGTAAGGCGTTTTTTCGCTTTGCTCGGCGGCAAAACGTTGTTCCAGCAATTCGATGATGACTTCGGATTTGCTGCGTCTATGCTCGACACAGTAGCGGCCCAGCGTCTGTTCAAGGCGCAAAGGAAGGCGAACGGTGGTGGTCATGGCAGGCTCCGGGAAGGTTTGTATTAACGGTAATACAAAGTGCTTCCCGGTGCAAGAAGCCTGGAGTGCTCAGGCTTTTCCGGCGAGGGCAGTGTCGAGCGCTTGTTGCGCAACCCGTCCGAGTTGCGCAATTTCCTCGTCGCTGGCCACATACGGCGGCATCAGATAAACCGTATTCCCGATCGGCCGCAGCAGCGCTTCGCGTTCCAGCGCGGCGCGGTAGAACTTGCGCGAGAAGTGCGGGTCGTCGGTGGCGACGTCGAAGGCGGCGATCATGCCGCGCAGGCGCAGGTGTCTGACTTGCGGGTGGTCGAGCAGCGGCGCCAGCGCGGCGCCGATTCTGGCCGATTTGTCGCGGTTAACCGTTAAAACGTCGTCTTTTTCGAAGATGTCGAGCGTCGCCAGCGCGGCGCGGCAGGCCAGCGGGTTGCCCGTGTAGCTGTGCGAGTGCAGGAAGGCGCGCGCCACCGAATCGTCGAGGAAGGCGTTGTAGATCGTGTCGCTGCACAGGACGATGGACAGCGGCAGGTAGCCGCCGGAGATGCCTTTCGACAGGCACATCAGGTCGGGCCGGATAGGGTTGCCATCAATATCGGCCTGTTCATGCGCGAAGAAGGTGCCGGTGCGGCCGCAGCCGACGGCGATTTCGTCGCAGATCAGGTGCACTTCGTGCTGGTCGCACAGTTGGCGGGCGAGGCGCAGGTATTCCGGGTCGTACATCGCCATGCCGGCGGCGCCCTGGATCAGTGGTTCGACGATCAGCGCGGCGGTACGTTCGCCGTTTTTCTCCAGCCAGTCGGCGAGGCCGGCGGCGGCGCGGCGGGCGACGTCGGCCGGCGTTTCGCCCGGCTCGCCCAAGCGGAAATCGGGCGAGGGCAGGACGTGTGCGGCATGACGGACGAGCGGCGCGTAGGCATCCTTGAAGATGGCGACGTCGGTGACGGCCAGCGCGCCCACCGTTTCACCGTGGTAGCTGCCGGCCAGGCAGAGGAATTCCGCCTTTTCCGGGCGGCCGACGTTGCGCCAGTAATGAAAGCTCATCTTCAGCGCGATCTCGGTCGCCGAGGCGCCGTCCGAGGCGTAGAAGGCGTGGCCGAGCGCGCCACCGGTCAACGCACTCAAACGCTCGGAAAGCTCGACCACCGGCTGGTGCGTGAAGCCGGCCAGCATGACGTGTTCGAGGGTCTCGAGTTGCTCTTTGAGCGCCGCGTTGATGCGTGGGTTGGCGTGGCCGAACAGGTTGGTCCACCACGAACTGATGCCGTCGAGGTAGCGCCTGCCGTCGAAATCGTAGAGCCAGGCGCCGCTGCCGCGGGCAATCGGGACGAGCGGCAGATGCGCCGGCGAGGCCGCGTTGGCGTGGTGCTGCATCTGCGTGCACGGATGCCAGACGGCGGCCTGGCTGCGCGCCAGCCAGTCGGAATTGGATGAATTGCTCATGGTGTCGGCGAATTCGGGCCGGCACGCCTGCGCGCGCCAGCCCGTGGGTCGGTCAATGCAGGGCTTGCGAGTTGGCGGCGGCCTGCTCGGGCATTTCGGCGTGCGCCAGTTCGGCTTCGGCGTTGGGGAAGAGTGGGGCGCCGCAGTCGTCGCAGAATTCCATCGGGAAATGATGGTCGAGGAAAAGCACATCCTTGACGCCGCATTCGCGCAGCACGGCTTCGATCTCGCCGGCGGCGTCGGTCGCTTCGTCTTCGGCGCCGAGCAGCGGCCAGACGATGCCGTGGTAGGTGTCGTCAGCATCCTTGGGGCCGAGGCCGACGCGATATTCCTCCATGCGGCGGTCGTAGCAGGGGCCGACGACGGCGCGGATGTCGGCCGGCATCAGGCCGAGCATGGTCTGCAGGAAGGCGACCGAGGCTTTCAGCGAATACGGGCGCGACAGACGGTCCGCATTGCGGCAGCCGGCGTGGTAGGCGTCAGGCAGCAGCGGTTGCCAGGCGCAGCCGGTGAGCAGCGCTTCGAGATTGGGGCTGCCCTGCTTGATCCATTCCTTGAGCGCGCCTTCCTTGCTGCCGTCCTTCTCGTTCCAGCGGAACAGCGGCTTGCCGCGCGGAATGGCGATGGCGCCGACCAGGTAACGCACGTCGGAGAGGAAGCGGTTGGTTTCCGGCATGCCGTTGCTGTCGACCGCCAGGTGCTGGCCGGCCAGCGCGGCTTCGCCGAGCGACTGGGTGAGCAGCCAGGTGTCGCAGAAACTGCGCGGCAACTGGTCCGGGCTGAACAGGAAATCGGCCAGCGCAACGCGGCTGTCGGCGCCGAAAACGTGGGCGCCCAGTTGCGTGGCGAGGGCTTCGACAGTGGCCTTGGGCACCGGGCAGGACGGGATCGAGAAGCGCGACCAGGCGAGCACCGGCGCGGTGAACAGCATGATGTCGAATTCGCTGCCCTTGGCTTCCATGCGCATGGTTTCGGCGCGCGCTTCGACCATGTCGGCGAGTTCGTCGTGGGCGCGCGGGTTGGCCTCGAATAGGCGGTCGAGCGCGGTATTGATGTCGTCCTCGGCGCCGTTCTTCAACAGGCTGTCGACCATTTCGCCGAGCTGGGCTTCCCAATAGCTGTCTTCAAGCTTGCCGCCGGATTCGGAAAGGCCGGTGGACAGACGCTGGAGTTCAGCAGCATCGCGGGAAAGACGGTCGCGCGAGCCGAAGCGGGTTCGTTTCATGGGTGTTCCAGTAAATACAAAGACAGGATTTTACCAGCCGGGCGGCGATTGGCGGCGGCCATCGCTGCCTGTGACGCTATCCGCCAGACGCGTGGCGCGCCTGATCGGCCGCAACTTGAGCGGATCGCAACAATGCTTGAGCGTTGCAGGACAGCGCTGGGCGGGCGGCGTCGGCAAACTGCGGACAGTCCCAACCCGCAAGGAGAAATAACATGCAATGCAAAAACAGCAATTTCAGCCTGTTGACCGTTCTGGCGCTGGCCGCCGGTTTGGCCCAGGCCGCCGAGTTCAAGGTGGAGAGCGCCAGCCAGATCGACGGCCGGCTACCCGCCGCGCAGTACGCCGACACGTTCGGCTGCCAGGGCGGCAACCAGTCGCCGCAGGTCAAGTGGTCCGGCGCGCCGGCCGGCACCCAAAGTTTCGTCGTCAGCATGTACGACCCCGACGCGCCGACCGGTTCCGGCTGGTGGCACTGGGTAACGGCCAACATCCCGGCCAGCGTGAACGAATTGCCGGCCGGCGCCGGCAGTGCCGGCGGCAAGCTGCCGGCCGGGGCATTGAGCATCGCCAACGACGCCAGCCAGCCCGGTTATCTCGGCGCCTGCCCGCCGGTCGGGCAGAATCACCGCTACGTCATCACCGTGCATGCGCTCAAGGTCGAAAAGCTTGATTTGCCGCCCAACGCGACGCCGGCGCTGGTCGGTTTCATGAGCTGGGCGAACGGTCTGGGCAAGGCCAGCCTGACTTTGCAGGGAGCGCGTTGAGCGTTGGGCTTACTGGCCGCTATGATGCGGCCAGCGGTCGACGCTGCCAAAATGGCAAAAACCATCGTCGGCCTTTTACCAACCAGAACGGGAACCGCATGCAACCGCGCATCCTCCATCGCCCCGGCGTCGCCACCACGGCCAGTGTGCTGCAGAAGCAGGCGCTCGAATTCAAGCGCCTGTGCATCGAGCAGCCGGTGCTGATCGTCGTCGAGCGCGGCAGCAAGACGTTGCGCCGGACGCAGGGCGAATGCGTCATCGGCGCTGGCGAGGCGGTGGCGATTGCTGGCGGCCAGACGGTGGACATCATCAACCAGCCGGCCGCGGACGGCAGCTACCGCGCTTTCTGGCTGGCTTGGGATGCCTCGTTGATCGCTGCGCACGCCGCGGCACATCCGGCGCAGCCAGTGATCCGCCAGGCCTTGCCGCTGCCGGCCCGGTCCGCCGAGTTCATGGCTGCCTTCCAGCGCGCGGTCGCTGCCGTCGAGGATGCCGACATGCCGCTCGACATTGCCCGGCACCGGGCCGCCGAAATGCTGTTGTGGATAGGTGCGCACGGCGGCAAATTTGCCCCTTTCGAGGCGTTGACCGCTGCGCTCAAGGTGCGCCGTCTGATCGGCCGCGATCTGGCGCAGGAATGGAGTGCCGCCGCCGTCGCTGCCGAGCTGGCGATGAGCGAGGCAACGCTGCGCCGGCGCCTGGCCGACGAAGAGACCAGCCTGTCGGAAATCCTGGTCGATGCGCGCCTGTCGTTTGCGCTCAACCTGCTGCAATGCAGCGCGCAGCCAGTGACGCAGATCGCCCTGCAGGTCGGCTACCAGTCGCCGTCACACTTTGCCGTGCGCTTTCGCCGGCGCTTCGGCTTCGCGCCGAGCGCCATCCGCCGGCTGGCGCTGCACGCCTGAAAGGCTTCCGGTAAGATTGGCAACATGCTGATCTTCCTCTCCCCCGCCAAGTCGCTCGACTACAAGACGCCGCCGCATGTCGCCACGCACAGCCTGCCGGCCTACCTGAAACAGTCGGAAACGCTGATCAAACAGCTGCGCAAGCTGTCGCCGGCCGACATCGCCAATTTGATGGACCTGTCCGATCCGCTGGCGCTGCTCAATTTCAACCGCTACGCCGACTGGTCGCTGCCGTTCTCCCCTGACAACGCCAAGCAGGCCGTGCTCGCCTTCGACGGCGATGTCTACGACGGTCTGAGCGCCAAGACGCTGAGCGCCGACGATCTCGACTTCGCGCAAAGCCAGGTGCGCATCCTGTCCGGCCTCTACGGCATCCTGAAACCACTCGACCTGATCCAGCCCTACCGCCTGGAAATGGGCACCAAATTTGCCAACAAGGCGGGCAAGGATCTCTACGCCTTCTGGGGTGAAACCCTGCTTGACGCGATCAATGCCGAACTCGACGCGATGCCGCATCCCGTAGCGGTCAACCTCGCTTCAGAGGAATATTTCAAGGCAGCGGTCGGGCGCAAGATCAAGGGGCAACTGATCCAGCCGGTGTTCGAGGACTGGAAGGGCGGGCGCTACAAGATCATCAGCTTCTATGCCAAACGGGCGCGCGGTCTGATGACGCGCTACGCCGTGCTCAACCGCCTGACCGATCCGGAAGGCCTGAAGGACTTTGACAGCGACGGCTACGCTTACGTGCCGGAAGCTTCCGACGACAAGAGCTGGGTGTTCCGCCGGCGTCAGGAGTAGGCCGGCCTCGCCTCAGCCAGCGAGCAGCGCCGAAGCCGCCGCCGGCTTCATGATCTGGAAAGTCAGCGTCGTGCGCCCGCGCAGCTTCAACAGCGCCTTGTCCTTGCTGACCAGTACGTCGGCGCCGCAGCGCGCCGCGAGTTCGAGGAACTTCTGGTCGTCGCGATCCTTGCAGCGCGGCAGGTGGGGTGCCTCGCCGGCCTGCACGCATTTGACCAGGCCGCTGTAGCGGGCGTAGCGGTCGACGATCATTTCCGGGGTCATTTTGAGTTGCGGATAGGTCAGTACCCGCTGCAACTCGTCGAGCGTGCGTTCATCGACAAAACACTCGATCCGCCCCGCCTCCAGCGCCGCCATGATAGGCACGGCATCGGTATTGGCCCAGTGGAAAAGGTCGAGGACGACATTGGTATCGAGGACGAAGCGCAGCATGGCGCGGATTATAAGCGCCATGCCATGGCCCCGCGCCTTGCTCAGGCGTGGAAAGTTCCGGCATAGCGATGATTTGCCCGAACAACGGACGTTTGCGCCGGAAATCCATGGCGAAGCGTTTATCGTCGAGTGCCGTTTTGACACTGCGGGCATGGCCGAGGAGCAGCCATTCCGGAATTGCTTACTTGAGCACGAAGCTGCGGCCAGTACGCTTCAGTCAGTCCTTGTGATTGCTGCTTTCAATTTTCAAAACAGGGCATCGTAGGCGGCGGTGGAAAAGCCCCTTACCCGCTGACCATTCCGTACCAGCAACGGGATGCCGCCTCTTCCCTCGGTAGTGAATGCCGCTCCGCCCTCAGCTGTATCGATATCAATTTCCTGGTAGGCGATGCCTCGTTGGTTCAAATAAGCTTTGGCTTTACGGCAGTAGCCACACCAGTTGGCAGAATACATGTAAGTGCCGGTCATCGTTGGGGCTTGGGGGGACGGCTTTTTCTGACCGACACTTTCCTGGGTTTTGGGGCGATCCGGAACCGGTGACGAGGGAAGGTTTTCAAACGAATAGATTTTTTGGACCTTGCCGGTGGATGGTGGTTGGTCGCTGTAAGTGACCTTGCCATCCCGGCTTAGCGAGCGGTAAACGTTGTCGCCAAGGGCGTTCAGGCTGGCCAGCATTCCGAGCGCAAGCACGAGCCAAAGCTTGCTGTGTCCATGTGTTTTCATAGGATTGAGGTGTGCTTCGCGGGTTGGTGGGTGAAATCGGCTTGGGTGATGATAACGCATCGACTATGACGTTGGGTTGTTGTTTGCGGGGCAGGGAATGGCTTGTTGGACGGTCTCTGCAGAAGCCGGTTTTCAACTTTGTGTCGTTGTTCACCCACGGCTCGATATTGTGTTTCGGTATTGATTCCTCTCGGTTTCTGCCAACTCGCGAAGCAGCCTTTACGCCCCGGCTTATAATGCGCCCCTTCTTTTTCTCACCCGGATTCCGCCGCATGTCCCGCATTCTTCTCGCCCCGATGGAAGGCCTCGCCGACGATTTATTGCGCGGCGTGCTGACCGATATCGGCGGCTACGACTGGGGGATTTGCGAATTCGTCCGGGTTTCCAACACGCTGTTGCCGGCCAAGACCTACGAGCGCATCTGCCCGGAGTTGCTCAATGCCAGCCGGACGGCGAGTGGTACGCCGATGCGCGTGCAGTTGCTCGGCTCCGACCCGCATTTCATGGCCGAGAATGCGCGCCGGCTGGTTTCGCTGAAGCCGGCCGGGGTCGATCTCAATTTCGGTTGCCCGGCACCAACCGTCAATCGCCATCGCGGTGGTGCGGCGCTGCTCGGCGAGCCGGAATTGCTGCATGAAATCACCGCCGCGGTGCGCGCCGTCGTACCGGTCGACATCCCGTTTACCGCCAAAATGCGGCTCGGCATCGACGACACCAGCCGGGCCGTGGAAAACGCCCAGGCACTCGCCGCTGCCGGCATCGACGAGCTGATCGTGCATGGCCGCACCAAGGCCGACGGCTACCGGCCGCCGGCGCGCTGGGCGTGGATCGACAAGGTGCGCGCCGCGATCGACATTCCGCTGATCGCCAATGGCGAAGTGTGGACCGTCGAGGATTTTCGCAATTGCCAGCAGGTCACCGGTTGCGCCGACATCATGATCGGCCGCGGTGCCGTCGCCGATCCGCTGCTCGCCCGCAAGGTGCGTGGCGAGGCCGTCGGCGGCTGGGAGGAAATCCTGCCCGGCGTCGGCAATTACTGGCTGGGCATCAAGCGCAAGGTGGTGCCTTTTCACGCCGGCGGGCGCCTCAAGCAATGGCTGGCGATGTTGCGCCGCAATTATCCCGAGGCTGAGGTGCTTTATCAGCTGTTGCGCCCGATCAAGGCAGCCGAAGATATCGAGGCGGCGCTGCTCGCCGCCGGCATCCTGAGCCCGGAGCGACTCGCGGCATGAACGAAGGCAACTCGCGTTTCATCAGCAGCGCCCAGGACGGCCCGCATCGCGACCTGGAAGCGCTGGTCCGCCGGCATCTGGCGCATCCGTTCAGGAAGCCGGTCGCCGATTACAACCGTGAGGCGTTTGCCGCTGCCCTGGCTGCCTGGGAGCAGTTCGGCCGCAGCGCGCCGCTGATTCTCGATGCCGGCTGCGGCGTCGGCTGGAGCACGCTGAACATCGCGCAGCAGTTTCCCGAGCATTTTGTTTTTGGCGTCGATCAGTCGGTCGACCGCCTGAGTCGCGGCAAACCCATGGAAATGCCGGCCAACGCCGTGCTGATCCGCGCCGACCTGGTCGACTTCTGGCGCCTGCTCGGCGAAAACGGCATCCGTCTGGCGCGGCATTACAACCTCTACCCGAACCCGTGGCCGAAGATCGGCCACCTGGCGCGGCGCTGGCAGGGGCACGCTGTTTTCCCCGTATGGAAAGAGTTGGGCGGCGTGCTCGAATGCCGCAGCAACTGGCACATCTACATCGAGGAAATGGCGCTCGCGCTGGGCTGGCTGAGCGGCCAGCCGGTGGCGGCCGAAGCCTATGTGACGGACGCGCCGATGACACCTTTCGAGAAGAAATACCTCGCTTCCGGCCACGCGCTGTGGCGTTGCCGGGTCGATCTCGGATGAGCGTCTGCCAGAGCTGCGGCGCCTGCTGCGTCAGTTTTCGTGTTGATTTCCATCCGGCCGAACTGGCCGGCGGCGCCTTCGCCTGGGGCGAGGGCGTACCGCTCGAAATGACGCTGCCGGTCACCCCCAACATCGTGCGCATGCGCGGCACCGACGACGCGCCACCGCGCTGCATCGCGCTCGCCGGCCAGGTCGGCGAAGCGGTAAATTGCACGATTTACGACGGTAGACCGTCGCCGTGCCGCGAATTTGACACGGAGCACGCGGCCTGCAATAGGGCGCGCCAGCGTTGCGGGCTGGCGGCGCTTTGAGGTTTTTTACCCTGGTGGTTTTTGGTTTCTTGCCAGCGAGTCCGGGGGGCGAGAGAGCTGTCGCGGAGGCAAGGCGAGGTCTTTGACGGGTGTCGGTTAAGAGTGGCTAACAACACGTGTATGCTGTTGTCTTTGCCTTGGAGGGACTATGGATAAATGGATTCTTCTTGTGCTTAGTGCTCTATCCGTATTTTTCAACATTCAGTTTGCTCAATGGATTGGCTTAATACGTAACTACTCGGAAGGCGAGACTGAGAGGTTAGTTGGATTGAATGGGAAGAAAGAACTGCCACCAGAAGAAAGGGGTTCTGGTAGTCGTTTCGTAATTGCAGACGCGCAGAGATTTGTTGTTCTTTTGTTCATATGCTCGCTAGCAATTTCTGGCCGTTTGATTTTTGATACCTTCAAGGCCTTTTTTTTGTAGTGAGTTTTATCCGCTTGGGACAAGGAACCGCCGCTCAACTTGGCCCCGTCGATTTGATGATTCCCCCGCTCGCCAACCCCGTGATTCAGCAGGCGCCTTGAAGCACCGGTACAGCCCGTTGCAATCGGTTACTTGAAAACGCCCGGGGCCGCCCGTATCTTCCTGCTGTGGTCGCACGATTTAATTGCCGACCCACCTTTCATCCACCCAGCCAGCGCCAGGCATCCTGCGCCGGCAAGCCTCAGGTAACCATGATCACCATCCAGACCAGTTCGCTGAATCCTCTCCAGAAAGTTGTTGCCACGCTGCTTGGTCTTGCGACGCTGGTGCTAGGCGTGATGTTTTCCGTCGTACTGATTCCGGTCGTGGCCTTGCTCGGAGCCATTGGCGTCGGTTATTTCTGGTGGAAGACGCGGGCGCTGCGCAAGGCGATGGCGGATATCCGCAGCCAGCGCGACGCGGACATCATCGAGGGCGAAGCGGTGGTCGTGCGTGAATACCGGGAAGTCCGCCGCCTCGAGAGCTGATCAGTTCTTGCCCTGCTGCACTTCGGCGTGGCGCGGGCAACTGGTCAGGTGGTCGTTGACCATGCCGCAGGACTGCATGAAGGCGTAGCAGATGGTCGAGCCGACGAACTTGAAGCCGGCCTTGGCGAGCGCCTTGCTCATTGCATCCGATTCCGGGGTGCGCGCGGGCACCTCGCTCAGCGCCGACCGGTGATTCTGGATCGGCTGGCCGCCGACAAAACTCCACAGGAAGTCTGAAAAGCTTTGCCCGTCGGCGCTCAGTGCCAGGAAGGCCTGCGCGTTGCGGATCGCGGCGGCGACCTTGAGGCGGTTGCGCACGATGCCGGGATCGGCGAGCAGGGCGGCGACCTTGGCGTCGTCGTAGGCAGCAATTTTGACCGGGTCGAAGTCGTCGAAGACGCGCCGGTAGTGTTCGCGCTTTTTCAGGATGGTCGCCCACGACAGGCCGGCTTGCGCGCCTTCGAGCAGCAATAGTCCGAACAGCGCCTGGTCGTCGCGTAGCGGCACGCCCCATTCCTGGTCGTGATATTGGCGGTAGAGGTCAAAACCTTCACACCAGGGACAACGTTGCATGGTTTCGCCTCCGTGATTTTTGCCTGTTTTCGGCCGTCGACCGCTGGCCGGCGTTTTTAGCGTCGCGTCTTGACCAGCCATTTGACCAGCGTTTCGAACAGGCACTGCGGGTCGACCGGTTTGCCGATGTGGTCGTTCATCCCGGCATCGAGGCAGAGTTGGCGATCCTCGCTGAAGGCGTTGGCTGTCATGGCGAGAATGGGAACCTGTTCGTATCCGGGAATGGCGCGGATCTCGCGCGTTGCTTCCATGCCGTTCATGACCGGCATCTGGATGTCCATCAGGATCAGTGCGTAGTCGCCGGCTGCGGCCAGTGCGACGGCTTCGCCGCCGTTGCCGGCGATGTCGACGTGCAGGCCGGCATCTTCGAGCAACTCGCGAGAGACTTCCTGGTTGATCGGTTCATCTTCGGCGAGGAGGATACGGCGGCCGGCAAACTCTTTGCGCAGTCGCGCCTCGGCGGTACCTTGGCTGGCAAGGTTGTCGTCCGCCAAACCGGCTGGCGTATTGCCGAGGCGGAGGGTGAACCAGAAGGTGCTGCCTTGCCCCGGCGTGCTGACGACGCCCATTTCGCCGCCCATCATCTCGACCAGGCGTTTGCTGATCGCCAGGCCGAGGCCGGTGCCACCGTATTTGCGGGTCGTCGAGCCATCGGCCTGTTCGAAGGCGGTGAACAGGCGGTCCAGATCACGGGCGGCAATGCCGATGCCGGTATCGCGGATGATAAAACGCAGAACGGTACTGTCCAGGTGGCGCTCCTGTGTTTCGACCGTGGCGCTGACCGAGCCGCTGGCGGTGAACTTGACGGCATTGCCGAGCAGGTTGAGCAGAACCTGGCGAATGCGCTGCGGGTCGCCCAGAAATTGCTCGCCTGCCAGTTCCGGGGCGAGTCCGATATGCAATTGCAGGCCTTTGCCCGCGGCTTCGTTGGCGATCAGCCCCCTGACTTCGTCGAGTACCTCGTCCGATGTGAAGCGGATGCTCTCCAGTCCCATGCGTCCGGCTTCGATCTTGGAGAGATCGAGAATGTCGTTGATGATGTCGAGCAGGTGTCGCGATGCCTGCTTGACCTTGCCCAGCTGGTCCAGTTGTTTCGGATCGCTGCTGCGGCGCATGACCAGGTCGGTCATGCCCATGATGGCGTTCATCGGCGTGCGCAGTTCGTGGCTCATGTTGGCCAGGAAAGTGCTCTTGGCGCGGTTGGCCGCTTCTGCCTGGTCCTTGGCGACGAGCAGCGCGGCGGTGCGCTCGGCAACCAGCGATTCGAGGTGGGTACGATGCTTTTCGAGCTCTGTTGCAGTGGCCTTCTGCTCGGTAATGTCGACGCAGAAGCCGATGTAGCCGAGGAAGGTGCCATGACTGTCGTGGCGCGGGGTGCCGTCGTCGCGCAGCCAGCGATACGAGCCGTCGGTGTGGCGCAGGCGGTACTCCATGCTGAATGCCCGGTGTTGTTCAAAGGCGTCGGCATAGGTTTGCAGGCAGGCGGCCAAGTCGTCCGGGTGCACGCCTTCCGCCCAGCCGTTGCCATATTCCTGTTCGAGTGTGCGTCCGGTGAAGCGCAGCCAGGGTTCGTTGAAGTAATTGCACAGCATGTCGAGGCCCGAGGCCCAGATCAGGGTCGAGCCGCCGTTGGCGAGGTTGCGGAAATGCTGCTCGCTCTCGCGCAACATGATTTCTGCCTGCTTTTGCGCGCTGATGTCGCGATATTCGATGACCCGGACAGGACGCTCGCGATAGGTGCTGTTCTTGCCCTTGATGATCAGGGGGTAGCGCGAGCCGTCCTTGCGCAGGCCGGTGATTTCGTATTCCTGGTCATAACCGTTCCGGATGTTGCTTTTGACCAGGGCGAGCGACTCTTCTGCAATCAACAGGTAGCCGTTCATGCCGACCAGTTCTTCCCGGCTGTAGCCGGTGATGTCGGAAAGTCCCTTGTTGCATTCGAGGATGATGCCTCGTTCGTGAATGAAGATGCCGCCGTTTGAGGCGTCGCTCAGCGCCTTGTAGCGTTCTTCGCTTTCCTTGAGCGTGAGGCGCGTGCTGGCCAGACGCCGGTTCAGACGATGCAGGTGGAAGCTGCCGAGCAAGGCGGCGCCGAGGATGCAAAGCAGGCCGATCAGGGTCGGTGTTATCCATGCCGGAACGCGTTGCGGAGCAGGGTCGTAGATAAAGCCATCGAGGCTATAGCCGGCCTTGGCCAGGCCGGCTTTGACGAAGGTGTCGGCCATGTGCTGCCAGCGGCCGGGGTTCATGTGGCCGATCTCGATCAGATCGGGGAAGATCAGCTTGCGCATCTCCGCCGCTTCGAATTGCAGGTGGTCGCGTGTTTTGTCGACGTGGTAGCGCTCGATCAGCAGGTCGATGATTTCGTCAGGGTGATCCATCGCATAGCGCCAGCCCTTGAGCGTTGCCCGGCGCATCGCGGCGACGCGCTCGGGATGCTCGCGCAGTTCGTTTTCCGAGGTGAACAGGATGTCGCTGTAGAAATCGATGCGGTAGCTGCCGGGATCGATGATCTTGTAGGGAATGCCGTGCTGCTGCAGGAAATACGGTTCGTTGGTCAGATAGGAGTTGAAGGCGGCGACCTTGCCGCTGATCAGGTCGTCGAGCTGGTAACTGCTCGGGATGATGTCCAGTTGCGAGAGGGCGACGCCTTCGCTGAGAAACATCGAAATGAAGTCGGCGTCCTCGGTCATGTTCATCAGCATGACTTTCTTGCCGATCAGGTCGTGTACCGAGCCGAGGTTCGAACTGGCCAGGGTCAGCAGCACCGAGGGCGAGTGCTGGAAGATCGCGGCCAGCGCGACGAGCGGTTTGCCCTGCAGGCGCTGGTAGAGGAGTTCGCTGTTGCCTTCGGCATACAGGGCCCGCCCGGCCAGTACCTCGGGGACAGGCTGGTGCTGCGGGTCGCCGGCATGCAGCCTGACGTCGAGGCCTTCTTCCCGGTAATAACCTTTTTCCAGCGCGGCATAGTAACCGGCAAACTGGAACTGGTGATGCCAGCGCAACTGCAGGTCTACGACCTGCGTCTGGGCGAAGGATGCGGTCGCCCAGGCGAGCAGCAGGAGCAGCGTCCAGAACGATCTGGTGTGATTGACGAGTAATTGGTGGCGCTGCTGCATGGTGTTGTCCGGCACATGCTGCATGCCACTGGTGGATATTGGGGTCAGAGGAATATTACGTTGCCTTGGTACGGAAAGACAATTGCGTCCGCGCCGGGCAAGGTATTCCTGTCCACGCTTTTTCAACGCCGTTCCCAGATCGTCACTTCGGCCAGCGTGTGCTGGAACTTGCGTTTTGTCTCGCGGATCACGAAGGGCACTTCAAGCGGCCCGCTGACCAGTCGGAAATGCTCGCCGAGCATGGCTTTCAGACCGTCCAGCGTGGTCACGTTCTCGCCGTCCTGCTTGAAGCCGCCGATCCACTCTTCGCGCCGGGTGTGTTCTTCCAGCCAGGTGTAGGGCGAGGTCAGTATGAGCAGGCCGCCCGGGTTGAGGCGCTCGTGCACGCTTTCCAGGAAGCGGGCCGGACTGTACAGGCGGTCGATCAGGTTGGCGGCGAGGATCAGGTCGTAGCCGGTGAAGATGGGCTTGAGGTTGCAGGCGTCGCCCTGGAAGAATTCGACCTTGCCGGCAAAGTTTGCGAGGCCGTGCTCGGCCAGGCTGCATTCCTTGTGGCTGAGCAGTTCGCCTTCGTCGACCAGGGTGTAGCCGAGCCGGCCTTGGTCGATGAGTTGCGTGCCGATGCCGATGAAACGGGCCGAGAAATCGATGCCGGTGACTTGTGCGAAATGGCGCGCCAGTTCGAAGCTGGCGCGGCCGGTGGCGCAGCCGAGGTCGAGGGCCTTGCCGGCCGGCTTGTTGCCCATCGCGCTGATCGCCATGCGGGCCAGGGTCTGCGGGAAGTTGGGTACGCCGTAGTATTCGGCGCCGTAGTGGAATTCGATGTACTCGGATACCAGGTGGTCGGTTTCGTAATGCGAGGCCGGGCGGCCGGCCGGCGCGTCGCTGACGACATAGCGGAAACCGGCATGCTGGAAGAAGTGGCGGCGGAAGGCGTAGCGCGCGACCGGCGCCGCTTCGTTGCCGCAGGAAATCCACGAGCCGCCCTTGATCAGGTTGTGGCGGTCGTCGAAGGTCGGCGTCGTGAAATCGTCGTAGCAGGGATGGACCTCGAAACCGGGGAAGGGATAGATGGGCGTTTCCAGCCATTGCCAGACGTTGCCGATCACATCGAAGAGCGGGCCGTGTGCGTAGCGGTCGACCGCGCAACTGGAGGCAAAATGCGCCAGTCCGAGATTGGCGTCCGGGCCGTCGCCGGGCAGGTCGGGGATGCTGGCGAACAGGCGCAGCGCCTGCCATTCGTCTTCGGTCGGCAGACGTACCGGCTGGTTGGTCTGGCGGGCCAGCCAGTTGCAGAACGCCTTGGCCTCGTGCTGGTTGGTTTCGACCGGCCAGTTCCAGGGCATCGGCACTTCTTCGAGCATCAGGCGCAGGCGCCACTGGCGGCCCTGGCGGATCCAGAAGCTTGGCTGTTCCGCCCTGGCGAATGCCTTCCAGGCGCGGCCTTCCTCCGTCCACAGCGCGTCGTCGGCGTAGCCGCCGGCGTCGACGAAGGCGAGGAATTCCTGGTTGGAGACGAGATGGCGGCTGGCCTGGAAGTTACCGGTCGACGCCGGATGCCGGCCGAATTCGTTGTCCCAGCCGTAGATTTGCGGTTCGCTGCGGTCGCGGCCAAGGCGGAAGCTGGCGGCGGGAATATCGACCAGGGTGTTTTGTGGCGCCAGGCTGCTTTCGCGGCAGGGTTCCCAGGCCGGGTGCGGCTGCACGTAGTCGAGTCGGTGCTGGCGGATCAGCACCGACGAGGTTTCGAGATGAATGCGTTCGTGCTCGATGCCCATCAGGATCACCCACCACGGGTTGTCCCAGTTGATCGGCAGGCTGAGCGTTTGCGTCCGGATCAGGCAGTCGACCGCCTGGCGCACCTGCTTGCGGTAGGCGCGCACCGCGTCGACGGTCGGCCAGTCGTAACGCGCGTCGTTGAGGTCGTCCCAGCTCATTTCATCGACGCCGATGGCGAACATCGACTCGAATTGCGGGTTGATGCGTTCTTCAAGCAGGCCGGCCAGCACCAGCTTGTTGATGAAGAAGGTCGCGGTGTGGCCGAAGTAGAAGATCAGCGGATGGCGCAGCGCGATCGGCTTGACGGTGTAGGCCGCGTCGTCCTTGAGCACCTCGAACAGTTGCTCGTAGCGGTCGAAGGTGGCGTGAAAGTAAGCGAGGATCTGCTGCCGCATCTGCTCGGCATCGCTACCGGTCAACCGCGGCGTTTGGGGAAAAATGGGCTGGGACATACGATTTCCGGATGAATTCGTGGGTTGATTCACAGGGGCGACAGGGTGGCGACGACCTTGCCCGGTTCGATGCGCACCGAGCGCAGCAGCCAGCGCGCCGCCAGTTCCTGGGCATTGCCGTTTTCGCGCAGGGTGTAGACCGGCTTGCTGCGAAAGTAGGTGATGATCAGCGAATTGATCACGCGGCGGGCGGAGGCTTCCGACTCGCGGGGCAGGGCCATGGATTCGACCGTATCGATGACGGGATTTTCCAGGAAGAAGGCTTTGGCGTTGTCGTCGTAGCGGATGCCGGCGTTGCCGGTGACATCGACCGGGATCGCCGGGTTGCCCAGCAGGGCGATATTGACGCGGGCGCTGATGCCGACGCGGTTTTCCGGTGTGCCGAGCACGATGTGCGGCGCTTCGGCCAGCGCCACCGTCATCAGGCCGCCGTAATTGCGCGGCTGGCTGCCCGATTTGGCCAGTGCATTCTGGATCTGCACTTCGGAGAAGGCAATTTCCCGATCGAGAAAGCCGGCCAGTGCGCTCGAGGCATAGCCGAGCAGGGCGGCGAGAAGAAAAGCGGCGGTTTTCTGTTTCATGAATGGGCTGGGTAGCACAAAGTCACAGTCTAGCAGGGCGTGCGGACGAACTGTATTTATCCCCGTTCTGGTCGGGCAAGTCTGTGGATAAGCTCTGGACAGGTCAGCTAATGCCTTGTCTTGCAAGGGGAAAAAGGCGCTGCCTAAAATATGGGCGATTAGGCGGTGGGCTGATTGATCTGAATCCGAGATGGCAGCTATCGCAATAATTCAATTTACGCGAATTTTTACGTTGGCTAAGCTCAAGTTCCCAAGCTGAGAAAGAAGCCCATGCCCTACGTCAATATCAAGATTACCCGTGAAGGCGCAACGCCTGAGCAAAAGGCCGAACTGATCGCCGGCGTCACCGACTTGCTGCGCGATGTGCTGGGCAAGAACCCTCAGACCACGGTCGTCGTCATCGACGAAGTGGATACCGACAACTGGGGTATCGGCGGCGAAAGCGTGACCCGGCGCCGTCTGCGCGGCAGTTGAGTGTTTTTGCGGTGCACTGGGGATAAACAACACTTATCCCCGTTCAGGTCGCGTAAGCCTGTGGATAAGCTCTGGATGGGTTGCGCAAGTCATTGACTGATTAGTGGTTTTTTTGAATCGCCTAAAAAATGGGCGATTTTCTCGCCTGCGTGGCGCGAACGGTTTATCCCCGTTTTTGTCGGGTAAGTCTGTGGATAAGCTCTGGGTAGATTCGGCAAGGCATTGACGGCACAAGGGTTTTACCGGTTTGCCTGTTTTTTGGGCAGTCGACCGCCTGGATTGCCCATGTCGATTTTGGGCGATGGCAAAATCGATGAGATAACATATAATATATAAGACTTGCGAGCCGGCCTGGGGATGCAACAAGCCGAACCATTTGGTCGCCGCCATTGTCGTAAAATACCCGTTTCCCTAGAGCAACCCTTTACGAAAGGAAGTCGCCGTGCTTGAAGCCTATCGCGCCCACGTAGCAGAGCGTGCAGCCCTCGGTATCCCGCCGCTGCCCCTGTCCAAGCAACAGACCACCGAACTGGTCGGCCTGCTGAAGAATCCGCCGAAGGGCGAAGAAGCCGCTCTGGTCGAGCTGATCACCTACCGCGTTCCGGCCGGTGTCGATGATGCCGCCAAGGTCAAGGCCGAGTTCCTGGCCAAGGTCGCCAAGGGCGAAGAAGCCTGTGCCCTGATCTCCAAGGAAAAGGCTACCGAACTGCTCGGCACCATGCTCGGCGGTTACAACGTCAAGCCGCTGATCGACCTGCTCGCCTGTCCGACCTGCGGCAGCGTCGCTGCTGAAGGCCTGAAGAAGACCCTGCTGGTGTTCGACTTCTTCCACGATGTCGCCGAACTGGCCAAGGCCGGTAACGCCAACGCCAAGGGCGTGATGCAGTCGTGGGCCGACGCCGAGTGGTTCACCTCGCGTCCGGAAGTGCCGGCTTCGCAGAAGCTGACCGTTTTCAAGGTCACCGGCGAAACCAATACCGACGACCTGTCGCCGGCACCGGATGCCTGGTCGCGTCCTGACATCCCGCTGCACGCCCTGGCCATGCTGAAGAATCCGCGTCCGGGTATCGAAGCCGACGAGCCGGGTTCGCGCGGTCCGTTGAAGCAACTGGAAAAGCTGGCTGCCAAGGGCAACCTGATCGCCTACGTCGGTGACGTGGTCGGTACCGGTTCTTCGCGCAAGTCCGCCACCAACTCGGTGCTGTGGTTTACCGGCGAAGACATTCCCTTCGTGCCGAACAAGCGTTTTGGCGGCTTCTGCCTGGGTTCCAAGATTGCCCCGATCTTCTTCAATACCATGGAAGATGCCGGTGCCCTGCCGATCGAAATCGATTGCAGCGCCATGGACATGGGCGACGAGATCGAACTGAAGGTCGATCAGGCAACCGGCAAGGTCACCGCCACCAAGAACGGTGCCGTGATCGCCGAATCGCAACTGAAGACCCTGGTCATCATGGACGAAGTCCGCGCTGGCGGCCGTATCCCCCTGATCATCGGTCGCGGCCTGACCACCAAGGCGCGCGAATTCCTCGGCCTGCCGCAATCCACCCTGTTCCGCCTGCCGCAAAACCCGGCCGACGACGGCAAGGGCTACTCGCTGGCCCAGAAGATGGTTGGCAAGGCCTGCGGCGTGACCGGCATCCTGCCGGGCACCTACTGCGAGCCGAAGATGACCACCGTCGGTTCGCAAGACACCACCGGCCCGATGACCCGCGACGAACTGAAAGACCTGGCCTGCCTCGGCTTCTCCGCCGATCTGGTCATGCAGTCCTTCTGCCACACCGCCGCCTATCCGAAGCTGGTCGACGTCCGCATGCACCGCGAACTGCCGTCCTTCATCTCGACCCGTGGCGGCGTTGCGCTGCGTCCGGGCGACGGCGTTATCCACTCCTGGCTGAACCGCCTGTTGCTGCCGGATACCGTTGGTACCGGTGGTGACTCGCACACCCGTTTCCCGATCGGCATCTCCTTCCCGGCCGGTTCCGGTCTGGTTGCCTTTGCTGCTGCCACCGGCGTCATGCCGCTGGACATGCCGGAATCGGTGCTGGTCCGCTTCAAGGGCAAGATGCAGGATGGCATCACCCTGCGCGACCTGGTTAATGCCATTCCGCTGTACGCCATCAAGGCTGGTCTGCTGACCGTCGAGAAGAAGGGCAAGAAGAACGTCTTCTCCGGCCGCATCCTCGAAATCGAAGGCCTGCCGGATCTGAAGGTCGAACAAGCCTTCGAACTGTCCGACGCCGCCGCCGAGCGTTCCGCCGCCGCCTGTGCGATCGCCCTGAACAAGGAACCGATCGTCGAGTACATGCGTTCGAACATCACCCTGATGAAGTGGATGATCGCCGAAGGCTACGCCGATGCACGCACCCTGAAGCGTCGTATCAAGTCGATGGAAGAGTGGATCGCCAACGGTGAACTGCTCAAGGCTGACGCCAACGCCCAGTACGCCGCGGTCATCGAAATCGACCTGGCCGAAGTCACCGAGCCGATCCTGGCCTGCCCGAACGATCCGGACGACGTCAAGATCCTCTCCGAAGTCGCCGGCGCCAAGATCGACGAAGTCTTCATCGGCTCCTGCATGACCAACATCGGCCACTTCCGTGCCGCCGGCAAGGTCCTCGAAGGCAAGTCCGACATCCCGACCCGTCTGTGGATCGCTCCGCCGACCAAGATGGATGCGCTGATCCTGACCGAAGAAGGCTACTACGGCGTCCTCGGCAAGTCCGGCGCGCGCATGGAAATGCCGGGCTGCTCGCTGTGTATGGGTAACCAGGCACAGATCCGCAAGGGTTCCACGGCGATCTCCACCTCCACCCGCAACTTCCCGAACCGCCTCGGTATCGACACCCAGGTGTACCTCGGTTCCGCCGAACTGGCCGCCATGTGCGCCCTGGCCGGCCGGATCGTGACCGTTGCGGAATACATGGAGCAGATCAAGCTGGTGAACGCCAAGGCCGGTGAAGTCTATCGCTACATGAACTTCGATCAGATCCCGCAATTCGTTGAAATTGCAGCAGAAGTTGAGATGTAACGTCTAAGAATCGCGGTTATTTCAACGCCTGAAAACCCCCGCCGTTACTGGCGGGGGTTTTTGTTTGTAGACAGCAACATATTCAATCGTCATTTAATTGTGGTGGGCTGTTAGTTGGCCAGTGCTGCCTTTGCCGATAAGGCCACTCTCAGGCGGCAACGCGCCGGTAATGTACATTCAACTTGCTGCAGTATCTACCGAAAGCGAGTCAATCCAGGCCGGTGCAGAGGTATTGTAGGTATTGGGTGCGACCGGGGGATGAAACGGTTGGCGAGTGGGCTACGACTGCCGGCCCTCTTAGATTAAAGTCCACATTTTCGCCGTATGACGAATACGAAATGACGGCCGTCAATATCTACTAACCGGGAGGACTCGTCTCGTATGAGTGCTATAACGCCGCATTACCGAACCGTGCAGCAGTTGCTGCAAAGTCAGTCGTTTTCCATTGATGAGTACCAGCGTGAGTACAAATGGGGAAAGGAGAATATCGACGAACTGCTGTCGGATTTGCAGGCAAAGTTTTTTAGCCACTATAAGCAGGGGGACGAGACGCCCTCGGTCAGTGCTTATGGCGAGTATTTCCTTGGTTCGATCATTGTCAGCAAGCGCAGCGGCAAGAACTACCTAATTGACGGCCAGCAGCGAGTGACTTCGCTAACCTTATTGCTGATCTGCCTTTATCGTGCAGCGCAGGCAAACGGTTTGCCGGTGGTTCAAACCATTGCGCCCTTGATCTTTAGCGACAATCTCGGGCAGCCGAAATTCAACCTCGACATTCCGGAACGTCTGCCGGTCATCAAGACGTTGTTTGAGGGGCAGTCGTTTAATCCTGATGGCAAGGATGAGTCCATTCAAACTATGTATGCGCGCTATCAAGACATCACGGACAATGACCTCTTTGACGAGCTAAAGGAAGCGCTGCCGCATTTCATCTATTGGCTACTAACGCGGGTTGGTTTGATTGAAATCGCCACCGACAACGATAGCTATGCCTACGCGATTTTCGAGACGATGAATGACCGGGGTAAGCCATTGAGCCCCGTGGACATGCTTAAAGCCTATCTATTAGCACCCATCGAGGAGGCACAGCCTCGATCAATGGCAAATCAAACCTGGAAGCAAAACGTGCTGGAGTTGATCTCCTGGGGGGGCGAGCACGAGCCAGAGCGCGACGCAAATTGCATCAAGGCATGGCTGCGTGCGCAGTGCGCCGAAAGTATTCGCGAACGGAAAGCAGGTTCCACCGACAAAGATTGGGAACTGATTGGTACGGTTTTTCACCGCTGGGTACGCGATCACAGCGAGCAGTTGGGGTTAGGCAAAGCGGCCGCTAACCTGAAGATGATGGCCGAAAGCTTCCCGTTTTTTGCAAAGGCCTACCGCCGAATTTTGGATGCCAGTAAGCACTTCACTCCGGGGCTGGAGGCGATCTACTACAACGCACACAACGATTTCACGTGGCAGAGCACCGTGCTCTTGGCGTCGCTGTGTGAATCGGACGATGACGAAACAGTAAGGCGAAAACTCGCAGTGACAGCCACCTATCTGGATATCTGGCTGATGCGCCGAGTGGTCAATTACATTCGTGTTGGATACTCCAGTGTCTCCTACGCTATGTGGCTACTTTGCCGCGATATTCGTCGTAAGCCTCTCCCCGAGCTGCAAACGATCCTCGCAAAAAAACTTGCTGACGATGATGTGACCTTTGCGGGTAGCCTGAGCAAGAACCGAAGCGGGATCGACGGCCTGGGATTGAATCAGTTCAGCCGCCGCTACATCTATCACTTGCTGGCGCGCATCACTGCGGCGACAGAAGCGGGCTCCGGGCGAACTCAATCATTCGATAAGTTAGTGGTTCGTGACGTCAAGAATCCATTTGATATCGAGCATATCTGGGCCGACAACTACGACGATGTGAAATCACTTTTCGCAAGCGAAACGGAATTCCAGGAGTGGAGAGATCATGTGGCGTCGTTGTTGCTCCTGCCGGCCGATGTGAATCGCAGTCTGCAAGATAAGCCCTACGAACAAAAGCGGCCTCACTATGCCAAACAGAACTTCTATGCGGCAAGTCTCGACGCTGGTGCCTACCAACATCAGCCTCAGTTCCTTCAGTTTGCGGATGCCAATCAGCTACCTTTCGAATCATTTGACAATTTCACCAAGAGTGAGCAGCTAAAACGACGAAAGCTCGTTGCGGCGCTAGTTGAATTGGTGTGGTCGCCATCGCGTTTGAGCGAGATTTGGTGAGCCTGGAATTCAACGGATAGGGCGGTGAGCGTAGACCGGGGAATCGAGCGTGTCCTGAATTTTGTGTAAAGCAGCCATTGCGATTGGCTGCGAGGAAAGACTGTTTCGGCCGAGCACCGGAAGGTCTGTTGCTGGCGATTAAAAGTAAACGCAAAGGCATTCAATATCACTGAACAGCTGAACATCGAAGCATGGGGTGACTTTGGGACTACATCTGGTTCAACGGAATCGGAGCAGTATCTAGTTCGCTTGGCGCGAAGAGCTTTCCTGTCACTATGGAGTTACCCCAATGTTTATACAGATGAGGGCCGCCGAGGTAAAGGCGACGGTAAAGAGCTTTGCGATCTCTTAATCGTATTCGGAAATGACGTTCTGATCTTTTCCGACAAGCATTGTGAATTCATTCCTCACAACGACATCAACGTAGCCTGGAGTCGATGGTACAAGCGTGCGGTAGAGAAGTCAGCGCGTCAATTGGCTGGAGCTGAAGCATGGCTAAACCGATTCCCCGATCGAGTCTTCCTCGACTGTTCATGCAAGATACCTCTACCAATCAGGCTACCTGACGTTAGCGATAGGCGAGTGCACTTGATCGCAGTCACACGTGGGTCAAGTGAACACGTAAAGGCATATTGGGGTGGGGGCAGTTCCGGTAGCCTGATGCTCGACACTCAGTTGGTACTTAGTGACCATCGTACGTCCCCATTTCGGGTGGGGTGGATCCTTCCAAACCGAAGGTTCGTCCACGTTTTCGACGAAACCACACTAGACATCCTACTTGGAGAATTAGATACAGTCTCCGACTTTGTTGCTTATCTGACTCAGAAGCATGAGCGACTAACAAAACCGGGAACACATTTTCTTATTCCCGGCGAGGAGGAACTTGTGGCGCTTTATTTACGAAGCTTTAATCCCGTTCAGAGCCACCATTTCTTACCGGAAGTGCCCTCGGACGCTTTCGTTGTCATGCGTGAGGGTGATTGGACAAAGCTCCTAGCGAGCAAGCCCTACCAGACCAGACGCAGGGAAAATGCAATCAGCTATCTCTGGGATGAACTAATCGAATTTCAAAATCAACACATTATCTCGGGAACTGCGTCATCTCTCTTTGGCGATGCGTCGCCCGCAATGTACGAGCGCGTAATGCGATCCATGGCTGAAGAAGATAGGCTGACACGACGTACTCTTGGCGCAAGTATTGACCGGGCAAGAAGCGTCAATAAAAAGGGAAAACGATTTACGCGTACCGTTCTATGTGGTCAAAAGGGCCGGCGCGCATATGTAATCATGTCGCTACCCCGGGAGCCAGAATGCGGCTATGAGGAATACCAGAAACTTAGGAGGGGAGACCTCCTCCTGTACTCATACGGCTGCAAGCTACGATTCCAAAATGTTGTCGAGGTGGTCGGTATCGGATTTGAACCTAGCAAAGAGGATAGCTTTTCCGTTGACTATTTCCTCGCGACATTCGAACAGGCTCCCCTGGATGACGACTTTGCGGAAGAAATTCGGCAAAGGCTGGCCGACGCTGAGATGTGGAAACCTGAGCAGACAAAATTTCAGGTGCTCCGTAAAGCCCCCTTTCCAGCGAATCTTTCCATAGCTGAGCGTATTTCTGGACGACTTAGGTCCATGTTCAGGAGGGTATTTGGCGATTTGCTGTAGGGATGAGTCGACGTCCCCCCGTTTTCAGTAGCAGAGGGCTTTAGAGTCCGGGGGTAATTTACCTGATTTCTGGGTGAGTGATTTTGCATAGGCTGCGGGCGTCAAACCGCCCAGGGATTTTTTCGGTCGCTCCTCGTTGTACTCGCGGCGCCAGCCTTCGATGACGACCTGGGCATGGCGCAGGCTGGTGAACCAGTGCTCATTCAGGCATTCATCCCGGAAACGCCCATTGAACGATTCGATATAGGCGTTCTGATTCGGCTTGCCTGGCTCAATGAGAAAGAGTTGGACGCCACGGGCATGCGCCCAGGTCAGCATGGCCCGACTACAGAACTCCTTGCCGTTATCCGTCCGAATGGCCTTGGGCAAGCCTCGCGTCTTGGCCAACTGATCGAGCGTTCGGGTGAGTTGCATGCCGCCGATTGCGCGTTCCGGAACAATCGCGACCGCTTCATGCGTCGCATCGTCGACAACGGTCAGGCTTTTGATGACTCGCCCTTCCGCCGTCCGGTCGAACACGAAATCCATTGACCAGACCTGATTGGCGGCCGAAGGGCGCTCTAGTGGGTGACGATCCGACACCGGAATCTTCTTCCGCTTTCGCCTTCTCACTTGCAGACCGGCCTCGGCGTAGAGCCGATCCACCCGCTTGTGATTCACCACCAGGCCGGCCTGCCGCAGCTTCAAGTAGATCATCCCGGCACCGTAGCGCCGATGACGTTGGGCGAGCGTGACGATCTGCTCCTTCAAAGCAGCATTGCGATCCGCCGCCGGCTGGTAACGGAATGAACTCGGACTCATGCCAACGAACCGCAATGACTTTCGCTCGCTGAGCCCCTCGTCGATCAGGTAGCGCACCAGATCACGTCGTGACGGTGCGCTCACCACTTTTTTCGCAGAGCTTCCTTAGCGATCTCGTTTTCCAGCATCGTTTCGGCCAACAGCTTCTTCAAGCGCGTGTTTTCCGTTTCGAGCTCCTTGAGCCGCTTAGCGTCCGACACGCTCATTCCGCCAAACTTGCTGCGCCAGAGGTAGTAGCTTGCCTCTGAGAAGGCGTGCTTGCGGCACAACTCCGCTATCGGCATTCCTGCTTCTGCTTCCCGCAGGAAGCCAATGATCTGTTCTTCGGTGAATCGCTTCTTCATGTCCAATCTCCTTGTCGTGGTGAATTGGACTCTAAAGTCAGGCGCTACTCAATTCCGGGGGGACGTCGAACGTATAGAGTGACGTCGCGTAATCGGTATTGACCACCGGGGCCGCCTTGGATGCAATACTCTCCATAGGCAGGATGCACCATAACAAGGAACGGAAATCCTCCCCATCTCTGTGGTTCGGCTTTAGCCAAGGCATTCTGGTTGTAATACTTGCTTGATCGCTTGATCGCTTGATCGCTTGATCGTTGCGTAAAGCTGCTGTCCTTTAGCGACCATTTCTTTCTTGCGGTGATCGTGTTCAGTAGCTTTCGTTCTGCCAACGTCGGTACACATGTCTAAGATGTCCATTTAACTTTCCTAACAGCGGTAGATACCGCTCCATGATTGGGCGAGCCGGGCAGCCAAGTGATGTCTGGCTGCCCGTCGGTTTAGATGAATGAAGTGAGCTGCTGCACTCAGATCGCTAGGGTGTTGCCAGATTTAGCCTCAAGTAATAGTTCTTCGTCGGTTACCAGGAGCTCGGCAATTACGTTGTCCAGGTTGCTCGCTTGGTATGCATTCTTGAAGCGGCGACTATTGCAAAGTTGCAGTGCGAAGATTCGGCAGATGTAACGGACGTCATCGTTCCAAGGAGCTCTTCCTTTATTCATTCGGCGAACCGACTCGAATTGAACTCCCAGCGCACGGCGCAATCCCCAGTGAGCGGCATCACAAAAGTCGACGTCCATTTTTTCCGCCAGAATCTCGATCTGGTCGTATAGCAGCCAGTCCTCTGCGGATTTTTTGTCGAATGAAAGCTTGATGAGCGGCTTTCTCATACAAGCCAATGTCATCCAGTCAATTTGGAGGAAAAATGCCGGGGGTTTCATCCCGCACAATGGAAGGATGTCTTTTTCATCCATGGGCTTGGTCGGGATAGTCAGAGCTTCTTTCTTCATTGATATTTTCCTTGTCATTAAGGGATGGTGCAGTGATAGAAGGGACGGATTTAGGGCGAAGTTGGTGTCCAACGCTGCCGCAGTACATGCCGGTCGCTGATTCGCGGTAATGGCCTGCCTCTAGGGAAACGGCGAGCATTGCCTTTTTGTGTTCCAGCCTGTCTGTAGGCAGGATTCCGTGGTTCTTTATGGGGGCTGCTACACCGGCGTAGTAAGCGTATTCATCCTGTAGAAATCCGTGACGGAGTCCGTGCGCCGTTACACCCAGTTCTTCCCTGGTGGCGCCTAGCTGACCCATCAAGTAGTAAAAATGGGATTGGGCCTGGCGCCATGTCTTATCAGGCCAGCGCATTTGGGCATTTAGCTGCTTGCCGACAATTTCCTTGGCTCGATCAACGATTTCCCGTTGCCGTTCGGTACGGATCGGGATCATTCGATGCTTCCCACCTTTGGTGCCGTCGGTGATGTAGAGGTGATCTTGGCCTAGTGCGGTTGCTCGCCAAGGACGCAGCTCGAGTGACTCCTTTGCACGAAGACCAAAGTAGCGTTGCAACTGGAGGAGGGCAGCGAGGCGTGGGTCAAGCTGGCCGGCATTTTGAATGAACTTGTCCACATCGATTCCCTGTGCTTCCCACGACAAGTCTTCGGTGGCTGCGGTTTTCCGGACGAGATGCTCACGGCCGCCGGCATAAACCCCGATGTCCTCGATCATTCCTTCTTTGTCGATCCATCTGCAGAAAGAACGCAAGTTCGAAAACAAGCCGTGAATGGACTTCGCGGCCAGTCCTTTTTCCATCCAATGGGTGAATACTGCCTGCACATGCTTCGGTTTCAGATGAGTCGGACTTTCTAGGCGATATCCGAGTTGGCGAAGCTGGGCAAATATCAGCCGCAGGTTGCCGCGACGCTCGCGGCGGGTTTTCCGGCTGCTGTCTCGCGGAATGTCGCGAAGGCGAGAGTGATTTTTCTGATTGTTGTGATTGATAATCCGATCCAACTCATCCCTGAAACGCTTGGGTAATAGTTGGTCCGCAAGGGAGGTTCTACTCATTTCCGTCCCTCCCTGACATCCATTAAAACTTTGTTCTGGTGAAAAGCAGGTTTTAAAAACTGCACGTATCCCAGTAATGGTGCGGGAAGTGATGTATGTCTGGTTTTTCCGTTCATTTGTTTGAATTAGGCGAGAATGTGGGCAAAGACGTGTCCTGTTGTGGCAAGCGGCCCAGCGCCGCCAACGCGGAAGCGATTCCAGCTTTCGCATCGCCAAACGATTCGGCTTGTTGTTTCTGCTTTTGCGCATCAGAAATGCGAGATGCCTTGCGATTGGCGGCCGCGATTTGACGCTCAATTTCCTTTTGGACCAGCCCCGGGACTGGCTCCTTGTTTCGCTCTTCAACGACCTTAATGGCATTGGCGATCTGTGCTGGTTGGTACATCAACTCGAGCTGAGTCGCGCGCTCTGGGTCTGTAGGAGTAAAGGTCACGATGCCGCTTGGGCGCCGAATCCGTATTTTTTCTGCAGCAGAAGAAATTGGATTTGCTGCTGCTGTTGCAGTTGGCAGGCAATGTTCCTGTTTTAAAAGGGATTGCGATTCTTGCCTCGGCGGAGTCTGGTCAGGCTCAAGCCAAGGAGCTGCTTTCAGCACTGCGTTGCCCAAAGCACTTGAACTAATTTTTAGAAATTCTCTTTTGGCGATCTGGACGCCATGCCCGCGAAACGTATGGAAGCGGAACCAGTCGGCAATAAAGAATTGGAATCGATCAAAATCACCGACCAGAAGTTTCTCTCCACACAACGTCTTGATTCCTGTTTGAAGTGCAGCAGGATCCAAACCGAGTGTTGCCGCCAGCGGTCTGAGGGGGATTTCGGCAACTCCGATCAAGTTCGTGTAGCGCCCACCCCAGAATCCCATTCCAAGAATGAGCTTGATTTCGGGTAGCAAGCCGGAGACGCGCGGCCAGTCGAGCAGATTGGTCGGTATGATTGATTTCTCCCTCATGATTTACAGCTTCAAACCACCCGTGGTGGGTTGGAGGGAGAAGGGAAAAACTCCAAATCCAGGTGCTTCAGTTGGTGTCGCCATCCTTTACTCCATGCGTCGAAAAATTGTTTTTTTATGCTGATCGACGGACGGGGTGACGGCAATGCAGGAATGCAGTCGAAAAACCGGGGTTAGACGTAGGAATGGATAAATTCAGTCAGTTTTTTGGCCAGGATGATCAAAAAACCGAACGGAACATTGATCCGGTGTTTTAGCTAGCGTTGTGGCAGATTTCTTTGAGTTCGAGTCCATTCCTACGCCTAACCCCCCATTTTTTGCTGCATTTGTCGATGGTCGAGGCGGAAGTCGGTCGTGATAATTCAATACATGGCTTGATACAGATAAATCAGATCGAGCAGGCTCAATTCCTTAGACTTCCTGAAGTCGGTAGCGACTTGTTAAATGCAAGGTGAATTTATGACCCTCAACACAGCATCGCCAGAAGAGTTAAAACTGATTACTGGCCTACAGCGGCCATCAGCAATTTGCCGCTTCCTTTCCGAACACCGGATTCCTTATCTCACCGGAGCGGATGGCTGGCCTCGTGTTCTCAGCGCAATCATCATGGAGCGAATGGGGGGTAAGCTGGCTCCTGCCTCCGTAGAGCCGCAATTGAGACTGCGGAATGGCTAGATCGCTGCCTCGGTGGATGCACGAAAAGCATGGGGCCTACTATCTTGTTCGTCGGAACAAGTGGCATCGCTTGGCGGGTAATCTGCATGACGCATTGGTTGAGTATGCTCGGCTGACTTCAGGTGGTGCCCAAGGTGCGCTGGGCGAGTTGGTCAGCAAGGCATTGAACGATATGAAGTTGACCGTGGCCAGCAGCACCTTCAAAAATTACACAACTTGCTCCAGACGGGTGCTCGAGGCATTCGCGGAGTTCAATCCGCAGCAAATCAGGCCGCATCATGTGGCTCGTTTCCTGGATGACAACAAGTCGACGCCGAGCATGGCCAACCTGTTGCGGTCCTTTCTGAAGGGCGTATTCCAGCGGGCTGTCAGATGGGGAGTCGTTGATTCAAACCCTGTGCGGGACATCGATCAATTCAAGACTGGTAAGCGGGACCGTTACATCACCTCTGACGAATACAAACGGATACGTGACAACGCTACGCTGACATTAGCTTGCCTGATGGATTTGGCCTACATCACTGGCCAGAGAATGGGTGATTGCCGGCACATTCGCTATGCCGACATCAGCGAAGCGGGTGTGTATGTGAAACAGCAAAAGACAGGGGCGAGGGTGTTGATCGCGATGACGCCTGACCTGGAGGAGGTCATCTCGAGGGCAAAGATGCTTCATCAGTCAGTCAAAGGGCTGACCTTGTTTCATAAGCGGGATGGCGCACCAATTCCCTACGGAACGCTGTACCACCAGTGGCGAAAGGCTTGCGATTTGGCAAAAGTCGAAAATGCCAACTTCCACGATATCAGGGCGGCGGCAGCTACTGATGCGAAGGCGCAAGGGTTGGATAGCATGACGCTCCTTGGACACACCACTGAAAGCAGCCACAAACGGTATCTTCGCAGTAAGGAGACCAAGGTTGCGATGCCAAACCGAGCTCGGAAATCATAATTACGCTCGGTTTTGAGCCTCTCACACTGTTACCAGAGTCGCTGATGGAGCGCTATCGGGTTTGGTTTATGACCGATGGCGATATTTGTGATTTATCGCCATTAACAATATTTGCGTTTTATTGCCTTTGGCGATAAAGTTAAGATATCGCCATTACCGATATCCGAGGCACGCATGTCTTTACTAACCTCGTTAACTACTATTCACACACCGGAGCAGTTGGGCGCCATCTTGCGGGACCAGCGCCGCGCGAAGAAGATGTCGCAAAGTCAAGTTGCGACACGCCTTAACATCGGCCAGAGTTGGTTCTCTGAGTTGGAGCAGAACCCGGCGGAGCTTAATCTGGCCCGACTGCTGGTGCTCGCAAAAACGCTGGGGCTGGAAGTGATGCTCCGCGCGCAGGAGGCGAGCCCCAGCAGCACACCAGGCGAGGATTGGTGATGGGGCGCAAGTCACATCAGCGGGTCTTGGCGCTTTGGATGAATGGCAGCCGGGTAGCGTACTGGACGATATCGCAAAATGGCTACGATCAATTGCGATACGACGAGGAATGGCTGCAGTCTGAGCGCCTGCGACCGCTGTCGTTGTCGCTACCGCTGCAAACCAGCGTCATCCGGAGTTCGGCAGTAGGGGCATATTTTGACAACCTGCTGCCGGACAGCGACCCGATCCGCAAACGGTTGCAGGCACGGTTCGGGACCGCAACGCGAGGCGCTTTCGATTTGCTGGAAGCGATCGGCCAGGACTGCGTGGGTGCGGTCCAACTGATGCCCTTGGGCAGCGAACCAAGCGATTACCGAAAAACAGAAGCTACGCCCCTGACCGAGGCCGAGGTGGCGCAGGTGCTACGCGACACGATCCTGCCCAGTGGCGGAATCCACCGTGAGGATCAAGCGAATTTTCGTATCTCGATTGCGGGTGCGCAGGAAAAAACTGCGCTGACCTTGATTGACGGCCAGTGGTGCCTGCCTCACGGGGCCACACCGACGACGCACATCTTCAAATTGCCCCTGGGCCTGGTCGGTGCGCGCAAAGCAGATATGCGCACGTCAGTGGAAAACGAGTGGCTGTGCGCTCAGTTGCTGGATTTGTTCGGCATTCCGGTCGCCGAGACTGCGATGGCGATGTTCGAAGATCAAAAGGCACTACTGGTTACCCGCTTTGACCGCCAGCGGATGGCGGAGGGATACTGGCTGCGATTGCCACAGGAAGATTTTTGCCAGGCACTCGGCTGTCAGAGTGCGCTGAAGTACGAAAGCGATGGTGGGCCTGGGCACGCGGAAATCGTCGAAAAACTGGTGTATTCGCGCAATGGCCGAGACCTCGAGACCTTTTTCCGTACGCAGGTCCTGTTTTGGATGTTGGCGGCAACAGATGGCCACGCCAAAAACTTCTCGATCCGGCTGCTACCGGGTTCGGCGTACGAAATGACGCCGATGTACGACGTGCTTTCTGCATGGCCGGTGACCGGGCAGGGGGCCAATTTGCTTAACTACAAAGAGCTCAAGCTGGCAATGGCGCTCCGCAGCACGAATGCACACTACCAGCTGGAAACGGTACAGGCCAGGCATTTTGTGCACTTGGCGGCGCGGTGCCGTATTCCGCGTGATCCCGCAATACGGCTTATCGAGGAGCTGATCTCGATGACGCCGAGCGTGGTTGATAAGGCAGGGGCATCGCTGACCGATGGGTACCCAATGGATGTGTTTGAGGCTATCACCAAGGGGCTTCAGTGGTCGGCGGATCGTCTTGGTAAGAGCCTTGCGCTAGGTGTTTAGTCCCGCGGTGCGCTGGATCGGATTGATCCGGGTGTCCGGAATTTTGTGTAAAGCCGCCGTCGATTTCCACGCGCACGACAGTCCGCAATGGCCGAGAACCGGTAATCCGCCTGCGGTGGCTCTTCGGCCAATCCTGCCGTTTAGCATCAAGCCCGAATCAGGCGGCAATACGTCAGATAGCCGACATGGTTACTGGTCATGAAGGATGCTCGGAGAAGTTATTGGAAAGAATCTGCTGTTTAAGCTCCTGCTGGCACTCTGATCCGTAGCTCCGCCAATCGAGGACATAAGGATAATCGATCCCCCCAAATGGCTGTTTCTCGCGCGGTGGGGACATCGCGAGCTTAGCCCCCCGCTCTGCCCACTCCTCGGCGCGCGCCCAGTCACCGATCCGAAGCGCCAAGCGAGCGGCCTGCCAGAGCGGTTCTGCGCGGCCTTCCGCTTGGGATGCACTCATGTAAGCCGCGAACGCTCGCTCGACATCTCCGAGGTTTTCCCAGGCCTCGCCTTCCATGCGTAATGCTTCGCCACGATGAAAACGATATGCTTTGAGGACCTCGCTCATGATGTCTTTAGCGTCTGAAAAATTGACGCAGTTGCTCCGTATCTTCCTTCGTCCACCCATAGCGTCCCAAGACAAGCTGAGCCCCCCCGCCTAAGCGGACCTCGGCACAAAATCGTTCCATCCACTCGCGCGAAACCGTTACGCCAGACGCCTCATAATCAGTCAATATCAGATCCTCTGATACACCCAAAAGCAGCCCGACCAGGGCGACAAAAATCCCCGTGCGATCCATGCCAGCTTTGCAATGAACCACCGTCGGTGGAGCATCGCCGTTCAGGCTTCGTAAGGCTTCCACAAACGCGTGCGAATATTTTTCAAGCACAGGGAAGTAACACAGTTCTTTGGGGTGCTCAGTGCCTAGCGTCCGCCCACCTGGGCAACCGACCGGGAACCGACGGTAGTCCAGTCCAACCAACGTATCTTGGGTATATGCCGGACCTTCACTTTCTTTATCCACCCGCAAATCCACGATTCGACCAATACGATTGGCCCGCAGCCACTGATTCAAAAATGGCTCTTCCTGCCACCGACTCAGTACGCTCGCCCGAAACAAGCGCCCCTTCGTTAATGAATGCCCGAGCCAAACTCCGACGTCGCGCACGTTATACATTGCATCGCGAGTCCGTACCGAATCGAGGAAATTACTGAGTGATTCGATATCCACATCTAACTTCTGTGGCCCATGCACGAGTTCACCCACAAATTTGAGAAACTGCTGCTGGAGGCGAAGCTTCGCTTGATTGCCCTGCTTCAAGTCCATCGGAGCGTTTAACGCTACAAAGGTGGCACGCTCCCATTCGGCCAAGAGGGTGTTTGTTAATTGTGGGGTGAGATACAGTCGTGGCAATCCATTCCGCGAAATTGCCACCAGTCGAGCCAGACGCTGAAGCGCGAGATTGTAATGAAAGTAAAACGCATAGGCATCGCTGCGTGAATGCGAACGTGAGGCCGCCTCAAAAGCCTCAATGAATTTTTCGATCTCCTCATGCGAGCGCCTGACTGGATCGATAGTGAGTTGTGCTGATGCCCGTAACGCCAGCGGACGCCCCGCTCCATCGCGATCAAAAGCGAGAACCAGACGCGGCTGTGGAACCTCTGGACAGTCTGCCAGCCAAAAAAGCTCTGCTTCTGTCGTCGCCCAAGATACATCTACCCTTCGCAGACTATCGCCGACAAAGAACGTCGCTCGACCGGCACTCGAAGTGAGACCAAGCGAAAGACGCACGTCGCCGATCATGCGTGCGAGTGTTTCCCAGTTGGGAGTGGTACGCGGTTCGAACAGCACCGCGACATCCAAGTCGGAATCTGCCTTTTCTTTTTTGATCGAGTAAGAGCCATACCAAAATAGGGCGCGCACGAGCGTCTCCTGTTTTGCCCACTCTAGTATCTTTTCCTGCGCTGAGATAAGTTCGTTCATGAGTTCGTTTAAAGTTCGCCGGGTTTCGGCCTGCTGACAAAAGAAATCACGTCGGCGATCTGATCCTCGATCGGTCGGAGTCCGTCAATGTGTGTAACGTAATGAAATTTCCAATACGTTTCATCCGCCATTTCGCGCTCAAGTCTGGCGTGTAGCTCGCGTGTGGTCTTCTCCAGTGCTTCGGCACTGAAAGGGTAAGGTACCGCTGTTTTGCGCGCTTGAACCCGATCCAAGCAAATCTCAAGAGGCGACCTAACCCAAACTACGCGGTACGACCGCCTCGCGTTCCTGATCGCTTGCTGCACGTGCCAAACTAGCGGACCTGATCCAGAAAACTCTACGGCGTCGCAAGCTCCCTGTTCAATCTTCCCCAGAAGCGCTGCCCAAGCGCGCATCTCACCTGAAGTTGAGCCATCTCCATGAACGGTACGCTCACCATCAATTGAGGCGAACCGCATGCCAGTGCATGCGTGCAGAGCCTTTGCTAGAGTTGTTTTGCCCGTACCTAGTGCGCCGATCAACACAAGTAGAGGGCGTGTATTACTTGCAACCGAAATCGTCTTTGTGCGCCAGTCACCAACCATATCGCCTGAAAGTGCCGCAAATTCAGACCGTCTGGCAGGGCGAAGTTCAACCAGACGTTGCCCCTGTTCGTTGATGACCTCCAGACCGCCATCAAGTCGCTCCACTCTTGCCTGACCGTTGTAGAACGGTTCAACAGCCGCAAATCGTCGCGTATACGCAGGCACTCCACGCAGATCAACGTGCATCCAGCCATCACCATCACGCGCGCGTGCAAAGCCCTTGTGAAAAACGTCTAGATCAATGAACCAGTTGCCATGCAACGGCTTACCGTTCAGATCCAAATGCGTGCATAGGCCTGCGTCACTCTGGATGACACAGAATCCGTCCTTGTAGTCCCCGGCATAGCGCCAGGTTTCTGGATACGCGAATGAGCCATCCGAGCGCACATGTCGATAGCGGCCATCACGCAATCGCACCGTACAGCGACCGCATTGAAAGTTTCCGCACCAGTCATACTGCTCAGGATAGGCATCGCTTCCGTCTGGACGAATGTGATGCCATCCATCCATGGTTTGTACTGCAGCGAAGCCTTCATAGTAACCAAACGTTCGAATGAAGCGACACGCATAGGCAGCCTGACCATCTGGTTTGACGTGCCACGCTTTCTCTCCGAGTTTCACCGGTGCAAGGCCTGGCGCGTGGAACTTGAGCACTTCGTCGAAGCGTTCGAAGTAAGCGGGCTGCCCATCGCACTCATGGTGCGTTGCACAGGCCGACACACTCAGATCGCGCCAATTCATAGACCTTCTCCCGCAGGCTTCCTCATGTTGCACGAGGCACACAAGGAACGGTTTCTGTAACTAGACACCAGCGCGCTATAAGCATCCCCCCGCCAGACCTCAAGAAGGGATGCATCCTCCAAGTAGCCGAACTCTCCCAAAGTCCTACGCTGCGCGTCCGGCGCGCAGCATGGATCGAATCGCCCTTGAGAACTGACCCATGCCTCTTGTCCCAAGAAGGGGCACAGGCCATCAGGTGTAAGCTCCTGTGACGATCCTTCGTCCAGCGGAAAGACGTTTTCCAGAAGGATCGCACGCCCATTCGCGAGAGGCTGTTCCAGAGCGATCTTTCGAGCCTGCTCGACAGCTACATTCCAGCGGAGGATCGTGTCTGCATTGCGGCGCATCGACAAGGTTTCGATTTCAGGAAAATGCGCCCAGAGATGGTGGCCTTTGATACGATCCACGCCGAGTTCGATACCGAGTCGTACGATATCGGCCAGCTCCTCGACGTTGGACTCCAGAAAGGTCTGCTGGAGCGTCACGCGGCAACGGTTGCCGCCATTCGCAGCATGCGCATCACGCACCGCAATGAACTCACGCAAGTTGCGCAGTGATTCTTCCCATTTCGAGCCCAGCATGATCGATTCATTAGTGGTCTTACAGGCACCGTTCCAGGAGATTTTTACATCGGAGGTGACCGGCACAATGCGGGCAGCCCAATCGCTAGCCCCATACTTCGGGAAGGTTCCGTTGGTCGTCAGATTCAGTTTGACGTCGTGCTTCGCACACAAAGCCAGGATGTCCTCGAAATGCTCATAGAGCAAAGGCTCACCCATGGTTGATGGGATGATTTCACGCAGCCCTTTCCCAGCGGTTTCCTCGACGATCCGCTTCAGCATCTCGAAGGGCATGCGGCGATGACGACGCCCATCCAGTTTGCGCAGTGGCTGCAACGCACTGTGTGGTGAATGCTCCTCGCACATCACGCACTTGAGGTTGCAGGTATCCGGGTTGGTATCAAACGTAATCCGCCAGGGTGCTTGCGCATGTGCAAGCCTTGTTCTGTCCCGCCGACGAAGGACTCGCTGATACAAGGCTTCGATATCCTGCACGTGGGTATCGATATCGGGAATGTCACCATCCAGGCTGAAAACGTAGCCACGACTTCCCAACTTTGTCGCTAGTTCAGGCGCATCGACAAAACGCTGCATCTGCTCCGCCAGAGCAGCGTATGAGCGATGCTCGAACAAGAGTCCGTTGACCTCGTGATGGACATACTCGGCCATTCCGCCTGTATTGGCCGTGATCACCGGTACGCGAGCTTGCTGGGCCTCATGAATAACCAGCGGCGAGTTCTCCACCCATACCGATGGCACAACAATCGCATCCACGCGATCAAAAACATCGCGAACGATGTCCTGATTCCTGTACTCAGGCATCCATTCGATCTTGTCTGCGATCTCGGCAGGGAGGCTCGCTGCGATGTCTTTCAGTGCGGCCGTTTCCTGACCACGCGGGCGCCCCCAGATCCTGAGTCGGGCTTTGCCTGTGAGCCGCCCAAAGGCACGGATCAGGTCATGAATTCCCTTGGCCGGAATATGAGTGCCGATGTACCCAAACGTGAAATCCGATTCCTGAACCCTGTTACGGTTAGCGGAACGCTTTCTGTCGAAACCGTAATCCAGATAGATGAGCTTGCGCTCGGGCAGGCCGAAGTCATGGCGATAGCGCTCCAGAAGGTAACGCGCCGGGGCAACGAACACATCCACCAGTTCGGCCATCTCGCGCATGTGTGCCATGCGGCGCTTCACCCAGTCTTGCCAGTAAGCCACATCCGCTTCGTATTCATCGGGAGCCCCGCTGAAGTATCGCGCATAGCAACGCTCGGCACACTTGCGATCCTCCTGCCCATCGCAGGCCGCCCACAGATTGTCAGGATCTTCTGGAAGGGTCTGCATGAACTGGCCGCGCGGACACATGACCCAGTAGTCGTGAAGCGTGTAGACAATTGGTATCCCACGATTGGCTGCCTCCTTCAGTAAGGACGTCGAGAGGTGGTTGAGGTGCCCGACATGCACAACATCGGGCTGCACCTCGGCCAATACATCGGCGAAACGCTGATCGACCCCTTCAGCCCGGTATCTGTCCTTTAACCTCGGGTTGTTCAACAGATGCAGGGTGATCCTTGCGTCATCAGGATCTCGATCCTGACGAAGGCGGTAATCCGGCGCGAAGGGATCCTCTTCGCGGGTAAAAACATGGACCTCATGTCGATCAGCCAGCCCCTGACACAACGTCTGGCTATAGACCTCTGAACCGGCGTTGTAGCGCATCGGATAACCGTGAATCACTTTCAAAATTTTCATGCTGATGCCTCCGCGACGCCATGCAATGCGTGTTCTTGCCTGAAGTCTTCAATGAGATGTACCAGGCCGGCTTCCAATGAAATTTCAGGCGCCCAGCCGAGAATCTCACGTGCTCTCGCCGGATCTCCATAGAAACGCGCCACGTCGTAAGATCTAGGCGCAGCCTCAGTGACGACTGAGTCGCTCTCCGCCAGTCGACAACAAATCGCAGCAAGCTCGCCTAAAGAGGTTGGGTGCCCTGATACCAGATGCACTGGGGCCAATGACTGCTCGCCGGACTCCAACAGTCCGATCAAGGCACGAATACCTCGAACGACATCATTGACGTGCGTAAAGTCGAAGGTGTGGTTGCTGCCTTCAACGCGGAAGGGCGAGCCTTCGACCGCAGCCCTGGCAAATGCAGGAATGACTCGATCTGCGTGATCCTTCGTGCATCCGTACACGTTCGACAGCCGAACGACAGCCGTTTGAAGGCCCTGGCTGCGCGCATTCAGAACGACGCGTTCGCCCTCTGCCTTGGAGCGCGCATAGACGTTGAGCGGATTCAACGCGGTCGTCTCAGCAACCGGGAGTGATGGAGCCTGCCCGTAGACCTCTCGGCTGCTCGAGAACAGAATCCACGGTCTGGAACTCTGGGCCAATGCCGCATGAACGAGGTTTTGAAGGCCTGTGACGTTTGTGCGCCAACACAGGTCAGGGTCTCGCTGCCCCCAGACAACCCTTGAAACTGCCGCCAGGTGAACAACACCGACGCAGCCCTGAATGGCCGTCTCAATGTCGGCCAGGCGGGTCAAATCACCGTGATTTGACCCGCGCCCAAGCAGATCCAGTTCCTTTACCGAAAACCCGTCATTTCTGAGCGACGCGCAAAGCCGTCGCCCCACCAGGCCGCGTGAGCCGGTGACCAGTACTCTCTTTGTCATGATTTTCCCAAGATGAGCGCCAGAACTCTCGCAAGGAGAGTTCTGGCAAGTAAAGCGATCAGTCGCCTTAAGGCTTCTGCGTCTGCTTCAGATGGGAGGCTTCGATTTGGTGTCGCTGCTGCGTGAGTGTTGCCAACGCAGTTGCGTCCTGAGGAGAGTAACCCCGATCCCGGTAGTACTGCGGTGAGGTTGAGTTGAGATGCTCAGACCGACGATCGATGTCGGCTTTTGGCAGGGAATGACTCATAGGTTTGCTCCTTCAGGTTAAGCCAGAACAGACCGCCACTACTTCCCTCGGGTCTGGGAAGCGCCTGGAGCAAAGCTAAGCGTGGAGTCTGAACTGACATTCTGGTCGTTTCCGCAGCGGTACGAACCCACCGACGAAGTCGTTGTCTAGGACCCGATCCAAGACACAAAGAGAGGTATCAATGCTTTTTAAATGCTATGTGTATTTTTATTTCAGTACAACTGAATCGCCCCCGATTTTGTAGAGGCAGCGGAGTCAGTTTTGCTCACTACTGCAGCCGTTCACGAAGGAGGTGCTGAGCGGCTGCAATGGCCGAAAAATTGACAACTAATGCTTGTCACCGCATTAGCCAAGTAAGAAAAAAAGCCCACCGAGTTTCCCCGGCGGGCAAAGTTACCACTACGAAAGGTCCATGGCTCTCCATGGTGTCACGCCTAGCAGCCGGCGTTCAGATGATCGGAATTTAGCTGCGTCACAAGGTCTGCACGCTGAATGCTTTAAGGAACTTGTTCAGGTTTTGCAGGGTGTTAAAGGTGAGCTGCCATCCATGCGCCGTCGGCGTTTCTCCACCATTGAAGCGTTTTGGGTAGCCGGTTAAATTGGAATGAAACACGTGTCCGTCGCTAACCGAATCGACACCGTCCAGCCCTCGCAACATTTCAGGAGAGAAGTCCGGATGCACCATGACGTTAATCCGGTTGAGCTTCGAAGTCTGCTTTACGATGTACACGACCTGTCCAGCCTTGGATTTAAAACCAGCGACATACACGATGTTTTTAGTTTCCATGTAGTTGGCGTCACGGAAAGCCTTGAGTAGCGTCTCGGTAACGGCGTTCGCAGTCGGGGCAGCGGTCTTTGCAGTCATTGGTTTTACTTCCTTCATTTTGTTGGCGGTAGCTGGAATAGCTGTCGGAGTAGTGCCCCTGAATTGCGGCTTTCCTGTCGCGAGAGCTACGGATTCTTGAGCCATGCGGCCGTAACGACCTCGTGAATGTCCATCGACACCTCTCCATTGATTAATCAGCGGGCCTTGAGAAGCAAAGTGCTCGACGTGGACAACAATGATCTTGCCGTCGGTATAGGAAACATCGTTGAGCCACTTCCACGAGCCTTTGCGTACTCGCTCATAAAGCTTGAACGACTCGCGGACGTAGTTGAGTGCGGTGCCAAACCCGAACATCACGACCAGCTTGGTGACTGAGGGGAGTGCAGCCAAGAACTGATCGGCGCAGTTGCCGGCGACCTCTCGGCCAAATGGCGTGGCAACGAACTTGTCGAGCATCCCGCCGCCGGAGCCTTTCCATACTGAACTGCCCGATTCATACCGCTCCACAGTGCAACGGATGAGCGATCCAAAGTGAAACCGGCCCTGCGTATCCGAGATGGCTTGGGACACCGCCAGCGACAGATTGGCTGGATCGTCCCCTGCAATCAGCCCAACATGAGCCAGGATTTTCCCGACGTTATGGCGCCCTCCTTTGTAGGCGATCTCATTGTGCGGAGTACTCACTAGCGCTCCGGCTTGGGTTGGCCCCTTGGAGAATCCAAGTACCATAATCTCAGGGGTCACGTTGCCCCAAGCCATCGGATTGGCCGTGATTCTCCAGTCACCCACAGTTCGTTTGGTTTGATCAAACTGGATTGAGGCGCCACAACTGCTGAAGCAACGAGCACAGGCGATTTGGCCTGATGCGGGAAGGCTCTTGTTCATTTTTTTCTCTAGCAATTCGTGGCTACATCAAGCGTTGGTTTCGCTGAAAATGCGGCGTTGAAGATTGGAAAAATCGTCCTTCTGCTTGGCCTCCAGCATGCGTAGTGCAAACAGCGTCCCATTCAGTCCCAATGCTGCGCCTAAAGCAGTCAGCATTTCTTCATCGTGGGGAATGTCTCCCTTTTCAAGCTGCGCCAGCCACTTCACCCCGACATTGAGCTTGGCTTTCTCAAGCAAAGCCTTGGGGGCCAGGTTCAACCGCTCCCTGGTCTTGCGGACGTAATCGCCCGCTTCTTCCTGACCAATAAAAGAGTCGTTCAGCACAGCAATACTTGGCAGATCGTCTCCAACCCGCGTAGGGATGAATCCGCGCTTGGTGCTAAGCCATGCTTTGGCGGCCTCCCGGGGAATGAAGATGTTCGAATCTACCACGGTCGTTTCAAGTCGATTGGCTGCGCTTTTGCTGGTGGCATTCCGCACAGTCCTGTCATCAAGTCCTGCGAGGATGGCCACCTCAGAGATCGTCAGCATGTCGCTCGGCGCGCCTTCATCGCCATACAAATACGTGCGGTGACCGCCATCGAGAACCAAGCGGGCAAAGAACGCTTTGCCGGCATACAGGCACTTATCGGCCTGTACTGGATCGCCGTTACACGACTCGGAGATCAGGAATGAGTTGGATGCGTCCCAGACCATCCCGTAGGCGAAGGTCCATTCGTTGGCACCGCCGCTATCAACGGGAGGCATGCAGCGGATGCCCAGCAAGCCGTAGTCGTAGAACTGCTCAATGCATTGTGTGGCCTGAAAGTGGTCAATGGAGAAAGGCTCATCGTAGGTTCGTGAATTAACTTCCGGATTCATAAAGTGAAGCACATCATCGAAGCTCTTTGGCTTGCGGTCGAACAGCAGGCGGTAGCCGGCCTCAGGGTCAAGGCAGTAGCTCGCCGAGCGGGCGAACTGATAAACGACCTCACGGAACTCTTCCTTCATTTCTGCCTTACTGAACTTAATCATCGCTGCTCCCTATTTTGTTTTAGTTGGTCATCACGGATATCACTTTATTGTCTTGGGGAAGATATGTCAATGGGTCGTCACGGGTGTCACGGATTTGCAATATCGACAGGCGACTGCCGTCCTGCCAAAGAAGGTTTGGGAGCAACAGTAATTAGGGGGAAAGGCGAAAAAAGCCGCATACTGGCAGCTTTGGCGGAGTGGCAGTCTCTGTGCCGGCCACGTTGCATACATTCCGAGATAAACGAGATTTCTTAGACAACTTTAGACAAATCGGCCTGTAAACCCCGTGGTTGCGTGATCGAAATTAACGCTACATGAACTTTGATCAGATTCCGGAGTTTGTGGAACAGGCGGCTACGGTCGAGATGTAAATCGCGAAAATCGACTTTTTTTCAACGTCGACCGCTAAAAAGCCCCCGTCGGGAAACCGGCGGGGGCTTTTTGCTGGATCAGTAGGCGGCGTGCGTGAGGCAACTCGATTTGACCTGTGCCAGTGGGGCGCTACGCCACGTTTTGCACCACGACCTGTATATATACAGCTATCCATCCCGATTCCTCCGATCAGGATGGGCGCTCTTGCTGGCACGCATCTGTGAAGTTCTTCCTCTGGTCAGCCCGAAATGCGGCGTTGACCTGCGGATCATCGCCTTCATCAACGAAGTCCCGGTGATTCGCGAAACTCTCGGCCACTTGGGCGAGCCAACCTCAGCCTCAAGTCTGGCGCCCGCGCGCTGTCCACCACTGTGGGCGTTGCCGGCAACCGAACAGGCCGAGCGGGAAACCGACCCCGTAGGCCAAAACGGTACCAAGATATGAATTTGATTAGCGCGTCGTTTGGTAGGGACGAAAACGACAAGGGTTGAGGCTTGTCGCGGGGGGCTCGTATCTGAAAGCGCAAGGCCGGCCAAATTCGGCCGGCCTTGCGCTTTCAGATGCTGGTTCCGACTGGGAGAGTGCGATTTCCGGATGAATATTCTCGTTGTACTCGTTTGACATGAAGCGAAAAGCGCGACGATACTCACTTTGGGGAGTGGAATTTCCTATCCATTATCCTTTTACAAGACAGAGACTGGTAGCGATGATGACGAAACACACCCTCCAAACAGGCATCGCCTTCGCGCTGTCCATATTTGCGGCAGCGTCCGTGCAAGCGGCGAAGCCTGATGATGCCACCATGGAACTGCAATACCGGTTTCCCATCTGCAGTGAGGTACTCGAGGCCAAGCGAGACACCGGTGAACAGACTGACGCTGAAAAAGACCTGCTCGAAGGCTCTGAGCTCTTGCTTTTGCTCAATCAATACAAGCGCCAGCGCGCCGACCTGAATGCCTACTTTCGCCAGGGAACACCCTTGCACCATGCAGCGTGCGCAGGTTGGAACACCGAAGTGCTTTGGTTGCTGCGCAATGGCGCTGATCCTTTTCTTGAGGCCAGTGGGTACGATGCGCTCGGTGTTGCGGTACGCACCGAAAACTGGGAGGTGGCAAACACCGTGCTGAAGCACTATCAGCGACTACTCGGCACCGCGAGCGTTTCTGAAAAGCAACAAGCGCAGATTCACGCGTCGGTGGAAAGCGCGGCATCCCAGGTAGCAGATGTCGGCGACAAGGCTGCGCAGTACCAACGTTTGCTGAAAAAGGTGGGATGGAAACCTTCGCCCAAGGCATGGGGTAAGAAGTATGGCGAACTGCTATGCAGCGGGAAAGCCAAGGCGGCACTGGATATTGTCAAAGCCCTGCCGTGGGGGAGGGCAGCGCCGGTCGAAATCGCCGATGCCAATTGGACCTGCCCGACTCATTTCAATGGCCGTCGCTCGGCGGAGGTATTGCCCGAGGTGGCAGACATGCCGCATTGGAGCGCACTCGATGCCTTGCTGCCCAACCCGGTGTTGCTGCCCCTTGTTCCGTTGTTGCCTAGTGGCAAAGGCAAAGCCGTCTTGCGCACAGGCATCGGCCATGGTCTACGCGCGCCGTGGTCGAGCCAGGAGCTCGCCACAATTTACTTCCTGGCTGTCTTGTCGCGCCGCGACACGCCGGTGGGTGAGGAGCCGGCCCTGTTGCGCCTGATTCCGCAAAACGATCTGCCGAAGGTGCTTGAGGCGTCCCAAACCCGACTAAGGTTTCACTTTACCCACTATAACGATCCCTTGGGGGGCGTTGCTCTGCTGCACGCAGGCGCCTGGCCTTTGGCGGACCTGGAATGGCTGATTGCTCAGCTAACCCCATCCCTCATCAAACAGGTGCAAGAGCAACTGCACCAATGGCCTGATCGTGTAAGCGCCGCGCACTGGGAAAAACTGACGCCCCACCTGGTTGCACCGCTCGCCATCCCCTATGGGTACCCAAAGTCCCTCCCCTATGCCCTGTGGTCAAAATGGATGGCCTTGGGTGCGCTACCGGCGCGCGAACGGTCCACTGCACCGGGGCAATTTACTTACACATGGAGCCACCTGTTGGCGTCCATTCCCATCCCAGAATTGGCACAGGGCCTTGCGGCGGCGCGCCAACTCAAAGGGGCTGCACCAGAAGACTGGCCCACAGAGACGGACTGGGCCGGCTTGTTGTTGCGGGCTAAACCGCAGGAGTTGCCTGGGTTTCTGGCGCTGGCTAAGGCGCAGCGCCCAGACTTGTTGCCGCGTTTCATGGATTGGGCACTGGCGCCTTTGTCGTTTGGCCCAACCCCAGACGCCGTGGCCTTAGCGTTGACGCCGCCATCCCTAAACCGCTTCGGGTCGCATTCCGGAGTATGGGATCGAGTGCGCAGTTTGGCAGGACTAGGATATAAAGCTCGGCATCCACGTTACCCCATCCAGAACTTGTCTGAAGCGGACAGGTCAGCTCCGTCGCTACAGGAAGCGATCCAGAATGCCTGGTTGATCGCTCCGCCCAATACAACCGCAGAAACGGATACCGCTAACCCGGGTTCTGTCCAATGGACCAAGCCGCTGCTGACGTGTCACAAGCAAGTGGATAGTGGATTGCGCCGCGCACTTGCAACAAGTGGGCAGGGGGGCGATCCAGATGGAGGCGATTCGGAGTACCTGGTACCCGTTCAGGTGACCGGGTTGGGCGATTGTCAGTGGTTGAAAGTCGGTGGACGCTTTCCGGGTAGACATTCGTGGATCGATCACGATTTTTTTGAAGGCGAAACTGAGCAACGGGCAAACGCCGCAGACGGACACCGATCTGCCATGTTTTGGCACCGTGCTCAGCAGACATTCTTGGATTCCGGTGTTGAGCCCAACTCCGGCGAAGCCATGCTCATGCACCAGTCGGGGCAACTAGCTCCTTGGGTCGCCATTTCGGGGAGCGTAGATTGGGGACAGTTCTCCAACGATATTTTTCGAGCGCGCCTGCAGCACAACAATACCGTCGTGCTCGAACCCTTGCCAACCGATCATCCAGGACGCATCAGTCTGATGGAGCGCTGTGGCAGCGAACTACTACTAGACGGGTGCGAAGCATTGAAGGAGGCTCTGCAGGATGACGAGTCGCGCGGTATTGCGCAGTTTGCCGACACCTATTGGCCGCAAGCCCGACAGGACTTTTTGGACGCACTCTTGAGTAATGACCGTGCAAGCCTGATCCGCATGCGTGAGGAAGGCTTATTCTCGCATTGGCTCTCGGCCGGATTGCGCGCCTTGGGTGAGGCGCGTGCGTTGAGCGTGATAGACAAGCGTCGGCGCGCGGCGTGGATATTGGCCTTGGGCAGTCCCCGCGCGGCCTACGATGCAGCCACGCTTGACTCCCTGTTAACTTGGCTCCCGCCAGAAGATTGGCGCCCCATTGTCAAGCAGTTGCGGTGCTATCCGCGCGAGCAACTTCTGGAGAAAGTGAAGCAGACAAAAGACCACACACTTTCGTCGCGACTGCAACATGAGATGAACCGATTCGCTTGCGAAGGGGCGTGAGCAGTTCTGCATCGACGGTGCCTCGATGTCCCCTCAATGCCCCGCATCCGGTTACCGTGCCAACACAATAGAACACCACTGGTCGACGTCAAGAGATGCACCGCGAACTGCCGTCCTTCATCAGCACCCGTGGCGGCGTCTCGCTGCGTCCGGGCGACGGTGTCTCCACTCCTGGCTGAACCGCCTGCTGCTGCCCGATACCGTCGGCACCGGCGGGGTTCGTACACCTGTTACCCGATCGGCTTTTCCTTCCCGGCCGGTTCCGGTCTGCTCGCCTTTGCCGCTGCCGACGGCAAACTGCTCAAGGCTGATGCCAACGCCCAGTACGCCGCAGTCATCGAAATCGACCTGGCCGAAGTCACCGAGCCGATCCTGGCCTGCCCGAACGATCCGGACGACGTCAAGATCCTGTCCGAAGTCGCCGGCGCCAAGATCGACGAAGTCTTCATCGACTCCTGCATGACCCACATCGGCCACTTCCGTGCTGCCGGCAAGGTCCTCGAAGGCTAGTGCCCAAGTCTGGAAAATTATGAACCCTCCGCCCTGGATGATTCCGATTGCCAAAATCGTGCCGGGAGCCGGCAGGTTAGCGGGTGTTTTAGCCATTTCAGCGCAAGCAGCAAGGCGATGGCACCGCCGACGCAACGCTGGACGGAGAGGGCGAATGGAGAGGGCGAATGGAGAGGCATAGGCCAAGCCTTGCTTTGCTAGCACCCAGTTGTAACCCCAAGTCAACGAAAGAACGAGCAGTGCCAAAGCTGGTGCGAATCGCAAGAATTTTTCATGTCGACATCAATATTGGGACCAGGGCAGGGGAGGTGCTTTCAGGCGAGGTGCCAGGCCATCACCAACCACACCGAAACGTGCGTCGCCGCTTTCCCACTGGCGTTGCGCCGCGGCAATTGTCGCCTTGTCGAAGCCGACGAAATTCCACCACATCAATACGGGTTCGGCGAAGGGTTCGCCGCCGAGCAATAAGACTTTGCTGTCGGCAGCTAGCTCCAGCCGCAGCGTTTCCCGACCGTGGCCGAGATAGGCGAATTCGTCGGCCCGGAAGTTCTCACTATCCAAGCTGACCGAACCGGTGAGCGGCAGCAGCGCATATTCGAAATCGGCCCGTAAATCGAGGTCAACCGCTGCCGTTGTTGCGCTGGCGATATCGAGGCCCAGCAGCGGCGAGTACAGTTGGGTAGGGGCGGCATGGCCGGCGTAGTTCCCGGCCAGCAGGGTCAGTGTTGTGCCATCCGATGACCATTGGGGCAGTTCGGGGTGGTGGGCAAAATCAGGCGGGCAGTCCTGGGCCTCTGGCGGTAGTGCAATCCACAATTGGGCAGCGTGCAGGCGGCTGCCGTCTACCAGAGAGTCCTCGGTGTGGACGACGCCATGTCCGGCGGTCATCAGGTTGACCTGGCCAGGACGGATGATCTGTGCATTGCCCAGGCTGTCGCGGTGCAACACTTCGCCTTCGATCAGCCAGGTGAAGGTTTGCAGGCCGATATGTGGATGGGCGCCGACATGCATCCCGCGCTCTGACGCAAAATCCACCGGGCCGGCGTGGTCGAGGAAGCACCAGGCGCCGACCATGCGCTGCTGGCGGCTGGGCAGAACGCGGCGAACCATCATGCCGTCGCCTAAGTCGGCATTGCGGGCGGTGATGCGAGCAATGGAGGACATCGATATGCTCCTTCTAATTGTTGGCGTTTTGAAAAGTTCGCTCAATACGACGATCCGGAATGAGCCACATGAACGCAACGATGACGTAGAGTGCTTGGGCGATCCAGGATTCCCAGAGCATCGCTGTACAAATGCCCGCAATGTAGAAAATGACGGATGTCTTCCCCTTCCAATCAGATCCCAGTATCTGCTTGAGGAGGGAGTTTTCGGGATCGCAGGCAATGATTGCCCATTGCAATAGCAAATAGGCGAATGCGGCCATTAACAGGACTACGCCATAGAGTGCGGAGGGGGACGGCGCGAAATGGTTTTCTCCCATCCAGCCAGTAGCGAACGGGAACAAAGACAGCCAGAACAGCAAATGCAGATTAGCCCATAAGACAGGGCCCGAAACCCGCTTTACGGTGTGGAGTAGATGGTGATGATTGTTCCAGTAGATGCCAACGTATACGAAACTGAGTATGTAGCTGAGAAAAACCGGCACCACGGACGATAGATCGCTGAAAGCTTCGCCGTGCGGAACCTTCATCTCCAAAACCATGATGGTGATGATGATCGCTAAAACCCCATCACTGAATGCTTCCAGCCGATTCTTTCCCATTTTGTCGCCTATTCAATGAATGGTGTTTAGACCTTGATCTGGGTCTGAACACGAATCTCACCTGTGAGCAATTTGTGCATCGGACAAGCATTCGCGGCCTTGAGCAATTGTCCCTGCTGCTCATCGTTCAGGTTGCCGTGTAACGTAATTTGGCGAACGATGTCGTTTCCGTTGGCCGGTTTGCCATCCGGATTGAGTTGTAGCTCTACCTGGATGCCAGTTACGGGCAGTTGTCGCCGAGTGGCGACCATTTTCAGTGTGATTGCCGTACAGGCGCCGAGGCTGGCCAGAATCAACCGATCCGGTGTCGGGGCGGTATTGCCACCGCCAACCTCGCTAGGCTCATCTGCTGTCCAGGTGTGGCCGAGGTCGTCGATGAACGAAACGATATATGGAGTTTCTTCAAGCGTGGCTTTGACGGTGGGGATGACAGACATTTTTCTTCCTGTTGATAGGTATTAGTTTGATCCCGAGAAGTTTTGGGGGGCTTAAGTCTGTGCAAATCCGCTCGACAGTCACTACCTGTCTGCCCAGCGGATGGTTGCAGATTACTTGCTATTCGGAACGGTGGTATAGCTATTAATCAGATTGCGATAGTCAGGAATGTGATTGGCGAACAATGCACCCAGCCCCTCGACATCGTTACGCCAGTTGCGATGCAGTTCGCCGGCGGCCCCGAACCAGGTCATCAGTTGGGCGCCGGCGGCTGACATGCGATCCCAGGCCGAGTGACGGGTCACTTCGTTGAAGGTGCCGGAGGCGTCGGTAATGACGAAGACCTCGTAACCCTCTTCCAGTGCCGACAGCGTCGGGAAGGCCACACAGACTTCGGTGACGATGCCGGCGATGTCTTGTCGGTGGCCTTCGCCTTGACGAAATCTTCGTTGTTCCAAGCGTTGATCTGTCCTGGGCGGGCGATGTACGGCGCATCCGGAAAGGTTTCCTTCAACTCGGTCATCAAGGGGCTGTTCGGGGCGTTCTCGAAGCTGGTCGGCAGATTGAAATACTTGGCCAGATCGGCCAGGGCCAAGACGTTGTTGCGGAACTTGTCTGGATCGATGTCGCGAACCAACGAAGACAACCCGGCCTGATGATCGACCAGCAGGACTGCGGCGTTGTTCTTGTCGAGTTTGACGTAGGGCTTGCTCATGGTTTCTCTCCTTCGCAGGTGGTGTGGCACTGCGGGTTAATGGCCGATCTGTCCCAAATGGCCGCTGTTGAAATCGTTGATTGCCTGGCGGATCTCCGCTTCGCTGTTCATTACAAAAGGGCCGTAGCCGACCACCGGTTCGTTGAGCGGCTCGCCATTGAGAAGCAGCAAAGTGGTGTCTTCGAGGACGTCGAATTCCAGCCGATTACCGTCGCGTTCGAATACCGCCAGTTCGGCCGCCCCTACGTTGTGACGCTTGTCGAGACGGATCGTCCCCCGCGTCAGGAAGAGCGCCGTGGTATGCCCTTCCGGAAGGTCGAAGGTGATGCGCTGGCCAGCTTGCAAGCGCAGATCCTGGCCACATACCCGCGACAACGTTTCATTACTCCAAAGCTGCGTGTATTTATCGATGTAGCGGCAAAGGAATTAATCGAATGGTTAGATAGTAAGTAGCCCTTTTCCTGAGAAGCTGTTCATGATTTTTCGCTTGTCATTCAAACCCCTGACGAAACTACTAAGCAACCGACTTAGCCGCCAAACTACGGCGGCTAAGTCTCTGCTTATCCCCAGCCCTCCCCTTAACAGGGGAGGGAGCCTGTCCGAGCGCGATTTGGGGGGCTCCTCCCCTGTTAAGGGGAGGTTGGGAGGGGCTTTACAGACGTATCAGTTAATACCGTAGCCTGTTTCATGATTTTCAGAAAATCGTGAACAGGTTCTGAGCGTGTCCGGAGTTTGTGGAACAGGCGGCTACGGTCGAGATGTAAATCGCGAAAATCGACGCTTTTGCAGCGTCGACCGCTAAAAAGCCTCCGTCGGCTCAGTGGCAACTGAGCGGCGGGGGCTTTTTGTTTTACGCCATGGCGGCGCTCAGTTGGCGGCGAAGGCTTCGTTTTCGATCAGCCAGCGGCCGTTGTTGCGGCGCACCTCCAGGGTTTTGGTGCCGTGGTCTTCGAGACGGTCGGAGGTGTAGTCGAGGGCGAAACTCAGTGTGGCGCGGTCGTTGTTGCCGAGTTCGATGGCGGTTTCGCCGATCTTGAGATCGATGAACCTGGCCTGGCCGATGATGCGCTTGCGGGTGGCGCGCCATTCTTCCGGGCTGCCGCTGTTGCCGGCATAACCCGGCACATAGAAGGCGAGGTAGGTCGCGGTGTCCTGTTCCGACCAGGCCTTGCTCCAGGCTTGCAGCAGGTTGCGCAGTTCGCCTTCGGCTTTTTCGGAGGGTGTGGCGAGGCGTTCGCCGGCCGGCGCCGGGGTGCCTGCCGCCGGCGGCAGGGCCTGGAGCAATGCATCCGGGGCTGCCGGCATAGCCTGTGCGCCGGAAAAGTCGGAAAAGATGCTGCTCAGGCTGAGTGCGAACATGCCGACGCCGATCGAGATGGCGGCCAGCTTGATGCCTTGTCCTGTTTTGTCGTTAGCCATTTCTGCTCCCTATGATTGTTGAATGGTTTGGTGACCAGACAATATTATTGAGCAAAAAATGATATTTAATCGATAATATGAAACTTATGTCTCCATAAAATTTCATTTATTCGTGTTTTTGTGAATTTGTGGCGCACGCTATCTGGCGGATATGTGCTGCTCAAGGAGGCTGCTCCGTTTCGTCATGTCCGGAAAATTCGCCGGTTTTTACCGGTCGACCGGTACGGACCGCCGTTTTTCAGGCGGCCGGAATTCTCGCCAGGAAGCGATCAAGCTGATTGGCGAAGGCCTGTCGGTCAGCCTGTCCGAAGGCGGCGGGGCCGCCGGTGTCGACGCCGGCGCTGCGCAGTTCTTCCATGAAGTTGCGCATGGCGAGGCGTTCGCGGATGTTGGCGGTGGTGTACATCTCGCCGCGCGGGTTGAGGGCGTGGCCGCCGCGCCCGATGACCAGAGAGGCGAGCGGGATGTCGGCGGTGATGACGAGATCGCCCGGCTGCACCTGTTCGACGATGTGCGCATCGGCGACGTCGAAGCCGCTCGGCACCTGGATGGCGCGAATGAACTTCGACGGCGGTGTGCGCAGCATCTGGTTGGCAACCAGCGTCGTCTGGATCTGCCGGCGCTCGGCAGCGCGGAAGATGATTTCCTTGATCACGCCGGGGCAGGCGTCGGCATCGACCCAGATCTGCATGCTTATTTCCCTGCGGTCGATGTCGCCAGCGGGGCAAATTCGGCCGGCACCCAGGCATAGCCGCTCTTTTGTTCCTTGCGGGCATGGCCGATGCGGGAGAAGGCCAGGTGCATGCCGGCGACGAGGATGCCGAGGCCGGCAAGGAGCAGGCGGGCCAGCGCTTGGGGCTTGTGGATCATGGCGTTCTCCTGGTTGGGGGAGGGTAAGTATCCCATGGCTGAGACATCGTTGGATTGACGCGCCTGGCTTTGATTGAGATAATGAGAACGATTCTCAATAAAATGAATTTTTCCGACAGGGTGTATTCGTGAATATCGCGGCCAATCCCACCGATGCCATCGGTCAGCTCTATGCGAGTCACCACGCCTGGCTGCATGCCTGGTTACGCCGCAAGCTCGGCTGTGGGCACGGCGCTGCCGATCTGGCGCAGGACGTGTTTGTGCGCATTCTCGCCTCGCGCGACGCTCTGTGCGGCATGCGCGAGCCGCGCGCCTACCTGACGACGACGGCGCAGCGGCTGATGGTCGATCGCATCCGGCGCGAAGTGATCGAGCGCACCTATCTCGCCGAGCTGGCCATCGTCATGGAAAACGCGCCGACGCACCCGTCGCCCGAACAGATCCTGCTCACCCTGGAAGCGCTCGGGCAGATTGCCGATCTCCTGGCCGGCGTCTCGACCAAGGCGCGCGAGGCCTTCTTGCTGCATTACCTGGAAGAGCGCTCGCATGCCGAGATTGCCGCGCAATTGCAGGTCTCCACCCGCATGGTGCACAAATACCTGGTGCAATGCCTGGTCCAGTGCGCTGCGGCGCGCCCGGATTGAGCCCGGGCATGCATGCCGGAGCCGACCCGGTCGCCGCCCAGGCCGCCGAGTGGATAGTCCGCCTGAGTGCCGACGAGGCCGGCGAGCAGGCCGAGTTGGCGCAGCATTTCGCCGCCTGGCGCGCTGCCGATCCCCGGCACGAGGCGGCCGCCGGGCGCATGGAGGCGATGCTCGGCGAGTTGCAGGCGGTGCGCCGCAGCGGTGCCGCCCGCCCGGCCGGGCGGGCGCTGCGTGCCGCGCTGGGCGGTAAGGGGCGCGGCGGTGCCCGGCGCGGTGTCGCGCTCGTGCTGCTGCTCGCTGGCCTGAGTTTTCTTCCCGCCTGGTTCGGTCTGGCCGGCCAGACACCGGGCTACTGGCTGACCGATCTGCACTCGGCCGCCGGCGAGTGGCCGACGACCCGCCTGGCTGACGGCAGCATCATCGCGCTGGCCGGGCTCAGTGCGGTCAACCTTGCTTTTGATGGCAAAACGCGGCGCATCGAACTGGTCCAGGGCGAGATCCTGGTCGATGTCGCGCACGACGCAACGCGGCCCTTCATTGTCGAGACCGAACATGGCAGCGTAAGGGCGCTCGGCACGCGCTTCACGGTGCGGCGCGAGGCCGAGGTGACGGTCGTCACCATGCTTGCTTCGCGCGTCGAAGTGCGCCCGGCCGAGGCTGATGCAGGGAGTGCCGGCGTGCTTGTCGTGCAGGCCGGCGAACGCGTCCGCTTCAATGCCGACCGCCTGTTGTCGCCCGAGCCGGTCGATCCGCCCAGCGTCGGGCGCGCCTGGGCGCAGCGCCAGTTCGTCGCCCAGGAAATGCCGCTGCCCGACGTGCTCGATGAACTCGACCGGCAACGCCCGGGGCGCATCGTTTTCGACCGGGCGGCGCTGGCCGGGCTCAAGGTGACGGCCGTTCTGCCGCTGACCGACACCGACCGCGCCCTGCAACTGCTGGTCAACAATTTCCCGGAATTGAGCATCCGCAGCTACTCGCCTTATCTGGTGACGGTCGACATGCCGAAAAGCCCGAAAACCACGGGCCGGTAAATTTTTTTGCTTTTCTGGTTCCGCTTGCGCCGTCTCGTGCGTCAAGTCAGATGAAGGACACGATCGGCCGCCAGGCATTTCCTGTTGGACAGGTGCGTTAGCCAGTTTCGCGTCGCGTCCTTCGCCCCGCTTGGGGATCAATTGCCAACAGGAAGCCGACGCTCATGCTCAACATCAAACCAGGCCCGTACGCCGGCATTGCCGGCGGAACCCTCAAACCCCTTGTTTTTGCCCTGCACCTGGCGCTGTGTGGCATTGCCGCCAGTCCGGCGCTCGCCCAGTCGGCGAGCCAGGCCGCCGTGTACGATATTCCGGCCGGGCCGCTCGGCGAGGCGCTCAATCGTTTCGCGCTGCAGGCCGGGGTCGCCATCGTGCTCGATGCGGAAAAACTGCGTGGTTTGCAGAGCCCCGGTCTGCACGGGCGTTACGACGTCGAGGCGGGCTTTAGCGCGTTGCTGCGCCATAGCGGCTACGGGATCAGCAAGACGGCGGCCGGTTACCTGCTCGTTCCCTTGCCCAAGTCGGTTACGGCTGCGCCGGAGGGAGAGCGCGACGATCCGATGCTGGCCGAAACCGTGGTCGTCGAGCAGCGAGAGTCCTCGGGTACCACGGTCATCGATCGTCGCGTGATGGATGCGCTGACCGGCGGCAACGGCGACATCACCAGCATCCTGCGCGTCATGCCGAATGTGCAGTTCGACAATAACCAGTTGCACACCGGTCGCCAGGGCGAAATCTCGCCGGCCGACATCAGCATCAACGGCGCCAAGTTCTACCAGAATCTCTACCAGCTCGACGGCATGTCCTTCAACAACGACATCGACCCGGCGAGCGGCGACAAGTCTTCGTCAATCACCGAAGTGACCTCGGCCAGCCAGGGCATGGCGATCGACAGCAGCCTGCTGTGCAAGATCACCGTGCGCGATTCGAACGTGCCGGTCGAGTACGGCGCCTTCACCGGCGGCGTCGTCTCCGCCGACACCTGCGCCCCGACCAGGACCTTTTCCGGCCAGGCCTCTATCGGCACGACCCGCTCGGAATGGATGGAATACAAGATTGCGCCCGAACAGCAGGGGACTTACGACAACACGACCAGTTCGAACTATGCACGCGCCTTCGAGAAATGGACCTACAAGCTGTCGCTGCAGGGCAAGCCGACCGAGAATCTCGGCCTGATCGGCAGTTTCATCCGGCGCACCTCGACCATCCCGCTCAACGGTGACTCAGCCTATAAGAACGGCGTCGGCGGCACGCCGGAAGAAACCCGACGTACCGACAATTTCTTCGTCAAGGCTTTCTGGAAGGCGACTCCCGACAACAATGTCGACTTCTCCGTCCAGTACGCGCCGACTGCCGACGATCGTTTCATTTCGGCAATCAAGGACAGTCACTACACCTATAACGCCGGCGGTCTCGGTCTCAACGGCGGCATTGCCAGCCGCTTCGACCATTTCGTGCTCAGCCAGCGCCTGACGATGACCGAGATGCAAAGCTCGCGCGACGGCGACTCCAGCCTCTACAAGACCTGGCGTTATTCGGCCGATGACAAGAACTGGGGGACGAGCACCCTGAGCAACGAAGGCGGTTACGGCGATGTCGAACAGAAACAGACGGCGCAGAACTACAGCGCCAGGATCGACTGGGAGCCGCTCGCGCTGTTCGGCACCGAGCACCGCCTGCAGGCCGGCTTCGAACTCGGCCACAAGGAGTCCTATTACAACCGCAAGACGCAGTACGAGTCCTACTACACGCCGGCTTCCTACAGCGGCAACTGCCTGCGCAGCGACGGTACGGTCGATCCCTACTGCTCGACGGCCGATACCTCGAACGGCTGGGCCGGCCAGTACCTGAAGAGCAAGGTTGTCTATCTGGCCGGCAAGTTCACGGTCAAGGAAGACATGCAGAGCCTCTTCCTGCAGGACGAGATCCGCAAGGGCAATTTCATGGCCCGGCTCGGCCTGCGCTTCGACTCGAGCAGCCTGGCCAAGGATGACACCCTGGCGCCGCGCGCCGCCTTTTTCTACGACCTGTTCGGCGACGGCCGTACGCGCTTCGAGGCCGGCGCCAACCGCTACTACGGGCGCAATTTCATGACCTACTACATGACGGCCAACCGCCTGTCGCTGCAGTCGGCCGTGCTGACCCGGAACAGTCTGACCGACTGGGGGCCGCTGGTGATGAGCACGACGTCCTCGATGTACCACTTCGAGGATCTCAAGGTGCCCTACGACGACGAAGCCATGCTCGCCTTCAAGCAGTGCATCGGCAGCACGCTGCTCGGCATCAAGTACGTCGACCGGCGCAGTCGCGACCAGGTCGTGCGCGTGCTGCGCGCGGCCGGCGATTACTGGTTCGAGAACACCGGCAGCAGCAATGCGCAGACCCTGTCGATGACGCTCGAAACGCAGCGCCCGTTTGCGGCCTGGGGGACGCGAACTTCGGTCATGGCCGGGATCGAACAGATCAAGTCGCACACCTCGCACACCGATTACTACACCAGCGACCAGGATTACAACGACAACCGCGGTCTCGATTACATCGTCTACGAAGGCAAGCTGATCAGCCCGCTCGACAAGCCGGCCGACAACTACAACCGGCCGTGGACGGGCCGCTTGCTGTTCATGACCGAAATCCCCGCCGCCAACCTGAGCATCGGCAATTTCTTCCGCTATCGCGCCGGTTACCAGAAGGTGGTCCAGAACGGCACCAAGGATGTCGGCGGCGTGACCTATACCAATTACGACCGCAAATCCTTCGACCCGGCGCTGACCTGGGACATGCGCATCAACTGGGACGTGCCGGTGGCGACCCGGGAAAAGCCCTTCGTCATGCTGAGCATCGAGAACGTGCTCAACGCGACCAACGCGATCGAAAACTCCGGTTCCTATCTGATTTACGAAAAAGGCCGCCAGTTCTGGCTGGAAGTTGGTCTCAAATTCTGAGGTGATGATGCATCGAGCAAGCAAACTGTTTTTCCTGGCCGCCGCCTGCCTGTGTTCGGCGGCGGCCTTTTCCGCCGAGCCCTGCCGCCAGGAGGCGGCCTGGGACGTCGCCTGCCTGCGCCAGCGCTACGCCGTGCCGCTCAAGGCCTGGCCGGCGCCGCGTATAGAGGGCGGCGGCGAGTGGCGGGAAATGGCAGCGGTCAACCCGCCCGATTTGCCCAAAACCGTGCCCTATGCGCTGCTTCGCCTGGGCATCCGGCTGTTTTACGACAAGGCGCTTTCCGACTCGGGGGAAATCGCCTGCGCTTCCTGTCACCGGCCCGAGCATGCCTTTGCCGACACGCTGCCGGTGACGCCCGGCCATGCCGGGCGCAAGGGCATGCGCAATGCGCCGGCGCTGGTCGGCGTCAGTCACGCGACCAGCCTGTTCTGGGACGGCCGCTCGCCGACGCTGGAGCACCAGGCGCTCGGCCCGGTGGCCGATCCGGCCGAAATGGCGATGGCGCTCGACAAGCTGCCTGCCAAGCTTGCCGCCATTGCCGGTTACCGCGAGGACTTCCGCCGCGCCTACGGCGACGACGCGGTGACGCTGCCGCGTATCCAGTCGGCGCTGGCCGCCTACGAACGTACGCTGGTGCCGACGCCGACCCGCTTCGACGCCTTCCTCAAGGGTCAGGCGCAGGCGCTCGACGACAAGGAACTGCTCGGTCTGTACCTGTTCCGCACGAAGGCCGGCTGCATGACCTGCCACCACGGCCCGGCGCTCAGCGACAACAAGTTCCACAATCTCGGCCTGACCTGGTTCGGGCGCAAGTACGAGGATCTCGGGTGCTACAAGGTGAGCGGCGACGTCAGGGATGTCGGCAAGTTCAAGACGCCGACCCTGCGCAACGTGGCGCAGAGCGGACCGTGGATGCACAACGGCCTGTTCCCGGCCTTGCGCGGCATTCTCAACATGTACAACGCCGGCATGCCGCGGCCCAAGCCGGCCAACGAAGCCCAGGCGGTCGACCCGCGTTTTCCGGTCAATTCCGAGTTGCTCAAACCGCTCGAATTGAACGAAGAAGAAATCCGGGCCCTCGAGGCTTTCCTCAATGTCCTGTAAGGCATTTCGCCTTGCCGTCGTGCTGCTGGGCGCGGCCGGCCTGCTGTCCGGCCCGGCGCGCGCCGCCGCGCGGCTCGAGGCGCAGGCGGCGGGCGTCAGCGCACATGTGCTCGACAACGGCTTCAAGATCATCCTGCTGCCGGTTGCCAATGCCGCCACGGCCCGCGTCGAACTGCTGGTCAAGGTCGGCAGCAAGCAGGAAGGCTACGGCGAAACGGGCATGGCGCACCTGCTCGAACACATGCTGTTCAAGGGTGCCGGCCGGCATGCCGACCTGAAGAGCGCGCTGAACGCGCTCGGCGCGACCTGGAACGGCACGACGACGGCCGAGCGGACCAATTTCTTCGCGACGGTGCGAGCCGATCCCGCCAAGGTCGACGCGCTGATCCGGCTCGAGGCCGACCGCTTCCTGCGGCCGAACTTCGCGCCGGCCGACCTGGCCAGCGAGATGACCGTGGTGCGCAACGAGCTGGAGCGCAGGGACAGCGATCCGGACAGCCTGGTGACGCGTGCCCTGCGGCGCCAGAGCTATTTCTGGCACGGCTACGGACGACCGACCATCGGCGCCCGCAGCGACATCGAAGGGGCGCCTTTCGCGGCGCTGCAGGCCTTTCAGCGCAGGTATTACCGGCCCGACAACGCGCTGCTGGTCGTTTCCGGCCAGATCGACGCGGCCCGCGTGCTCGCCCTGGCCGAGGCCGAATTCGGTCATGCCGCGCGGCCGGCAGATCCGCTCCCCGGCAACTGGACGCGCGAGGAGGCGCGGCCGCAGACCAATCGCAGCGAACTGTTCGGCGATGCCGGCAAGGTGATCGCCGCCTCGGCCTGGAAACTGCCGGGCGGCAAGCTGCGCCAGACGCTCGCCATCGATCTGGCGAGTCCGGCCCTGTGCGCCGCCGCCTGGGGAAAACTGCGTCGCGAAGCGGTCGAGGTGCCGCAGGCCGCGCTCGGCATGACGTGTCATGTCGATGCCTGGCCCGACTACAGCCTCTTTGTGGCGCGGGCCAGCGCCGGCGAGCAGGCCGATGCCGATGGACTGATGCGGCGCATGCACGGGCAGTTGGAAAGAGTCGTCCGGAGCGGGCTTGGCGAAGCGCAACTCGAACGCGCCCGCAGCAAGGCGCTCGCCGCCCTGGCGCGGCTCGGCCAGTCGCACGAGGCGCTGGCGGCGCAACTGGCCGAAGCGGAAGTGGCCGGCGACTGGCGGCTGTTTTTCCGGCGCCGCGAGATTCTTGCCGAACTGACGCTGGACGAGGTCAATACGGCCCTGCGCACCTGGCTGATCGACATCAACCGCAGCGATGTCCTGCTTCGCCAGTGTGACGGTCGCAAGTTGCCGCCATCGCCGCCCGCCCCGGCGCTCGCCGAACTGGCGGGGCGCGACTGGCCGGCCATCGCCGTGAGCGGCGCCGCCTTGCCGGCCTCGTTCGACGAACTGGCCGAACAGGTGGTCAGCCTGCCGCTCCCCGATGCCGGACAAGCCGCGCTGCTTGCCCGCCAGACGCGCGGCAACCAGGCCTGGCTGAGCATCGCCAACGATTACGGCAATTTGCCGGCGTTGACCGGGCGCCGGGATGCCTGTGCCCTGGCCGGCAGCCTGCTCGCCCAGGGTGGTGGCGGCCTCGGTCGCAACCAGTTCGAGCGTCGCCTGGAAGCCTTGCAGGCGCGGTGGACGCTCGGTCTCGGCGGTCTTTCCCTGGAAGCGCCGCGCGCCAATATCGAGGCGGCACTCGATTTGCTGCTCGACGCCTGGAAGTCGCCGCTGCTGCCGGCCGCCGAATTCGAAAGTCAGAAGCGGGCGCGCCTGGCCCAACTACGGGCCGCGCAGAAGGACCCGGTGCAACTCGCGGCGAATGCCGTCGCCCGCCGTTTCGACAATTACCCGGCCGGCCATCCCTACCAGACGCGCTCGCTGGCGCAGGCGGTCGACGCCGTGGAAAAGGTCGAAATGGACGACGTGCGGGCCTGCCTGGCTGATTTTGGCGGGCGTTCGCAGATTCGCCTGGCCATGGTCGGCGATTTTTCCGAAGCCGATGTCGCGGCAACCTGGGCGCGCTTGCGCGAGCTGCCCGCGGCCAGCCAGCCCTACCAGCGCATCGGCGAAGCGGCGCCGCCGCCGACAGTCGATCGCACGCCGCTCGAGTTCGTGGCGGTCGAACGCCCGAATGCCGAAGTGCGCGGCCTTGCCTTGTTGCCGATCTCGCCCGACGCCGCCGATTACCCGGCCCTGAAAATCGCCGTCAGCCTGCTCGGCGGCGGCAGCGACAGTCGCATCCGGCAGCGCCTGCGCGAGCGCGCAGGCCTCGCCTACACGGCCGGCGCGACGCTGAGCGGTGGTGATTTCGGGCCGCGCAGCCGCTTGGCGGTAAGCAGCAGCGTCGCCAGCGTCCAGGCTGCGGCCGCGCTGGCGCTGCTCCAGGAGGAAGTGGCGCAGGCCCTGGCCGAAGGTTTCACGGCGGCCGAGGTCGAGCGCGCCCAGGCCGCCTGGCAGGAAGCGCGGGCCAGATCGCTGGCCAGCGAAGGTGCCTTGGTCGGGCAGTTGCTGCAGGGTATGCAGAGCGGGCGCGATTTTGCCTGGCAGGCCGAGTTCGATCGGCGCATCGCAGCGCTTACGGCAGCGGAAGTGACGGCCGCGCTGCGCCGCCACCTGGCGCCGGCTGCCCTGGTCTGGTCGGTGGCGCGCGGCGAGTGAGCGGCGGCTGATTTTGGCGATTTCGAGAGGGGCGACCGTCTGGCGGTCGACCCTCTCGAAGAGCAGAAAATGCTGTCCGCCGGCGCATGCAAAAGCGCTTCCATGGTGGCAGGGAACGGCCAGCGAGCTTGCCGCATGCATTGCCGAGCGCGATGGCGGCTTGTTGCCGGGCATGCACTCCAGATTTTGCCGGTCTCGGCGGCTCTTGCCGACTGTCGGGGCGCTCTGTTTGTTTGATACTCTTGCGCCCTGGCGTGCGTCTCATGGCGCTTCATTCACAACAGAGTACCTGGACGATCATGATCTCCCTCGAAAACCTGTCATTGAAAAAATATCTGAACCTCGTTTCCGCAATGGTTTTCGCGATCCTGGTGGTGGTTGGCGCGGTGGGTATTGCCGCCCTGCAGGGAATCTCCTCGTCGGCCACCAAAATGGGCGAGGGCAAGGATGTCGTGGCCGATATCCTGCCGCCGCCGCTTTTTGTCATCGAGGCGCAGTTGACCGCCTACGACATTGCTGTGGCAACGGATGCGCAGCGTCCGAAATTGCTGGAGAAATTGCAGCAGCTCAAGAAGGACTATGTTGCCCGCAACCAGTTCTGGAGCGATTCGGAACTCGATGCCGGTCTGAAAGCAAAATTGCTGGGTGAGCAGAAGACGCAGGGCGAACTGTTCTGGGCCGAACTGGAGAATGTCTTCCTGCCGGCGCTGGCGGCAAACGACACGGTGCGCATGGAAAGTTCGCTGCGCCAGATGCGCGAGCGTTACGAGGCGCATCGCGTGGGCGTTGAGGCGACCGTTGTCGTCGCCAACCAGTTTGCCGAATCGACCTTGAAGAACCTGACCGATACCAGCTGGATAGATAGCCTGGCGATGTCGGCGGCGATCGTTATAGGTTGCCTGCTCATCGTGCTGGCCATGCGTTCGCTGTCGTCCACGCTGTTTCGCCGGATTGGCGGCGAACCGGCGGCAGCCGTGGCGGTGGTCAGCCGGATTGCCGGTGGCGATCTGGGCGGCCGGATCGAACTGGCGCAGGGTGACTCATCGAGCATGCTGGCAGCGATGAAATCGATGCAGGATTCCCTGGCCAGCCTGGTCGGCGAAATTCGTGACATGGTGCGGGCTGCCGAGCACGGCGATCTCGGGCGGCGGATCGAGCTTGCCGACAAGCAGGGCTTTGGCAGGGAAATCGGAGAGGCACTGAATCAATTGATGGTGGTGACCGATACCAGCCTGCAGGATGTTTCCCGGGTGGCCGGTGCGTTGGCGGCGGGCGATCTGTCGCAGAAGGTGGTGGCCGTTTATCCCGGTGCCTTCGGCCAGACCGCCGGGGCGATCAATGCCACGGTGCAGGCCCTGACGCAGGTGGTCGAAGAGGTTCGCGAAATCGTCAATGCCGCCGCACAGGGCGATTTCAGCCGGCAGATCGATGTCGCCAGCAAACGCGGTTACGCCCGAACCCTGGCCGAACTGCTCAACAGCCTGGGCATCACGGCGCACCAGGCGCTCTCGGATATTTCCCTGGTTGCCGGAACGCTGGGGGACGGCGACTTGCGGCAACGCATCGAAAGACAGTATCCGGGCCTGTTCGGCGAAACGGCACAGGGCATCAATACGACGGTCGATAACCTGAAGGAAGTGATCGGCAACGTGGTTGCTGCGGTTGACGCGATCACCACCGCCGCCAAGGAAATTTCAGCCGGCAATGCCGATCTCTCGGCACGTACCGAAGAGCAGGCCTCCAGTCTTGAGGAGACGGCCGCCAGCATCGAGCAATTCACGGCGACCGCACAGCAGAACACGGCCAGTGCCAGGGCTGCGAACGAGCTGGCGCTGGCGGCATCGGAGATGGCGATCAAGGGCGGTGAAGTGGTCAAGGCCTCGGCGGTGACGATGATCGACATTCAGAGCAGTTCGAAAAAGGTGGGCGATATCATCAGCGTCATCGAAGGGATCGCCTTCCAGACCAATATCCTGGCGCTGAACGCGGCGGTCGAGGCGGCACGCGCCGGCGATCAGGGCAAGGGCTTTGCCGTGGTGGCAACGGAAGTGCGTGCCCTGGCGCAGCGCTCCGCAATGGCGGCCAAGGAAATCGGGGCCCTGATTTCGGATTCCGGGAGCAAGATCGAACGCGGTTCGACGCAGGCGCGCGAAGCCGGTGTGCGCATGGAGCAGATCGTCGAGTCGATCGGCAAGGTCACGGCCATTGTGGCCGCAATCAGCCGGGCTTCCGTTGAGCAGACGGCCGGTATCGAGCAGGTCAACCGGGCCGTCGCCCAGATGGACGAAGTGACGCAACAAAATGCCGCTCTCGTCGAGGAGGCCGCTGCGGCAGCCGAGTCGCTGGAAGATCAGGCGCAGCAGTTGCAGGAACAGGTTGCCCGCTTCAAACTGGACAAGGTCCTGTCCGGGCGGGCCAGACTGGCTGCGCCGCGGCGGACGGCCAAGCCCGGGCCGGGCAGCAAGGCCGTACTCTCGGCGCCCGCCGATGACAATGCGGAGTGGAATTCGATTTGATGACAGGCCGGCAAATGCCGGCCTGATCGGGGCGGCTTAAAGCGCCGCCCAGAGGGCCAGCCCGAGGCAGGCCAGCATCAAGTAACCGGCGAGGCCGCCGAGTTGCATCTGGCGGTCGTTTTCCTTGCGGCCGAGACTGAACATTTCGGTGACCGGGACGCGTCGACCGTAACGCGCCTCGCCCTGCTGGCCGATGCGGATCGAAACCAGGGAGGCGGCGACCGCGACCAGGAGCAGCAGCGGCACCGGCGTTTGCGTCCACGCCAGCCAGGCGGCCGGCAGGATCAGCGCCAGGCCGGTCACGGCGCGGATGATCAGCAGCGGCAGGCGGCGCCGGCTCATGCGGCTGCTCCCATTGCCTCGCCCATGCGGATGGCGCGCGTCGGCGTCCACTCCGGGTTGAAGGTCAGCGTGTCCTTGGGGAAGAGCATGACGACGGTCGAGCCGAGCAGGAAGCGGCCCATTTCCTCGCCCTTTTTCAGCACGATGTTGCGGTCGTCATAACGCCATTCGCGCACGACCCCCGGGCGCGGCGGATTGACCTGGCCATGCCAGACGGTCGCCATGCTGCCGACGATGGTGGCGCCGACCAGGGTCAGCACGAAGGGGCCGCTGGCCGTCTCGAAGACGCAGACGACGCGCTCGTTGCGCGCGAACAGCCCGGGCACGCCGCGCGCCGTGGTCGGATTGACCGAGAACAGCGCGCCGGGCACGTAGATCATGCGGCTCAGCTTGCCGTCGCAGGGCATGTGGATGCGGTGGTAGTCGCGCGGGCTGAGATAGAGTGTCGCGAAACTGCCATTCTCGAATTTTTTCGCCAGTTCGCGATCGCCGCCGACCAGCGCGGTGGTCGAGTAGCTGTGGCCCTTGGCCTGGAAAATCTGGTCGCGCTCGATCGGTCCGAACTGGCTGATCGCGCCGTCGACCGGGCTGAGAAATGCGGCCTCGGCGAGCGGCCGGGCAGCGGGCTGGAGCGGCCGCGTGAAGAACTCGTTGAAACTCTTGTAGCTGGTGATGTCCGGATTGGCCGCTTCGGCCATGTTGACCTTGTAGCGGCCGACGAACCAGCGGATGACGCGGGTGGTCAGCGTGCCGGCCTCCTTGCTGGCGAGCTTGCCGGCGAGGATGGTCAGCGCCTGTTTCGGGATCAGGTATTGGGGCAGTACGGCGAGGCGGTCGGACACGATGGAAACCGGTAAATTGGCGACCCGCGATTATACGGGTTCGCCGCTTTGCCTCCTATGTCCCTGCCATCCTCAATCGGTGCCGGACTCAGTCCTTCGAATACAGCCCGACGCGGTTGCCTTCGCTGTCGATGAAGAGCGCGATATGGCCGATGTCCTTGCCGATGTCCGTTTTTGCCATGACGACGTGGCCGCCCGCTGCCGGAATGCGGGCCAGCACGGTGTTGAGGTCGGCGCCGCCGTCGAGATAGACGAGCGTGCCGTTGTCGCGCGGTTGCAGTTGCGGCATGGCGACCAGCGCGCCGCTCGGGTAGGGCTCGGCGTAAGGGAAAATGGCCATGGCGATGTCGCCGCAGGTTTCGCGGCGCAATTCGATGGCGAGAATGTCCTGGTAGAAGGCGACGGCCCGGTCGAGGTTGGTGGTGGCAATTTCAAACCAGCGCAGCGGATTGTCCATGATGTTTATCTCCGGAAAGTTCAGCGGCGGGATGCCGTTGATGCAGCGCATTCTGGCCGGGGGCTCCTGACAGCATGGTGTCAGGAGGCTTGGCGTGCCCGGCAAAACGGCGTGTTATGCTGAAATTCCCGTATTCCCCGTCATGACATGCGCCCGGCCGACCGACTGTTCCAGATCATCCTTTTGCTGCGCAACGGCCGCGTCGTCACCGCCGCCGCGCTGGCCGAGGCACTCGAGGTTTCCGAGCGCACCATCTACCGCGACATCGCCGACTTGGTGAAATCCGGGGCGCCGATCGATGGCGAGGCCGGCGTCGGCTATCGCCTGCGTCGCGGTTACCAGGTGCCGCCGCTGATGTTCACCGGCGACGAAATCGAAGCGCTGGTGGTTGGCGCCAAGCTGGTCAGCGCCTGGGGCGATTCGGCCTTGGGCAAGGCGGCGGCGCAGGCCATGGCGCGCATCGAGGCGGTTTTGCCGCGCGCGCTGGAAGAGCGGGTCGGCGCGTCGAGCCGGCGTTTCCTGGCGCTCGATTGCCTGCAACCGGCGCCGCTGCGCGAACCGATGGCCTTGTTGCGGGCCGGCATGGAAAGCGGCCGCAAGGTGGCGGTGAGTTACCGGCGGGCCGACGGCGAAGTCTCGCAGCGCACGCTCTGGCCTCTTGGCCTGGTGTTCTGGGGACATTGCTGGACGCTTGGTGCCTGGTGCGAGTTGCGCCAGTCCTTCCGGACCTTCCGCGTCGATCGTATTTTGACGGTTGAGCTGATAGCCGCAACTTTTGACGACCGTTACGGCCATCTCTGGCGCGACTACCTGGCGACGGCGCGCGGCGAGGGCGAAGCCTAGTCGCTGTTGCCGGCCGGCGGCTGTTCTGTCGCCGGCTCCGACGCGACCGACTCGGCGCTGACCGGGAAGCGTGGTGCCTGGTTGGGCGTCGGTGCCATCACCGACCAGCGCTCCTTGCGCCACTTCTCGCGTTCGCCGTTGCCGCAGAAGGTCCACGCGACGAAGCGGCTCTGCTTCTGGCCCTGGGCCATGGCGATGGTGCGCGATTCGACGACCTTGGCCTTTTTCAGCGCGGCTTCGATATGCACGAGGTTGTCGGCCTGCGAGACCAGGCTGGTGAACCACATGACGCGCTTCGGGATGTTGGCGCTCTGTTCGATCATGTTCTTGACGAAGGCGCGTTCGCCGCCGTTGCACCACAGTTCGGTGCCGCCGCCGCCGAAATTGAGGCGCGGCTGCTGTACCGCGCCCTTTTTCGCGCCCGGCTTGTTGAGGTTGTTCCACTTGCGCTGGCTGACCGCATGCACGTCGTCCGGCGAATTGTGGAAGGGCGGGTTGCAGATGCTCAGTTCGAAGTTTTCGCCGGAGCGCAGCAGGCCGGTGAAGATGTTTTCCCAGACCGGCTGGTGGCGCAGTTCGACCATACCGGTCAACTGCTCGTTTTTGCCCAAAATCATCTGCGCATTGGCCAGCGCCGTTTCGTCGATATCGACGCCGAGGAAGTGCCAGCCGTATTCGGCGGCACCGATCAGCGGATAGACGCAGTTGGCGCCGACGCCGATGTCGAGCACGCGCACGCCGGCACCGGTCGGGATCGTTTTCTTGTTGCAGGTGGCGAGCAGGTCGGCGGCGTGGTGGATGTAGTCGGCGCGACCGGGAATCGGCGGACAGAGGTAGCCGGCCGGGATTTCCCAGCCCTTGATGCCGTAATGCAGGGCGAGCAGGGCGCGGTTGAAGGCCTTGACGGCGCTCGGGTTGGCGAAATCGATGCCCGGCGTGCCCGCCTTGGTGGTGATCACGAACTTGACCAGACCGGGCGCGACGGCAGTCAGCGCGGCGAAATCGTAGCCGGCCGCATTCTTGTTGCGCGGGTGCAGTCCGGGTTTCTGGGCGGGTGTGGTCATGCGCGTTCCGATCATTTTGCTGGGGGCGGAGTATCCCATGGAACGATCCTTGAAACCTCAGTTGACCGCTTGTCCATCCCAGGGAAATCTCATAAGCGCTGATTTGAGTGCCTTCGATACAATTGATCCAATGGGTGTGAGCGCTACGTGGCTGCTGGCACATCTGGGCGGGCGCCCAGCTTTGTCGCTCCTCCTTGCAGGCATGAGCCTGCCGCGTCGTCGCTTCGCGCTGGTCATCCCGCCCAAACGCACCAACAGCCGCGTCCAACCAAGGTTTCAAGGATCATTGTTGCAAGAACGACAAGGTGGTTTTGCGGGCAAGCAATTGTTTTTTGGCTGTTTTTGCACGTCGACCGCTGGGCACGAAATTCGCTGATGTTCGCAAATTCGTCCCCAACGGAGTCTTCCCCCATGAAACTGCAAATCGAACGCCCGCATATCGAGGCGATGATCCAGGCTTTTCCGCGTCTCGATTTTGTCCGGGAGCAACTGCGCTTCGGCAACAAGGTCGAACTTTCCTTCAGCCAGTTGGCCGACGCGGAACTCGCCTTCCTCGAAGACTTGTATGCCAAGGGCGGGCCGGAGCTGCGGGCGCGCGGCGCGCAGATTGCCACCTTGCAGAAGGCGATGCGCGAGGGCGGCCGGCGTTTCGCGCCGGAGGAGCTGGAAATGGCAGTGCCGGCCATTGCCCGCTATCTGGCCGAAGGCTCGACGCGCGGCTGGGTGTTTTCGGCGACCATCACCGGTAAGCCGCTGGCTTACGTGGTGACGCGCCTCGACTACACGCCGCCGTCGGAAGAGGAAACCGGCAAGATTTTCGTCGAACTCAAAGCCAATGCCCGCGCCCGCATGGCGACGGCGACGGTGCGCATCACCGGGCCGGACATCGCCGGCCGCAATATCGCCGAAATCCTCGCCGCCAAGGGCTTCGTCAAGGAGACGCCGGAATTGCTGCAAAGCTACGACGAGGGCGCGGCGCGCTACTTCGACTGGCGGGCGCAGTACGGCGCGCAGTTCGCCGGCACCGGCGTCGGCTATTTCGCCGAGAACCCGACGGCGACGCATCGCGATACCGACTACACGCGCAAGGACATGATCATCCTGTCCTCGACCGGCAGCCCGTCGCGCCTGGTCAACGATGAAAGCATCCTCGGCGAGCGCGTGCTGGCGCTCGATGCGACGGGCGACATCATGGCCAAGTTCGTGCGCCGGGTGGCGCGCAATTCGCGGCTTTCCAACAAGGAAGAGGCGGAAGTCGAGGAAACCCAGGCCAGCATGCCGAAAGGGATGTTTACCGAACTGCCGGTGCATTTCTACATCCTGATGTTCCACCTCGAACTGCACCATTACGTCTGGGTGCATGTGGACGACATGGAACCTTATGTCTACCAGCCGGAACTCAAGGACAAGCTGGTGCTGCCGCCCGAGCAGACGGACCTGATCGACATCCTGACCGCCGAGATGGACGTGCTGATGGACGACATCGTCGCCGGCAAGTCGGGCGGCACGACGGTGCTCTGCGCCGGGCCGGCCGGCGTCGGCAAGACGCTGACGGCAGAGGTGTATTCGGAAATCATCAAGCGCCCGCTCTATCGCGTGCATTCCGGGCAATTGGGGCTCAATGTCGCGGCCATGGAAGTGGCGCTCAAGGAGGTACTGACCCGCGCCCAGCGCTGGGGGGCGGTGATGCTCATCGACGAGGCCGACGTGTACATCAAGAAGCGCGACGACAACATCACGATGAATGCCGTGGTTGGCGTCTTCCTGCGTGTGCTGGAGTACTTCAACGGGCTCTTGTTCCTGACCACCAACCGGGTGGACGACATCGACGAAGCCATCGTCTCGCGCTGCATCGCGCTGATCAAGTTCCACCCGCCGACGCGCGCCGATCGGCGCAAGATCTGGGGCGTCATGAGCGAGCAGTTCGGCTTGCCCGTCGCGCCGGAGCTGCTCGAGCGCCTGCCCGACATCTTTCCGGAAGCGACCGGGCGCGACATCAAGGGCCTGGCCAAGCTGGTCGCCAAATACTGCAACCAGAAGCAGGTGGCGCCAGGACTCGATGTTTTTCGGCGCTGCTCGATGTTCCGCGGCATGGAAGTGGTGGCCTGACATGATCGTTTCGACTCAATCCGGGAGGTCCGCATGTTTCTCGCCATGAACCGTTTTCGCATCGCGCCCGGCAAGGAGGATGCGTTTGTCGAGCACTGGCGCAATCGCAACAGCTACCTGAGCGAAGTGCCGGGTTTCATCAGCTTCAATCTGCTGCGCGGCGACACCACCGAGGAGCGCACGCTGTTCGCCTCGCACACGGTCTGGGAATCCGAGCAGGCGTTTGCCGACTGGACGCAGTCCGAGGCCTTCCGCAAGGCGCACATGGCGGCCGGCAATTCGCCGCGCGATTTCTATCTCGGGCCGCCGCAGCTCGAATTGTTCGAAGCCGTGCTCTGAGCGGTCGACGGCCTTTTTCGGCCGAAAACCGTCAATGTTCCTTGCCGTCGATGCGCGGCTGCAGCAGGGCGGGAACGTGGTGAATAGCGAGGATGGCGTAGCAGGCAAACCAGCAGGCGGCGGCAAGCTGGATCCACAGCAGGTAGAGCGCCGGATAAAGCTGCGGCAGCACGATGCGCAGTGCGAGCGCGCCGAGCATGATGTACAGCGTTGCCTTGTCGAGCGTATCAAAGACGACCTTGCGCCCGGTGTGGCCCTTGCTGATGCGGATCAGCATGCCCGGAATGACGCAGCCCATGGCGCCGAAGGTGAACAGGTGCACCGAAACGCTGCCGATCCAGACGAAATCGACGACATGGCCGAGCGCTTCGATCAGCAACTGGCCGACGATGGCGAGGTAGCCGACGTACATGATGCCGATGTCGATCCGGCGCGCGGCGAGCTGCGGTTTCCAGAACACGAAACGGATGCCGAGGAGTACGGCCAGCGCCAACGAGAGCGCAGCGGTCAACGGTCGCGGCAGGGCCATTTCCATGACGAGGATCAGGCCGAGCAGCTTGATCGCCATGTCGAGTTTTGGGTGGCGCAGGATCTGGATCTGGAAGGCAGCCTTCATGAACCCGGTCAGCGTGCGTTCGAGCATGACGAGAAAGGCGAGGCGGAAGAGCCCCATGCTCATGCTGTAGCCGGCGGTGAAGTTGTCGCCGTTGAGCATCAGGTACTTGGCGACCAGGAAGGCGGGCAGGATGACCAGGAAAAAAGCGTTGTCGCGGTAGCTGTCGCGCGCCCGGTGGCGGATCAGCGTCCACATCAGCATGGCGCTGATGCAGCCGAGGAAAGCGTTGTTCGAGAGCAGGAAGAGGGCGCGCGGCCAGTCGCCACCAGCGCTCATGCCGAGACGCTCGAACAGCCAGGCGGCGGCGAGCAGCATCAGGGCCGGGCCGTGATAGCCGCGGATATTCACCCAGTTCTTGGTCGAGGTCAGCAGAAAACCGCCAAGCACCGCCCAGCCGAAGCCGAAGAACATTTCGTGGGCGTGCCACTGCGTCGGGGTGAAAGTGTTTGCCGGGGCCGGCAGGCGACCGCTGAATATCAGCGCCCAGGCGACCGGCAGGATCATGCCGGCGAGGCAGGCAAGGGTGAAGAACGGACGAAAGCCGGCCAGCCAGAGGGGATGTTTCGCGAGTTGCATGTTGAACCTTTCGGGATGGCGAGTGCCTGTTGTATTGAGTTTAGCCACAGACGCACATCACAACTTTGATTTATCCCGTGCTCGTCGAGCAAGAGGCTTCACATTCGCGTAAAATTCCGGGCTTAGTCAGGCGCGCGATATCGCGATCGGGCCGGGCTGCTTTTCTGAAGGATAGCAATGAAGCGCGTGGATGATTTCCGCTTGCAGTTGGGCAAGCATGAACTTGTACCAATCATGATTGGCGGCATGGGCGTCGATATTTCGACGGCCGACCTGGCCCTGGAGGTTGCCCGTCTGGGTGGCGTCGGCCATATCTCGGATGCGATGATCAAGACGGTCACGGACCGTCGCTACAAGACCAAGTTCGTCAAGGAAAAGCTCGCGCTTTACAAGTACAACGCCGAAAACGAAGACAAGTCGGACGTCAAGTTCGACCTCGGCAAGATTGCCGAGGCGACCAAGCTGCACGTCGCCGGCACCATGGAACGCAAGCAGGGCTCCGGCCTGGTTTTCGTGAACTGCATGGAAAAGCTGACCATGAATGCGCCGAAAGAGACGCTCAAGGTCCGCATGACCGCGGCGCTCGATGCCGGCATCGACGGCATTACGCTGGCTGCCGGCCTGCATCTCGGCTCCTTCGGGCTGATCGAGGATCACCCGCGTTTTCGCGATGCCAAGCTCGGCATCATCGTTTCCTCGGTGCGCGCTTTGCAACTGTTCCTGAAAAAGGTTGCCCGCACCAACCGCCTGCCCGACTACGTCGTTGTCGAAGGTCCGCTTGCCGGCGGTCACCTGGGTTTCGGCATGGACTGGGCGCAGTACGACCTGGCGACCATCGTTGCCGAAGTCATGCAGTTCCTGAAGAACGAGCATCTCGAGATTCCGGTCATTCCGGCCGGTGGCATCTTTACCGGCACCGACGCGGCGCAATTCCTCGAGGCCGGCGCTGCCGCCGTCCAGGTTGCTACCCGCTTTACTGTCGCCAAGGAATGTGGCCTGCCCGAGAAGGTGCAGCAGGAATACTTCAAGGCCAGCGAAGACGATATCGAGGTCAACCAGATTTCCCCGACCGGCTACCCGATGCGCATGCTCAAGGGCAGCCCGGCGATCGGCGATGGCATTCGCCCGAATTGCGAGGCCTATGGTTACCTGCTCGACGCCAACGGCAAGTGTTCCTACGTGACCGCCTACAACCGCGAAGTGGCGGCTCATCCGGGCGCGCGCAAGGTCTCGGTGATGGACAAGACCTGTCTGTGCACGCAGATGCGCAACTTCGATCTGTGGACCTGCGGTCACCTGACCTACCGTCTCAAGGATACGACCAACAAGCTGGCTGATGGCAGCTACCAGATCCTGTCGGCCGAGCATGTTTTCAAGGATTACCAGTTCAGTACCGACAACAAGGTGGCGCTGCCGCTGCCGCAGGAGCAGACGGCCTGATCCTCGCTTGCCGAGTGCGTAAAGGGAACCCGGCGCATTTCTGGCCGGGTTTTTTTCTGCTTGGTCATTTGATTTTGCCGCTTGCCCGAGTCGGGAAAAGTGTTTTTGATGAGACAGTCATACCGGGAGTTAATGATGATGCGATATAGTTCTGGCCTTTCCGGGCAGGACGTCATCATTTCTGGTGCAAACATGTCGCAAAACCAATCAACGGATATTTTTCTCGCAGCGGCCAGGGGGTTGCGTCTCCTTGCCGCGCTGGCAGCCCTGGTTTTCGTCGGCCAGGCGGGGGCGGAAGAGGAATCGGCTTTTGCCCTGCACGGGTTTGGCACGCTTGGTGCAACGAGAACCTCGACGGCCGATGCGGAGTTTGTCCGTGATCTTTCCCAGCCCAAGGGAGCGAGCAACCGCTGGGATGGCAAGGTGGACAGCATTCTCGGTCTGCAGGCCAGCTGGCGCCTGACGCCGGATCTGGAGGCGGTCGTCCAGGCGATCAGTCATTATCGCTACGATCGCAGCTTCAAGCCCGAGGTTTCCTGGGCCTACGTCAAGTACGATCCGACGCCGCAAGTGAGCCTGCGGGCCGGGCGTCTCGGTACCGAATTCTTCATGATGGCCGATTCGCGTCAGGTCGGTTATTCCTATCTGCCGGTGCGGCCGCCGGGCGATTTCTTCTGGTACCTGCCGTTTTCCAGCATTAACGGGGTGGATGCGGCGTTGACCGTGCCGGTGGGTGAAGATGTGCTGCGCGGCAAGCTCTATTACGGGATTTCCGAGGGCAATATCCCGCTGGCCGACAAGCAGTGGAGTCTGGATGGCTCGGCCATGGTCGGTGGTTACCTCGATTACCAGTTGGGCTCCTGGCTGTTGCGTGCCAGCTACGCGAATATCCGCTTCAATCACAACATGCCGATTGAGGGGGATCTGGCATCAGCTGTTCTGGCTGGCGCGATGACGTCGGTCGAGGCTGCGCAGGCGCGTGACTATCTGGCGGCAGACAATACCCGCAGCCACTATTATTCGGTGGGGGCGATTTACGACAACGGTCCCTGGCAGTTGCAGATCATGCTCAACAAGATTACCCAGGGCAGTCGCATTTTTCAGAGTTCATCGGCGGGTTATCTGCTGGCGGGTTACCGGATCGGTTCGGTGACGCCCTATGCCGGTTTTTCCTGGATTCGTTCCGAGTCGCGCGCTGCAACGCTGAATCCGGTGATAGACGTGATCATGGCGGATGCGCATGCGCACCAGAATACGACCATTCTTGGTGCGCGCTGGGATGTGGCGCGCAATGTGGCGCTCAAGGCGCAGTGGGACGGCATTCGTGGCGAAGCGCAGTCGATTTTTCCGTTCCGCAATGAGCAGGCGGGCTGGTCGGGCAAGATGGACGTCTTCAGTCTGACCATGGATTTCGTCTTCTGAAATCATGAAGTCGTCCCGTCCTTATTCCCTCGTTTTGCTTTTCTGGCTGGCGTTCCTGCCGGTGCGGGAGGCTGTGGCCGATCTGGTGGTTGTGGTCAATGCCCGTAACGGTGTTGCCGTGATGACGCGCAACGAGGTGACCAATATCTTCTTCGGGCGCTACCGTCAGTTCTTCAATGGCGTCGAGGCGCAGCCGGTCGATCTGATCGACAGTCATCCTGATCGGGCGCGCTTTTATGCGGCGCTCGTCGGCAAGGATATTTCCGACGTCAATGCCTATTGGTCGCGTCAGGTGTTTTCCGGGCGCATGCAGGCGCCGCCGCGCGTGAACAGCACGGAAGAGGTGCTGAAATGGGTCAGCTCCCACCCCGGTGGCATCGGTTTCGTCGATCTGGCCAAGGCGGACGCGCGGGTGCGGGTCGTCTACGAACTGGCGCCCTGAGCATTTTTTCAATTGGCGTTGAACATTTACCGGTGGTCTCCGGTCATTAGCATTGAGCAGATGGCGTTTGTCGTCATCCGGTCATGATCGGTCGGGGTGTAGGCGTGTAAGCTCCGACTCGAGCACCTTGTGCTTGCATTCAAATCAATAAAGGAGACAAACATGCCGAAACGAATCATAGGCAATATCCTCGCTGGCCGCACGTTGGTCACGGCCAGCGGCAATACCACGGTCAGGGCGGCCAGTCGGCTGATGGCCGAGAAAAAGATCGGGGCGCTGCTGGTCGTCGAGCAGGGTCGGATTGCCGGCATCTTTACCGAGCGCGATGCACTGAACAAGGTGCTGGCGGCCAGTCTGGATCCCGATAAAACCCTGCTCGCACAGGTCATGGTGCGTGATCCGCAAACCATCCGCGCCGACAAGCCGCTGGCTTACGCGCTGCACATGATGGCCGAAGGTGGCTTCCGCCATGTGCCGGTGGTCGATGTCGACGGTGCGCCGGTCGGTATGGTCTCGGCGCGCGATGCGCTGGGGCAGGATCTGGTTGATCTCGAGCGCGACATGCGTCGCCTCGAAGAACTGGAAACCTCGATCGGTTATTGATCCGGGGTTGCCCAGCCCAACTGCGCCAGTGTGGCGGCGAATTCGCCGGACACTGGCGCGTTTATTTGCATGCGGCGGGCGTCCATCGGGTGGTCGAAGTCCAGTTGCGTGCAGGCGAGTAGCATGCGCTGGCAGCCGAAGTGTTCGGCGAAGAAGCGGTTGTGGATACCCTTGCCGTGCGTCGCATCGCCGATGATCGGATGGGCGATGTGCTTGAGGTGGCGGCGCAGCTGGTGCTTGCGGCCGGTTTGCGGATCGAGTTCGAGCAAGGCGTAGCGGCTGCTCGGGTAGCGGTCGACGGCAAAAGGTAGCTCGATTTCGGCGAGTCGCCGATAGTGGGTGAGGGCGCTTTGTGCTTCATGGCTGCTCTGCTCGCCAACGAATTCGTGGCGCTCGCGCTGGCGGGTCAGCGGGTGGTCTATGCTGCCGGCAGTCGGCGGAATGCCGCGCACGACGGCGAGATAGCGCTTGCTGACGCTGCCCGCTTCGAATTGCCTGCCAAGTTGGCCGGCAATTTCCTGCGACAACGCGAAGAGCAGGATGCCGGAGGTGCCGCGGTCGAGGCGATGTGCTGGCCACACCCACTGGCCGATCTGGTCGCGCAGGATCTGGATCGCGAAGCGCGTTTCGTGACGGTCGACTTCCGAGCGATGGACGAGCAGGCCGGAGGGCTTGTCCACGACGACGATGTATTCGTCGCGGTAGAGAATCGGCAGCTCTTCCCTGATTGCGCTGTTGTTGTCGTCTTCAGCCAAAGAAGCGGCTCGATGCCTCGGCAGGGAGTTCCATGCCGGTGATGTGGGCGCGTTCGAGCAATTCCCAGTAGTAGCGGTAGGAAGCGCGATCATGCAGTTTGCCGGCATGCTGGATCGGGCCCCAGTCGGTGTCCTGGGCGGCGATCAGGATTTCCGTCGCGGCCTGTACTTCGGAAAAATCGGGGCGCATGGCTTCGACGATGGGCAGGATCTGGTTCGGGTGGATGCTCCACATGCGCAGATAGCCGAATTCGCGACGGGCGCGCAAGGCATCATTCCTGATGTATTCGATGTCTTTCAATTCGGTGGTGACGTTGTGTGCCGGCACGATGCCGTTGGCCAGCGCGGCGGCGCTGATCTCGCACTTGGCGCGGGTCACCAGCGGGTGTTCGAACTGGCCCGGGCTCTTCATGGCGCTGCCGGGAATGGCGCCGTGGTGACCGGAGACGAAATCCATCAGGCCGAAATCCAGCGATTCGACGCCGGGCAGGGCGGCGATTTCCCAGACTTCGCGCAGGGCGCCGTGGGTCTCGATCAGTACGTGCACGGGAATGCGTCGGTCGACACCGAATTTTCGCTCGATTTGCCGCAGGGCTTCGATCTGGATCTGCACATCTTCGGCGCTGCACGGCTTGGGTAGCGTGATGAAGGGGAGGCGGTTGCCGGCGATGCGGACCAGGATTTCCAGATCCTGCTGCCAGTGGGCGTGCGTGATGTCGTGAATGCGCGCACCAACCCGATTGAACAGGTTGTCGTCAGACATGATCAATCGAGCCGCCATTTCGGCGTGCTCGCGTTCGGCGCCGGCATGTGCGCCATCCTCGCAGTCGCAGGTGATGTCGAAGATCGGGCCGAGTTCTTTTTGCAGCAACAGCGCTTTCTGCATCAGCTTTTCCGAGCCGGCGTAGTGGTCGACCGCCGGGAGAACAGGGAAAGGCTTTTCGCCGGCAAAGAGAACGATTTTCGGATGGCGCATGTTTTTAGCGATCAGGATCGAGATGGTGGTGGCGGAATAAAAACGAAAAGGGCCGCGGTATTTTACCGCGGCCCTTGCTTGTTTTTCTGGTAGCTAACAACTACCAGCTAACAGCTTGTCTTACAGCATGTCCTTGACGGCTTCAGCTTCGTCGGTCAGTTCCTTGAGCGTGAAGTTGATCTTTTCACGGCTGTATTCGTCGATTTCCAGGCCCTGGATGATCGAGAACTTGCCGCCCTTGCATTCGCACGGGAAGCCGAACACGATGCCGGCCGGAATGCCGTAGGAGCCGTCGGAAGGAACACCCATGGTGACCCATTCGTCGGAACCGAGGACCCAGTCACGCACGTGGTCGATGGCAGCGTTGGCAGCGGAAGCGGCCGAGGACAGGCCACGGGCTTCGATGATGGCGGCGCCGCGCTTGCCGACGGTCGGCAGGAAGACGTCGTTGTTCCAGGCGTGATCGTTGATCAGGGTCTTGACGCTGTCACCATTGGAGGTGGTGTAACGGTAGTCGGCGTACATCGTCGGCGAGTGGTTACCCCAGACGACCAGCTTCTTCAGTGAAGAAACTTCGCGGCCGGCCTTGGTGGCCAGTTGCGACAGGGCGCGGTTGTGGTCCAGGCGCAGCATGCCGTGGTAGTTGTTCGGGTTGGTGCGGCCAACCTTCTTGGCGGCGGCAGCAGCGATAAAGGCATTGGTGTTGCAGGGGTTGCCGACGACCAGGACTTTGACGTCTTCCTTGGCGTTTTCAGCGATGGCCTTGCCTTGCACCGTGAAGATGGCGCCGTTGGCGGTCAGCAGGTCGGCACGTTCCATGCCCTTGGTGCGCGGACGGGCGCCAACCAGCAGGCAGACGTCGGCATCCTTGAAGGCGACGTTCGGATCATCGGTGGCAACCATGCCGGCGAGCAGCGGGAAGGCGCAGTCTTCCAGCTCCATCATCACGCCCTTCACGGCTTGCTGAGCTTGCGGCAGGTCGAGCAACTGAAGGATGACCGGCTGGTCTTTGCCGAGCATTTCGCCGGAGGCGATGCGGAACAGCAGGCTATAACCGATCTGACCGGCGGCACCGGTAATGGCAACGCGCATGGGGGCTTTGGACATATGTCGCTCCTGTTTGAAACAGCGTGATTGAAATTGTTCGGATTTGCTCGGGTGCTCGCGGGTGAATTCGCTAGCGGGCGCGAGAAGACGACGATGTTAGAAGTTCGGGCGCTGGCTGTCAATTGCATCATGTGTCTTATATAAGACAACTTTTCGTGGACGCTGTGGCCGAAATGTGCTGAAATTTGCGCCATGAATCGAGAAGCCTTCCGTTCGACCAGTCGCTCTCCGTCGCCAACTTTCAGTCCGCTCTACCGGCAGATCAAGGATTTTCTGATCCGTAGCCTGGAGGCGGGTGAGTGGGGGCCGGGTGATGCCATTCCCAGTGAGGGCGAGCTTGCGACGCGCTTCAATGTCAGCCAGGGAACCGTGCGCAAGGCCATTGACGAAATGGCGGCAGAGAACCTGCTGGTGCGGCGTCAGGGTAAGGGGACGTTCGTCGCTACGCACAGTGACCCACGCTCTTTCTATCGCTTCCTGCGCCTGGTGCCTGATGATGGTTTGGTGGCGCATGCGGTCAGTGACCCGCGTCTTTGCTCGATTATCTCGGCTACGCCTGAGGTTGCAGCGGTGCTGCGTATTCCGGCTGGCGAGAAGGTGGTCTGTGTTGAGCGCTTGTTGCATTTCAATGGCGAGCCGGTAGTTCTCGATCAGATTTACCTGGTGGCCGAACTTTTTGAAGGTTTGTCGCTGGAGCGACTGCGCGGCGGAGAGCGTTCGCTGTACAGTCTTTTTGAAAGCGATTTCGGTGTGCGCATGATTCACGCCGAAGAGCACCTGCGGGCTGTTGCAGCAGATGCTTACAGTGCTGGTTTGCTGGGTGTGCAGGCGGGAGATCCGTTGCTTCTGGTGGAGCGTACTGCCTACACCTACGGCAATAAACCAGTGGAGTGGCGACGCGGTCTTTATTGCACGCGTTCGCATTATTACCGCAACGATCTGGGCTGATTGTCCGGCAGGGGAGTTGGCTCCAAAGTCGCCCAAGACGGCGACTTTCGGCCGATTTTGAATGTATAATTATGGTTCTTTTTGAACCACGTAAAAGCGGAAAACCGCACACTTTCGCGAGGGATGACGTTCATGGCAGAAATGAGCATCAAGAAACAACGTCCAAAAAATTTGGACTTGACTAGTATCAGGTTGCCCTTACCCGGCAAGGTATCGATTCTCCATCGCGTCAGCGGTGTCGGTCTGTTCCTGTTTCTCCCGGTAATGCTCTGGCTGTTTTCCGCCAGCCTGACTTCGGCAGAAACCTTTGCTGACTTCAAGGCGATTTTCGCCTCCTTGCCGGCCAAGGTGATTGTTGCGGGTCTGCTCTGGGCCTTTGTGCATCACTTCTGTGCAGGTATTCGTTTCCTGCTGCTTGATCTGCATGTCGGTATCGAGAAAGAGGCTGCGCGTCAGTCCGCAGCAGTGGTGTTTGCGGTCAGCATTCCGCTGACCCTGATCCTCTGGGGGGTTCTGCTGTGATTAACCGTATTGTTGTCGGTGCCCATTACGGTCTGAAAGACTGGATTGCCCAGCGTGCCACGGCGGTCATCATGGCTGTTTATTCGGTCCTGATTGCTGCTGTCCTGCTGGTTGTTCGTCCGGGTACTTTCGAGGCCTGGCAAGGTGTTTTCTCGAACGGTGTCATCAAGTTCCTGACCTTCCTGTTCTTTGTCAGCCTTTTTTACCACGCCTGGATTGGCGTGCGTGATATCTGGATGGATTACGTCAAGCCGACGGGCATTCGCCTGACCTTGCACGTTCTGACCATTGCTGCGCTGGTGGGTTACACGGCGTGGGCTGCTGCGATTCTCTGGAGGCTGTAAGCGTGAGTATTCCTGTTCTCAAGTTTGATGCGGTCATTGTCGGTGCCGGTGGCGCCGGTCTGCGTTCCGCAATCCAATTGTCCGAAGCCGGCCTGAAGACCGCTGTGCTTTCCAAGGTTTTTCCGACCCGCTCGCACACCGTTGCGGCGCAGGGCGGTGTTGCTGCGTCCCTCGGTAATTCCGAGGAAGATCACTGGACGTGGCACATGTACGATACCGTCAAGGGTTCCGACTGGCTCGGCGACCAGGACGCGATCGAATTCATGTGCAAGAAGGCCAACGAAGTCGTCGTTGAGCTCGAGCACTACGGCATGCCTTTTGACCGTACCGATGATGGCAAGATTTATCAGCGCCCGTTCGGTGGTCACATGTCCAACTTCGGCGAAAAGCCGGTGCGTCGTTCCTGTGCCGCTGCTGACCGTACCGGTCACGCCATGCTGCACGCGATGTATCAGCGCAACGTCAAGGCCAACACCCAGTTCTTCGTTGAGTGGATGGCGCTGGACCTGATCCGTGACGAAGAAGGTCACGTCCTCGGCGTCACCGCCATGGAAATGGAAACCGGCCAGATCGTGATTTTCCACGCTCGCGCCACGATTTTCGCGACCGGCGGTGCCGGCCGTATCTTCTATTCTTCGACCAATGCCTTCATCAATACCGGTGACGGTCTCGGTATGGCGGCGCGTGCCGGCATTCCGCTCGAAGACATGGAATTCTGGCAGTTCCACCCGACCGGCGTGGCCGGTGCCGGCGTGCTGATTACCGAAGGCGTGCGTGGCGAAGGCGGCATCCTGCGTAACTCCAGCAAGGAACGCTTCATGGAACGCTATGCGCCGAACGCCAAGGATCTGGCTTCGCGTGACGTGGTTTCGCGCGCCATGGCAACCGAAATCAAGGAAGGTCGCGGCTGTGGCGTCAATAAGGACTACGTCCTGCTCGACATCACCCACCTCGATCCCGCCACCATCATGAAGCGCCTGCCTGGTATCCACGAAATCGGCATTCAGTTTGCCGGTGTCGATTGCCTGAAAGAGCCGCTGCCGGTCGTGCCGACCTGTCACTACCAGATGGGCGGTATCCCGACCCATTACTCCGGTCGTGTCGTGATGCCCAAGGATGGCGACGTGAATTCGGTTGTGCCGGGCTTCTACGCCGGTGGTGAATGTGCTTGTGCCTCGGTGCACGGCGCAAACCGCCTCGGTACCAACTCGCTGCTCGACCTGCTGGTCTTCGGCAAGTCGGCTGGTGACTCCGCTGTCGAAGATCTCAAGGCTGGCCGCGCACATCGCGAACTGCCGAAGGATGTTGCCGACAAGACTCTGGCCCGCATCGCTGCTCTGGACAACCGCAAGGGTGGTGCCAACGTGCACGAAACCCGTCTGGCCATGCAGCGCACCATGCAGGATCACGCCGGTGTATTCCGTTTTGGCGACATGCTGAAGCAGGGCGTCGAAAAGATTCTTGAGGTCGAAAAGGCGGCTCGCCAGCTCGAAATCAAGGACAAGTCGATGGCCTGGAACACGGCTCGCACCGAAGCGCTCGAAATGGAAAACCTGATCGAAGTCGCCAAGGCCACGATGATTTCCGCCGAAGCCCGCAAGGAATCCCGCGGTGCCCACGTGCGCGACGATGCCCCGGATACGGCCGAGTTCCCGAATGGTCGTAACGACAAGGAATGGCTGAAGCACACGCTGTTCTCGCCGGTGGATAACTCGATCACGTACAAGCCGGTCAACATGCAACCCCTGACCGTCGAGGCCGTAGCGCTCAAGACGCGCTCGTACTAAAGGAGTCCAGAATGAGCAAACGCATGGTTCAATTCAGTATCTATCGCTACGATCCGGACAAGGACGACGCCCCGTACATGCAGGACATCTCGGTTGAACTCGAACCGACTGACCGCAAGCTGCTGGACGCGCTGACCAAGCTCAAGGCCAAGGACGACGCGATTTCCTATCGTCGTTCCTGCCGCGAGGGTGTGTGCGGTTCCGATGCGATGAACATCAACGGCAAGAACGGTCTGGCCTGTCTGACCGATATCGATAGCCTGAAGCAGCCGATCGTGCTGCGTCCGCTGCCGGGTCTGCCGGTCATCCGCGATCTGATCGTCGATATGACCCAGTTCTTCAAGCAGTATCACTCGATCAAGCCGTATCTGATCAACAACGATCCGCCGCCGGAACGCGAACGTCTGCAGTCGCCGGAAGATCGTGAAGAGCTGAATGGCCTTTACGAGTGCATCCTGTGTGCCTGCTGCTCCACGTCCTGCCCGTCGTTCTGGTGGAACCCGGACAAGTTCGTCGGCCCGGCCGGCCTGCTGGCTGCTTACCGTTTCATTGCGGATACGCGTGACCAGGCAACCAACGAGCGTCTCGACAATCTCGAAGACCCGTACCGCCTGTTCCGTTGCCACACCATCATGAACTGTGTTGACGTATGTCCGAAGGGTCTGAATCCGACCAAGGCCATCGGCAAGATCAAGGACATGATGGTTCGTCGCGCCGTCTGATGGAAAGAAAGGACTACGAACGCCTGCGTTGGCGCTGTATCCGTCGTGCGCTTCTCGAGCTCGATATTACGCTGACGCGTTTTCTCGATGATGGTCGCTTCGAAAAGCTTAACGACGAGGAACAGCAGGCGTTCGTGGAACTTGCCGATATGGAGGATTATGATGTCTGGGACTTGCTGACCGGCAAGGCAGAGATTGATGATCCTCGATTGGCGCACATCGTGGCGCTGCTTCGTAAGAGTTAAGTAAGGTTTGAAGATTAACTTGCTAATGTTTACCGCTTTTTTGGCAGTGCAGTGACAACTAACACCTGAACAGGGAAAAAAATCCATGACGACCGAACGCAAGGCAACTTTGACAATTGACGGACAGGCTCCCGTCGATTTCCCGATCATGTCCCCGACGCATGGCAACGACTGCGTCGATATTCGTACTTTGGGCGCCAAGACCGGCTTGTTCACCTACGACTCCGGTTTTCTTTCTACCGCCAGCTGCAAATCCAAGGTTACCTTCATCGATGGTGACAAGGGCGAACTGCTGTATCGCGGCTACCCGATCGAACAACTGGCTGAAAACTGCAACTTCCTCGAAGTCACCTATCTGCTGAAGAACGGCGAGCTGCCGAATGCCCAGCAGAAGGCTGATTTCGAAACCACCATCAAGAAGCACACGATGGTGCACGAGCAGTTGTCGAAGTTCTTCTCCGGTTTCCGTCGTGATGCTCACCCGATGGCTGTCATGACCGGTGTGGTTGGCGCGCTTTCCGCCTTCTACCACGACGCGATGGACTTTTCCGACGCCGAGCATCGCAATGTCAGTTTCAACCGTCTGGTTGCCAAGCTGCCGACCATCGTCGCGATGGCCTACAAGTACAACACCGGCATGCCGTTCATGTATCCGGACAACGAACTGGATTACACCGCCAACTTCATGCGCATGATGTTCGGCAATCCGTGCGAAAAGTACGTTCCGAACCCGGTGCTGGTCCGCGCGCTCGACGTCATCTTCACGCTGCACGCCGATCACGAACAGAATGCCTCCACCTCGACGGTGCGTCTGGCTGGTTCTTCCGGTGCCAATCCCTTCGCCTGTATCGCTGCCGGTATCGCCTGTCTGTGGGGCCCGGCACACGGTGGTGCGAACGAAGCCTGTCTGCAGATGCTGGAAGAAATCGGCGACGTTTCGCGCGTTCCCGAATTCATCGCCCGCGCCAAGGACAAGAACGATTCCTTCAAGCTCATGGGCTTCGGTCACCGTGTTTACAAGAACTTCGATCCGCGCGCCAAGCTGATGCGCAAGGTCTGCAACGAAGTTCTGACCGAACTGGGTCTCGAAAACGATCGCCTGTTCAAGCTGGCCATGGAACTGGAGCGTATTGCTCTGGAAGATCCGTACTTCGTCGAGAAGAAGCTTTATCCGAACGTCGACTTCTACTCGGGTATCGTTCAGAAGGCCATCGGCATTCCGACCGAAATGTTCACCTGCATCTTCGCGCTGGCCCGTACGGTTGGCTGGATGACGCAGTGGGAAGAAATGATCACCGATCCGGAATACAAGATCGGTCGTCCGCGTCAACTGTACATCGGTGCCGCTCGTCGCGACGTTGTGCCGCTTGCCCAACGCGGCTAAGCTGAAGAACGGGCGGCCGTGTGGCCGCCCTTTTTTTACCCGCCGGACCTGAATGTCCGGTGACCCGCAGCTACATAGAAAGACAATACCCTCAAGGGGACGCCTATGACTACGATGAATAACCTGTTCGACAGCACGATGTTCTTCGGCGGCAACGCGCCGTTCGTTGAAGAGCTGTACGAAAACTATCTCGATAATCCGACTGCCGTGCCGGCTGAATGGCGCGACTATTTCGACCGCCTGGCCCAGATGCCGGGCTTTGTTGCTCGTGACGTGGCGCACGCCCCGGTCATCGCTGCCTTCGCCGAACTGGGCAAGGACGGTGGTTTCCGTCAGGCTGCCCCGAGTGGCGGCGACAACAAGAAACAATCGGCGGTTGGCCAACTGGTTACGGCCTACCGTTCGATGGGCACGCGTTGGGCCGATCTCGATCCGCTCAAGCGTCTGGCTCGTCCGAAGATTGAAGAGCTGGAACTGGGCTTCTACGGCTTCACCGATGCCGACCTGAACCAGACTTTCAGCGTCGGCTCCCTGAAGGGGCTGCCGGAAACTGCCAAGCTCGGCGATATTCTCGAAACCCTGAAGCAGACCTACTGCGGCTCGGTCGGTGTCGAATACATGTACATGACCGAGTACACCGAGAAGCGCTGGTTGCAGGATCGACTGGAAACCATCCGTTCGCGTCCGACTTACAACGCCGATCAGAAAAAACGCATTCTGGAGCGGTTGACCGCTGCAGAAACCCTGGAACGCTACCTGCATACCAAATATGTCGGCCAGAAGCGTTTCTCGCTCGAAGGCGGCGAATCGCTGATCGTTGCCATGGACGAAGCCATCCGCACCGGCGGTAACTGCGGCATCGACGAAATCGTCATCGGCATGGCCCACCGCGGCCGTCTCAACGTGCTCGTCAACACGCTGGGCAAAGCACCGTCCATGCTGTTCTCCGAATTCGAAGGCAAGAAGAAGAGCGACCTGTCGGCTGGCGACGTCAAGTACCACATGGGCTTCTCTTCCGACGTCTCGACGTCGAATGGTCCGTGCCACCTGACCCTGGCTTTCAACCCGTCGCACCTTGAAATCGTCAACCCGGTGGTCGAAGGCTCGGTCTATGCCCGCCAGGTTCGCCGTGGCGAAGGCAGCAAGTCCAAGGTACTGCCGGTCATCATTCACGGCGACTCCGCCGTGGCCGGTCAGGGCGTCAACCAGGAAATGCTCAATTTCGCGCAGACCCGCGGCTACGGCACGGGCGGCACGCTGCATATCGTGGTGAACAACCAGATCGGTTTTACTACCAGCGACCCGCGCGATTACCGTTCCGGTCACTACTGTACCGACATCTTCAAGATGGCCGATGCGCCGATCTTCCACGTCAATGGTGACGATCCGGAAGCCGTTGCACTGGTCACCCAGCTCGCCGTCGAGTTCCGCCAGCAATTCAAGAAGGATGTCGTGATCGACGTCATCTGCTTCCGCAAGCTCGGTCACAACGAGCAGGACGAGCCGATGGTCACCCAGCCGCTGATGTACAAGAAGGTTGCCCAGCATCCGGGTACCCGCAAGGTCTACGGCGACAAGCTGATCGCCGAAGGCGTGCTGCCGGCTGATGGTCCGGACACGATGATCAAGGAGTACCGCGAGCATCTGGACAAGGGCGAGTTGCTGTACAACCCGGTTCTGGCTGGCTACAAGCACCCGAACATGATCGACTGGACGCCGTTCCTGACCAAGAACTACATCGAGACCTGCGATACGACGGTGCCGATGAAGGAACTGCAGCGCCTGTCGCAGCGCCTGACCACCTTCCCTGAAGGTTTCACGCTGCATTCGCGCGTCAAGAAGATTGCCGAAGATCGCGCCGCCATGGGCGAGGGCAAGCTGCCGGTCGACTGGGGTATGGCGGAGAATCTCGCCTACGCCTCAATGCTGGTTTCCGGCTACGGCGTGCGTATTTCCGGTGAAGACGTTGGTCGCGGTACCTTCTTCCACCGTCATGCTGCTTTCCACGACCAGAATCGTGAAAACTGGGATGAGGGCACCTATCACCCGCTGAAGAACCTGCAGGAAAAGCAGGCCGGCTTCCAGTGCTACGACTCGGTGCTGTCGGAAGAGGCCGTTCTGGCTTTCGATTACGGCTACGCCACCGCCAACCCGTACGAGCTGGTGGTCTGGGAAGGCCAGTTTGGCGACTTCGCCAACGGTGCCCAGGTCGTTATCGATCAGTTCATCTCTTCCGGTGAAGCCAAGTGGGGCCGCGCCTGCGGTCTGGTCATGCTGCTGCCGCACGGTTACGAAGGTCAGGGTCCGGAGCACTCCTCCGCCCGCCTCGAACGCTACATGCAGGCTTGTGCCGAAATGAACATGGAAGTCTGCGTGCCGTCCAACGCCGCCCAGGTTTTCCACATGCTGCGCCGTCAGGCGGTCCGCATGCAGCGCAAGCCGCTCGTGGTCATGACGCCGAAGTCGCTGCTGCGCCACAAGGATGCCGCTTCTTCCATGGAAGAACTGGCGAATGGCGAGTTCCAGCGCGTCATCGGTGAAGTCGACAAGCTCGATGCGAAGAAGGTCAAGCGCGTCATCCTGTGTTCGGGCAAGGTCTATTACGATCTGGTCGCTGCCCGTCGCGAGAAGAAGATCACCGATATCGCCATCGTGCGTATCGAACAGCTCTATCCTTTCCCGAAGGACTCGCTCGCCAAGGAACTGGCCAAGTATCCGAAGGCTACCGAGATCGTCTGGACGCAGGAAGAGCCGCGCAACCAGGGCGCCTGGTACTGGTTCGCCTCGCGTCATCATCTGGATACCGGTCTGGATTCCAAGCAGAAGTTGCTGCTGGTTGCCCGTCCGGCTTCGCCTTCGCCAGCCGTCGGTTATCTGGCCAAGCACAACGAGCAACAAAAGGCACTGATCGAGTCCGCACTGGGCAAAATCGAGTACTAATAACTAAAGCAGAGTGGAGTCATTATGAGCATTATTGAAGTCCAAGTTCCCCAGCTCTCCGAGTCGGTCGCCGAAGGCACGCTCGCATCCTGGAAAAAGAAAATCGGCGACGCCGTTGCCCGTGACGAAATCCTGATCGATATCGAAACCGACAAGGTCGTTCTCGAAGTGCCGTCACCGGGTGCCGGCGTGCTGGTCGAAATCGTCAAGGCCGACGGTGAAACCGTCGTCTCCGGCGAACTGATTGCCCGTATCGACACCGAAGCCAAGGCCGGCGCTGCTGCACCGGCTGCCGAGGCACCGAAGGCGGCTGCACCTGCTGCCGCTCCGGCTCCGGCCGCTGCTGCACCGGCCGCTGCTGCACCGGCTGGTACGGCCAGCCCGTCGGCCCGCAAGATCCTCGACGAAAAGGGCATCGCTGCCGCCGACGTCGCCGGGTCCGGCCGTGGTGGTCGCGTTACCAAGGAAGATGCGGTTGCCGCCGCGCCGAAGGCTGGTCCGGTTGCTGCCCCGGCCGCTGCCAAGGCAGCCCTGCCGACGCCGCCGGTTGCCGTCGCTCTCGGCGATCGTGCCGAACAGCGCGTGCCGATGTCGCGTTTGCGCGCCCGGATCGCTGAGCGCCTGCTGCAATCGCAGCAAACCAACGCCATCCTGACCACGTTCAACGAAGTGAACATGGGCCCGATGATGGCGCTGCGCAAGCAGTATGGCGAGAAGTTCGAAAAGGCCCACGGCGTTCGCCTCGGCTTCATGGGTTTCTTCGTCAAGGCTGCCTGTGCCGCCCTGCAGAAGTTCCCGGTCCTGAACGCTTCGGTTGACGGCAATGACATCGTCTATCACGGCTATATCGACATCGGTATCGCCGTCGGTTCGCCGCGCGGCCTGGTTGTGCCGATCATCCGCAATGCCGACCAGATGTCGATCGCCGATATCGAAAAGAAGATTGCCGAATTCGGTGCCAAGGCCAAGGATGGCAAGCTGACCATCGAAGACCTGACCGGCGGTACGTTCTCCATCTCCAACGGCGGCATCTTCGGTTCGATGATGTCCACCCCGATCATCAACCCGCCGCAATCCGCAATCCTCGGCATCCATGCCACCAAGGATCGCGCCATGGTTGAAAATGGTCAGGTCGTTGTGCGTCCGATGAACTATCTGGCCATGTCCTACGACCACCGCATCATCGACGGCCGCGAAGCCGTCCTTGGTCTGGTGACCATGAAGGAAGCGCTCGAAGATCCGTCGCGCCTGCTGCTCGGCGTCTAATCATTCTGCGCCGGCGCCAGTTCCCTGTCGGGGGACTGGCGCCTTTTGCACATCTGAGATTTGAAAGGATATTCATGTCCAAGCAATTTGACGTACTCGTCATCGGTGGTGGTCCCGGCGGCTATGTGGCCGCCATTCGTGCCGCCCAACTCGGTTTCAATACGGCTTGTGCCGAATCCAATGCCTATGCCGACCCCAAGGGCGAACCGCGCCTCGGCGGCACCTGCCTGAATGTGGGCTGCATCCCGTCCAAGGCCCTGCTGCGTTCTTCCGAACTGTTCGAAGAAGCTCATCACTCCTTCGCCATGCACGGCATTTCCGCCAAGGGCGTGGCGATTGACGTGCCGACCATGGTCGGCCGCAAAAACACCATCGTCACGCAGTTGACCGGTGGCATCAAGGGCCTGTTCAAGAAGAACAAGGTCACCAGCCTGAACGGCCACGGCAGCTTCGCCGGCAAGGAAGGCGACCTGTACAAGGTCAAGGTTGGCGAAGAAGAAGTGCTGGCCAAGCATGTCATCATCGCGACCGGTTCCAAGCCGCGTCACCTCGATGGCATTCCGGTCGACAACAAGGTCATCTGCGACAACGTCGGTGCCCTCGATTTCGATGCTGCCCCGAAGCGTCTCGGCGTCATCGGTGCTGGTGTCATCGGCCTCGAAATGGGTTCGGTCTGGCGTCGCCTCGGTACGGACGTCACCGTGCTCGAAGCCGCGCCGGACTTCATGCCGTTCGCTGACCAGGACATCGCCAAGGAAGCCCTCAAGCTGTTCACCAAGCAGGGTCTGAAGATCACCACCGGCATCAAGATCAACAAGGTCTCCGTCGCCAAGAAGGGCGTCACGGTCGACTACGAAGACAAGGATGGCGCCAAGAAGCTCGAGTGCGACAAGCTGATCGTTTCGGTCGGTCGCATCCCGAACACCGACGGTCTGAACGGTGAAGCCGTCGGCCTGAAGATCAATGATCGCGGTCAGATTGATGTCGACGGTCACTGCAAGACCAACCTGCCGAACGTCTGGGCGGTCGGCGACGTCGTGCGCGGCCCGATGCTGGCCCACAAGGCTTCCGAAGAAGGCGTCATGGTTGCCGAGCTGATCTCCGGTCAGTCCGGTCATTGCGACTTCAACACCATTCCGGGCGTCGTCTACACCCATCCGGAAATTGCCTGGGTTGGCAAGAACGAGCAGCAGCTCAAGGCTGAAGGCATTGCCTACAAGCCGGGCAAGGTGCCGTTCATGGCCAGCGGTCGTGCCCTGGGTCACGGTGATGCCAGCGGCTTCGTGAAGGTTCTGGCTGATGCCAAGACCGACCGTATCCTCGGCGTACACATCATCGGCAACAATGCTTCCGAGCTGATCGCCGAAGCCGTCGTCACCATGGAATTTGCCGGCGCATCCGAAGATCTGGGCCGCATCTGCCACGCTCACCCGACCCTGTCGGAAATCGTGCACGAAGCAGCCCTGGCCTGCGACAAGCGCTCGCTGCACTTCTAAGCGGCACTGGTTGCGCCAAAGGCGGGTTGCGGAAACGCACCCGCCTTTTTTATTTTGGCTAGAATAGCCTTCTACCCAACACTGATTCACAGAGATGCCACATAAAAAACTGAACGTCGCGGCCATGGGCATGCTCGACGCGTACAAGTCATTGCTCGATGCCCGTGGTTATTCCGCCGACGAAGCCCAGATGCGCGCGGCGACGGCCTTGCAGGAGCTGTACACTAACCTGCTGTCGTTCAAGGTCGGTCGTGGCAGCACCCTGAAGCGCCTGCTCAATCCGCCGAAGCCGCCCAAGGGCGTGTATTTCTGGGGCGGCGTCGGGCGCGGCAAGAGCTTCCTGATGGATTGCTTCTACGACTCGGTGCCTTACCGCCGCAAGAAGCGCATCCACTTCCACGCCTTCATGCAGCAGATCCATCGCGACCTGGAAAAATACAAGGGCGAGCCCGATCCGATGCTGCGCCTGGCCGAGCAGATTGCGCGCGAAGTGCGCCTGCTCTGTTTCGACGAATTCCACGTCTCCGACATTGCCGATGCGATGATTCTCGGCCGCCTGATGGACGGGCTGTTCGCCAATGGCGTGATCATCGTCATGACCTCGAACTACCCGCCGGAGAAGCTTTACCCGAACGGCCTGCACCGCGAGAGCTTCCTGCCGACCATCGCCCTGCTGCTCAAACATCTCGATGTCTTCGAGGTTGATGCCGGTGTCGATTACCGCCTGCGCGCCCTGGAGCAGGTCGAGATCTACCACCACCCGGTCGACGCCGCCGCCGAGAAGAAAATGCTCGACTACTTCCGCATGGTGGCGGGCGAGGAGGGCAAGAAGGGCGGCCATATCGAAGTGCTCGGGCGTCAGGTCGATACCATCCGGCGCGGGCATGGCGTGATCTGGTTCGATTTCCGTACCTTGTGCGGTGGACCGCGCTCGCAGAACGATTATCTGGAAATCGCCCGCGGCTACCACACGGTGCTGCTCTCGCACATTCCGAAAATGACTGCACACCAGGCTTCCGAAGCCCGCCGTTTCACCTGGCTGGTCGATGTCTTCTACGACCATCGCGTCAAGCTGATCGCTACCGCCGATTGTGAACCCGACGCCCTCTACACCGAAGGAACCCAGTCCAGCGAGTTCTTCCGTACGGTCAGCCGGCTGACCGAAATGCATTCGCGGGAGTATCTGACCCTGCCGCACCTGGTGAGCTGAAATCATGTTACAGCCAATGCAACCCGCCGACCTTGCCATTGACCTGCGGCAACTGGTCATCACCATCGCCCATACCGTCGATCTGGTCGGTGTGGACGATGTCCTGCACGGTCGCCGGGTCGGCATGCTGGCACGCGAACTGGCCATCTTCATGGGCTGGCCCGAAGCCGAGCAGCAACTGCTCTACGATGCTGGCCTGCTGCACGATTGCGGTGTTTCGTCGACGCGGGTGCATCACCGGCTGGTGGTCGATCTCGAATGGTCGGGTGCCGAAGAACACTGTGTCGCCGGCCAGGACCTGCTTGCCGATTTTGCGCCGCTGGCGCACCTGGCACCGATCATCCGATACCACCACAGCCGCTGGGAGTGGCTGGCGCAGCAAACGCAGCTTGGTGATACGGCGCGTTTTGCCAACCTGATCTACCTGGCCGACCGGGTTGATGTCCTGGCGGCGCCTTATCACGCCGACCAGACGGTGCTGTCGCATGCCGACGAGATCCGCTCGCGCCTCGCCGACCAGCGCGGCTGCCTGTTTTCGCCGGCCTTGGTCGAGGCATTCGAGAAGTTTTCCGAAGGCGAGGCCTTCTGGCTGGCGCTGCAGCCCGACTGGGTGCAGCAATACCAGCGCGAGATGGAAACGCACGGCACGCTGCAAGTAATCGATTGGGCGCAGTTCAAGCAGTGCGCCGAAATATTCGCCCGCATCATCGACGCCAAGTCGCCCTACACGCAGCGTCATTCACGCGGGGTTTCCCGCCTGGCACGCCATCTGGCCGAGCGTCTCGGGCTGGACACGGTGACCTGCGAGAAGATCGAGGTTGCCGGCTTGCTGCACGATATCGGCAAGCTGCAGATTCCCGACGAAATCATCGAAGGCCCGAACGCCCTGACGCCGCATGAGTTCGACATCATGAAGAGCCACAGCTACGCCACGCTGCAGGTCCTGAAGCGCCTGCCAGCGATCGAGGAGATCGCGCACTGGGCGGCCTTCCATCATGAAACACCGGATGGTCACGGCTATCCCTTCCACATCGGCGGCACATCCTTGCCGCTCGAAGCGCGCATCATCAACGTTGCCGACGTCTTCCAGGCGCTGGCGCAGGATCGGCCTTACCGCAAGCCGATGCAGCCAGCCGAGATCATGGCCGTGCTGCAGGAAAGGGCCGACCGCGGGCAGGCCGATCCCGGTATCGTCGCACTGGTGGCGGCCGATCTGGCTAATTGTCACCGCGTTGCCCTGTGCATGGATTGACCGGTCGACCGGCCGGAATGGAGCTTTTTCATGGCACGTGTTTTTCTGTTGCTGGTTCTCTTCTTCACTACGCCGCTCTGGGCGCAGCAGATGGAAATCATCCAGCTGCGCAGCAAGACGGTCGAGGAAGTTTTGCCGACCCTGTTGCCGCTGGTCGAGCCGGGTGGCACGCTGACCGGCATGAACGACCAGCTTTTCCTGCGCAGCTCGGCGCGAAACCGGGCCGATATCAAGCGCGTGCTGGCTGCCATCGATACGCCGACCCGGCGCCTGATCATCCGTGTCTCGCAGAATCGCCAGGGCGAAGACAGTGCGCGCGGTGTCGAGGCGAGCGGACAACTGGCGCTCGGTACGGGACGTCGCTCGCAGGCCGAGGCGCGGGTGTGGGACACGAAGAGCGTGCGCGGCGAGAGTGCGGCGCAGATGGTGCAAACCGTCGAGGGCGGGCGTGCCTTCATCCAGATCGGGCGCTCGCTGCCGATCCCGATGCGGCAGGTGATGGTCGGGCCGGGCGGGGCGCTAGTCAATGAAACGGTGGTCTATCGCGATGTCGGGCGCGGCTTCTATGCCGTGCCGCGTCTGAACGGTAAGCGCGTCAGCCTGGAAATCAGCCAGCAGGCCGACAGTACCGATGCCTACGGGCGCGGTGCGATCAATACGCAGCGTCTGTCGACGACGGTCAGCGGTCGACTCGGTGAATGGATCGAATTGGGTGGCGGCGGCAGCCAGGCTGCCGGCAACCAGGGTGGGGCGATGAGCCTGTCGACCAGCGAGGCGCGTGACAACCGTGCGGTCTGGCTGATGGTCGAGGAAGTCGAATAGGACCGGCCAGCGCCAATGAAAAAGGCCGCCCTCGAGGCGGCCTTCGTTTTACTGCCTGCCATGTTTCAGGCGGCGGCCTTGACGACTTGCGGCTTGGTAATGGGGAGTGGTCCCTTCTTGATCCAGCCGAACGGGGCGCCGAGCGAGAGCACGGTGCGCCCGAAGAAGTTATTCAGGAAGTTGGCGCCGGCGGCGTAGAAGCCGAGCAGGGAAATGCCCAGTTCCGACCAGGCGGCGAGCGGCCCGAAGACTTCGTGATTGATGCCGAGAATCGACAGCGCCAGCGACGGCAGCAGGATGTTGATCAATACCAGGATGGCGGCAAACACCTTGTTGGCTTCGAAAGCGGCGACCATGATGAACAGCGAGAAAATGAAATAGCCGATGCAGGCGAAAGCCAGTTGCTTCGGATCGGCCTTGTCGCCAACGGCACCCAGCCAGCCGAGGCTGATCGCCCAGTGCATGGCGACGGCAATCCAGAACAGGCCGTAGGCACCGAGCACGATAGCGCCGAAATAGTTGTTTTTCTTGAAGTCGACCGCCGAGGCCCAGATCTGGGCGATGGAGCCGAGGAACAGTGCCCACGGAATCAGGTAAACGACGCCGCTGGTCCAGCCCATCTTGGCCGAGGCGGCGACGAAGGTGACCATGGAAAGGCCGAACACGCCGAGGGCGGTCGGGTCGGACATGACGATTCTGGTTTCGTTGATTGGTTGCTGCATGGCTTCTCCCCTTCTTGGTTTAATGATTTTGTCAGTGCCGCATACAAGCGTTTGTCTGCAAGGGGGCCATTCTCTGCGCCGGATAAGCGCTTTCTTATGATCCAGATCAAGAGTTGGTGTGCTATTTCCGGTCGTATCTTGTCTTGGTAAATTGTTGTTTTGTTTAAATAAATTGTTTGATCAATGGTTAATTTCAGCCTTGCTTTCGGCATAAAAAAGCCCGGCGCTTGGCCGGGCTTGTCCTGAAGGTCTGGTTCGATCAGGCGGCGTTCAGCGCCTGATCCAGATCGGCGATCAGGTCGTCGATATGTTCGATGCCGACCGACAGGCGGATCATGTCTTCGGAAACGCCGGCCTTGGCCAGTTCTTCCGGCGACAGCTGGCGGTGCGTGGTCGAGGCCGGGTGGCAGGCCAGCGACTTGGCATCGCCGATATTGACCAGGCGGGTGAACAGTTGCAGTGCGTCCTGGAACTTGCCGCCACCGGCGAGGCCGCCCTTGACACCAAAGGTCAGGATGCCGGAAGCGCGGCCGCCCATGTACTTCTGGACCAGCGCGTGATCCTTGTGATCCGGCAGGCCGGCATAATTGACCCAATTGACCTTCGGGTGATTTTGCAGGAATTTGGCGACGGCCAGGGTGTTTTCGCAGATACGGTCCATGCGCAGGGCCAGGGTTTCGATGCCTTGCAGGATCAGGAAGGCATTGAACGGGCTGATCGCGGCGCCCATGTTGCGCAGCGGCACGACGCGGGCGCGGCCGATGTAGGCGGCGGCACCGAGCGCTTCGGTATAGACGACGCCGTGGTAGGAAACGTCCGGCTCGTTGAGGCGCTTGAACTTCTGCTTGTGTTCGGCCCACGGGAACTTGCCGCTATCGACGATGATGCCGCCGATCGAATTGCCATGGCCGCCGAGGTACTTGGTCAGCGCATGCACGACGATGTCGGCACCGTGCTCGAACGGGCGGCACAGGTAGGGCGAGGGCACCGTGTTGTCGACGATGACTGGCACGCCATGCTTGTGGGCGACTTCGGCGAGCTTTTCGAAATCGGTGACGTTGCCGAGCGGATTGCCGACCGATTCGCAGAACACGGCCTTGGTCTTGGCGTCGATCAGTTTTTCGAAGGCTTCCGGATCGCGGTAATCGGCGAAGCGGACTTCGATGCCGTATTGCGGCAGGGTGTGCGCAAACAGGTTGTAGGTGCCGCCGTACAGCGTGCTCGAGGTGACGATGTTGTCGCCGGCTTCGGCGATGGTCTGGATCGAGGCGGTAATGGCTGCCATGCCCGAGGCCATGGCCAGCGCGGCGATACCGCCTTCGAGTTCGGCGACGCGCTTTTCCAGGACGTCCTGGGTCGGATTCATGATGCGCGTGTAGATGTTGCCGGCGACCTTGAGGTCGAACAGGTCGGCGCCGTGCTGCGTGCTGTCGAAGGCGTAGGACGTCGTCTGGTAGATCGGCACGGCGACGGCCTTGGTGGTCGGATCCGGCGAGTAGCCGCCATGGACTGCGATGGTTTCGATTTTCATTGGTCTCTCTCCTCGGGAAGGTTACGTTAACGTCAACAGGATGATCTTAGCATTGGCAAAAGGCGCAGCTTAGACGCAAACCGAATTTGCTTATTTGCTTCATGAACGCGGCTTTTTCGGCTCATCGCCGAGCAGGAAACGGCCGGGATCGATGGCGTCGACCAGGTCGCTTTCGAGCGGCAGCGGTTCGCCCTCGAGCTGGCTGAGCAGCAGGTCGGCCATCAGCATGGACCAGACGATGCCGCGCGCGCCGAAGCCCTGCATGCACCACAGGCCGGGCTGGCGAGGCAGGGCGTGCAGGCGTGGCGAACCGGCAAAGCCGGGTTCGGGCACCGGGCCGACAATGGGCAGGCGATCCGGCGACATCGGGCGGAAACCGACGCGACCGTGCAGTGTCGCGGGATCGATGCCGGTGCCGAAGCCGGGCAGGCTGAATTCAAGCTTGGCGAGATTCTCGACATGATCGGCGAGGTGCTCGTCCGGGTCGGTGTCGTCGAGCTGGCTGGTGGCGCCGATCAGGCGCAGGCCGTCCACTGTCGGCATGGCGTAGCCGCCCTGGCGGCAGACGACGATGTCGAGCGGTGGCGTTGCGGCGGCTGGCAAATGACTGACCTGGCCGCGTGCCGGCTGTTGCGGCAGCCAGGAAAATTGGGCAAAACGCGTCGCAGCGGCACCGCTTGCCATGATCAGCACCGGCGCCGCGGCGATCACGGCGCCCGTTGCATCGAGAGCACGCCACTCGTTTTCGGCCCTTTCCAGACGGTCGACCGTTGTCCGGCAGCGTAAATCAATCTGCTCCGGGAAGGCGGCCAGCGCGGCGCGGCAGACCGAGGGCGGCTGCACCCAGCCGCCTTGCGGAAACCACCAGCCGCCGATCTCCACCGGTCGACCAGCCAAAACCGAGGCTTTTGCCGGCTCGGCGAATTGCAGCAGTTCGTCCGGCAGGCCGAGATTTTCGACGGCCTTGCGCTGCTGTGCTGCATGCTCGGCATCTCGCCCGAGGTGCAGCACGCCGCAGGGCGACCAGCGTGCGTCAGACAGGGCGGCGAGGCGGGCGCGGGTGGCGAAAAAGCCGGCCCGGGTCAGGCGCGAGATGCGGTTGTCGTCCACGCTGGGCAGCGGCCGCAGCATCCCGGCCAGATTGCTGGAAGCGCCGGTGGCCGGCGTTGCCGCCTGTTCCAGCACCGTGACCTGCCAGCCGGCGGCAGCCAGCGCATAGGCTGTCGCACTACCGGCGATGCCGGCGCCGATCACGATGGCGCGCCGTTCGGCCGGCGGCTGGTGGCGGTTCGGCCGGCGCGAGCGGAAACGGCCGGTCAGCATCTGCCATTTGCCGGCAAAGCCGGACCGCTTCTTCAGCTCAAATTCGGCTTCTTTCAGGGCCTGACGCACCTGTCCGGCCACCGCCCAGGTCGCCAGCGTCGTGCCTTCGGACGACAGCCGGGCGAGCGCCTTGCACAGCTGCGGCGTCCATAGCTCCGGGTTCTTGGCCGGCGCGAAGCCGTCGAGGAAAAAGGCATCGACGGCGGCGTTGACCGTACGCAGCTGTTGCGTCGCATCGCCGAAGAACAGGGTCAGGATGACATTGCCGCCGTCCAGGTGCAGACGATGCACGCCCGGCGTCAGCAGCGGCCATTGCGCCTGCAGTTCGGCGGCGAGTTCGGCGAACTCCGGCCAAGCCTGCTGTGCGACGGCCAGGTCGCTGGCGGTGAACGGGTGTTTTTCGCAAGAAACGAAATGCAGGCGGCGACAGCGTTGCGGGTCGTCCTGCCAGGCCTGCCAGGTGGTCAGGAAATTGAGGCCGAGACCAAAGCCGGTTTCAAGAATGACGAAGCGGTCGCGACCCTGCCAGCGAGCGGGCAGATCGTTGCCGGCGAGAAAAACGTGGCGGGCTTGCGCCGGGCCGCCGTGCGGCGAGTGATAGACATCGCCGTAGGCGACCGAGAAGGGCGTGCCGTCCGGCGCAAATTCGAGGCGGGCGGGCTGGAGTTTGGCCACTAGTGGAGCAGCGATTTGCCCGGAGGAGTGGTCAGCGTGGCCGGAGCATCGTAACTGAGCCCGAGATCCCACTTGGCCTGCTCGCTGGCGGCGCGCAGCATCGAACACAAGGCCTGCAACAGCTCGCCGTTCAGGTTGAGGCTGAAATAGCGCTCCCGACCTTCACGCAGGATCATCCGGCCCAAACCATCCTCGCTGCCTTCGAAGGTCGCTTCGGAGGCGAGCAGCGGCTTCGAACCGAGCGGAAAGACCGGATTGTCTTCCCGGAACGGTTGCTCAAAGCTGGACGGCTCATGCTCGGAAGTAGTGTCAGCCTGCGGCGCGGGATTTGCCAACTGCTTGGCCAGCATCCGGCTCAGATGCGGCCAGATCTCGCGCAAGAAGCGCCGCGTCAGAAAAACGCGGACTTCTTCGTTGTCATCCGTCGCAATACGCATAACCAGCCGGTCCTGCACGCTGTCGTTGGCGATTTGCAGCTGGCGAACAGACATCAGTCTTTTGCCTCGCCCGATTCCAAACCGATACGTGCGCGAGCGCAGTCAGAACAAGGCGCACGGCGCCGCCGCATAGCAGCGCTATGCAAGGTGCCGTGCAACGCAGTTATGACAAGCGCAGCCACGTATCACTCGGGGCGCATGGAGGGGAAAAGGATGACATCGCGAATCGCCGCTGCATCCGTCAGCAGCATGATCAACCGGTCAATCCCGATGCCGCAGCCGCCGGTCGGGGGCAGCCCGTATTCCAGCGCGCGGATGAAATCGGCGTCGTAATACATCGCCTCCTCATCCCCCGCATCCTTGGCCTTCATCTGCTCATGGAAACGTGCTGCCTGGTCTTCCGCATCATTCAACTCGGAGAAGCCATTGGCAATCTCACGCCCAACGATGAACAACTCGAAGCGCTCGGTAATTTCCGGATTGGTATCGGAAGCACGCGCCAGCGGCGAGACTTCGACCGGGTAGTCGATGATGAAGGTCGGTTCCCAGCACTGGGCTTCGGCGCAGGCTTCGAACAACTGCAGTTGCAGGCTGCCCAGACCGCCCGGCTTGACCTTCTCGCCGAAGGCGTTGATCTTGGTCTTGAGGAATTCGGCATCGGCCAGCTCGGCATCGGAGAATTCCGGATGTTCGCGCTGGATCGCCTGGTTGATGGTCAGGCGATGGAAAGGCTTGGACAGGTCGAGTTCGCGGCCCTGATAGACGAAGACTTCCTTGCCCAGCGCTTCGCGCGCGGCGTGACGGAGCAGGCCTTCGGTGAAGTCCATCAGCGTGTGGTAGTTCGCATACGCCTCGTAGAACTCCATCATCGTGAATTCGGGGTTGTGGCGCGGGCTGAGACCTTCGTTACGGAAGTTGCGGTTGATTTCGAAGACCTTCTCGAAGCCGCCGACGACCAGGCGCTTGAGGTAAAGCTCCGGCGCGATGCGCAGGAACTGCTGCATATCGAGCGCGTTGTGATGCGTGATGAAGGGCTTGGCCGAAGCGCCGCCCGGGATCGGGTGCATCATCGGCGTTTCGACTTCCATGAAGCCGTGGCCGGTCATGTAATTGCGGATCGACGAGACGATGGCGGAACGGGCGCGGAAGGTGAAGCGCGTTTCCTCGTTCATGATCAGGTCGACGTAGCGCTGGCGATACTTCATTTCCTGGTCGGCCAGGCCGTGGAACTTGTCCGGCAGCGGGCGCAGCGACTTGGTCAGCAGACGGATCTCGCTGGCCTGGATCGACAGTTCGCCGGTCTTGGTCTTCATCAGCGTACCGACGACACCGACGATGTCGCCCAAGTCCCAGCCCTTGAAGGCGGCATAGACGTCTTCGCCGACCTTGTCGCGTGCGACATAGAGCTGGATGCGGCCGGACAGGTCCTGCACCGTGGCAAACGAGGCCTTGCCCATGACGCGCTTCAACATCATGCGACCGGCAACCTTGACCTCGACCGGCATGCCTTCGAGTTCTTCGGCAGATTTTTCGCCGTAGCCATCATGCAGCTTCTGCGCGGTGTTCTCGCGCTGGAAGTCGTTCGGGAAGGCGGCACCCGTCTTGCGCCATTCGGCCAGTTTGGCGCGACGCTCGGCGATGAGCTGGTTTTCGTCTTGCTGGACCGGGGCTTGCTGTTCGGCGTTGGACATGAAAAATCCTTGGAAATGAGGTTGCTGCGGGGCAAAAGCCTGGAACCCTGAATTTTCGCCGATTCAGGGGGGGGGAACAAGCTGGACAGGGCATTTTTGCCCTGTTTTTTACGTTGACCGGCGGGCGCAGCCTACTTGCGCGCGGCGCGTACCAGCTTGCCTTTGCCGCCGCGATTGCCACGGCAGATTTCCAGGCGTTCGCCCTTGAGCTTGGCGGCGGCGCCATCGACGACCGGAATGATGTCGTCGAGCGCGGTCTTGCCCGGCGCGGCGTCAATCAGCTTGAGGCCGCGGCCCTTGGCGAGCAGGCGGACTTCCTCGATGTTGAAGACGAGGGCGCGGCCATCCCTGGTAGTGCAGGCGATTTCGCCTTCACTCGGGGCCGGCATGAAGACGGCCGGAGTTTCGCCTTCGCCCAGGGTCAGGAAAGCCTTGCCGGCCTTGCCGCGCGACATGAAATCCTCACCCTTGCAGCGGAAGCCGTAGCCGCCGTCGGCAGCCACCAGGTAGAGCACCTCGTTCTTGACGGCTAGCGCCAGGCAGGGCTTGCCGCCATCCTGGAAGTCGGCCAGCGAGGTGGCCGGGATGCCGTCGCCCTTGCCGCCGGGAATGTCGGAGGCGGGGATCGAGTAAGCGCGGCCGTTGGAATCGAGCAAAATCAGGTGGTCGACCGTACGACAGGGCAGACAGGCGAGCAGGCTGTCGCCGGAGCGGAAAGTCAGTTGCGTCGGGTCGATGTTGTGGCCCTGGCGCGAGCGCAGCCAGCCGTGTTTCGAGACGATCAGCGTGGTCGGCTCGTCGACGATGGAGACCGTCTTGGCGTCCGACATGGTGACCTTGGCGTCGGCCTCGATCAGGGTGCGGCGCTCGTCGCCGTATTTCTTCGCGTCGGCCTCGATCTCGGCGGCGACGCAGGCGCGCAGCGCCGGTTCGGAGTCGAGCAGGTGATTGAGGCCCTTGGCTTCTTCACGCAGCTTGGCGAGTTCCTCGCCGATCTTGATGCCTTCCAGCCGGGCCAGTTGGCGCAGGCGGATTTCGAGGATGTCTTCGGCCTGGATCTCGGACAGCTTGAAATGCGCGATGAGGTCGGCCTTGGGGTCGTCCGATTCGCGGATGACCTTGATCACCTTGTCGATATCGAGCAGAACCGCGAGCCGGCCTTCGAGGATGTGGATGCGCTTTTCGGCGGCGGTCAGGCGATGCCGCGTGCGGCGTTCGACGGTGGCCAGGCGGAAGCGGCACCATTCGGCGATCATGCTGTACAGCGAGGCCTGGCGCGGCGTGCCGGTGACGCCGAGGACGGTCAGATTGATCGAGGCGTTGGTTTCCAGGCTGGTGTGGGCGAGCAGCATGCGGATCAGGTCGTCCTGACCCTGGCGCGAACTGGCCGGCTCGATGACCAGGCGCACGGCGTGTTCCTTGCCCGACTCGTCGCGCACGCCGGATTCGGAAATGGACGACAGGAAGGCGGCCTTGAGATTGAGCTGTTCCGGCGTGAATACCTTTTTGCCGGCCTTTTCCTTGGCGACCGGGTTGGAGCAGGCTTCGATTTCCGACATCACCGCGGCGGTGGAAACGCCCGGCGGCAGTTCGGTGATGACCAGCTTCCACTGGCCGCGCGCCAGGTTCTCGATTTTCCACTTGGCGCGCACGCGCAGGCTGCCGCGGCCGCTCTTGTAGGTGGCGGCGATTTCCTCGGGCGAGGAAATGATCTGGGCACCGCCCGGGTAATCGGGGCCGGGAATCAGCGCCAGGACTTCGTCTTCGCTGAAATCCGGGTTTTTGACGAGGTTGACCGCTGCGGCGGCGACTTCGCGCAGGTTGTGCGCCGGGATTTCGGTGGCCATGCCGACCGCGATGCCGGACGCGCCATTGAGCAGGCAGAAGGGCAAACGCGCCGGCAACAGCGCCGGTTCGTCGTTGGCGCCGTCGTAGTTGGGCTTCCAGTCGACCGTGCCTTCGTCGAGTTCGGCGAGCAACAGTTCGGCAATCGGTGTCAGGCGGGCTTCGGTGTAGCGCATGGCGGCGGCGTTGTCGCCGTCGCGCGAGCCGAAATTGCCCTGGCCGTCGACGATCGGGTAGCGCAGGCTCCAGTCCTGGGCCATGCGGACCATCGCGTCATAGACCGAGGAATCGCCGTGCGGGTGATATTTACCGATCACGTCGCCGACGACGCGCGCCGATTTGACGTGGCGCGGGCTCTTGTACAGGCCCATCCGGTGCATGGCGTAGAGAATGCGGCGCTGCACCGGCTTCTGGCCGTCGGCGGCGGAGGGCAGGGCGCGGCCGGTGACGACGCTCATCGCGTATTCGAGATAGCGGCGGGCGGCGTAGTCGGCGGGCGATGCAATGTCGTCGGCCGGGCCGGAGGCCGACGGTGGCAGTGCCGGCGGTACGGTCAACCCGCTGTCGGGCGGCAAATCGGGCAGATCGGCGGGCGCCGGCTCAGCCGTGGCAAGGGGTTGCGCTGCGGCCTCGGCGGCGACGGTTTGCGTTTCGCCGGCCGCCGCTTTGGCGCTGGCATCGAAGAGATTGAGCTGGTCGGTCATGGTGTTGCGGCAAATCCTGAATCGAGTCGGGCGCAAATTTATCATAGGGTGGCGGGCGGCAAGGGCAATTCCGCCGGCTGGACGACGGCGGCATTGGTTTGGTGGCGTTCCGCTTGTTCAGCTGCTTCGATGTTGTTTGTTGTTTAAAGATCCAAAATTAGTCTTTTAAATCTTGAATATGCGGTTAACGATCTAAAATAAGACTATTGTTTCTTGTATTCGATTTGTGAACTAAAATTAGTCCGTAAGGCTGTCTAATTGAATTTAATGATCTAAAAATAGGCTATGGATATCTATCGGATGACCAACGATGAGCTGGCCGCGCAACTGGCCGCCAGCCTCAAGGCCTGGCGCGTTTCGCCCAACGGTGCGGCGCTGACCCAGGCCGACCTGGCGCAGAAGAGCGGCATCGGCCTGACGCCGTTGAAGCGCTTCGAGAAAACCGGCGCCATCACGCTGCGCAACCTGATCGCCATCCTGCGCGCGCTGGATCTGCTCGACGGCCTGCAGAATCTCGTGCCCGACGCCGACAGTCCGAGCCCGCTCGACGTGCTGGCTGCGGCGCAGAAAAAATCGGCACGGGTCCGCCAGCGCGCGCCGCGCTCGCATAAGGCGTAAATATGGACGACATCCGTGCCGTTCAGGTCAATATATGGGGCCAGTTCGCCGGTGCCGTCGCGCCGCTGCGCAACAAGCCCGGCTATTACGAATTCAGCTACGCGCCGGAATTTGCCAAGCGCGGGCTGGAGCTGTCGCCCATCCTGATGCCACTCAAGGCGAAGCGGCGTTTCAGCTTTCCGGCGCTGGCCCGGGAAACTTTCCACGGTCTGCCCGGCCTGCTCGCCGATGCGCTGCCTGACAAGTTCGGCAATGCGCTGATCGACGAATACCTGGCCCGGCGTGGCATCCTGCCCGGTGACATCACTACTCTGCAACGCCTGCTTTACGTTGGGCGGCGCAGCATGGGCGCGCTCGAATTCGAGCCGGCCGAAAAGGCCTTGCGCGGCGCCGCGGCCAGCTTGCCGCTCGATATGGCGCACCTGGTCGAGGATGCGCGGCGGGCGCTCAAGGGCGAGTTTTCCAGCATCGCCCAGGACATCATCGACATCGGCAGTTCGGCCGGCGGGGCGCGCGCCAAGGCGGTGATCGGCTGGAACCGCCAGACCAACCAGGTGGTGTCCGGACAATTCGACGTACCCGATGGCTTCGAGCACTGGTTGCTCAAGTTTGATGTCGGCGGCGACGGCGAACTCGGCACCACGGCCGGTTTCGGCCGCATCGAATACGCGCACGCGCTGATGGCCGCGGCGGCCGGCATCGAGATGAGCGAATGCCGCCTGCTCGAAGAGGGCGGCCGGGCGCATTTCATGACCAAACGCTTCGACCGCGACGGCAACGCCAAGCTGCACGCCCAGTCGCTGTGCGGCCTGCTGCATCTCGATTTCAACATGCCCTACGTGCATGGCTACGAGCAATGCCTGCGCAGCGTGCTTGGCCTGCGCCTTGGCGCCGATGCGCTGGAACAGGCCTGGGCGCGTTGTGCCTTCAACGTCGCCATCGTCAATTGCGACGACCACACCAAGAATTTCGGTTTCCTGATGGACAGCGCCGGCCAGTGGCGGCTTGCCCCGGCCTACGACACCTGCTTTGCACACAATCCGGGCGCCGGCAAATGGACGCGCCAGCACCAGATGCAGGTCGGTGGCAAGACCTGGGACATCGGCGTCGACGATCTGCTGGCGCTTGCCAAGACCTACGACATCCGCCGCGCCCGCGAACGTTTGCAGCAGATCCGCGAGGCCGTCGCCCGCTGGCCGGAGTTCGCCGCAACGGCTGGTGTGGCCGAGGCGGAAGTCCGCAAGATCGCGGCCTTGCAGCCGGCGTGGGCGAAAGAGGTTTAGCTGCAGGAGGAAGATGTCGTGAGCCAGTCAATTGATCGGCGGGTGTGCTTTGACAAGGGCAGGGGCGGCATTTGTCCTCTGTGTTAACAAGCCGCTGGACGGACCCGCCCGGACTTGCTATTAGTATTCCTTCGGAATGTCCTGGTCAGGTTGAATCATGGAACACACCGGCATGCAGATCGCCCGCCTCGCACCGGCCGAGGCGCTGGCAGCACTGGACAGCAGCGCGGCGGGGCTGGGTGGTGCGGAAGCGGCGCGTCGCCTCGGCGAATTCGGCGCCAACCGGGTGGCCGCGGCGGCGCGCCAGCCGGCCTGGCTGAGCCTGCTCGGCGAGTTCATCCATTTCTTCGCGTTGATCCTCTGGCTGGCTGCCGGGCTGGCCTTCACCGCCGCCTGGATGCAGCCGGGCGAAGGCATGTTCGAGCTCGGCCTGGCCATCGTCGGCGTGATCCTGATCAACGGCGGTTTTTCCTTCTGGCAGAGCTATCGCGCCGAGCAGGCGCTGGCTGCGCTGGAAAAACTGCTGCCGCAGCAGGTCAAGGTGCGGCGCGACGGCCGCGAGCAGGACATTGCCGCCGACCAACTGGTGCCCGGTGACATTTTGCTGCTCGCCGAAGGCGCCAAGGTGCCGGCTGATTGCCGGCTGATCGAAAGCTGGAGCCTGCGCGTCAACCTGGCGACGCTGACCGGCGAAACCTATCCCAAGGCGCGCAGCGAAGCGGCCGAACCGGCCGGTGCCGTCGATCCGCTGGCCGCCCACTGCCTGCTGCTGGCCGGCACGCTGGTTGTTTCCGGCGAGGGCAGCGCCGTGGTGTACGCCACCGGCATGCGTACCGAATTCGGCCATATCGCGCACCTGACGCAAAGCACAGGCGATACCGAGTCGCCGCTGCAGGCCGAGATCCGCCGTGTCTCGCGCCTGCTGGCGCTGCTCGCGCTCGGCCTCGGTGTCGTCTTCTTTGCGCTTGGTCAGGCGATCGGCCTCAATTTCTGGGTCAATCTGATGTTCGCGATCGGCATCATCGTCGCCAACGTGCCGGAAGGCCTGCTGCCGACGGTGACCCTGTCGCTCGCGCTGGCGACGCAGCGCATGGCGAAGCGCAATGCGCTGGTCCGCCATCTGCCGGCGGTCGAGACCATGGGCTGCGCGACGGTGATCCTGACCGACAAGACCGGCACCCTGACGCAGAACCGCATGGCGGTGCGCGAGTGGTTTGCCGGTGGCCGTCACCATCTCGCAGCCGAACACTGGCCGGCAGCGCGCGAGCCGCATCTGCGCGCCGTCGCCCGTTTCTGCCACAGCCTCAAGTTTACCGACGGCCAGCCGAGCGGTGACCCGATGGAAGTCGCGCTCTGGCAGTTTGCCGGCGAATTGCCGATGGACTGGAAATTTGCCGGCGAGATCGCCTTCGACGCCGAGCGGCGCCGCATGTCGGTCTATAGCCGTGCCGCCGACGGCAGTGGCGTGCTGCTCTGCAAGGGCGCGCCGGAGAACGTGTTGCCGCTGTGCACGACCTGGCTGGCCGGCAATACCTCGCGCCCCTTCGATGCCGAAGCGCGCGAGGCCTACCGCGTTGCGCACGAAGACTTGGCCAGCCGCGGCCTGCGCGTGCTCGCCTGCGCCTGGAAGCCGCTGGCGGTCGACGCCGCTGCAGACGAAGAAAACCTCGCCCTGTGCGGCCTGATCGCGCTCGAGGACCCGCTGCGCCCCGACGTACGCGAAGCGGTCGGGCGCTGCCACACGGCCGGGCTGCGCGTCATCATGGTCACTGGTGATCATCCGACGACCGGCTTGGCGCTCGGCCGTGAGGCCGACCTGATCCGCGGTGCGACACCGCGCGTGCTGACCGGCGACGAGGTGCGCCGGATGAGCGCCGCCGAATTGCAGATCGCGCTCGATGCGCCGGAAATCCTCTTCGCCCGCGTCAGCGCCGAGCAGAAGATGCTGATCGTGCAGGCCCTGCAGGCCAAGGGCGAGATCGTCGCGGTTACCGGCGATGGCGTGAACGATGCGCCGGCGCTGCGTCTGGCCGACATCGGCATCGCCATGGGCCTCTCGGGTACCGACGTGGCGCGCGAGGCGGCCGACATCGTGCTGCTCGACGACCATTTCGGCACCATCGTCAATGCCATCGAGGAGGGGCGGGCGGTCTATGAAAACATCCGCAAGTTCATCACCTACATCCTCACCTCGAACATCCCGGAGCTGATTCCCTACCTGGCCTTCGTGCTTTTCCGCATCCCGCTGCCGTTGACCGTGATCCAGATCCTCGCCGTCGATCTCGGCACCGACATGCTGCCGGCCATCGCGCTCGGCGCCGAAAAGCCGTCGCCCGACATCATGCAGCGCCCACCACGCCCGCGCGGCGAACGCCTGCTTTCGGGCGGCCTGCTCGTCCGCGCCTACCTGTTCCTCGGCCCGCTCGAAGCGCTCGGCGCGCTGGCCACCTTCTTCTTCGTGCTGCACGGCTTCGGCTGGCAGTACGGCGAAACGCTGGCAATCGGCGATCCGCGCTACCTGCAGGCGACCGCCGCCTGCCTGATGGCCATCGTGCTGGCGCAGATGGTCAATGTCTTCGTCTGCCGCCACCCGCGCCTGCCGGCCTGGCATTTCCCGCTCTTCGAAAACCGCTGGCTGTTGGCCGGCCTGGCCAGCGAAGTGGCGCTAATGGCGGTGATTCTCTACACGCCCTGGGGTAACAGCCTGTTCGGCACGGCGCCTTTGCCGCTGGCGGTGTTCCTCTACGCCTTGCCCTTCGCGCTCTTCCTCGGGCTGGCCGAAGAGGCGCGCAAGTGGTTCATCCGGCGCGCTCCGGCGTCTCGCGCAGCCGTTCCGCCAGGAAGTCGATGAAGACACGCGTCTTGGGCGGCAAGTGGGTTTGCGGCAGCCAAAGCGCGTAGGCGGTCTGGCCGAAGGGGCCGACCGGCGACCACTCGGGTAGCAGTGGCACGAGGCGGCCATCGGCGATCTCGCGGTCCACGGCGTAGTTCCAGACCAGGCCGATGCCCAGGCCGGCCAGCAGCAGGTCGCGCACGACTTCGCTGTTATTGACCACGACATTGCTTTTGACCTGCACGCGCGCCTCTTCGCCGGCGCGCTGGAAGCGCCATTCGCTGCCCAGCTCGCGCAGGCCGTAATGCAGGCAGTTGTGGCCGGCGAGGTCGGCCGGTGTCTCGATTTTGCGGTTTTTCAGGTAGTCGACCGCTGCGCACAGGCGGTAGCGCACCGGCATCAGCGCCTTGGCGACGACCTGTTCGGGCGGCGTGCGGGTCAGGCGCAGGGCGACGTCGTAGCCTTCCTCGACAAGATCGACGAAGCGGTCGAGCAGGGTCAGTTGCAGCTCGATTTCCGGATAGCGGGCGAGAAATTCGGGGATCAGCGGCGCCAGGCAGAGCTTGCCGAAAGTCACCGAGGCGGTGACGCGCAGGATGCCGCGCGGCGCCTCGATCAGGCCGGCAGCGAGGCGGGCGCTCTCGTCGAGCAGGGCGACGCCCTGCGCGGCGCGCTCGTAAAGCACGCGGCCGGCCTCGGTCAGCGACATGGCGCGCGTCGTGCGCTGCAAGAGGCGCAGTCCGAGCTGCTTTTCCAGGCGATTGATGCGCTTGCTGACCGCCGACTTGGTCAGCCCCATGGCGCGCGCCGCGGATGAAAAGCCCTGCGTATCGACAACGCGCACGAAAACGGCGAGATCGGAGAGATGGTCGAGCGGGTTAATTGTTTCCATGGAGCAACAAACTGTTGTTCGATAGATGGATTGTATCCACAAAGCCCGGCTGCAATGATGGTGGCGTGCATACCCCAGGAGAAACCCATGCCCTTGATCCAGATCGTCCTCAGCGGCCCGGCCGCCGCGCCGGCCACCCTCCACGCCCTGCAGCAGGAAACCACCGAACTGATGGCGCGCATCCTGCGCAAGGAAGCGGCGCTGACCGTGGTCAGCGTGACGCAGGCGCCGGCCGGCAGCCATGCCGTCGGCGGCGCCGCGCTCGCCGCGGCGGCCAGCTTGCAGGCGCTGATTACCGCTGGCAGCAACAGCGACGCGGAAAAGGCGGATTTCATTTTTGCCGCGCAAGCGATGTTGACCGCTACGCGCACCGCCTGCCCATGGGCCGCGGCTTTTGCCGCGTCGCCGGCGCCGCTCTACGTTGCCTTGCACGAACTGCCGGCGACGAGCTGGGGCTACGATGGCCGGACGCAGGCGGCACGCAAGGTGAAGCGCGATGCTGCCCAACAAGCCGGCGGTGCCGCATGAGCGCCCGGACCCTGCGCCAGATCGTCGGCCTCGCGCCAAGCCTGACGGCCGGCGCGACGCTGCCGGCGGCGAAAACCGCGCTCGTGCTGATCGACTACCAGCACGAATACCGCAGCGGCCCGCTCGCCTTGCCCGACGAGGCGAGCGTCACGCCCATCGCCTGCCGCCTGCGCGCCTGGGCCGAGGCATCGGGCATTGTGGTGATCCACGTCCTGCACCGCGCCCCGGCCGGCGCGCTGTTGTTCGGCGCCGACTCGCCCGGCGCCGAACCGCTCGCCGGCCTGGTCCCGGCGGCCGGCGAAACGGTGATTTACAAGCAGCTACCCTCGGCCTTCAGCGGCACCGAACTGGCCGAAGTGCTGCAGGCGAAGGGCATTGAGAACCTGCTCGTCGCCGGCTACATGACCCACAACTGCGTGGACTCAACGGCGCGCGAAGCCTTCCATCGTGGCTACAAGGTCGGCGTCGTCGTCGATGCCAGCGCCACGCGCGACCTGCCGGGGCCGGGCGGCATGACGATCACGGCGGCGCAGGTGCACGCCGGGGTGCTTGCCGGTCTGGGTGACCGCATCGCCGAGATCGTCGATCTGGCGACGCTGCAGGCCTTGCGGGTGATTTGAGCTGCGGCGGGCGGTCGACCGTCCAAAAAAGGCAAAAATGCCCGCCGCCGTGTGCGGATTTGTAAAGCGCGCTTCATATAAATTCACCGAGTCTGTCTTGAAGTCTCGCTAGGATCGAAGCGGTCCGGGGTCTCCCGGATCTGTTCGATCAATCTGTCGCAAAGGAAAGACTATGGGAATCTTCAGCAGCATCATGGCCAAACTGGGTTTTGGCGAAGACAAGCAGGAAGCGGCCGTTGCCGCAGCGCCGGCCGCTGTCGAAGCAGCGGCAGTTGCCGCACCGGTGGCGATCAGCGAGGTCGATGTCGTGGCCAAGCTGGAAGCGCTGGCCAAGGCGCATGCCGAAAAGCTCAACTGGAAGGTCTCGATCGTCGATCTGTTGAAGCTGCTCGGTCTCGACAGCAGCCTCGCGGCGCGCAAGGAACTGGCGGCCGAACTGGCTTGTCCGGCTGAGAAAATGGGCGATTCGGCGCAGATGAACATGTGGCTGCACAAGACGGTGCTGCAGAAGCTCGCGGCAAACGGCGGTAATATCCCGGCCGATCTGCTCTGAGCGCTTGTTGCCCGATTCCGAAGGCCCGCCCGGTGCGGGCCTTTTTCATGGGACGGGCTGGATTTGAATACGCTGCAACAACTCAGGAATGGCGAACTGGCCGGCGCCCGCCGCCTGCAACTGAACTGCGGCCTGACGGAATTCCCGCGCGAGATCTTCACGCTCGCCGACTCGCTGGAAATCCTCGATCTCTCCGGCAATGCGCTGACCGCGCTGCCCGACGACCTGTCGCGCCTGCACAAACTGCGGGTGATTTTCTGCTCGAACAACCCGTTTACCGAATTGCCGGCCGTGCTCGGGCAATGCCCGCAGCTCGAAATGGTCGGCTTCAAGTCCTGCCGCATTGAGTCGGTGCCGGCCGCCGCGCTGCCGGAAAGGCTGCGCTGGCTGATCCTGACCGATAACGCGGTTGCCGAACTGCCGCCTGAAATCGGCCGCTGCACGCGCCTGCAAAAACTGATGCTGGCCGGCAACCGGCTGACCTCATTGCCGGCGGAACTCGCCGAATGTCGCAATCTCGAATTGCTGCGCATCGCGGCGAACCGGCTGACGCAACTGCCGGACTGGCTGTTTTCTCTACCGCGCCTGTCATGGCTGGCCTATGCCGGCAATCCTTTCTGCGAAAACCTGCCTTTTGTGGCGGTCGACCGTGTGGACTGGGCAAAATTGACCCTCGGCGAAAAACTGGGCGAGGGTGCTTCCGGCGTCATTCATCGTGCCGACTGGCAGGCCGGTGAAACGACGCAGCCGGTCGCGGTCAAGCTGTTCAAGGGCGCGCTGACCAGCGACGGCCTGCCGCAGAGCGAAATGCACGCCTGTCTGGCGGCCGGGGAACATCCCAATCTGATCCCGGTGCTCGGGCAGGTTGCCGATCATCCGGGCAATGTCGACGGCCTGGTCATGGCCCTGATCGGCCACGGCTTCAGGAATCTGGCCGGGCCGCCCAGCCTCGATTCCTGCACGCGCGACGTCTATGCCGCCGATGCCGCTTTCAGCCCGGATGCCGCGCTGCGCCTGGCACTGGGCATCGCTGCCGCGGCGGCGCATCTGCACGCGCAGGGCATCGCGCATGGCGATCTCTACGCCCACAACATCCTGCATCTGGCCGACGGTACGGCGCTGCTCGGTGATTTTGGTGCCGCGTCGCCGGTCGACCGCGGCGATGCGGCTCAGGCGCTGGCGCTGGAACGCATCGAGGTGCGCGCCTTTGGCTGCCTGCTCGAGGAATTGCTTGCCCGCTGCCGGCCAGCGGTCGACGCGGAAAAAACGGCAAAAATGCTCACTGTTTTGCAGCGCCGTTGCCTCGATGCAATCCCCGAACAGCGGCCATTGTTCGCTGAAATCGCCGCCGCGCTGGCCGCGGCCTGAGGTTCAGCCGTCGCTGAGCAGGCGCGCCCCGAGCAGCACGAAAACGCCGCCGGCAACACGATCCAGCCACAGCGCGAGGCGCGGGCTGCGCGCCAGGCGCTCGCCGATGCGGCCGGCAAACCAGCCGATGCCGGCGAAGACGAGTGCCGCCTGCAGCGTGAACAGCAGGCCCAATTGGACGATCTGCAGGCCGGCGTCGGCGCGCGCGTGATCGACGAATTGTGGCAGGAAGGCGAGAAAGAACAGCACGACCTTGGGATTGATGGCATTGGCGATCAATCCCTTGCGGAACAGCTGAACGTTGCTTTCCGGCGCGCCGGCCGGGGCCGTCGCACCGCTCGGGCGGGCGTTGCGGATGGCCTGGACGCCGAGCCAGACGAGGTAGAGGCCGCCGGCCGCCTTGAGCGCGGCAAAGGCCGACGGTGAGGCGGCGATCAGCGCGCTGATGCCGAGCGCGGCGAGCAGGGTGTGATTCAGGCAGCCGGCGGCGCAGCCCAGGCCGAAGGCGATGCCCTGGCGCCGGCCGCGCGCCATGCCGAGACTGAGCACGAGCAGGTTGTCGGGGCCCGGCGCGAGGGTGACCAGCAGCGCGGCTAGCAGGAGGCCGGCGGTCTGGGTCAGGGAGAGCAGCGCGTCCATGCCGGCGTTCAGTAGGCCGAGCGGTCGCTCAGCGCCTTTGCAATGAAATTGCGCCCGACGCGCGGTTTCGGCACGCGTTCGTCGAACCACGCCCGCACATCCTCATCCAGGCCGATGCCGTGCATGTAGTTGTAGAGCGCCTTGTTCAGCGCGCGGCCGAGGCTGTCGTGGTCGACGCCGGTCGGGTCGAAGAATTCGACGTCGTTGGTGGCGAAAGTGATCGGCGGCAGCGCCTTGAGCTTGATGCCGTACTCGGCCGGATTGAGGCCGACGGGAGAATGCACGGTGCACGCGAAGCGGTGGAAGAAGCCGGACTGGATGCAGCCCTCGGCGAACAGCTGCCGCACGTATTCGAGCGCATCGACCGTGTCCTGCACGGTTTGCGTCGGGAAGCCGTACATCAGGTAGGCGTGCACGAGAATGCCGGATTCGCTGAAAGCGCGCGTGACGCGGGCGACCTGATCGACCGAGACGCCCTTTTTCATCAGCTTGAGCAGCCGGTCGGAAGCGACTTCAAGGCCGCCGGAGACGGCGATGCAGCCGCTGTCGGCCAACTGGTTGCAGAGTTCCGGCGTGAAGGATTTCTCGAAGCGGATATTGCCCCACCAGGAAATCGCCCGGTTGCGCTTCTGCAATTCCTCGGCCATGGCCTTGAGTGCCTTGGGCGGCGCGGCTTCGTCGACGAAATGAAAGCCGCTCTGGCCGGTTTCGTCGATGATGGTTTCGATACGGTCGACCAGCGTTGTGGCGGCAATTCCGTCGTAACGGCCGATGTAGTCGAGGCCGACGTCGCAGAAACTGCATTTCTTCCAGTAGCAGCCGTGCGCCACGGTCAGCTTGTTCCAGCGCCCGTCCGACCACAGCCGGTGCATGGGGTTGAGCATGTCGAGCAACGACAGGTAGCGGTCGAGCGGCAGGCCGTCCCAGGTCGGCGTGCCGACTTCGGCGAAGGGCACGTCCGGTTCGCCGGTGGTGAAATAGCGGACCTGGCCGTCGACGCGCGTGAAGGTGCGGACCAGATTGAGGCGCGGCCGCTTGCCGGCGAGATGCTCAAGCAGCGCGATGATGGGCTGCTCGCCGTCGTCGAGCGTGACGTAGTCGAAATAATCGAAGACGCGTGCTTCCTTCAATTCGCGCAATTCGGTATTGACCCAGCCGCCGCCGAGCGCGACGACGATGTCCGGGTGCTGCGCCTTGATTGCCTGCGCCATGCGGAAAGCCGCATAGACGGAACCGGGGAAGGGCACGGAAACCAGCACCAGGCCGGGGCTGTGACGGTCGACGGCCGCTAAAGTGAGTTTTTCCAGCGTTGCATCGACCAGGGTTTTCGGCGCCGCCAGGGCGCGCGCCAGCGGCTCGAAAGTCGGCTGGCTGCGGGCCAGCGATTCGGCGTAGCGGACGAACTCGAAGCGCGAGTCGACGGCGTCGCGCAGCACGTCGGCGAGGTCGTCGAGGTAGAGCGTTGCCAGATGCCGCGCCCGGTCCTGCACGCCGAGCGAGCCGAAGGCCCAGGCCAGCGGGTCGCCGCCTTCGTCGTCGATGTAGTTGTCGAGCGAGGCGAAGCGCGGCCCTTCGGGGAGGAATTGTCGGCCGCAGATGCGATGCCCGATCGACGGGTCGCGCCCTTGCAAAAAAGCGACGGCCGGCGTGACGCTGGCCAGATAGCGTTCGAAATTGTCGACGAAGCAGTGCAGGCTGGGCGTGCGCTTCTTCGCCGGCAGGGCCAGCACCTTTGCATGCATGGCGCGCAGGCCGGCGGGCGAAAAGAGTTCGAGCACCAGTTGCAGCGCGATGTCCTCCTGCACCGCGTCGACGCCGCGCGAGCGCAGGAAGCCGGTCAGGTAGGCGGTGGACGGATACGGGGTGTTGAGTTGCGTCATCGGCGGGATGACGGCGAGGACGCGGATGTTGGTGGCGGGCATGGGGCGAATGATAGCAAGGGGCTGTAAAGCGCGTGACATCTTGGCGTGTTCCAATGCCCACCCCGATCACGCTTAATACTGTTTCACGATGCCCCGATTTCGTTTGGCCGGCACGACCTGCCGCAGCATTTTCCTCATTTTTTCCCTGTTGACCGTTGCGCACGCGCAGCCGTCGGTGGCCTCCGTGCCTGCCGTGCGCACGGCCGATGGCAGCCCGCTGGCGCAGGATATCGCCGCCGCCGGGCGGTTGCGCATGCAGTCGCAGCGTCTCGCCAAGCTCTACCAGCAGGCGGTGATGGGCCTCAACGCCACGCCGGCGCAGCAGCAGATCGCGCTGGCCGTCGGCGACGCCGACAGCGAGTTCGGCCGCCTCGCGCGTTACGGCAAGAAGCCTGCGATACAGCGCACCTGGTCGCGCAGCGATGCACTGTGGCAGGAATTGCGCGCGGTGCTGAAAAAGGCCCCGAATGCGGCGTCGACCGAGCGGGTCAATCAACTCGCCGACGAATTGATGCTGCACACCGGCAAGCTCGCCATGCAGATCGAGGCCGAGGCGGAAACGCCGGTCGGCCGGCTGCTCGACCAGTCGTCACGCCTCAACATGCTGGCCCAGCGTCTCGCCCGGCTTTACCTGCAGGCGCAGGGCGGCGACCGTTCGCAGGGCGTGCTGACCGACATCGAGCAGGCGCGCAAGGAATTTGCGACCGGCTTGCACGAACTTGATACGGCGCGCGAGAATTCATCGGTCAGCCGCGAGAACATCGCGCTGGCCCGGAATCAGTGGATTTTCTTCGACAGCGCGATCAGCCGCATGGGCAACGCCAGCCGTGACGGCAAGGCAGTACTCGATGTCGCGACGAGCAGCGAACGCATCGCCCAGGTGCTCGATGCGACCAGCGCGCAGTATGTGCGCGACTACGCCGAAACTTCGCGCGCCGCAAAATAAGGCTAGGCGGCGCGTCGACCGCTACGCCTAGCGCCCGAGCTTCTGGCGGATCGCCGGCAGCGCCGCCAGCGCGGCGCGCTCGCCTTCGAGCATGGCGTCGTGGCGGGCGGTGAAGTCCCAGGATTTGACGTAGGGCAGCTTGGGGCGGATGACGATGTCGGCATCGCGCATTTCGTTGCGGCCGATGACGCCGCCCATGATGGTCGTCGTCTGCCACAGGATGCTGCTCAGGCTGTCCACCGGTTGACCTTCCGGCTGGGCCGAAATATCGACGGCGATGACGAAATCGGCGCCCATCTCGCGTGCTGCCTGCACCGGTACCGGGCTGGTCAGGCCGCCATCGACATAGCTGTGGCCGCGGAATTGCGTCGGCTGGAAGACGCCGGGCACGGCGGCCGAGGCGCGTACCGCCATGCCGGTGTCGCCGGTGCGGAAGACGACGCGCTCGCCGGTCTTCAGGTCGGTGGCGACGGTGGCAAACGGCTTGCCGAGTTTTTCCAGCGGCCGGTTGTGCAGGTGCTGGTTGATGAAATCCTGCAGCGCTTCGCCCTTGAGCAGGCCGCGTCCGCCCAGTGTCCAGTCGGCGAAGATTTTCTCGTCGAGCTGCTGCGCGATTTTCTGCATCGCGAAGGCATCGTTGCCGGCCGCGTAGAGCGAGCCGACGACGGCGCCGGCGCTGGTGCCGACCACGTAGTCGGCGACGATGCCCTGCGACTCCAGCATCTTGATCACGCCGATATGGGCAAAGCCGCGCGCCGCACCGCCGCCCAGGGCGAGGCCGATTTTCAGCTTGCGCGGCGGGTCGACCGCTGTCGCCTGCGGTTTGCCGGGCTGCAGCGTGGTGCAGGCGCCAAGACAGAGCAGGGCGCCGGCGAGCAGGATGCGCCGGCGTGTTGCGGCGAGGGAGGAGATGATCTGAGCGGGCATGGGAGGGCGTGGTGAGTGGCAGGCGGCGATTTTCCCATGTTCGCCGGGCGGCTATGGTATCCGCTTGTGACGCCGGGTCATCTTGCCTGACCGGTGACCCGGGCCGGAGCCGGCTTTATTCCCAGGTGCTGCTGCTGTCGGTCATCGCTTCGAGCAGTTCGATTTCGCGGATGCGTACGGCCGTGCCCATGGCATGCGGTGCAAGTGTCCTCGGGAAGGCCGGAGCGTACCAGGTGCCGGTTTCGACGATGGCGTTGGCGCCCAGGCTGCGGGCTTGCTCACGCAGCATTCTGATCACGTCGTCCTTGTTGCCGAACCAGCGGGAGTACGCCCAGATCGATTCGATGACTTCGTAAGCACCGGAGGGCGGTAGCGACTTCCCGGTAACGAGGATCTTGTCGCCGCGCAGTGCCTGTTGTCCCAGGCTGTCGGCGCGGTAAGCCGGGGCGTAGGTCTGGGCTGCGGCGCCGCCGAGCGAAGCGGCGAACAGCAGGATGGCGAGGGCGGGGCTGAGCATGCGGGCGGCCATGGTGTTTCCTTTGCCGATGAGGAGGGAGCTGATCGTTTTTACCGTCATGCCGCGCATGATAGGGGAAAGCGGGAGGCACCAAAACCTCATGGCATGGAATTTACAGGATAAAGTTTGAAGTTGAATAACAGACTATGGAATCTGCCGCATGCCGCAAAAAGCCAGCGACCCCCACGTTTCGATCATCGGCCGGGTTTCGATCAGCCACTTGTTACTGGTGATCTTCCTGGTGGGTTTGCTGACCTCCTCGCTGGCGGTGTATTCGACCTTCGTTTCCTATCGCGTCGGCGCAGTCCGGGAAATGGCCAAGGCCGACGGTCAACGCATTTCGCACCTCGTTTTCGAGCACTTCTATTCGGTGATGCGCAAGGGTGCCAGTCGTGACGAGATCGACGATCTGGTGCATCACATCCAGAACCAGTTGCCCAATTACGAAGTGACGATCATTCGCGGCGAACCGGTCGTGCGTCAGTTCGGCGGCCGTCCCGGACAGACCGAACTGCGCGCCCATGACCCGGCGCTGCAGAGTGCCCTGAAAAGCGGCGACGAATATTCGGGATTCCTCGGCAACAATTTGCGCTACCTGTTCCCGGTGCGGGTCACCGGCGAGTGTGTCGCTTGCCATTCGCAGGCTGAGGTTGGCGAAGTCAATGGCGTGATTTCGGTCAGCGTGCCGCTGGCTGCGCTGGAAAAGCCGCTGGCCGCCTTTGCCTATCCGCTGATGTATCTGGCGCTGGGCCTGGTGATGACGCTGTTGCTGGTGATTTTTTTCGCCCTGCGCCGCCGGGTCAGTCAGCCGATTGTCGAGCTGGCCGGGCATGTTTCGGAAATTTCCGGCGCAGCTGATTTTTCGCGTGACGTGGTGCCGGGCGACGACTGGCCCAAGGAAATCCGTGGCCTGGCCGACAACTTCAACGGCCTGCTCGGGCAGGTACGCAATTCGCAGGCGCAATTGCGCGAGATCTCATTGCACGATCCCCTGACCGGACTGTTCAATCGTCGCCATTTCGATGCCGCCATCGAGCGCGCCAGTCAGGATGCGCAGGCGGGCGCGGCCGGGTTTTCGGTCCTGCTGATCGATCTCGATCGTTTCAAGTCGGTCAATGACGTGTATGGCCACGCGGCCGGCGATGCCGTGCTGATCAGCGTCGGCAAGTCGCTGACCAGCGTGGTCAGGGAAAGCGACCTGGCGGCGCGGATCGGGGGCGATGAGTTTGCCATCATCGCCTTGACGACGAGCTATGCCGAGGCGCTGGAACTGGCCGAGCGCGTGCGCCTGGCCATCGAAACGCCACAGATTCGCTTTGGCAGCGATCAGGTCACGGCCCGTTGCAGCATTGGCGTCGGCAGCTTCCCGGACAGCGGTTTGCGCGCTTCCGACCTGATGCATGCCGCCGATCTGGCGATGTATGCCGACAAGCAGGCGCGACGTGCTGCCGGCGCCGAAGCGGCAGTTATCTCACAACCAGGCTCAGTACCACTCGAGCAGTGAGACGCCGACGCCGTAGTAGTTGGCGCGGTGGTTGTAGTCGATCATGCTCTCGCCGTAGCCGGAGAACCATTGCAGATGACCGCGCAGTTCGCCGGCAATCGGGAAGGCGTAGTCGAGTTGCAGGGCGCCGCGCCCGTTGCGGCCGCCTTCCAGGTTGTGGCGCAGCAGCACGGAAAACTGCTGCTTGCCCCAGCTTTTGACCAGTTGCACATCGGCCCGGCCGAGATAGCTGGAAATGTCCGGATTGTCGTCGTTGGCGGCTTTTTCCGGAATCCGCCACCACGGGCGCAGGGTCAGCGTCCAGTCGTCCCTTTCCAGCGCCAGCGCGGCAATCACCCGGTTCCAACTGCGTGACAGCGGCAGCGAGCGGCCGTTTGACTGGTGATTGACGCCGAGCGAGACATAGCGCGCCCGCCAGCCGGCCAGGTTGTAGTCGGTGCGCCAGACCAGCATCGCTTCCGGCTCGTGGTTGGTCTCGCGGAAGGGGCGCGAACTGGCGCCGGTGTAAACCTGCCAGCGCGACGACTGGGTATAGCCGAACCACAGATCGCCATTGCTGCCGAAAATGTCTTCGTAAAGCTTGCTCTTCAGGCTGATCTGCAACTTGGCCTCGTTGCTGCTCAGATCGACATCTTCGCTGCTGTGGCCGGTCGCCGGTGAACTCGGTTTGCGGTTGGCGTTGGTCGCGTGGAACAGCGGCAGGGCATAGACCGGCTTGTACGGCCGGATGCGCAGGATGTGGCCGCGCTCGCCGGGATCGAGCTCCCAGGCCTTGCCGAGCAGGGAGTCGGCGCTTTCCTGCGGCGCGGCGGCTGGCGGCTTGAGGTTCGCAACGGTCGACGTTGCGGCAGGCGCCATTTCCGTCGGTATTTCCTTGTCCAGCCCGTCGTAACAGGCGAGGCGCTGGCCGGCATCGGCGATGCGCCGGCAGTCGGCGAGCGACTCGGCGCCGGCATGCGGTGCAGCCAGGACAAGAAGGGACAGCAGGCTCAGGCGATGAATGACGGGCATGGCGGAATCCGGCAGAACGATGACAGGGGCGGGCGTGAGCATGATAGGCAAGGTGCCGGTCAGGGCAAGTGATGCACGGCTCGCTTTACCCCTATTTACATTGTTCGGACTGATCTGTGTCAGGCGCAGGCGGGCAGCCAATGCCGGGCCATTGAGCCGTAATGTTTATTCCCAGGAACTGGCTTCGTCGACCAATGCTTCAAGAATTTTTGCATCCCTGATCCGGACCGCGATGCCGCTGCCGTGAGGAGCAACCTGGGCGGGAAAGGCCGGAGCCAGCCATACCCGGCTTTCGACAACCGCATTGGCACCGATCTCGCGCGCCTTTTGTCCGAGCAATTGCATTGCTGCTCCCGTGCCGCCGAACCAGCGCTTGTATACGCTGATCGGCCCGATGACCTCGAAATCGCCGCTGGCCGGCAGTTGATTGAAGGTAACAAGGACCTTGTCGGCATGTTCGCCAATCGATACCTGGTCGGACTGGGCGGCCGGTTCGGCCCAGGCCAGATTGGCAGCAAGCAGGGTGGCGGAAAAACAGGCTAGCGTTCGGGCGAGTACGGTCGGTTGCATCACAAATCCTCAGTTGGGTGGGGAGCGATATGCTGTTGCGGCCGAATGGCATCCGGCCCGCCGTGACGGTAGCAAGGCAATTAGCCAAATGCAATATGCATTTGGCTTTTGGTGCGAGCTGTTTCGACGTTTAGACGTCCGCTTCGACCAGGCCGCCGTCCTTTTCCATCCAGGCGCGACGGCCGGCGGCTTCGCCCTTGCCCATCAGCAGCGTGAAGGTGGCAGTCATTTCCTTGATCGTTTCGCGGCTGGCCTGGAAGGGCACCAAGCGGCGGGTATCCGGGCAGAGCGTGGTTTCCCAGAGCTGGTCCGGGTTCATTTCGCCGAGGCCCTTGAAGCGCGAGACGGTGATCTTGTTTTCCGAAACGCCTTCGTCGCGCAGCTTTTGCAGGGTTTGCAGCTTTTCCGCTTCGTCCAGGCAATAGACCTTGCGCGTGTGGCCGCGCGCCTCGACATCGACGCGGAACAGCGGCGGCTGCGCGACGTGGATGTGGCCGCGTTCGACCAGCGCCGGGAAGTGCTTGAGGAAGAGCGTGAACAGCAGCACCTGGATGTGCGAGCCATCGACGTCGGCGTCGGACATGACGATGATGCGGCCGTAGCGCAGGCCGGAAACGTCGACCGTGTCGATCTGCTCGATGCCGTGCGGATCAACGCCGACCGCTACGGAAATATCATGCACTTCGTTGTTCTTGAATAGCTGGTCGCGCTCGACTTCCCAGGTGTTGAGCACCTTGCCGCGCAAGGGCAAAACCGCCTGGGTTTCCTTGTCGCGGCCCTGCTTGGCGGAGCCGCCGGCCGAGTCGCCCTCGACCAGGAAAACCTCGTTGCGCGCGATGTCGTCGGATTCGCAATCGGTCAGCTTGCCGGGCAGGGTGGCGATGCCGGAGGATTTCTTCTTCTCGACCTTCTGCGTCGATTTCATGCGGTTCTGCGCCGCCTTGACCGCCAGCTCGGCGATCTTCTTGCCGAAATCGGCGTGGCTGTTCAGCCACAGCTCGAACGGGTCGCGCACCATCTGGGTGACCAGTTTGTAGGCGTCGCGCGAAGTCAGCTTTTCCTTGGTCTGGCCCTGGAATTGCGGATCGAGCACCTTGGCCGAGAGCAGGTAGGTCATGCGGCCGCAGACGTCTTCCTGCGCCAGTTTGACCTTGGCAGGCAGGATGGCGTGGTGTTCGGCGAAGGTCTTGACCGCCTCGAAGACGCCGGCTTTGAGGCCGGCTTCGTGCGTGCCGCCGTCCAGGGTCGGGATCAGATTGACGTAGCTTTCCGGCTTGCCGCCGCCTTCCTCGAACCAGGCCAGCGCCCAGGTGGCGCCTTCGCCGACCGCGAAACCGTTGGCCGTCTCGACATATTTCTCGCCGACGAAAATCGGCGCCACCGGCGTGCCGACCATCATTTCGTTGAGGTAGTCGGCCATGCCGTTCTGGTAGCACCAGACCTTCTTTTCCTGGCCTTCGATTTCCAGCTCGACGGTGACGTTGGGCATCAGCACGGCCTTGGAGCGCAGCAGATGCTCGAGTTGCGCCAGATTGACCTTGGGCGAATCGAAATACTTCGGGTTAGGCGCAATGCGCACGGTGGTGCCGGTATTGCGCTGGCCGACCTCACCGATGCGGGCGAGCGGCTCGACGACAAAACCGTCGGCGAAGACGATGCGGTGCACGCCGCCGCCGCGCTTGATTTCAACTTCCAGCCGGGTCGACAGCGCATTGGTCACGGAAACGCCGACGCCGTGCAGGCCGCCCGAGAAGCGGTAGGCGTTGCCCGATTCGGTCTTGTTGAACTTGCCGCCGGCGTGCAGCTTGCAGAAAACCAGTTCGACGGCCGGGCGGCCTTCTTCCGGGTGGATTTCGACCGGAATGCCGCGGCCGTTGTCGGAAACCTCGATGACGCCGTCGGCGCCGATGCGCACCGAAATCTTCTTGGCGTAGCCGGCCAGCGCCTCGTCGGCCGAGTTGTCGATGACTTCCTGGACGATGTGCGTCGGGCAGGTCGTCCTGGTGTACATGCCGGGGCGTTCCTTGACGGGCTCGAGATCTTTCAGGACGCGGATGGAAGAGGCGGAGTATTCAGTCATCGGTTTTCAAAAACAGGCAATTTTGGGTGTCGACCGCCTGGCGCAGCGGTCGACCGGATTCGGGGGCGGATTTTACCGTTTTGCGGCCTTGCCGAGTGCGTCGATCATCGCCTTGACGGCACGCGGCTGCACGCCGTCGCGCGTGTGATAGTCGGCGCCGGTGTAGCCCCACCAGTCCCAGCAGCCTTTCGGATTGAGCACCCACTTGCTGGAGCCGAAGGCGAAACCGTTGCGCGTTGCCGTTTGCGGGTAGAGCACGATCAGGCGATTGCTCGCCGCCCAGTGGTTGTAGCCGGCGCCCTCGATGAAGCGGCGGCCGACTTCGCCGACATTCTGGCGGCAGCCGTGGAAGGCGACGTGCACGCGGCAACCGCCGGCCTGGCAGGTTTTCGGCACGAAGGCATAGCCTTCCTCGGCCAGGCTGGCATCGGCGGCGCTGCCGTCGATAAAGGGGCGCTGGTCGAAGGCGACCAGCTCGCCGTCGCTGGCCGTGGTCGACGGCTGCAAGGGGCCGAGCAGGTGGGTCAGCAACTGGCCGGCCGCGTCGAAATCCTGGCAGCGGTTGATGAAGGGCGGATTCGAGGTGTTGCAGGCATTCGGCAGCGTATCGGCCACCGACGGCATGGCGTGGCCGGCGTCGGCCAGCTTGACGTAGCGCAGCGCGCCTTCCGGCAGCACTTCGCGATAGAAGGCGGCGAGCGTATCGACCACGGCCGGGGCGACGGTCTTATCGGCGCTGCCCGAGAACAGCCAGACGCGGTCATCGCGCAGGTTCTTCACCGGGTCGATCTTGCCGGCGGTTGCGAGCTTTTCGATGGTTTTCAGGGTGTCGACCGGTGCGGGCGGGGCATCCTTGCCGGTCGGCTCCATGCAGTTGGCGAGCGCCCGGCCAACGGCGCCTTCGGCACAGTAATAGGGGCCGGCCGCGAGCACGCCGGCGCCGCGCACCAGGCTGGAATAGGCGACTTCGAATTGCACGGCCATGTAGCCGCCGGAGGAAATGCCGGACACGGTGACGCCGGCGACGTTGGCGCCCAGGCTGGGCAGGGGCGGCGCGGCCTGAACACCGGTGGCGGCGAGGAGCAAGGCAAGAGCGCCGGCAGGGCGCAGCGGGAGGAATTTCATGACGTTGCGGACTCCGTGGCAGGCGTGGGCGGATGGCTATCCGGGCGGCGGCAGGATAACAGATGCCGGCCCGCCCGGCGGTCGACGTCTGGCGAACGGCATTTTTCTTTAGAATGGCGGCTTCGCCATCAACCGAATGCCCCCCATGGCCGGAGCCAGCCTGCTTGCCCTGTTAGACGACATTGCCACCATCCTCGACGATGTCGCGGTGATGACCAAGGTCGCTGCCCAGAAAACCGCCGGCGTGCTTGGCGACGATCTGGCACTCAATGCAGAGCAGGTGTCCGGCGTGCGCGCCGAGCGCGAGCTGCCCGTGGTCTGGGCGGTGGCGGTCGGTTCGCTGAAGAACAAGGCGATCCTGGTGCCGGCGGCGCTGGCGATCAGCAGCTTCATCCCGTGGGCGGTCATGCCGCTGCTGATGGTCGGCGGTTTCTACCTGTGCCTCGAAGGCGTCGAGAAACTCGCCCACAAATGGCTGCACAGCCCGGCCGAGGATCAGGCGCACCATGCCGAGGAACTGGCCGCGGTGGCCGACGAAAACATCGACCTCGCCGCCTTCGAGGCGGACAAGATCAAGGGCGCGATCCGCACCGACTTCGTGCTTTCTGCCGAAATCATCGTCATCGCGCTCGGCACCGTCGCCGGTCAGCCCTTTGCGGCGCAACTGGCGGTGCTGGTCGGCATCGCGCTGATCATGACGGTCGGCGTCTATGGTTTTGTCGCCGGCATCGTCAAGATGGACGATCTCGGCATGCACCTGCTGACCAAGCCGGGCAGCCTGCGCCAGACCATCGGCAAGGGCCTGCTGCTGACTGCGCCGAAACTCATGAAGGCGCTGACCGTGATCGGTACCGCCGCGATGTTCCTGGTCGGCGGCGGCATCCTGGCGCATGGCGTCGAGCCGCTGCATCACTTCATCGAGCACGTCGGCGAAGTGGTCGGCCTGTTCGGTGGCGTCGTCGCTGCCTTGTTGAATGCGCTGGTCGGCGTTGCCGGCGGGGCGCTGGCGCTTGCCGTGGTTAGCCTGGCCGGCAAGCTGGGTGGTCTTTTCAAGGGGCAAAAAGCATGAGCAAGGCACTGCGTCTGTCGGAAAAATGGTTCCGTTTCGGCCTCTGGCTGGTCGCCTTCGTCTTCGCCAGCTTCCTGATCGGCCTCGGCGGCACGGTCGTGGAAAACCTGCCGCAGGTCGAGCATCACTACACGCTGGAAGATTTCATCGACCGGCCGGCCGCCGATGCGGCGCGCGCCGCCATCCGGTCGACGCAGGAAACACGGCAAAATGCCGACGAGAAAATGGCGCAGGCGCAACTGCGCCTCAACACCGCCCGCGCCGATGCGGCGACGGCGCGCGACACCTTCAACAACTGGCTGGCGACGCGCCACGTCACGCAGCGCCCGGAGCAGGACCCGGAACTGCTCGCCCGCACGCGCCAGCTTGATGGCCTCAAGGCAGCCGAGCGGCAGGCACTGAACGGCGTCGAAGCGCAGCAGCAGATCCTGCTCGATGCGCAGCAGGCCGAAGCGCACGCCCAGCGCGACTTGCGCGAGCTGGAACGGGTGGCTGGCGAGCAGCTGACGACCGAATTGCGCAGCCAGGAATTGCGCGTCTTCGGCTATCGCCTGCTGCTGACGCTGCCCCTGCTCGGCATCGCCGGCTGGCTGTTCGCCAAAAAGCGGCAGAGCACTTACTGGCCGTTCGTCTGGGGCTTCATCTACTTCGCGCTGTTCGCCTTCTTCGTCGAGCTGGTGCCTTACCTGCCGAGCTACGGCGGCTATGTGCGCTACGTGGTCGGCATCGTCATCACCGTGCTGGTCGGGCGCTCGGCGATCATCGCGCTGAACCGCTACCTGGAGCGCCAGAAGCAGGCCGAGTCCATGCCCGATGTCGAACGGCGCAAGGAGCTGTCCTACGACACGGCGCTGGCTCGCCTCGCCAAGAAGGTCTGCCCCGGCTGCGAACGCCCGGTCGATCTGGCCAACACGGCGATCGACTATTGCCCGCATTGCGGCATCTGCCTGTTCGATCATTGTGGCAAGTGCGAGCAGCGCAAGAGCGCCTTTGCGCGCTTCTGCCACGCTTGCGGTGCCGCAGCGCGGGCCGCCGAATAAAACTCCGGTGGGCAGGCGGCAAAAGCCGATCTGCCTGCCTTGTCGCAGCAACTTCATTTCGAGACGGAACCGCATGTACCGGCAAGCAGGGCGCAGATTACTGGCGCTGATCAAGGCAGATCTGCAGCATTTGACGACCATCCAGTCGTCCGACCGGCGCTGGCAACTACCGCTTTATGCCGCGCTGGCCTCGGGGTTGCCGCTGCTGGTCGGCGCCTGGTTCGGGCATCTCGATTACGGGCTGATCTCGTCGCTGGGCGGGCTGGTCTTCCTCTATACGCCGAACACGCCGCTCGGGCATCGCATGGTGCAACTGATGGCCAGCGCCTTCGGCATGATCGCCTGCTATACCTTCGGGGTGCTCAGCCATTTCTTCCCGCCACTGATCGTGCTGGTGCTCAGCGGCATCGCCATCCTGGTCAGCATGATCTGCCGCTACTATCGCCTGAACCCGCCGGGCAGCCTGTTCTTCATCATGGCGGCCTCGATCGGCGCCTATACGCCGGTCGATATTCTCCTGGTGCCGCTGCAGGTCGGTTTGCTGACCATGGGCGCCTTGCTCGCCTGCATGATCGCCTTTTTCTACAGCATTCACACGCTGCGCTACCTGCCGCCCCAGCCGGTTGAGCCGTTGCCGCCGGCCAGCTTCGATTTTGTCGTTTTCGACTCGGTGGTGATCGGCACCTTCGTCGGCATATCGCTGCTGCTCGCGCATCTGCTGCAATTGCCGCGCCCTTACTGGGTGCCGGTCAGCTGTCTGGCGGTCATCCAGGGCATGAACATGCGCGCCGTCTGGACGCGCCAGGTGCACCGCATGGCCGGCACGGTATTCGGCCTGCTGCTCGCCTGGGCGCTGCTGCAACTGCCGCTCAATCCGTGGAGCGTTTCGCTGATGATGATGCTGCTCGCCTTCGTCATCGAAACCCTGGTCGTGCGTCATTACGGCCTGGCGGTGATCTTCATCACACCGCTCACCATCCTGCTCGCCGAAGCCGTCCAGCTCGGCCACGGTTCGCCCGAAGCCACCGTGCTCGCCCGCCTGATCGACACCGTGCTCGGCTGCCTGGTCGGCATCGCCGGCGGCGCCTGCCTGCACAGCCCGCGTTTCCGGGCAGTGGTGGGGGGCTGGATGCGGCGGCTGATTCCGCAGCGATTGGTTTCCTGAAGGGCGATGCGGTCGGGCTGACGTTGTCCAGGGGAAGTTCCTGCTCGTCAGATAGCTATCGCTTGAACAGACGCCGCACCCGGAAAGCTGCCGGGAAAGACAGCTTGTAGCCCAAACTCAGGTTTGTCGCTGATAGCGCTCGGCGGCGTGGGCCTGCCTGAGGTCCGACATCAGCCCCTGGCGGGCGTCATCCAGCGCGTCCCAGCGCTCGGCGACATGCAGCGGCGGGATGGTGACCAGTTCGCGGCGGTCGAAGCCGACCAGCGCCGCATCGACAAGTTCCTCCACTTCCATCACCTCGGGCAGGGTGTTGACGTCCATGCCGCCCTTTTTCCAGATCTCGGTACGGGTCGCCGCCGGCAGCACGGCCTGCACGTAAACGCCCTTGGGCGCCAGTTCGACATTGAGGCCCTGCGACAGGAAGAGCACGAAGGCCTTGCTGGCGCCGTAGATCGACATGCCGAACTCGGGCGCAAAACTGACCACCGAGCCTATGTTGACGATCGCACCAGTGCCGGACCGCACGAAGCGCGGCGCGACCGCTGCCGCGAGCCGCGTCAGCGCGGTGGTGTTTAGCGCGATCAGGCTTTCGATGCTCTCGGCGGTCTGCTCGAGAAAGCCCTTGGATTGGGGCACGCCGGCGTTGTTGATCAGGATGCCGATCCGGGCGTCGTCGCGCAGATGGCTTTCGATCACAGACAGGTCGTCGGACTTGGTCAGGTCGGCTGGCAGCACGTCGACGGCCACCTTGCATTCCGCGCGCAGGCGGGCGGCCAGGGCTTCCAGGCGCGCCTTGTCGCGCGCCACGAGGACGAGGTCGTGGCCGCGGCGGGCGAAGCGTTTGGCGTAGGTGGCACCGATGCCGCTGGAGGCGCCGGTGATGAGGACGGTGGGAAGGGGGGGCATGGTTGTTTTCCTTGGTTGGGGCTGCTGGGGGTCAAACATGGAGGGACGGTTGATTCATCCTGACGACTACCTTGCCCTTGGCGCGGCCCTGGGCCAGGTAGTCGAGGGCTTCCTTGGCCTGCTCGAAAGGAAACACCTTGTCGATCACGGGGCGGATGCGCTCCGCTTCGAGAAGCTTGCCGATTTCGGTGAGTTGAGCGCCATCGGGATGGGCGAAGAGAAATGAATAGGTGATGTCCCGATTTTTCGCCAGGCGCATGATCTTGCGGCTCATCAAGCCGAAGACGAAAGTCAGGAAGAAATTCAGCCGCCTGGCGCGAGCGAACGCAGCATCCAGTGGGCCGACGAGCGAGACGATCTTCCCCCCTGGCTTGAGAATGCCAATGGATTTTTCAATGATGTCGCCCTTGAGCGTGCCGAGCAGTGCATCGTAGCCGCGCAGCACCTGCTCGAATGCCTGCTTCTTGTAGTCGATGACCTCGTCGGCGCCCAGGCGCCGTACCAGTTCCACGTTGCCCGTGCTGGTGGTCGTTCCCACCTTGGCGCCCAGGTGCTTTGCCAGCTGGATCGCAAAGGTACCGATGCCGCCAGACCCTGCCGGGATGAATACCTTCTGGCCAGTTCGAAGATTGGCTCGTTCCTTCAGCGCCTGCCAAGAGGTAAGCCCGACCATGGGGATCGAGGCGGCCTGCACGAAATCCAGATTGGCTGGCTTTGGCGCGGCAGCGCTCTCAGGCACCACAGCGAACTCGGCGATCGCGCCCGTGCCCAGATCGAAGATGTTGGCGAAGATGGCGTCGCCAGCCTTGAAGCGGGTCACGTCACGGCCTACCTCGATGACCACGCCGGCCAGATCGCTGCCCAGCGTGGCCGGAAGCTGGAAGTGCAGGACCGGTTTGAACATCCCCGTCATGATCATGTTGTCGACCGGGTTAACGCTGGCCGCGTGGACTTGTACAAGCAGTTCGTTGGCCTTTGGTACTGGGCGGGGAATGTTGTCGAACCCGATGTCGGGCGACTTGCCGTAGCGTTTGAAGGTGAGGGCTTTCATGATTTGGCTTTTCATCTCGGGGCTTTCGTTGTTGTTCGATCAGTTGGCAAGGAAATCCAGAACCTCTGACACAAAGGCCTGGTGATGCTGAAAGACGCCGCCGTGTCCCGAATCCGGATAGATTGTCAGGCGGGCGTTGGGCAGACGGCGCGCCATGTCCGCCGATAGGCTGCTGGCGACCATCAAGTCGTGGTCGCCGTTGGCGACGAGAACCGGTTGGGTGATGCGGGAGAAATCGTCGGGTTCGCCCAGGCCGGCGGTTTTGATGGCTTCGAGCTGGGCGCGCCTGGCCTGCAGCGAAATTGGCCGGTCGCGGTCCTTGGTCCGCTCCTTGAGCGCGGCGAAGTAAGCTCGTGCGGCATGCTTGCCTGCCAGCGTGCGGGGGAAGAACAGGAAATTCCGCGCATCGCTCCAGGTCAATGCCGACTTGAGATAAGCAAGGGCAGCAACCTTGTTGATCTCCTCAATCCCGCCGCCACCCTTTGGCCCCGTGCCGGCAAGGACCATCCGCCGGACGAGGTCGGGGGCCTGCAAAGCCACCATTTGCGCCACACCGCCGCCCAGCGAAAAACCGAGAAGGTCGACCTGCTGGTAGCCCAATGCCCTAATGAAGGCGATGGCGTCGCGCCCCATCTCTTCGATTGTGCGCGGCACCGAACCGCCCGAGCCGCCGACGCCGCGATTGTCGAAAGCGATCACCCGACGTTGTGCGGCGATGCCGTCGATGACCCGCGGATCCCAATCGTCGAGTACGGCCATCAAATGATGCAGAAAGACTACCGGCACGCCGGAAGTCGGGCCGAGTTCCCGATAGACGAAAGGCACGCCATTCACGTCGATGCGGCGGGTCGGTACATCTTTCCACTTCACGCTACTCATTTTTCGCTCCTCAAAGTCGGCTGGGAAATCATTCATCATTCAAGGCGCCAGATCGCTGGATCGGCGGTCGCCAAAGTGTTACTATCAATTTGAAACGAACAATACTATCAATTTGATATCAAGTCACTACCAAAACGATATGAACGACGATAAAGTTTCCAATGAGCCCTGTCCGATCGCGCGCAGCGTGGCTTTCGCCGGCGACGCATGGAGTCTCTTGATCCTGCGCGATGCCCATGCCGGCCTGGCGCGCTTCGACCAGTTCCGGAAAAGCCTGGGCATCGCCCCGACGATGCTGACCCGGCGGCTGGCGACTTTGACGGAGGAGGGCTTACTCGAGAAACGGCGCTACTCGGAGCACCCGCCGCGTGAGGAATATCTGCTGACCGTGGCCGGTCGCGATTTTCTGCCTGTGCTGTTCATGATTGGGGAATGGGGGCGTCAATACCGGGGCGGCGGCAATCTGGTTCGCTTTTTCGATGCTGAAAATGGAACGGAGATCAAAGCGGTGGCCGTGGATGCAGTGACCGGGGCGAAGATCGGGACGCGTCCGATACGCACGGTTATGCCGGATGAAAGCTGAGCGATGATTTGACCGGTCAGGTCGGTATTGGCTGAGCCGATTCACTTCGCCAGGCTGGTTACCTTGCCAAGCTTGCTATCGAGAGCACTGACTGGCCAAAAGGCAGGCCTGTTTTTGGTCGGGAGCGAGCGCTGAGTTTTCTTACCTGCCTTGCAGCAGGCCAAGGGAGGAAGGTCAGTAACTGGCTCCAGCCCTGATCCTCTCAAGCAAGCCTCAATGAATCTGGTTCGCCACCGCCCAAACCGCCGCTTCGACGCGCGAGCGGAACTTGAGTTTCTTAAGCAGGTTGCGGATGTGTACCTTGACCGTGCTTTCCATGATGTCGAGTTCGCGGGCGATCAGTTTGTTTGATTTGCCGACGGCCAGGCATTTCAGGATGGCGGTTTCGCGTTCGGTCAGGTTGGCGGCGTTGCGGCTGTCGACGACGCTTTCCTGACGCAGCGCGGTGGCGAGCAGGCTGGTCAGCTCCGGGCTGATCGCGTTCTGGCCTTTCATCACGTTGCCGATCAGGCTGAGCATGTCGGCCGGGTCGTTGTCTTTCAGGATGTAGCCGTCGGAGCCGGCGCGGATGGCGGCGATCAGGTCTTCCGGGGCGTTCGAGACGGTGAGGATGATGATGCGTGCGTCGATCTCGTGGTCGCGCATGGTGCGCAGGGTTTCCAGGCCGTTCATGCCCTTCATGTTGAGATCGAGCAGGATCAGGTCGGGGTCGAGTTCGCGGGCGCGGGCGATGCCTTCCTGGCCGCTCGCCGCTTCGCCGACCACCGCGTAGCCGCTTTCGAGTTCGAGCAACTGGCAGACGCCGCGGCGGAACAGGGGATGGTCGTCGATGACCAGGACGCGGGTGATATCGGGCATGGGGTTCCTCAGAGAGTAGGCTGGCGGTAGCTTTGCGGGCGGAAACTGAGCGTGATCGCGGTGCCCTGGCCGAAGCCGGTGTTGATCGACAGTTCGCCGCCGAGGATCAAGGCGCGGTCGCGCATGATGCTGGTGCCGAAATGGTTGGCGGGGATGCGTTCCGGGTCGAAGCCGCGGCCGTTGTCGGCAATGCGAACGCTGACCGCATGTTCGTCGTCGACGCGGATGTCCACACTGGCCATCTTCGCGCCGGCATGGCGTTCGATGTTGCTGAGCGCTTCGCGGATGACCCGGATGACGTGCATTTCCTCGTTGCCGGTCAGCACGATGCCGGACAGCGCATTGTCGAGACGGATGGCAAAGCCGAGTTTGTCCGAGAATTCGGCGATGGTTTCCTGCAGTGCCGCGTTGAAGCCGCGCTCGTCGATGCGCAGGCGGAAAGTGGTGATCAGTTCGCGCAGTTCGCGGTAGGCCGAGCTGAGGCCGTTCTTCAGTTCCTGGGCGATGGCGTAGGCGTCGGTGGCCGGGTCGATGTTCTTTTCCAGGCGGGTGACCTGGATTTTCAGGTAACTCAGTGACTGGGCGATCGAGTCGTGCAGTTCGCGGGCGATGGCCGAACGCTCCTCAAGCACGGCGAGACGGTGTTTTTCCTCGGCGCGGCGCATGTTGGAGAGGGCGTTCGAGACATGGTGGCCGACCGTTTCGATGATGCGCGCCTTGTCGCGCGGCAGCGCGGCGCCGGGCTTGAGGAAGATGGGCATGGTGCCGCGCAGTTTCTCGCTGTCGCCGATCGGCAGGAAGAGGATCTGTTGCGTCGTCGGGTCGGCTGCCGCGGCCTGTTCGGCGAGCGGTTGCTGGGCGCGTTCAAAACACTGCCCGCAATCGTGTTGACCGCATAGCGCCTGCAATTCGTCCGGCGTCAGATCGCCGAGTACCGGGTGCGCCGGCAACTGGCCGTTCTCGCTGATGCAAACCATGCTGTGGCCGAGTTCGAGGGCACTTTCGACTTCCTGCAGGATGGCCTGGATCATGTCCAGCTTGAGGTCGCTGGCCGATAGCTGCTGGCTGGTCCGGTACAGCAGTTCCAGCGAGCGGTTGCTGCGGGTCAGCTCCTCCGTCTTTTCCTCGACCTTGTCTTCGAGGTGGGCGTACATGTTGGCGATTTCGCCGATCATGGTGTTGAAGGCGCGCCCCATCTGGCCCAATTCATCGCTGGTGACATGCTGGACGCGCACGGTAAACGCGCCCTGCGACACGGTTTTCGCCGCCTTGAGCAGTTCGGCGAGGGGCAGTACCAGCTGCCGGCGCAGCATCCAGGTGGTGACCAGGCTGAGCAGGACGATGATCGCGAGCAGCACGAATTGCGTGGCGCGCAGGAAATTGACCTTGCGCTCGAGATCTTCCTCGATCAGTTGCACCACCAGGTCGATCTGGCCGACGAAGACCGGCACGTCCTGCGCCATTTCGTTGAGCGCATCGGCGTTGCCTTCGGTGGCGGCGCGTGCCAGCGGCCGAATGCTGGCCTGCCAGTGCGCGATGACCACGCCAATCGCGGCATCGAGCGCCAGGTTGTCGGCCGACTTGGCCTTGATGAAGCGGTCCAGGCTGTTCAGGCGACGTTCGAACAGGTCGACGGTATCGAGCGCCTGGCGCCGCTTGTCCGGCTGCTGTACCTCGCTCAGGGTGCGGAAGCTCAGCATGCGCAGCGAACCGGAGAGATTGATCGCGTTGGCCTTGCCGCTGATGTTGTCGGCAATCGCCGTGGACATCACGATGGAAATGAAGGAGAGCAGGGCGAGCGTACCCATCGCGATGCCGAGCCGGGCCAGCACCGAATCGCGCAGGGCATGGGAGATGGATTTGAAGAAGGTCGTCATGGTGTGTATTGCGGCTTACCCCGGCTGGCGTTGTGGGTATTGCCCAAAGGCGGCACCCGGCGCGGCGTGTTTTTACATGGCCTTGATTTTACGTGGAAAGGCCTGTGCCAGCGGGGCGAATCATCTACCGCTTTGGAGGTAGGGCGCGTAGCGGTCGACGCTTATTACCCCCTGTTTTTCAAGGAAATGCCTCCCTATGATGCAGCTCAGATCATTCAAGGGGCAGTCAAGGTGCAAGTTTCCCGCCGCGCATTTCTCGGGGTTCGCCACAACGGCAGTGGCGATGTCATGCGCCCGCCTTGGGCGCTGGCCGAGGCGGCTTTCCTGGAAAACTGCACGCGTTGCGACGCCTGTATCGATGCCTGTCCGACCCACCTGTTGCTCAAGGGCAGCGGCGGTTTCCCCGAAGCCGATTTCACGCCGGGGCGTGCTCCTGCCGGTTGCACCTTCTGCGGCGACTGCCTGAGCGCCTGCCGCGATGGTGCCCTGAAAAAAATCGACGGGCAGGCCGCCTGGTCCTTGCTGCCGGTTTTCGCCAAAACCTGTCTGGCCGTCCTCAATGTCGTCTGCCGCACCTGCGGCGAAGCCTGCGAAGCGCGGGCGATCAGCTTTCCGCCGCGTCTCGGCGGCGTCTCCCTGCCGCAACTCGATGTTGCCGCCTGCACCGGCTGCGGCGCCTGCCTGGCCGATTGCCCGACGCAGGCGATCGCCATGCTCCCCGATTCCTCTCGTTCCATTGCCACGCAAGGTGCCGCATGAAGATTATCAGTCTGGTTCTGAAATATTTCCCGGCTCGCGCCGAACAGGTCAAGGCGGGGGTGGAAGCCGTTGCCGGCGCCGCCGTCGCGCATGACGACGGTGCGGGACGAATGATTGTTGTCGTCGAGGATGGCGAGGGTTACGCCGTCTCCGACTCGATTATCCAGGTCCATCAGGTGGCCGACATCATGTCGGTGACTTTGGCTTACGAATACAGCGACGAAGCGCTTGCTCTTGAGGAGGTTTGACCATGACCATGAACCGACGTGATTTTCTGAAAACCCAGGCCATTGCGGCCGCTGCCGCCACGGCGGGGATTCCGCTGGCGGCCGAGGCCGCCAAGCCGGTTGCCGCCCCGGCCGGCGGAACCGACATCCGCTGGGACAAGGCGGCCTGCCGTTTTTGCGGCACCGGCTGCTCGGTGCTGGTCGGCGTGCAACAAGGCCGCATCGTGGCCACCCAGGGCGATCCGGATGCCCCGGTCAATCGCGGCCTGAATTGCATCAAGGGCTACTTCCTGTCGAAGATCATGTATGGCGAAGACCGCCTGACCAAGCCGCTGCTGCGCATGAAGGACGGCAAGTACGACAAGAACGGCGACTTCCAGCCGATCACCTGGAAACAGGCCTTCGACATCATGGAAGAAAAGTGGAAGACGGCGATCAAGGCCGAAGGTGCCAACTCGACCGCGATGTTCGGCTCCGGCCAATGGACGATCTGGGAAGGCTATGCCGCATCCAAGCTGATGAAGGCCGGCTTCCGCACCAACAACCTCGATCCCAATGCCCGCCACTGCATGGCCTCGGCCGTGACCGGCTTCATGCGCACCTTCGGCATCGACGAGCCGATGGGCTGCTACGACGACATCGAGAACGGTGACGCCTTCGTGCTCTGGGGTTCCAACATGGCCGAGATGCACCCGATCCTGTGGTCGCGCATTACCGATCGCCGCCTGACCCATCCGAATGCCGAAGTGCATGTGCTGTCCACCTTCGAGCATCGCAGCTTCGAGCTGGCCGACAACGGCATGATCTTCACGCCGCAGACCGACCTCGCCATCCTCAATTACATCTGCAACTACATCATCCAGAGCGGCAAGGTCGATCAGGAGTTCGTCAAGAAGCACGTCAATTTCAAGATGGGCGAGACCGACATCGGCTTCGGCCTGCGTCCGGCGCATGCGCTGGAAAAGGATGCCAAGTTCAACGGTTATCCCGGCGCCGACGGCAAGCCGAAGAACAATCCGAACGACGCACACCCGATCACCTTCGACGAGTTCAAGAAATTCGTCTCCGAATACACCCTGGAAAAGGCCGCCAAGATCTCCGGCGTGCAGCCCGAGCGCCTGAAGAAGATGGCCGAGCTCTATGCCGATCCGAAGCGCAAGGTGATCAGCTTCTGGACCATGGGTTTCAACCAGCATACGCGCGGCACCTGGGTCAATAACATGATCTACAACGTGCATCTGCTGACCGGCAAGATCTCGACGCCGGGCTGCGGCCCGTTCTCGCTGACCGGCCAGCCATCTGCCTGCGGCACGGCGCGCGAAGTGGGCACCTTTGCCCATCGCCTGCCGGCCGACATGGTGGTGACCAACCCGGATCACCGCAAGCACACCGAGGAAATCTGGAAGCTGCCGGAAGGCACCATTCCCGACAAGATCGGCCTGCACGCCGTGGCGCAGAGCCGCGCCCTGAAGGACGGCAAGCTCAAGTGCTACTGGACGAGCACGACCAACAACATGCAGGCCGGGCCGAACATCAACCAGGAAATCTATCCGGGCTGGCGCAATCCGGCGGCGTTTGTGGTGGTTTCCGATTGCTACCCGACGGTGTCGGCGATGGCCGCCGACCTCGTGCTGCCCTCGGCAATGTGGACCGAGAAGGAAGGCGCCTACGGCAATGCCGAACGGCGTACCCAGTTCTGGCGGCAGCAGGTCAAGGCACCGGGCGAAGCCAAGTCGGACCTGTGGCAGTACATCGAGTTCTCGAAGCGCTTCAAGGTCGAGGAAGTCTGGCCGGCCGAGCTGATCGCCAAGAAGCCGGAATACAAGGGCAAGACGCTGTTCGACATCCTTTACAAGAACGGCCAGGTGAACAAGTTCCCGCTGGCTGATCTGGAAAAGACCAACGCGCACGCGATCAAGGGCTACAGCAACGAGGAGTCGAAGGAACTCGGCTTCTACCTGCAAAAAGGCCTGTTCGAGGAATACGCGATGTTCGGGCGCGGTCACGGCCACGATCTCGCCGATTTCGACGTCTATCACAAGGCACGCGGCCTGCGCTGGCCGGTGGTCGATGGTAAGGAAACGCTGTGGCGCTTCCGCGAAGGCTTCGACCCGTATGTGCCGAAGGGCGAGGGCGTGCGTTTCTACGGTCACAAGGATGGCAAGGCAGTGATTTTTGCGCTGCCCTACCAGGATCCTCCGGAAAAGCCGGATGCCGATTTCGACCTCTGGTTGTGTACCGGCCGCGTGCTCGAACACTGGCACACCGGTTCGATGACCCGGCGTGTGCCGGAACTGCACCGCGCCGTGCCGGAAGCCGTCGTCTTCATGCATCCGGACGATGCCAAGAAGCGCGGCCTGCAACGCGGCATGAAGGTCAAGGTGGCATCGCGCCGCGGCGAAATCATGATCCGTGTCGAAACCAAGGGTCGCAACAAGCCGCCGGTCGGTCTCGTCTTCATTCCCTTCTTCGACGAAGGCAAGCTGGTGAACAAGCTGACGCTGGACGCCACCTGCCCGATCTCGAAAGAAACGGACTACAAGAAGTGCGCCGTCAAGATCTCCCGCGCCTGAAAAACAGCTGATTGAACGAGTCGACCGTGCAAACCGATCCCACCGCCAAGCTGCAAGGAAAACCCGGCGCTTCACCGACTTCGGTGGCGCGCCGGAAATTCCTCAACAGCATCGCAGCAGCAGCCGGCACCGGCTGCCTGCTGACGCTGGGCGCGTTGGTGGCGGGGCGCCCGGCGGCGGCCAATCCGGCCCAGGCCTTGCGCCCGCCGGGGGCGCTGGCCGAGGAGGATTTCCTCGCGGCCTGTGTGCGTTGCGGTTTGTGCGTGCGTGACTGTCCGTACGACACGCTCAAGCTGGCGCCGTTTGGCGGCGCAGTTGCCAACGGCACGCCGTATTTCACGGCGCGCCAGGTGGCCTGCGAGATGTGCGATGACATTCCCTGCGTCAAGGCTTGCCCGACCGGGGCGTTGACGCCCAAGCTCAATGACATCCACGAAGCGAAGATGGGGCTGGCGGTGCTCTCTGACCACGAAACCTGCCTCAACTTCCTCGGCCTGCGTTGCGACGTCTGTTACCGGGTCTGCCCGGTGATCGACCAGGCCATCACGCTGGAGAACGTGCATAACCAGCGCTCCGACCGGCATGCGATGTTGCTGCCGACGGTGCATTCTGATCACTGCACCGGCTGCGGCAAGTGCGAGAAGGCCTGCGTCCTGCCCGAGCCGGCGATCAAGGTGATGCCGATCGCCCTGGCCAAGGGCAAGCTGCCGGCGCATTACCGCAAGGGCTGGGAAGAAAAGGCCAAGCATGGCGGTTCGCTGATCGGCGATCAGGTCGAAATGCCGGTACGCGGTATGGAAGGCAAGGCCTACGGCGACAGCCGCGTGGACGGCCAGGCCGGCGGCCTCAATTCGGGATGGAAACCATGAGACCGGGTGCCGAGGCCGTACGCATCAAGGGCTGGTTCGGCGCGCACCGCTGGCTGGTTTTGCGCCGTATTTCGCAGTTGACCGTGCTGGCGCTGTTTTTGTCCGGGCCGTGGTTCGGCGTCTGGATCGCCAAGGGCAACCTGGTGTCCTCGCTGACCCTGGGCGTGCTGCCGCTGACCGATCCCTATCTTTTTGTGCAGAGCCTGGCCGCCGGTTTCATGCCGGCCGCCACGGCGCTGATCGGTGCTGCCATCGTTGTCGCCTTCTATGTCTTGTTCGGTGGTCGCCTGTATTGCGCCTGGGTTTGCCCGGTCAATGCGGTGACCGATGCCGCCGCCTGGCTGCGCCGCCGCCTCGGCCTCAAGTCGGGGCGCGTGCCGGATGCGAACACCCGTTACTGGGTGCTGGCCGGCTCGCTGCTCGCCGCTGCGGCGACGTCGTCGCTGGTCTGGGAAGCGGTCAATCCGGTCACGATCGTGCAGCGCAGCCTGATCTTCGGCCTCGGTGGCAGCCTCGCCGTGGTCTTTGCCATCTTTGCCTATGACCTGCTGGTCGCCTCGCGCGGCTGGTGCGGTCATCTCTGTCCGATGGGCGCCTTCTACGGCCTGCTCGGGCAGAAATCCCTGTTACGCATCACGGCCGACCAGCGCGGCGCCTGCGACGACTGCATGGACTGTTTCACGGTCTGTCCGGAGCCGCAGGTGATCCGTCCTGCCTTGAAAAAAGCCGGTCAGGACAGCCCGCTGATCCTCGACCGGGATTGCACCAATTGTGGCCGCTGCATCGACGTCTGCGGCCGGAATGTCTTTCACTTTACCCATCGGTTCGACCAAAGGAGCGATTCATGAAAAACCCGAGCCGCCTGTTCCCTGCCACCCTGCTTGCAGTGTTTCTGGCCTCATCCCTGTTTGTCACCCCGGCCGTCAGTGCCGCCGACAGCGGGCTGAAATCCCTGCGTGGCGCAGAAATCCAGGCCCCCGATACGGAGTCCGCCGATCCCTTCAAGGGCACCAAGGACTCCGCGCCGATCGAGCGCAATTACCTGCAGCAGCCGCCGATCATTCCGCACAAGATCGATGGCTACAACATCACCATGAAGTACAACAAGTGCATGGATTGCCACGCCTGGAACCGTTACAAGGAAACCGGCGCGACCAAGGTCTCGCTGACCCACTTCAAGACGCGCGAAGGGCAGGAGCTGTCGAACATTTCGCCGCGCCGCTATTTCTGCGTCGCCTGCCATGTGCCGCAAGCCGATGCCAAGCCCCTGGTCGGCAACAAGTTCAAAGCCGCCGAAGGCATGCACTGATCCCAATCCGAGCGGAGAAAAATAATGGAAAACAATAAGCAAAAGCCTGCCACCTTCACCGGGCGCCTGCTGGCCTGGGTGAAAAAGACGGGGCCCTTCCTGATCGTCGGGCTGTTCCTGGCCGGCGTGCTGTTCTGGGGGGCGTTCAACACCGCGATGGAATACACCAATCGCGAAGCCTTCTGCATCGGCTGTCACGAGATGCAGGAGAACGTCTATGTCGAATACCAGAACACGGTGCATTATTCGAACCGCTCGGGGGTCCGCGCCACCTGTCCGGATTGCCACGTGCCCAAGGAGTGGGGCCCGAAGATGATCCGCAAGATCCAGGCTTCCAACGAGGTGCTGCACAAGATCCTCGGCACCATCGACACGCCGGAGAAATTCAACGCCAAGCGTCTCGAACTGGCCAAGCATGAGTGGGAGCGGATGAAGAAGACCGATTCGCGCGAGTGCCGCAACTGCCACAACTTCGAGTATTTCGATTACGGCGTGCAGGGTCGGCGTTCTTCCAACATGCACCAGACCGGCCTCAACGAAGGCAAGACCTGCATCGACTGCCACAAGGGCATCGCCCACAAGCTGCCCGAGGTCAATCAGTCGATCGGCGAAGCCAATGTCGAAGGCGCGACACCGGCCGAATTCCACCCGCCAACAGAGAAGAAGGAAGCCGAAGCGGCCAAGTAAGCCGGCGGCAAAAAGGTGGTTTTTTACCGGTCGACCGTTCAGGTCGGCCGGTTTTTCGTTTACCCGAGCAGGGTGACGACGATTTCGCGGCGATGCCCGTGCGTGCGGTGTTCGAACAGGTAGATGCCCTGCCAGGTACCGATTTGCAGTTTGCCGTCGGCGAAGGGCACGCTGACCGAGGTGCCGGTGAGCAGCGAACGGGCGTGCGCCGCCATGTCGTCGTCGCCTTCCAGGTCGTGCCGGTATTCGGCATCTCCGTCCGGCGCCCAGCGCTGCATGAGCATCTCGAGATCGCGCCGCACGCTGGCGTCGGCGTTCTCGGTAATCGCCAGGCCGCAACTGGTGTGGCGCACGAAAACATGGGCAATTCCGACGTCGACCGTTGCGCTGCGCACGATGGCAGCGATGTCGTCGGTAATCTCGACAGCGCCGCGGCCATGCGTGTTGAAGGCGAGGTGATGCTGCTCTGCCATTACTTCTTGTCCTTGAGCAGGCCTTGCAACGCCGCAAACGGGTTGTGCGTGGCACCGCCGCCGCGCGTGCTGCTGTCGGTGTAGCCGCGGTCGGCCTCGATCTGCTTCTGGTGTTCGTTGTCGTGGCAATAGAGGCAGAGCAGCTCCCAGTTGCTGCCGTCGTTCGGGTTGTTGTCGTGATTGTGATCGCGGTGATGCACGGTCAGTTCACGCAGGTTGGTCGTGGTGAACTCGCGCGCGCAGCGGCCGCAGATCCACGGATAGATTTTCAGGGCGCGTTCGCGGTAACCCTCGGCGCGCTGGTCGGCTGCCTTGCGGGCGTCGGCGACGATCTTGTCGAGGCGTTGGTGATCAATCGAACTCATGGTGCGGTCTCCGTCTGGCGGGTGGTTTTGAGCAGGTCGAGATCATAACCCTGGGCACTCGCCGCCTGGCGGGCGCGCTCGAGTTCGGCGGCCGGCAGTTGCGGCGTGCGCGAGAGAATCCACAAATACTTGCGATTCGGATTGCCGACCACGGCCCAGCGGTAATCCGGATCAAGCCCGATCACCCAGTAATCGGAGCGGAAGGGCCAGAAGAAGGAGACCTTCAATTGTCCCGCGCCGGCGGCGTCGACCGCCCAGGCGCGGCCAATTGCCTGGTCGACGCCGCTTTCGGTGCGGCAGCGGTTGTCGACCGTCAGCTCGCCATCCGGACGCAACGTGTATTCGGCCGTCGTGTCGGCGATGCAGTTACGCTGGAAATACATCGGAAAGGCGGCTATTTCGTACCACTTGCCGACATAGCGGTTCAGGTCGATCTGCGTGACGCTCCGGACCGGCGGTGCATCCGCCTGGGCGGCGCCAGAGAGCAGGGCAGCGGTCAACAGTGCGTAGAGGGTGTTTTTGCGCTGGAGCATGGCGGCTCTATTCCGTGAAAGGTTTGCGGTTCAGAAGGACATTGCAAGGCCACCGCTCAAGCTGATCGAACGGAAGTTCGAGAGTCCTTCGGAGTAGAGAAGGCGGGCAAAAAGGCGGTTATCGCTGTCGGCGCGCAGACGTGCATCGATGCCGAGTGCCAGCTCAGTCATCAGGTGCCCGCTGGCGCCGGGTGAAAGCAGTTCGGGGGCGGAAAGGAGCGAGGTGCCGATTTCAACATAGGGGCGAATCAGCGACTCTGGCGGCAGCAGGCTGACTTTCAGCATGTTCAGCCATTCCACCTGGCTAATCGAGCGTTTGTTGCCATAAACCGCCGACTGACCGATTCTTTCATTGGCCGCCGCTAATGCCGAGCGCCAGTTCAACCAGGTTTCGGCCTGATAATCGAGCATCAGCAGGGCATCGGCCCGCCAGCCCCAGGCGGTATCGCTGGTGATGCTGCCGCCAGTGCTCAAGTGTTCGTCGTAACGTGTCCGGACGATCCCGAGCAGGGCCGTGCTTCGCCATTTCGGGGCAAGGCGGTACTGCACATAGCCGGCGCCGCCGAGCTGGTCGATGTGTTGTGCAAGACCGTAGCCGGTATCCAGGTCGCCATTGCCGTAAAGCCCCAGCACGCCCCAGCGCAGGTCGCCATCCTGGCCCAGCTTGCGGCCGACCACGATGTTCCTGATCGTTGCATCGTAAGCCTGACCGGCCGAACCGCCGCTGCTGCGTTCGAATTCGCCGCCCAGCGAGGAGGGCGAAGTCAGGCGTTCACTGCCCGGACGCTCGACAAATTGCGTGACGCTCAAGGGCGTAATGCCTGGCGCCAGGGCATCAATGCCCCGCATCCAGGCGCGGCTGCTGGCGCGGATCATCATGCCCGATGCGGCGCGCATGGCCGGCCGCTGATCGGGCTGGGTTGCCGCACTCAGGCGCAACACCAGGTGCAGGGTGGACTCCTTCTGGATGTTGTAGTCGGAAAGGGTTTTGCCGTCTTCCAGTTGCTTGCCGGCAAAGATCAACCTTTGCTGGTCGGGCGGAATGCCTTCCTTGTCCTGAATCTTCTGTTTGATGCTATCGATGCTGTCGCTTGCTTCGACATCAAGTGTGATGGTCTTGCCGGTCAAAGTCTTGACGAAAAGCTGCATGGCCATGACGTCGACCGAGAAAAGCAGGAAGAGACAGGCGATCAGGGTCTGCCAGCGGCGGCTGCCGCTGGCATGGCCAGGGAGTCGATGATTGGTCATGCGTGATTTGTCGGAAATTGGAATTGTGCAGCTCAGGCCGTCTGCAGGTGGGGCACGAAAGCTCAGCCCTGTTCGGCCGCCGCCTTTTCCTTCATCTGGCGTACCCGCAGTTCGATGTAACGGGCGCGGGCAACCCCTTCATCGCCATGCGCGAGCTGGATCGCGATATCCCAGGTGGCGGGGTCGATGCGCTCCAGGTGGAGTTCGCGGTTGGCGATCATGAAGCGCTGCAGGTCTTCGTCATCGGCTGCTTCTGCCGTAGCGATCGACCGCCGGTAAATGAAATAAAAGACACCGATCAGCAGTGCCAGAACCAGGAAGGCCAGATAAGTTGCCAAGCTTATTACTCGTTGGGTTGGGGCCGCCAGCATACCACCCGGGGGCTGGCGGCCGGCATGCGCAATCAGCCGCCTGACAGCGGCTGCATGATCTTGTCGATGGTCGGCGCGAGCGGGGCATCGAAGTCCAGCGTCTTTATCCCGCTTTCGCTGTTGAATTCGTCGTACATCCAGTCACCGTCCACGAAGGAAACACCGGCCGGCGGTGCTCTTTCGCTGAGCGGCTTGCCGGCCAGGGCCTGGCGCATGTAATCGATCCAGATCGGCAGCGCCAGCGTCGCGCCGAATTCGCGGCCGCCCAGCGATTTCGGCTGGTCGAAGCCCATCCAGGCGACGGCGACGACATTGCCGGCATAACCGGCGAACCAGCCGTCGAAGGCATCGCTGGTCGTGCCGGTCTTGCCGGCGACGTCGGGGCGGCCGAGGCGGGCGCCGGCGAGGGCGCCGGTGCCGCTGTGCGCGACTTCGCGCAGCATGCTGTCCATGATGAAGGCGTTGCGGCTGTCGATGACCCGTTGCTCGTCCTGGCGGACGGGCGGCGGCGGGGTTTCGCGCAGCACGTTGCCGCGCGCGTCGGTGACCTTCTGGATCAGGTGCGGCGCGACCTTGTAGCCGCCGTTGGCGAAGATGGCGTAGGCGCCGGCCATCTGCAGCGGCGTGACCGAGCCGCTGCCCAGCGTCATGGTCAGGTTGGCCGGGTGTTTGGCCGGATCGAAGCCGAAGCGTTGCAGATAGTCGCGGCCATACTGCGGCGAGATGGCGCGCAACAGGCGTACGGCGACGATGTTCTTGGAGCGGGCGAGGGCGCGGCGCAGGCTGATCGGGCCGTCGTAACCGTCGTCGTTCTGTGGCTCCCAGGCCTGGCCGTTTTCGCCGCCGGGCAGCGAGATGGGGGCGTCATTGACCTGCGTCGCCGGCGAAAACCCCTTTTCCAGCGCCGCCGAATAGACAAAGGGCTTGATGCTCGATCCCGGCTGGCGCCAGGCGCTGGTGACGTGGTTGAACTGCTTGCGTGCGAAATCGAAACCGCCGACCAGGGCGCGGTAGGAGCCATCCTCGGCATTGAGTGCGACAAAGGCCGCCTCGACGTCCGGCATCTGGCCGATCATCCAGCGTCCCTTGCCGTCGCGGCTGGCGCGGATCACCGAGCCGACGCGAATGCGCTGATCCGGTCTGGCGTTGGTCTGCAGGGCACGGGCAGCAAAACGCAGGCCGTCGCCGTTGATTTCGATGGTGTCGCCAGAGGCTGGCTCCGCCCGTATCCGCTTGGCGGAAACCTCGGTGACCACGGCGGCGATCAGGTTGTCGCTGTTCGGGTGCTTGGCCAGGATGCGATCGATGGCGTCGTCGCGCTCGTCCTCGTCGTCCGGCAGCTCGATGAAGTCTTCGGCGCCGCGGTAGCCGTGGCGCTGGTCGTAGGCGAGCACGTTGCTGCGCAGCGAGTTGTAGGCGGCGTTCTGCTCGGCCGCATTGAGCGTGGTGTAAACATTGAAGCCGCGCGTGTAGGTGTCGCCCTTGTATTGCGTGTACAGCTCCTGGCGCACCAGTTCGGCGGCGTAGTCGGCGTGCACGGCAAACAGCTGGCGGTCATTGACCTTGAGGGCCTGGGCGACGGCTTCGTCGTACTGCGCCTCGCTGATCTTGCCGATCTGCAGCATGCGCTTCAGGACCAGCATCTGGCGGGCCTTGGCACGTACCGGATTGACTGCCGGGTTGCGCTTCGCCGGGTTCTGCGGAATGCCCGCCAGCATGGCCGCTTCGGCGATGCTCAGTTCGGGCAGGCGCTTGTTGAAATAGGTGCGCGCGGCGCTGGCGAAGCCGTGCGTGCGCTGGCCGAGGTAGATCTGGTTCATGTACAGCTCGAGGATCTGGTCCTTGCTCAGCGCCGATTCGATGCGATAGGCGAGCAGCGCTTCGGTCAACTTGCGCGTCACGGTCTTTTCCCGCGTCAGGAAGAAGTTGCGCGCGACCTGCATGGTGATCGTCGAGGCACCCTGATGGAAGCCGCCGGTCAGGTCGGCGACCAGCGCCCGCGTCACGCCGCGGTAATCGACGCCGCCATGCTCGTAGAAGCGCGAATCCTCGATCGCCAGCAGGGCGTCCTTCATCACCTGCGGGATGTCCTGGATCGGCACGAAGTCGCGATGCTCTTCGCCGAACTCGGCGAGCAGCGCGCCATCGGCGCTATAAACCCGGAGCGGGATCTTCGGCTGATAGTCGGTCACGACATCAAGCGGTGGCAGGCCGGGCAGCACGCTCAGCAACATGATCGCGATCACCAGAAAACCCAGCAGGAAGGCATCGACCCCGGCGGCAAGGAGCGTTCGCCGTGGTTGCTCACGGTAATTGGCCGTGGTGAGGGGCAGGGTCAGAAACTTGACGATGGTCGAAGAAAGGCTCACTGGCGGGTCCTGGCAATGTGCTGGGGCGCTGGCTGGCCAGTCGCCGAAGGCGCTAGTTTAAACGCTCTGTGCTGGTCGCGCGCCGGTGCTGCCCTTAGAATCCGGATTCATTCATTTTCTCCCGACCATCATGCCGCGCATCAAGATCGATCTGCCCGAACGTTTCAGCTTCTCGACCGAAGTCCCCATCTACATCAGCTACATCAACTACGGCCACCATCTCGACAACGCCGCGCTGATCTCGCTGGTCGCCGAGGCGCGCGTCCGCTTCTTCAAGGCGTTGGGCTACACGGAACTCGATATCGAGGGTGTCGGCATCGTCGTCGCCGACGTTGCCGCGCAATACAAGTCGGAAGCCTTCCACGGCGAGACCCTGATCATCGAAATGGGCGCCAACGATTTCAACAAGTTCGGCTGCGACCTGGTCTGGCGCCTCAGCGACAAGGCAACTGGGCGCGAAGTGGCGCGCGGCAAGCACGGCATCGTCTTCTTCGACTACGCCATCCGCAAGCCGACCGCAGCGCCGGCTGCCTTCATCGCCAAGGTCACGGTCTGAGCGATGATTCCGATCCGCTACGTTGAGCCGGTCTTCCGTCCGCCGAGCGAAGCCGAGTCGCTGATCCTGCCGGTCACCGACGGCTGTTCGTGGAACAAATGCACCTACTGCGAGATGTATACCGCACCGCAGAAGCAGTTCAAGGCGCGTAGCGAGGAAGAGGTGCTGGAAAGCATTCGCCTGACCGGCCTGCGTTACGGCGACCAGGTGCGCCGCGTCTTCCTTGCCGACGGTGATGCGCTGGTCCTGCCAACGCGGCGCCTGCTCAACATCCTCGCAGCGATCCAGACGCACATGCCGGCGGTGCGGCGGATTTCCAGCTATTGCCTGCCGCGCAACCTGCGCAAGAAGAGCCAGGAAGAAATCAACCAGCTCGCCGCGGCCGGCCTGAAGATGGTCTACGTCGGTGCCGAATCGGGTGACGATGCCGTGCTCGCAGCGGTCGACAAGGGCGAAACCTACGAAACCACGCGCGAGGCGCTCGACAAGCTGGGGAATGCCGGCATCACCCGCTCGGTGATGATCCTCAACGGCCTCGGTGGCAAGGCGCTGAGCGCGCAGCACGCCGACCACTCGGCGCGCCTGCTCAACGCCACGCAACCGGAATACCTGGCGACGCTGGTAGTCAGCTTCCCGCACGGTGAACAGCGCCTGCGAGCCGGTTTTCCCGGCTGGGAGCCGCTCGACCAGCACGAACTCTTCGTCGAAACCGAACGCTTCCTGTCCGGCCTCGAACTGCGCCGCACCGTCTTTCGCAGCGATCACGCCTCGAACTGGCTAGTCCTCAAAGGCACCCTCGGTGCCGACAAGGAACGCCTGCTGGCACAAGTGCGTCAGGCGATTGCCACACCGGAGCAGGCGCAGCTACGGCCGGCCTGGGCACGCGGCCTGTAGGGCGGAGAGTGGTCAATTGCTGACGGTATCAATTCCGGAGGTTCAGTCAGCCACGTTAATTTGGAGTGTCGTCCGTAAAAGGCTATCGAGCGCTTGGTGTCGCTGACCGATAGAAAGACATGATCAAGCATGGTGAGCATCCTTCGGGGTTGCTGATTACTGAATGCAACAGCAAGTGCCGCAGTTATCGATGTTGAAAATGAAAGCGACACCTGGAGGCAAGGGCCTCGCTTGCTGAGCGTGAATCAATGCGCCCCATAGCCACCGCTCCCGGCAGAATTTGCGAGGAAGGGGCACGGGGGGCGACTGAAAGGCGATAAGCCCCGGGCGTTACAGAGAATTCCCCCCTAACAACAGTCGATCAATTAACTGGCGGCGTATTCCAGCCACCACCGATGGCGCGGATCAGGTTGACGGTCGCCCGCGCCTGTTCCGCTGCAAGCTGGACTGCAACGCGCTGCTGTTGCAGCACGCTGCGGTCGGCATCGATGACCTTGAGATGGCTGACCGAACCTTCGCGATACTGGATCTGCGACAGCCGCGCGGCGCGTCGGGCCGAGCTGACCGCCTCGTCCTGGGCTTGCGTCTGGTCGCCGAGCAGGCGCAGGTGGGCGAGATTGTCTTCGACTTCCTTGAAGGCCCTGAGCACCGTCTGCTGGTAATTGGCGGCTTCTTCGGCATAGGCCGCATGCGCCTGGTCGACACCGGCCTGGCGCGCGCCGCCGTCGAAGACCGGCAGCGAGAGCAGGGTACCGACCAGCGGCCCCATGACAAAGCTGCGGCTGCTCCACTTGAACAGGTCGCCCAGCTCGTTCGACTCGTAACCGAAGGCTCCGGTCAGCGACAGGCGCGGGAAGAAGGCGGCGCGTGCCGTGCCGATGCGGGCATTGGCGGCGGCCATGGCGCGTTCGGCGGCGGCGATGTCGGGGCGGCGTTCGAGCAGTGTCGAAGGCAGGCCGGCCGGCACCTGCAGCGCAATCCGGCCGAGCGGCTGCGCCGGCAGCGCGAAGGCGGCCGGCGCCTGGCCGAGCAGGATGGCCAGGCTGTGCTCGGCAACGGCGCGCTGGCGGGCGATGCCGATCGCCTCCGAACGGGCCGAGGCGAGTTCGGTACGGGCAGTGGCGAGTTCCAGTTCGCTGATGTCGCCCTCGTCGAAGCGGCGCTGGAACAGCGTGGTGCTCTGTTCGCGCAGATTCACCGTGTCAGCATAGAGCGCAGCCAGGGCATCGAGTTCGCGCAGCGAGAAATAGGCCTGCGCGACGTCGGCCTGGATCGCCAGTTGCAGCGAATGGAACAGGGCTTCGCGCTGTTCGCTGCTTGCCTTGGCGGCATCGATGCCGCTGCTGACGCGGCCGAATAGATCGGCCTCGTAGGCGACCGTGCCTTGTGCCCGCCACAGCGTCGCGGCGCTGGTGTCAGCGTCGGCGGCGAGGCCTTGCGAAGCCGGCGAGGAACGTTGGCGGGTCGGGCCGGCGCCGATGCCGATCTGCGGGAAGAGCGCCGAACGGGCGTTCTGCTGCAGCGCCCGCGCCTGGGCGAGGCGGGCGGCGCCGGCCTTGAGGTCCTGGTTGGCAGCAGCAGCGCGGGTTTCCAGATCGTTCAGCGTCGGATCGGCAAAGGCCTGCCACCATTCGCCGCGCGGGATGTTTTCGGCCGGTTCGGCGGTTTTCCATTGGCCTTCTGCCGGAGCCTCCTTGAAGGCGGCCGGGCTATCGACCACCGGCGGCCGGTAGGGCGGGGCCAGCGAGCAGCCGGCCAGGGTGAGCAGGGCGGCGAGCAGCGGGAAAAGGCGGGCCGGGCGGCCGGGCGCCGTTGCGCTTTGGCCTGCGGTGCGGGTCTTGTCCGGCGCGCGTTCGGCGCCGGGCGTGTAGGGAAGCAGATAGTCCATGTTCATTCTCCGAAATTTCAGGCGGGCTCGACGGCCGTGTGCGGCGGCGCGATGGGGGCCTCGTGCGGGGCGGCGGTGTGCAGCTTGTGGCGCTTGTCGAGCGTGCGCAGCAGCACGTAGAAGACCGGGGTCAGGAAGAGCCCGAAGAAGGTCACGCCGAGCATGCCGAAGAAGACGGCAATACCCATCGCGTGGCGCATTTCGGAACCGGCGCCGGTCGAGGTGACGAGCGGGATGACGCCCATGACGAAGGCGATCGAGGTCATCAGGATCGGCCGCAGACGCAGCCGGCTGGCGTCGATCGCGGCCTGCAGCGGCGTCGCGCCCTGGATTTCCAGTTCGCGGGCGAACTCGACGATCAGGATGGCGTTCTTGCAGGCCAGTCCGACCAGCACCATCAGCCCGATCTGGGTGAAGATATTGTTGTCGCCACCGGTCAGGTACACGCCAGTCAGCGCCGCCAGGATGCTCATCGGCACGATCATGATCACCGCCAGCGGCAGGGTCAGGCTTTCGTACTGCGCGGCGAGGACCAGGAAGACGAGCAGCAGGCTGATCGGGAAGACCCAGATGCCGGCGTTGCCGGCCAGGATCTTCTGGTAGGTCAGGTCGGTCCATTCGAAACGTGCGCCGCGCGGCAGGGTTTCGGCGGCGATGCGCTCGACGGCCGCCTCGGCCTGAGCCGAGGAGTAGCCGGGCGCCGGGCCGCCGTTGATGTCGGCGGCGGTGTAGCCGTTATAGCGGACGACCATTTCCGGACCGAAGGTGGAGCGCACCTTGACCAGCGAGGAGAGCGGCACCATCTCGCCCTGGTTGTTGCGCGTCTTGAGTTGCAGGATGTCTTCCGGGTGGGCGCGGAACGGTGCATCGGCCTGGGCGCGGACCTGATAGGTGCGGCCGAAGCGGTTGAAATCGTTCACGTAGAGCGAGCCGAGGTAGATCTGCATGGTGTCGAACACTTCGGTCACCGAAACCCCCTGCTGCTTAGCCTTGACGCGGTCGAGATCAACGTCGAGCTGGGGCACATTGATCTGATAGCTGGAAAACATCGGCCCCAGTTCCGGCGCCTTGGCGGCTGCGGTCATGAAGGCCTTGGCAGCAGCGTCGAGCTCGCTGTAGCCGATGGCACCGCGATCCTCGATCTGCAGCTTGAAGCCGCCGACCGTGCCGAGGCCCATCACCGGCGGCGGCGGGAAGACGGCGATGAAGGCTTCCTGGATGGCCGAATACTTCTGGTTCAGCGCGCCAGCAATGGCGCCCGCCGAGAGTTCCGGGCTCTTCCGTTCGTCGAAGGGCTTGAGCGTGACAAAGACGATGCCGGCGCTGGAACTGTTGGTGAAGCCATTGATCGACAGGCCGGGGAAGGCGATGGTGCTTTCGACGCCGGGCTGGGCCTGCGCGATTTCGCCCATCTTGCGGATCACCGCCTCGGTGCGGTCGAGCGAGGCGCCGTTCGGCAATTGCGTGAAGCTGATCAGGTACTGCTTGTCCTGGGCCGGCACGAAGCCGCCGGGCACCAGATAGGAGATGCCAACGGTCAACCCCAGTAAAACGGCATAAATGCCCATCGCCGACGCCTTGCGGCCGATGACGCCGGTCACGCCGCGGCCATAATTCTCGGAAGCACGGCCGAAGAAGCGGTTGAAGGCGGCGAAGAAACGGCCGAAGTAGCGGTTCATCTGGCGGGTCAGCCAGTCCGGCTTTTCGCCGTGGCCCTTGAGCAGCATGGCGGCCAGCGCCGGCGACAGGGTCAGCGAGTTGAAGGCCGAGATCACCGTCGAGATGGCGATGGTCATCGCGAACTGCTTGTAGAACTGGCCGGTCAGGCCGGTCATGAAGGCGAGCGGCACGAAGACGGCGACCAGGGTCAGGGCGATCGCGATGATCGGCCCGCTGACTTCGCGCATCGCCCGGTAGGTCGCTTCGCGCGGCGTCAGGCCGGCCTCGATGTTGCGCTCGACGTTTTCGACGACGACGATGGCGTCATCGACGACGATGCCGATCGCCAGCACCATGCCGAACAGCGACAGGGCGTTGATCGAATAGCCGAAGCCGAGCATCAGCGAGAAGGTGCCGACGATGGACACCGGCACGGCGAGCAGCGGGATGATCGAGGCGCGCCAGGTCTGCAGGAAGACGATCACGACCAGCACGACCAGCGCGATGGCTTCGAGCAGGGTATGGATGACGGCCTTGATGCTGGCCCGAACGAATTGCGTCGGGTCGTACTCGATGCGGTATTCGACCGAGGCCGGGAAATCCTTGGCCAGATCGGCCATGGTGGCGCGCACCTGTGAGGATACGTCGAGCGCGTTGGCGCCCGGCGACTGCATGATGCCCATGCCGATTGCCGGCTTGTTGTTGAGCAGCGAGCGCAGACCGTATTCGGCGGCATCGAGCTGGACACGGGCAACGTCGGCCAGCCGCGTGACGCTGCCGTCGGGCGAAGACTTGAGGACGATGTCGCGGAACTCTTCCTCGCTTTGCAGGCGGCCCTGGGCATTGACCGAAAACTGCAGTGGCGTGTCGGGCTGGCTGGGCGAGGCGCCGATGACGCCGGCAGCGACCTGGACGTTCTGTTCGCGAATGGCACGCACCACCTCACCGGCGGTCAACCCGCGCTGGGCGACCTTTTGCGGGTCGAGCCAGACGCGCATGGCGTAATTGCCGGCACCCCAGACCGAGACTTCGCCGACCCCGGAAATGCGGGCCAGGCGGTCCTTGATGTTGAGCACCGCGTAATTGCGCAGGTAGGTCGCGTCGTACTTGTCGTCCGGCGAGATCAGGTGCACCACCAGGGTCAGCGTCGGCGAGCTTTTCACCGTCGTCACGCCGAGGCGCTGGACGTCCTCGGGCAGGCGCGGCAGGGCCTGCGAAACGCGGTTCTGGACCAGTTGCTGCGCCTTGTCGGGATCGACACCGAGCTTGAAATTGACCGTCACCGTCAGGTTGCCGTCGCTGTTGGCCTGCGACTGCATGTAAAGCATGTTCTCGACGCCGTTGATCGACTCTTCGAGCGGCGAGGCGACGGTTTCGGCGATCACCTTGGGATTGGCACCGGGGTACTGGGCGCGTACCACCACCGAGGGCGGCACGACTTCCGGATATTCCGAGATCGGCAGCTGGAACAGCGCCAGCACGCCGGCGAGCAGCAGCAGGATGGAGAGCACGCCGGCGAAGATCGGCCGGTCGATGAAGAATTTTGAAATGTTCATGGCGGGAAGTCCTCAGCCCTTGGCCGCGGCCGGCGCGGCGCCGCCCATCGGCACGACGTTGGGGGTCACCGGATCGCCCGGGCGCACCCGCTGCAGGCCATTGACCACGATGCGCTCGCCGGCCTTGAGTCCGCTTTCGACGACGCGCAGGCCGTCCTGGATGCTGCCCAGTTGCACTTCGCGGTAGGCGGTCTGGTTGCCTTCGCCGACGACCAGCACGAAGCGCCTGGCCTGGTCGGTGCCGACTGCTTTTTCGTCGATCAGCAGCACCTCGCGCTGGCTGGCGGCGCCAAGCCGGATGCGGGCATAGAGGCCGGGCAGCAGCTTGCCGTCCGGGTTGTCGACCAGGGCGCGCAGGCGGATGGTGCCGGAACTGCTGTCGAGGCGGTTGTCCACCGAACTCAACTTGCCTTCCAGCGAGTAGCCCTCGTCGTCGGCCAGCCCGAGGTGGATGGGCAGGGCCTTGCCCTGGCTGCCGTTGACCACCTTGAGGTAGCTCTGCTCGTCGACATCGAAGGCGGCGTAGATGCGGTCGGCCGAGACCAGTGAGGTCAGGGCCGGGCCATTGCCTGGCGCGACCAGGTTGCCGACGGTGATTTCGGCGCGCGAGACGCGGCCGGCGATCGGCGCCGTGATCCGGGTGTATTCGAGATTGAGACGGGCAAGCTTGAGTGCCGCTTCGGCTGCCTGCAGGTTGGCCTTGGCCTCGCGGGCGGCATTCTGTTTCTCGTCGAAATCGCGGCGGGCGATGGCGTTTTCGGCGAGCAGCCGCTCGCTGCGCGCCAGGTCGCTGGCGGTGTAGGCGACGCGGGCGTCCATGGCGGCGAGCTGGGCTTCGGCACGGGCGACTTCGGCTGCGAAGGGGCGCGGGTCGATGGTGAACAGCAGGTCACCCTTCCTGACCAGGCTGCCATCCTTGAAATGCACGGCGGTCAGGATGCCGGAGACCTGCGGGTGGATCTCGACGCGTTCGACCGCTTCGAGGCGGCCGGAGTATTGCTGCCATTCGGTCACGGCGCGGCTGGCGACTGCGGCGACATCGACCGTAGCGGTCGGGGCAGCAGCCGCCGGCGCGGCATCGGCCTGGCCGTGATAAACGGCGAGACCGCCGCCGAGACTGAACAGGCCGGCCAGAGCGGCGGCGAGAAGGAGACGTTTTTGACGTTGGGGCATGATGATTCCTCTGGAGGTTTTGCAAGACGAAGTTATGGTTGTGTGGTGAGCAGGGCGGCTGGCGCGGCGTCGGGAGCGGCCGCCCGATCGTCGCCAATCCTTGCCTGTTCCTACAGATTGAGCGGATGCGCCGGCACCTCGGCATCCCACAGGCGGCGCCGCAGGAAGTGGGCGATTTCGGCCAGCGCCGGGCGGTGGCTGGCCAGCGTGGCGTGGTTGACGCCGGCGAAGCGCACCACCTGGGTCGGCACGCCGGCAGCGATCAGGGCCTCGGCGTAGTGCTCGGCCTCCTTGTGCAGCACGTCGCATTCGGCGGTGACGATCAGGGCCGGCGGCAGGCCGGCCTGCCGTACCGAGATCAGCGGCGAGGCGTAGGGGTGGAGGCGCTGGCGGGTTTGCGGCAGGTACTGGCGGTAGCAGTCGGCGCAAGTCGCGGCGCTGAGGTCGGAGTTGAGGCGGGCGCCGTCACCGAGCCGCGTCATGCTCGGATCGAGCATCGGCCCGACCAGTGCCTGGGCGAGGATGGCCGGGCCGTTGCGGTCGCGGGCGATGAGCGTCAGGGCGGCGGCCAGGTTGCCGCCGGCATCGTCGCCGGCCACCGCCAGGCGGGCCGGGTCGCCACCCAGTCCGGCGGCGTGTTCGACGGTCCACTGCGCTGCGGCGTGGGCATCTTCCGGCGCCGCCGGGAAGGGACGGGCCGGGGCCAGGGCGTAATCGACGGCGACGACCAGGGCCGGAGTCTGTTCGGCGATGAAGGTGGCGCTTGCATCGGCATCGTTCAGGCTGCCGCCGACGAAGCCGCCGCCATGGAAATAGAGGACGACCGGCAGCGCCACCTGGGCCATGCTCGGCCGGTAGAGCCGTAAGGCAAGCGGACCGGCCGGGCCGGGAATGCTCAGGTCTTCGGCGGTGATCGGGGGGGGGGGGTGCATCGCATCCGGGGCAGGGGAAGTGCCGAAAATTGGGATGGAGCAATTCTCTGTGTTGTTTGTGTTTGGATAAATACGCTGATTTGGATAATACTATTCAGCAACAGCGAACAATCAGAGTCACCCGGAGATCGCAGGATGGACCGTTTTCAAGCCATGCAGGTATTCACGCGGGTCGTGGATGCCAACAGTTTTACCCGTGCCGCCGAGATGCTGGGGCTGCCGCGGGCGACGGTGACGACCATCATCCAGAGTCTCGAAGCCCTGCTCGGCGTCCGTCTGCTCAACCGGACGACGCGGCGGCTCAGTCTGACGCCGGACGGTGCCGCCTACTACGAGCATTGCGCGCGTATCCTCGGCGAAGTCGAGGAAACCGAATCGTCCTTCCGCGAGGTGGCGCGCGGTCCCAAGGGACGGTTACGGATCGATGTTCCCTCGCCGATCGGCCGCCTGGTGCTGATCCCGCGGCTGTGCGAGTTCCGGGCACGCTACCCGGAGGTCGAACTGGTCATCGGCATGGGCGACCGCATGGTCGACCTGGTGCGCGAGGCCGTCGATTGCGTCATCCGGGTCGGCGACTTGCAGGATTCGACGCTGGTCGCCCGGCGGATCGGTACGCTCAAGCTGATCACCTGCGCCACGCCGGATTATCTTGCGCGTTACGGCGTGCCGGATAGCCTGGACGACCTCGAGCGGCATGTGGCAGTCCAGTATTTTTCGCCGCGCACCGGCCGCAATTTTGATTGGGATTTCGTCGTCGATGGCCAGGCACTGCCCTTCAAGATGAACGGCAGCGTTTCGGTCAACGACATGGATGCCTACATCGCCTGCGCCTTGCAGGGTTTCGGCATGATCCAGCCGGCCCGGTTCACGGTGCTGCCGCTGCTCGAGTCGGGAAAACTGGTTGAGGTCTTGCCGCAGTTTTCGCCATCGCCGATGCCGATGTCGGTGGCCTACATGCAGAACCGCCACCTGTCGCCCAAGGTGCGCGCTTTCGTCGATTGGGTGGCCGAATTGTTCGGCGCCTGCCCCTTGCTCGGAGGTGTCGATCAGGGCGCTGCCGAATGTTGTTATGCGGGCGGTGCGGGTTACAACACGCTACGCAACGAGATCGCATTCCAGAATGTCGTGGAGCAGACCGGGTAGGGATTGGGGGCAGGCGCCGCCTCCGGAAACGGATTTCCGCTGCGCTCCCTGTCCGGGATGAAACAATTCCCCGGAACGGCTGGCGCCGCTCCGGGGGGACTGCTTAGAACCAGTACTGATAACCCAGCGCCAGGCCGTAGGCGGAGTCGCCCGGATTGACGGTGTATTTGGCGGCCGAGTTGGTGCCCATCGGGACCAGGGCGGAGCCGGCGCTGTTGTCGTGGGCGGAGAGGATGGCATAGACGCGCGACTGGGCGCCGATGGTTTCGAGCCAGCCGATGGTGGCGACGCTGCCCTTGATGCTCGGACTGCTGTCCTCGGTGCGGCCTTCGCCGTAGGAGAGCAGTAACTGGCCGGTGCTGGTGACGGCGGTGCGGCTGCCGACCATCCATTCGTTGCGCGTCGTCTTGAGGCCGCCGTCCGGCGTGGTCACGGCGTGGCCGTAACCGGCGAGCAGCTTGGTCTTCATGATCTGGTAGCCGATGCCGACGAAGCTGTTTTCGGCCAGGGTCGTTGCGCTGCTGGCGTGGTCGTCGTTCTGGTAGGCGACGCTGATGTCGAAGGGGCCGTTTTCGTAATTGACGGCAACCGCGACGGCATCCGAATTGCGCCCGGTTTCGCCGCCCATGGCGAGCATGGCATTGACACTCAGGCCCTTGTATTTCGGGCTGGCATAGACCAGCGAGCTGTCGAAACGGGGCTCGCCGGTGCTGACATTGCCGTCGGTGGTCGGCGAGCCGTATCCCTGTTCGAAGGCGTCATAGCTGATGATCGCGTTATAGAGCGGCGAATACTGGCGGCCGACGGTGACGCGGCCGTATTTGCCTTCGACGCCGGCGTAGGCCTGACGTCCGAACAGGCGGCCGCCCTGGGCCAGCGTGCCCTTGTTGGCGAAGATGCCGGCTTCGAGCTGGAAGACGGCGCGCAGCCCTTCGTTGATGTCGGCGCCGCCCTTGACGCCCAGGCGGCTGCCGTTCAGGCCGCCGGATTCGATGGCCTGGCGGTCGCCCTTGCCGCCACCGGTGTTGTACTCGGTGAACAGGTCGAGCTTGCCGTAGGCGGTGACGCTGGCGTTGGCGCCCAGCGACGAGGCCGAGAGTACCGGCGCAATCGTGCTTGGTGCAGCGCGCGGCGCTTCCTTGGCCTGGGCTTCGAGCTGGGCGATGCGCTCCTGCATTTTTTGCATGGCGGCCTTCATGTCATCCAGTTCGCCGGCCTGGGCGAAACCGGGCGCGAAGGCCGAGCAGAGGCCGGCGGCGGTCATGGCGAGTACGAGTTTTTTCATGGTGCGATCCTTGATTCGAGAGAAAGTGGGTCCCTGCCGGCATCGGCGATGCGGCATCGGTGTCTTGTCTTAATTGGGGGAGCCGGGCGGGCTACGCGGCCCGCCGGAGGTTCAGGCAGTCAAACTGCGCTGGCTTAGTATTCCCAGAAAATGCGCTGCAGTTCCTTGCTGTCGCTGGTTTTGGTCATGGCAACGGCGGCCAGGATGCGGGCCTTCTGCGGGTTCAGGTCGTGTGCGACGACCCAGTCGTACTGGTCGTCCGGCTGCTCGGCGTTGCGGATGACGAAACCGCCGGCGTTGACGTGCGAGGAACGAATGATCTGCACGCCCTTGGCGCGCAGATCGCGCAGGCCGGGGACGACGCGGGCGGCGACCGAACCGTTGCCGGTGCCGGCCAGGATGATCGCCTTGGCGCCCTTGTCGGCCAGTGCCTTGGCGGCGGTGTCGTTGACGTTGCCGTAGCCGTAGGCGATTTCAACCGGGGCCAGGGCATCGATCTTGTCGATGTCGAATTCGGAGTTGACCGTATGGCGCTTGGCCGGCAGGCGGAACCAGTAGTTCTTGCCTTCGACCACCATGCCGAGCGCGCCCCACGGGCTCTTGAAGGCTTCGGTCTTGATGTTGATCATCTTGGAGACGTCGCGACCGCTGTTCAGCTCGTCGTTCATCGTCACCAGCACGCCCTTGCCGCGCGCATCCTGGCTGGCGGCGACGCTCACTGCGTTCGACAGGTTGAGCATGCCGTCGGCCGACATGGCGGTGCCCGGACGCATCGAGCCAACGACGACGATGGGCTTGTCGGTATGCACGACGAGGTTCAGGAAGTAGGCGGTTTCTTCGAGGGTGTCGGTGCCGTGCGTGACGACGATGCCGTCCACGTCGGCTTGTTTGGCGAGTGCGGCGACGCGCTTGCCGAGGGTGATCAGGTGCTCGTTGGTGAAGCTTTCGGAAGCGATCTGGAAAACCTGTTCGCCGCGCACGCGGGCGACATCGGCGAGGGTGGGAATGCCGGCGATCAGCTTGTCGACCGGTACCTTGGCGGCCTGGTAGGTGGCGCTCTTGGCGACATCGGCGCCGGCGCCGGCAATCGTGCCGCCGGTGGCGAGGATGACGACACTGGGTTTGTCGGCGAAGGCGGGCAGGGCCTGGCAGAAGGCTGCGACGATCAGGGCGCAGCGGACGAGAAAGCGGTTCATTGGATCTCCTTGTGCATTGATGAAACCGGACGTTGGTTTCGCAGGCTTTCATTAGCACCGGGCGTGCCAGCTGTTTTTGCCGAAAGCTGTTTTTTAGTTGCCTGATTTCACATGGTTTTTTGGCGCGGCCTTCGAGCGAGTGACGGAATGTCGATATTGGCCAGCATTCGGCATTCGGGTTTCCGATAGCCGGCCCGTAGCGGTCGACCGTGAAAAAAGGCTTTTTTTCCGGAAAAGCCGCCAATCTGCTGCCTGATCTCCGGCCCGCGCCGGGGCCGCAGCAGTCTGCTTCGGCGCGTTCAGGCGGGTGCCGTTTACGCCGCAACTAGTGGATAGTCCCAATTGAAGGCGAGGCTGTGCCGGGAGAAACTCGGCGTCCTCGCACTCTTGCCAACGCCCGGCCGATGCAAACAGCAGGTTGGCCATGCCGTCCGTTGCGCAGCGGTATGGCGGAACCTTTTGGCCGTATCCGGTCCCCAAACAAACATGTCTGAACTGAAGAACACTCCCGGCGTGCCGCCCCCTCCGTACTGGACCGAGTCCGGTGATCTCGAAGGCTGGGTGCACGCGACTGAAAACTACAGCAGCACCGATGGCCCCGGCCTGCGCTATGTGCTGACGCTGTCCGGCTGTCCGCTGCGCTGCGGCTATTGCGATGCGCCGGACACCTGGGAGCGGCACGCCAGCGCGCCGGCCCTGGTGACCGATGTGCTGGCCGATATTTCCCGGCGCAAGACGCAATTGCGCGGGCGCGGCGGTGTCACGCTGGGCGGCGGCGAGCCGTTGCTGCAACACAAGTTCTGCCGCGCCATTCTTGAAGGCTGCAAGGCGATGGGCTTGCACACCGCGCTGGAAACCACGGGCTATTACGGCGATTTTGCCGATGATGCCCTGCTCGACTGTGTCGATCTTGTGCTGCTCGACATCAAGTCATTTTCCGAGGCGCGCCATCGTGCGCTGACCGGCGTCGAACTCGCTCCCACGCTGCGCTTCGCCAATGTGCTGGCGGCGCTCAACAAGGCGGTGTGGCTGCGTTTCGTGCTGGTGCCGGGTTTGACCGACGACTACGCCGACATCGCCGCGCTCGCTGGTTTTGCGGCCGGCCTCGGTAACATCGAGCGGGTCGAGGTCGTGCCATTCAATCAACACGGCGGCGACAAATGGCGGGCGCAGGGCCTCGACTATCCGCTGGCCGGCGTCGAGGCGCCAACCGCAGAAGCGCTGGCCAAGGTGCGCGAGTTGTTCCGGGCGGAAGGTCTGCAGGTTTACTGAAGCGCGGCCGGCCGCGCCAGCGCGCGCGACAGGGCCGAGGTGTTCGCATAGCCGGCATCGCGTGCCGCGCTTTTGAGCCCCTTGCCCGCCTGCACGGCGCGGCGGGCGATGGCGAGGCGGATGGCGGCCAGGTATTTGCCCGGCGTCTGCCACATCACATCGCGGAAGGTGTTGGCAAAGGCGGTGCGCGACATGCCGGCTTCCGCGGCCAGCGTTTCCAGCGTCCAGTGCAACTGCGGCCGGGCGTGGATGGCGACCAGGGCGCGCGCGATGCGCGGCTCGGCCAGCCCGTTGAGCAGTCCGCCGCGCTTGTCCGGATGGGCGATCAGGTGACGCAACAGGCCGATGAACAGGATGTCGCCGGCCCGGTCGAGCAGGGCCGGCTGGCCGCAGCGCGGCGCCTGCAGTTCGGCGGCAATCAGCTTGACGACATGCTGCAGCGAAGATTCGGCCCCGGCCAGCGCCAGCACCTGCGGTTCGGCAAATTCGCCCAGGAGCAGCGCGGCGACCGGGCCGTCCAGCCAGGCACGGGCGCAGATCAGTTGCGACCAGTCGGCTGCTGCTGCGATCAGCGCATGCGGCGTATCGGCACGGCAGACGACGATGCAGGGCGCCTGCAACTCGCGGCTGGCGGTCGACGTCAATTCAAGTGCCATTTTGCCCTCGGCCAGCAGGTAGAGATGCAGGCCGGGCGCCGCATCGGCGGCAACGTCAAGACGCGCCGCCGCAGGCGGGGGACGCGCGACGCGCACGCGCGGCGCGAGGCCGGCGAGCAGGGCGGAGAGTCGGTCGAGGTGCGGGGCTGAGGTCATTTGTACGAATTGCAAACAATGTTGCACTGATGTTTGCTTATAGTTCAGCACAATGACCTCGTCCCGGTCAAGCAAGCCGGCAATCGGCCCGGAAAGTCCTGCTGACCGCGGCCTTCAATCCATGAAAGGATTCACCATGAGCATTACAGCCCTGATGCCGCGGCAGCCGGTTTCTGCCCTCAATGTCGCGTTGACCGCTGGCGGACGTTTCGTACTCGGCGCCGCCCCCGGCGAGCGCTTTGATCTGGTCGTTTTTTACCGCGGCCTGCATTGCCCGATCTGCGCCAAATACCTGCTCGAACTGGAACGTCTGGCGCCCGAATTTGCCCGGCGCGGCGTCAGTATCGTCGCCGTCAGCAGCGACGATGCCGAACGTGCCGCGGCGATGGCTGTGAAGATCAAGGCCGCGGCCTTGCCGATCGGCTACGGTCTGAGTCTTGCCAGCGCCCGGCAGTGGGGGCTGTATATCAGCGCCTCGCGCGGCAAGACTTCGCTCGGCATCGAGGAACCGGCGCTGTTCAGCGAGCCCGGCGTCTTCCTGGTGCGCCCCGACGGCACGCTTTACTACGGCGCGGTGCAGAGCATGCCCTTCGCCCGGCCGGCGTTCCAGGATCTGCTCGCCGCCATCGATTTCGCGATTGCCCACGACTATCCGGCGCGCGGCGAATATGCCGGTCCGCTCTGATTGCACAAGAGCTCATCCATGAAAGCGGTCATTCTCGGCACGGAGGCATCGCGATGCCCGATTTGCACGGATGGATGGCCTGCTACCGTGTTGGCAATCGGTTCCCGGATATCAGCCCAGGCTTTTGCTTGATCTCTGTGAGAAGCGATTGCGCTGGTGTCGGAAGACAATTGGCTTCCGCTAGTGGGGCGGCTCCCTGGCGGAAGGATTTCTCGAGCTGTCCGTGAAAAACAGCGCCAGACGAAGTGCAACGACGCAGGCCAGTGCGCTCAGCAGAATCGTCGCCGAGGACCACTCCGGGAAGAAGTAGCTGGCCAGGCTGGCCAGGCAGAGAAAGATGATGACAAAAAACATTCGGGAATATTCTCGGTGTTATGAAGAGCGGGGATGGGCGGCGCTCACTCCCGCTCGCTGCCCATGAAGCTGCGGGCCGCTTCCTTGGTCTGCTGGAGTGGCTGGCCCAGTGCGGTGCGCAGGGGGCGCAGAGCAATGTTTGCGTAAGGCGGTCCGGCGCCCGGCGTTCAATATGGTATATGTGCTTCAGGCAAGTGTGATTTTTGTTGAGAAACGAGTATTTCTGCCATGACATCCATCCTCCTTCATCCGGACCGCCATCGCAAGATTCGCGCGCTGTTTGATGAGTACATCGAGCGCTACGCCGCGCGCGATGACCGGCTGACAACGCTGTTCAGCGAAAACTTCAGCGGCTACACGGGGGGCGGCAATGAGCTGGTCACCGATCGCGACGAGTGGGTACGGATCACCCGCCAGGATTTTGCCGAAGTGCCGGGGCGGATCCGCATCGAGATGCGCGATATCGCGCTGCAGGACCTGAGCGAGGAGGTCGTCGTTGTCACCGCCTTCTTCAACATTCACCTGCCGCTGCCCGAACATGTGCTGTCGCGCGAGGTGGCGCGACTGGTCCTGATCTTTCGCCTTGAGGGCGAAGACTGGAAAATCGTGCACAGCGGCATCTCGATTCCCTACCAGCTGGTGCAGGAGGGCGAGGTCTATCCCCTCCCGCGTTTGCAGGAGCGCAACCAGGTACTCGAAGCCCTGGTCGAAGAGCGCACGCGTGAGCTGAACGAAAGAGAGGCCTTCTACCGGCTGCTCACCGAAGATACGCTCGATGTCATCTGGCGCACTGACAGCAATTTCCTCATTACCTATATCAGCCCGTCGGATGAGCGTTTGCGCGGTTTCAAGGCGGAAGAGGTGGTCGGCCGCCATGCCCTGGATCTGTTCGCGGACGAAGGGATCGCCGTCGTCACGGAAGCCATGCGCAAACGACAGCAAGCCGGACAGGATGGGGGCGATCAGGGCTTTATCAGTTTTGAGGCGCCACATCGTTGCAAGGACGGCCGCACCATTTGGGGCGAGGTGTTCTCCACGGCCGTGCGCGACGAACACGGAACGATTACCGGCTATCACGGCATTACCCGGGAAATCACCAAGCGCAAACAGATGCAGGATCAGGTTAAGGAACTGGCCTTCTACGACACCTTGACCCGGCTGCCCAACCGGCGCCTGCTCAACGACCGCTTGTGCCAGACGCTGGCCGCCAGCAAACGCAGCGGGCGGCATGGCGCCCTGATGTTCGTCGATCTCGACAACTTCAAGCCGCTCAATGACAAATACGGGCATTTCGTCGGCGACCTGCTGCTGCTTGAAGTAGCCAATCGCTTGAAAGGCTGCGTGCGCGAGATGGACACGGTGGCGCGCTTTGGCGGCGACGAATTTGTCGTGATGCTTGGCGAGCTCGATGTCGATCACGCAGCATCCATCGCCCTGGCCGAAGTCGTCGCCGAAAAGATCCGCACCCGGTTATCCGGCGCCTATTGCTTGAAAGTCGAGCATGAAGACAGGGCGGCCAGCAATGTCGAACACCACTGCTCGGCCAGCATCGGTGTGGTCGTCTTCCTCGACCACGAAGCCAGCCCGGACGACATCCTGATCTGCGCCGACAAGGCCATGTACCAAGCAAAGGCAGCCGGGCGAAATGCCGTGCGGTTTTATGTGGCGGATGATGGGGAGTGAGTGCCTGAGAACCTGTTCACGATCTTCTGAAAATCATGAAACAGGCAGCGGTATTAATTGATACGTCTGTAAAACCCCTCCCAACCTCCCCTTGACAGGGGAGGAGCACCCCAAATCGCGCTCGGATAGACTCCCTCCCCTGACGCCCAGCAGGAAGTCCCCTTGGGGGGCAAGGGGAGGGCTGGGGATAAGCAGAGGCTAAGCCGCCGTAGTTTGGCGGCTTAGCCGGTTGCTTAGTAGTTTCGTCAGGGGTTTGAATGACAAATAAAAGATCGCAAACAGCTTCTCGGAACGATAAATCGATTTCCTCGACTCTCATGCATTGGATCTTTGCTGATGTGGAAAATAGTCGATTTGTCAATCGACCGCAGCAACCGTACCCCGTCTAAATCCGCAACCGCGAATAGCCAACCCCACCGCCTTTTTCCACCCGTATCTGCGCCGGAATCCTTTCCTTCATGCCTTCGACGTGGCTGATCACGCCGATCATCTTGCCGCTGGCGTTCAGAGTGTCGAGGGCATTCAGCGCGATTTCCAGGGTGTCGGCGTCGAGCGTGCCAAAGCCTTCGTCGAGGAACAGCGAGTCGATGCTGGTCTTGTGGCTGACCAGATCGGAGAGGGCGAGCGCCAGCGCCAGGCTGACCAGGAAGCTTTCGCCGCCGGATAGCGTGCGCGTGTCGCGGGCGACTTCGCCTTGCCAGCTGTCGACGATGTCGAGTTCGAGTTCGCCGCTGCTCTTGCGGCGCAGCAGGTAGCGGCCGTGCAGGCGGGCGAGGTGGCTGTTGGCGAGGTGCAGCAGGTGGTCGAGGGTCAGGCCCTGGGCGAATTTGCGGAATTTGTCGCCTTTCGCCGAGCCGATCAGGCTGTCGAGGCGTTGCCAGAGGTCGCTTTCGGCGGTCTGCGCGGCGATCTGGGCGAACAGCGTCTGCTGGTTCTGGCGCGCCTGTTCGTCGCGGCTGAGCAGGGCGCGTTGGGCGCCGAGTTGTTCGCTGAGTTCGCGGCGCGTGGTGTCGAGTTGAGCGAGGGCGGCGTCGAGTTCGGGCAGCGGCGGTGGTGACCCATCCCCACCCCGACCCTCCCCTTGTCCCAAGGGATACCGTTCCTGCGGGACATAAAGGGGAGGGAGCGTGCTTGGAGGTGCGTTTTGCAGGCGCGCCAGTTTTTCGCGTGCGCTGTTGAGCACGGCGGCGGCCTGTTGCCGGGCGAGTTGCCGGGCTTCCTTCAGTTGCAGCAGGCGAAGGCGTTCTTCGGCCGGCAACAGCGCCGCCTCGTAAGCGGCGAGGTCGGCGAAGGGGCTGGCGGCCAGCGCTGTCTGCCAGGCGGTCGACGCGTCGGCGAGGGCCTTTTTCTGCTCTGCCAGATTGGCGGCGAGTTGCGTCTGCCGGCCTTGCTGGGCGGCGAGTTGCTGCGTCAGGTCGGCGATGGCTTCGGCGCAGCGGGCGAGGGTGGCGGCCGGGTCGGCGCTGACTTCCGCCGGTTTTTGCCCTTCCTGAGCGGTCGACCGTTCGGCGGCGACGATTTTCCAGCGTTCCAGCCAGTGCGCGGCCTGGGTTTGCGCGGCCTCAAAGCGGTCTTGCTGCTTGACGAGGATTTCGCCGAGTTCCTGGCGGCGTTTCCGCATCTGCTGCCAGTGCTGCCATTCGCCATCGCGCTCCTGCAGCCAGGCGGCGGGTTCGGTGGGGAGGTCGTAACCGGCGGCGCTCAGCGTGGCGCCGAGCTTGGTGTCGAGGTCAGCCTGTTCCTGGTTGATGGCTTGCGCGGCTTTGGCGAGTTCGGCCTGGCGTTGCTGGCCGGTTTGCGCCGTTTGTTGCAGCAGTTTCTGCTGGTTGCCGGCGTTGAGCTGCGTTTGCGCGGCATCGGCGGCGGTCTTGCGCGCGGCGTTGAGCGCCTGTTCGCCCTGGTCGGCGGCTTGCAGGCGTTGGGTGAGCTGGGACTGCGCCTGTTCGGCGGCAGCGCGGCTGGCGGCGAGTATTTTGGCGTCCTGCCAGGCGTCGACCGCTAGCGTTGTGTTGCCGGCGAGTAGTTCGCCCCATTCCTTGTGCAGGCGGTCGGCATCGGCGGCGGTTTTGCCCTGCTGTTCGAGCTGCGCCTTGTGCGTCGTTTCCAGCGCGGTCAGGTCGTTGCGGGCTTGCTGGCCGGTTTCGACGAGCGTCTCGAGCGCCACCTGCTTTTCCTTGAGCGCGCTTTCGGTCGCGGAAACGTCGAGCGCCGCGTAGTCGGCAATCGCCGGGTGTTCGTGCGCGCCGCACAGCGGGCAGGAGTCGCCCGGCTGCAGCTGGCGGCGATGCTCTTCCAGACTGCGGATGCGCTGTTCCTGTTCGAGCAGTTTTTTCTTGTCGGCGACCTGGGCGGCGAGTTCCTTGTGCTGTTCGCGCAGGGCGAGCAGCTTTTTCTCCTGCGCTTCGATCTTTGCCTGCGCCTGCTGCAACTGCGTCGCCTGCGCGGTTTGTTGCGCGGCGAGTTCGCGCCGGCGTTGGGCGAGGGCTTCGAGTTGTTGCCAGCGATTCAGGCCGGCCTGTTCGCGTTGCCAGTGCTGGCGCAGTTCGGCCAGTGTCTTGCCGGCCAGGCGTTGGTTCTGTTCGGCCTGGATTTTTTCCAGTGCGGTGTCGGCGGCGGTTTTGGCCTTTTCTGCGAGGTCGACCGCGGCGGCTTGCGTGGTCAGTTGGCGGGCAGTGGCGGCGAGTTCGTCGCCGAGCTTTTGCTGCGCTTGCTGCTGCGCGGCGAGGTCGTGGCCCAGCTTGGCCTTTTGCTCGAACTGCTGGCGCCAGACGCCCAGATGTTCGCCGAGTTGGGCGCGTTGCGGCTGGGCGGCGCAGAAGTCGTCGATTTGTTTGGCTTCGCGCTGGCTGAGTTGCAGGGCCTGCTGCGCCTGCGCGGCGACTGCGGCGCTGTAGTGTTGGGCAGCGGCGTGCTGGGCAAACTGCTCGGCTTGCAGCTTTTCGCGCGCGGCGTGCAGGGCTTTGAGTTCGTTTTCGCTGTGCTGGCAAGCCGCGCCGGTTTGTTGCCAGTGCAGGTGCAGGGGCTTGAGTGCTTCGGCCGGTTCGCTGGCGGCGAGCCTGGCCAGTTCGGGCGCGGCGGAGGTTAGCGCGGCGTCGGCTTCCTGTACCTTGCTTTCGGCGGCTTTGACTTCCTGCTCGCCTTGCGCCAGATCGAGGCGCCACTGGCGCTGGGCCTGGGTTTGCGCGTGGCGCTGCTGGACGTCGGCGAGTTGCGTGTCGAGGCGGGTGGCTTCCAATTGCATGGCGGCGCGTTGCTCTTCGCCGAGCAGTTCCATGCCGTCGGCGCGGGCTTTGAGCTGGTCGAGCTGGCTTTTCGCTTCGCGCGCCTGTTCGAACACCTTGCGCGAAATCTCGCCGTAAATCTCGGTGCCGGTCAGTTCTTCGAGCAGTTCGGCGCGCTCGTTGGCGCTGGCGTTGAGGAAGGCCGCGAAGCCGCCCTGGGCGAGCAGCATGGACTTGGTGAAGCGCGGGAAATCGAGGCCGGTGATTTCGGCGATGCGCTTCAATTTGTCGTTGGTCTGCGTGCTGAGGATGGTGCCGGCGCCGTTTTTATCGACGGCTGCGAGTTCGACCTTGGGCGCCTGCAGCGCGCCGTCGATCTTGTCACGCGAGCGGCGCTGGCTCCAGAAGGCGCGGTAGACGGCACCCTTGACCTCGAATTCGACCTCGGCCAGGCAGTCGGCGGTGTGCCGCGTCATGATGTCGTTGTCGGAGGCCGAGATGGTCTTCAGGCGCGGCGTCTGGTGGTAAAGGGCGAGGCAGATGGCGTCGAGCAGCGTCGACTTGCCGGCGCCGGTCGGGCCGGTGATGGCGAACAGGCAGTTGTCGGTGAAGGGCGGCTTGGTGAAATCGACGAACCATTCGCCTTTCAGCGAATTGAGGTTCTTCAGGCGCAGGGTCAGGATTTTCATGCTTCCTCTCCCTGCAGGCCGGCGACGATGGCGCGGTAACGTTCGTTGAGCGCTGCCTGCATCTCGTCGCTGAGTGCTTCCTGTTGCAGGCGGCGGGCGAAGACGTCGTGCGGGCTGAGTTCGTCGAGGGTTTCGCGCGCTTCCGCCGCCAGGCTGACGACGGCGTTGCCGCGCTGGCGGCGGATGCGCAGGACTTCGACCGGCCAGCCTTCGGTCAGTGCTTCGATGCGCGCCGGCAGGTCGGCCAGGTAATCGTCTTCGGCGACGGTGACTTCCAGCCAGGCCGGGCAGTCGCGCGTGCCTTCGGCGGCTGCGGCGCCAATGGCACCGGCCAGCGTTTCAAGATTGCCGCTGACTGCGACCAGGCCCTGGAAACGCGGCACGGCGAGCGGCGTAACGCTTTTCAGGCCGTCGCCGGCCAGTTCGACGAGCAGCATTTCCTTCTGCTGCTTCGCTTCGTCGAAGCCGAGCGGGATCGGCGAGCCGCAGTAGCGGATGTGTTCCAGCCCGCCGACTTTCTGCGGCCGGTGGATGTGGCCGAGCGCGATGTAGTCGGCCGGCGGGAAGGCTGCGGTCGGAAAGGCTTCGAGCGCGCCGACGTAGATTTCGCGCACAGATTCGCTGGTATTGGCACCGACCGTGGTCAGGTGGCCGGTGGCGACGATGGGCAGTTTGCCGGGGCGAGCGTTGGCCAACTCAGCCATTTTGGCCTGTGCCGCGGCGTGGACCGCTGCGTAGTGTTCCTGGATGGCGGTTTGCAGCGAGCGCTGCTTGTCTTCGGCACTTTGCCCGGCCTGGCTGGTCAGCACGTCGCGCGGCCGCACGAAGGGAATGGCGCAGACGATGCAGCCGGGCTCGCCGTTGCGTTGCGGCAGGACGATGACCTGCGTTGCCGGATCGGCGTGCGTCGCGGCGATCACCGTGGTGCCGAGGTGGGCGAGCAGGTCGCGGCTTTCGCCGAGCGTTGCCGGCGAATCGTGGTTGCCGCCGAGCACCAGCAGCGGCACGCCGGCCTTGAACAAGCGGCCGATCAGCTGGTTGTACAGCTCGCGGGCGTAGCTGGGCGGCGTGCCGGTGTCGAAAATGTCGCCGGCGATGATTACCGCGTCGACCTGATGTGCATCCACCTGCTCGAGTAGCCAGGCGATCAGCGCCTGATGCTCGGCCTGCCGGCTCTTGCCCATGAAGTGCTGGCCGAGGTGCCAGTCGGAGGTGTGGAGGATGCGCATGCCGGGCTGCGAAAGGTGAAAAGATGAAGTTTAAACGCCATTGGCCGTTGCTCGCGCCTGCTTTCATCCTTTGTCGTTGTTTGCGTTATCTTGAGCAGACGAAAGCTTCTTTTTGATTGAATGGGTCATAACTGGATAATTGAGTCTGGTTATGGCGATAATCTGGCAGAAACTGTGCGAGGTGGCCGGAACCCGGAGAAGAGATGGATGAGTGGCGGCGAATTGAAAACCTTTCCCGAATGGGTGGTCTGCGAACATTGCGATAGCGTGTATCAGCGTGTTGCCTTGGCGAATGGTCAAGTTGCGCGCTGCGAGCGCTGCTTCGCCCCGCTCTATCGCGCCAGCAGCCTGGATGCGGAGCGCTGGCTGGCGCTTACCGTCGCCGCAGCCATCATGTTCGTGATCGCCAATTTGTGCCCACTGGTCCGCATCAGCCTGCAGGGCTTACACAACGAAGCGACCCTGTGGCAATCCGCCGCTGCGCTGGCGCATGGCCCGGCGGCGCTGATTGCCGTGCCGACCGCGCTGTCGATCATCGTCGTGCCTTTTCTGCAGATTGCCTTACTCGGCTGGATTCTCGTTTTTGCGCGCCGGAAAAGGCGTGCCCCGGGCTTTGCCACGGCCATGCGGATGCTTGTCGTCTTGCGGCCATGGAGCATGGTCGAGGTTTGCATGCTGGGCATCCTGGTGGCGATCATCAAGCTTTCCAGCTTTCTGGAAGTCGTGCCGGGCCCCGGCATCTGGGCTACGGCGGTGCTGATGGTTCTGATCACGATCATCGCCAATCGCGATGTTCATTGGTTATGGGACATGGTCGAGGCCAGGCCAACGCATTCGGAGAGTCGGACGTGAGTGCTCCTCCGCGTGCCGCTCAGTTGCATGTCATCGCCTGTCACACGTGCGGGATGGTGCTCGAAGATGCGCCCGGGCATCCCGGTCATGGGCGCTGTCCGCGCTGCGGCACGACCCTTCACCGGCGGCGTCCCAACAGTATTGCCCGCGCCTGGGCCTTGTTGATCGCCGGCATGCTTTTCTATATTCCGGCCAACCTGCTGCCGGTGATGTATACGAACATGCTGGGCAGCGGCAGCGACAACACCATCCTGCAAGGCGTGGTCGAATTCTGGCATGGCGGTTCCTATGGCATTGCCCTGGTGATCTTCATCGCCAGCGTTGTCGTGCCTTGCAGCAAGTTCCTGATTCTCGGCATGCTGCTGATGACGGTGCAGCGCCGCAGCACCTGGGCCATGCGGGAGCGGGCGCGGCTCTATCGCCTGGTCGAAATCATCGGTTACTGGTCGATGCTCGATGTGCTGGTGGTGGCAATTGTCGCCGCGCTGGTCAAGTTCCAGTCGCTGAGCGATATCGAGCCGCGCACCGGTATCCTGTTTTTCGGCATGGTTGTTATCCTGACCATGCTTGCCGCGATGCAATTTGACCCACGCTTGATCTGGGATAGTGAGGACACATGAGTGAAGCTCTTGAAACGCCGCCCCAACCCGGCAAGCCCGGCATTCTTGAACGGCGTCGATTTCCCTCGCTGATTTGGCTGGTGCCGCTCGTTGCCGCGCTGATCGGCCTCTCCATGCTCGTTCATGCCTGGCTTTCGGCCGGGCCGGAGATCACGATCGCTTTTCAGGCGGCGACCGGTCTGGATGCCGGCAAAACGCCGGTGAAATACAAGGATGTGACGGTTGGACTGGTCTCCAGAATCAGCTTGAGTGAAGACGGCTCGCACGTACTCGTGGCGGTGTCCATGGACAAGAGTGCGGAAAACCTGGTGCGCGCCGACTCGCGCTTCTGGATCGTGCGTCCGCGCATCGGTCTGGCTGGCGTATCGGGAATCGATACCTTGTTCTCTGGCGCTTACATTGGCATCGATGCGGGGCAGTCCGAAGCGTCTGGCAAGAATTTCATCGGTCTGGAAACGCCGCCGACGATTATCAACGGGGCGCCCGGCAAGAGTTTCGTGCTGCATGCCGATGACCTCGGCTCACTGGATATCGGCTCGCCGATTTACTACCGGCGTATCCAGGTCGGGCGTCTTGCATCGTATCAACTCGACCCGGACGGGCGCGGGGTCAGCTTGCAGATTTTCATCGATGCGCCTTACGACAGTTTCGTTGGCGCCCAGACGCGCTTCTGGAATGCGAGCGGGATTGATGTCGCACTCGGCGCCAATGGCCTGAAGCTCAATACGCAATCGCTGACGACCTTGCTGGCCGGCGGCATTGCTTTTGCTACTCCGGCCTTTGCCGCAGCGGAAAAATCGGGCGCGGCACAAACCGTGTATGAACTGGCGAAGGATCAGCAGGCGGCGATGGCACCTCCCGACGGCCCGGCGCAGTACATCGAACTGCATTTCGAACGTTCGTTGCCGGGCTTGTCGATTGGCGCCCCGGTTCAGTTCGCCGGCCAGGAGCTCGGGCGCGTCGTCTCGATCAATCTCGACTACGACCCGGTCAAACAGCGCTTTCCCTCGGTGGTTGGCATCGAACTCTATCCGCTGCGCCTCGGCCGGGCCCTGGATAAACTGCCCAAAACCAGGGAGGGAACCGATCCGGCATTGTTCATGCGGCGTATGGTGGAGCACGGTTTGCGTGCCCAGGCCCGCTCTGCGAACCTGCTGACGGGGCAACTCTATATCGCGATCGACTTCGTTTCGAATGCGCCGAAGGTGGCTTTCGACATCACGGCGCGCCCGCTCATCTTGCCGACCATCAACGGTGATTTCGATCAGTTGCAGGAGCAAGTGGCGAACATCGTCGCCAAGGTCGACAAGATTCCCCTGGACTCGATCGGTCGTCATCTCGATGCCAGCCTGGTCAGCCTGGATCAGACCTTGAAGCAAACCAATGCGCAAGTCTTGCCCGAAGCGACCCGCACACTGCAACAAGCACAACAGAGCCTGGGCAGCGCGCAAGGCATGCTTGCCGACGATGCGCCGTTACAACAGAACCTGAACCAGACCTTGCTGGAAGTTCGGCGCGCCGCGCAGTCGGTGCGGGAACTGACCGACTTGTTGGGGCGCCATCCGGAGTCCTTGCTGCGCGGCCGGCCGGATGACCCTAAACCCGCCCCGGCCGGGGCTCGTCTCCCGGCCAATACCCAGGAGTCTTCGCCATGAACCGCTTTCTTTCCTGGGGACTGCTGACCGCGTGCGGGCTGGGTCTGGCGGGTTGCGCATCCTCGCCGGTGCATTATTACACGCTGATGGCGCCCGCTTCGGCGAGCAGCGCCCCGAACAAGCCGCCGGTTGCCTTCCGGCTCGAGGTTTTGCCGGTCGGCATGCCCGTCTTGATCGATCGGCAAGCCCTGGTCGTCCGGCAGGGAGAGAACGGTGTCGCCATACTCGATAGCGAACGCTGGACGGCGCCTTTCAGTGATGAACTTCGCGACGCATTGTCGAGCAATCTGGCCCGCAAGCTGGCGACGCAGGATCTTGCGGGGCTACCCCGTGCCAAGGGCGGGCGCGTTTTGCGCGTGAAACTCCAGGTGCGTCGTCTGGATGCCTGGCTTGGTCAACAGGTTCAGCTCGAAGCGGATTGGACGCTGAGTTTTGCCGGCGACACCACAAATAGCCCGCTGACTTGCCGCGCCCAATTCGACGTCGCGGCACCCGGCAGCTATCCCCAGCTGGTCAGTGCCCAGCAGCACGCAATAACGCTGCTCGCGGAAGGGATTGCGGCGGATGCCCGGAATTTTGCGGATTCGCCCCGTACGGCTTGCAGTACGCCGTAAGTGCCGGCGCGCCGCTCCGCCGGGGCCGGTAAACGGCAACAGGCGCCCACTCAACTGCTCTGCGTTGTGCCCGAACTGGCGGTGTAGCGCTCGCTGACGAATTTCTCGATTTCCTGCAGGAAGCGGTTGCCCGTGTAGTTGCCGGCCAGCTCGCGCGCCTTGCCGAGGAACTCGTCTTCGCCGATCCCGGCGGCCTTGGCCAGGCCGAGCCAGATCGATTGCGGGAAGGTCGTGGTGGCGGATTCCGGCATGCTCAGGCCGGCTTCCTGCCAGCGCTGTTTCAATTTGTCGGGGACTTCCCCGGCCAGTTCCTTTTCGAATTGCGCCATCGCCGTCTTGTCCTTTTGCAACTGTTCGGCGGCGCTGAGCGGTTCTTCGCTCGCGGCCGGCGTCAGCTTGGACATGGCCAGCGAGATGTCGACTTCGCGCTGCGCGTCTTCCATGCTCATCGGCACTTTCCAGCCTTCCTTCTGGACTGCGTTGATCAGGCGGACGTAGGGCGTCAGGTTGGTCATGCCGTCCTTGTTGGCGGCGTGCGCGGCGTGCATTTCGCTCTTGATCTGCGCGATCAGCGCTTCGTTTTCCGGCAGCAGGGGTAGGTTGCCGAGGCCGGGCGTGGCGCTGCTGCTGCCGCTGATGCCCTGGTTGGCGTCGAGTCGGGCCTGCGCTTCGTCGAGGATGTCCTGCGGGAAAACCCGGTTGAGTTCGGCCAGCGCGTCCTGGCGGATGGATTCCGGGACGGCGATGCCGCCTGCGGCTGCCTGGCGGGCTTCCTTTGAGATGTTCACTGTCGTGCTGGCGCTGTCCGGCGTGCCGCTCGTCTCGGTCGTGCTGGTCGTGCCCTGGCTGGCTGCCGCGCTGCGCACGGCGCTGGTGGCGCCGGCGGCGTAAAAAGATGCGATGGCGGTGATGCTCATTGTTGTCCTTCCGTGAAATGTTCGGTTCCTGGCGAAATGCAAAGGCAATATCGGTGCCATGCCGCCAAAAAATCCGGATTTCGGCGCTGGGCCTGCGTCGGCAAGGGTTTTTCGGCGTCGCGCCGGTTTTACCCGGCGGCGGAAAATGCGGCAATTTTTACGGTCGACCGGTAAAAAGTCCGGGTTTTCGCGGCGTGTTGCATCAGCCTTCCTGTTGCAACGGACACCGGAAAAATGCGCGTGCCGGGCGGTCGACCGGTAAAAAGCCCCGTTTTTTCCCGTCGACCGTTCCGAACCGGCGCTGTCGGCTCGACCGTTGCCGTTCCGGCGCGTATCCTTGCCGGGTCTTCAGGGCGGGGTGGAACTCCCCACCGGCGGTAGGCGGGCATGCAAATGGCCGCGAGCCCGCGAGCGCCGCAGTCGTCTCCGGATGATTGCGGGTCAGCAGATTCGGTCCAATGCCGAAGCCGACGGTCATAGTCCGGATGAGAGAAGGCAGCGATACCCCATGGTCTCCGCAGGGAGAGCCGTGGGTTTTTCTGCATCCCTGGAACGCCTCTTTCACGTCTTTTTTCAGGAGCGTTTCATGTATCAAAACAGCCTCAACGACTCTTCCGAGTCCGTCGCCAAATCTGGCGAAAACACCGTCGAACAGGCCATCGCGGCCATTCGCGCCGGCCAGCCGGTGATCATGCTCGACGATGACGATCGCGAGGACGAAGCCGACCTGGTGATGGCCGCGCAGCACGTCACGGTGCCGTGGATGGCCCGCTTCATCCGCGACTGCAGCGGCATTGTCTGCCTCTGCCTCGACAACCGCATCGCCGACCGCCTCGAACTGCCGCCCATGGTGGCCGCCAACACCAGCCGCCACGGCACGCCGTTCACGGTGTCGCTGGAAGCGCGGCACGGCGTGACGACCGGCGTTTCGGCGGCCGATCGCACGGTGACGGTGCTGCTCGCTGCGGCCGAGAATGCGCGGGCCGAGGAATTCGCCCGGCCCGGCCACATCTTCCCGCTACGTGCCCACGATCAGCGCGTGCATGGCCGGCGCGGTCATACCGAGGGCTCGGTGCTGATCGCCGAGCTGGCCGGTCTGCGCCCGGCGGCAATTCTTTGTGAATTGATGAACGACGACGGCACGATGTTGCGCGGCCAGCAGGTGCGCGACTACGCCGAACGGCACGGCCTGGTCATCGTCTCGGTGGCGGCGCTGGCCGATTACACGCGGCGCGTCGCGGTCTAGGAAGTACGGCCGGTGCGCCTGTCCGGGTGCCGGCCTTGTCCGCTCAGTCGGCGCCGGGGCGCCAGCCGCCGGCCTTGAGCATGCGGTCGTAGAGCACGACATTGACGGTGGCGGCGAGATTCATGCAGCCGTGCGTCGGGATGTAGATGATGTCCTTGCACCAGGACGTCACCTTCTTTTTCAGGCTGCCGTCTTCCGGCCCGAAGATGTAGAAGGCGCGTTCCGGGTGGCGATATTCGGTGAGCGGCTTGGCATCGGGGTGAATTTCGATGGCGACCGGCGTGCAGCCGAAAGGAATCACCAGTTGCAGGTCGTCGACGCCGATCAGCGGCAATTGCAGATGCACCTGCTTGGTGTCGGTGCGGAACTCGGCGGCGCGTTCGTAGCGCTTGCCGGTGTAGAAGACCGAATTGACGCCGTAGCAGCCGGCGGCGCGCATGATGGCGCCGACGTTTTCCGGGCCCTTCGGGTTGTCGAGGCCGATGCAGGCATAGCCGGTGCAGTCGCGGACGGCCTGGTTTCTGGTGATGGTTTGCATGGTTTTCGGTAAGGAGCGTAGCCCCGGGTTCTTGCCCCGGCGCGTGACAGGCCGCCATTGTGCATGACTTTGGCCGGCGCTGCCGATCGGCCCGCTCCGCTCATTTTGCGCTAAGCGCGAAACCGCACAGACGGCCCCGGTCTCGGCCGCTAGTCTGGGTTTGCATTCCGGATCGCCCAACAGACGGTTCGAAAGCCGTTTCCGCCGCTTGGCGACGGGGCGGGCGACCGGCAATTTCGCTGCTTCGCCAAAGCACAAGGAGCTGGATATGAGCTGGGAAATTGATGCGGAAGCCTGGAAGCTGGTCGGGGTCAAGATCAAGTCGCGCTGGGGCAAGATCAACAACGTCGTGCTGGAACTGATCAATGGCCGGCGCGAAGTGCTGGTCAGCCAGGTTGAGGCGCTCTACGCGGTGACCCCCGAAGAGGCTGAAAACCAGGTGCTGAGTTTCGAAAAGCACACCAAGGAACTTCGTCCCAAGGGTGTTGTTGCCTGACTCGGCTTGATGGTCAGGTAGCGGGGTTTGCCCGTCCTGACCCGGTGGATTGATCGCTACAGAGCTGGTCATCGGGCGATTCACTGTCGCGGTCGCCGGCCGTTTCGCTGCCTCAGGTATAATGCCGGCCTCTCCGCCTAACCAGACCCCACTTCCATGGCCGACATTCTTTGCCTCAAGGGCGACGCCGCCTTTTCCGCCTTCCGTCTGCAACGCCTGCAAGCCCGCCTGGTGGCGGCCGTGTCGGATATCGAATCGGTGCTTGCCGATTACTGGCATGTCGTGGCGCAGAAACGTGCCCTGAATGCCGACGAGCGCGCCAAGCTGGCGACGCTGCTGGAAGAGAAGGCCGCCGGTTCCGATGCCGGCGAGCTGTTCCTGGTTGCACCGCGCATCGGCACCATTTCGCCGTGGTCTTCCAAGGCGACCGACATCGCCTGGAATTGCGACCTCGATGCCATCGAGCGTATCGAACGCGTCATCGCCTTCCATGTGGTGGTGAAAAACAATCGCGCCCTGAGCGCCGACGAAAAGAAGACTGTCGCCGGCCTGCTGCACGACCGCATGACCGATTCCGTGTTGCCCGGCTTTGAAGCCGCTGGCGAACTGTTCCGCCATTTCGAGCCGAAGCCGCTCAATACGGTCGACGTGCTCCAGGGCGGCAAAACCGCGCTGGTCGCCGCCAATGGCTCGCTCGGCCTGGCGCTGTCCGACGACGAAATCGATTACCTGCTCGACGTGTTCACCAAGGCCGGCCGCAACCCGACCGACGTCGAGCTGATGATGTTCGCGCAGGCCAATTCCGAACACTGCCGCCACAAAATTTTCAACGCGTCGTGGGTGATCGACGGCGAGAAGAAGGACAAGACGCTGTTCGGCATGATCCGCGAAACGCATGCCGCCGCGCCGCAAGGCACGATCATGGCCTACGCCGACAACGCCTCGATCATCGAAGGCGCGACCATCCAGCGTTTCTACCCGGATGCCGATCGCGGCTACAGCTACAAGGAAGAGCTGACCCACATCCTGACCAAGGTCGAGACGCACAACCACCCGACCGCCATTTCGCCCTTCCCGGGCGCGTCGACCGGTAGCGGTGGTGAAATCCGCGACGAAGGTGCCACCGGCAAGGGGTCCAAGCCGAAGGCCGGCCTCTGCGGCTTCTCGGTCTCCAACCTGAATCTGCCGGATGCCCCGCAGCCCTGGGAACATGCCTACGGCCGCCCGTCGCGCATCGCCTCGGCGCTCGACATCATGCTCGAAGGCCCGATCGGTGCTGCTGCCTTCAATAACGAATTCGGCCGTCCGAACCTGACCGGCTATTTCCGTACCTATGAGCAGGACGTCGCCGGCACGGTGCGCGGCTACCACAAGCCGATCATGATCGCCGGCGGTCTGGGTTCCATTCAGGCCGAGCAGTCGTTCAAGGAAGAAACCTTCCCGGTCGGCACCAAGTTCATCCAGCTCGGTGGCCCCGGCATGCTGATCGGCCTCGGTGGCGGTGCCGCCTCGTCGATGACGGCCGGCTCGAACGCCGAAGACCTCGATTTCGCCTCCGTTCAGCGCGGCAACCCGGAAATCCAGCGCCGCGCCCAAGAGGTGATCGACCGCTGCTGGCAGATGGGCAAGAACAATCCGATTTTGTCGGTGCATGACGTCGGTGCCGGTGGCGTTTCCAACGCCCTGCCGGAACTCGCCCATTCGGGCGGCGTCGGCGCCATTTTCGATCTGCGCAAGGTGCCGACCGAAGAGCCGGGCATGTCGCCGGCCGAAATCTGGTCCAACGAATCGCAGGAACGCTACGTGCTGGCCATTCCGCCGAACCGTATCGCCGAATTCCAGGCCATGTGCGAGCGCGAGCGCTGCCCGTTTGCCGTGGTCGGCGAAGCCACCGGCGACGGCCACCTGACCGTGACCGACGACCATTTCGGCGTCAATCCGGTCGACATGGAAATGGAAGCCCTTTTGGGCAAGCCGCCGCGCATGACGCGCGACGTGACGCACCAGCCGGAAACCTTCGTTTCCTTCGACGCCGCGTCCATCGAACTCAAGGACGCCGCCTATCGCCTGATGCGTCTGCCGACCATTGCCGACAAGACCTTCCTGATTTCGATCGGCGATCGCTCGGTCGGCGGCATGACGGCGCGCGACCAGATGGTCGGTCCGTGGCAGGTGCCGGTGGCTGACGTCGCCGTCACCACCATGGGTTACCAGGGTTACCTCGGCGAAGCCTTCGCGATGGGCGAGCGTACGCCGCTCGCCGTCTTCGACGCGCCGGCTTCCGGCCGCATGGCGATCGGCGAAGCGCTGACCAACCTGGCTGCCGCCGATGTTGGCGCACTAGCCAAGGTCAAACTCTCGGCCAACTGGATGGCGCCGTGCGGCGTCGCTGGTGAAGATGCCCGCCTGTTCGACACCGTCGAAGCCGTTTCCGACCTGTGCAAGGCGATCGGTGTGTCGATCCCGGTCGGCAAGGATTCGCTGTCGATGCGTACCGCCTGGGAAGATCAGGGCGTCAAGAAACAAGTCGTCTCGCCGCTGTCGCTGGTGGTGACGTCTTTCGCAGCGGTCGACGACGTGCGCAAGACCAAAACGCCGCAACTGGCTGTCGATCAGGGTGAAACCGAACTGCTGCTGCTCGACCTCGGCCAGAACCGCCTCGGCGGCTCCTGCCTGGCGCAGGTTTACAACGCCACCGGCAGCGATGCGCCGGATGTCGATGAACCGGCCAAGCTCAAGGGCCTGTTCGATGCCGTGCAGAAACTCAATCGTGATGATTTGCTGCTGGCCTACCACGACCGTTCCGACGGCGGCCTGTTCGTTGCTGCCTGCGAAATGGCCTTCGCGACGCGTCGCGGCGTGTCGCTCGATCTCGACGGCATTTGCTACGACGCCGGTGCCGGCGACGTCGATGGTTCCGAGAAGCTGACCAACCTGCTGGCCGGTCGCGATTTCGAAAACATTGTGCGCGCGCTGTTCAACGAAGAACTCGGCGCCCTGATCCAGATCCGCCGTGCCGACCGCGAAAAGGTCACGCCGATTCTGCGCGCCTGTGGTGTGCCGTACCACTTCGTTGGCACCATGAACGAGTGGGACGAAATCCGCGTCACCCGCAACGCCAAGCGCGTGCTGCGCGAAAAGCGTGTCGACCTGCAGCGTGCCTGGTCGGAGACCAGTTACCAGATGCAGGCCATGCGCGACAACCCGAGCTGCGCGCAGCAGGAGTTCGACCGCATTCTCGACGTCACCGATCCCGGCCTGACGCCGAAGCTGACTTTCGATCCGCAGGAAGATTTCACCAAGGTTTATCAGGACGTCAGCGGTCGTCCGCGCGTCGCCATCCTGCGCGAGCAGGGCGTCAACAGCCATTACGAAATGGCTGCCGCCTTCGACCGCGCCGGTTTCGCCTCGGTCGACGTGCATATGAGTGACATTCTCGCCGGCCGCGTCAGCCTCAAGGACTTCAAGGGTCTGGTCGCCTGCGGCGGCTTCTCCTACGGTGACGTACTCGGCGCCGGCCTCGGCTGGGCGCGGACCATCCTGATGCATGACGGCTGCCGCGACGAATTCGCCGCCTTCTTCAACCGGAAAGATACGTTTGCTCTCGGCGTCTGCAACGGTTGCCAGATGATGAGCGCGCTCAAGTCGATCATCCCCGGTGCGGAACACTGGCCGGCTTTCCGTCGCAACAAGGTCGAGCAGTTCGAGGCACGTTTCGTGATGACCGAAATCCTCGATTCGCCGTCGATCTTCTTCGCCGGCATGGAAGGCTCGCAAGTGCCGATCGTCGTCTCGCACGGCGAAGGCCGCGCTGTCTTCGATAACGCCGATGATCAGAGCAAGGTGCTGTCGGCCGTGCGCTACGTCGACAACAAGGGCGAACCGACCGAAGTCTATCCGTACAACCCGAACGGTTCGCCGAACGGTTTGACGGCGGTGACCACAGCTGACGGCCGCTTCACGATCATGATGCCGCACCCGGAACGCGTCTTCCGCAGCGTGCAGATGTCCTGGCACCCCGAAAACTGGGGCGAGGATTCGCCGTGGCTGCGCATGTTCCGCAACGCGCGGCGCTGGGTGGGTTGATTCGCCGGCTCGCTTGCGACAACAAAAAAAGGAACTCCGCGGAGTTCCTTTTTTTTATTGTCAGTTGAGTTTGCCTGCTTTTTCCCTATATCGGCTGACAGACATCGACCCAGTGGCCGCCGGTAATTTCCGCAAGCAATGCCGGGCTGAGCCGAACCGCGCTGTGGATGGCGCCGGCAGCGGGCAGGACTTCATCGAAGGCCTGCAGCGACTGGTCGAGGTAGATCGGCAGTTCGCTGGCGAGGCCGAAGGGACAGACGCCGCCGACTGGATGCCCGGTCAGTTCGACAACCTCTTCCGCCGGCAACATCTTGCCCTTGCCGAAACAGTCCTTGAATTTGCGATTGTCGATACGCGCGTCGCCGCGCGCGACGAGCAGGATGGCCTGGTCGCCATTGATGCGAAAAGCGAGCGTCTTGGCGATACGGCCGGCTTCGACGCCGTGCGCCTCGGCGGCCAACGCCACGGTTGCGGTACTGACTTCCAGTTCAATGATGGGAATGTCGAGCTGACGGGCGGCGAAGAAGTCGCGAACGGATTGCAGGCTCATGGCGGGCTGGTTCTTGGGTTTTGGTGCGGTCGACCGCTAATCGGTTACCGTTTTGCCAATGTTCGATCAGCGCTCGCGGTATTCGCGCAGCTTGTCGAGTTCGCCGACCAGTTGGTGCGAAGCTTCGTTGAGTTCCGGCAGGAGCAGGTCGGCCGAGTCGCCGAGGCCGTTGTTGCTGAGTTCGACGATTTCGTTGGCCAACATGTGGAAGCGGTCGTGGATGCTGATCAGCTGGGTGAGTTCGGCGCTGCCTGCGGCTTCCTGGAGCGCTTTGGCCAGGGTGCAGCTGCGATGTTCGGAAAGCGGCATGTCGGCGTAGTCGCCACCGGCAAAGGCATTCATGAACTGGCGCCGCCACTGGGTGTGCAGGCGGATGGCGCTGTCAATGTCGATGCGCTGCATGGGCTGTCTCCGGATAGGTGATGGCGGGCGGCTCGGTTGCCGCTTCTGGCCGAAGCCTGAATTATGCCGCAGGGCGGGCGCCGGGCAAGGGGGCTGGCGTTTTTTAGCGAGGAAATTGCTGGTGGGTGACGAAGCTCGCCATCTGCTGCTCGTTGAAAAACACCAGTCTGATCTCGTCGACCGCTACACCGCTGGCGAGAACCTCGCTTAACGTGCGCGAGACGACGCCGGCGGCCAATTCCGGCGGGTAGCCATAAACGCCGGTCGAAATGGCCGGAAAGGCGATGCGTCTTAGACCAAGTCGAGCCGCCAGTTCAATGGCGTTGCGATAGCAGGCGGCGAGTAGCACCGCTTCGTTGCTGGCGTGCTGGCCGTAAATCGGGCCCACCGTGTGGATGACGTAAGGTGCCGCCAGTTTGCCACCTGTAGTGATGGCAACCTGACCGGTCGGCAGACCGTCGGGCCAGTCGCTTTGCCGCAAGATACGGCAGGCTTCGAGGATGGCCGGTCCGCCTGCTCGGTGGATGGCGCCATCGACACCACCGCCACCGAGCAGGCTGCTGTTGGCGGCATTGATGATGACGTCGACGGCTTGTTCGGTCAGGTCACCGACAGTCAGGTGGATGCGGTCATCACAATAAGAGTATGTGGCGGCGGTCATGGTGGATGCGCAGAATTTTCCGCATCATGATAACCGCCCAGCCGGACTCCTTCACGCCGGCTTCTGACTCAGGCGGCGCAGATGCGGGCGCGCCGGCGCCAGCAGGCGGGCGTTTGCAGGGCTTCGATGTTGAGACCGCGGGTGCTGAAAATCGCATGGGCGCGTTCGAGACGGGCCTGTTCGTCGTGGGCAATGCCGGCCATCAGGTCGAACCAGTGTTGAAGACGTTTCATGGGAGCAACTCCTTATCGGTAACTGTATGGATGAACAGTGTTTGGCGTTCAGGCGCAGAATAACCGAAAGCTGTATGGATGTACAGTATTCGAAAAAAGTTTTATCCGGGGTAGGCTTGGGCCATCAAAGAAGGATGAAAGGTCCCCGAATGTCGCGCGTAAACTCAGCCTGGTTGCCTCCGGCCGGCATGCTGGCGACTTATCGCGGACGCAGCCGGCGCTCGATGCGCAATGTCCGGGTACTGGCCGAAGCCTCCGGCGGCTGCATGGTGGTCGAGGCGATCGGCCGGCAGGGGTTGCCGGTTCGCTTGACCGTCAAGCGAACCAACCTGGCCCCGATGCAACCCGACCTGTTCGACTGAGCAGTTTTCGCCAGAGGTATCTGGCGGCCGTCCTGATTCGCTGCCAGCGTGCCGCTGGCGCATTCTTTTCCAGTCGTATCCATCCGTCACCAATCCCTTCGATCAGCGTCAGGCCATCGTTCTGGCTGTAATGGCTTTGTCCGGTCGACAGGAAAATATCGCGTTTTTCTCCCGCGGAGGTGATCCAGACCGTGCCGCCCGTGCAGCGGATCGTCATGGCACCGCGCAGTTGCAGAGGCCTGTTTTCCTGGACGAATATTTCACCCGCTTGCGCTGTGTTTTGCATGACGCTCTCCGCTGTTGCCGATGCGGAAATTTTAGGTTTGCTAGGGGTGCTGATACAGTCTCAATAAACATAAATTGTGATCAGTACAGTTGTTTGTTTGTTGAACTGTACTGGTCCTGCGTGGTGATAACTGTATGGGTGATCGATGAGTGCGGAACTTTTGCGCTATGAAAAACTGGCGGCCGAACTGGAGGGCATGATCAGTGGTGGGAGCCTCTGCCACGGTGATCGTCTGCCGTCGGTGCGGCGCCTGGCCGTGGAGCGGCGTTTGTCGGTGTCCACGGTGGTGCAGGCTTTGCATCAACTGGAGGGCAGGGGGCTGGTCGAGGCCCGGCCGCAATCGGGTTACTTCGTGCGCCGGGTCGAGCCGGCACGGGCCCAGCCGGTGCTTCGGCCGCCGCCGGTCGAGCCGGTGCCGGTCGACGTCTCGCAGCGCCTGGTGCGTGTCCTGCAGGCCGGTGCCAAGCCGGGCATGGCGCCGTTTGCCGCTGCCTTGCCGGCGCCTGGGTTGTTGCCTCTGGCGGCATTGCACCGTTTATACGCGGGTATCGCCCGGCGGCAACCGAAACTTCTCGAAGGCGGTAGCCATATCAATATGGACGAGCCGGCCCTGGTCCGGCAGCTGGTTCGTCGTTCGCTGGCCTGGGGCGGACCGCTCGCGGCAGAGGAATTCGTCATCACCAATTCCTGTACCGAGGCGCTCGGGCTTTGCCTGCGGGCAGTGACCAAACCCGGCGATACGGTGGCCGTCGAGTCACCTGCCTATTATCTGATGCTGCAGTTGCTCGAAACGCTGGGTCTGAAGGCGCTGGAAATTCCGACCGATCCGCAGACCGGCATCTCGGTCGAGGCACTCGATCTGGCGACCCGCGATGGCGCGGTTGCTGCCTGTCTGCTGGTGCCCAATGCCAGCAATCCGCTGGGTAGTGTCATGCCTGACGAGAAAAAGCGCCTTCTGGCGACGTTGACCGCCAGCCGCGGTGTCGCGGTAATCGAGGATGATATTTATGGTGACCTGCATTTCGGCAGTCAGCGGCCGTGGCCGATCAAGGCCTTCGATACCTCCGGTAATGTCATGCTCTGTTCCTCCTTCTCGAAAAGCCTGACGCCGTCGCTGCGCATCGGTTTTGTCGCCGCCGGGCGGCACCGTTCGGCGATCGCGCTGCAGAAGACGATCACCAGCGGTGCCACCAATCCGCTGACCCAGCATGTGCTCGCCGAATATCTGGCGTCCGGCGCCTACGAGCGGCATCTGCGCAGTTTGCGGCGCAGCTACGAAAGCCAGGTTGAAAGCATGCGGCAGGCGGTCAGCCGCTATTTTCCGGCAGCTACCCGGATCGCCTGGCCGCAGGGTGGCTTCGTGCTTTGGGTCGAGTTGCCGGAGGTGTTCGACGCTTCGCGCCTGCATGAGCGGGCGGTAGCCGAAAATCTTTCCTTTGTGCCCGGCGAACTCTTTTCCGCCAGCGGTATGTACCGCAATTGCCTGCGTCTCAATTGCGGCAATCCGCATACGCCGGAAATCGATGATGCCGTGCGCCGTCTCGGTGCCTTGATTGAAAACCCGTAATTGCACCAAATGGAGGCTGCAAAAACTACGGTATCATTCCACATTGGCCTGTACGGGCCATCAGTCCCAATGAAGGCGGGCACGGGTCCGCTTCTTATATTGCATCCGAAGGGTTTCTCCTCTCATGTTTGACGCAGTCCGGAACAACAAGAAGATCGTCCAGATTTTTCTGGCGCTGATTACACTGCCGTTCGCCTTTTTCGGCGTCGAGTCCTACGTTCGCAGCGTGGGCACCGGCGACGATGTGGCCAAGGTCGGCGACATCAAGATTACCCAGCAGCAATTCCGGCAGACGCTGCAGGAACAGCAGGAAAAGCTGCGGACCCAGTTGGGAGGCCAGTTCGATCCCAAGATTCTGGATACTGTCGAAGCGCGCAGTGCAATTCTCGATGATCTGATCAACCAACGTTTGCTGCTGGTTGAAGCCAGCAAGCGCGGCATGTTTGCCAGCGATGATGCCGTGCGTCGTACCATCGGTTCGGTCGAGGCTTTCAAGGTCGATGGCAAATTCTCGTCCGAGCGCTACGAAGCGGCCTTGCGGGCACAGGGCATGACGCCCGCCGGCTTCGAGGCGCAACTGCGTCAGGACATGACCCTGCAGCAACTGGCGGGAGCGGTCGGGCAATCCGGTTTGATGGCGCATGCGGTCAGTGACCGGGTGCTGGCCATCCAAAGTGAAAAGCGCGAAGTCATGGAATATCGCCTCGGTCTGGATGCGTATCTGGCCAAGGTCAAGCTGGCCGATGGCGCGGCGAAGAAGTTCTACGACGAGAACAGCAAGCAATTCGAAATGCCGGAGCGCCTCAAGGCCGAATACGTCGTTCTTTCGATGGACGGCATTGCAGCCCAGTTGGCGGTCACCGATGCCGAGATCAAGTCATGGTACGACAGTCACAAGGACAAGTTCCAGCAGTCGGAAGAGCGGCGCGCCAGCCATATCCTGGTTGCCTCGGAAAAAATCGGCAAGGACAAGGCGCGGGCAAAGGCTGCTGAACTTCTCAAGGAAGTCCAGAAGACGCCGTCTGCTTTTGCCGAACTGGCCAAAAAGAACTCGGATGACCCGGGCTCCGCTGCCAAGGGTGGGGATCTCGGCTTCTTCGGTCGCGGCATGATGGTCAAGTCGTTCGACGATGCCGCTTTCAGCCAGAAGGAAGGCGAGATTTCCGGTGTGGTGGAATCCGATTTTGGTTTCCACATCATCAAGGTCACGGGTATTCATGCCGGCAAGGAAAAGCCGCTGGCTGACGTCAAGGCCGAAATCGAATCAGAACTGAAGAAGACAGCTGCGTCGCGCAAATTTGCCGAAGCCGCCGAGGCTTTCAGCAATGCAGTCTATGAACAGCCCGATAGCCTGAAGCCGGCGGCCGACAAGTTCAAGCTTGCAGTCAAGCAGTCCGACTGGCTGTTGCGCCAGGCCAATCCGGTCAACGGTCCGCTCGGCAATGAAAAGCTTCTGGCTGCCCTGTTCTCGGAAGACTCGGTCAAGAACAAGCGCAATACCGAAGCGGTCGAAGTCGCCGCCAATACGCTGGTTGCTGCGCGTATCGTTGAATACAAGCCGACCGAGTTGCAGTCATTCGACAGCGTTCGCGCGAATATTGAAACCCTGCTCAAGCAGCGTGAGGCGCTGGCGCAGACCAGGAACGAAGGCGAGGCTCGTCTGGCGGCCCTTAAAAAGGGCGAGGACAAGCTGGCCTGGGGAGGTGCCAAGAGTGTTTCCCGCATGGATGCGCGCCTGATCCATCCGCTGGCTGCGCCGCTCGTCTTCAAGGCTGATGTCAGCAAGCTTCCGGCTTACGCCGGTGTTGAACTCCCGGGGATCGGCTACGCACTCTATAAGGTTGCCAAAGTTGAGGCGGGTGACAAGCTTGATGATGCCCGGCGTCAGGCGGTGGTTCGTCAGCTCGGCTCGCTTCAATCCCAGGAAGATGTGCAGTTGTATCTTGCTGCCTTGCGCAATCGCTACAAGGTCGAAGTGAACAAGGCTGCATTGGAGTCGAAGGATCGCTGATTTCCTCTCAGTTAAAAGGAAACCAAAAGCCGGCTGGGTTACCCCGCCGGCTTTTCCTTTTTGAGAGGGCGAAAACGCTCAATGGAATCTTTTTGTCGATCGGTGTTGACCTTTGTTCGAAGAACTATATAATGCGCCCCTCCTTGCAGCGCTTGGTTCTACGGGCGGTGAGGGGAGGAAGTGGTGGTTTGAGTTTTGGCAGGTTGAGCGAAAAAAGATTTCAAATTTTGCTTGACGGTTTAGCTGAAGTTCTTCATAATCTCGCTTCTCTGCTGCTGACGGATTTAACGAGACGGCGCGGTGGAAATGATCTTTAACAATTTGAACAACCGATAGGTGTGGGTGCCTTGATGCTAGTGACTTAGGTCACACAAAAGTATTAAAGGCAATCACACGGATGGAGAGATCCATCGAGGTAGAAGTTAAATTCTACCGTCAGTGAATTGTGAGTAGTAATGTTGGATTGAACTGAAGAGTTTGATCCTGGCTCAGATTGAACGCTGGCGGCATGCCTTACACATGCAAGTCGAACGGCAGCACGGGAGCAATCCTGGTGGCGAGTGGCGAACGGGTGAGTAATGTATCGGAACGTACCATTGAGTGGGGGATAACGTAGCGAAAGTTACGCTAATACCGCATATACCCTGAGGGGGAAAGCAGGGGATCGCAAGACCTTGTGCTCTTTGAGCGGCCGATATCAGATTAGCTAGTTGGTGAGGTAAAGGCTCACCAAGGCGACGATCTGTAGCGGGTCTGAGAGGATGATCCGCCACACTGGAACTGAGACACGGTCCAGACTCCTACGGGAGGCAGCAGTGGGGAATTTTGGACAATGGGGGCAACCCTGATCCAGCCATGCCGCGTGAGTGAAGAAGGCCTTCGGGTTGTAAAGCTCTTTCGGCCGGGAGGAAATCGCATCAGTTAATACCTGGTGTGGATGACAGTACCGGAATAAGAAGCACCGGCTAACTACGTGCCAGCAGCCGCGGTAATACGTAGGGTGCGAGCGTTAATCGGAATTACTGGGCGTAAAGCGTGCGCAGGCGGTTTTTTAAGACAGGCGTGAAATCCCCGGGCTCAACCTGGGAACTGCGCTTGTGACTGGAAGGCTAGAGTATGGCAGAGGGGGGTGGAATTCCACGTGTAGCAGTGAAATGCGTAGAGATGTGGAGGAACACCGATGGCGAAGGCAGCCCCCTGGGCCAATACTGACGCTCATGCACGAAAGCGTGGGGAGCAAACAGGATTAGATACCCTGGTAGTCCACGCCCTAAACGATGTCAACTAGGTGTTGGGTGGGTAAAACCATTTAGTACCGGAGCTAACGCGTGAAGTTGACCGCCTGGGGAGTACGGCCGCAAGGTTAAAACTCAAAGGAATTGACGGGGACCCGCACAAGCGGTGGATGATGTGGATTAATTCGATGCAACGCGAAAAACCTTACCTACCCTTGACATGTTCAGGATCCTGAAGAGATTTGGGAGTGCCCGAAAGGGAACTGGAACACAGGTGCTGCATGGCTGTCGTCAGCTCGTGTCGTGAGATGTTGGGTTAAGTCCCGCAACGAGCGCAACCCTTGTCGTTAATTGCCATCATTTAGTTGGGCACTTTAACGAGACTGCCGGTGACAAACCGGAGGAAGGTGGGGATGACGTCAAGTCCTCATGGCCCTTATGGGTAGGGCTTCACACGTCATACAATGGTCGGTACAAAGGGTTGCCAAGCCGCGAGGTGGAGCTAATCCCAGAAAGCCGATCGTAGTCCGGATCGTAGGCTGCAACTCGCCTGCGTGAAGTCGGAATCGCTAGTAATCGTGGATCAGCATGTCACGGTGAATACGTTCCCGGGTCTTGTACACACCGCCCGTCACACCATGGGAGCGGGTTCCGCCAGAAGTAGGTAGCCTAACCGCAAGGGGGGCGCTTACCACGGCGGGGTTCGTGACTGGGGTGAAGTCGTAACAAGGTAGCCGTAGGGGAACCTGCGGCTGGATCACCTCCTTTCTAGAGAAAGCATCACTGGCACCCACAACCTATCGGTTGTTCAATGAGTAGCAAACAGACGAGGGTCTGTAGCTCAGTCGGTTAGAGCACCGTCTTGATAAGGCGGGGGTCGTTGGTTCGATTCCAACCAGACCCACCAACGTCAAATCAAGTAAGCGAGCAGTACGAGGCGCGAGACATCGCCGCATACACCTGTATGCAAGATGTTGAGCAACGACGTAATGCGAAGCTTAACGGGGGATTAGCTCAGCTGGGAGAGCACCTGCTTTGCAAGCAGGGGGTCAACGGTTCGATCCCGTTATCCTCCACCAGAACCTAAAGATAAGCAGAGATGTTTATCTTTAGCTTTTGAGGAATCAATTGCTACGCTCTTTAACAAATTGGAAGAAGGTTGTGTCACTCGTGCTGATGAGGCATGGGTGATGCGTTGTGATTGCATCTGTAACGTCTTCGGACGATACAGCACAAATATGAGTTTGCCTGTAGCCGCTCTCGCTAAGAGAGTACAAGGTTATAGGATCAAGCGACTAAGTGCATGTGGTGGATGCCTTGGCGATCACAGGCGATGAAGGACGTGCAAGCCTGCGAAAAGCGGGGGGGAGCTGGCAATGAAGCTTTGATCCCCCGATATCCGAATGGGGAAACCCACCTCTTATGAGGTATCCCTGACTGAATACATAGGTCAGGGAGGCGAACCCGGTGAACTGAAACATCTAAGTAGCCGGAGGAAAATAAATCAACCGAGATTCCCCAAGTAGTGGCGAGCGAACGGGGAGCAGCCTGCTAGTGATAGCGGAATGGTTAATGGAACGGAATGGAAAGTCCGGCCGTAGTGGGTGATAGCCCCGTACATGAAAACCAATCCGTGGTACTAAGTTAGCGAAAAGTAGGGCGGGGCACGTGAAACCTTGTCTGAACATGGGGGGACCATCCTCCAAGGCTAAATACTCGTGATCGACCGATAGTGAACTAGTACCGTGAGGGAAAGGCGAAAAGAACCCCGGGAGGGGAGTGAAATAGATCCTGAAACCGCATGCATACAAACAGTGGGAGCCGACTTGTTCGGTGACTGCGTACCTTTTGTATAATGGGTCAGCGACTTACGTTGTGTTGCGAGCTTAACCGAATAGGGGAGGCGTAGCGAAAGCGAGTCTGATAAGGGCGTTTAGTAGCACGGCGTAGACCCGAAACCGGATGATCTATCCATGGCCAGGATGAAGGTGCCGTAACAGGTACTGGAGGTCCGAACCCACTAATGTTGAAAAATTAGGGGATGAGCTGTGGATAGGGGTGAAAGGCTAAACAAATCCGGAAATAGCTGGTTCTCCCCGAAAACTATTTAGGTAGTGCGTCACATATCACCAACGGGGGTAAAGCACTGTTATGGCTAGGGGGTCATCGCGACTTACCAAACCATGGCAAACTCTGAATACCGTTGAGTGCGAGTGTGGCAGACAGACAGTGGGTGCTAACGTCCATTGTCAAGAGGGAAACAACCCAGACCGCCAGCTAAGGTCCCCAAGACACAGTTAAGTGGGAAACGAAGTGGGAAGGCATAGACAGCTAGGAGGTTGGCTTAGAAGCAGCCATCCTTTAAAGAAAGCGTAATAGCTCACTAGTCGAGTCGTCCTGCGCGGAAGATGTAACGGGGCTCAAACTGTGCACCGAAGCTGCGGATATCGAAAGATATGGTAGGGGAGCGTTCTGTAGGTCTGTGAAGGTGACTTGAGAAGGTTGCTGGAGATATCAGAAGTGCGAATGCTGACATGAGTAGCGATAAAGGGAGTGAAAAGCTCCCTCGCCGAAAGCCCAAGGTTTCCTACGCAACGTTCATCGGCGTAGGGTGAGTCGGCCCCTAAGGCGAGGCAGAAATGCGTAGTCGATGGGAAACAGGTCAATATTCCTGTACCGATTCTAGATGCGATGTGGGGACGGAGAAGGTTAGGTCAGCCATCTGTTGGAATAGGTGGTTTAAGCGTGTAGGAGTGTCCCTTAGGCAAATCCGGGGGAATTATCTGAGGCGTGACGACGAGGCACTACGGTGCTGAAGTGATTGATACCAAGCTTCCAGGAAAAGCCACTAAGCTTCAGTCTAGAATTGACCGTACCGCAAACCGACACAGGTGGGCAGGATGAAAATTCTAAGGCGCTTGAGAGAACTCAGGAGAAGGAACTCGGCAAATTAACACCGTAACTTCGGGAGAAGGTGTGCCCCGGTAGGGTATAAGTCCTCGCGACGAAAGCCCGATGGGGTTGCAGTGAAATGGTGGCTGCGACTGTTTAATAAAAACACAGCACTCTGCAAACACGAAAGTGGACGTATAGGGTGTGACGCCTGCCCGGTGCCGGAAGGTTAAGTGATGGGGTGCAAGCTCTTGATCGAAGCCCCGGTAAACGGCGGCCGTAACTATAACGGTCCTAAGGTAGCGAAATTCCTTGTCGGGTAAGTTCCGACCTGCACGAATGGCGTAACGATGGCCACACTGTCTCCTCCTGAGACTCAGCGAAGTTGAAATGTTTGTGAAGATGCAATCTCCCCGCGGCAAGACGGAAAGACCCCATGAACCTTTACTGTAGCTTTGCATTGGACTTTGAATCGGTCTGTGTAGGATAGGTGGGAGGCTGTGAAACCGGGACGCTAGTTTCGGTGGAGCCAACCTTGAAATACCACCCTGATTTATTTGAGGTTCTAACCTTGATCCGTGAATCCGGATCGGGGACCGTGCATGGTGGGCAGTTTGACTGGGGCGGTCTCCTCCCAAAAGGTAACGGAGGAGTACGAAGGTACGCTTAGGACGGTCGGACATCGTCCATAAAGTGCAATGGCAAAAGCGTGCTTGACTGCGAGACCCACAAGTCGAGCAGGTGCGAAAGCAGGTCATAGTGATCCGGTGGTTCTGTATGGAAGGGCCATCGCTCAACGGATAAAAGGTACTCTGGGGATAACAGGCTGATACCGCCCAAGAGTTCATATCGACGGCGGTGTTTGGCACCTCGATGTCGGCTCATCTCATCCTGGGGCTGTAGCCGGTCCCAAGGGTATGGCTGTTCGCCATTTAAAGAGGTACGTGAGCTGGGTTTAAAACGTCGTGAGACAGTTTGGTCCCTATCTGCCGTGGGCGCTGGAAATTTGAAGGGGGCTGCTCCTAGTACGAGAGGACCGGAGTGGACGAACCTCTGGTGTACCGGTTATGACGCCAGTCGTATCGCCGGGTAGCTATGTTCGGAAGAGATAAACGCTGAAAGCATCTAAGCGTGAAACTCGCCTTAAGATGAGATTTCCCGGAGTCTTGAACTCCTTAAAGGGTCGTCGAAGACCACGACGTTGATAGGTCAGGTGTGGAAGCGCAGTAATGCGTTAAGCTAACTGATACTAATTGCCCGTACGGCTTGATCCTATAACCTTGTAATACACTGCAAGCAATACTCATAAAGCAGTCACAACAATCAACCTTCTATCCCAATTTGGCCTGACGCAATCCGCGGCAGGCACACAAGTTACGCTTGGCGGCAATAGCCTGCTGGACCCACCCCTTCCCTTCCCGAACAGGACCGTGAAACAGCAAAGCGCCGATGATAGTGAGTATTTCGCTCGCGAAAGTAGGTCACCGCCAGGCTCCCATTTCAAAAGCCCCTCTAGCTCTCGCTAGCGGGGCTTTTGTGCGTCTACAACACTCAAAATATCGAGAGAATCAAACGAGGGCGCGAAAAGACCTCGACGCTTTTACCGGCAAACTTTCGTGCTGCTAAAGAGTTTTTCAGGGAGAGGGCTGGTTCAGCCCGTTCGCCCATTGCAAGGCATGCGTCTGCTGGTTGTTGTTTCTCCAGACGTAAAAAAGCCGCTCAGGTTTGCCGAGCGGCTTTTTGATTGGAGCGGACTGTGGTTCAGGCAGGCAATGGTTCTGCGTTACCCAGGGCTACCGTGTTCATGCCGCCATCGACATACATGATTTCGCCGGTAATGCCGCTGGCCAGGTCGGAGAGCATGAAGGCGGCGGCGTTGCCGACTTCTTCGATGGTCACGTTGCGACGCAGCGGGGCATTGTGCGAGTTGTAGGCGAGCAGTTTGCCGAAGTTGCCAATGCCGGAGGCGGCCAGGGTCTTGATCGGGCCGGCCGAGATGGCGTTGGCACGGATGCCTTCAGGGCCGAGGCAGAAGGCCAGGTAACGGGTAGCCGCTTCCAGGCTGGCCTTGGCCAGGCCCATGGTGTTGTAGTTCGGCATGGTGCGCTCGGCGCCGAGGTAGGAGAGGGCTAGTGCGGCGCTCTTGCGGCCCTGCATCATCGGACGCGCGGCCTTGACCAGTGCCGGATAGCTGTAGGACGAGATTTCGTGGGCGATACGGAAGGCGTCACGCGTGATGCCGTTCAGGAAGTCGCCTTCGATCGCTTCGGTCGGGGCATAGGCGATGGAGTGCACGAGGCCATCCAGTCCATCCCAGTGTTTGCCCAGTTCGACGAACAGATTGTCGATCTGTTCGTCGCTGCCAACATCGAGCGGGAAAACGAGGGTGCTGTCGAATTCGGCCGCAAATTTGTTGATGCGGTCGAGAAAGCGTTCGTTCTGGTACGAGAAGGCGAGTTGAGCGCCTTCACGGTGGCAGGCCTTGGCAATGCCATAGGCGATGGAATGCTTGGACAGCAGTCCGGTAATCAGAATCTTCTTGTCGGCGAGAAAGCCCATGTGTTGTTCTCCCTAAGGGGTTTAGCCCCGAGATTATAAAGCATCACATGTTCGGATAGGTTGGTCCTTCGCCGCCTTGTGGCACGACCCAGTTGATATTTTGAGTCGGATCCTTGATGTCGCAGGTCTTGCAGTGCACGCAGTTCTGCGCATTGATCTGCAGGCGAGGATTGTTGCCGCTCTCGTCGCGCAGGATTTCATAGACGCCAGCCGGGCAGAAGCGCTGTTCCGGCGCATCGTACTGCGCCAGATTGATGGCGATCGGCGCGCCGTTGTCCTTCAGATGCAGGTGGCAAGGCTGGTCTTCTTCGTGATTGGTGCTGGAGAGGAAGACGGATGAAAGCCGGTCGAAGGTGATCACGCCATCGGGCTTCGGGTAGGTAATGACCGGGCACTCTGCGGCGGGTTTCAGCTTGGCGTGGTCGGCTTTGGTGTTGTGCAGGGTCCACGGGGCCTTGCCGCCAAAAACGATCTGGTCGATGCCGAACATGATGGAGCCAAGTTTCAGCCCCTTGTTCATCCAGGGTTTGAAGTTGCGTGCCTGGTGCAGTTCCTGGTGCAGCCAGCTTTGCTTGAAGGCTTCTGGGTAACTGTCCAATTCGTCGTGCTGGCGATCGGCGCTCAGTGCAGCGAAGCAGGCTTCGGCGGCCAGGGCGCCGGACTTGATGGCGCAGTGCGAGCCCTTGATGCGGGCCGCATTGAGGAAGCCGGCATCGTCGCCGACCAGAACGCCGCCCGGGAATACGAGTTTGGGCAGGGATTGCAGGCCGCCAGCGGTCAACGCTCGCGCACCATAGGAAATGCGTTTGCCACCAGTCAGGAATTTGCGGATTTCCGGATGCGTCTTGAAACGCTGGAATTCCTCGAAGGGCGACAGGTGCGGATTGCTGTAGCCGAGACCAACCACGAAGCCGACGGCGACCTGGTTGTTTTCCAGGTGATAGAGGAAGCCGCCGCCGTAGGTGTCGGGCTGCATTGGCCAGCCGCCGCTGTGGATGACGAGGCCGGCCTGGTGTTGTTCGGGTGTGATTTCCCAGAGTTCCTTGAGGCCGATGCCGTAGGTTTGCGGATCGGTGCCGTCGTTCAGATTGAAGTGTTCCTGCAGTTGCTTGCCGAGATGGCCGCGGCAGCCTTCGGCGAAGAAGGTGTATTTGCCGTGCAGTTCCATGCCTGGCTGAAAGTTCGGACCTTCGCTGCCATCGCGCAGACGCCCCATGTCGCCGGTGGCGACGCCCTTGACGGCACCGTTTTCGTCGAAGAGCACTTCGGCGCCGGCAAAACCGGGATAGATCTCGACGCCGAGCGCTTCGGCCTGTTCGCCGAGCCAGCGGCAGACATTGCCGAGCGAGATGACGTAATTGCCTTCGTTGTGAAAGCATTTCGGCAGCAGGCTGTTGGGCACCTTCATGGCACCGTTTTCGCTGAGGATCAGAAAGCGGTCTTCGCAGACCGGTGCATTGAGCGGAGCGCCATCGGCTTGCCAGTTGGGCAACAGTTCATCGAGGGCACGCGGATCCATGACCGCGCCGGAAAGAATATGGGCGCCGATTTCGGCACCTTTTTCAATCAGGCAGACATTGATTTCGCTGCCTTTCTCTGCCGCCTGCTGTTTCAGCCGGATTGCCGCCGCCAGACCGGCCGGGCCGCCGCCAACGATGACGACGTCGAATTCCATGGCTTCGCGTTCCATGATGTCTCCTCGATTTTTGGTTTGTTGTGAACTGCTTCGCAATACGGTACAGTATGGAAAGATATAGATCAATCCCTTCTAAAGCGCAAAGTCATGGAACATAAAAAGAAGCTGATTCACGTCACGAAAATGCCCATTCGCTGGGGTGACATGGACGCCTACGGGCACGTCAATAACACGGTCTATTTCCGCTATATGGAGCAGGCGCGTGTCGAATGGATCGAGGACATGCAGGTCGTCGTTCGGCCGGGTGGTGCCGGGCCGGTCATCATCAACGCCAGTTGCACCTTCCTTATTCCGCTGACCTATCCGGGCAATGTCGAGGTGCGGACCTATGTTGGCGTGCCGGGGCGTTCCAGCGTGCAGACTTATGTCGAGATGCGCATCGAAGGCGACGAGCGCATCTACGCCGAAGGTGCGGCCAAGGTGGTGTGGATGGATACGCAGACGGGAAAGTCGGTGCCCTTGCCGGATCATGTTCGGGCAGCGCTCGAAGCGGAGTAAACTCGCAGCCCATTGCATCGACGATACTCAATAGCCATGGGCAAGCGCAAAATCTGGGAAAAGCTGTTGTCGGCCGAGCGCCTTGGCGCCGGCAAGGGGCCGGGGACGCCCGAGCGGACGGCCTTCCAGCAGGATTACGACCGCATCGTGTTCACTTCCGCCTTCCGGCGCATGAAGGACAAGACGCAGGTCTTTCCGCTCTCGAAGAGCGATTACGTACGCACCCGCCTGACCCACAGCCTGGAAGTCAGCTGTGTCGGGCGTTCGCTCGGGGCCGTGGTTGGCCGCGAGATCATCGCCCGGCATGGTTTGCGCGATGTCGAGTCCGGCGATTTCGGCGCGATTGTGGCTGCCGCCTGCCTGGCGCACGACATCGGCAATCCGCCGTTCGGCCATGCCGGCGAGGATGCCATCCGCGAGTGGTTCCGCAATTCGGGTTTGCTTGACCGGCATCCGTTCACGCCCGCCCAGCGCGCCGACTTTGAGCGCTACGAGGGCAATGCCCAGGGTTTTCGCATCGTCACCCGGCTGCAAAGTCCAGCCAATCCCGGCCTGCAATTGACCAGCGCGGTGCTCGCGACCTTTACCAAGTATCCGCGCCCGTCGCATCTGGATACCGAGCTGGATGGCCGCAGCGGCAAGAAATTCGGCTTCTTCCAGCAGGATGCCGAAGCCTTCCGCCATGTCGCACGGTCGACCGGTCTGATCGAGCGAATTCCGGATACCGCCTGGCGGCGTCATCCGCTGGCTTTCCTGGTCGAGGTGGCTGACGACACTTGCTACCTGATCGTCGATCTTGAAGATGCGGCCAAACTTGGCTTCGTGCCGTATCGCGACGCCGAATGCCTGCTTGCCGACCTGGCCGGCAATACGATCAACGGCAGTCGCCTGGATCGCCTGCATGACCCGAAGGAGCGCCTGGAATACCTGCGCGCCAAGGCGATCGGTCGGCTGCTCGAAAGTGCGGCGGCGGTCTTTCTGGAAAACGAGGAGGCCATCCTCGATGGTTCGTTTGACGACGAACTGCTCGAGCAGTCGCCGATTGCGCATCCGCTGCAGGCCATTCTCAAGCTGGCCAAGGAAACCATCTACACGGCGCGCCCGGCGCTGGAAATCGAAACTGCCGGTTTCGAGGTGCTCGGGGCGCTGCTTGGTCTGTTCACCAATGCCGTCGAGGCGCGGGCCGGTGCGCCGGGAACGCGCTTCACGACGCGCGAGCGCATGCTGCTCAAATTGCTGCCGGTGCAGTTTCTCGGGCACGGCGGCGAGCCGGATGCCGATCCCTATCTCCGCCTGCTGCGCGTCGCCGATTTCGTGGCCGGGATGACTGACTCCTACGCGGTCGACATGTATCGCAAGCTCAAAGGCTTCGACCTGCCGACTTGATTCGGGTCAGCGCAGCTTGAGCTTGTCCAGGCAGCGCTGGCGGGCTTCGGTCAGCGCGGGCAGGGCTGATTCGTCGAGTAGTTCGGCGGCACTGCGGTAGAACTCGTCGATAGCCTTCTTGACGGCGGCCGCTTCCAGCCGGCGTTGCATGCCCGGCTGGCGATCTTCCTGGGTCGGCAGGTCGAGCGGGCGCAGGTTGGCGTAGCGCGGAATCATCGTCTGGCCCTTGCCTTCATCGCTGCTGGCAGTGAGCGGGCCGGTCTTGGTGAAAATCTTGCCGTCGTATTCGAAACGGCCGCCGGGCGGGATGTCTTGCAGTTTCATGTGGGTTTTTCCTGGGAACGGGCGCGATCTTAGCAGTTCTCCGCTTGCCAAAAAACAAATGCTGTATAAAAATACAGTCATTGGTTTTTAGTGGAGCAGGCCATGAAACTCACGCCGCGTCAGCAGGAAATTCTCGATTTCATCCGTAACACCCTGGAAGTGCTCGGTGCGCCGCCGACACGCATGGAAATCGCGCATGCTTTTGGTTTCGCCTCGCCCAATGCCGCCGAAGACCACCTCAAGGCGCTCGCCAAGAAGGGTGCCATCGTGCTCGAAGCCGGCTCGGCGCGCGGCATTCGCCTGATCGAACAGCTCGGCCTGCCGCTGATCGGTAGCGTTGCCGCCGGTTCGCCGATTCTCGCCGTTGAAAACGTGCAGGGGCGCTATGCGCTCGATGCCCAGTTGTTCAGCCCGCGTGCCGACTACCTGCTCAAGGTGCGCGGCCTGTCGATGATCGATGCCGGCATCTTCGACGGCGATTTGCTCGCCGTGCACAAGACCAACCAGGCACGCGACGGCCAGATTGTCGTTGCCCGCCTCGACGAGGAAGTCACCGTCAAGCGCCTGCAACGACGCAGCGGTTTCATCGAGCTGATTGCCGAGAATCCCGATTTTCAACCCATCATCGTCAATCCCGCCGAAATCGATTTTGCCATCGAAGGCATTGCCGTCGGCCTGATTCGCGGGGCGGTCAGCAGCTTCTCATGAGCGCCGTGCCGTTGCCCCTGGCGGAAGTGCTGGCCAGAGGTGACATCTGGCGCGGCGACGCGCTGCCCGGCCTGCCGGAAAACGCCATTGCCAGCGGTCATGCCGAACTTGATGCCGAATTGCCGGGCGGCGGCTGGCCGCGCGGAAATCTCAGCGAAATCCTCGTCGATCGCTGCGGCCAGGGTGAAATGAGCCTGCTGCTGCCGGCGCTGGCCAGCTTGTCGCAGGCCGGCGGCTGGCTGGCCCTGATCGATCCGCCCTGGCAGCCGCATGCACCGGCCTGGGCCGCCGCCGGCGTGGTGCCGGAGCGTTTGCTGGTGATCCGCGCCGGGCGCGATGCGGCCTGGTGCTGTGAGCAATTGCTGGCGAGCGGCGGTTTTGCCGGCGTGCTGGCCTGGCCTGCAGTGGGTGTCGATGCGAGGGCCCTGCGCCGCTTGCAGGTCGCGGTCGAAGGTCGGCCGACCCTGGCCTGCCTGTGGCGGCCGACTGCTGTGGCCAGCCTGCCGTCGCCGGCGCCCCTGCGCCTGGTGCTGGCGGGTGAGGCGAGCGGCCTGACCGTACATATTCTCAAGCGGCGCGGCCGACCGGCGGCACGGCCGCTTCATCTGTCCATTCCCCGTCCCGGGAGATCGTCGCGTGCTCTGGTTGGCCCTTCACTTTCCGTTGTTGCCGCTCGAAGCGCTGCCCTTGCGGCAGTCGCCTAGCGCGCTGGTCAGTCGCGGGCGGGTGTGCTGCGTCGATCGGGCGGCGGCCGAGGCCGGTGTCGGGCGTGGCCAGAAACTGTCGACAGCGCTCGGTCTGGCGCCCGCTCTGGCCGTGTTCGAACGCGACGCAGGGCGCGAAGCGGCGGCGCTTGCCAGCCTGGCCTGCTGGGCCGGGCGTTTCACGCCGACCGTCAGTCTCGCTGCCCCGGACGCGCTGCTGCTCGAAATCGGCGGTTGCCTGCGTTTGTTCGGCGGCGCTGAAGCCATTGTTGCCGCCGTCGAAGCGGGTTGCCGCGAGCAGTCCTACTCGCTGACCTGGGCGGCGGCGCCGACACCGCTTGGCGCGCTGTGGCTGGCGCGGGCCGGGCGGGCGGCGGTTCATCCCGAGGTGAATGCCATGCAGGCGGCTTTGGCCGACTTGCCCTGTACCTTGCCAGACTGGCCGGCGGATGTTGTCGAGCGGCTCGATGCTTTCGGCTTGCGCCGCCTCGGTGACTTGCGCCGGCAGCCGGCGGCCGGTCTGCGTCGGCGCATCGGCAACGCGCCGCTCGATGACCTGGCGCGGGCCTGGGGCGAAATTCCGCATCCGCAGTTGGCCTTCGTCTTTCCGGAAAGCTTTCGCCTGGCCATCGAGTTGCCGGCCCGCGTCGAACATGCCGAAGCCCTGGCTTTTGCCGGTCAGCGCCTGTTTTCGGCCTTGACCGGCTGGCTGCAGGTGCGCCAGTTGCTGGTGCGTTCCTGTGTCCTGCATCTGACGCACGACGATCGTTCGACGAGCGAACTGCCGCTGCGCTTTGCCGAGCCGGCCGCCGACGAGGCGCGCTTTGCCCGTCTGTTGCGCGAGCATCTCGGCCGTCTGCAACTGCGCGCGCCGGTCGAGGCGCTCTGTCTGCAGGCCGAGGAAGTCACGGCCCGACCCGGTGCCAGCGCCGGCTTGTTCGAACAGGCGGTGGCCGGCGAAGGCCTGGCCCTGTGCCTGGAACGCCTGCAGGCCCGGCTTGGTGCCGGTGCTGTACGGGGGCTCGCCGGGCAGGCCGATCACCGGCCGGAATGCGCGACGGGCTGGCGCGAGCCGGATCTGGATTTGCCGGTTTCTGCGGCGTCGACCGTTGGGCTGGCGCCGCCGCGGCCGCTCTGGCTGTTGCCGGCGCCGCAGGCGCTGAGCGAGGAGCGCGGCCGGCCGTTCTGGCAAGGGCCACTCAGTCTGCAATCGCGTGCCGAGCGACTGGAAAGCGGCTGGTGGGACGAAGGCGAGGCCGGCGCGGCAGGCGACCTGCGCCGCGACTATTTCGTCGCCCGCAACCCGCAGGGTCAGTGGGCCTGGATCTTCCGCGATCGCGACGGCTGGTTCCTGCATGGCCTCTTCGCCTGAAGCCGGGCCGGCCGGCTACGCCGAGCTGCATTGCCTGTCCAATTTCAGCTTCCTGCGCGGCGCCTCGCACCCGGAGGAACTGGTCGAACGGGCGCAGGCCCAGGGCTACGCGGCGCTGGCGCTGACCGACGAATGCTCGCTGGCCGGCGTCGTGCGGGCGCACAAGGCGGCACAGGCGGCCGGACTGAAATTCATCGTCGGCAGCGAAATGCGCATCGCGCCGGACGCGGCGTCGCCCGTAACGGTCGACGGCCTGAAACTGGTCTTTTTGGCCTGCAACCGGCACGGCTACGGCAATTTGTCGGCGCTCATCACGCTTGCCCGGCGGCGCGCAGACAAGGGTAGTTATCGCCTGCGGCGTAACGATCTGGAAGCCATTTCGCCGAACGGTGCGCTGCCCGACTGTCTGGTGCTCTGGGTGCCGGGTGAGGCGCCCACCGTCGAGGATGGGCGCTGGCTGGCGGCGCGTTTTCCCGGTCGGGTCTGGATTGGCGTCGAACTGCACGCCGGGCCCGACGACGAAGCGCGGCTCGACCTGCTGGTCGCGCTCGGTGCCGCCTGCGGCTTGCCGCTGGTGGCGGCCGGCGACGTGCATATGCATGTGCGCGCCCGGCGGCCGTTGCAGGACGTGCTGACCGCGCTGCGCCTGAAAACCTCGGTCTTTGCGGCCGGACATGCGCTGTTTCCGAACGGCGAGCGCCATCTGCGTTCGCGCCTACGTTTGAGCCGCCTGTACCCGCCGCAGATGCTGGCCGAGACGCTGAATATCGCGGCGCGCTGCGACTTTTCGCTCGACGAGTTGCGCTACGAATATCCCGAGGAAATCGTCCCGGCCGGTGAAACGCCGGCGTCGTGGCTGCGCGCCGAAACCGAGCGCGGCCTGCAAGTCCGTTATCCTGCCGGCGTGCCGGCCAGCGTCCGACAGCGCGTCGAGCATGAACTGACCCTGATCGCCGAGATGGCCTACGAGGCCTATTTTTTGACCGTGTACGACATCGTCTGCTTCGCGCGTAGTCAGGAGATTCTCTGCCAGGGGCGCGGCTCGGCGGCCAATTCCGCGGTGTGCTACGCGCTCGGCGTGACCGAGGTCGATCCGGCGCGCTCGGCCTTGCTCTTCGAGCGCTTTGTTTCGAAGGAGCGCGGCGAGCCGCCGGATATCGACGTCGATTTCGAGCACGAGCGGCGCGAGGAGGTCATCCAGTACATCTATACGAAATACGGGCGCGAGCGCGCGGCGCTGGCCGCCGCCGTGATCACCTACCGGACCAAGGGCGCGCTGCGCGATGCGGGCAGGGCGCTCGGTTTCGACGTTGCCCGCATCAATGCGCTGACTGCCTCGCTAGCCTGGTGGGACAAGCGCGAGCAATTGCCCGAGCGCTTCGCCGAGCTGGGCCTGGCCCCGGACTCGCCGCGCGTCGAAAAGTGGCTGGCCATCGCCGAAGCGCTGCGCGGCTTTCCGCGCCATCTGACGCAGCATGTCGGCGGCTTCGTGATTTCGCGCGGGCCGCTCGCCCGGCTGGTGCCGGTCGAGAATGCCGCGATGGCCGAGCGCAGCGTCATCCAGTGGGACAAGGACGATCTCGACGCGATGGGCCTGATGAAGGTCGATATCCTGGCCCTCGGCATGCTCTCGGCGATCCGCCGGATGTTGCAGACGGTTTCGCTTCAGAGCGGTCGACCGCTCAAAATGCAGGATATTCCGGCCGAGGATGCGGCGACCTACGCCATGCTGTGCAAGGCCGACAGCATGGGCGTCTTCCAGGTCGAGTCGCGGGCCCAGATGGCCATGTTGCCGCGTCTCAAGCCGCGCGGTTTCTACGATCTCGTCGTCGAGGTGGCGCTGGTCCGGCCCGGGCCGATCCAGGGCGACATGGTGCATCCCTACCTGAAACGGCGGCAGGGCAAGGAAGATATCGAAAAAATTTCGCCGGCCGTCGATGCCGTGCTGGCACGGACCTTCGGCGTGCCGATCTTCCAGGAGCAGGTCATGCAACTGGCCGTCGTCGCCGCCAATTTCACGCCCGGCGAGGCCGACCAGTTGCGCCGGGCAATGGCGGCCTGGAAGCGCAAGGGCGGGCTTGAGCCCTTCGAACAGAAACTGCGCGCCGGCATGGCTGCCAACGGCCTGCCGGAAGCTTTCGCCGAGCGCATCATCGCGCAGATCCGCGGCTTCGGCGAATACGGCTTTCCTGAGTCGCACGCGGCCAGTTTCGCGCTGCTCGTCTATGCCTCGGCCTGGCTGAAGCGCCACCATCCGGCCGCGTTTTTGTGCGGCCTGCTCAACAGCCAGCCGATGGGTTTCTACTCGCCATCGATGCTGATCCAGGATGCGCGCCGGCATGGCGTCAAGGTCTTGCCGCCGGATGTCATGGCCAGCGACCGGGACAGCCGCATCGACGAGAACGGCGCGGTACGCCTCGGTTTGCGCGAGATTGGCGGTTTGTCGCCGGCGGTCGGCGAGCGGATTGCCGCGGCGCGGGAAAATGCCGCTTTTTCAGCGGTCGACCGCCAGGAAAAGCCGTTTTCCGATGTCGCCGACCTGGCGGCCCGCGCCGGGCTGCAGCGCCGCGATCTCGACCTGCTCGCCGCCGCCGATGCGCTCGCCTCGCTGGCCGGACATCGTCGCCAGGCGGCCTGGGCGGCCAGCGTGGAAAAAGCGCCGGCAGTCGTGCAGGGTGACCTTTTTTCTGGTCAGGTGCTGGCCGAAGCGGTGCCGGATTTGCCGGCGCCGGGCACGGGTGAAAACCTGGTCGCCGATTACCGCAGCCTGGGTTTGAGCCTGCGCCAGCATCCCTTGACGCTGTTGCGCCAGGCGCTGGCCGAGCGGCGTTTCGTCACAGCCAGCGACCTGAAATTGTCTGGTCATCGCGCCGCAATCCGCGTCGCCGGCATCGTTGTCGGACGGCAGCGGCCGGGCACGGCGACCGGCATCGTCTTCGTCACGCTGGAGGATGAAACCGGGCTGACCAATGTCGTCGTCCAGCCGCAACTGGTCGAAAAGCAGCGGCGCGAACTGCTCGGCGCGACGCTGCTCGGCGTCTATGGGGTTTTGCAGAAGGAAGGCGAGGTCATTCATCTGCTCGCCAAGCGCCTGGTCGATCTGTCGCCCTGGCTGGGGCGCCTGGAAACGCACAGCCGCGACTTTCATTAGCTCAGAGCAGGCGGTGCGGCGTACTGGCGAACCAGGCTTCGATTTGGTGCTCGATGTCCGCTTCGATCATGCTTTCCGGCCGGCGGCCGTGCGGGCAGGGCAGTCTGGTGGTGGTGCCGAACAGGCGGCAGATCAGCGGTCGTTCGCTGTAGGCCTGGCAGCCCTGCGCGCCCAGTTGCGGGCAATTCCAGGCCGCCAGGGCGGTCGACCGCTGGTTTTCGTCGATTTCCGGCAGGCGCGCCATTTCTTCGCTGGACGCGGTGATCGGGCCGCAGCAATCGTGGCAGCCGGGAATGCAGGCAAATTCGGGAATGTGCCGGCGCAGGAAGCGGATTTTCCGGCTGTTCGGGGTCATCGATGCTGTCCCCGTGAAGTGCCGCTCACGCCGGGCGGTTGCTTTCGACCAGCGTCGCCAGCGTGGCGACCGAGCGCAGGTGTTCGCGACTTTTTTCGTCGTTGGCTTCGAGCACGATGCCGTATTTTTTCTTCAGTGCCAGCACCAGTTCGAGGGCGTCGATCGAGTCGAGGCCGAGGCCGTCATCGGCAAAAAGCAGGGTGTCGTCGCCGATTTCGTCCGGCGTGATGTCTTCGAGATTCATCGTCTCGATGATGAATTGCTTGAGTTCGCGGTGCAGTGTTTGCATGGTTCAGTTCAGTTTCTTGCGGAGCTGGTAGCCGGAAAAGCCCAGCCGTTGTTCATTGTCTTCTTCAAACAGGCGTAGCGTATCACCGCGACCGCTGCCCAGACCGGCGGTCACGGCTTCGTTGTCGGACACTGCCTGGAAGCCGATGCGCAGAAGCAGCTCCGGCTTCTCGGCGAAGCGTACCTCACCGACCAGGATGCCGTTGTCTTCGCTGAGGGCGATGTGCTCGGGCGAGGGGCCGTCGATCTTGCCGATGATTTCGTATTGCCCGATACGTTCGAGGAATTTCTCCGGAATGCTCGACGGCTTGAGCTTTTCGCCGAACATCAGCGATTCGCCGCCGATCCGCCCGACGATGATCTGCCGTCCGTCGACGCTGACAATCGAGAGACGGATGTCGTCGAAGGCGCCGACATGCACCGGTACCAGGCCGAGCACCTTGTACTTGACGCTGAGCAGGCCGTCTTCGTGCGGCACCAGGCGGAAGTGCTGGCCGACCGCCTCGACGTCGATCTTGCCCGACTTGGTCGAGACCTTGGCCAGCCCGACCAAGGTGTCGAAATTGCCATCGAATTGCTGCAGTTCGGCACGGGTCGGTTCGCGTTCCTTGGCGCGCACCACCGGCTCCGCTGCCTGGCGGATGCCGGTCTTGGCTTCCAGCATCAGGCGCAGGGCTTCGCTGGCAATCTTGGTTACCGAGGTGTGTGAGGTGGCGGAATTGGAGAGGACGACGACGCCCAGTTTGTGCTCGGGCAGAATGGCCATCATGCTGTGCGAGTCGGGCAGCGAACCGCCGTGACTGGCGACCTGGCCGCCGCCGGGGATCTCGATGCCGTGCATCATCCAGCCCAGGCCGACATAGGCGTTGAAGGTGAGCGGAAAGTCGGCATTCTGCACCCGCACCATTTCACGCGCCGTGGCGGCGGAGAGAATCCGGTTCTGGCCCGACCTGCCGTCGGCAAACTGCATTTTCATGAACTGGCTGAGGTCGACCACGTTGCTGAGCAGGTTGGCGGCCGGCATGTCGCGCAGTGAAAAAACCTCGATTTCCTTGTTCTTGTCGTAAGCCTTGGTGACGGCGCGCGAGGCGAAGCTGCTCTGCGTCATGCCCATCGGCTGGAAGAAGTGGCGCTCCATGTAGTCGTTGAACGGCTCGCCGCTGACTTTTTGCACGGTGGCACCGAGCAGGGCCATGCCGACGTTGGAATAGGAAAAAACGTAATTGGGCGGGAAGGTCAGGTATTCGTCGTGCAGGCCGTCGACGACGCTTTCGAAACGCCCCGGATCGCGCACATACATGCCGCGCAGGAAGTTCGAAGGCAGGCCGGAATGGTGCGACATGACATTGCGCGGCGTCACCGGAGCGGCTTTCGGAAAGCGTGTCCTGATCGCGAACTCGGGCAGGGCGGCGGTCAGCGGCTGGTCGATGTCGAGCTTGCCCTGTTCGGCCAGCTGCATGGTGGCGGCGGCGGTGAATATCTTGGCGATCGAGCCGGCACGGTAAATGGTTTCCGGTGTGGCCGGAACACCGTTTTCCAGATCGGCGTGGCCGAAGCCCTTTTGCCAGATCACCTGCTGGTCGTCGACCAGCGCAATGCTCAGGCCGGTAATGTCGTTGTCCGACATTTCACGGTCGACCAGCCAGGAAAGGTATTTTTCCGTAAAGCGGTAGTCGCCGCGTATCTGCTGCTTGACCACCGGCGCCGGCGTGGCGCAGGCGCCAAGCAGGAGCGTGAAGCTGAGGGCCAGGGGGAGCAGAGGGCTGCGCATGGGGAGCTTGTAGTGAAATGTAAAAACAGGGCGGGATTATAAATCAGATACCTACGGCATTCCCGGGCAAAATAGCTGACAAATTCAGTCGAGTATTTTAAAATTCTCCCTTGTCTGAAAAGGGAGATCTGGCTTCATGTTTCGCCATTTGCGTGAGGATATCCGTGCGGTTTTTGACCGCGATCCGGCAGCCCGCTCGTTCTGGGAGGTGCTGACCTGCTATCCCGGCATCCACGCCCTGTTCCTGCATCGCCTCGCACACTGGTTGTGGGGCCACCGTTTGCGCTGGCTGGCCCGGTTCACTGCGCACCTTTCACGTTTTTTCACCGGCATTGAAATTCACCCCGGTGCCACCATCGGCCGCCGCTTCTTCATCGACCACGGCATGGGTGTCGTGATCGGTGAAACCGCGCTGATCGGCAACGACGTCACGCTCTACCACGGCGTTACCCTGGGCGGTACCTCATGGAACAAGGGCAAGCGCCATCCGACGCTGGAGGACGGCGTGGTCATTGGTGCCGGCGCCAAGGTGCTCGGGCCGATCACCATTTCAGCCGGGGCGCGGGTCGGTTCGAATGCCGTGGTCACCAAGGAGGTGCCGGCCGGTGCCACGGCGGTCGGCAATCCGGCGCGCATTCTTGATCGTTCCGAACAGAGCAAGCAGCGCGAAGCGCAGGCCGAGAAGATGGGTTTCTCCGCTTACGCGGTCGGGCGCGATCAGGATGATCCGCTGGCCAAGGCCATTCACGGTTTGCTTGACCATGCAGCCGAGACCGACCGTCGCTTTGCCTCCCTGATCAAGGAGCTTGATGCCCAGGGTGTCAAGTGCGATGCGGAAGTGCAGGCGGCTGACGCTTTCGATCCCAAATACCTGGGCAAAATAGTTGACTGATTTTGTCTGGTTTATGTATAGTTGACCGCAACACTAGGTTATTAACGGGAGACCGGAAATGCGTTTGACCACCAAAGGACGTTTTGCCGTCACGGCCATGATCGATCTTGCCCTGCGCGGCGAGGACGGTCCTGTCGCGCTGGCCAGCGTCAGCGAGCGCCAGAAGATTTCCCTGTCCTATCTCGAGCAATTGTTCGGCAAGCTGCGTCGCCACAAGCTGGTGGACAGCGTGCGCGGCCCCGGCGGCGGCTACTGCATTGCGCGGCCGCTTGATCAGGTGGCGGTCGCCGACATCATCCGCGCTGTCGATGAGCAACTCGACGCAACGCAGTGTGGCGGCCACGAGAACTGCCACGACGAGCATCGCTGCATGACGCATGACCTGTGGTCCACGCTCAACAGCAAGATGTACGAATACCTGGCCTCGGTGTCGCTCGCCGATCTGGTCGAGCGCCAGCGCCAAAAACTGGCCGGCAAGCCGGTTGTGCTGGCCGACAAGCGCCCGGCGCCGCGTGTACGCGCCAGTCGCGACAAGGCAGCTGTAGCGGCCTGAGCGTTCCATGTTTCAACCGCGCTACCTCGATCACAACGCCACGACGCCGCTCGCTCCGGCCGTGCTGGCGGGCATGCTGCCCTGGCTGGAAAGCCTGTGTGGCAATGCCTCAAGCCGGCACGAATATGGGCGGCGGGCACGCCAGGCGATCGATGAAGCGCGCCAGCGCGTCGCGGCGGCAGTCAATGCCCACCCGACCGAGGTCGTGTTCACCAGTGGTGGCAGCGAAAGCAACAACCTGTTCCTGAAAGGCGCCGCCGCTTCCCTGAAGCCGGGCCTGCTCGCGGTCAGTGCCGTTGAACACCCCTGTGTGCTCAAGCCGGCCGCTCAATTGGCGCGGCAGGGCTGGGCAGTGCGACAGATAGCGGTCGACGCCGCCGGACGGGTCGATTTGACGGATTACGCCGAGGTGCTGGCAGGTAAACCGAAACTGATTTCGGTGATGAGCGCCAACAATGAAACCGGCGTCCTGCAGGATGTTGCGGCGCTGGCGACGGCGGCCCGCGCCAGCGGCGCCTGGTTCCACAGCGATGCGGTACAGGTGCTGGGCAAGCTGCCGCTCGATTTCCGGGTGCTCAATGCGGCCGGTGTGCATGCACTGACCCTGTCGGCGCACAAGGCGAACGGCCCGAAAGGTGCGGCGGCGCTGGTGCTCGACAAGCGCGTCGAGTTGCAGCCCCTGATCGCCGGCGGCGGCCACGAGCGCGGCCTGCGTTCGGGCACCGAAAACGTGCCGGCCATCGTCGGATTTGGCATTGCGGCGGAACTTGCGGCGCAACGCGTTGCCGAACTGCCGATGCGTATGAAAGTGTTGCAGGGCAGGCTGGAAAAAGGATTGCAGGCGCTTGGCGCCACGGTTTTTGCGGTCGACGCGCCCAGATTGCCCAATACCAGTTACTTCGCCTTCGCCGATATCGATGGCGAAACCCTGGTCGGCAAGCTGGATCGCGAAGGTTTTGCGGTGGCCAGTGGTGCCGCTTGTTCCAGCGCCAACCCGGAACCCTCGCATGTGCTGCGGGCGATGGGCGTGGCGCCGGAAATCGCCCGCGGTGCAGTGCGGGTCAGCCTGGGTGCAGACAATACAGAGGTCGATATCGACCAGTTGATCAACGCCTTGCAGGTCACAGTCGGACGCCTGCAGGGACTGACGGCAGTTGCCGTTTGAACAATCCGACATAGCGAGAATGACGATGAAACTTCCGATCTACCTGGATTACTCGGCCACCACGCCGGTCGACCCGCGCGTCGCGGAAAAAATGATTCCTTACCTGTGCGAGCACTTCGGCAATCCGGCCTCGCGTTCGCACAGCTTCGGCTGGGTCGCCGATGCGGCCGTCGAAGAAGCGCGCGAACAGGTCGCCGCGCTGGTCGGGGCTGATCCCAAGGAAATCGTCTGGACCTCCGGTGCCACCGAATCTAACAATCTCGCCATCAAGGGCGCCGCCAATTTTTACGCCGGCACCAAGGGCAAGCACATCATCACGGTGAAGACCGAGCACAAGGCCGTGCTCGACACCGTGCGCGAACTCGAACGCCAGGGCTTCGAAGCCACTTATCTCGACGTCAAGGAAGACGGCCTGCTCGATCTGGAAGTCTTCAAGGCCGCCATCCGCCCGGACACCGTGCTGGCCTCGGTGATGTTCGTCAATAACGAAGTCGGCGTCATCCAGCCGATCGCCGAACTCGGCGAAATCTGCCGCGAGAAAGGCGTCATCTTCCACGTCGATGCCGCGCAAGCGACCGGCAAGGTCGACATCGACTTGAGCAAGCTCAAGGTCGACCTGATGAGCTTCTCGGCGCACAAGACCTACGGCCCGAAAGGTATCGGCGCACTCTATGTCCGTCGCAAGCCGCGCGTCCGTCTCGAAGCCCAGATGCACGGCGGCGGTCACGAGCGTGGTTTCCGCTCCGGCACGCTGGCGACGCACCAGATCGTCGGCATGGGCGAGTGTTTCCGTCTGGCCAAGGAAGAAATGGCCGAAGAAAACCTGCGCGTCGGCAAGCTGCGCGACAAGCTGTTGAAGGGCCTGCAGGATATCGAGGCAACCTTCGTCAACGGCGACCTGACGCAGCGCGTGGCGCACAACCTGAACATCAGCTTTGCCTATGTCGAAGGCGAGTCGATGATCATGGCGATCAAGGATCTGGCTGTTTCGTCCGGTTCGGCCTGCACCTCGGCCAGCCTGGAACCGTCCTACGTGCTGCGCGCCCTGGGTCGCGACGACGAACTGGCACACAGCTCGATCCGCTTCTCGATCGGCCGCTTCACGACCGAAGAGGAAATCGACTACGCCATCCAGTTGCTGCACACCAAGGTCGGCAAGCTGCGCGATCTGTCGCCGCTGTGGGATATGTACAAGGAAGGCATCGATCTGAGCACCGTTCAGTGGGCCGCACACTAATTAGTTGTTAGTTATTAGGATCCAGGATCGAGCCGGTTTTCCTAGGCAACTCGATCCTAACAGCTAGCAGCGCGACTATAAGGAGCAACAACATGAGCTATAGCGTCAAAGTCATCGATCACTACGAAAATCCCCGCAACGTCGGTTCCTTCGGCAAGGAAGACGACGGCGTCGGCACCGGCATGGTCGGCGCGCCGGCCTGCGGCGACGTCATGAAGCTGCAGATCAAGGTCAACAAGTCCGGCGTCATCGAAGATGCCAAGTTCAAGACCTACGGTTGCGGCTCGGCCATCGCCTCGTCTTCGCTGGTGACTGAATGGGTCAAGGGCAAGACGGTCGACCAGGCCCTGGCCATCAAAAACACCGAAATTGCTGAAGAACTGGCCCTGCCGCCGGTTAAAATTCATTGTTCGATCCTGGCCGAGGATGCCATCAAGGCAGCCGTGGCGGATTACAAGAAAAAGCACGGAGAATAAGCATGGCTGTGACCTTGACCGACAAGGCGGCAAAACATGTCGCCAATTACCTGACCAAGCGGGGCAAGGGCGTCGGCCTGCGCCTCGGCGTGCGGACCAGCGGCTGTTCCGGCATGGCCTACAAGCTGGAATTTGTCGACGAGGTTGATCCCGAGGATATGGTTTTTGAGAGCAATGGCGTCAAGGTGTTTGTTGACGCCAGGAGCATGCCGTATCTCGAAGGGATGGAGCTGGATTTTGCGCGCGAAGGTCTGAACGAGGGGTTCAAATTTAACAACCCCAATGTCAAGGACCAATGCGGCTGCGGCGAATCCTTCAACGTCTAATGCTCGGCAGGGCGTCGTTACCCCGCACTTGCCGTACTAGCGTACTGTCTGCGTGCGTGGCGCCTAGCCCTGCCTTCGCCTTGCGGTTTGTCTCATTTTGAGCGGCTGTAAAAGGCGGCTATTGCGAGGTTTGTGGTGGATCTGACCGCCGATTTCTTTTCCCTGTTCGAACTGCCGAAAAACTTCCGGATCAGCCTGTCCGAGCTGGATTCGCGTTACCGCGACATCCAGGCGCAGGTGCATCCGGATCGTTTCGTCAGTGCCGGCGATGCCGAGCGGCGCTTGTCCATGCAGTGGGCGACGCATGCCAACGAGGCTTACCAGACACTGAAAAAGCCGCTCGAGCGCGCCAAGTATCTGCTGCATCAGGCCGGGCACGACATCCAGGCGGAAAACAATACCGCGATGCCGGTCGACTTCCTGATGGAACAGATGGAATGGCGCGAGGCGGTCATGGATGCGCGCAGCGGTGGCGATCACCACGAGCTGGAACACCTGCACAACCGTCTGCGCGGCGACATCAACGCGCACTATGACGAGCTCGCCGAACTGTTCGATCAGGACGATCACAGCGCCGCCACCGAGCTGGTGCGGCGCCTGATGTTCCTGGAAAAACTCCTTTACGAAATCGACGACGCGCTGGCGTCGCTGGAAGAATAATCTATGGCCCTGTTTCAAATCGCCGAGCCCGGTGAGTCGGCTGCCCCGCACGAGCACAAGCTCGCCATCGGCATCGACCTCGGTACCACCAATTCGCTGGTCGCCACCGTGCGCAGCGGCATTGCCGTCTGCCTCAACGACGAGCAGGGCCGCCCCTTGCTGCCCTCGGTCGTGCGCTATCACGCCGACCTCAGCACGGAAGTCGGCTACGACGCGCAGAAGCGCCAGGCGGTCGACCCGAGAAATACCATCGTTTCCGTCAAGCGTTTCATGGGGCGCGGCCTCAAGGACATCGCTCATGTCGAATCCATGCCCTACGACTTCATCGAGGCGCCGGGCATGGTCAAGGTCAGGACCATCGCCGGCATCAAGAGCCCGGTCGAGGTTTCGGCCGAAATCCTGAAAAGCCTCAAGGAACGCGCCGAAAGCGCGCTGGCCGGCGAACTGGTCGGTGCCGTGATCACCGTGCCGGCCTATTTCGACGACGCACAGCGCCAGGCGACCAAGGATGCGGCCAAGCTGGCCGGTCTCAACGTCCTGCGCCTGCTGAACGAGCCGACCGCCGCCGCCATCGCCTACGGGCTGGATAACGCTGCGGAGGGCGTCTACGCGGTCTACGATCTGGGCGGCGGCACTTTCGACATCTCCATCCTGAAGCTGACCAAGGGCGTTTTCGAAGTGATGTCCACCGGCGGCGATTCGGCGCTCGGCGGCGACGATTTCGACCATCGCATTTTCTGCTGGGTCATCGAGCAGGCCAAGCTGCAGCCGCTGTCGCCGGAAGACGGGCGCCTGCTGATGATGCGCTGCCGCGAAGCCAAGGAATATCTGACCAACCATCCGGAAGCGCAAATCACCGTGCGCCTGAGCAGCGGCGACGTAGTCGACATCAAGCTCGATGTCGCAACCTTCGCTGAAATTGCCCAGACCTTGATCTCGAAAACCATGCAGCCGGTCAAGAAGGCGCTGCGCGATGCCGGCCTGCGTGCCGAAGACGTCAAGGGCGTGGTTATGGTCGGCGGCTCGACGCGCATGCCGCAGGTGCAGAAGGCGGTCGGCGACTTTTTCCGCCAGGAACCGCTGACCAATCTCGATCCCGACAAGGTCGTCGCGCTTGGTGCCGCGACCCAGGCCAACCTGCTGGTCGGCAACAAGACCGGCACCGACGACTGGCTGCTGCTCGACGTCACGCCGCTGTCGCTCGGCCTGGAAACCATGGGCGGCCTGACCGAGAAGGTCATTCCGCGCAATTCCACGATCCCGACGGCACGTGCCCAGGAATTCACCACTTTCAAGGACGGCCAGACGGCGATGGCCATCCACGTCGTCCAGGGCGAACGCGAGTTGGTTGCCGACTGCCGTTCGCTGGCCCGTTTCGAGCTGCGCGGCATTCCGCCGATGGTGGCCGGCGCGGCGCGCATCCGCGTCACCTTCCAGGTCGATGCCGACGGTTTGCTGTCGGTAGCAGCGCGTGAGCAGACGACCGGCGTCGAAGCCAGCGTCACCGTCAAGCCGTCCTACGGCCTCTCCGACGACGAGATTGCCGGCATGCTCAAGGATTCGATGGAGCACGCCAAGGACGACGCGATGAGCCGCGCCCTCAAGGAAGCCCAGGTCGAAGCGCAGCGCATGATCGAGGCAACCGAGGCGGCGATGAAGGAAGATCCGCACCTGCTCAACGCGGCCGAAACCGCCAAGATCAGCGCGACCATCGCCAAGCTGCGCGACACCATGGCCGGCGAGAACCGCCGCCTGATCAACATCGCCATGGACGATCTCGGTTTCGAGACGCAGGAATTCGCGCATCGCCGCATGGATCAAAGCATCAAGAAAGTGCTCTCCGGTCGCAATGTCGACGACATCAAGGTGGGCAACGAAGGAGAAACGGCATGACCCAGATCATCGTTCTGCCGCACGTCGAGAATTGTCCGGAAGGCGCCGTCATCGAGGCGGAAGAGGGCAAGTCGATCTGCGAAACCCTGCTCGAAAACGGCGTCGAACTCGACCACGCCTGCGAAATGTCCTGCGCTTGCACGACCTGTCACGTCATCGTGCGTGAAGGCTTCAACTCGCTGACCCCGGCCGAGGAAGAAGAGGAAGACCTGCTCGACAAGGCCTGGGGCCTGGAGCCGAATTCGCGCCTGGGCTGTCAGGCCATCGTCGGCAAGACGCCGCTGGTCGTCGAAATTCCGAAATACAGCCTGAACATGGCCAAGGAAGGACACCGCAAATGAAATGGACCGACATCAACGACATCGCCATTGAACTGAGCGATGCCCATCCCGCCATCGATCCGCTGAAGATCAATTTCGTCGATCTGCGCAATTGGGTCATGGCCCTGCCGGACTTCAACGACGATCCCAACCGCTGCGGCGAAAAGATCCTCGAAGCCATCCAGCAGGCCTGGATCGACGAAGTCGCCTGAGCAGCCAGTGAAAACCCGCGATTTTCCCGGGCGTGGCAATCAGCTCAATGTGCTGGGCGGGCCCTTGCTGCCCTGTAACGAGCGGCCAATGACCGGCTTCTTCCGCGACGGATGCTGCAATACCTCAGAGGATGATCTCGGCAGCCACACGATCTGCGTCGTGCTGACCGCCGAATTCCTCGAATTCTCGAAAGCCGCCGGCAACGACCTGTCCACGCCGCGCCCGGAATTCGATTTTCCCGGCCTGCAGCCCGGTCAGCGCTGGTGCTTGTGCGCCGCGCGCTGGTTGCAGGCTTACCGGGCCGGCAAGGCACCGCAGGTGTCGCTCAATTCGACCAACCAGGCGGCACTGGAAATCGTGCCGCTGGCCGCGCTCAAGCAGCACGCCGTCGACCTGCACTGATCAGGCTGGCTGGGTCGCCGCCTCGCTGCGGCCGCGCAATTGTTCGCTCATGCTCGCCACCGACAGCAGGACCAGCATCGGCGCATTGGTGCCGGGTGCGGTCTTGACGACGGAAGCCAGCACCGAGGCAATGCCGACATAGATGTTCGCCAGGTCTTCGATATCGCTGAGCGGCGTTTCCATGACTTCGCCCAGCTGGTCGACCAGGATGCCGAACAGCTTGCCATTTTCGCCGCGCACCACGACCACCTGCTGGCCGACACCGGCTTCGTCACTTTCGTCGAGACCGAGCGCGGCGTGCAGGTTGTAGATGGGCAGGGCCTCATTGCGGTAGATCAGCGCGCCGTAGACTTGTTTCGGTGCATTGGCCAGGCAGGCCGCGCCATTCAACTCGATCGCCTCGACCACCGCACTGACCGGCAGGCCCAGCCAGTGGCCGCCGAGATGGAAGGTGGCGATTTCGCGGATGGCGACGTCGGCCGCCGGACTGGCACGGCGCGCAACAACTTCACCGCTGTCATTGCCGAGGCGGGCCTGGGCGTCGTAGGCGCCGAGCGGGATGAAGACCAGCGCGCTGAGCGCATTGCGATAACTGTCTTCCTTGCCCTTGTATTCGCGGTAGCCGGTGGACGGCCGGGCGCCGACCGCCATCACCTGGCCGTCCAGCGCAATCAGCCGGGAACAGCCTGACGCTGCCGGCTTGAGAAGCTCGTCCGGTAAGGTCAGGGTTTCGCCGATCCGGTAGTTGCTGTCGGTCGAGGCGATAATGCGCGCGGCGTCATCGACGAAGACGGCAAAGCTGCCGGCGACCGGCTCGCCGGAGGCTTCGCGCGGCAGGGAATCGTTGAGCATGGCGCTGAACTGCGGTTCGCTGTCGAAGACGATGGCGATGCCGCCGGTGACCCGGCTGTCGTCCGGGGCGCGCAGCGCGGCCAGGTAGATGTAGGTCGGGCGCGAGGCATAGAGCGGGCTGCGTCCGAACTCCGATACCGTGTAGGACTGGCTGTCGGGCAGGGCCAGGCAGTCGGCCACCCAGGGCGCGTCCAGCGTCTTGCCGACCAGGCTGGCGTAGTTCGGGTTGGCAACGGCTTGGACGCAACCTTCGTCATCGAAGAGCAGGATGTTGTCGTAGACCGTGTACAGGCTGTTGATGTAGGCGATGATCTTTTCCATCTCCGCCTGGCGGTTCTTGTTGTCCGGGTTGGCGAGCTGGGCGCGGATGTTGCCGTCGAGCGCCCACCAGCGGCAGTCGTTGGCGCGCTCGTAGAGATTGCGGTCCATGATGTCGATCGCCAGCGCCGCGAAGAACTGGCTGTCGGCGAGCAGCGAGGAGAGCACCGTCGCCTGCAGGTTGCCGATCGAGCGCGAGAAGACTTCGCGCATGCTCATGCCGATGCGGCTGATCTCGCGCAGCAAAATCTTCGAAAAAGCGCTGTTGACCGCTGCCGCCGAGCTGCCCTGGCGTACCGTGCCGTTCCAGACGGCGCGGCTGAGGTCGCGCTGGATGCCTTCGGCCTGCTGCGGAATGGCGCGCAGGGCCTCGGAAAAAGCGCGTCCGCCCGCCATCACCGAGGCGAGCAGGGCGGGTTCGATGGCATCGAGCTGGTGGTCGTCGTGAATCTCGAAGGCGTGATCGACCGGCATCAGCACCAGGCCACGCCAGCCTGGCCCCATGTAGCCCTGGTAGCCCTTGGTGTCGCTGGCGAAGGCGAGATAGCTGCGGCCGGCGAAGCGCAGGCGCTGCAGGCTGCCCGAGGCGACCTGCAGTTCGGCGCCGAGCGGCACCTGCCAGCGGTCGCTGCTGGCGATGACCTGGCCGCCGGCATCGAGCAGCGCCATCACGCCGGCATCGTCGGCCTGGGCCAGGCCCTGGAAGATGCGCGTCATCTCGTCGCCGAAGCGAAAGCACAGGGCGAGCACGGCCAGCGTATCGCCCAGCCCGGAAGTGATCTTGTAGGCGTAGATCAGCGATTGCGCCTGGCCGGGGAAGAGTTCGGAAGGGCCGTAGGCCTCGACATAGGGCGCACTGGTTGTTGCAGCGGCACGTACCCAGTCATCGTGGATACCGGTGATCCGCTCGTCCGGTTTGAGGCGGGCTAGAATGCGGCCGTTGCGGTCGAGCAGCACGACATCTTCGTACACCGAATACTTGCGGACATATTCCCGGAAGCGCTGTTGCAGCGCCCAGGGCTCGCCGGGGTTGGCAGCAAACTGGCGGATCGCGTCGTCGGTGGACAGAAAGCCGATGTCGGCGGTGCGCTCGAACAGGTTGCGGATCAGGATGTCGATCACCACCTGCGAGCGCGCCTTCATTTCCTGTTCACGCTTGGCCAGCGTCTGTTCGGCGAGGTTGTTGAGCAGTTCGCCGGTCAGGCTGGCGAAGGCTTCGCGGGTCTGACCGATCTCGGCGGTGGTGCCTGACATCTGGCCGAGCAGGTTGAGATTGTCCCAGACCGCCTGCAGCGACTGCAGCATTTCGCGGTATTCCTCGATCAGCGGCATGTGGGGCAGCAGTTGCCGCACGTTGTCCCTGACTTCGATTCCCTTGTATTTCGCCACGCCCATCTCCAGCTGCCGACAGATGTCTGCATAGAAGCAAGCGACATGCCCGTGAAAAAGCTTCTGCGGGCGCCATTTCGGCACTTTTTCATGGCTTTTTCGGCACCACGGCAAGGCGCCTGCACCCAACTGGTGCCGTAGCGGTCGACGCTGGGAAAATGGCCTTTTTCACACAGTCGACCGCTCGCCGCCGGCGGTGCATGGACCTCGCCCCGGCCGGCATGGGACAATGCGCGCCATGACCGCCCCCAGCCTTCCTGACGACAGCCCGGCCGTAGCCTGCAGCAATTGCGCGGCCTGCTGCTGCCAGCTTGAAGTCATGCTGATCGGCGATGCCGGCGTGCCGGCCCGCTTCACCGACGAAAACGACTGGGGCGGGGCGGTGATGCGCCGCCTTGACGACGGCTGGTGTGCGGCGCTCGATCGCGACACGATGCGCTGCACGATCTATGAACTGCGTCCCGACATCTGCCGTGCTTTCGAAATGGGCGACCGCGATTGCCTCGAGCAGCGCACACTCTATTTCATGCGCCCGGCGGGCGCCTGTGCCGGATAAGCCATGACCGACCCAACCACGAACAAGCAGCCGAACAATCCCCTGCACGGGGTCACCCTGGAAAAAATGCTCCTGGAACTGGTCGACCGTTACGGCTGGGAAGAAATGGGGCGCCAGATCGAAATCCGCTGCTTCATCCTCGACCCCAGCATCGCCTCCAGCCTCAAGTTCCTGCGCCGCACGCCCTGGGCGCGGGCCAAGGTGGAAGCGCTTTACCTCGACATGAAATACGAAACGCCATGACCTACGAAGAACACCTCGACGAAGTAACCACCCTGATCACCGAGAAATACGACGTCGCCGACCAGGCCGCCATCGCCATGGTGATGCGTGCCCAGGCCGACGACTTCTTTTCCGGCCACGACGACGATGAATCGATCTGCACGCTGGATCGCGCCTATCTCGACGCCAAGGCCGTTTTCAAGAAATACAAGTGACCGCCCGCCGCTCGACCCGCGCCACCGCCGCCGTCGCCCGTCTCAACGAGCGCTGCGCCGGCCGGCATTTCCTGATGGTGATGACCGGCGACGGCCTGTTCGTGTTGCGCGAACGTACCGTCGAGGGCGTCCAGGAAAGCGTCGCCGCCTTGCCGCTCGATGACTTCGTCAAGGCGGTCAATGCGCTCGGGCCGCAGGTCGTGCCGCGCGTCACCAAGAACGATGCGGCCTTCGCCAAACAACTGGTCAAAAAGACCTGAACGCGCGATGTCCCGGCTGATCCCCGCCTGGCTGCAGCATTACCCGAAGGAAAAACTCGGGGCCGATGTCGCGGCCGGCCTTATCGTCACCATCCTGGTCATTCCGCAGAGCCTTGCCTACGCACTGCTCGCCGGCCTGCCGCCGCAGCTCGGGCTCTACGTCAGCATCCTGCCGGTGATTGCCTACGCGCTGCTCGGCAGCAGCATGGTGCAGGCAGTCGGGCCGGTGGCGATCACCGCGATCATGACTTACTCGGTGCTCAGCCCGCTGGCGACGCCGACCACCCCCGGCTACATCATGCTGGCCGCGGCGTTGTCCCTGCTTTCCGGCCTGATGCTGCTCGCCTGCGGCCTGTTGCGTCTGGGATTTTTGTCGCAATTGCTCAGTCGACCGGTAATCAGCGGCTTTATTTCCGGTTCGGCGGTACTGATCGTGGTCAGCCAGCTCAAGTACCTGCTCGGCATCGCGCCGCAGGGCGAGAGCAGCGGCGACGTGCTGCTCGACCTGCTGACCCGCCTCGGCGAGAGCCATCTGCCGACGCTGGCGATCGGCCTGACAGCGCTCGTCCTGCTCCTCGTTGTTCGTTCGGCGCTGGCTGGCTGGTTGGTGCGTGCCGGCCTGAGCGCCGGCCGCGCCGCCTTCGTCGTGCGCCTGATGCCGTTGCTGATCGTGCTGGCCGGCTTGGGGGCGGTAGTCGCCTTCGATCTCGACCGTCTCAACGGCGTCGATGTCGTCGGTGGCGTGGTCGCCGGCCTGCCCGAATTCAATTTTTTCCTGCCCGGTCTTGATACCGTGCAGCAATTGCTGCGTCCGGCTTTCGTCATGGCGCTGATCGGCATGGTGCAAGGCATCACCATGGCGCAGGCGCTGGCCATCAAGCGGCGCGAACGCATCGACGCCAATGCCGAACTGGTCGGTCTTGGCGCTGCCAACGTTGTCGCCGCCTTCTCTGGCGGCATGCCGGTCGGCGGCGGTACCTCGCGTTCGGCGATCAATGTCGCTGCCGGGGCGCAGACGCCGCTCGCCAGCATCCTGTCGGCGCTCGCCATGGTCGGCGTCGTGCTCGGTGCGGCGCAATGGTTCGAGCGCCTGCCGCTCGCCGTGCTGGCGGCGAGCATCATCGTCGCCGCCTTGTCGATGATCGATCTGCGCGCCCTGCGCCAGGCCTGGGCTTACGACCGTGCCGACGCGCTGGCGCTGCTGTGCACCGCCGGCGGCGTGCTGCTCTTCGGGCTGGAGGCCGGGATCGGTCTGGGCATCGTGCTGTCGATGGCGACGCTGCTGCTGCGCGTCAGTACGCCGCACATCGCCGTCGTCGGCCGGGTGCCGGGCACCGAGCATTTCCGCAACGTGGCGCGTTATGAAGTCGAAACGCTGCCCGGCGTGCTCTTCGTGCGCATCGACGAGCGTTTGTTCTTCGGCAATCTCGGGGCGGTCGAGCAACGTCTGGAGCAGGAACTGGCGCTGATTGAAGCGCCGCACGACCTGGTGCTGGTGATGAGTGGCGTCAATCTGATGGACACCACGGCGGTCGAGGTTTTTGCCGAACTCAACCAGGACCTCGCGGCGCGCGGCATCAGGCTGCACCTCGCCGAGGTCAAGGGGCCGGTGCAGGACCGCCTGATGAAATCGGCCTTCTGGAATGCGTTGACCGGTGAGGTCTTCCTCTCGGCCAATGCCGCCTACGCAAAGCTGGCGCCGGCCGAGGTCTGGTGCCCGGAAATTTAGGCTGCCTTGCTGGTTGCGCGCTTAATCGATCCGCTTGAAGACGGTCGTGCTGCCGTCCTGTTCGCGGACCCGGAATTCCCTGGCGCTGGCTGACAGCACCGGGTTGGCGTCATCGGTGATCCGGCCGCCCTGCTTGATGGTCCAGATGATCTTGTCGTTCTCCAAACGCCAGATACCGTATTGCAGGACACTGCCTTCAGCGGTCCTGATTTCCCATTCGCCGTTGGCGGCAATGACGAGCGGGGTGAATGTCCGGGAAGATTGCCATTTGCCAACGAAGTCGCGTTCGCTGAATTTCTTGCCGGCGATCAGCAAATAAATCAGCATGCCTGCGATGAGCAAGGCGGCAATTTTGAAGAGTTTTCCCGAGAAGAGGTTCGCCATCGTCCTGTCGGATTATTCCGAGTATCGGCGCGCGCGCAGGCGATTCATCTCGTTATCGAGGCGGGCGCGCTCTTCGGCTTTTTCGGCCCGTTCCCGTTCTTCCTTCTGGCGCAATTCGGCTTCCTTCTGGCGGGCGGCTTCCTGTTCGGCTTGCTGGATATTCGCCGACACCTCGGCGCCAATGCGGCGTGACTCTTCCTCGAACTGCTTTTGCTTGCGCGCTTCATTTTCCATGAGCTGCTTGTTCTGGGCTTCGTCGCGCGTCTGCTGTTCCTTCTTTTTCATGTCGGCCAGCAGCAATTCCGCTTCTCCCCGACTGGCGGCACGGATGCCATAGGTCTGGTAGAACTCCTGCAGGTATACCTTTTCCGCGGCCGGTGAGGGACCGTTCTCTTCCATGATTACCTTGGCGCGCTGGTAGGACATGAAGATCACAACCGCCTGGATGACCAGGCCGATCACCATCACGCTGGCAATCACCGTGAGCAGGCGCCGGATCGGGCTTGCCTTGTTCGGCTCGAGTCCGACTTCAATATAAAGCGGCCGTTCGCCGGCATTGGGCATCAGTTGATTCTGCGACAGTCCGGCATCGTAATCGTTGCGTCGGGTCGGACTGGAAAGGGTCTCGTAGGCCCGGTCGACGAGTTCTTTGCGCAGCGCGGCTTCCATGGAGCTTTTGTCGGCGGCCTGCTGCTTTGAAATCCGCAAATAGGCCTGGCTTATCTCGGCCAGGTCAGCGTCCGGCGATACCTCCAGCAAGTCGTAATAAGTTTCGTGTTTCATCGCGCCACTGTTCTGGAAATGCAGCGCCGGATACTACTAAATTCGCATGCAATTGAGCAATGCAAGTCGCCGCTATTTCCTATTCCATCAACTGGGTATAAATGCCGATCACCGAGGGCATGTCACTGGGGGTGACGTAGCAATAGTAGGTCTCCATGCCGCCGTAGCGGTTGGAAGATGATCTGCTGCTTGCTTCCAGATTGAAGCGGACGGCCGGCTGCGAGCCACCCTTTGGGGATTTCATCACGACATTCTTGCCGATCAGCCGGCTTCCATCGCGATAGGTGAAATTTCTCGGATCACTGTAGGGAATCCAGTCCTTGACCGAATCCTTGCACAGGTCGTGCATCTTCCCGAGCAGTTTCTGACTGATCTGGCCGTTTGCCGATGTTGCCAGGGTTTGTTCGACGCGAACCGTCTTGTCCGTGCCGCAGGGGGTGTCCGAGTAATAGCTGGTGCCTCCGGCCTTGGAACATTTGAATGTTTCGGCATGCGCCAACGACACATGCATGGCAATGAACAAAAGCAGGGCTTTACGCAACACAGCGGCTCCTTAAACCAGCGAAGTAAATCCCGGCCAGGCCGGGCGGCAATGACAATCTGACGATGACGCGCGCCCGTCGATGAAATGGGCTCGCGATGGACGCCGTCGAGAGCCTAAGTCACAGTCGGTGGAAATGTAAATAGCCCGTGCCCCGGGCCTTGCTGCCGCGGCGAGGCGACGCACGGTACATGACGACGCCGCCTGTTGCCGCGCGGTGCTTCGGATGCGGCTGAACCGCCCTCAGAATTCATCCTGGCTGGCCAGGCCCTGCTCCAGCGCTGCCTTGCGTGCCCGGCGGTCGGCATCGGCCGCAGCGGCCGCGTCGATGACCTGCATGATTTCATCGAGGTCAGCTACGGTTTCCGGCGGCGTGAAGATGCCGGTCAACTCGCTTTCCGGCTGCAGCTTGCCGCTTTCATAAAGCGCCCAGATTTCCTTGCCGTAGCTGGTCTGGCGCAGTTCCGGGGCAAACTGGCCAAAATAGGTGGCGAGGTTGTCCACGTCGCGTTCCAGCATGCGGCTGGCGTTGTTGTTGGCGGCCGCATCGATCGCCTGCGGCAGGTCGATGATGACCGGGCCGGCGCTGTCGACCAGCACGTTGTATTCGGAAAGATCGCCATGCACGATGCCGGCACAGAGCATGCGCACGACCTGGCGGACGAGCATGGCGTGGTATTCGCGGGCGATTTCGGGGCTCAACTGGACATCGTTGAGGCGGGGCGCCGGTTCGCCGTCCTCGTCGGCGACCAGCTCCATGAGCAGCACGCCTTCGTGGAAGTTGTACGGCGTCGGCACGCGTACGCCGGCGGCAGCCAGCCGGTACAGTGCATCGACCTCGGCATGCTGCCAGGCCGCTTCCTGCTCCTGGCGACCGTAGCGCGACCCCTTCTGCATGGCGCGGGCCTGCCGGCTGTTCTTGATTTTGCGGCCTTCGGTGTAGTCGACCGCCTGGCGGAAACTGCGCTTGTTGGCTTCCTTGTACACCTTGGCGCAACGGAACTCGTCGCCGCACTGCACGACATAGACCATGGCTTCCTTGCCGCTCATCAACTGGCGGACGACCGAGTCGACCAGGCCATCGACCACCAGCGGCTCGATCCGGGCCGGGGTCTTCAAGAGCGATGTCCGTCAGGACGGACGGTGGACGCAGGGCAGGTGCCGGCGCTGGCAGGTGTGGCTTGCATGAAAGCTTTCTGCCGGGGCGGCGGAGTGGGGTGGTGCAGTCTAGCGCCGACGCGCTCTTTCGTTGCTTCTTTCTGCTGCTCCGGCTTAGTCGAACAGCTTGAGCAACGCGTCGAGGCCACCGAAATTGATCGCCACGTCGGCCTTGGCGCGCGTTGCCGGCTTGGCGCGGAAGGCGACCGACAGGCCGGCCTGGGCCATCATCAGCAGGTCGTTTGCGCCATCGCCGACGGCGATGACCTGTTCCTTGCGCAAGCCCAGCTCGTCGGTCAGGCGGGTCGTGTGATGCGCCTTGGCGGCGGCATCGACGATATCGCCGACGACGCGGCCGGTCAGCTTGCCGCCGGAGATTTCCAGCTCGTTCGAGGTCGCGAAGTCGAAGCCCAGTTCGATGCGCAGGCGCTCGGTGAAATAGGTGAAGCCGCCGGACAGGATGGCGGTACGCAGGCCGGCGTTCTGTGCCGCTTCGAGCAGTTCGCGGGTGCCCGGCGAGAGCAGCAGGCGTTCGCCGAAAACGCGCGCCAGCACGCGCGCATCGAGACCGGCGAGCAGTGCCAGGCGGCGGCGCAGGCTTTCGCGGTAATCGATCTCGCCGCGCATGGCCGCCTCGGTCACTGCCGACACTTCGTCCTTCTTGCCGGCAAAGTCGGCCAGTTCGTCGATGCACTCGATAGTGATCAGCGTCGAATCCATGTCGAAACAGATCAGCTTGTAATCGGAGAGCTTCCTGCCGGCCGGGATGAAGGCCCAGTCGAGCTTTTCCGCTTCGATCAGCGGGATCAGCGCATCGAACTCGGCCGTGCGCGTAGCGTTCCTGATGCAGACGACCTGCGGCGGGCGCGGCTCAACGGTCGACGTGCCGGTAGCGGCCAAAATGCGTTCGAGCAGGAAGGTGGGCAGTGCGCCGCCCTGGATGATCAGGTTCATGGTGTCGGGTTCAGAAATCGAGTGTCAGTTTGTCTTGTGCCAGATGCCTTGCGATGACCGCCGGCAATGCTTGCGGGGCGCGGATGCGCAGCTGTTTGTTGATATTGTACCGGCCGAACACCACTTCGATGGCGTCCGGCGTGACACCGAACTCGCCGGCCAGGTAGCGCACCATGTGATCGGTCGCCCGCCCGGCCACCGGCGTCGCCGTGACGCTGATCCGCAACTGCTTGCCCTTGGGCTGGCCGATCGCATCGCAGCCGGCACTTGGCGTGCCGAGCACGTTGAGCACCAGCGTATCGCCATCCATTGCGCAGAAGGAATCAAGCGGCATGCCTTTGTCGCTGTCGGGCGGGATGCGGCGGGGTTTGCGGCTCTTCATGCTTGTTCGGGGGCAGTGGATGGTTCGAGATCGGGCAGATGGGCATAGACTTCGCCGACGTCCGCATAGCGCTCCAGCACGTCGGTAACGACGGCGAGCGGTGCGGCATGAATACCCGGGAGATCGAGCTCGTCGTCCGCCTTGATGGCGAAGGCGAGCACCTCGCGCGGCGGGCAGAAGTCGGCGGCGACGCCCGGCTTGTTGCCGCGTGCGTCGATGCGATACCAGCCGTAGTCCTTGAGGAACACGGCATTCAGGCCGTGCAGGCAATAGGGCGCGCCGCGCTCGCCGACCGACAGGCGCTGGTAGCAGAGCGCGGCGGGAATGCCGTTGGCGCGCAGCAGGGCGGCGAGCAGGTGACTCTTGGCATAGCAATAGCCGGTGCCGTGGCGCAGCACGTCGGAGGCCTTGCAGGTCACTGGGTTGCGCCAAAAATCGACACTGTGCTCGATCTCGTCGCGCACGAATTCGAAGCAGCGGCGGGCAAGGGTGACTTCATCGGCAGCACCGGCGGCCAGTTCGGCCGCCTTGGCGGCGACGAGCGGATGCTCGAAGTCGACGTGTTTGCCGGGGGCGAGGTAGGGAGAGAGCAAGTCGGGTATCTCGGGGCGGGGTTGGTGTGATGAATGTCGTCGAGCAAGGTTCGCCGACGACCCAGGGTTTGTCGTAGAACCTGAAGTCGTCAGCCGCATCAATCGAGCTGCATCAATAGGGGACCGTCAATAGGGGACCGTCAATAGGGGACAGACCACAGTTTTCCTGCAGATAAATTCTCATGTAACCACGCCGGATCGAAGTCCGCGCCATTCGGCCAGGTGGGTACGCCAAGTTCGATCTGTACCTGAGCGAAGAAATCGGTGTCGGCCAATGGGGCGTAGATGCCGGGGTTGGGTGTCGTTTTGATCGCCGAGAAGTCGGCAATGCCGGTCAAGCCATCGCGGAAGGTCAGGGCAAGTCGAAAATCAGGCAATACAGAAATGGCCTGAATGCGCCATGGCGCCGCTGGAACTACTCCAGCGGCTGAATTTTCCTGGGTTTCTGTCTGGCTTGGCATAGTTCCCAATCCTCCATCAGTTCTGGCCGGTGTTCGATGGCCCATTCTATCGTCAGATTCAATGCTCGCCTGGGCAGGCTGCCGCGAATGACTTCCAGCGTTCGAATATCGATCAGGGCTTCATGTTCCGCATACAGCGCATGAAAGTGCGGAGGTGCATGTTCCTGCCAGAACATCTGGATGACGATGCCGAAGAACTGGCTGATGGTCGGCATCGTCGCATTTCCTCAGGCCAGGCGTTCCGGCAAAATATCCCGCAGCAGCACGGCCGCATCGCGGATCATCTTCTCGGTGGCTTCCCAATCGACGCAGCCATCGGTCACCGAACAGCCGTACTTGAGTTGCGACAGATCGCTCGGGATGGACTGGTTGCCGGCTTCGAGGTTGGATTCGATCATCACGCCGAGCAGTGATTTGTTGCCATTGCGGATCTGGTTGACGATGTCGGCCATGACCAGCGGTTGCAGTTCCGGTTTTTTCGAGCTGTTGGCATGCGAGCAGTCGACGACGATGTTGGCCGGCAGCTTGGCCTTGGCCATGGCCTGTTCGGCGACCGCGACCGAGACGGTGTCGTAGTTCGGCTTGCCGTCGCCGCCGCGCAAAACCACGTGGCCGTAGGCATTGCCCTTGGTGCGCACGATGGCGACGCGGCCTTCGCTGTTCAGACCGAGGAAGGAGTGCGGGTTGGAGGCCGAGAGAATGGCGTTGGTCGCCACCGTCAGGTCGCCACTGGTCGCGTTCTTGAAGCCGACCGGCGTGGACAGCCCGGAGGACATCTCGCGGTGCGTCTGCGATTCGGTGGTACGGGCGCCGATGGCGGTCCAGGTGATCAGGTCGCCGTAGTATTGCGGGCCGTAGGGGTCGAGCGCCTCGGTGCCGGCGGGCAGGCCGAGTTCGTTGACGTCGAGCAGGAACTGGCGGGCCTTTTCCATGCCGACATTGACCTGGAAGGAGTCGTCCATGAACGGATCGTTGATGTAGCCCTTCCAGCCGACCGTGGTGCGCGGCTTCTCGAAATAGACGCGCATGATGATCTGCAGCGTGTCGCCGACGTCGTCGGCCAGTTTCTTCAGGCGGCGCGCGTAGTCCATGCCGGCGACCGGGTCGTGGATGGAGCAGGGGCCGACCACGACGAACAGGCGATGATCCTTGCGGTCGATGATCTTGCGCAGCAGGTTGCGGCCGTGCGTGACGGTCTTTGCGGCCTTGGCGGTGAGCGGCCGGCGGGCCTGGATCTCGGCCGGCGTCGGCATGGTGTCGAAGGCGGTCACGTTTACGTTGTCGATGTCTGGGGTCGTCATAATTAGTTTATTAGCTGTCGAATCATGTCTTTCACTGCGGCGACCTTGTCGTTGAGCGTCGGGCAGTGGCGCAAAAGGGAAATTTTATCCTGTCCCGCCAGCTTATAGCTGCGGTTCTTCTGGATCAAATTGATGATCTTGATCGGCTCGATAGGCGGACTCTTCGAGAATTCCGGGCTGAACTGGATGGTGACCTGGTCGTTGGTGGCGTCCAGCTTCTGGATCAGCAGCGGTTTGACGAGCAGGCGCAGGCGGTGCGTCGCGAGCAGCGACTGGCCCTGGATCGGCAGTTCGCCGAAGCGGTCGATCAGTTCTTCCTGCAGGGCATCGATGTCTTCTGCGGTCTCGCAGTTGGCCAGGCGCTTGTACAGCGTCAGGCGCTCATGCACGTCCGGGCAGTAGCCGTCGGGGAGCAGGGCCGGTGTGCGCAGGTTGATTTCGGTGCCGATACCGAGCGGTTGCGTCAGGTCGACCGCCGCCAGGTGCTTGCCCTGCTTGAGCGCGGCGACGGCGCGGTTGAGCATGTCGGTGTACATGTTGAAGCCGACTTCCTGCATTTCGCCCGACTGGTTGTCGCCGAGCACTTCGCCGGCGCCGCGGATTTCCAGGTCGTGCATGGCGAGGAAGAAGCCGGAACCGAGTTCCTCCATGGCCTGGATGGCTTCGAGGCGCATCTTCGCCTGCTTGGTCAGTGCCTTCTCGTCCTGCACGAGCAGGTAGGCGTAGGCCTGGTGGTGCGAACGGCCGACCCGGCCGCGCAACTGGTGCAACTGGGCAAGGCCGAACTTCTCGGCACGGTTGATCAGGATGGTGTTGGCGTGCGGGTTGTCGATGCCGGTTTCGATGATGGTCGTGCACAGTAGTACGTTGGCGCGCTGGCCGGTGAAGTCGCGCATGACTCGTTCCAGTTCGCGCTCGTTCATCTGGCCGTGGCCGATCACGATGCGTGCTTCCGGCACGAGCTTGGCCAGCTTTTCCTGCATGTTCGCTATGGTGTCGACTTCGTTGTGCAGGAAATACACCTGGCCGCCGCGCTTGAGTTCGCGCAGGACGGCCTCGCGGATGATGCCGTCGGAGAAACGGGACACGAAGGTCTTGATCGCCAGGCGCTTCTGCGGCGCGGTGGCGATCACCGAGAAGTCGCGCAGGCCTTCCATGCTCATCGCCAGCGTGCGCGGGATCGGCGTTGCGGTCAGGGTCAGCACGTCGACCTCGGCCCGCATCGCCTTCAGGGTTTCCTTCTGGCGCACGCCGAAACGGTGTTCCTCGTCGATGACGACCAGGCCGAGCTGCTTGAACTTGACGTCCTTGCCGATCAGCTTGTGCGTGCCGATGATGATGTCGATCTTGCCTTCGGCCAGTTCCTGCAGGGCCTGCGTCGTTTCCTTGGCGGTCTTGAAGCGCGAGATTTCGGCGATCTTGACCGGCCAGTCGGCAAAGCGATCGGCGAAGGTCTGGTAATGCTGTTCGCAGAGCAGCGTGGTCGGGCACAGTACCGCTACCTGCTTGCCGCCGGCCACCGCGCAGAAGGCGGCGCGCAGCGCGACTTCGGTCTTGCCGAAGCCGACGTCGCCGCAGACCAGGCGGTCCATCGGTTTGCCCGAGCGCATGTCTTCGATGACGGCAGCGATCGCCTGCGCCTGGTCGTTGGTTTCTTCGAAGCCGAAGCCGTCGGCGAAGGCCTCGTAGTCGGTTTCCTTGAAGGCGAAGGCGTGGCCCTGCCGCGCGGCGCGTGCGGCGTACAGCGCGAGCAGTTCGGCGGCGGTGTCGTGCGCCTGCTCGGCCGCCTTGCGCTTTGCCTTTTCCCACTGGCCGGAGCCGAGCGTGTGCAGCGGCGCGCTTTCCGGATCGCTGCCCGAGTAGCGCGAGATGACCTGCAACTGCGACACCGGCACGAAGAGCTTGGCATCGTTGGCGTAATGCAGTTCGAGGAATTCCTGCTCGCCAAGGCCGAGATCCATGCGCACCAGGCCCTGGTAGCGGCCGATGCCGTGGCTTTCATGCACCACCGGGTCGCCGACCTTGAGTTCGGTGAGGTCCTTCAGCCAGTTGTCGAAGGTCGCCTTCTTGGCCGCTTCGCGCCGGGTGCGGCGCGGGCTGCCGGCGAACAGCTCGGTCTCGGTGATGAAGGCGACGTTGTCGAGCGTGAAGCCGGCCTGCAGCGGGCCGATGCCCAGCGCCAATTTGGCGTCGCTCGCCAGGAAACCGGCGAGGTCGGCGCTGGCGGCGGGCTTGAGATCGTGCTCGGCGAACATCGCGGCCAGCGTTTCGCGCCGGCCGGCGGTTTCGGCAACAAGCAGGACGCGCCCCTTGAAAGTGGCGAGATGATTCTTCAGCGCACCGAGCGGCTCGTCGCTGCGCCGGTCGACGGCCACGCCAGGCAGTTTTCCGTTCTCGGCATTTTTGCCTTCCAGCGCCAGTCGACCGTAAGCCTTGGCCGCCGTGAAGAAGGCTTCGTCGGTCAGGAAGAGTTCTTCCGGCGCCAGCAGCGGCCGTCCCTTGTCGCCCTGCAACAGGTTGTAGCGCGACTTGGTGTCGGCCCAGAAGGCGGCAATCGCGGCCGGCGCATCGCCGTGCGTGACGAAAACCGCATCCTTGGGCAGGTAGGCGAAGATGCTTGCTGTTTCATCGAAGAACAGCGGCAGGTAGTACTCGATGCCGGCGCTGGCGATGCCGGTCGAGATGTCCTTGTAGATGCCGGATTTGGCCGGATCGCCGTCGAAGCGCTCACGGAAGCTCTGGCGGAAATGCGTGCGCCCCTTGTCGTCCATCGGGAATTCGCGCGCCGGCAGCAGGCGGACTTCCGGCACCGGATAGACAGTGCGCTGGGTGTCGACGTCGAAGGTCTTGATGCTTTCGATCTCGTCGTCGAACAGGTCGAGCCGGTAGGGCAGTTGCGAGCCCATCGGGAAGAGGTCGATCAGGCCGCCGCGGATCGAGTATTCGCCGGGCGTGACAACCTGCGTGACGTGCGCGTAGCCGGCCAGCGTGACCTGGCTGCGGAATTTCTCGGCGTCGAGTTTCTGGCCCTTCTTGAACTCGAAGGTGTAGGCGGCCATGAATTCCGGCGGCGCCAGGCGGTTCACAGCGGTCGACGCCGGCACGAGCAGGATTTCCACTTCACCCTGCAAGGCCGCCCACAAGGTCGCCAGACGTTCGGAAACGAGGTCCTGGTGCGGCGAGAAGTGATCGTAGGGCAGGGTTTCCCAGTCCGGCAGCAGGCGCACCTTGAGGTCTGGCGCAAACCACGGGATTTCTTCCAGCAGGCGCTGCGCATCGGCCGCGCTGGCGGTGATCACGGCGAGCAGCCGGCCCTTGGCCTGGGCGGCCAGTTCGGCCAGCGCCAGGGCGTCGGCAGAGCCGGCGAGCAAGGGCAGATCGATGCGGGCGCCGGGCTTGGGCAGGGCGGGAAGGGCAAGCAGCTTTTTGGGGGCGGACACGGAGGGGCAACAGGTGCAGCGTTGTGGGGACGGAATTATAGCCCCTTCGTCCCGGGGCGTTTTTTTACCGGCCGGCTTTGCCGCTGGACAAAAGGCCGGCCGTCATCGATCGTATCAGCGGAAAACCCGGCAGGCGTATTCGGTACGTGCCTCGATCTTGCCGAACAGTCTGTTGAGATCCTGTTCCCAGTCGAAGCCGATGGCCGCGCAGGCGGCTTCGGACAGGCGGGCGACCTGGTTGTCCTGGCGGCTGGTCAGGTCGAGCGCGTTGGAAAACATCTCGGCAACGTGGATCAGCGGTACCAGGCGCTCATGCATCGCCTGGCTGGGGTCGTGGTGGCCGGCGATGGCAGCGATCACGCTTTCCGGCAGCCACCATTGGCGGGCGAGAACGGCGCCAATCTGGCAGTGATCGAGGCCGAAGTGGTGCCGTTCGATATCGATGATGTTCTCGTTGCCAGTGTCGCGGGCGGTGCGCACCATCTGGAATTCGAGCGGGTAGAAGCGGGCCATCCAGAGCTGGCCGATGTCGTGCAGCAGACCGGCAACCAGGGCATGGTCGGATGCGACGTGCGTGAAGCGGCCGAGTTCCTGGGCGGTGATCGCGACCGCGACGCTGTGTTCCCAGAAATAGGCCGACATCTGGCTCTTCTTGGCGAACTCGGCGAGGCTGACCGCGAGCGCGAGTTCGCGTACGCGGGCGAGACCGATCAGCGAGATGGCGGCATGCACATTGCGCAGGCCGCCGGCATTGCGTCCGCCCATGGCGGCTGAATTGGCAATCGAGACGATGCGGGCGGTCAGGACCGGGTCGGTTTCGACCAGATGGGCCAGGGCGCCAAGCGTGGCGTTGTCGTCATCCAGCGTCTGGATGATCTCATTTACGATTTTCGGGAAGGCGGGCAGGCTGATTGCCCGGCTGGAAATTTCTGTTTCGCTCAGCTGGATCGGCATCAGCTTCTCCGGAAGTTGAGGACGGCGGCGTGCAGGCGGGCCATCATCGGGTCGGCGAGATCGGCGGCGCGGAAAATATGGCTGATGCGCATTTCCTCGACCGCCCATTCCGCTTCGCGCTCTTCCTGGCTGCGCTCGTCGGGTACTTCGATGCAGACGAATTCGGCGTGGCGCAGTGCCATCTGGTGAATGTTGGTCTCGGTCAGGGTGTGGCCAGCGGGCAGCTTGAAGTTGTTGATACCCTGTTTGGAGAGAACGACTGGAGCGCCGAGGGTCATGCCTTCGGCAGCATCGGTGATCGGCAAGTAACGCAGGCGAGTTTCCATGCAACTTCCTGATAAGGTTTATGGCATATATTATTTGTCAAAAACAACAAATGCAATAAATATTAATGTGTTATCTCGTTTTCTTGAGCTTGAATGCTCAGATCCGCAATCCGTGAAAAGGTTTTAGCGGTCGACGCGAATTTACCCCCAATTTTCGCCCGCCGGTGATCTTGAGGCCGGTCGGGAGGCGTATATTCCGCCCTCGGCCAATCGCCGCTTTTCCATCATGCATTCCGGTGCCGTACCGGAATGATCAGAACGTCGCTGACACCATGCCGCTATCCCGTATCGATCCCGCCCAGTATTCGTCGCTGCTTGCCGACAAGCTCGCCCAGTTCAAGCTCGATTTCGCCCAGTTCGGGCTGCCCGAGCCCGAGGTGTTTGCCTCGGCGCCGCTGAACTATCGGATGCGTGCCGAGTTCCGCATCTGGCATCAGGATGACGCACTCGACTACGCGATGTTCAATGCCGCCAATCCCAAGGTGCCGGTGACCATCGAGGCTTTCCCGATTGCCGATCCGACCATCGCCGACGCCATGCCGCGTCTGCGCGAACGCCTGCAAGCCAGCGAGGCGTTGCGCCACCGGCTGTTCCAGGTGGATTTCCTGGCAACCCTGAGTGGCGAGCTGCTGGTTACGCTGATCTATCACCGCCGGCTCGATGCAGCCTGGGAAGCTGCCGCGCGCGAGCTGGCCGACGAACTCGGCATCCAGCTGATCGGACGCAGTCGCGGCCAGAAGATCGTGCTCGGCCGCGACTGGCTGCTCGAGGAATTCGAACTCAACGGCCGCCAACTGCGCTACAAGCAAATCGAAGGCAGCTTCAGCCAGCCCAACGGCGGCGTCAATCGCAAGATGCTGGGCTGGGCCTGTGCGCAATCGGCCGGGCTGGGCGGCGACCTGCTCGAACTCTATTGCGGCAACGGCAATTTCACGGTGGCGCTGGCGCCCTTGTTCGGGCGCGTGCTGGCGACCGAGGTCAGCAAGTCGTCGGTGCATGCCGCACAGTTCAACCTCGAAGGCAATGGCATCGAAAACGTCGCCATGGTACGCATGTCCAGTGACGAAATCAGCGCGGCGCTGGCCGGGCGCGAAGTCTTTCAGCGCATGCAGGACATCGACCTGGCGCAGTATGCGTTCTCGACCATCTTCGTCGATCCGCCGCGCAGCGGCCTCGATCCGGAGACGCTCGAACTGGCTGCAGGCTTCGACAATATTCTCTACATTTCCTGCAATCCGCTGACCCTGCAGGAAAATGTCGCCGCCTTGCAGGCGACGCATGCGATCAGCGCTGCTGCGGTATTCGACCAGTTTCCCTACACCCATCACCTGGAGTGCGGGTTGCTGCTGACGCGGCGCCCGAAATAAGGCCTTTTTAGCGCGTCGACCGCTGCAGACCGATTTCCTGTGCGGTTTCCGGGCCGATCAGCGTTGCGGCGAGGCCGGCCGGAATCTCGGCATGGTTTTCGTCGATGGGGCGGCGGCCGCCCATGATTTCCGTGAGTTGTTGCGGCAGGCGCGGCTGGCGTTCCGGCTCGGCATAACCCTGCGGATAGATCGGTTGCTGCGTGGCGAGGTCGTACTTGTCGGTAGCGCCGAAGGTGTGCAGCAGTTCGTGCGCGATCACCACGTTGTTCTGGCGCCGCTGCAGGCGATGGGCGAAGGCGTGGATGATGCCGACCTGGCCCTTGCTCAGGCCGGTCGAGTGGGGCAGGACATTGCCGCGCTCGGGGTCGTGGAAAAGCACGTAGAGCCGGACCTGCGGTTTCGGGCCGCTGATCTTGTCATTCTGCGCCGCCCACCAGCGCAATTTCAGGCTCCACAACATGATGTCCAGCGTGCTGCCGTGGCTTGGCGGCAGTGGCGGCTTGGCTGCAATGGCCGGCGCCAGGTTGAGGCCGACCGGTTGCAGCACGCTGCGGCCGTAACGGTCGCTTTCGCTTTGCAGCCACTGCGCAATTTCGGCGAATTGTTCGGCATTGAGTTCGCTGACAAAACGTGCCGTGGTCGGCGAGTCATCCGCCGCCACCGGGTAGATGGCGACGTGCACGGTGTGTTCCCACGCGGTCAGCCGGGCATTGGCGCGCCAGGCGCCGAGGCCGACCGTGGCCAGGACGAGCAGCAGGAGCAGGATGCGGAATTTTTTGAACATGGATTTGGCTGGTGCCGGCAGCCCGCCCGGGACAACCGGGACATGGGCGCGGCGGTGAGGCTTCAGGTCGGCTGCTTCAGTTCGTGGAAGCGGACGAAATGCGAGGCCCATTCGAAATAGGTGATCTCGGCAATGCGCGTCTGGCGACGATCGGCCATGCAACGCCGTTCCGGGCCGGTGTAGGCGCTGTGGCCATTGCTGCTGCGCCGGTCGCGACCGGCTCTTTTGTCCTGTCCGCCCAACGGGCTGTGCTGTTCCTGCATTGTGCTGGTATCCCCTGAGTTGTTCGTCATTGGCGCTGCCTTTGCGGCTTTTTATGGAAACGTCACCGGGGCGCAAAATACACCCGCATTGCCCATATGTCACGCACGTAGTTGTGAAGAATGTTTAAGCGACTCGAATTGCCATTGTTGGCACGGTCGACCGGTAAAAAAGGGTAAAAATGCTTGCCCCGCCGGCGCATCAATCGAGTGGCAAAAAAAAGCCCCGGTCGCGGCCGGGGCTGGGTGACTCAGTTGCCTTCCGGCTCCTGCGGCAGGAGCAGGTTGAGCAGCACGGCAAGCACGCCGCACAGGCTGATGCCCTGCAGCGAGAAACTGCCGATCTGCACGGCGAGGCCGCCGATGCCGGTGACCAGCGTCACCGAGACGATGCACAGGTTGCGCGCATTGGCCAGATTGACCCTGGCATCCATCAGCGTTTTCAGGCCGATGCCGGCGATCGAGCCGAAGAGCAGCACCATGATGCCGCCCATGACCGGCAGCGGGATGGTCTGCAGCAGGGCGCCGAACTTGCCGACGAAGGCCATCAGGATGGCGAAGCCGGCCGCCCAGGTCATCACCACCGGGTTGTAGTTCCTGGTCAGCATGACGGCGCCGGTCACTTCGCCGTAGGTGGTCACCGGCGGGCCGCCGAACAGGCCGACGACATTGACCGCCAGGCCGTCGCCGAGCAGCGTGCGATGCAGGCCGGGATTTTCGGTGTAGTCCTTGCCGCTCACCGAGCCGATGGCGAGGATGCCGCCGACGTGCTCGACGATGGGGGCAATCGCGACCGGGATCATGAACAGGATGGCCGCCGGGTTGAACTCCGGATGGCCGAACTCGGGCAGGGCAAGCCAGGCGGCATCGCTGACTTTGGCGAAATCGACGATGCCGGCGAACAGCGAAACGACATAGCCGACGGCAACGCCGACCAGGATGGGCACCAGCTTCAACAGGCCGCGTGCGCGGATGGCGGTCAACATCGTCGCGAGCAGCGAAATGCCGGCGATCGCGATCGCTGTGCCGTAGGGCACGACCTGCGCGCTGCCGGCCTTGCCGGTCGCCATGCCGACCGCGACCTGGGCCAGGCCGAGGCCGATCACCATGACCACCGGGCCGATCACGACCGGCGGCAGCAGCTTGTGGATGAAGCCGACGCCGCGCCATTTCACCAGGCCGGCCGCGACGTAGTAGAAAAAGCTGGCGCAGGCGAGGGCGCCGAGCGTCGCCGGCATGCCCCAGGTCTGTACCGAGTAGATGACCGGCGCGATGAAGGCAAAGCTGGAGCCGAGATAGATTGGCACCTGACGCTTGGTGCAGACCTGGAAGATCAGCGTGCCGATGCCGGCGCCGAGCAGCGCCAGGCTGGGATTGAGGCCGGTGAGCAGCGGCACCAGCACGGTGGCGCCGAAGGCGACGAAGAGGATTTGCGCGCCGGCGAGGGCGGTGCGCCAGGTGGGGTCTTGTTGTGGGTTCATGCTTCCTTGGTCCCGAAAATCTTGTCGCCGGCATCACCGAGGCCGGGAATGATGTAGCCGAGTTCGTTGAGATGGCTGTCGACGGCGGCGGTGTAGCACTGGACCTCGGGATGCGCCGCCTGCAGTGCCGCGATGCCTTCCGGCGCGGCGACCAGGACGAGTGCCTTGACGTGCTGGCAGCCCTTGCGTTTGAGCATGTCGATGGTGGCGATCAGCGAGCCGCCGGTGGCCAGCATCGGGTCGATGATCAGCGCCAGACGCTCGTCGAGCTGGCCGACGAAGCGTTCGAAATAGGGTTCGGGCATCAGCGTCTCGTGGTTGCGGGCGATGCCGACGACGCTGACCTTGGCGTTCGGGATCAGGTCGAGCACGCCGTCCAGCATGCCGATGCCGGCGCGCAGGATGGGCACCACGGTGACCTTCTTGCCCTTGATCTGGTCGATGTCGACCGGCCCGGCCCAGCCTTCGATGCTGACCGTTTCGAGCTCGAAATCGGCGCAGGCCTCGTAAGTCAGCAGGCGGGCCAGTTCGGCCGCCAGCTCGCGGAATTTCTTGGTGCTGATGTCGCCTTCGCGCATCAGGCCGATCTTGTGTTTGACCAGGGGGTGACGGACTTCAATGACCGGCATGGGACTTCCTCGCGGACGAATGGCAATTTGCGAAGCTTATTCGATTCGCGTCTTCTCTCCCATACGGGAAATCACATATCCGGGATGCGGGAAAGCAAGTTGGTGTCAGCGTCCGAGGTAGGCCGACAGCCAGGCGGCGACGCGCAGCACCGGGTCTTCGCCGGTACCGAGGACATGCGTCTCGTGGCTGCAGCCGAGGTGGGCGGCGGCGCGCTGGAAAGCGGTGCGGCCCAGGCTGTCGTCGGCGTCGAACAGCATCAGCAGCGGTGCGCTGAGCAGTTGCAGCGATTGCAGGCCGGCGCGGTCGGCAATGCCGCCGTGGCAGGCGAGCACCTTGATCTGCGTGTCGCGCTGGGCGGCGGCGCGGATCGCCGCCGGTGTCGTGTCGCCACTGGCGAAGACGGCGAGCGGCAGGTCTTCCATATCGCCATCGTGGCGGATCAGGTCGAGGAAGTCGATCAGGCGCTGCGCGAGGCGCGGCACGTTTTGCGTTGCGTCACTGAAATGCGCCTCCTGCGTCGAGAGCAGTTCGACACTCAGGATGGCGTAGCCGCGCGCCGCAAGATTGGCCGTGATGAAGCTGTCGACCGCTGCGTGATGGGCGCGGGCGAGCAGGACAAGACCGCGCGGGCTGTCGGGACGGTCGAGCTGGGCATGCAGCGGGCCGTGTGGGGTATGCAGGGTGATGGTGCGGATCATGATGTGATGTGGACAGGAATGCGGTGCGGGCCGAAAGCCTTGCCATCGCGCCCGAGGCTGGCGCCGAAATGGCCGGCGATGCGGGCCTTGCAGTGGGGACAACTGCCCTCGGCAGTCAGTTCGTAATGCCGGATGGCGTACCAGTCGCGCACGATCAGGGCGGCCTGGCAACTCGGGCAGAAGGTGGTGCCGCCTTCTCGGTCGTGCACGTTGCCGGTATAGACGTAATTCAGGCCGGCATCCTGGGCAATGTGGCGGGCGCGACTGAGCGTTGCCGGCGGCGTGTCCGGCACGTCGGCCATTTTCCAGTCGGGATGGAAGGCGGAAAAATGCAGCGGCACGTCCGGGCCCAGTTCGCGCGCGATCCAGCGCGTCAGTTCGCCGAGCTCGGCCGGGCTGTCGTTGTGGCCGGGAATCAGCAGCGTGGTGATTTCCAGCCAGCAGGCGGTTTCATGGTGGACGTAAGCGAGCAGGTCGAGCACCGGTTGCAGGTGGCCGCTGCACAGCTTGTGATAGAAATCGTCGGTGAAGGCCTTGAGATCGACGTTGGCGGCATCCATCACGGCAAAGAACTCGCGCGCCGGTGCTGGGTGGATGTAGCCGGCGGTGACCGCGACATTGCGGATGCCGCGGGCGCGGCAGGCGAGCGCGGTGTCGATGGCGTACTCGGCAAAGATCACCGGGTCGTTGTAGGTGTAAGCCACCGCGTCCGCGCCATGTGCGACGGCAGCCTCGGCGATGGCTTGCGGGCTGGCGCTGTCCATCAGGCGATCCATGTCCTTCGAGCGCGAGATGTCCCAGTTCTGGCAGAACTTGCAGGCCAGATTGCAGCCGGCCGTGCCGAAGGACAGGATGCTGCTGCCCGGGTAATAGTGGTTGAGCGGCTTTTTCTCGATCGGGTCGATGCAGAAGCCGGACGAGCGGCCGTAGGTCGTCAGCTGCATGCCGCCGTCCAGCATCTGGCGCACGAAGCAGGCGCCGCGCTGGCCTTCGTGCAACAGGCAGTCGCGCGGGCAAAGGTCGCACTGGATGCGGCCGTCGGGCAGGGTGTGCCACCAGCGGGCGGGATGATTCATGGCGTGTTTTCCTGCCACTTCATCACGGCGTAGCGTTCGAGCCGGACATCGTCGCCCCAGTAAGCGGCGGGCAAGCCGGCTTTCTGCTTGAGGTGGGCCATGAAGTCGGCGGGGGCGGGCAGTTGTTCCCAGACCTGCGGCAGGAAAGTCGAGCGGCGGCCACCCGCGGAAAAAATGATGCCATCACGGCCCGGCTGCAACTGGGCAAGCGCATTGGCCTCGCTGGTGAACTGCATGGGCGTGGCTGGCGTCAGCAGCGAGACTTCGACGCGGGTGCGGCCGAGTTCGTCGACGCCGAGCGGCTTGAAGCGCGGATCGCGAAAGGCGGCGGCGCGGGCATTTTCCTGGACGTCCTGGAGCAGCGGGCGCCAGGCTTCGAGGCTGCCGATACAGCCGCGCAGCTGGCCGCGCTGGCTGAGCGTGACGAAAGTGGCGCCCATTTTGTGCAATTCCGGCAGGTCGACCGTTCCGGGAGGCAGTCCGGGCTGATGCGCGAGAACGCCGGACTCGACGAAGCGGCTGGTGATCGCATGCCGGGCCAGAATCAGCAGGCTGCTGCCGAGATCAGACATGGCCGGCCTCGCGCAGGGCAAAGGCGGCGTAGCCGACGACGCGTTCGCGGTCGCCTGCCGTGTCGCCGGAATTGCACAGGTCGAGCAGCTCGGTTTGCAGGCCGCGCTGACGAGCGGTGAGCAGCAGGCCGTTGAGCGGGAAGGCGCCGCAGGCCTGTTCCGGACGGATGGCGCTGGTGAAATCGAGGATCTGCCGGCAGGTTGCGCCATCGCTCAGTTGAGCGGCGGCATAAGGCAGGAAATGCGACAGGTCGGTGCTGATCACGATCAGCGTTTCCGGGCCGCCCCACAGGGTGTCGAGCACTTCGGCCACGGCTTCCGGCGCGGCGTTGCCGACGGCGAGCGGCAGCAGCTTGAAGTGATCGAGCGTGCGCTGCAGGAAGGGCAGATGCACTTCCAGCGAGTGCTCCTGCGCATGCACGAGTTCGCTGGTCAGTACCTGTGGTAGGTGTTGCAGGTCGGCGACGGCGTCCTGGTCGATTTCGATGTTGCCGAGCGGTGTCGCGAAAAAGCCGGATTCGGGCAGTGCCAGACCGTTGACCGCTACACGATGGGTTGGCCCGAGCAACACGACGCGGCGGATTTGCCGGCGCAGCGGCGCCAGTGTCGCGTAGGCGCGCGCCGCGCTCGGGCCGGAGTAGATGTAGCCGGCATGCGGCACGATCAGGGCCTTGGGGGGCAGACCGGACGGCGTACCGGCATCGGCGAGCAAACGATCCAGCGTGGCGGCCAGCAGCGCCGGGTCGGCGGGGTAGAAGCTGCCGGCGACGGCCGGCGGGCGGATGCTGGACACGGTGGACCTCTCAGATCAGCAACAAACCGCCGGCCATGCCGCAACCGATCGCGACCAGGCCGGGCAGGGCATAACGGGCGAGTTTGGCGCCGCCGATGCTGATCACCAGGCCGATCTTGAAAATCAGGTTGGCCATCAGGGCGAGCGTCACGGCGATCACCGCTTCGCCGCTGGAAATTTTTTCCAGGTTGAACATGCGCAGCGTAGACAGCACGCTGGCGTCGGCATCGGTCAGGCCGGAAGCCAGCGCCACGATGTAGAGGCCGCTGTTGCCGGCGATGTCCTGCAGCCAGGCCGAGGCGAGCAGCACGACGGCGTAGAGCAGGCCGAAGGAGATCGCGGTGCGCAGCTCGGTCGGGTTCTTGACTTCGGGCATCGGCAGGTCGCCGGCGGCGTTGAGGATTTTCCAGCCATACAGCGCCATGACGACGCCGGGCACGATGCCGCAGGCAAACACTGTGGCGATCGGCATTACCAGGTTGGGGGCGACGACGCCGGAAACCAGGCCGAGGCGGATCATCACCATGACGTTGGCGATCAGGATGACGATTGCCGACATGCGCACCAGATGCACGTGGTCGCGGGCGTGGCGTGAAAACATCATGGTCGTGGCGGTCGACGAGGCTAGGCCGCCGAAAATGCCGAGCAGGGCCGCGCCGTGCCGGGCACCGATGATACGCAGCGCGAGGTAGCCGGACAGCGCCAGGCCGGAAATCAGCACCACCATCCACCATACCTGGCGCGGATTGATCGCGTTGTAGGGGCCGAAGTCGGCACTCGGCAGGATGGGCAGGATGACCAGCGACAGCACGGCAAACTGCAGGATCGAATTGATGTCCTTCGGCGTCGTGCGTTCGCTGAACTGGCGCAGCTCCGCCTTGAAGTAGAGCAGTACGGTGGTGGTGATGGCGAGCATCACGGCCAGCGTCGCGTAGCCGAACCAGACCGCGGCGCCCAGACCGTAGGTGACGATGATCGCCGCCTCCGAGGTGAAGCCGCGGTATTGCTCTTCCTGCTGCGCCGAGAAATTGGACGCGATCATCGAGCCGGAAATGACCAGCAGGCCGGCCACCAGCAGCCACGGCCCGCCGCTCTTCTCGCCGAGCAGCGCGAACAGGCAGCCGAGCATGGCGACCAGCGCGAAGGTGCGCAGGCCGGCCGCCGAATCCGGGCGGCGTTCGCGTTCGAGGCCGACCAGCAGGCCGATGCCGAGTGCCGTCGCAAAAGCTTCGACCGGTGCGGCAAGTTCGGGAACGACAAAGCTCATGAGGATTCTCTTCTTATGATCGTTATTCAGTAAAATTAAGCCATGCCACGTTATTTCGCAATCGTTCCCGCTGCTGGCAGCGGTTCCCGCTTCGGCGCCGAGAAACCCAAACAGTACCTGAGCCTGCTCGGCCGGCCGCTGATTCATCATACGCTGGCGGCGCTGGTCGCCTGCCCGGAAATCGAGCGCGTCTGGGTCGTGCTTTCGCCGAACGACGCGGAATGGAGCCGGCACGACTGGTCCGATCTTGGTGCCAAGCTTGAAACCGTGCGCTGCGGCGGGGCGACCCGTGCCGACAGCGTCGGCAACGGCCTGCGCGCCGCAGCGATGGTGGCGGCCGAGGACGACTGGGTGCTGGTACATGATGCAGCGCGGCCCTGCCTGAGCGCCGACATGCTCGCCGCGCTGTTGCGCGAGCTGGCCGACGATCCGGTTGGCGGCATTCTTGCCGTGCCGGTTGCCGATACCCTGAAACGCGCCGATGCCGAACAGCGCGTCGCCGCCACCGAGCCGCGCGACGGCCTGTGGCAGGCGCAGACGCCGCAGATGTTCCGTTACGGTCGACTCGCCGAAGCACTCGAAAATTGCCGCGCCGTGACCGACGAAGCGGGAGCGATCGAGGCAATGGGCCTCAAGCCGAAGCTGGTCAAGGGCGATTCGACCAATCTGAAAGTCACATTTCCGGCCGACCTGGCGCTGGCGGCGATGATCCTGAGGGGACGCAAATGAATATCCGGGTCGGGCAGGGTTACGACGTTCATCGACTGGTCGAAGGCCGTAAGCTGATTCTCGGCGGCGTCGAGATTCCGCATGCTACCGGCCTGCTCGGGCATTCCGACGCCGATGCGCTGTTGCACGCGATCACCGATGCGCTGCTCGGCGCCGTGGCGCTCGGCGACATCGGGCGCCACTTTCCCGATACCGATCCGCGCTACAAGGGTGCCGACAGTCGTGTCCTGCTGCGCGGCGCGGTGGCCTTGCTCGCCGAGCGCGGCTGGCGGCCGGTCAATGTCGATGCGACGCTGATTGCGCAGCAACCCAAACTCGCGCCGCACGCCGCGGCGATGGTCGCCAATGTCGCGGCCGATCTCGGTATTGCCGTCGATTGCGTCAATATCAAGGGCAAGACCAACGAGAAACTCGGCTATCTCGGCCGTGAAGAGGCGATCGAGGCACAGGCCGTGGTGCTGGTCGAACGTGCCGGCTGAGTCCGGGGCGTCAGCCTCCGAAGCGGGCGCAACGCGCCGCGTTTTCTTCGCCCTGTGGCCGCCAGCCAGCGTTGCCACCAGCCTGGCTGGTGTCGCGGCCGATTGTGCCGGGCAGTTCGGCGGCCGGGCCACCCGGCAGGAAACCATCCATCTGACGCTGGTTTTTCTCGGCGATGTTACCGAGCAGCGCCTGCCGGAATTGTGCCGGGCGGCGGCCGGCGTCGGCGGCCGGGCCTTTCGCCTGCAACTGGATCGCCTTGCGTACTGGCCGCACAAGCGTCTGGCCTGGGCCGGTTGCAGCCAGCGGGTGCCGGCGCTTGATGAATTGGTGCTCGGTTTGCGCCAGGCATTGGTCGAGCATGGCTTTGCCTTTGATGCCAGTCATCCCGAATTCGTGCCGCATGTGAGCTTGCTGCGCCGCATGCCTGCCGACGAGTCGCCAGTGTTGCCAGCCCTGCCGGTGATCGACTGGGCATGCGAGGGTTTTGTGCTGGCCTGTTCGCAAACTGCGCCCGTCGGTGCCAATTATCGGATTCTGGCGGAGTTCCCCTTGCTGTCGCCATCCGCGAATTTTGCACCGGCTTGATCAGCGTATCGGCAAATGCATTTTGCATCTGCTGACGGCGGTGTGGCGTGTGATGTAGGATGTGGGGCAATGACCCGGGCGTAAATGGCGTTCCGGGTTCCCATGACAGGATGTGGATACGAGGAGGTAGCAGGTGGAGGAGCTGGCGCAGCCCGATTCGTCGAACCTGTTGCGGATATTGATTGTCGATGCCCGGGAGCAGGACGGCCAGCATCTGCTCGATGCCCTGCGTGGTGGCGGCTACGATGTCTACGCCCGCCGGATGTGTGATTCCGAAGAAATCGCCGAAGCCTTGCGGGTCGAGGACTGGGACATCGTGCTGCTCGATTGTGCCGTGCCGGACTTGAGCGCAGCCGAGGCGATCGATCTGATCCGTCCGCTGGCGCCCGATTTGCCCATCGTGCTGAGCATCGCTCCCGGCTGCCGCAATGTGCCGGTCGAATTGCTGGAGAACGGCGCCAGCGATCTGGTTTTCAAGAGCAATCCGTCGCGCCTGCTCGCCATCGTCGAGCGCGAGTGCTCCCGCCTGCGCCTGTTGCGCGAACAGCAGGCTGCACCAGGCCTGCCACCGAGAGTTTCGGGTATTGATGAAGGCGAGGCGCGCTTTCTGCAACTGGCCAGCAATACCCCCGAGTGCTACTGGCTGGTTGAGGCCGAAACCCAGCGTGTCACCTACGTCAGCAAGGGTTACGAACAGATCTGGGGGCGCTATGTCGAAGCGCTTTATGCCGATCGTCGCGACTGGCTGAAGCATGTGCACGAAGAGGATAGAGCCAGCCTGCTGCGCACGGCGCAGCAGCATCGCCTGGGCGGGCTCGATGCGAAATTCCGCATCCGGCGTCCGGGCGGCAGCATCCGCTGGCTGCATGCGCGCACGTTCCCGGTGCATAACGAGAATGGTCTGATCGTCAGTGTCGGCGGCGTGGCCAGCGATATCACCAGCCTGGTGACGGAGCAGGGGCAGTCGCCCTTTTTTGCCCATTTTGATGCGTTGACCGCATTGCCCAACCAGTTGATGTTCTACGACCAGGCGCGGCGCCTGATTGCGCTGGCCAAGCGCAAGAATTTGCCGGTCGGCGTCATGGTGGTCGATATCGATCATTTTCGGGAGGTCAACCAGACTCTCGGCTACATGTCGGGCGACGAGCTGCTGCGCCAGGTTGCGGGACGACTGTCCGGCCTGTTGCGCGAGTCGGACATTCTCGGTCGCCTGGGTGGCGATGTCTTTGCGGTGTTGTTGCCCGACGTCGAGGACACTTCGCAGGCGGCCATCGTGGCACGGCGGGTGATCGATGCCTTGCTCCAGCCGGTGCGGGTCGAGGGCCAGGATATCTTCGTCACGGCCAGTCTGGGGCTGGTCTTCCATCCGCAGGACGGCAACGACGCGCACGAACTGGTCTCCAATGCCGAAATTGCCGTGCGCCATGCCAAGATGAACGGGCGCAACAATTACCAGTTCTATTCGGCCCTGATGCACGACGACGTGCGTGACCGCCTCTTCCTCGAGACCGACCTGCGCAACGCCATCGTGCATGGCGAGTTCATGCTTTATTACCAGGCCAAGGTGAGTTGCGAAAACGGCCGGGTGACCGGCGCCGAGGCGCTGCTGCGCTGGAATCATCCGCGGCGTGGCGTGGTGCCGCCCGACCAGTTCATTCCGCTGCTCGAGGAAACCGGGCTGATCATCCAGGTCGGGCGCTGGGTCTTGCAGGAGGCCTGCCGCCAGGCGGTGATCTGGCAGCAGAACGGACTGGACATACCGAGTGTGTCGGTCAATCTGTCGGCGCGCCAGTTGCAGTCCGAAACCCTGCTCGACGATATTGCCGACACGCTCAAGCTGAGCGGCCTGGCGCCGGTCTGCCTCGATCTCGAAATTACCGAGAGCATGCTGATGCAGAACCCGGATGCGGCCGTGCACATGCTGCGGGAGCTCAAGGAAATGGGGGTGACCCTGTCGCTTGATGATTTCGGTACCGGCTATTCGAGCCTGGCCTACCTCAAGCGTTTTCCGCTCGATGCGCTCAAGGTCGATCGTTCCTTCGTCCAGGATATTGCGGCCGATGCCGACGATGCTTCGATCACCCGTGCCGTGATCACCATGGCGCACCATCTCAAGCTCAAGGTGGTCGCTGAAGGCGTCGAAACGGTCGAGCAGCTGGCGCTGCTCATCTCGCACCAGTGCGACATCATTCAGGGCTATTACTTCTCGCGCCCGCTCGGCCAGTCGGCGATGGGTGAACTGCTCGGCGCCGACAAGCGTTTGCCGGCCAATCTGCTACGCTCCGGCACGCGCCAGCCGATGGCCTTGCTGGTAGCGGTCGACGCGGCTGAAGAGGCCATTTCCATGCTCGAGCGGGATGGTCACCGGGTCTGCGTTGCGGCCGATTGCGCCAGCGCAACTGCCTGGCTGGCTGGAAACGGGGTCGATGTGCTGGTCTGCGGCCCGTCGAACGGCAGTTTTGATGCAGCGGCAGTGATCCGCCAGGTAGCGCAGGTGCAGCCGCAATGCGAGCGCATCCTGCTCAGTGATGAACGGGCAAAAAGCCGGCACCAGGTCGCCGAGTTGGGGGCTGCCGGCCTGCTGCATCGGGTCATCCCTTTGCCGCTGGCGACCGGCGTTTTGCACCAGACGGTCGAGGAAGCACTTGAGCGGCGACGTGTGATCGATGATTACGCTCGTCTGTCGCGTGAGGTTGAGGCGGGCGGGCGTGAGTTGCTGCGCATCGAAGAGGAGCGCCGACATCTGTTGCGGGAAAACGAGGCCCTGCGGGAAACCGGTGGTCAGGGTTACCTGATTCTGCAGGAACTGCTCGCGCATTTGCCGTGGCCGGTGATCGGCATCGACAACGACGGCATGCTGGCCCTGGTTAACGAGGCGGCGCATGCCGTCTTTCCGGGACGCAGCCTGCTGTTGGGGGCAAGCCTGGCCGATGTTTTACCGGAGATGCCGCTGTACGGCGACGAAGCCGATATCGAGATCGCCGGCCGGCGGTTCATCTGTCGCTGGCGCCAGTTCCGGCCTGCCGCCTCGGTGAGCGGACGTTTCCTGCTGCTGGAGGAGAAATAACATGAAAGAGATCGTTTCGCTGCCGCTTGGCGAGGTGACGGTGGGCATGCAGGTGGCCGAAGCGGTCATCGATGCCGGTGGGCACGTGCTGGTGCCGGCGGCTGCCGAGATCAGCGAAAGCATGCTGCATGGCCTGGCGCGGCGCGAAGTTGCCGAGATCCGCGTCGTGCGCGAGGTTGTCGAGGATGCGGCGGCCGTCGAGGCAAGGCGGGCCGGCCAGGTCCGGCAACTCGACCAGTTGTTCCGCAAGGCCGGCGACGGGGCGGAAACGCGCCTGCTTTACCAGGCAATACTCGCTTACCGCATGGAGAGTGGCTCATGAGCAAACTGACCCGCGAGCAGGTGGCTGCCCGTCTCAAGCAATTGCCTTCGTTGCCCTCGGCAGTGACTGAGTTGCTCGCCTCGTTTGACAACGAAGATATCGACGTGACCCGCATTGCGCACCAGATCGCGCATGACCAGGGCCTGACGGCGCGTGTGCTGCGCGTTGCCAATTCGTCGTTCTACGGCTTGCAGAGCCGGGTCGGCACGATCAACGAAGCGGTCGTCGTGCTCGGTTTTCGGGCCGTGCGCAGCATGGTGCTGGCGGTGGGCATGAGCGGCGCCTTCCGCATCGATCATTGTCCGGGCTTCGATGCCCGCGCCTATCTCCGGCATTGTGCTGCGGTGGGGCTGCTGGCCCGCGGGCTGGCCGGCGGTGTCGGACAGAATCCGGAACTGGCCTTTACCGGCGGCATCCTGCACGACATCGGTCAACTCGTGCTGGCGGCCAATTTTCCCGTGCAGTACGCCGAGGTGCTGGCCTATCGCCATCAGCACGACTGCTTCCTGGTTGTTGCCGAACGCGATGTGCTCGGGCTTGATCATGCCGAGGTCGGCGGCATGCTATCCGATGCCTGGCGTTTCCCGCAGGCGCTGCATGCGGCCGTTGCCGAACATCATCAGCCGGCGGCTGCCGAGGGGGGCTCGCTGGCCGATCTGATCCACGTTGCCGATACCCTGGCGCATGGCTTGGGCCTGGCGCATTCGGCCGATGAAATGGTCATGCCGCTGGAGCGTACGGCGTGGCTGCGGCTGGGGCTGGACGGCGACAAGATTGTCGCCGTGCTGGGCGGTATCGAAGCCGAACTGGACGAAACCTGCCAGGCGCTTAACGCCTGATTGGCAGACTCAGGCAGGCAATCAGGCCGCCCCCCGGGTTCGCCAGCAGATCGAGGCGACCGTCGTGCAGGCGGGCGATGCGTTCGACGATGGCCAGTCCGAGGCCGGTGCCGCCGGCGTTGCTGCGGGCGGTTTCGAGGCGGGCGAAGGGGCGCTTCAGGCGCTCGGTTTCGGCGGCCGGAATGCCCGGGCCGCGATCGCTGATTTCGATGCGGATTTCACCGTCGACCGCTGCCGCCTTGAGGCGGACATCGCTGCCGCCGTATTTCCAGGCATTGTCGATCAGGTTGGTCAGGGCGCGCCGGATGGCTTTCGGGCGCAGGCTGATTTCGGGTAGGGCGCCGATCTCGGCCGGCAAGGCGCGTCCGACATAAGCCTGGTGTTCGACAATGCCGTCCAGGAGTGCTGCCAGATCGACCGGCGCGCGATCTTCGCCACTCTCGGTGCGCGCGTAGTCCATGAATTGCGAGATCACCGCTTCCATCTGCTCGATGTCGGCGACCACGGCCTGACGGGCGCCTTCGTCGGCAACGCTGAGTTCGGCTTCGAGGCGCAGGCGGGTCAGCGGCGTGCGCAGGTCATGTGAAATGCCGGCGAGGACTTCCGAACGGTCCTTTTCATGGCGTTCCAGATCGCTCGCCATGGTGTTGAAGGCACCGGCCAGGCGACGCAGTTCTTCGGCGCCGTCTTCCGGCAGCGGTGCGGGTGTCTGGCCGCGACCGACGGCTTCGACCGAGCGCGCCATGGCTTTCAGCGGCCGGCTGATGCGCGAAGCGATCAGCCAGGCGACGGCGAGTGCCAGCGCAATGGCAAGCAGGCCCCAGCTCAGCCAGTGCATGGTGAAGTTGCGGGCAGCCCGTTCGCGCGGCAGGACCAGCCAGTACTCTTCGTCATCGTCATTTTCGTCGAGCCGGAAGCTGATCCAGAAGCCGGGCTCGCCATCGACACTGGCGGCAACGCGGGTGTGTTCGCCGAGGCGGCTGCTCAGTTCGCGTTCGAGCAGTCGGTGAAAGCGACTGTCGGGCATGGCTTCAACGCGGTCTTCCGGCTCGGCCGGCAGGAGCCGGATGCCTTCGCGTGAAGCGAATTCGGCAAACAGGCCGAGGCGCTTTTCCGGCGCCGCAGCGAAAAGCGAGGCGCGAATCAGGTTGACCGCCGAGGCGGCCAGTTGCGCACTTTCGCGGGCGCGCGGCTCGGCATCGATAAAGCGGAAGAGACTGAGCCAGGCCGCGGTGGTCAGCAGCACGAGCAGGGCGAGCAGCAGGAAGGTGCGCGCCAGCAGCGAACGGGGGATCATGCGTCGCGGGCGGTGCCGTCCGGGACGAAGACGTAGCCGAAGCCCCAGACCGTCTGCAGGTAGCGCGGTTGCGCCGGATCGGCTTCGATCAGCTTGCGCAGGCGCGATACCTGGACGTCGATGGCGCGATCGAACGGTCCCTGTTCGCGGCCACGCGCCAGCGACATCAGCTTGTCGCGCGATAGCGGCTGGCGCGGGTGGTGCAGCAGCACCTTGAGCACGGCGAACTCGCCGGTGGTCAGCGGCAGCAGTTCGTCGCCGCGTTTGAGGGTGCGCGCGGCGAGATCGACTTCGATGTTGCCGAACTGGATCATCTCGGCTTCCTCGCCCGGTGCGCCGGGCGGGCGATTGCCCTGGCGGCGCAGCACAGCATGGATGCGGGCGAGCAGTTCGCGCGGATTGAAGGGCTTGGGCAGGTAATCGTCGGCGCCCATTTCGAGGCCGACGATGCGGTCCACCTCGTCGCCCTTGGCGGTGAGCATGATGATCGGCGTCAGGTCGCCGCTGCCGCGTAGGCGGCGGCAGATGGTCAGGCCGTCTTCGCCGGGCAGCATCAGGTCGAGCACGATCAGGTTGAAATGTTCGCGGCTGCGCAGCTTGTCCATCTGCTGGCCATCGCCGGCGGCCTTGACCTCGAAGCCCTGTTCGCCGAGGTAACGGGTCAGCAGGTCGCGCAGGCGGGCGTCGTCATCGACGACGAGGATATGGGTGTGTTGTTGTTCGCTCATGTGGGCAAGGATAATTGCTGACGGTGAATGAAGCGCAATCAATGGTAACAAGGAATTGCGGCCGTCCTGCGGGAAACATATTTTTACAACTGGGCGGGCTTGCCCTGCGGGGGCGGATGGACAATGATCATGTCGAAATCTCCAAGTTGCTCCCGCCATCATGAAACGCCGTCTTTTGCTCTCCCTGTTGTTGCTGCTCAGCCTTGCCGGCTCGGCGGGCAGCGTCTGGGCGCAGGCGCGCTGGCGGGATTTGCCGCCGGACGAGCGGCGCCAGATGCGGCAGCAAATGCGCGAGCACTGGCAGCAGGAGCGCGAGATCCGGCGCGACGACGGGCCGCGGCGCTGGAACGAAGTGCCGCCGGAGGACAGACGGCGCATGCGCGAGGAAATGCGCGAGCAGCGCGGCGCCAACTCCGAACGCGAAGCGCGTCCGGAGCGCGGCTGGCGGCGCGACTGATTCCTTGCCGGGGCGGTAATTAAGCTTCCATTCCCTGGTCGCAGCCGGGCATGCCTCCGGTAAAATGTCGCCCCATGCTGATCCTCGCTCTCGAAACCTCAACCGAACTCGGTTCCTGTGCCCTTTGGCGTGACGGCGAACTGAGCGAACGCATTTGTCCGCCGGGACGCTCGCATTCCGAAACCCTGCTGCCGCTCGTGCGCGACCTGCTTGCCGAGGCGGGGGTCGCGGTTGCTCAGCTTGACGCGATAGCCTTCGGCGTTGGTCCCGGCGCGTTTACCGGCCTGCGCGTCGCCTGCGGCGCTGCGCAGGGCCTGGCCGTGGCGAGCGATATTCCACTGCTGCCGCTGACCAGTCTTGAAGCGATGGCGGCTGCGACCGGTGCGGAACAGGTGCTGGCGCTGCTCGATGCGCGCATGGGTGAGGTCTATGCCGGTGCCTACCGGCGCGCCGCTGACGGCTATGTCTTGCAGGGCGAGATTCGCGTTTGTGCACCGGTCGACGTGCAAATTCCGGCCGAATCCGGCTGGCTGGCCTGCGGCAATGCGCCGGCCGCTTATCCATTGCTTGCACAGCGTCTGGCCGAGGCCGGGCTGGCCGTGCGCAGCGATATCCTGCCCACGGCGGCGGTGCTGGCACAGCTTGCCGTGCCGCGCCTGCTGCGCGGCGAAGGCATCGATGCCGCACTGGCGGCGCCGCTTTACGTGCGCGACAAGGTCGCCAAGACGGTCGCCGAGCGGTTGAGCGAAGGGGGCAGGGCGTGAGTGAGTTCCATCTGGCCGCCGAGTTTTTCCCGATGAACGAGCGCGATCTCGATCAGGTGGCCGCGCTGGAAGCCTCGCTGCAGCCCTTTCCGTGGTCGCGCGGCAATTTCGCCGATTCGCTGACGGCCGGCTACAGCGTCTGGGTTTGCAGGCTGGGTGGCGAGCTGATCGGTTTTTCGGTGGTCATGTCGGTGATCGACGAGGCGCACCTGCTCAATATCGGTGTGGCGGCGCGTCACCATGGTCAGGGCTATGGTGCCCGCCTGCTGCGCAATGCCATGCAGGCTGCCCGCCTGGGTGGCGCGACCAAGTTGTTTCTCGAGGTGCGCCCGTCGAACGAGCGGGCGGTCGAGCTTTATCGCCATTTCGGCTTTCGCCAGATCGGTTTGCGCAAGGCTTATTACCCGGCCGCCATCGGGCGCGAGGATGCGCTGATTTTTGACAAGGAACTGGCATGAGCCTGAGCCGCGAACAGATGCTGGTCGAGATGGGCGTGGCGCCGCTCTGGGTGCTGCGTGACCAGGCCAAACCGCAGGCTGCCGGCGTGGCGCCAGAAGCGCCGGCCGTAGCGCCGGCCGTAGCGCCGGCCGTAGCGGCGCCGGCGATCGATGTCGAGCCGCCGGTGCGGGCGCCCGTCCAGGCGCCGCCGCTGGCGACACCGGAAGCGCCGCGCGCGCGGCCGGTGATGGTGGCTGGTTCTGCGATAGCGGTCGACGCACTGGATTGGCCGGAATTGAAAGCGCAGGTGGCCGGCTGTCGTGCCTGCGGCCTGTGCGAACAGCGCCGCCAGGCGGTGTTCGGGGTCGGCGATCAAAATCCGGACTGGCTGTTCATCGGCGAAGGCCCCGGTGCCGACGAGGATGTGCAGGGCGAGCCTTTCGTCGGCCAGGCCGGCAAGTTGCTCGACAACATGCTGGCGGCGCTCGACATCAGTCGCGGCAACAAGGTTTATATCGCCAATGCGGTGAAATGCCGGCCGCCCGGCAACCGGACGCCGGAAGCGGCCGAGATGGCAGCATGTTGGCCTTATCTCGAGCGGCAGATTGCCTTGCTCAAGCCGAAGATCATCGTCCTGCTCGGCAAGGCGGCGGTGCATGCGGTGCTGCATGACGACAAGTCGCTCGCCTCGCTGCGTGGCAAACCGTTCGAATATGCCGGCATCCCGGTCGTGGTGACTTATCACCCGGCTTATCTGCTGCGCAATCTGCCGGACAAGTCGAAAGCCTGGGAAGACCTGCTTCTGGCGAGGCGTACTCTGCGCGAACGCGCAACGCCGGAATTGCCCTTTTAAGATCAGTCGACCGTCCGGGCCTGGCCCGGCGGACGCTCAGCAGTGGTGTGTCGTGTCGTCCAGGTGCGCCACGTCGTCCTGTTGCGACTGATTGATGATGTGGCGCTGGCGGATCAGGTACATGATGCCGCTGACGAACAGGCCGAACAGCGTAACCACCCAGTAGATCGACATGTCCACCTTGATCATCACGTAGTAGATGCCGGTCATGATCAGGATGGAGAGATTTTCGTTGAAGTTCTGCACGGCGATCGAATGGCCGGCGCCCATCAGGATGTGGCCGCGATGCTGCAGCAGCGCGTTCATCGGCACGACGAAGAAGCCGGACAGGCCGCCGATCAGGATCAGCAGCGGCACGGCAAACCACAGGCTGGTGACGAAGTTCATGACCAGCACGATGAGGCCCATCGCGATGCCGAGCGGTATGACCCGCACCGACTTGCGCAAGGTGATGAACTTGGCGGCGAAGACCGCGCCGGAAGCGACACCGACCGCAACCACGCCCTGCAGCATCGAGGATTTTGACAGGTCGAGATGCAGGGCAACTTCCGACCACTTGATGACGATGAATTGCAGCGTCGAGGCGGCGCCCCAGAATAGCGTGGTGACGGCCAGCGAGATCTGGCCGAGGCGGTCGCGCCAGAGCAGGGCGAGGCAGTGGTTGAATTCGTGGATCAGGTAGAAGGGATTGCGCTTGAGCGGCTTGTGGTCAACCCCGGTGTCCGGCACGTAGAGATTGAACAGCGAGGCCAGGATGTAGAGCACGGCCACGACGGAAAGCGCCATTTCACCGACCGTATCGACACCGGTGTTGATCAGCGGGAAGTCGAAGGCGAGCATGTTCGCGGCGATGTCGGGCTTGATCAGCGTGCCGCCGATGACGACACCGAGAATGATGGCGCCGACCGTCAGCCCCTCGATCCAGCCGTTGGCGACGACGAGCAGGCGGTGCGGCAGGTATTCAGTGAGGATGCCGTACTTGGCCGGTGAATAGGCGGCGGCACCAAGGCCGACGACGGCATAGGCGACCAGCGGATGGGCGCCGAAGAACATCAGGCTGCAACCGAAAATCTTGATCGTGTTGCTGATGAACATGACCCGCCACTTCGGCATCGAATCGGCGAAGGCGCCGACGAAGGCGGCGAGCAGCACATAGGACACCGTGAAAAAGGTTTTCAGCAGCGGCTCGTATTCCGCAGGCGCCTGCATCTCGCGCAGAGCGGCGATGGAGGCGATGAGCAGGGCGTTGTCGGCCAGCGCGGAAAAGAACTGCGCGGCCATGATGATGTAGAAGCCAAACGGCACTTGGTATCTTCTCTTGTCTCTTATATAACTTTGGTCGAGGGTTATACCACGCCCAGCGTCAGGCGCAAGGCTTGCGCGGCCCTTGGAGTTGTGCATGTTCGGGCCTGGTCGTTGCCATGTGTCGAAAAGACTACATTAAGACTTTGCCGTTAAAGCGGCGTGACAGCGGCGCGTCAATAGGAGGAAAATGCCTGATTTTTCGGGTTGACCGGTGGCCGCCTCCCGGAATGTGATTGAATGTCGGCCGCGTATATTCCAGGGAGAAAAATCATGGCTGACCGGCGCCTGCAGGTGTTTCATGCCGTAGCCAAGCATCTCAGCTTTACCCGCGCGGCCGACGCCCTGTTCATGACGCAGCCCGCCGTCACCTTCCAGATCAAGCAACTGGAAGAGCAATACAGTACCCGCCTGTTTGAACGCCGCCACGGCGGCATCTCGCTGACTCCGGCCGGCGAACTGGTGCTGGGCTACGCCGAGCGCATCCTGGCGCTCTCCGACGAGATGGAAACCCGGCTTTCGGAAATGACCGGTGAAATGCGCGGCCCGCTGCTGGTCGGCGCCTCGACGACGATTGCCGAGTTCATGCTGCCGCGCGTGCTCGGCGAATTCAATGCGCTTTACCCGCAGGTGCGGGCGCGGCTGATCGTCGCCAACTCGGAAAGCATCGAAAGCCGGGTCGCCGAACACACGCTCGACGTCGGCCTGATCGAAACGCCGGCCAAGCTCGCCGGGCTGGCCTGCCAGATCTGCTGCGACGACGAGTTGCAGGTGATCTGCGCGCCGGACTATCCGCTGGCCACTCTGGCGTCGGTGACAGCCAAGGGCCTCATCGACTATGAATACATCTCGCGCGAACCCGGCTCCGGGACGCGCGAAGTCATCGACAGCTATTTCCGCCAGCATGCGGTGCCGGTCGAGGCGCTCAAGACGCAAATGGAACTGGGCAGCCCGGAGGCGCTGAAAGGCGTCGTCTCCACCGGCCTCGGTTTCGCCATCGTGTCGCGCGCCGTCGTCGCGAAGGAAACCCAGCTCGGTGTGCTGGCCGCGATCCCGCTCAATCCGCCCCTCAAGCGCAGCCTTTACCTGGTGCATCCGCAGGACCGTTTCCGCTCGCGCCTGGCGGCTACCTTCATCGACTTTGCCAAGAGCAAGATGCGAGAACTCGCTTCATGAAAACCTCCCGTCCGATCCGGGCGCGCATCTCCCCGGCCGCCATCCTGCATAATTATCGTCAGGCCAAGCGCCGGGCTCCCGGCGCCAAGGCCTGGGCGGTGATCAAGGCCAACGCCTATGGGCATGGTCAGTGGCGCGCCGTCGAGGCGCTGCGCGGCGAAGCCGACGGCTTTGCCCTGCTCGAGACGGAAAACGCGGTGGCCCTGCGCGAAGCCGGCATCACGCAACCGATCGTGCTGCTCGAAGGCATCTTCTCGGCGCGCGATGCGCGTGCTGTGGTTGAACACGGCCTGACCACGGTCATCCATTGTCCGGAGCAACTCGATCTGCTGCTCGCCACGGCGCCGGCCGACGCGCCGTTGTCGATCTGCCTCAAGCTCAATACCGGCATGAACCGGCTCGGTTTCACGGCGCGGACATTGCCGGCGGCGCGTGCCAGACTGGCCAGCCTGACTCGCGCCGACGTGATGTTGATGACGCATTTTGCCGAAGCCGATGGTGAGCGCGGCGTCGACTGGCAACTCGCCCGCTTCAACGAACTGGCCGGCGACTGGTCGGGCAAGCGCTGTCTGGCCAATTCGGCGGCCATCCTGCGCCACCCGCAGACGCACGCCGACTGGGTGCGGCCGGGTATCATGCTCTACGGCAGCAGCCCGTTCGCCGAAACCACTGCCGCCGAACTTGAATTGCAGCCGGCGATGACGCTGAGCAGCGCCTTGATCGGCGTCCAGGATATTGCGGCCGGCGAGCGCGTCGGTTACGGCGGCACCTTCACGGCAGCACGGGCAATGCGCATCGGCGTCGTCGCCTGCGGCTATGCCGACGGTTATCCGCGACATGCGACCAGCGGTACGCCGATCATGGTCATGGGCAAGCGTACGACGACGGTCGGGCGGGTGTCGATGGACATGCTGGCCTGCGATATCACCGACATTCCGGAAGCCGGTATCGGCGCGCCGGTCACGCTGTGGGGGCGCGGCATCGCCGGTGAGGTCACGGCAGACGAAGTGGCGGCTGCCGCCGGCACCATTTCCTACGAACTGTTTTGTGCCCTGGCGGCACGTGTACCGCTGGAAATCGGGGATATCTGAGTGGCCAAGGTCAAATCGATTTACAGCTGTACCGAATGCGGTGCAAGCAGTCCGAAGTGGCAGGGCCAGTGTCCGGGCTGCGGCGAGTGGAATACCTTGGTCGAGTCGGTCGCCGAGAAGGCGAGCGGACATCGTTTCGAGTCGCTGGCACCGACTGCGAAGTTGCAGAACCTGTCGGAAATCGAGGCGCGTGAAACCGAGCGCATCCCGACCGGGATCGGCGAATTCGACCGCGCCCTCGGCGGCGGCCTGGTGCCGGGCGGCGTCGTGCTGATCGGCGGCGACCCCGGCATCGGCAAGAGCACCTTGCTGCTGCAGGCCCTGTCGCTGCTCTCGCTGGGCCAGAAGGTGCTCTACATCAGCGGCGAGGAATCCGGCGAGCAGGTCGCCCTGCGCGCCCGCCGACTCGGTCTCGATACCCGGCAACTGCAGTTGATGGCCGAGATCAATCTCGAACGCATCGTCGGTACGTTGCAGGCCGAGCAGCCGCGCGTCGCGGTGATCGACTCGATCCAGACCCTGTGGTCGGATCAGTTGTCGAGTGCGCCGGGCTCGGTGGCGCAGGTGCGCGAATGCGCGGCGCAACTGACGCGGCTCGCCAAGCAGGCCGGCATCACCATCATCCTGGTCGGCCACGTCACCAAGGACGGCGCGCTGGCCGGGCCGCGCGTCCTCGAACACATCGTCGATACCGTGCTCTATTTCGAAGGCGACACGCATTCCAGCTTCCGCTTGGTGCGGGCCGTCAAGAACCGCTTCGGCGCGGTCAACGAACTCGGCGTCTTCGCGATGACCGAGACCGGCTTGAAGGGGGTCAGCAATCCGTCGGCGCTGTTCCTGTCGCAGCACGGTCAGGATGTCGCCGGTTCCTGCGTAATGGTGACGCAGGAAGGCACGCGGCCGCTGCTGGTCGAGATCCAGGCGCTGGTCGACACCTCGCACGGTAATCCGCGCCGGCTGACGGTCGGCCTCGAAGCGCAGCGTCTGGCGATGCTGCTCGCCGTGCTGCACCGGCATGCCGGCATTGTTTGTTTCGACCAGGATGTTTTCGTCAATGCGGTGGGCGGCGTCAAGATTACCGAGCCGGCGGCCGACTTGGCAGTGTTGATGTCGATTACTTCTTCATTGAAAAACAAGCCGTTGCCATCGAAACTTATAGTATTTGGTGAGGTTGGTCTGGCCGGTGAAATTCGGCCGGCGCCGCGCGGTCAGGAGCGTCTGAAGGAGGCCGCCAAGCTCGGTTTTACGCGTGCCCTGATCCCCGAAGCGAATCGGCCGAAGCAGGCGATAGCCGGCATGGAGGTGATTGCCGTCAAACGGGTCGAGGAGGCAGTGGCGCGGATACGCGAGCTGGACTAAGCTGCTCGCTACCTCCTGACCGGCAGCCATGTTCAATCTTTCGCGCTACTTCTCGACGCTCAGTTTTGTTCTCATCGTGCTGGCAGCCGGCGGCCTGGGGCTGCTTTACCGCGAGTTGTCTCTGCATCAGATCAGCGAGCTGGCAGAAAGCCGCAATGTCGCGATGGCGCAGATCTTCGAGAATGCCTTGCGCCAGCCTCTCGAACGTCTGATCAGTGCATCAATCGGGCGAGATGGCGGGGAAATGCTGCGTAGCGGAGAGATCGAGACGCTGCGCGCGAGTTCGCAGGCGTTGATGCGCAACACTGCCGTGATCAAGGTCAAGATCTACAACCGGCTCGGCTTGACGGTCTTTTCCACGGACGCCCGGCAGGTTGGCGAAAGCCGCCTGGAAAATCCCGGTTTTCGTTCGGCAATCAATGGCGTGGTGCTCAGCGAACTGGTCCATCGCAATACGGCGGATACGATGGAAGGCAGTGTCAGCGATGTCGATCTGCTGTCGAGTTACATCCCGATTTACGGTGAAGGCCACATGATAGAAGGGGTGTTCGAGCTCTATCAGGATGTCTCCCCGTTCATGGCGCAGTCGCGGCGCAGCCTGTGGTGGGTGATGGCCGGGGTGCTGTCGGTCTGTGCCGCGCTGTACCTGATGCAGTTTCTGGTCGTACGCCGTGCCCAGCGCATTCTCAAGGAGCAGGAGGGGCGCATCAAGGCAGCGCGCGATACGCTGGAAATCCAGGTCGATGCCCGTACCGCCGAACTCAAGCGGGCCAACAGCCAGCTGGAAGAAGAGGTGGGAGTGCGGCGTCAGGCTGAAAGCAAGCTGAATTACCTGGCCTATCACGACCCGCTGACCGGGCTGGCCAACCGGCGCTGTTTCATCGAGCGCCTCGAAGAAAGCATGCAGGAAGCCGTGCGCAGCGAACAGCGCCTGGCGGTGTTGTTCATCGATCTCGACCAGTTCAAGCAGGTCAATGATTCGCTGGGCCACGGTGTTGGCGATGAACTGCTGGTGTCGGTGGCGTCACGTCTTTCCGAGCATGTGCGCCTGATCGACATGCTGGCCCGCCTGGGTGGCGACGAGTTCATCTGCCTGATGGAGGGTGTGCGCGATGCCGAAGATGTGGCCTTGCTGGCGCAGGAAATCAACGCGGCTTTTGCGGCGGTCTTCCTGCTCGGCGAGCACGAGCTGTTTCTTTCGGCCTCGATCGGCATCTGCCTCTATCCCGGCGATGGCGACAACGTGCTTGAGCTGATGCGCAATGCCGATACGGCGATGTACCGTGCCAAGGGGCAGGGGCGCGGCCTTTTCCATTTCTACACGCCGGAAATGACGCGCGATGCCCGCGAACGTATCCGTCTGGAAAACCTGCTGCGCGGCGCGCTCGACAATGGCGAGATTTCGTTGCATTTCCAGCCCCAGGTCGATGCGGCGGATGGCCGGCTGGTCGGTGCCGAAGCCCTGGCACGCTGGGACAGCCCGCGTCTGGGCAGCGTCAGTCCGGTGCGCTTCATTCCGCTGGCCGAGGATTCCGGCATGATCATCGCGCTCGGCAGCTGGGTGTTGCGCGAGAGTTGTCGCCAGATCGTCCAGTGGCAGGCCGCTGGCTTCGATTTGCCACAGGTGTCGGTCAATATTTCGGTCAAGCAGCTGGAGCGGCCGGGCTTTGTCAGCGATCTGGCGGCGATCATTGCCGAAACCGGCGTCACGCCGGCCTGCCTGAAACTCGAGATCACCGAGTCGGTGGTGCTGGCGATGGCCGATGCCTGCGCCTTGCTTGAGCGTGTGCGGGCGCTCGGCGTGACGCTGGCCCTCGACGATTTCGGTACCGGTTATTCGTCGCTGAGTTATCTCAAGCTTTTGCCAGTCGATCAATTGAAGATCGATCGTTCCTTCATCATCGGCATCGGCAGCAACTCCGGCGACGAGGCAATCATCGAAACGGTGATGGCGCTGGCGCGCAGCCTCGGTTTCGAGGTGCTCGCCGAAGGCGTTGAAACGGTCGGTCAGGCGGAATTTTTGAGCGGCCACGGCTGCCACCAGTTCCAGGGCTTTCTTTACGGCAAGGCGGTCGCCGCCGACGAGTTCCAGGCGACCTGGCAGGCCCGGCCATGATCGGCCTGGCCTGGCGCCTGCTCGGGCGCGAGCTGCGCTCCGGTGAATTGCGCCTGCTGCTGGCGGCGCTGGTGGTTGCCGTTGCCGCGGTCAGCGCGGTCGGCTTTTTTGCCGACCGGGTGCGTCTGGCGCTGGACAGCCAGGCACAGCAACTGCTGGGCGGGGATCTGATATTGATTGCCGATCATCCCTGGCCGGCCGGCATTGTTGATGAAGCTGGCCGGCGTGGTCTGCAAGTTGCCGAAACGCTGACTTTTCCGAGTATGGTGCAAGCCGCCGGGCAGGTTCAGCTGGCCGATATCAAGGCAGTCAGCAGCAACTATCCCTTGCGCGGCAGCCTGGGCGTGACGCGGATGCGCGGTGCGCCAGCCGCCGCGGTCAATGCCGGGCCGCTGGCGGGCATGGTCTGGCTCGACGAGCGTCTGGCCGATGCCCTCCAAGTCGCGCCCGGTGCCATGCTCACCCTGGGTAACAGTCGCTTGCGGGTCGATGCGATCCTGGTGCAGGAGCCGGATCGCAGCTTCAACCTGTTCAGCCTGGCTCCGCGTCTGATGATGAATGTCGCCGATATTCCGGCGAGCGGCCTCGTCCAGTTCGGTTCGCGCGTCACTTACCGGCGCCTGCTGGCCGGTGAGCCAGGCGCGCTGAGTGGCTTCCGCAACTGGCTGGAGGGCAGGCTGGCGCACGGTGAACGTGTCGAAGATGCACAAAATGCCCGCCCGGAAATTCGCAGTGCGCTGGAGCGGGCGCAGCGCTTTCTTGGTTTGGCGACCCTGTTGACCGTTGTCCTGGCGGCGGTGGCCGTCGCCCTGGCGGCGCGCCGCTACATGCAGCGTCATCTCGATGCCTGTGCCGTGCTGCGCTGTTTCGGCATGACGCAGCGCCGGCTGATCGGTCTGCATGCCTGGCTGTTTGCCTGGCTGGCCTTGCTCGCCATCGGGCTGGGCGGTCTACTCGGATTTTTCGGTCATTTTGTTCTCAGTGAATGGCTGGCGGCTTTGCTCGGGAGCCGCTTGCCCTTGCCCGGTGCCTGGCCCTTGCTGCAAGGCGCGGCGGTCGTCCTGGTCCTGCTCTTCGGTTTTGCCCTGCCGCCGGTGCTGCAACTGAGCCGGGTGCCGACCCTGCGCGTGCTGCGCCGCGAACTGGGGCCGCCGACGCCCTGGCTGCTCGGCGGTTACGGGCTCGGCCTGTTGCTGCTCGCCGGCCTGATGTTGCTGGTGGCCGACGATAGACGGTTGGGCGGCATCGCGGTAGCCGGCTTTGCCGGCGCGCTGGGCGTTTTCTGGCTGTTTGCCCGGCTGGCCGTGCTGGTCATCGGCGGCATGCGCCGGGGCGGCGCTTTCGGCTGGCGCCAGGGCATGGCGAACCTGTCCCGGCATGCGGCCTCGAGCAGCTTGCAGATTGTCGCGCTGGCGATCGGCTTGATGGCCATGCTTCTGCTCACGGTGACCCGCGGCGAGTTGCTGGCGGCCTGGCAGAAGGCGTCGCCGCTCGATGCGCCGAACCGCTTCGTCATCAATATCCAGCCCGGGCAGCGCGCCCAGATGGCGGCGAGCCTGGCGGCCGCGGGGATCAAGGCCGAGTTGTCGCCGATGATTCGGGCGCGTTTGCAGAAAATTGCCGGTCGACCGGTTTCGGCGGCCAGTTTTCCTGAGGATGAGCGGGCGCAGCGCCTGATCGAGCGCGAGTTCAATCTCTCCTGGCGGGCCGAAATGCCGGCCGCCAACCAGATTGTCGCCGGCCGGTGGTTTGCGCCGCCGGCGAGCGGGCAGGCCGAGGCTTCGGTCGAGGAAGGGCTGGCCAGGACGCTGGGTATCAAGCTCGGCGACGAACTGCTGTTCATGATCGCCGGACAGGAAAAGTCGCTGCGCGTCAGCAGCCTGCGCAAGCTCGACTGGGATTCGATGCGCGTCAATTTCTTTGTGCTGACGCCGCCCGGCGTGATCGAGGATGCGCCGGCCAGCTACATCACCAGTTTTTATCAGCCGGAAACGGCAACTGCCTTCGGGCGGCAACTGGTGGCGCAATTTCCCAATCTGACGGTGATCGACGTGGCGGCGGTGTTGCGCCAGTTGCAGGACCTGGTCGGCCAGGTCGCCGGGGCCGTGCAGTTCATCTTCCTGTTTACGCTGGCGGCCGGTGCCATCGTGCTTTATGCCGCGCTGCTCAGTGCCTTCGACGAGCGGCGTTACGAACTGGCGGTGATGCGTGCTCTTGGCGCACGCCGCCCGCAATTGCGCCAGGCGATGCTGGCCGAACTGGCGGTGATCGGCGGTCTGGCCGGTCTGCTCGCCGCCGCCGGTGCGATGGCGCTCGGTCAACTGATCGCATGGCGGGTTTTTGCCCTGGAATTGCCGTTGACCGTATGGCTGCCGCTGGCTTCCTTGCTGGGCGGTGCGCTGCTGGCGATTGCCATCGGCTGGCTGGCCATCCGCAGCCTGCTCGATACGCCACCGCTGCAGGCCTTGCGGGCGGGGGCCTAAAGCATCAGTTCGATGATGTTGCGTCCGTTCTGACGCTGGTAGCGAAAGAGGCTGGTCATGCCACGGATCAATTCGATGCCGAGACCGCCAATATCGGCGGTGCATTCACTTGGTGCGAACCGGGTCGGATCGAAAGCGCCGGCCGTGTCGCTGTAGGTCAGCAAGGGATGGGGCATTTTTGGCTCGAAACGGATGTCGACCGCTGCGTCGCATTCCCGGCCATGGCCGTGGCGGATGGTGTTGGTCAGCAATTCCTCGACGATCAGTTGCAGGCGCTGGCCGTCGATCTGGCTCAGGCCGAAGCGCTCGGCCTGCTCGGCAAGCCAGCACATGAGGCCGGGCAGCTCGCTGTAGCGCGCACTGACTGAAATATCCGTAGAATGGGCAGGCATGATTTATCGGGAGGAAGCAGACATGATTAAAACACATCACAAGGCTGCCTGGGCGCTGCTTGCGCTGGCTTTCAGCCTCGCCGCACAGGCCGCCGATCCGGCCGGCATGGTCAAGACCAGCAGCGGTCAGGTCAGTATCGAACGCGGTGGCCAGAAGCTGATCGCCGTGGTCGGCACGCCGGTCTATGTCTCCGACAAGCTGCGCACGGCAGGCGACAGCGCGGTTGGCGTGACCCTGCGCGATACCACCTTGCTGTCGGCCGGACCGAACTCCCTGATCGTCATCGACAAGTTCGCCTACGACACCACCTCGCAGGCTGGCAACATGTCGATCGGCATTCGCAAGGGGACGCTGGCCGTGGCCAGCGGCAAGATCGCCAAGCAGACGCCGGAATCGGTCGATTTCCATACGCCGACCTCGGTGCTCGGTGTGCGCGGCACGGAGTTCGCTGTTGAAGTGGGAGGCGACAATGAAGAATGAAATGCGTCTGTCGCTGCTTTCGCTGGCATTGCTGATGCTCGCCGGCTGTGCCAGCAGTGAACGTGTGGTGCTGCTGCCTTCGGCCGATGGCCGTGCCAGCGCTGTCGTGGTGCGCGATGCCAAGGGCGAGCTGGTGCTTGATCAGCCTTATGCCGGCAGTGTGCGCAGTCAGGGCACCAACAGCGCCTACCGGTCGACGCCGGAAGAAGTGAAAGAACGCTTCGGTGCGGCCCTGGCTGCCCAACCGGCACGCCCGCGCAGCTACACGCTGTATTTCCAGGGCGGCAATCAGCTGACGCCCGAATCGCAGGCCGAGTTTGCCAAGATGCGGGCCGATGTTCTCGCCTGGTCGGCGCCGGAAATCATGGTTATCGGCCATACCGACCGGGTCGGCAGTGTCCAGTCCAACGATGCCTTGTCGCTCAAGCGTGCCGAGTCGGTGCGCGCCTTGCTGATCGAGGCAGGAATCCCCGCCGGCAAGCTGGAAGCGGTTGGTCGCGGCGAGCGGGAACCGCTGGTGGCGACGGCTGATGAAGTCGCCGAAGGCAAAAATCGCCGGGTTGAAATCAACCTGCGCTGAGCAGTTGACCGTTGTAATTCAACACAAGCAGGGTCAGGTCATCCGCCGCCGGGTGGCCTGACTCGAAGCTGCGCACGGCGTCGCGCAGTGCGCCGGTGATCTCGGCCGGGCTGTGCCCGGCATTGGCCTGCAGTGTTGCCAGCAGGCGCTCGGCGCCGAACAGCGAACGGCCATCGCTGGCTTCGGTCACGCCATCGGTGTACAGGCAGAGCTGATCGCCTGCCTGCAGGCGGATGCGGTCGCTGACGAAGGCGTAGCCTTCGGTGGCGCAGAGCGGCGGCCCCGAATGGCTGGCCGTATCGATCTTTCCGATTTCTCCATCGCGCAACAGCAGCGGCGCATCGTGGCCGGCGCAGACGAACTCCAGTTCGCCGCTCGTTGCATCGAGAATGCCGATGAAGGCGGTGACGAAAAGAAACTCGCCGTTTTCCCGGTTCAACTCCTGTTCGACTTCGCGGACAGCCTGGGCGAGATCGGCTTCGCGCCGGGTCAAGGTGCCACTCAGCGTTTTCGCGATGGCCATGAACAGGCTGGCCGGAATGCCCTTGCCGGAAACGTCGCCGACGGTCAGGCAGAGGCGGTTGGCATCGAGCATGAAACAGTCGTAGTAGTCGCCGCCGACGGCGAGTGCCGGTTCGAGCAGGGCGGCAACGGAAAAACGTTGTTCCCCGGCGAACAGGCGTTGCGGGTCGGGCAGCAGGCCCATCTGGATACGGCGGGCGGCATCGAGTTGGCCGGCGGTGCGGGCGGCGGCCTCGCGGCTGAGCTGGAGAGCGGACTCGGCCTGGCGGCGGCGGGCATCGGCTTCGATCAGCGTATTGCCGAGCAGCACGATGAAGACCGGGCTGAGAAGCAGCACCAGCGACGGGCCATCGAACAGCCATTGGCCGGAATAAAAGACAAGGTAGCCGGCGCCAGTCAGCAGGAGTCCCAGGCTGCCGAAGCTGATCACGGCAAAACGTGGCTGCAGGCGCGGTACACCGGTAATCAACAACAGGCCGCCCAGGAGCAGGGCGCCCAGTTCAAGTGTCGGCATCCACCAGGGGCGCTTGAGCGCGGCGCCGCTCAGCATGCTTTCAATGACCTGGGCGTGGATGTCTACGCCGGGCAGGACTTCGCCCAGCGGGGTGATGATGCGGTCCTGCAAGCCGGGGCTATTCAAGCCGAGGATGACAAAGCGCGACTGGAAAATTTCTGCTGGCTGCGCGCCGGACAGGACATCGGCGGCGGACAGGAAGTAATTCGAGTTGGCCTGACCATAATGAACCAGCAGTTCGCCATTGGCCTGGGTGGGCAGGCGGTAGTCGCCGATACGCAGCGCCTCCATGCCATGACCGCCGAATTCCGGGGCTACATCGCCGGCTTCGCCCAGCGCCTGGCGCAGCATTTCCAGGGGGAGCGACAAGAAAGTCTGTTCATTGATTCGGGCAATGGTCGGTACCCGGCGCAGCACGCCGCGCTCTGTGCTGGAGTGCAGGCCGTCCGGGCTGGCATTGATCAAGCCTTCGCCAGCTGCTGCCTGTTCCAGTTCGCCACGACTGACGACGGCGGTAGCGAACCGGCTGATGCCCGGCCAGTCGGCCGGCATGCCTGCCAGCAGGGGCAAGGGCTTGGCAGGCTGGCGCGCGCCGGGCAGCGGATTGCCGATGCCGGCAATGGCGAGCACGGTCGGGCCGCCGGCAAGCACGTGCGCGAGATGCGCATCCGGCTCGGGCAGCGCGGCGAGTGTCTGTCTGGGCAGTCCCTTGAGTTGTTCGCCGAGAACAATCGGGCTGTAGCGGTCGGGTTCGGCAAAGATGATGTCGATGCCCAGTGCCAGCGGCTGGCCAGCCAGAATTTTGCTGCAGAGGCGGGCAATCAGGTCGCGCGACCAGGGCCATTGTCCGTATTCGGCAAGGCTTTGGCTGTCGATGCCGACGATGATGACGGGTTCGCTTTCCCGCGGGCGTGGCATCTGGCGCTGGTAGCGGTCGAATTGCGCCTGACGCAGGCTGTTCAGTGGCGTCGAGTCGCTGTAATGCAGCGTAATGGCGGCACCGATCAGCAGGAGGCCGGGCAGGGCCAGCCCACGCCCGGCGCGGAGCAGCATCAGACCGAAGCTGCTCAGGCGTTTCACAGTTCGATGGTCAGGCCGTCGTAGGCGGAAATGACGTCGAGTGCTGCGCCATCACCGCGGGTGATTTGTTCCAGGCGTCGCGTTTCGTTAAGCAGGCGAAGCAGTTGCTTGTCGTCGTGGACCGGTTCGTGGTGAAACAGCGCGAGGCGTTTGGCCGCGGCTGCCTGGCATAGCTCGACACCAACCACGTTGCTCGAGTGGCCCCAGTCGGCCTTGACCGAGATGGCTTCGGCCAGTGAATACATGGCATCGAAAATGACCAGGTCGGCCTTGGCAAAGAAGCGGATGAAGGCGTCGCGTTCTTCTCCGGCATCGAGGCGATGTTCCGAGTCGGTCGTGTAGATGACGGTGCGGTCGATACTCTCGAAGCGGTAGCCGTAAGAGTCGCCGGCATGCAGTTGCAGCTTGGGGGTGACATTGAGGCCGGCGATGTAGTGCGCCTTGTCCGGTGTCATCAGGTCGAATTCGATGCGGGCACCGGCTTGCGAATAGTCGACCGGGAAGCACGGCGAACGCATCTGCATGCGGAAGGCTTCTTCAAGCTGGGCGTGGCAGCCGTGGATCACGATGCGGTTGCCGGGGATATACATCGGCGCAAAGTACGGGAAGCCCATCAGGTGGTCCCAGTGCAGATGCGAGATGAAAATGTGATAGACCTGCGGATTGGGAACGCCGAAGCTGGCGATCTTGGCCTGGCCCAGAGGGCGGGCGCCGCTGCCCATGTCGCAGATGATGTGTTCCGGGCCATCGGTGACGATTTCGACACAGGAAGTGTTGCCACCAAAGGTGCTGCTCGTCGAAAAGGGCAGGCTGGCGACGAATTCGTTCAGGGCGCTCTGCGACTTGAATTTCCGCCCGTCGGCGGCGGTCACGGCGGCACAGATTTTTTCCCGGATGTCGCGTGATTGCAGCGCGACCGGCAATGAGCCACGGGTCCCCCAGAAAACGACCCGTTTCATTTGCCGAGTACCTTGCAGGCCGCTTCGATGTTCAGATAGCAGGGAATGATCAGGTTGAAGCGACTGATCGCGAAGACTTCCTGAACCAGCGGCTGCAGCGAGGTGATGGCAAAGACGCCCTGTTGTGCCTTGGCATGCCGGGAAGCAATCATCAATACGCGCAGACCGGCGCTGCTGATGTACTCCACGCCGGAAAAATCGAGCAGCAGCGGCGGTTTGCCGGGCTGGCAGTCTGCGATCAGCGCCTCCAGGGCGTTGCCGAACGCCTCGCTGGCGATGTGGTCGATACGGCCGCTGGCCGATGCAATGAGGATGCCGGATTGTTCGCGAGTGAGGAGCTTCATCGTTGCCAGACGTGGTTTATGCAGTAGCCGGTGATTATGCCATGCACGGCCGGGCTGTGGGCTCGGGTAAAATACGGCATGGATTCAAATCAGCAAGCCAGCCGGCCTTTGTTCGGCTACCGTAAATTCTGGGCCCACCGTTTCGGTCCGGCTCCCTTCCTGCCCATGTCCCGTGCCGAAATGGACGCGCTCGGCTGGGATTCCTGCGACATTATCCTGGTCACCGGCGACGCCTACATCGACCATCCGAGTTTCGGCATGGCGCTGATCGGTCGACTGCTCGAAGCACAGGGTTTTCGCGTCGGGATCATTTGTCAGCCGGACTGGAACTCGGCCGCCGACTTCAAGAGGCTGGGCAAGCCCAACCTGTATTTCGGCGTCACGGCCGGCAATATGGACTCGATGGTCAATCGCTACACCTCCGACCGCAAGATCCGCTCCGACGACGCCTACACGCCGAACGGCGAGGCCAACAAGCGGCCGGATCATGCCGTCACGGTCTATGCCCAGCGCTGTCGCGAGGCCTTCCCTGGCAGCAATATCGTGATCGGCTCGATCGAGGCCAGCCTGCGCCGCATTGCCCATTACGACTACTGGTCGGACAAGGTGCGACGTTCCGTGTTGCCCGATTCCAAGGCTGATATCCTGATTTTCGGCAATGCCGAGCGCGCGCTCGTCGAACTGACGCATCGCCTGGCCAAGGGCGAGCCGATCAAGGAAATCCGCGATCTGCGCGGTACCGCCTTCATGGTGCCGATCGGCTGGTTGCCGTCGGATGACTGGGATGTCATGGATTCGAGCGAGGTCGATACGCCGGGGCCGCTGGTCAAGCATGCCGACCCGTACGCGATGGAACCGCAGGGGCAGGCGCCGGCCGTGGTTGAGCCGGGTGTTCACGCGGTGCGCATCGTTTCCCGCGCCGAGCGTCTGGCCGCGATCAAGGAGCGGCGTGCCCACACCGTGGTGCGTCTGCCGGCCTACGAGCGGGTCAAGGATGATCCGGTGCTCTACGCCCACGCTTCGCGCACCTTCCATCTCGAGTCCAATCCGGGCAATGCCCGGGCCCTGGTGCAGGCGCATGGTGAACGCGATGTCTGGTTGAATCCGCCGCCGATTCCGCTCACCACCGAGGAGCTCGACGGCGTCTACGAGCTGCCCTACGCCCGCCGGCCGCACCCGAGCTATGGCGAAGCGAAGATCCCGGCCTGGGAGATGATCCGTTTCTCGGTCAATATCATGCGCGGCTGTTTCGGCGGTTGTACCTTCTGCTCGATCACCGAGCACGAAGGGCGCATCATCCAGAGCCGTTCGGAAGAGTCGGTGCTGCGCGAAATCGAGGAAATGCGCGACAAGACGCCGGGCTTCACCGGCATCGTCTCCGACCTCGGCGGGCCGACCGCCAACATGTATCACCTGAAGTGCAAGGACGAGAAGATCGAGGCGTCCTGCCGTCGCCTGTCCTGCGTCTATCCCGATATCTGCGAGAACCTCGGTACCGATCACAGCAAGCTGATTTCGCTGTACCGCAAGGCGCGCACGCTGAAGGGCGTCAAGAAGGTGCTGATCGGCTCCGGTCTGCGCTACGACCTGGCGGTGCGCTCGCCCGAATACATCAAGGAACTGGTGACCCATCACGTCGGCGGCTACCTGAAGATCGCGCCGGAACATACCGAGGAAGGCCCGCTGTCGAAGATGATGAAGCCGGGCATGGGCGCCTACGACCGCTTCAAGCAGTTGTTCGACCGTTTCTCGCGCGAAGCCGGCAAGGAGCAGTACCTGATCCCGTATTTCATCGCGGCGCATCCGGGAACGACCGATGAGGACATGCTCAACCTGGCGCTGTGGCTGAAGAAGAACAACTTCCGTCTCGATCAGGTGCAGACCTTCCTGCCGACGCCGATGGCGCTGGCAACGACGATGTACCACAGCGAGAGGAATCCGCTGCGCAAGGTGTCGCGCAGCAGCGAGCAGGTCGGGACTGTGCGCAACGGCCGGCAGCGCAAGTTGCACAAGGCCTTCCTGCGTTATCACGATCCGGCCAACTGGCCCTTGTTGCGTGAAGCGCTCAAGGAAATGGGCCGGGCTGACCTGATCGGCAACGGCAAGAAGCAGCTGATCCCGGCCTGGCAGCCGGCCGGCACCGGCGATGCGCCGCGCGGTCAACCGGTGAAAACGGTCAGAAACCCGCCGGGCGCTTTGCCGCGGCGTGTTGAGGGAGCCCGGCCGGCACGTCCTGGCGCGCCATCGCGTCCGCCGGCCGGCCGCAAGCCGGTTGCGCGCAAGCCACGTTAAATAAAAAAAGTTTTTCGGAGAGCAATGAGTATGGAAAGCAAGGAAAGCACGGCAACGACCTATGAAAAGATCGGTGGCGAAGCGACGGTCGGCAAGCTGGCAGATCGCTTTTACGAGTTGATGGACAGTGTTTCGCATTTTGCCGAGTTGCGTGCCATGCATCCGGAAAGCCTGGCCGGGTCGCGGGAGAAACTGTTCATGTTCCTCTCCGGCTGGTTCGGTGGCCCGGATCTTTTCGTCGAAAAATTCGGTCATCCGAAATTGCGTGCCCGGCACATGCCCTTTGCCATCGGCACCAAGGAGCGCGACCAGTGGGTCGCCTGCATGGTGCTGGCGATGGAAGACGTCGGGCTGGACCCGGATGTCCGCAAGGTGTTGCTGAACAATTTCTTCAATACAGCTGATTTCATGCGTAATAAAGAGGGCTAAAACCCTTCTTGGGGATGTTGCGTTGCAGCATGGGGTGATAGAATCACGCCTTTGATTTTTCAGGCCTTCCCATGTCCGCTCGTCCGATTCGCAACATCGCCATCATCGCCCACGTTGACCACGGTAAAACTACCCTGGTCGACCAGCTCCTCCGTCAGTCCGGTACTTTCGCTGCTCACCAGCAGCTGGTCGAGTGCGTCATGGATTCCAATGACCTGGAAAAGGAACGTGGCATCACGATTCTTTCCAAGAACACTGCGGTCGAGTACGAAGGTGTTCACATCAACATCGTCGACACCCCGGGTCACGCGGACTTCGGTGGTGAAGTCGAGCGCGTGCTGGGTATGGTCGATGGCGTGGTCCTGCTGGTTGACGCGGCCGAAGGCCCGATGCCGCAAACCCGTTTCGTGACCAAGAAGGCGCTGGCCCTTGGTCTGCGCCCGATCGTGCTGGTCAACAAGGTTGACCGCGACGGTGCCGATCCCGACAACGCCGTTAACCTGACTTTCGACCTGTTCGACAAGCTGGGTGCTTCCGACGAACAGCTGGATTTCCCGATCGTTTACGCTTCGGGCCTGAACGGTTGGTCGGCCATGGAACTCGATCAGCCGCGCGAAAACATGAAGCCGCTGTTCGATACCATCCTGCGCCACGTGCCGGCGCCGGACGCCGATGTCGATGCGCCGCTGCAGCTGCAGATCACTGCGCTTGACTACTCTTCCTACGTCGGCCGGATCGGTGTTGGCAAGATCATTCGCGGTCGCGTCAAGACCGGTCAGAACGTGCTGGTCATGTTCGGTACCGAAGAAGAAGCGCTCGAACACGAACGTACCCCGATCAAGGCCAAGATTGGCCAGGTGTTCGGCTACAAGGGCCTGAACAAGGTCGAGATGGAAGAAGGTCTGGCTGGCGACATCGTTCAGATCACCGGTATCGAAGATCTGGTGCTCGGTTGTACCGTGACCGATCCGGAAAGCCCGGAATCCCTGCCGCTCCTGAAAATCGACGAGCCGACGCTGTCCATGCAGTTCATGGTCAACACCAGCCCGCTGGCCGGTACCGAAGGCAAGTTCGTCACCAGCCGCCAGATCCGCGATCGCCTGCACAAGGAATTGCTGACCAATATGGCATTGCGCGTGCATGATACCCCGAACGGCGACGTGTTCGACGTTTCCGGTCGTGGCGAACTGCACCTCGGCATCCTGCTCGAAAACATGCGTCGCGAAGGCTTTGAACTGGCCGTCGGTCGTCCGCGCGTCGTCAAGAAGACGATCAACGGCGTCGAGTGCGAACCGTACGAGCTGCTGACGGTTGACGTCGAAGAAGACACCCAGGGCGGCGTCATGGAAAGCCTCGGTCAGCGCAAGGGCGACCTGCAGGACATGGTGCCGGACGGTCGCGGTCGCGTCCGTATCGAATACCGCATCCCGGCGCGTGGTCTGATCGGCTTCCAGGGCGAATTCATGAACCTGACGCGCGGTAACGGCCTGATGAGCCACGTGTTCGACGAATACGCCCCGGTCAAGGACGGCAATGTTGCCGAGCGTCGCAATGGCGTGCTGATCTCCCAGGATAACGGCGAAGCCGTTGCCTACGCTCTTTGGAAGCTGCAGGATCGCGGTCGCATGTTCGTGGTGCCGGGCGACAAGCTGTACGAAGGCATGATTATCGGTATCCACAGCCGTGAAAACGACCTCGTCGTGAACCCGATCAAGGGCAAGCAGCTGACCAACGTCCGTGCCTCCGGTACTGACGAAGCCGTGCGCCTGGTACCGTCGGTCCAGCTCAGCCTGGAAGCCGCCGTCGAGTTTATCGAGGAAGACGAACTGGTCGAACTGACGCCGAAGTCGATTCGTCTGCGCAAGCGTTACCTGACCGAAATCGAGCGCAAGCGCGCCGTGCGCGGTCTGTAAGCAAGCGCAGCATGCGTTTCTGCCAGCCCTGCCGGGATGTGCTGAAACGCCAGCAAAAGGCGGCCCGTCGGGTCGCCTTTTTTATTGTTCTGTCGTTGATGCTGACGGGGCTGGGGAAGATTTCGAAGCCGATAAACGAGATCGGCTTCTGCAGGATTTATCCCTGATTTTCGCTGCTTTTTAGCGGTCGACCGCTAAAAAGCAGGCAAATTGCAAGCGGCTGTTCAGCCGCCGGTCATCGACATGAAGCGCACGACTTGCGGTGTTTCCAGTTGTTGCGAGAAGTCGTGGCCGAAAGGCTTGATGCCCATGCTGTCGATGATTGCCTGGCGCAGGTCGGTGTCGTTCTGGCCGCGCAGGATGGGGAGCAGGTGCATGACGTCGTTTTGACCGAGGCAGGGGTGGAGTTCGCCCTGGGCAGTCACGCGGACGCGGTTGCAGCTGTCGCAGAAATTGTGGCTGTGCGGCGAAATGAAGCCGATGCGCGATTCGTGGCCGGCGATGCGCCAGTAACGGGCCGGGCCGCCCGAGGATTCGTCGCAAGGGGTGAGTTCGAAGTGTTGGCCCAGGATGGTGCGTGCTTCTTCGGATGAAATATAGGTCTGGTTGCGGCCCTGAATGTCGCCGAGTGGCATTTCCTCGATGAAGGAAATGTCGAGTTCATTGGCGAGTGAAAACCGGACGAGTTCGACGAATTCGTCATCATTGGTACCGCGCATCATGACCGTGTTGAGCTTGGTGCGGCGAAAGCCGGCTTGTCGGGCGGCCGCGATGCCGTTGAAGACCTTGTTGATGTCGCCGATCCGGGTAATCGCCCGGAAGCGTTCGGGGCGCAGGGTGTCGAGGCTGATGTTGAGGCGCTTGACGCCGGCGGCACGCAAGGGGGCGGCAAAGCGTTCGAGTTGCGAGCCGTTGGTGGTCAATACCAGGTTGTCGAGGCCGGGCAGGGCGCCCAGTTGTTCGATCAGCCACATCGCGTCCTTGCGGACGAGCGGCTCGCCGCCGGTGATGCGCAGCTTGTTGACGCCAAGTCCGACGAAGACTTTGGCGATGCGCAGGCACTCTTCCAGGCTCATCACCTCGTCGCGCGGCAGAAAGGTCATTTCCTCGGCCATGCAGTAGGTGCAGCGAAAGTCGCAGCGGTCGGTGATCGACAGGCGCAGATAGCTGACCCGGCGCCCGTATTTGTCGATCAGGGTGTTGCCGGATTGGCCGGTCGGCGTTTCGGTGCCTGGTGCTGCAACGACTGGAGGGGTGGGGATCATGGATTTGTTTTGTTTGGCTTGCGGCGGCTGCGATGGGGGCTCAGAATGCGCATCCGCTGGTGGGGCGGGCGCTGATTATCTGTTGTCGGGTTGTTGCAAACAAGTGGATAGGTCAAAAAGTGAAAAAGTTCATTCTTCTCGTTGTGGTGTCGTTCGGTCTGCTGGCAGGGTGTCGTGGCGGTTTTATTGCGCCGCCGGCATTGCGGGCCGAGGCTGTCTTGGTTGCCGGTTCTGCCGGCAAGATTGGCGGCGCGGTCAGTTTCAGTCCGGTGGGCAATCGCTTGCGGGTAATTGCCGACCTGTCCGGTATGCCGCCGGGGGCGCATGCCTTTCAGATTGCTCGAGGTGGTTGTGCTGAGTCGAAAGGAGATGGGGCGAAAGGGGTTGTGGCATTGCCGGCCATCGTTGCGGACTCGGCAGGTGCGGCCCGGTTGACTGCATATCTGGCGGGAGTGGAGTTGGGGGGCGAGGGTGAAAATATCATCGGGCGCAGCGTGCGGGTTTATGACCGGCCAGATTATGCGGATGGCAAATCCGATGCGCTGATCGCTTGTGCCGTGATCATGCCGAAATAACTGCCCTGGGGGCGGTGGCGCCAGGTGATTATGCTATTCGGCAAAGCCCTGTCTGAGGGTAGAATGTGCGTCTTGTCGGGGCGCGGGTTGTCTGGTGCAGCAGACAATGTGGTGGGTGGGGCAGAAATGCAAATGGCCCACATTGCTGTGGGCCATTCGGAATATTTCTTGGCTCCCCGACCTGGGCTCGAACCAGGGACCTACGGATTAACAGTCCGGCGCTCTACCAACTGAGCTATCGAGGAACAGAGGCGCGCAGTATAGGTTTCGAGGTCTTTTCTGTCAAGTTTTTTGTGATTTTCAAGAAGAAAAATATCCGGCCATGGATGCAAAGCTGATTTACGTAAAAACCCCGATCGGGGATGAGGCGGTCCGACAAAGTACGCGTGTCGTGCAGCGAAATCTTCGCATGGTCCTCGTTCAGGTTGATGGAAAACTGAATGTGGCGGAATTGTCGGAAAAAATAGGCAACCCCCGCCTGGTTGAGGGGGCCTTGCGTGAATTGGAAGAGGGGGGATTCATTGCCACGAAGCAAGGGGCTGTGCTGGTCAGGGAGGCTGCGAAGCCTTTGGCCTTGAGCACGGAAAGGGTTTCGGCGATCTCCCAGTTCTCGACTTTCGGGAAAAATGCATCGGGCCATCACTCTGTAGTCGCGCCAGAGAGCGCGGTCAGTCAGTTTTCCTCATTCGGCAAACCGGTTTTGCCTGCGGCCGGGCGCCTCAGCCAGATGCCTCCTGTCGCCAGGCCCGAGCCCGCTGTATCCGGCGACTTCGTTCGCCCTCCGTTGAGGGCAGGTTCGATTGCGCGGTGGTTGCTTGTGGCTCCGTTCGCCATGCTCTTGTTGCTGTTGCTTCTTGTTCTGGGCTATCCCTACGACAATCTGAAGCCGGGAATCGAAGCGGCGGCTGGCAAGATGTTGCAGGCGCCGGTGCAGGTTGCTAGTGTGGGTGTGGCGTACTGGCCACGACCAGCCCTGCTTCTTTCCGGTGTGCGGGTCGGTGAGTCCGCTGATGTAACGATTGATCAGGTCCGTATTGCCTCGCCGCTGTCCCTGCTGGGTTCTGCGCCGCATCTGCTTTCCCGGGTTGATCTGCTGGGGATTTCGGCGCCAGCCGATTTTCTGGTTTCTTCCCGTCTGTTCCAGGCGTCATTGCGCGATGACGCTCCGGTCATTCAGCGTCTGACGTTCGAGAAGCTGACTGTTTCAGCGAACGATCTGGCGTTGCAGGATCTGTCCGGAGAGGTTGTTTTCAAGAACGACGGCGGTGTGGAAAAGGCCAGTTTCGGTAATGTCGATCTGGGTATCCGCTTGTCCGCGACGCCGGCCAAGGGTGGCTTCCTGCTCGATATCGAGGGGTTCGGCTGGAAACCGTTCGGGCAGGTATTGAGCTTTGATTCCTTGCAGGCCAAAGGGCTTCTGCAAAAAGGCAAGCTGGTTATCCAGAGTTTCGATACGACTTTTTTGAATGGCATTCTGAAGGGAAGCTGGTTGCTCGACTGGAGTGGGAGCGGCTTGTCGATGGCCGGTGAAGCCAGCCTGGCTCGGCTCGATTGCCGCAAGGTCAGTGCGGCCTTTGTTCCTGAGTTGAAGCTCGAGGGGGAACTCAGTGGTAGCCTGCGTTTACGCGGTAGTGGCAAGGACTGGAATGCTCTGCTGCGCAGTATCGATGCCAATCTTGATGCTGATATTGCGCGCGGGATTTTGCATGGGGTTGATCTGGGGGAGGCGGTCCGGCGCGGAGCCGGTTATGTCGTCAATTCCGGTTCGACCAAGTTTGATCGCCTGAAAGTTGCTGTTGCAATCAATCCGCGCCAGGTTGTCGGGCGCGATCTCCAGATGTCGGCGGGGATGGTTACTGCAAGCGGCCAGTTTTCCGCCGTTGCCGATCGGCCTCTCGAAGCCGGTTTGCTGGTCACGATGCAGTCTTCGGTATCAACCGCGCGCACCGCGGTCCGGGTCAGCGGTGTCTTGCCGAATCTGAGCGCAGTCAGCGGGCGATAAAAAAGGGCAGGACCGAAGTCCTGCCCTTTGCCATCCTGCCGGGCCTGATTGATCAGGCCTTGGTGACAGCGGCGATGGCCTTGGCCACGTAGTCGAGGTTCTTGGTGTTCAGCGCGGCCAGGCAGATGCGACCGGTCGACACGGCGTAGATGCCGAATTCGTCCTTCATGCGTTCAACCTGGGCGGCGGTCAGGCCGGTGTAGGAGAACATGCCGCGTTGCTGGGCGACGAAGGAGAAGTCCTGCGGGCAACCGGTAGCCTTGATGGCATCAACCAGGCCGGTGCGCATGGCGCGGATGCGCAGACGCATGCCTGCCAGTTCTTCTTCCCACTGGGCGCGCAGTTCGCTCGAAGCGAGAACGGCAGCAATCAGCGCACCACCGTGGCTCGGCGGGTTGGAGTAGTTGGTGCGGATGACGCGCTTGACCTGCGACAGCACGCGAGCCGATTCTTCCTTGGCGGCGGTGACGACGGACAGGGCGCCAACGCGTTCGCCGTACAGCGAGAAGTTCTTGGAGAACGAGCTGGAGGCGAAGAACTGCAGGCCGGAAGCCGAGAAGGCGCGGATTGCGACGGCGTCGGCATCGATGCCGTCGGCAAAGCCCTGGTAGGCCATGTCGAGGAAGGGCACCAAACCGCGTTCCTTGCAGATGCCGACGACTTCGGCCCACTGGGCGTCCGACATGTCGGCGCCGGTCGGGTTGTGGCAACAGGCGTGCAGCAGCACGACGGAGCCCGGGACCATGGCGTTCAGGTCGGCCTTCATGCCGGCGAAGTTCACGCCGCGGCTGGCGGCGTCGTAGTAGGTGTAGTCTTCGACCACGAAACCGGCGGCTTCGAACAGGGCGCGGTGGTTTTCCCAGGACGGGTTGCTGATGTAAACCTTGGCATCCGGATTGAGGCGCTTCAGGTAATCAGCGCCGATGCGCAGGGCGCCCGTGCCGCCGATGGCCTGGGCGGTAATCACGCGGCCGGCAGCGAGGAGTTCGGAGTCCTGGCCGAACAGCAGGTTCTGCACGGCGGTGTTGTAGGTGGCCGGGCCTTCGATCGGCTGGTAGCCGCGCGGCAGGGCTGCCTTGACGCGGATGTCTTCGGCCGTCTTGACGGCGCCGAGCAGGGGGATCTTGCCGTTGTCGTCGAAATAGACGCCAACGCCGAGGTTGACCTTGGTGCTACGCGTGTCGGCGTTGAAGGATTCGTTCAGGCCGAGAATGGGATCACGCGGGGCCATTTCCACCGCAGCAAAGATCGAAGAGGACATAAAGACTCCATGGAATAATAGGCACAATGTTCGCACAGCGATCTTGCCGGGCGAGAGAAACCGAAGAATTTTAGCATGATAGAAACCCCGACCAATACACCCGTAGCCTGCTTTGAAGGCAGTCCTTTCCGTCTGCATCAGCCGTTTCCGCCGGCCGGTGATCAGCCCGAGGCAATCCGCCTGCTCGTCGAGGGGCTGGAGGATGGTCTGTCCTTCCAGACGCTGCTTGGCGTGACCGGCTCGGGCAAGACCTACACGATGGCAAATGTGATCGCCCGGACCGGTCGACCGGCGCTGGTGCTGGCCCCGAACAAGACGCTGGCAGCGCAGTTGTACTCGGAGTTCAAGGAATTCTTTCCGGAAAACTCGGTCGAGTATTTCGTCTCCTACTACGATTATTACCAGCCGGAAGCCTATGTACCGTCGCGCGACCTGTTCATCGAGAAGGACAGTTCGATCAACGATCACATCGAGCAGATGCGCCTGTCGGCAACCAAGAGCCTGATCGAGCGGCGCGACGTGGTGATTGTCGCGACGGTGTCCTGCATCTACGGTATCGGCGATCGCGACGAGTATCACAACATGATCCTGACCATGCGCGTCGGCGACCGTCTCGATCAGCGCGCCATCGTCAAGCGCCTGACCGAAATGCAGTACGAGCGCAACGACATGGATTTCCACCGCGGAACATTCCGCGTGCGCGGCGACATCATCGACATCTTTCCGGCCGAACACGCCGAGCACGCCATCCGCGTTTCGCTGTTCGACGACGAGATCGAAGGATTGCAGTTTTTTGACCCGTTGACCGGTCATCTGCTGCACAAGGCGCTGCGCTTCACCGTGTTCCCGGCTTCGCATTACGTGACGCCGCGCGATACCGTGGTGCGCGCCATCGAGGCGATCAAGACGGAGTTGCGCGAGCGGATCGACTTCTTTACGAAGAACAACAAGCTGGTCGAAGCGCAACGTATCGAGCAGCGTACCCGTTTCGATCTCGAATTACTCGACCAGATCGGCTTCTGCAAGGGCATTGAAAACTACTCACGGCACTTTTCCGGGCGTCGCGCCGGCGAAGCGCCGCCGACCCTGATCGATTACCTGCCGGCCGATGCGCTGATGTTCATCGACGAATCGCACGTCACCATCGGCCAGGTTGGCGGCATGTTCAAGGGCGACCGCTCGCGCAAGGAGAATCTGGTCGATTACGGCTTCCGGCTGCCTTCGGCGCTCGATAACCGGCCCTTGCAGTTCAACGAATTCGAGTCGCACATGCGGCAGACGGTGTTTGTCTCGGCGACGCCGGCCGATTACGAAAACCAGCATGCCGGGCAGGTCGTCGAACAGGTGGTGCGGCCGACTGGCCTGGTCGATCCGGAAGTGATCGTGCGTCCGGCGTCGACCCAGGTCGATGACCTGCTTTCGGAAATCAGGAAGCGGGTCGAGGTCGGCGAGCGCGTTCTGGTCACGACGCTGACCAAGCGCATGTCGGAAGACTTGACGGATTTTCTTGCCGACAACGACATCAAGGTGCGTTACCTGCACTCGGATATCGATACCGTCGAGCGCGTCGAGATCATTCGCGATCTCCGCCTCGGCGAGTTCGATGTGCTGGTCGGTATCAATTTGCTGCGCGAGGGCCTTGATATTCCGGAGGTGTCGCTGGTCGCGATTCTCGATGCCGACAAGGAAGGATTTTTGCGTTCCGAGCGCTCGCTGATCCAGACCATGGGCCGGGCGGCACGTCATATCCATGGCACAGCCATCCTTTATGCTGATACAGTTACGCAATCCATGCAGCGCGCCATCGCCGAAACCGGGCGGCGGCGCGAAAAGCAGATCAGTTTCAATCTGGAGCAGGGTATTACGCCGCGCGGTGTGTCCAAGAAAATCAAGGACATCATCGATGGCGTCTACGATGCAGAATCGGCGCAGACCGAGCAGAAAGCAGCCCAGCAGCAGGCTGCCTATCTGGCCATGGATGAAAAGAGCGTTGCCAAGGAAATCAAGCGTCTGGAAAAACTGATGCTTGAGTGTGCAAAAAACCTTGAATTCGAAAAGGCGGCGGCAGCCCGCGACGACTTGTTCCGGCTCAGGGAACGGGTCTTCGGTGCGGCGCCCCACGACCCTGATGGAGACTAATAAAAATGATATATCGCGTGCTCTTTGTGTGCATGGGAAATATATGTCGCTCCCCGACGGCGGAAGGCGTCTTGCGGCAATTTATCCGGCTTAACAATATGGGTGACAAGGTCGAGGTTGATTCGGCCGGAACGCATGGCTATCACGTCGGCGAGGCGCCGGATTCGCGGACGCAGCGTGCCGCGGCCGTGCGTGGCTATAACCTTTCGCAGTTGCGGGCGCGCAAGGTGGCGCGCCAGGATCTCGATTATTTCGACCTGGTTCTCGCCATGGACAAGAACAATCTCGACAACCTGCAACGTTTGGCGAGTCCGGAGCAGCAGGAAAAGATCAAGCTGTTCATGGATTTTTCAAAAAATTTCGACGACAACGAAGTGCCTGACCCGTATTACGGGCTTGGGCATGGTTTCGATCTGGTACTTGATATGGTTGAAGATGCGGCACAGGGGTTGATCGAGGAGATCAAGGAAAAGCTGGCGCATTCCTGATTCGCTATCTGAACAGGAAATAAAAAGGGGCACCCGCGGGTGCCCCTTTTTTGTCAGGCTGAAACGCTTAGTTTTGCGTTTCCACCATGACCAGCGGTGCGTCCTGAGCCTGTTCTGCGGCCGTCTTCTGCTTGCGCGGACGACCCAGCTTGACCGGAGCTTCCGGTTGGGCCATGAGCGGTTCCGCCGTGGTTTGCACGAGGACCAGGCCGCTTTCGGAGAGAGTCTTTTCCAGGTCAACCGGAGCAGCAGCCGGTGCCACGATTTCCTTGCGTTCGACGATGTCGACCGTTACGGCGCTAATCGCGGCTTCCGGTTCTGCAGCAGGAGGAGCGATTTCAGCTTGCGGCGCGGCTTCAACAGGTGCTGCTGGTGTCTCCACCGGCGCTGCGACTTCAACTGCAGGTGCAGCGACTTCAACCGCCGAAACTGCGACTTCAGCTGCCGGAGCGGCTGCTTCGGTGACGGTGACGACAACCGGTTCGACAGCAGCGGGTGCGGCTTCCTGAACGGCGACCGGGGCAGGTTGGGCGGCCGCCGGTTCCGCTGCCGGAATCACGACGACAACCGGTTCCTGGCTGATCTGCTCTGTGCTTTCGGCAACTGCCGGAGCCTTGTCCTGCGTTTCGGCCGGTGCAGCATTGGCGCCATTGTTCTCGGCTTCATTGCGACGCTCGCCGCGACCGCGACCACCGCGACGACCACGGCGACGGGCGCCCTGTTCTTCGCCGTTGCCGGCTTCCGGTGTTTCGCCAGAATTGCCCGGCAGGTTCAGGTTGGCCGTCTCAGCGACAGTGACCGGGGCATTGAGCTTGTTGTCGACGCTGGTTTCTGCCGGTTGCTGGCGATCGCGGCGTTCCTTGCGTTCGCCGCGCGGGCGACGTTCCTGACGCTCGCCTGCGTTGGCTGACGGCGTAGCGGTCGACTCCTCACGCGGGGCTTTTTCCGAATTGCGTTCGCCGCGTTCGTTGCGATTGCCGCGCTCTTCGTCACGTCCCTTGTTGCGCCCGTTGCGGCGGCCATCACGGCCTTCGCCGCGTTCACGACGACCGTCATTGCGGCCTTCGCGCGGCTTTTTCGGTGCCGGCTGGGCAACCGGTGCGGGTTCGGCAACCTTGGGTTCGCTACGGAACCAGGAGAAGATCTTGGCGATCAGGCCGGCTTCAGCTTGCGCTGCTGCCGGTGCCGGCGCTTCCACCGTCTTTTCCGGCATGATCGGCGCCGGCTGTTCCGGCGAGATACCCTTGATCATGGCTTCCTGGCGCGGCTTGGCAGCTTCGTCCTTGCCGTTGCCCGGCTTGCTGGCTTCCTCGATCGGGGCGTCGACCATCTTGTAGGACGGTTCGCGCACATCGTCGTTGTTGAGGTCGTCGTGGCGCAGGCGGGTAATCGAATGCGCCGGCGTTTCCAGGTGGATGTTCGGGATCAGCAGGATGGTGACCTTGTGGCGCAATTCGATGGCCTGGATGTCCGGGCGCTTCTCGTTGAGCAGGAAGGTGGCAACATCGACCGGCATCTGGACATGCACGGCGCCGGTATTTTCCTTCATCGCTTCCTCTTCGAGGATGCGCAGGATGTGCAGCGCAGCCGATTCGGTGGAGCGGATGTGGCCGGTGCCGGTACAGCGCGGGCAGGAGATGTAGCTGGTTTCGGCGAGGGCCGGGCGCAGGCGCTGACGCGACAGTTCCATCAGGCCGAAGCGGCTGATCTTGCCCATCTGGACGCGGGCACGGTCGAAACGCAGCGCATCGCGCAGGCGGTTTTCGACTTCGCGCTGGTTCTTCTGGTTTTCCATGTCGATGAAGTCGATCACGATCAGGCCGCCCAGGTCGCGCAGGCGGAGCTGGCGGGCCAGTTCTTCAGCGGCTTCGAGATTGGTCTTGAACGCGGTTTCTTCGATGTCGGCACCCTTGGTGGCGCGACCGGAGTTCACGTCGACTGCAACCAGTGCTTCGGTGTGGTCGATGACGATGGCGCCGCCGGACGGCAGGTTGACTTGGCGGACGAAGGCGGTTTCGATCTGGTGTTCGATCTGGAAGCGCGAGAAGAGCGGCACATCGTCGCGGTAACGCTTGACGCGATTGATGTTGGCCGGCATCACCGTGCCCATGAAGGCGCGGGCCTGTTCGTATACTTCATCGGTGTCGATGAGGATTTCACCGATTTCCGAATGGAAGTAGTCGCGAATGGCGCGAATGACCAGGCTGCCTTCGAGGTAGATCAGGAAAGCGCCGCTCTGCTGCTTGGCGGCGCCTTCGATGGCGGTCCACAGTTGCATCAGATAATTCAAGTCCCACTGCAGCTCTTCAGCCTGGCGGCCGATGGCTGCGGTGCGGGCGATCAGGCTCATGCCGCTGGGCACTTCGAGCTGATCCATGGTGTCGCGCAGTTCGGCGCGCTCGTCACCGTCGACGCGACGGGAAACACCACCGCCGCGCGGATTGTTCGGCATCAGCACGAGGTAACGGCCGGCCAGGGATACGTAGGTGGTGAGGGCGGCGCCCTTGTTGCCACGTTCGTCCTTGTCGACCTGGACGATCAGTTCCTGACCTTCCTTGAGGGCTTCATTGATCTTGGCACGACCAACTTCGACGCCGGGCTGAAAATAGGAACGGGAGATTTCCTTGAACGGCAGGAAGCCGTGTCGATCCGCGCCGTAGTCTACGAAGCAGGCTTCGAGACTGGGTTCGATGCGGGTAATGATCCCTTTGTAAATGTTGCTTTTACGTTGTTCCTTGGCGGCTGATTCAATGTCTAGGTCAATCAGTTTCTGACCATCAACAATGGCGACACGGAGTTCTTCAGCCTGTGTCGCATTGAAAAGCATGCGTTTCATTATTTTGGGGCTCCAGCGCGCTTGGAGCACGCGACAGGGAAGCGCCAGTTCAGGCAGCGACAGTTTCAGTTAGCGGATTGCTTCATGTAAATAAATGGCAAAGGCGACGAAGAATGTGCTGATCAACAAATGGCTGCGTGTTTTTTATTGAAATTCGCAACCTGATAATTCCTGCAACGGGCAATCCGTGCGTGCTTAAGGCGGGCTAATCCATTAACATCACTACTTTTGGTGAGTGAACTTAACCAGTCGTTTTACGTTGGTCAGGCTTGCGCAAGTGGCGCAAGTGAGACTTCGGAGCCTGCCGTGCGGCGGTCGCGCATTTAGCGCGTGGCGAACGGTCTGACGGTTCGGAATCTCTTGCAAACCTAGACGAAAAACGTGGGCAGTATATTAGAAAATGAATGATGCTGGTAACAATTCGGTCACCCATGTCGTGATCGGCGAAGAAGAAGAGGGCCAGCGTCTTGACAACTATTTGATCAGACGTTGCAAGGGGGTTCCGAAGAGCCACCTTTATCGCATTTTGCGCAGTGGTGAAGTGCGCGTGAACAGCCGGCGAGTCGATGCGACTTATCGTTTGTGTGCCGGTGACAATCTGCGTATTCCGCCGATCCGCATTGCCGAGCGGCCGCAAAATGAGGTCGATGAGGCGGCCAAGCAGCGCGTCGATTTGCCGATCATCTATGAAGATGAGGCGCTGCTCGTCATCGACAAGCCGGAAGGCATTGCGGTGCACGGCGGCAGCGGTGTCAGCTTCGGTGTGATCGAGGCCTTGCGCCGGCAGCGGCCCCTGGCCAAGTTCCTTGAGCTGGCGCACCGCCTCGATCGCGAAACTTCGGGCATTCTGCTGGTTGGCAAGAAGCGTCTGGCGCTGACCGCGCTGCACGACATGTTCCGCGAGCACGGGGCCGGTGCTGACAAGCGTTACCTCGTGCTGGTCAAGGGGCGCTGGATGAACAACACGCAGCACGTCAAGCTGCCGCTGTACAAGTATCTGACCGAAGGTGGTGAGAGGCGCGTCATGGTGCGCGATGACGGCAAGGCGTCGCACACGGTTTTTCGTCTGCTGGCGCGCTGGCCGGAGATGAGTCTGCTCGAGGCGCAATTGAAGACTGGGCGCACGCACCAGATCCGGGTGCATCTCGCGCATCTCGGTTTCCCGATTCTCGGCGACGAGAAGTACGGGGAATTCGCCCTCAACAAGAATCTCAAGCGCGAGGGGCTGAAGCGCATGGCGCTGCACGCTTGGCGCATGGCCTTCCGGCATCCGCTGACGGCGGCGCCGCTGGAGTGCGTGGCGCCCTTGCCGGGCAGTATCGGTGACTATATCGCAGCGGTCGACGCGAAAAAAACACGCGAATTCACCGCCGAAAACCTGCAACAAATTCTCGGGAAAGAACTCTGAGCAACATGAAGTATCAACTGATCGTTTTTGACTGGGATGGCACGCTGCTCGATTCGGCGGGTGCCATCGTCAGCGCCATCAAGGCATCGAGCCGTGATCTCGGTTTGCCTGAGCCGAGCGACGAGCGTGCCCGGCACGTGATCGGGCTGGGGTTGACCGATGCCTTGCGGCATGCGGTGCCTGAATTGCAGCCCGAGCGCTACCAGGAGATGGTCGAGCGCTACCGTTTTCATTACCTGTCGGGGGATAATCAGCTGACGCTGTTTCCCGGTGTTCCTGAAATGCTGGCTCGCCTTCAGGCGGCCGGGCATATCCTGACGGTGGCGACCGGCAAGAGTCGTCTCGGGCTGGAGCGGGCACTGGATCATTCCGGTTTGCGCCCCTTGTTCCAGGCCTCGCGTTGTGCCGATGAATGCCATTCGAAGCCGCATCCGCAAATGCTGGAAGAGCTGACGGCGGAATTCGGCGTGGCGAACGAGTCGACCGTGATGATCGGCGATACTTCGCACGATCTGTTGATGGCCAGCAATGCCGGGGTTGATAGTCTGGCGGTGACGTACGGGGCGCATCCGCACGAACATTTGCTGGAGCATAAGCCGCGGGCCTGTCTGCACAGTGTTCGGGAGCTCGACGATTGGCTGAAGCGCTACGCCTGATTTGCGCTGGCAGCGAGGTGGTCGAGGCGGGCCGGGGATTTCGTTTCTTGGTCGAGCGTTACGGCCAGCCGGCTAACGCTTTTGTCATTCGCCATCATGGGCAGGTTTTTGCCTATTTCAACGAATGTGCGCATGTTCCGGCGCAACTGGACTGGCAGCCCGGCGAGTTCTTCGATCATTCCAAGCTATACTTGATTTGCTCGATTCATGGCGCGCTTTATGCTCCGGATACGGGCAGGTGCCTTGGTGGACGCTGTGGTAAAAAGGGGCTTAAGCCCCTGCCGGTACGCGAAATCCAGGGGCAGATTTATTTAGAACTGGAAAACAGTCATGGATAACCCCCAATCTCCCGACACGAATTCGTCCTGGGAGCGTAAAACCCTGGAAAAGCTGGCCTTTGCCTCGCTCGAAGAGCAAAAGGCGAAGCGGCGCTGGGGCATTGTCTTCAAGGCGCTCGGTTTTGCCTATCTGCTGGTCGTTCTGTTCGCGTTGGTCGATTGGGGGGCTGGCGCCGAGCATGAGCAGCGCCATACCGCGATGGTCACGCTGAATGGCGTCATCGAGGCCAAGGGCGAGGCCAATGCCGAAAATCTGATCGCCGCGCTCGATGCTGCCTTCGAGGAAAAGAACGCGGTTGCCGTTGTGTTGCGCATCAACAGTCCGGGCGGTAGTCCGGTTCAGGCCGGCATGATCAACGACGAAATCCGTCGCCTGCGCGGCAAATATCCGGATAAACCGCTTTATGCCGTGGTTGAGGATATGTGCGCTTCCGGCGGTTATTTCGTGGCTGTGGCGGCTGACAAGATTTACGTGAACAAGGCCAGCATTGTCGGCTCGATCGGCGTGCTGATGGATGGCTTCGGCTTCAATGGTGTCATGGACAAGGTTGGCGTCGAGCGCCGCCTGCTGACGGCCGGTGAAAACAAGGGCTTCCTTGATCCGTTCTCGCCGCAGGTCGAGCGCCACAAGGCGCATGCCCAGACGCTGCTTAACGACATTCACCAGCAGTTCATCGATGTCGTCAAGGCGGGCCGTGGCAAGCGCCTGAAGGAAACGCCGGAAATGTTCTCTGGTCTGATGTGGACAGGTGTGCAAAGCGTGCAGATGGGCCTAGCCGACGATTTTGGCAGCATCGACTCGGTGGCGCGCGACGTCGTGCAGGCCGAGAAGGTGCTTGATTATTCGGTCAAGGACAATATTGCCGAACGTTTTGCCAAGCGTCTCGGGGCTGGTGCGGTCAACGGCCTGTGGAAGGGTGTTTCCGAAAGCGCGCTCGGGGCGCGCCTGCGGTAAGCCTCAGGCCAGTAGCAGAAAGACGGTCGGACGCCGCTCGATTTCGGGCGGCGTTTGTTTTTTCCACTGGGCAATTGTTTTGGTAATGACCGATTCGCCGGGCAGGGTCAGGTCGGTGGCGACGGTCAGGCGGGTTGCCGGCTGGCAGGTTTGCAGGACGGCATCGAACATGGCGCGGTTGCGATAAGGTGTTTCGATGAACAGCTGCGTCTGCATGCGCTTGCGCGATTCGGCCTCGAGTTCGCGCAGGGTCTTGCTGCGATCGGCTTCCTTGGCCGGCAGGTAACCCTGGAAGGCGAAGCGCTGGCCGTTCAGTCCCGAAGCCATCAGGGCGAGCAGAAGAGAGGATGGTCCGATCAGTGGCACGACCCGGATGTTTTCCTTTTGTGCCAGCGCAACAAGGTTGGCACCTGGGTCGGCGACGGCGGGGCAGCCTGCCTCGGAAAGCAGGCCGATGTCGTGGCCGGCGCGCAGCGGCTCAAGCAGGCGGTCGAGAGCTGCATCCTTTGTGTGTTCGTTCAGTTCCTCTAGCAAGAGTTCCTGCAGGGGTTTTGCTGTGCCGGCGGCTTTCAGGAAGGCGCGGGCCGTCTTTGCTTGCTCGACGACGAAGTGCGTCAGCGGGTGAATGACCGTCAGGACATTGGCCGGGAGTGACTCCTGCGGCGCGGTCGGGCCGAGCGGAACCGGGATCAGGTAGAGGGTGCCGGCCATTATAGAATGCTGATGCCCTGGTTGCGCAACAGGTCGCACAGTGCGATCAGGGGCAGGCCGACCAGTGCATTCGGGTCGTCGCCTTGCATGCTGCTCAGCAGCGCGATACCGAGTCCTTCCGATTTGGCCGAGCCGGCACAGTTATAGGCGGGTTCGCGGCGCAGGTAATTTTCGATTTCGCTGTCGTTCAACTGGCGGAAACCGACCAGGGTCGGAATGCCGCGTACTTCGGCTTGTCCGGTGCGGGCGTTGTAGAGGCAGAGGCCGGTGAAGAAATTGACGGTTTTGCCGGAGAGGGCGCGCAGTTGCTCGACGGCGCGTTCGTGGTTGCCGGGTTTGCCATATATTTTGCCGTCGACCGTTGCGACTTGGTCGCTGCCGATGATCAGGGCGTCCGGGAATTCGCTGGCCACGGCGCGGGCCTTGGCTTCGGAGAGGCGCAGGGCGAGGCTTTCCGGCGATTCGTCGGGGAGCGGCGTTTCGTCGGTTTGCGGGTTGGCAACGGTAAAAGAAAGGCCGAGGCGGGCGAGGAGTTCGCGGCGATACGGCGAGGTTGAAGCGAGGATAATGGGTTGGGTCATGAAAGTTTCGTTACAACAAGGTGTTGCGCCGACTTCTTGAAGCAGCACTTTGTTTTGACTTGGAAAGCCAAAAATAATATCATCTTGCGTTTAAGTCGCAACGGTTCAAGATTGAAAAGGATTCCTGACGCTTTTGTGTTCGCCAAGGATGGGCGTGTTCTCGAAGGAGAGCTGGCCGTCGCGGACTTGGAACGCCTGCATGATCTGCTGGCAGAGGTGTCTGGAAGCGTTAGCTTCCGACTTCAAGGTTCCAAGGGTGAGCATGGAAAATATTTCCTGCAGCTGGAAGTTGGTGGGTTGCTCCCGCTGGCGTGTCAGCGTTGCCTGGAAGCGGTTCCTTTCGAGCTTGATGTCGATTGTCTTCTGGAGTTGCTTCCCGAGGGTGCCGACATGTCGCAAGACGAACTCGAAGACGACACCCGTGATTTCCTGCCGGTGGCAGGCGAACTGAGCGTGGCCGAATTGGTGGAGGATGAAATCCTCCTGGCCCTGCCGGTCGCGCCGCGGCACGAAAAATGTGGTTTGCCTGGCGCAGCCGGTTCTGGTGAGCGGATCAATCCGTTTGCTGTTCTGGGTGGGCTTAAAGGCAAGCCGAACTGATTTTTTTGGAGTATTAACATGGCTGTTCAACAGAACAAAAAATCCCCGTCCAAGCGTGGCATGCATCGCGCCCATGATTTCCTGACCGTTGCTCCGCTGGCTGTCGAGCCGACGACCGGTGAGACGCACCTGCGTCACCACATCTCCCCGAACGGTTTCTACCGTGGCAAGAAGGTCCTGAAGGCCAAGGGCGAGTAATCGTTCATTGAAAGGCAGGCGGTTCGTCTCGGACCGCCTGCCTTTTCTTTTGCCATGACAGCCCGCATCGCCATTGATTGCATGGGGGGAGACCACGGTCCGTCAGTGACGGTTCCGGCGGCGCTCCGTTTTCTGGTGGAGCATTCGGCAGCGCAGCTCATCCTGGTTGGTCAGGAGAGCGTTCTTCGCCCTTTGCTTGCTACCCAGGTCGATAATCCGCGTCTCCGCATCGTTCACGCCTCTGAGGTGGTGGGGATGGATGAGTCGCCGGCGCTCGCCCTGCGCAACAAAAAAGACTCGTCCATGCGTGTCGCCATCAATCTCGTCAAGACTGGCGAGGCGGATGCCTGTGTCTCGGCCGGCAATACCGGTGCGTTGATGGCGATCTCGCGGTTCGTGCTGAAAATGCTGCCCGGGATTGATCGCCCGGCCATCTGTGCGCCGCTGCCCACCATCAATGGGCATACCCACATGCTTGATCTGGGGGCCAATGTCGATTGCGGTCCCGAGCATCTGCTGCAGTTCGGCATCATGGGGGCCATGCTGGTCGCGGCTATGGAGCACAAGGATCGCCCGACTGTTGGCTTGCTCAATATTGGCGAAGAAGAGATCAAGGGTAACGAGGTCGTCAAGGCGGCTGCCGAGTTGCTGCGCAATTCCGGTCTCAACTTCATCGGCAATGTTGAAGGTGACGGCATCTACAAGGGCGATGCCGATGTGGTCGTTTGTGACGGCTTTGTCGGCAACGTTGCGCTGAAAACCTCGGAGGGGCTGGCCCAGATGCTGGGTTCGTCACTGCGCAGCGAGTTCAAGCGCAACTGGCTGACCAAACTGGCAGCCCTGATCGCGATCTCTGTCCTTAATAATTTCAAGCGGCGCTTTGATCATCGTCGATATAACGGTGCGATTTTGCTCGGCTTGAAAGGCATTTCCGTGAAAAGCCATGGGTCCGCCGACGAATTGGCTTTTGGCAACGCGATCGGGCGTGCCTACGAGGCCGCCAAGAACCAGGTGGTTGAGCGTATTGCCGGGCGGATCGCTGAAATGACTACAACGGTGCCCGCGGGTGCCGGGGAGACTGTCTGAATGTTTGCACGTCTGATTGGTACCGGTAGTTGTCTGCCTGGTAATCCCGTTAGCAACAATGACCTGGCGACGCGCGGCATCGATACCAACGATGAGTGGATCGTCACGCGTACCGGCATTCGCAGTCGCTATCTTGCCGAACCGGGCACCACTTCCAGTGAGCTTGGACTGGTTGCGGCGCAGCGTGCACTCGAGATGGCTGGTGTTGCTGCAAGCGATCTCGATCTGATCATTGTTGCTACCTCGACGCCTGATTTCATCTTTCCGAGCACGGCCTGTTTGATCCAGGGACGGCTGGGCAACAAGGGTGCCACGGCATTCGATGTCCAGGCGGTCTGTGCCGGTTTCACCTATGCACTCGGGATCGCCGAGAAGTTCATTCGCTCCGGTAGCCACAAAAAAGCCCTGGTGATCGGTGCCGAAGTCTTTTCGCGGATTCTCGACTGGCAGGATCGCGGCACCTGTGTGCTGTTTGGCGATGGTGCCGGTGCAGTCGTGCTGGAAGCGTCCGAGAAGCCGGGCATTCTGGCGACGGCGATGCATGCCGATGGTAGCCAGAGTGGCATCCTGAATGTGCCCGGTCAGATTTGTGGCGGTCAGGTGACAGGTGATCCATTCCTGCGCATGGATGGTCAGGCTGTTTTCAAGTTCGCGGTGCGCGTGCTGGCCGAGATCGCCGAGGAAGTTTGTCGCGATGCCGGTATTCAAACGGCTGATGTCGACTGGCTGATCCCGCACCAGGCAAATATTCGCATCATCGAGGCAACCGGCAAGAAATTGGGTATTGATCGCGAGAAGGTCATCGTCACGGTGGATCGTCACGGTAATACCTCGGCTGCTTCGGTGCCCTTGGCGCTCGACGAGGCGGTGCGCGATGGTCGTATCCAGCGCGGCCAGAAAGTCCTGCTCGAGGGGGTTGGCGGCGGCTTTACCTGGGGCGCAGCCCTGCTCGAATTCTGATAGAGGAGACCGCAGAATGTCTTTTGCTTTCGTATTTCCTGGCCAGGGCTCGCAGAGCGTTGGCATGATGGCCGCCTATGGCGACGCCGCCGTGGTGCGTGCCACTTTCGATGAGGCTTCGGCTGCCTTGGGTGATGACCTGTGGGCGATGGTTGCCGAAGGTCCGGCAGAAGTGTTGACGCAAACGGTAAATACCCAGCCGGTGATGTTGACCGCTGGCATTGCTGCCTGGCGGCTGTGGCTGGAAAAGGGCGGGCGCAAGCCGGTCGTGCTGGCTGGGCATAGTCTTGGCGAGTATTCGGCGCTGGTCGCCGCCGGTGTCATCGAATTCAAGGATGCCGTGCCGCTGGTTCGTTTGCGCGCCGCCGCCATGCAGGAAGCCGTACCGGTCGGTACCGGTGCGATGGCTGCCGTGCTTGGTCTGGACAACGCCGGCATTGCTGCTGCATGTGCCGAAGCGGCGCAGGGCGAAGTGGTCGAGCCGGTCAACTTCAATGCCAATGGTCAAACGGTGATCGCTGGCCACAAGGCTGCCGTCGAGCGTGCCATGGAGGCCTGCAAGGCGCGCGGTGCCAAGATGGCCAAGGCGCTGCCGGTTTCGGCGCCGTTCCATTCTTCCCTGATTCGTCCGGCTGCTGACAAGCTGGCGGCGCGTCTTGCCGAATTGGTTTTGAATGCGCCGCAGATTCCGGTCATCAACAATGTCGATGTTGCCATCGAGAACGATCCGGCTCGCATCAAGGATGCGCTGATTCGTCAGGCCTACAATCCGGTGCGCTGGGTTGAGACCATTCAAGCGATGGCGGCACTGGGTGTGACGACTGTTGCCGAGTGTGGTCCTGGCAAGGTTCTGGCCGGTCTGACCAAGCGCTGTGCCGATGGTGTTGTCGGCGTGGCGCTGGCTGATGCCGCAGCCATCGAAGCCAATCTCGGTCTGGAGTAAGTCATGCTGAACGACAAGATTGCTCTGGTTTCCGGTGCGACGCGCGGCATTGGTCGTGCGATTGCCCTTGAGCTGGGTAAGTTGGGCGCAACGGTCATCGGTACGGCAACCAGCGAAGACGGTGCGGGCAAGATTTCCGCCTATCTCGCCGAGGCCGGCATCAAGGGCAAGGGTGTGGCGCTGGACGTCTGCAACGTCGCCCAGACCGACACGGTGCTTGCCGATGTGGCCAAGGAGTTTGGTGCCATTACGGTCCTCGTGAATAACGCCGGCATTACCCGCGACAACCTTGCCATGCGCATGGGTGACGACGAGTGGGATGCCGTGATCGATACCAATCTGAAAGCGGTGTTCCGTCTGTCGCGCGCTGTCATGCGCGGCATGATGAAGGCGCGTTTCGGTCGTATCGTCAATATCACTTCGGTGGTTGGTTATTCCGGCAATGCCGGTCAGGCCAACTACTGTGCTGCCAAGGCAGGCGTGGCGGGGATGACCCGTTCGCTGGCCCGCGAGCTGGGCAGCCGCAATATTACGGTCAACTGTGTTGCACCGGGCTTTATCGCCACTGACATGACGCACGCGCTGACCGAGGAGCAGAAACAAGCCATGCTTGCTTCCATTCCGCTCGGCCGTGCCGGAACACCGGAAGATATCGCCGGTGCTGTCGGTTTTCTCGTATCCCCGACTGCGGCTTATGTCACCGGCACAACCGTGCATGTGAATGGCGGCATGTTCATGGATTGATTTCCCGAAGCTCCGGCTTTTGGTAAAATTCACCTGTTTTTTTTCGTACCCCTGAGGGGAAGGAGTTTTTCTAATGGATAACATCGTAGAGCGCGTCAAGAAGATCGTCGCCGAGCAACTGGGCGTGAACGAAGCGGACATCAAGAACGAGTCCTCCTTTGTGGACGATTTGGGCGCTGATTCCCTGGACACCGTTGAGCTGGTCATGGCTCTGGAAGAGGAATTCGAGACCGAAATCCCTGACGACCAAGCTGAAAAGATCACGACGGTTCAACAGGCTGTCGATTTCATCCTCGCCAACAAGAAGTAATTCAATTCTCGTTGACCCAGGCAAGGCCGGCCCCCATGGCCGGCCTTGCTACTTTTGCTTTCGGAGTGCACCTTGGCACGTCGCAGAGTCGTAATCACCGGTCTGGGCATCGTTAGCCCGGTCGGAAATACCGTCGAAGAAGCCTGGCAGAATATTCTGGCTGGCCGCTCCGGCATCGCCCACGTCACCAAGTTCGATACGTCTACCTTCCCGGTCCAGATTGCCGGCGAAGTAAAGAACTTTGACATCACTAATTATATTTCGGCCAAAGACGCCCGGCGCATGGATGACTTTATCCATTTCGGCCTGGCGGCTGGCATTCAGGCCGTGCGTGACGCCGGTCTGGACAAGGAAAATGTGGTCGACCTCGAGCGTGTCGGTGTCGCCATCGGTTCCGGTATCGGCGGTCTGCCGCTGATCGAGGCAACCCAGGTCGAATACGCCGCCGGCGGCATTCGCAAGGTTTCGCCGTTCTTCGTTCCCGGTTCGATCATCAACATGATTTCCGGCAACCTGTCGATCCAGTTTGGTTTCAAGGGCCCGAATATCGCCCTGGTTTCCGCCTGCACGACGGGTACGCACTCGATCGGTGATGCTGCCCGTATCATCGAGTACGGTGATGCCGACGTGATGGTTGCCGGTGGTGCCGAATCGACCGTTTCGCCGCTAGGCATGGGCGGTTTCTGTGCGGCACGCGCGCTGTCTACCCGCAACGATGATCCGACCACGGCCAGTCGTCCGTGGGACAAGGATCGTGACGGTTTCGTGCTGGGCGAGGGTGCCGGGGTCATGGTTCTCGAAGAGTACGAGCATGCCAAGGCCCGTGGCGCCAAGATCTACGCCGAACTGGCTGGTTATGGCATGAGTGGCGATGCTTATCACATCACCGCGCCGAATACCGACGGTCCGCGTCGTTCGATGCTCAATGCGCTCAAGAATGCCGGTGTCGCCCCGGGCGATGTCCAGTATCTGAATGCGCACGGTACGTCTACGCCGCTCGGTGACAAGAACGAAACCGAGGCGGTCAAGCAGGCCTTTGGTGAAGCGGCCTACAAGCTGGTGGTCAATTCGACGAAGTCGATGACCGGCCATCTGCTGGGCGGTGCGGGGGGGATCGAGTCGCTGTTTACGGTGCTCGCCATCCACAACCAGATTTCGCCGCCGACCATCAACATCTTCAATCAGGATCCGGAGTGTGACCTGGATTACTGTGCCAACGCGGCACGCCCGATGCAGATTGATGTCGCGCTGAAGAACAACTTCGGCTTCGGCGGAACCAACGGTTCGCTGGTTTTCAAGCGCATCTGATTTAGCGTTTGGGATAGAGCGGTGCAGTTTCCGATCACCATCGGACTGCACCGTTCGCGTTTTCTGGTCGGCGCTTTTGTTTTTCTGGTTTTGCTGACCATCCTGGTTTTATTCCTTTTTCAGCGGTCGACCGCTATTTTTGCGGCAATTTCCCTGCTGGCAGCCGTGCTGCTTGCCTGGCTGTGGCGCTATCGCCAACCCTGTTGTCCGGCGATCCGTCTTGAGGCGAACGGGGTGATTTCCCTGCCGAGCGGCGATGGCGAGTTCGCGGCTGCGCAACTCCTTCCCGGCGCAACGGTGCATCCCTGGTTGACCGTATTGCGCCTGCGGAGTGTGGCCGGGCGCGTCTGCATCCTGTGCTTGACGGTCGACAGCCTGAAAAGGGAAGATTTCCGCCGGCTCAGGGTGTTCCTGCGCTGGCGGGCGGATTTCAGCGGCGCGGACGACGCCGCTTGAGCACGGTGTTTTTTGCCTTGGGCAGCATTTCCGGATAGTCGCGGGAGTAGTGCAGGCCGCGGCTTTCCTTGCGCTGCATGGCGCAGCGGACAATCAGATCGGCCGTGAATACCAGGTTGCGCAGCTCGATCAGGTCGTGGCTGACCCGGAAATTGGCGTAGAACTCGTCGATTTCTCGCATCAGCAGGCCGATCCGGTGCTTGGCGCGTTTCAGGCGCTTGGTGGTGCGCACGATGCCGACGTAGTCCCACATGAAGCGGCGCAGTTCGTCCCAGTTGTGCGAGATGACGACTTCCTCGTCGGCGTCGGTGACGCGGCTTTCGTCCCAGCGCGGCAGCGCCGGTTGTTTTCCGGTTTTGCTGGCGAGAATGTCGTTGACCGCTGCCTCGGAAAAAATCAGGCATTCGAGCAGCGAGTTCGAAGCCAGACGATTGGCGCCGTGCAGGCCGGTGCATGAGGCTTCGCCGGCAACGTACAGTCCGGCCACGTCGGTGCGGCCCTTGAGGTCGCTGACGATGCCGCCACAGGTGTAGTGGGCGGCCGGGACGACGGGAATCGGGTCGCAGGCGATATCGATGCCGAGTTCCAGGCAACGCGCATGGATATTCGGGAAGTGCTCGCGGATGAAATCCTCGCCTTTGTGCGAGATGTCGAGATAGACGCAGTCGATGCCGCGTTTTTTCATTTCGAAATCGATGGCACGGGCGACGATGTCGCGCGGGGCGAGTTCGGCCCTTTCGTCATGCTCGAGCATGAAGCGTGTGCCGTCGGGCAGGCGGAGCAGGCCGCCTTCGCCGCGTACCGCTTCGGAAATCAGGAAGGACTTGGCCTGCGGGTGGTACAGGCAGGTCGGATGGAACTGGATGAATTCCATGTTCGAAACGCGGCAGCCGGCGCGGTAGGCCATGGCGATGCCGTCGCCGGTCGAGGTGTCGGGATTGGTCGTGTAGAGATAGACCTTGCCGGCGCCGCCGGTGGCAATCAGCGTATTCGCTGCGCTGACGGTAATGACCTCGCCGCTGCGGCTGTTCAGGACGTAGGCGCCGAAGCAGCGATTTTCGCCGGTGCCCAGCTTGTCGCCGGTGATCAGGTCGATTGCGATATGGTGTTCGAGAACGGTGATGTTCGGGGTGGCGCGGACTTGCTTGGTCAGCGTGTCCTGCACGGCCAGGCCGGTCGCGTCGGCGACGTGAATGACGCGGCGGGCGCTGTGGCCGCCTTCGCGGGTCAGGTGGTAACCCGCTTCATCCTTGGTGAAGGGGACGCCTTGCTCGATCAGCCATTCGATGGCGTGGCGGCCGTTTTCGACGACGAAACGGGTGGCGGGCTCATCGTTGAGCCAGGCGCCGGCAACCAGTGTGTCCTGGATGTGGGCTTCAATGGAGTCCTTGCTGTCGAGAACCGCAGCGATGCCGCCCTGGGCCCAGCCAGACGCCGAGTCTTCGAGGTTGCGTTTGCTGATTAGTCCAACCCGGCAATGCTTGGCCAGGCGAAGGGCGGCGGATTGGCCGGCCAGACCGCTGCCAATAATCAGGACATCAAAATTCTGCACGGCTGTTCTCTTGAAGGGTAATTGTTTTGCTCGAAATATAGCATGTGAAAAACGATTCATCCCGTTACAGAGTGTCACAATTAAGGATAATTACCTATCCTCTGCCCGAAATGGGCTGCGTTATACTGCGGCCCACAAACAGACCAATGAATATCCCCAGGGAACCCACAATCCATGAGTGAGCGCGAAGTCGACCAGGTGCTGGTCGAGCGGGCGCAAGGCGGAGATCAGCGCGCCTTCGACCAGTTGGTGAGCAAATACCAGCGCAAGCTGGGACGTTTGCTGTCGCGTTTCATTCGCGACCAGGCAGAGGTCGAGGATGTCTCCCAGGAAGCATTCATCAAGGCCTACCGTGCTTTGCCGTCCTTCCGTGGCGATAGTGCCTTTTACACCTGGCTCTACCGGATCGGCATCAATACCGCCAAAAACTACCTGGTTTCGCAGGGTCGGCGGGCGCCAACCTCGACCGAGTTCGACTCCGAAGAAGCTGAAAACTTCGAGGATGCCAGTCAATTGCGCGATATCAATACGCCGGAAAGCTTGCTGCTCTCCAAGCAGATCGGACAAACGGTCAATGCGGCGATGGATGCGCTGCCCGAAGAGTTGCGTACCGCCATCATGCTGCGTGAAATCGAAGGCATGTCCTACGAGGAGATTGCCGGCATCATGGATTGCCCGATTGGTACCGTACGTTCCCGCATTTTCCGCGCCCGCGAAGCGGTTGCCGGCAAGCTGCGTCCCTTGCTCGACATTGCGCCGGATCGACGGTGGTGAGCGTGGTTGAAGAGCCGGCAACCATTCGTGCCGTTGTGCGTGCACTGGATGGCGCGGATGCCATTGTCGAGGTCGCCCAAGGTGGCTGCGGGCGCTGTCACGAAGAGGGTGGTTGTGGCGGGCAGCATCTGACGCAGATGTTCTGCAGTTCGCCGAAGACTTATCGCGCCGAGAATTCGCTTGGTGCAGCCGTTGGCGATAGCGTGACCATCGCCGTGGCGGCAGGTAGCGTCAGGCGTACGGCCAACCTGGCTTACGGCATTCCCTTGTTGGCGATTATTTTGGGTGCAGTGCTTGGTATGCAGGTGGCCGGTGATGCTGGTGCCATGTCGGGGGCTGCGCTTGGCATGCTTGTTTCGCTGGCTTATGTTCGGTACCGCTCGCGCGAAATCAATGCCGATCCCGCCGGGCGACCGCACATCATTTCCCGTTCCTAGTCGATCAGGAGGCAAGCGCTCATGAAACGCTGGCTGGCTGTTTTCTCCCTTTGCTTTGCATGTACCACTGCTTTTGCCCAGACACGCGGCTTGCCAGATTTTACCGAGCTGGCTGAAAAGCAGGGTCCGGCTGTGGTCAATATCAGTACGACGCAGGTGCAGCGCAGTGCTGCAGGCACGCCTTTTCCGTTTGACGAGAATGATCCGGCCTTCGAGTTTTTCAAGCGTTTCATTCCCCGGCATCCCGGTGGTGGTGCGCCGCGCGAATTCGAGAACAAGTCGCTGGGTTCCGGCTTCCTGATCAGCCCGGATGGCTATGTTCTGACCAATGCCCATGTGGTCGACGGGGCTGACGAAGTGACGGTGCGTCTGACCGACAAGCGTGAATTCAAGGCAAAGATTGTCGGGGCCGACAAGCGGACCGATGTTGCGCTGATCAAGATCGAGGCTGGTAATTTGCCGGTGGTCAAACTGGCCGATCCGGCGCAATTGAAGGTCGGAGAATGGGTGGTTGCGATCGGATCACCATTCGGTTTTGACAATTCCGTGACGGCGGGCATTGTTTCCGCCAAGGGGCGCTCGCTGCCCCAGGAAAACTACGTGCCTTTCATCCAGACCGATGTGGCGATCAATCCTGGCAATTCGGGTGGGCCGCTGTTTAACATGCGTGGCGAAGTGGTCGGCATCAACTCGCAGATATACAGCCGCAGCGGCGGCTATATGGGTGTCTCGTTTGCCATTCCGATCGATGTGGCGATGGATGTCCAACAGCAGTTGCGCGCATCAGGCAAGGTCAGCCGCGGCCGCCTTGGTGTGGTCATCCAGGAAGTCAGCAAAGAGTTGGCCGATTCGCTCGGCTTGAGTAAGCCGGTTGGCGCCTTGGTTAATGCGGTGGAGAAGGGTGGGCCGGCGGAAAAGTCGGGCCTGGAGCCCGGTGATGTCATTCTCAGGTTTGATGGAAAGAATGTCGGCAATTCGGCTGACTTGCCGCGCCTGGTTGCCGCGACCCGACCCGGTACCCGTTCTGTTGTGCAGATCTGGCGCAAGGGTGCGCTGCGCGAAGTGTCGGTCACGGTCGGCGAGATTGTTGATGACAGGCAGGCGAATGGGCGGCCGTTGCGCAATGCCAAGCCGGCCGAGCCGGCGGCTAATCGCCTTGGTCTGGTGGTCTCCGAGTTGTCCGTCGAGCAAAAGCGTGATCTCAGGCTGAATTCCGGTCTGCTGATCGAGGATGTGCGCGGTTCTGGCGGGCGGGGCGAGTTGCGTCCCGGTGATGTCATTGTTGCCGTGATCAGCAAAGGGGCGACCACCGAGGTGAGGTCGGTGGACCAATTCAACAAGCTGCTTGCCCAGTTCGACAAGGGCAGCAATGTGACCTTGCTGATCCGGCGTGGCGAGATTCAGACCTTTGTCACCATCAAGGGTTTGTGAGTGTCTGTTGAGCTAACCCTGATTAGTCGCAGCTATTGCCATCTCTGTCACGATATGGAGGTGGCGCTCGCGCCCTTGCTGGCCGAGTTCGGCGCCGTTCTCAAGGTGGTCGATGTCGATGCCGATCCGCTGCTTGAGGCCAGGTACGATGAACTGGTGCCGGTTTTGCTGCATGCCGATACCGAGCTTTGTCATTACTTCCTGGATGAGGCCAAAACTCGTGAATATTTGGCTGGAATCCGCTAAAATACAGGGTCTTCTGAACAGGGAAGGGCGCCGGAAAAGCGCCCTTTTTTACTAGCATCAATGGATCACATCCGTAATTTCTCCATCATCGCCCACATCGACCACGGCAAGTCGACGCTGGCTGATCGCATCATCCATCTTTGTGGTGGCCTTTCCGACCGTGAAATGGAAGCCCAGGTTCTCGACTCGATGGATATCGAGCGCGAGCGCGGCATCACCATCAAGGCGCAGACTGCCTCGCTGAGCTACAAGGCGCGCGATGGCAAGGTCTATAACCTGAACCTGATCGATACGCCGGGACACGTCGACTTCTCCTACGAGGTTTCGCGTTCGCTGTCGGCCTGTGAAGGTGCGCTGCTGGTGGTTGACGCTTCGCAAGGCGTCGAGGCACAGACCGTGGCCAATTGCTACACGGCGCTCGATCTTGATGTCGAGGTCGTGCCGGTGCTCAACAAGATCGACCTGCCGTCGGCTGATCCGGACAATGCCCGCCAGGAAATCGAGGACGTGATCGGTATCGATGCGACCGACGCCGTGCTCGCTTCGGCGAAGACCGGTCTCGGTGTCGAGGATATCCTCGAAGCCGTAGTGGCCCGCATTCCGGCGCCGAAGGGCGATGCAAGCGCACCGCTCAAGGCCCTGATCATCGACTCCTGGTTCGACAACTACGTGGGCGTGGTCATGCTGGTGCGCGTCGTCGATGGCGTGATGCGTCCGAAGGACAAGCTGTTTTTCATGGCGACCGGTGCGCAGCAGTTGTGCGAGCAGGTTGGTGTGTTTTCGCCGAAGTCGGTGTCGCGCAGCGAGTTGCGCGCCGGCGAGGTAGGCTTTGTCATCTCCGGCATCAAGGAGCTGAAAGCAGCCAAGGTTGGTGACACGATCACCACCATGGATCGCAAGGCGGCAGCACCGTTGCCCGGCTTCAAGGAAATCAAGCCGCAGGTGTTTGCCGGTCTGTATCCGGTCGAGTCCAATCAATACGACTCGCTACGCGAATCGCTGGAAAAACTGAAGCTCAACGATGCGTCGCTGCAATACGAGCCGGAAGTTTCGCAGGCGCTTGGCTTCGGCTTCCGCTGCGGCTTCCTTGGTTTGCTGCACATGGAAATCGTGCAGGAGCGTCTGGAGCGCGAGTTTGACCAGGATCTGATCACGACCGCACCGACCGTGGTTTATGAAGTCGTCAACCGCGACGGCAGTGTCATCCAGATCGAAAACCCGGCCAAGTTGCCCGATGTCAGCAAGATCGAGGAAGTGCGCGAGCCGATTATCACGGCCACGATTTTCGTGCCGCAGGATTACCTCGGCAACGTCATCACGCTGTGCAACCAGAAGCGCGGCAATCAGGTCGACATGCATTACCACGGTCGTCAGGTGAAGCTGGTTTATGAAATGCCGATGGCCGAAGTGGTCATGGATTTCTTCGACAAGCTGAAGTCCTGCTCCAAGGGTTACGCCTCGCTCGATTACGACTTCAAGGAGTATCGCCCGGCCGATGTGGTCAAGCTCGATATCCTGATCAATAGCGAAAAGGTTGATGCCCTGTCGCTGATCGTGCACCGCTCCAACGCCCAGTATCGCGGCCGCGAGCTGGCAAGCAAGATGCGCGAACTGATTCCCCGTCAGATGTACGACGTGGCGATCCAGGCTGCCATCGGTTCACACATCATTTCGCGCGAAAACGTCAAGGCGATGCGCAAGGACGTGCTGGCCAAGTGTTATGGCGGCGACATCAGCCGCAAGAAGAAGCTGCTGGAAAAGCAGAAGGCCGGCAAAAAGCGCATGAAGCAGGTTGGTAGTGTGGAAATCCCGCAGGAAGCCTTCCTGGCCGTGTTGCGCGTCGATAACTAAGAAACCGAACGATGAACTTTCCCCTGATCCTTTTCATTCTGCTCCTCGTCACCGGTGCGCTCTATGCGGTCGACGTGCTGAAATTCCGGAAATTGCGTGCAAAAAATGCGCCGGAGCCGCTCTGGGTGGAGTGGGGCGCCGGTTTCTTCCCGGTCATCCTGCTCGTATTCGTGCTCCGTTCCTTCCTCTTCGAGCCGTTCAAGATTCCGTCCGGTTCGATGATTCCGACTTTGCTGGTCGGCGATTACATTCTGGTCAACAAGTTCGCCTACGGCATCAGGCTGCCGGTGATCAACAAGAAGATCATCAGCATCAACGATCCGCAGCGCGGCGACGTCATGGTCTTTCGTTATCCGGAAGATCCCTCGCTCGACTACATCAAGCGTGTGGTTGGTGTGCCCGGTGATACCGTGGCTTACCAGAACAAGCGCCTGACGATCAATGGCCTGGCGGTCGACATGAAAAAAATCGAGGATTTCGAACATCGCGACCGAATGTACTTCTCCGAGCAATATCAAGCCAATATGGGTGGTGTTGAACATCGTGTGCTTAACGATGCCGATGCGCCGGCTTTCATTGCCGATGCGGCACGTTTTCCGCAGCGTGAAAATTGCACTTACAATGCCGCTGGCGTAATTTGCAAGGTGCCGGCCGGCCATTACTTCATGATGGGCGATAATCGCGACAACAGCCGGGATAGTCGGGCCTGGGGTTTTGTGCCGGAAGAGAATATCGTCGGCAAGGCTTTCTTCATCTGGTTGAATCTCAGCGATCTGAGCCGGATCGGCTCGTTCAGATAAGGGACTGAAAATGAAATATCAACGTGGTGTAGCCCTTTCCGGGCTGATTTTCTGGAGCGTTGTGCTGGTGCTGGTGCTTGTTCTAGGTATGAAAGTGACGCCGACCGTCATTGAATACGTCAAGATTCTGAAGGACAGCAAGGCCGTTGTTGCCAAAATGGGGCCTGACTCGACTGTGGCTGATGTGCGTGCTTCTTTTGACCGTTTTGCTGAAATCGATTATCTCGACTTCAAGGGTAATCAACTTGATGTCTCCAAGGATGCTGGCAAGATCGTCATCGAATTTGCCTATGAAAAACGTATTCACCTGTTCTGGAATGTCAGCCTTTTGATTGAATACAAAGGGTCGACCGCTGAGTAATCGGGGATGAGTGCACAGGCTCTTGCCCAAAAACTTGGTCACAACTTTGCCGACGCCGCGCTGCTCAAGACAGCGTTGACGCATCGCAGCTTTGGTTCGCCGAACAATGAGCGCCTCGAGTTTCTCGGTGATGGCGCGCTCAATTTCGTTGTTGCCTCCGCGCTCTACAAGCGCTTTGCCGATTTGCCCGAGGGCGACCTGTCGCGTCTGCGGGCCAATCTCGTGCGCCAGGACACCTTGCATCGCCTGGCGCTCGAACTCGGGGTCGGCGATTGTCTGCGGCTCGGCGAGGGCGAACTGAAAAGCGGCGGCAGCCAGCGTCCTTCCATCCTGGCCGATGCCCTGGAAGCCTTGTTCGGCGCGATTTATCTCGATGCCGGCTTCGTGGCGGTGCAGGCGGTGATTGCGCGCCTCTATCTGCCCTTGTTCGATGAACTACGGCCGGGGCAAGCGCAGAAGGATGCCAAGACGCGTCTGCAGGAATGGTTGCAGGGCAAGAAAAAGCCGCTGCCGCGCTACCAGATGCTGGAAACCACCGGCGCTGCCCATGAGCAGCGCTTCGAAGTGGCCTGTGAAATAGATAATCCGCCCTTGCGCACCATCGGTCACGGCAGCAGTCGCCGCATCGCTGAGCAGGTTGCCGCCGATAACGCACTGAAAGCACTCAAGGCATGAAAACATACCGTTCCGGTTATATCGCCATCGTTGGTCGTCCCAACGTCGGCAAGTCCACCCTGCTCAACCGTCTGGTCGGCGAAAAGATCAGTATCGTCTCGCGCAAGGCGCAGACAACTCGGCATCGCGTTACCGGCATCGTCACCACCGACGATTCGCAGTTCGTTTTCGTCGATACGCCGGGCTTTCAGACCAAGTTCTCGAATGCCCTGAACCGCACGATGAACCGTGGCGTTACGCAGACCCTGGCCGACGTCGATCTGGTGCTCTTTGTCATCGAAGCCGGGCATTTCGATGCCAAGGACAAGGCGGTCATCAAGCTGCTGCCGAAGGATAGGCCGGTCATTCTGGTCATCAACAAGACCGACCAGATCAAGGACCGGATGGCGCTATTCCCGTTCGTCGCCGAAGCCTCGGCTGCTTACGATTTTGCTGCCGTGGTGCCGATCAGTGCCGCCAAAGGGCGCCAGACCGAAGACTTGCTGGCGGCCGCGCGCAAGTATCTGCCGAACGAAGGCCTGATGTTCCCGGAAGACGACCTGACCGACAAGAGCGAACGTTTCCTTGCTTCGGAATACATCCGCGAAAAGGTCTTCCGTCTGCTCGGCGACGAGTTGCCTTATGCGACCGCAGTTGAAATCGAAAAATACGAGATGGAAGGCAACCTGCGCCGCATCTTTGCTGCCATCGTCGTCGACCGCGAGGGGCACAAGGCCATCGTCATCGGCAAGGGCGGCGACTCGCTCAAGCGCATCGCCAGCGAAGCCCGCCAGGACATGGAGCGCCTGTTTGGCGGCAAGGTCTATCTGGAGATCTGGGTCAAGGTCAAATCCGGCTGGAACGATGACGAACGCCTGCTGAAGAGTCTCGGTTACGAATGAACCCGCGCAGCAAGGTCGACGCCCAGCCGGCTTTCGTTTTGCACACCATCCCGTTCCGGGAAACCAGTCTCATCGTTGAAGTCTTTTCCCGCGATTTCGGCCGCATGTCTTTGCTGGCGCGCGGCGCGCGCAGGCCGCGCGCCGCGATCCGCGGCCTGCTGATGGCCTTCCAGCCGATCGAGGTGGGCTGGGCCGGCAAGGGCGAAGTGCTGACCCTGATGAAAGCCGAATGGCAAGGCGGTCTGCCGCTGCTCTCCGGCGAAGCCCTGTTCTGCGGCTATTACCTCAATGAATTGCTGATGCACCTGCTGCCGCGCGAGGATGCGCATGAGCACCTGTTCGAACGCTACGCGGACATGCTCGCCCGGCTTGCGGCCGATCCCGCCGGCAAGGGGCGCGAGGCTGATCTGCGCAGCTTCGAAAAGGCGCTGCTGCAGGAACTCGGCTACGGCCTGACCCTGGAGCACGACAGCTCGGGTCAGCACATCGTGCCGGAAGGCATTTACACTTACCGCATGGAGCAGGGGCCGGTACGCGTCGAGCATGCCGAAGCGGCCGCCCAGACTGTCAGCGGGCAGACCCTGCTCGACCTGGCGGCCGAGGATTTTTCCGATCCGCGTTCGCGCAGCGAGGCCAAGGCCCTGATGCGCACCCTGATGGCCTATTACCTGGCTGGTGTCGAACTGGAAACACGCAAGATATTCAAGGAGTTGCAGGAATTATGATCGAGCTTGGCGTCAATATCGACCACATTGCCACCCTGCGCCAGGCGCGCATGACCTACGAACCCGATCCTGTCTGGGGCGCCGTCGAGGCGCATCTGGGCGGTGCTGACGGCATCACCGTGCATCTGCGCGAAGACCGCCGCCACATCCAGGATGCCGACGTGCGGCGCCTGCGCGAGCTGACCCAGGTCAAGCTCAATCTCGAGATGGCGGCGACCGACGAAATGGTCGGCATTGCCTGTGCCCTCAAGCCGGAAATGGCGATGCTGGTGCCGGAAGGTCGGCACGAGGTGACCACCGAAGGCGGTCTCGACGTACTGGCGCAGGAAGCTCGCCTCAAGGACGTGATCAGTCGTCTGGCCGATGCCGGCATCGTGACCAGCGTCTTCATCGATGCCGAGATCCCGCAGATCGAAGCGGCAGCCCGCATCGGCGCCAGCGTCTGCGAAATCCACACCGGGCCGTATGCGCACGCTTTCCACGCGCGCGGCCGCGACGCCGAGGCACCGGCCGTGCTCGCCGAACTCGCCAAGATTCGCGCCGCCGGCGAGGCGATCCGCGGGCTGGGCATGCGCTTCAACGCCGGGCATGCGCTCAACTATTACAACGTGCAGCCGGTCGCGCGCCTGGCCGGCGTGCGCGAACTGCACATCGGCCACGCCATCGTCAGCCGCTCGGTCTTCGTCGGCCTGCGCGAAGCGGTGCGTGAAATGAAGCAGCTGATGCGCGAAGCGGCCGGGCGGGGCGAATGATATTCGGCATCGGCACCGACATCGCCGCGGTGGCCCGCCTGCGCGGCATGTGGGAACGCCATGGCGAACGGGCGCTGGAAAAGCTGCTGGCGCCGCAAGAGCTTGACGATTTCGCGCGTGCCGCCGACAAGGGGCGTTTCCTGGCCAAGCGCTTTGCTGCCAAGGAAGCCTTCGGCAAGGCGCTCGGCACCGGCATCAGTCCGCCGGCCGTATTGCCGGCGATCGCGGTCGGACACGACGAACTCGGCAAGCCGTCCCTGCTGTTTACCGGTCAACTCGCCGAAATGATGCAAAACCGCGGCCTGAAGGCCCATCTCTCGATCAGCGACGAAGCCGAGTACGCCGTCGCCTACGTCATTCTGGAGCACGCATGAGCGCCTTGCCCTATGGTCCGCTGATGATAGACATCGCCGGCCAGACGCTGACCGATCTCGACCGGCAGCGTCTTTGCCATCCGCTGGTTGGCGGCATCATCCTGTTCTCGCGCAATTTTGCCTCGCGCGAGCAGTTGACCGCGCTGACTGATGAAATCCACGCGCTGCGCGAGCCGCGCCTGCTCATTGCGGTCGATCACGAAGGCGGGCGGGTGCAGCGTTTCCGCGACGGCTTCACGCGCCTGCCGGCGATGCGCACGCTGGGCGAGTTGTACCAGCGTGATGCCGCCGCTGGCCTGGAGGCGACGCGCGCGGCCGGCCTGGTGCTGGCCGCGGAGCTGCGTGCCTGTGGCGTAGATTATTCCTTCACCCCGGTGCTCGACCTCGATTACGGCCCGTCGCGGGTGATCGGCGATCGTGCCTTCCATCGTGATCCGGAGGTCGTGATCGCGCTCGCCAGCGCGCTCGGCGAGGGCCTGCACGCTGCCGGCATGGGCAATTGCGGCAAGCATTATCCGGGGCACGGTTATGTGATTCCCGACTCGCACGTCGAGTTGCCGATCGATGACCGGGCACTGGATGCGATGCAGGAAGACCTGCTGCCGTATCGCCGTCTGGCGCTCGATGCGGTCATGGCGGCACACGTCATCTACGAGTGTTTCGATTGCAATACTGCCGTATTTTCAAGTAAATGGATTGATTACTTGAGAAACGACATCAAGTTTGATGGCGTGGTTTTTACCGACGATTTGTCGATGGCCGGTGCTGGCGTGGTCGGCGACATGCTGGCCCGGGTGCAGACCGCCTATGCTGCCGGTTGCGACATGCTGCTCGTTTGCAATGCGCCGGATTCAGTCGCCCTGGTGCTCGACAACTGGCAGCCACAGATCGATGCCCGGCGCGGGCCGCGGGTCGGAAAACTGTTGCCGCAGCAGCCGGTGATGGCCTTGACTGATCCGGCCTACCTTGCTGCCTTGGCGCAGGTCGCCGCGCTGACGGCCTGAGGGCAAAAACTCAGGAAGGTTGTCCGCTACGCCGCGCCTGCTGCCAGCCGAGGATGACCTGGCTGCTCTGGCGCTGGATGGCCTGGTAAGTCGTTTGCGGTAGCGCCTTGCTCAGTGCCGCGAGCAGTTGCTGCGTGCCCTGGCGGCCGATGTCGCCGATCTTGCCATCGTCGTCGAGCAGATAAATCTGGATGTGGGCCAGTGCATCGGCAAGCAGGCGCCAGCCGAGGGCCGGCATGCGCTGGTTCAGGGTCAGCATCAGGCTGCCCAGCACCTGTGCGATGGAATGTGCCTCATCGGTGGTTTCGCAGGCAATCAGCGCGTGCCAGAGCGCCAGATGGATGCCGCGCCGCAGATCGACCTTGAAGTCGATGGCATCGGTTTCGATTTCCTCGATTTGCTGGAAATACCCCTGGAACAAGGCATCGGCGCGGGCATCGAGCTGGCTGCGCAGGGCGCCGAGCAGGGCGCTCAGGGCCGGAATCGCGGTCAGGTTGAAGGTCTGCGTATAGGCCAGGCCCCATTGGTCGAGACCGCTGACCAGCAGTGCCAGGCGCAGGGTGCCGGCTTCCGGGCTGGCGGCGCTGCGGCTCCATTCGAGCAGATGGGCGGTGACTTCGCCCAGCGTCTTGCCCTGTTCTTCTTCGCTGGTCGAAAAGGCCATGCGGAAGACGGACGAGAAAACCTCCTGTGCCAGGCGGGCGGCAAGGCGCTGGCTGTCGCGATCGGCCAGGTCGGCAAGTTGGTCGACGGGGAGGCTGGGGGCAGAAGGATTCATGGTGGGTCGGTGTTTTCGGAAGAGGGCGTATTTTAACGACCCGGCCGCCCGATCGGCGGGCAAAAAGGCATAAAAAAACCCGTCGACCGACGGGTTTTTCGGAGCGCGAGCGCTCAGACCAGGCCGAGGCTTTCCTCGACGCCAAGATGCACGTTCATCGCCTGCACGGCGGCACCGGAGGCGCCCTTGCCGAGATTGTCGAGGCGCGCCATGAGCAGCATGCGCTGCGCATTGCCGAAGACGGCGATGTCCACGCGGTTGCTGTCGTTGTTGGCTTCGACGTTGTAGAAGCCGCCTTCGGTCGTGCTCTCGAGATCGACCGGCAAAACATTGATGAAGGCTTCGCCGGCGTAGTAGTCGGCGATGATCTTCTGTACCTCGGCCGGCGTTGCCGGGCGGGTGAATTGCTGCGGCTGCAGGAAGGCGGTCACGGTCAGGCCCTTGTAGAAGGGGCCGACGATGGGCTGGAAGATCGGCTCGACGGTCAACCCGGTGTAGGCGCACATTTCCGGCAGGTGCTTGTGGGCGAGGCCGAGCGCGTAGGGGCGCGGTGCCTTGAGTTCGGTCGGGTTGGCGCTGGCTGCCTCGTAGTCGGCGATCATCTTCTTGCCGCCACCTGAGTAGCCGGTGATGGAATGTGCTGCAATTTGCGTGTCGACCGGCAGTAGGCCGGCGGCGACCAGCGGCTTGAGCGCCAGGATGAAAGCCGAGGCGTGGCAGCCTGGATTGGCGATGCGCTTGCTGGCGCGAATCTTGGCGCGCTGGTCCGGGGCCAGTTCGGGCAGGCCGAAGGTCCAGTCCGGGTTGATCCGGTGCGCGGTCGATGCGTCGATGATGCAGGTGTTCGGGTTGTCGACGAGGCTGACCGACTCCTTGGCCGCATCGTCCGGCAGGCACAGGAAGGTGACGTCGGATTCGTTGATCAGGCGCTTGCGCTCGGCCAGATCCTTGCGCTTGTCGGCATCGATCTTGAGCAGCGTGATGTCGGCGCGCTTGCCGAGGTATTCGTTGATCTGCAGGCCGGTGGTGCCTTCCTGGCCGTCGACAAAGACTTTATAGGTCATCTTGAATCCGGAGTTTGTTGTTGTTCGAAGGTGGAATTCTGGCAGAAAAACATGTCGCTTTGACGACAAGGAGGGTTTCTGCGCCACAAAAAACAGCGGGCAGCCGAAGCTGCCCGATTGCACTGCCGGTAAAGCCGCGGATTACTTGACGCGGTTCTTGTACTCGTCGGTGCGGGTGTCGATTTCGATCTTGTCGCCGATGCTGACGAAGGCCGGAACCGGCAGTTCGAAACCGGTAGCCAGCTTGGCCGGCTTCATGACCTTGCCCGAGGTGTCGCCCTTGACGGCCGGCTCGGTGTAGATCACTTCGCGCACGACGCTGTTCGGCAATTCGACGGAAATGGCCTTGCCGTTGTAGAAAACAACTTCGCAAGCCAGGCCGTCTTCCAGGTATTTCAGCGCGTCGGTCATGTTTTCGGCTTCGACTTCGTACTGCTCGTAGTCGGCGTCCATGAACACGTACATCGGGTCAGCGAAGTAGGAGTAGGTCACTTCCTTCTTGTCGAGCACGACGACTTCGAACTTGTCGTCGGCCTTGTAGACGGCTTCGGAAGCCGCAGCGGTCAACAGGTTCTTGAGCTTCATTTTGACGACCGCAGCGTTGCGGCCGGATTTGTTGTACTCGGTCTTCTGGACGACGAGCGGGTCGGCGCCGACCATGATCACGTTGCCGGAGCGGAGTTCCTGTGCGGTCTTCATTCTGGATTCCCGAAAAGCTGAAAAATTAAAGCGTTAGATTATACCTTGGGAGAACAGAATTTGACGAGCCTCGTCGCCAAATCCGGCTGTTCGGCGAGCTTTTGCGTCCATCGTCCGGTTTGCTCGCCGATTTCGGCGCGCGCGGCAAGGAAGTCGTCCCAGGCTGTCGCCACATTTTTGCCGGTATTCCAGGCGCGGAACATGGCGGGGACGGCCTTCCCAGGTTTTTCGCGAAAATCGGCGGTGTACCGCTGCAGGAAGGCTTCGAGCTTGTCGAGGTGGGCCGCTTCCTTCTGTTCGTAGATCTGCCAGACGAAGGGACGGCCGGCCCACTGGGCGCGCAGGAAGGAGTCCTCGCCGCGCACGAAATTGATGTCACAGCGCCAGAGCAGGCGGTCGTAATCGTCCTGGCTGAGGAAGGGAATCGGTTCGACGCGCAGTTGATTGATTTGCCAGGGGCCGCTGCCGCCGAGATGCGCCTGCGCCGCCGCCAGCGGCTTGCCGGGCGGGACGTGGCAGACGATGGGGGTTGGCGTTGCGGCCATCTGGTCGAGCAACTCGCCGAGTGGCGCCGTGTCGTAGCAAAACATGCTGATTTGCAGGGCCGGGCTACTCGCCTGGGTTTGCTGCGCAGCGGCGCGCCGGGCCAGCAAATCGCGTTCGCGCAGCAGGCCACCGGTCGACGCCGTAAAACCGGGGAAAAAGAAGTGCTTGGTCAGCGCCAGGGTCGGGTGGGGCGACGCCATGGCGTGGCAGCCTTCGACCCAGTTTTCGGCGCTCAGGTATTCGAGATTGATCCAGTGCGGCTTGGGCGTTGCGGCGGCCATCGCTTGGACATAGCTGGCCGGCAGTTCGCAGGCGAAGGCCTCTATAACGACGTCGCCGACCGACTCGAAGGTGGATTGCTCTGTCCAGTGATGGACCTCGATACCGTCAACCGTCTGGCTGGCCTGCGCGCAATCGAGGGCCGGGCAGAGCGCCTGCAGGCTGGCCGGCTCATCCACCCAGAGGCGGACGGCGATGCCGTGTTCGCCGGCCAGTTGCCTGGCCAGCCGCCAGCACACGCCGATGTCGCCGTAGTTGTCGATGACCCGGCAAAAGATGTCCCAGACTCGCTGCATGGCCGCCATGCTAACATTCCCGCCATGCCAGAATTCAAAGATCCTCAGGACTGCGTCGCCTGTCCGCGCCTTGCTGCGCACCTCGCCATGATCCGCCAGCGCGACCCCGACTGGCATGCCTTGCCAGTGCCGGCCTTCGGTCCGCTCAGCGCGCGCCTGCTGGTGGTCGGTCTCGGGCCGGGCGAAAAAGGGGCGAATCGCACCGGTCGACCGTTCAGCGGCGACGTTGCCGGCGAACTGCTCTATCCGGCCCTGCATCGTTTCGGTTTCGCCAGCGTCGCCGAGCCGCTCGGCGCCGACAAATGGGCCAACCCGCTGATGCAGCTGACCGATTGCCGCGTCACCAATGCCGTGCGCTGCCTGCCGCCGGCCAACAAGCCGGTGACCGCCGAAATCCGCCAGTGCAACGGTCATCTCAAAGCTGAGCTGGCTGCCATGCCGAATCTGCAGGTGATCGTCGCCCTTGGCGGCGTCGCGCACCAGGCGTTGCTCTGGGCTTACGGCCTAAAACTCAAGGAGCACGTCTTCGGGCACAACGTCACGCATCAGTTGCCGGACGGGCGCCTGCTCGTCGATAGTTACCACTGCAGCGGCTACAACTGGCGCACCGGACGGCTGTCGCGTGAAAGCTTCGAGGCGGTGTTCGCCGGCATCCAGACGCATCTGCGCTGAGTCTTCGCGGCGATGAGTTTCGACCACAAGGCCTTTCTTGCCTCGTTGACCGAGTTGCCCGGCGTGTACCGGATGCTCGATGCCAACGACGTCGTGCTCTATGTCGGCAAGGCGAAAAACCTCAAGAAGCGGGTCACCTCGTATTTCCGGGAAAACCTGCCGAGCCTGCGCATCGCGCACATGGTCAGCCAGATCGACCATATCGAGACGACCGCGACGCGCACCGAAGCCGAGGCGCTGCTGCTCGAGAACAACCTGATCAAGTCGCTGGCGCCGCGCTACAACATCCTGTTTCGCGACGACAAGTCCTATCCCTATATCGTCGTCACGCGCGGCGACTATCCGCGCCTTGGCTTCTACCGCGGCAACCCGGATCGCAAGGCCGATTACTTCGGGCCGTATCCGTCGTCCTGGGCGGTGCGCGACAGCATTCACCTGCTGCAGAAAATGTTCCGTCTGCGCACCTGCGAAGACACGGTATTCGCCAATCGCTCGCGCCCCTGTCTGCTCTACCAGATCAAACGCTGCAGCGGCCCCTGTGTCGATCTGGTTTCGCCCGAGGAATACGCGGCCGATGTGCAGCTCGCGGCGATGTTCCTGCTCGGCAAGCAGCAGGAAGTCACCAGGCGCCTGAACCAGGCGATGGAAGAGGCGGCGGCGCGCCTCGCTTTTGAGCAGGCGGCGATCTATCGCGACCAGATCCAGTCGCTGCACCAGGTGCAGGAAAAGCAGTTCGTCTCGAGCAGCAAGGGCGAGGACGTCGATATCGTCGTCGCGCAGCGCGAAGCCGGGCAGTTGTGCGTCAATCTGGCCATGGTGCGCGGCGGACGTCATCTTGGCGACCGGCCGCTGTTCCCGAGCAATGCCGGCGAATCGACGCCGGTTGATGCCATCGCCGCCTTCATCCGCCAGCATTACTCAATGCATCCGGCGCCGGCCCGCCTGCTCATTTCGCCGGCCTTGCCGGCTGATGAAAAGGGCGAGCTGGAAGGCGCGCTGGCCGAGCTGGCCGGGCGTCCGGTGCCGATTCAGGAAGGGCGCTCGGAATTGCACAAGGCCTGGGTCGAGATGGCTTTCCAGAACGTCCGGCTTGCCATCCTGGCGCGCAACCAGGCCTCGGCGCAGCAGGAACAACGCCTCGCTGCGCTGCAGGAAGCCTTGCAGTTGCCGGAGGCGATCGAGCGCATCGAATGTTTCGACATCAGTCACACCATGGGCGAGGCCGCCGTCGCTTCCTGTGTCGTTTATCAGGGTAACGGCATGAAGCGCTCCGACTACCGCCGTTTCAACATGCGCGACATAACGCCGGGTGACGATTACGCGGCCATGCGCCAGGCGGTCAGCCGGCGTTACGACAAGGTCGCGAGCGGCGAGGGGACGGCGCCCGACCTGATCCTGATCGATGGCGGCAAGGGGCAGGTCGCTTCGGCCTATGCGGCATTGGCCGATCTTCGCCTGACGCACATCCCGATGCTTGGTGTCGCCAAGGGCGAGGAGCGCAAGCCGGGGCTAGAAACGCTGATTTTCCCTGAGGGGCGGGAGCCGTTACAATTGCCGCCGGAACACCCGGCCCTGCACCTGATCCAGGAAGTCCGCGACGAAGCCCACCGTTTTGCCATCACCGGCCACCGTGCCCGGCGCAGCAAGGCACGCAAGACTTCGACGCTGGAAAGCCTGCCCGGTATCGGCCCGGCCCGGCGCAAGGCACTGGTTGCACGTTTCGGTGGCTTGCCCGGCGTTCTCGCGGCCAGTGCGGAGCAACTGGCAGAAGTCCCCGGTGTCAGCCGGGAGTTGGCCGATAAAATCTATTCTGCGCTACATTGAGCCCCATGCCTTTCAATTTGCCCATCCTGCTTACCTGGCTCCGCATTGTGGCGATTCCGCTGCTGATTGCGATCTATTACCTGCCAGCCAGCTGGGCGACCCTGGCCGAGCGCGATGTCGCCGCCACCCTCATTTTTGTCGCGGCCGCGCTCACCGACTGGGCGGACGGCTACCTGGCCCGGCGCCTGAACCAGACTTCGGCGTTCGGCGCCTTCCTCGACCCGGTTGCCGACAAGCTGATGGTCGCTGCCGCCCTGATCGTGCTGGTCCAGTTGGGGCGTACCGATGCGATCATCGCGACCATCATCATCGGTCGCGAGATCACGATTTCTGCCTTGCGTGAATGGATGGCCAAGATCGGTGCGGCGAAAAGCGTTGCCGTTTCGATGCTGGGCAAGGTCAAGACGGCAGCCCAGATGCTGGCAATTCCCCTGCTTTTGTACCGTGTACCGCTGTTCGGGCAGGATGTTCTGGTGCTCGGTAACTGGTTGATCTGGATCGCCGCCTTGCTGACCTTGTGGTCGATGGGCTATTACCTGCGCATGGCTTGGCCAGAAATTGCCAAACGCAGCGCAGAAAAATAAGCTGCAGATGTTGACAGGGTCTGCGAATCGTCTATAATGCGCGCTCTGTTTGACGCGGCAGTAGCTCAGTTGGTAGAGCGATACCTTGCCAAGGTATAGGTCGAGAGTTCGAGACTCTTCTGCCGCTCCAGTTTTTCAGGGCAAAGCGCAGCTTTGTTCAGCAGTAAAGATGTATCGGTTAGGCGCGATAGCAAAGCGGTTATGCACCGGATTGCAAATCCGTGTAGGTCGGTTCGACTCCGGCTCGCGCCTCCAGGGTTTTGCGGCAGTAGCTCAGTTGGTAGAGCGATACCTTGCCAAGGTATAGGTCGAGAGTTCGAGACTCTTCTGCCGCTCCAGATGAAAAGAGGGAAAGCGATTTTCGCTTTCCCTCTTTTGCATTCGGGGGCCGATATAATTGGCAAACCGCCCGGGTGGTGAAATTGGTAGACACAAGAGACTTAAAATCTCTCGGCTTATGGCTGTACGGGTTCGATTCCCGTCCCGGGCACCAATCATGTGTTTCATGAGGTTTTGAAACTGTTTTTGGTGAATTGTTCGCCAATGAAACTTATTGCGGATTTCACGCAATCGTTTTCGTTGGCTGAAATTGAGTTTGCAACTGGATTTTGTTGCCCCTATGGCAGCTTGTTCGGATCGTTGGGGTACCGGGTTGTGTATCGGGTAGTTACGAAATGCCTTGATCATCGTGGCAAATGGGTCAAGGAGGCCGGGCCGTGGCTGGCATCGTCTGACGATGCCGAGCACTGGTCGGGCTTGTTCCGGAGTTTGGGCTACCTCTCCGAAGTTGAAGTAATGCGTGGCCATATTTCAGGTATGGCGGAAGATGATGACTTCCGCGATGCGCTGTCGAGCATGGCATAGCTGCCAGCTACACGTCTCTATCTCCACTTTTTTCTTGTCCGGCATGCGTGGCTTTTCTCCGATTGCGAGGGAGGCTGTCCGTTTGTCAGGTAATATGCCGATGTCGTCCTTGTTCTTGTTGAACAACTTATTGGGACAACACGTGCTTTAACAAAAATGTAATGCCAGCCTGATAAAGTTTGCTGGCTTACAAGAGGAACATATGAATAATCAAATCGAGCAGTTGCGTGAAAAGGCAGTAAAGCTCTGCGCCGATCACGGTGTGACGATCCAGCCTTATGGCGGCGTCTGGTGGTTGTTGGGCAACGGAATCAACCGTGTTGTCGCAGATTTGGCCGGTTTGTGCCGGTCTGACCTCGCTCCGCTGGCAATGGCCGAGCGCTAGGTCTCTTCCGGATTACGGAAGGGAGTGAAGAAAGCCGGGGCGACCCGGCTTTTTGTTTGTTCGGCTTTTCAGCAGGCTGGCGGTATTGAGGGTGCTGAACTCTTGCCGGCATTGCTTGCAGATATCGTGCGCAGAGTCGCTGCAGTGCGTAGCAGGCTGTCGCTGATTGCCTTCTTGTTGGCAAAGATGCGGTGCAGCGCCTTGTGCATGCCGGCAACCGTGCGGGCGTAGTGGGCGAGGTCTTCGGTGTCTGGCGGCGTGATTCGATTGCTGGATGAGCGCATCTTATGCCTTTCACATGAATTTTATTGCCCGCCAGTTTATCCCGATATGATTATCGAATTGTTAACCGGAGATGTTTTTTCTGTGTAACGGCTCGCTCTGTCATGGCCTGGCAATGGTTTTCCGGATTTCGCCGTTACAGGCGTTGGCGACCCGCTCGTACTCTTCCGGCGTGTCGATCAGGGCCTGCGCCGCGTCGACGCTCGCGATGCGGCGTTCGATGTAAGGGAGCCAGCGTTCGTCGAGTTCCTGCTGCAGTTGCGTACGTTTTTGCCCGACCGGGCCGCGCCACGGACCACCGGTGGCAAAGCGGGTGTTCAGTGTGGCGAGCAGGTCCTTTTCGATTTCACCAATGTGGGCCTGGTAGGTTTTGACATGGCGAAGCTCATGTTCGTAGATCTCGCCGTAAGCGCAACTGCCGGCCGGGAACTCCCTGGCCACGTAGAGGACCATGGGGGCAAAGCCGATGCTGATGGTGATTTGCGGGCTGATGCATTCCCAGCGCCCGCTTTTGTCGATGATGGCGGGTGTGGCGGTGGCGAATTTGACGACCGCGTTGCCGCGGGTCAGGCCAAGCACGACCTGGCCCGGTCGGGCCAGACTGGCACCGATATTGGTCAGGCTCTTGTAGCTGTAGCGGGTGTTTTGTGTGGTCGCTACTTCGATGCGCTTGAAGGTCACCGAAGGCTGCGGCAATTGCTCGCATTCATCGGCAAGGAGCGGCGCGGACAGGGCGATCAGGAGCAGGGCGGCGCAACGCATCGCTGGTCGATCAGGCGGCTGCGAGAGCGGCATGGTGGTCGGCCAGGGTGTTGCCGCGACAGGTGGCATGCGCCTTGATCCAGGTGATTGCCGAGCTTTCCAGGATGCTGCCGGTGATTTGGTGATCGACCAGCATTTGTGCCAGTTCCGGATCCCTGCCCAGTCCGTGCATTTTGGCCTGCTGCAGGCGGTTGACCGTATCGAGATTGTCGCAGAACAAGGCGAGCGGCTTGCCGGGGAAGCCGGTTCCGGCTTGATGCAGGGCGAAGAGGGCGGCTTGCAGTTCCTGCTCGTTGCTGCCGATCAATGGCGTGGTGCGGCTGTTGATCTGCGGCTCCCCTGTTTCATCGGCGAAGATTACGGCCGCCTGTCCGCCATGCCGTTTTTCGCTGGCGTCGGAAAAAACCAGTACATGACCGGCAAACCGGCTGCCGAACTTGGCTGGCAAGGGGCCAATCGATGGGTACTGGAGCCGGGGCTTTTTCTTGGGGCGTTTTCTGGGCATGATGGAACGGCATTTGCGCGGTGGCGGGGAGAATATACCGCGTGCTGATCCCCGGCACCGGCTTTCTTGGTGCTGGCCCCAAGGGTGATGTCCGGGGCACCCGGCTGTCTAGCGGAATTTCTGTTTGAAATTGGCCGGGTCGAGGGCGTGTCTGGCGAGCAGTTTGTAGAACTCGGTGCGATTGCGTTGGGCGACGCGGGCCGCCTGGGCGACATTGCCGGCGGTGGCCTGGAGCAGACGGATCAGGTAGTCACGCTCGAAGTCGCGGCGGGCATCATCGAAAGCGGCAAGACTCTCTTCTTCGAAGTCGCGCATGACCCGGCGTACGATGGCTTCCGGAATGACCGGGGTAAGACTCAGTTCGGCAACCTGTTCAATGACGTTTTTGAGCTGACGGACATTGCCCGGCCAGCGGCCGTCGATCAGGGCTGCGACAGCCTCCGGCGCCAGGGTTGCAGATGCGTTTGGGCGGAGTCGGGAGAGAAAGTGCGTGGCCAGAACGGGAATGTCTTCCTGTCTTTCGCTCAAGGGGGGAATCCGCAGGCTGCTTCCACTCAGCAGATAAAAAAGATCACTGCGGAAGCTGCCATCGGCAACTGCGGTATCGAGCGGGCGAGGGCTGGAGGCAATGATCTGGGCAGCCGGAGTTTTTTTCGGTGCTTGGGTTGATTTGAGTCGATACAGCGGATCTCTGGCCTGCATTTGTGCGAAGAGCAGTGAAAACAGGCGAGCTTGTGCAATCGCCGAGAGGGCGGCGATGTCCTGAATGTAGAGAATGCCATCGGCGGCCTCGGCAAAGATGCTGCCTGGATCGGTCGGTGACAGTTTCTGCTCCAGTTCGTGGGCTGGAAACTCGGTGCAGGACAGTGAGACAAACGGGGCGTCCTTGCGCTCTCCCGCAGCATGGATGGCTTTGGCCAGGCTGGCCTTGCCCGAGCCGTTCGGGCCGATGATCAGGCTGCTTCTCGATTCCAGGCTGACCCGTAGGGCCTGGCGCAACAGTTCATCCATCAGGGGGCTGACGCTGATCAGTTTTTTGCGCCACTGGGCAGTGTCTTCCGGATTCAGTGAGGGTGAAATGCGCACCGCATCGGCCGTTCGTCGAAGCAGTTCCTGACCGTCGAATGGCTTTGTCAGAAAACTGAATACGCCGCGCCGGGTTGCGGCAACCGCATCGGGAATGGTGCCGTGCGCAGTCAGGATGATGACCGGCAGGGTGGGCGCTTCGCGTTGCAGATGTTCAAACAGGGCCAGGCCATCCATGCCGCCCATGCGCAGGTCGGTGATGACCAGTTGGGGGCGGTGTTCGCGAAAGCGGACAAGGGCCGCTTCACCGGAGTCGGCCTCGGCTACCTGATAACCGGCAGCGGTCAGGCGCAGGCCAATCAGGTGCAACATGTCGAGGTCGTCATCGACGACCAGGATGCGCGCGCCAACTCCCATTCAGCGGGTCTTCCCCCGGTTGCGGATTTCGCGATCGATGGCGAGCAGCGCATCAAGCTTTTTTTGCACTTCGTCGTTACGTTTCTGATTGTCTTTCAGTGCAAGTTCGAGGCGCCGCTTTTCCTCCTGGCAGTGGCGTTGCTTTTCTGCGAGTTGCCGCTCCGCTTCGATCAGTCGCCCTATCTCTGCCGATGTCGGCATCGGTGCCGGTGCTGCTTGTGGCGCTTCGACAGTCTCGGCTTTCTTGTCTCGCGGCGTGGCGCAGCCGCTTGCCACCAAAGCGATGCCAAGGAGGCAGATGGTTAAACAGGTTTTTTTTCTCAGCATGCAACGGGCTCAGGCATCAGGTTGGATTCTCAGATAGGGGGCATGGCAGGGAAGCAAGACACGGAAATGCGCTCCGCCAGTGCTTTGCATCAGTAACAGTTCGCCACGCAAGGCAAGGACGAATTCCCGGCTGATGGTGAGTCCCAGGCCAACACCGGGCACCTGGCGGGTGGTCTTCCCCCGGTAGAAGGGATCGAAGATTTTTCCGCTGTCGTCGGCATCAATACCTGGCCCTTGATCATACACATCGAGTGTTGCCTGTTTGCTGTCGTGCTGCAGGGTCACGCGAATTTCCCCGCCTTCCGGGGAAAACTTGACCGCATTTGACAGGAGGTTGTGAATCACGGTCACCAGCGCTTCGCGGCCGGCAACGATAGGCGTTTCCTGCAGCGAGCACTGGATGGAAATCTTGCGTTCGGCAGCGATCAGGCGGTAAGTATCGAGTACCTGTTCGACCTGCTGGTCGAAGTGCAGCTTTTCATGGCCGATGCGTTCGGCTGCGTGTTCTGCCTGTTGCAGCCGAAGCAGGCCTTCGATCAGATCCTGCAAACGTTGCGAATTGCTTTGCAATATTCTGACAATCCGGCTCTGCTCTTCGGTCAGTGGGCCGGCAATTTGTTCTGCAAGCAGTGACGCGCCTTCGTTCATCGCAGCCAATGGCGTCTTGAGCTCGTGCGATACATGGCGCAAGACCTGGGTCCGGCTTTCCTCCAGGGAGAGCAGGCGTCGTCGCAGCCACTCAAGCCAGCGCCCCAGCCAGCGCAGGTCACCTGGGCCGTCGAGGGCAATTTCCTGCTGCAGGTCGCCCTTGCCCAGGCGCAGCACGGCATGCTCGAAGCGGCCGATCAGGCGGGCCAGCAGCGTACGTATCAGCCACAGGCAGAAAAACGCAAACAGGCCAGCGATCCCTGCCGCCAGCAGCATGCGCACTCGCAACGTGGCGGATTCGGCGAGATATTTTTCCTGTTCGCGTTCGAGTATTGCGTGGGCATCGTCCAGCGTTCTCGCCGAGCTTTCCTTGATGTGGGTGATCGCGGCAAGCAAAGGCTGCGAGTCGCCACTGGCGCGCAGTATTGCGAAGGCGGCTTCTTCCTGGGCCAAATGGTCGTGCAACTCGTTGATGATTGTTGCGGGGAGCGGCGGCAGTCTGGAGAAGATTTGCACATTGTTCTGCCATTCGCTGCGAACCTGGGCGTAGTCCTGGAGCGAGGGAGCATCCCGCAGGACTTGATGGCGGCGCAGGTCGCGTTCCATGTGCACCAGATCTTCCGTCAGCTCACCGCCCAGCCGGGAAGATGTCGAATTCTGTTCGATGGCGGTGCGGTAATGCTTGTTCAGAGTGTCCAGCGCGATGAAGACGTAGGCCCCGGCGACCAGCAGGGGAAGCATGACCAGCAGGTGGCCGAAGGTGACCAGCTGCAGGAAGGAGCGCGGATAACGTTTCATGCCCGTCATCCTATGTCAGAGCGGCGTATGAAAAAAGTGTCGGGGGTAGACGACAGCTACCGGGGGCGGACGGAATCCCCGAGTATCTGCCCTGCGAGCTCGGCCAGGGGCTCGCATCCCTGTCACCTGGACTGCTCAGTCCTGAATGGAGGTTCATCATGAATCCAAAGAAAATGCGCTTGCGTAGCCTGATCGGGCTATCCATCGCCCTGGCCAGCTTCGGCGCGGCCGCCCAAACCGCTGCCGAGCCGCCCGCCGGTCGACTGCTCGCCTCGAACTGTTTTCAGTGTCATGGCTATAACGGCAAGTCGAGCATCGGCTTCGAACGCCTGGCCGGTGAATCGGCTGCGGAAATCTACAAGGAACTGCGTGAAATGCGCAGCAAGGGATCGCCCGAGATGATGGACATGCATGCGCGTGGCTATAGCGATGCCCAGGTCCGCCTGATCGCCGATTACCTGTCCAAGGCAAATACGACGACAGCGACCGCCTCCGCCACGAAGGTGGCAACGGCGAAGAAATCCTCCACCAGCAAGAAAAAAGACTAACGCAAGGAGACTGCATCATGAATCGTCGTGATTTTTTCCGTCTGGCCAGCCTGGCCGGACTCGGCGCTACGGCTGCCTCCTGGTCCAATCTGGCGGGAGCGGCAACGGCTGCCCAGCTGGGTACGGTTCCGACCAACACCGGCATCAGCGGTCGGGTGGTTGTCATCGGCGGCGGCATGGCCGGCGCCACGGTTGCCAAGTACCTGCGCCTGTGGGGCGGCAGCGGTGTTTCGGTGACGCTGGTCGAGCGTGACAGCGCCTATACCTCGAACATCCTGAGCAACCTTGTGCTCAACGGTCAGCGCACCATTACCTCACTGCAATACGCCTACAGCAACCTGGCCAGCCGCTACGGCATTCGCATGGTCAAGGGCGACGTCACCGCAATTGATCCGGTTGGTCACAGCGTCAGCCTGGCCGATGGCAGCAAGTTGCCTTACGACCGCCTGGTTGTTGCCCCCGGGGTTGATTTCGATGTGTTCCCCGGACTCGAAAGCGCCGCGGCGCAAGCCAAGGTGCCGCATGCCTGGAAAGCAGGCGTGCAGACGACCCAGTTGCGCAACATGCTGGTTGGCATGAAGGCTGGCCAGAACTTTGTCATGACCATCCCGGCCAAGCCTTACCGCTGCCCGCCGGGGCCGTACGAGCGGGCCTGCGTCGTTGCCGACTGGCTGAAAAAGAACCGTCCCGGTTCTAAGGTCATCGTGCTTGATGCCAATCCCGGCATCATTGCCGAGCCGCTCGCCTTCGCCAACGCCTTCGATGTCGTGCACAAGGGCGTGGTCGAATATCATCCGGGCGTGACCATCAACAGCATCGATGCAACGACGATGACGCTGAACACCAACCTGGGCAACCTGCAGGCCAGCGTGATCAATGCCATTCCGCCGCACAAGGCCGGCCAGGTCGTGCGCGACAACGGCCTGGCCAACATCGCCGGGCGCTGGGCCGGCGTCGATGTGCTGACGTATCAGTCCACCGCTGCGCCGGGTATTCATGTCATCGGGGATGCATCTGCCACGACGCAACCCAAGGCTGGTCACATCGCCAACCAGGAAGCAAAGATCTGTGCCGATGCGATTGTCCGCCTGCTTTCGGGACGCAGTCCGGATCCCTCGCCGATCACCAACTCGGCCTGCTATTCGCCGATTACGGCCGATACGGCGTCGTGGCTCACGGCGATCTTCGCCTACGACCCGGTCAGCGGCACGATGCAGCCGGTGCCCGGTGCAGCGGGTGAAGCAGCTGGACGCTCAAAGGACAATTACAAGGAAATGATCAAGTGGTTTAACACCCTGATGGAAGATTCCTTCGCCTGAGGACGGTTGCGGGTTCGCGGCCTGATCGGGGCGCGAACCTTTTTCCGGAAACGAGAAAACACCATGTTCGCCAAGTCCATCCCTTTACGCACCGCTGCCGGCTTTACGCTGCTTGAATTGCTGGTCGTCGTTGCCATCATCGGCTTGCTCGCTGCCTATGTCGGGCCGCGTTACGTTTCCCAACTCGGCAAGTCGGAAGTGACGACGGCAAAAGCGCAGATCGAAGCGATTGCCCGCGCGCTCGAGTCCTATCGCCTGGACAACGGGCGCTATCCGGCGGCCGATGTCGGTCTGAATGCCTTGCGTCAGCGCCCGGCTAACCTGCCGCGCTGGAATGGCCCCTATCTGCAGAAGGAGTTGCCGCCGGATCCCTGGGGCAATCCTTACGTTTATCGTCCGGTTGCCGGCAACGGCCGTGATTTCGAACTGCTTTCCCTGGGCCGTGACGGTCGACCGGGTGGCAGCGACGAAAATGCCGATATCCGCTACTGAGCCAGCATGAATTTCGCCATTCGCGCTATCGGGCCGCACGGTGTGGAAAGCCTCGAAATCGAGGCTGCCAGCCATGCTGATGCCTGTCGCCTGCTGGCGGCCCGCGATTTGCGGCCGCTCTCGGTCAAGGAAACCGGGAAGGCGGTCTGGGGGCAATGGCTGATTCGCCGTCCGGCGCCGGCCAGCTTCGACTTGCTGCTGTTCAGCCAGGAATTGCTCGCCCTGCTCGAAGCCGGGCTGACCCTGACCGAAGCGCTTGCTGCGCTACATGAAAAGGAGCGCCGCCCGGCCATCGCCGCAATTCTCGGCGAGCTGCGCGGTCGACTCGGTGACGGGCAGCGTTTTGCGGCAGCGCTGGCTGAGCAGCCGGCCGTCTTTCCGCCGCTCTACAGCGGCCTGATGCGCGCCGCCGAGCGCACGGCCAGCCTGGACAACTCACTGGCCCGTTACATCGAATACCGCGGTCGCGTCGATCTGGTGCGGCGTCATGTCACGCAGGCCCTGATCTATCCGGCGATCCTCTGCGCGGTCGGCCTGCTGGTCAGCCTCTTCCTGCTTGGCTATGTCGTACCCAGTTTCGCCAGTGTCTACCAGAATTCCGGGCGCGACATTCCGCTTGCCTCGCAACTGCTGATGCACTGGGGGCGTTTTGTCGCCGATCATGCGCGACTTCTTGGCGTGGCCGCCGGGGCTGCCGGGCTGGCAATCATCTTCCTGCTCGGCCAGACTTCGACGCGGCAAAGACTGCGCGGCAGCCTGCTTGACCAGATGCGTCGGCTGCCGCAAATCGGCGAGCGTTTGCAGGTCTTTGAACTGGCGCGCCTCTATCTGGCGCTCGGCACGCTGCTCGCCGGCGGCCTGCCGGTGCTGCTCGCCCTGGAACTTTGCGAAGGACTGGTTGCGCCGCGCACCTGCAGCGCCTTGCAACGTGCTGCCCGCCGGATCGGCGAGGGCATCCCGACCTCGACTGCTTTCGATGAAGCCGGCCTGTGCACACCGGTTGCCTTGCGCCTGATGCGCGTCGGCGAACGAACCGGGCAACTCGGCGACATGCTGACCCGTGCTGCCCGCTTTCATGATGGCGAGATCGAGCGTTTCATCGACCGCTTCACGCGCAGCTTCGAACCCTTGCTGATGGCGGCGATCGGATTGGTCATCGGTTGCATCGTTGTCCTGCTCTACATGCCGATCTTCGATTTGGCCGGGAGTTTTCAATGAATGCGCGTTTGCCCGATCCGCCCGAAAGCGATTATCCGCTGGCCTCTGCCGCGCTCCTGCAGCGCCTGGTGCCGGCGTTCGACCGCTTGTCGCTGGCTGATGCAATGGCCAGGCGCTGCGTTCTGTTCCGTGACTCCCTGGCGGTCGACCGCTATTTTGGCGTCATTTCCGATCCGCTGGCCGAGCGCCAGCAACGCTGGGCCGAAGCGCGTGCTGAGCTGCCGGTGGTCTGGCACCTGGCAAGCGCCGCGGACCTTGCGGCCTGGCTCGAACAGCAGGCGGCCGGTTCGCGCCTGCTGGCGGAACCGGAGGCCGAGGGCTGCTTCCAGAATGCGGCGGCGACCAGCGACAAGACCTTGTCGGTTACGCAGAGCAGTGCGCAAAGCAGCCCGGTGGTTCGTCTGCTCAATGCGACCCTGCATGATGCCTTGCGCCTTGGCGCCAGTGACGTGCATCTGGAATCGTCGGGGCAGGGGCTGGATATCCGTTACCGTATCGACGGCGTGCTGGAACATATTCGCAGCGTACGCGGTGTGGATGTCGCGCCGCAGGTCATTTCCCGGCTCAAGGTGCTGGCCGAACTCGATATTGCCGAAACCCGCATCCCGCAGGATGGCCGGCTGACTGTCCGGCTCGGCGAGGGGCAGCGGCGCATCGATCTCCGGGTGTCGATCATGCCCAGTCTGCACGGCGAGGACGGCGTGCTGCGCATCCTCGACAAGAGCCGTCTGATGCAGGACCGCCAGTCGCTGACCCTGGAAGGGCTCGGCTTTGCCGCCGAAGACATGCGCCGCCTGCGCGATCTGGCCGCCCAGCCCTACGGCATGCTGCTCGCCAGCGGGCCGACCGGTAGCGGCAAGACCACCTCGCTCTACGCCGTGCTTTCGGAAATCCACGACGGCCGGGAAAAGATCATCACCATCGAGGACCCGGTCGAATACCAGCTGCCCGGCGTGTTGCAGATACCGGTCAACGAGAAAAAAGGCCTGACTTTCGCGCGCGGCCTGCGCTCCATCCTGCGCCACGACCCGGACACCATCATGGTCGGCGAAATCCGCGACCGTGAAACGGCAGAAATTGCCATCCAGTCGGCGTTGACCGGTCACCGCGTGCTGTCCACCCTGCACGCCAACCACGTCTTCGATGTGTTCGGCCGCTTCAGCCACATGGGTATCGATCCCTACTTGCTGACCTCGGCAATCAGCGGTGTCTGGGCGCAGCGTCTGGTGCGCAGTCTGTGTCCGGCCTGTGCCGGCGCGCACCAGCCGACGCCGCAGCAGATCGACGAACTCCAGCTTTCCGGCGACAGCGGGCGGCACGGCTTCAAGAAAGCCGTCGGTTGCCCGGCCTGTCGCGGTACCGGCTATCAGGGACGTAGTGCGATTGTCGAGATCCTGGCCCTCGATGACGTGCTGCGTACCCTGATAGCCCAACGGGCGCCGCTCAGCGAAATCCGCAGCGCGGCCCGTGCTCAGGGCGTGCGCAATCTGCGCGACGCCGCGCTGGCACTGGCTGCACAGGGTAAAACCACGCTTGAGGAGGTGCGCCGTGTCACGGCCCGCCATTAATCGCCTGTTGCCCGCCCGCCCGCTGCTGCTTGCCGTGGGGCGCAGCGAACTGCGCCTGACGAACGGCAAGCAGACCGAACGGCGGACGTTGGCTGAGCCGCTTACCGCCAGTCTGCCGAGCACGGCGCAACTGGCCAGTCTGCAGGCCGCATTGGCCGACCTGCTGGCAGGGTTCCCCGCCGGCCGGTGGCGCCTCGACATCACGTTCAGCGACGCATTGGGCCGCGCCTGGATCGTCGAGCGTATTCCCGGTTTGCGCGATCCGGCTGAAATCACCGCGCTGGCCGAGGCGCAACTGCAGGAGATTTACGGTGACAGCAGCGATGCGGCCAGCCAGTGGCTGGTCCGGGTCGATGCGACGGCATTTGCCGCTGGCTGGCCGGCGATGGCGCTGCCTCGCGCCCTGATCGAAACGTTCGAGACCCTGGCAGTCGAGCGCAACTGGTCATTCGGCCGGCTCGAAAGCAGTTTTGTCGCCGCCTTCAACGGGCGCCGGCAGCACCTCTTCAGGCGCAAGGGAACCGATGTGCATGCGTTGGCAACGGATGACGCGCTGGTCATCGGCATTCGCAACGGAACGCAATGGCGCGCCTTGCGCAGCCATCCGCCCCTGCGTTTGCTGGGCGGTGATCTGTCGGCCATGCTGCGGCGGGAATGCCGCCCGCTCGATCTTTCACCTGCTGCCTGCCGGGTGGAGGAACTGATCACCGACAGCCGGCGCAGCAAGGAACTGCAACTCGATTTCGCTCCCGCCAAAGCCAGTTCGCCGCTGCGTGTCGGCCTGGGATCGGCCATGCTGGCCTTGCTGCTTGCCTTGCTGTGGAGCAATGCCGGCGATATTGAAGCCGGCTTGCCGCCGCACCAGGCCTTGTTGCCAGGTGGTGAGGAGGTGCGGGCAATCAATGGCGCAATCGAGGATCTCGATTTTCCCTGGGGGCGGGTACTCGGGTTGCTTGAGGCAAGTATCGACCAAAGCCTGCGCATCAGTCATTTCGATGCCGATGTGCGTACCGGCCGGCTGACCATCAGCGGCGAAGCCCGTGACAGCCATGTCGTGCTCGAGCTGCCCGCTCGCTGGCGCGCCGATCCGCTGGTTGCCGAGGCACGCGTGCTGAGTCAGAGCCCGGTCGACGCTGAAAATGCCGGCATTTTCACGATCCGGTTTGCCGTCGAAGTGACGCTGAACGGAGGAGGGCGGCCATGAACCGGGACAACTGGCTGGATCTGAAATTGATGCTGTATCGCCAGCCGGCGGTTGCGACATTGCTCGGGATCATTGTCGTGCTTGGCGGCCTGCTGCTGATGCAGCCGTCGCCTCGGCCGGTTTCCCCGGTGGCGGCTTCGGTTGATCCGGCGCGCGTCCTCGCTGCGCAGCGCAACTTCCGGGCGCTGCTGCTCGCACCGGATGCCCTGGCCGGTGCCCAGCAAAGCGTGCTGGCAGCGGCGGCGGCACATCATCTCGGTGTCGGACAAATCGATTATGCCGAGGAGCCCGATCAGGCCGGGCGCTTCACGCTTGCCAGCATGCGCCTGCCGGTGGTGGGCAGCTACGCCGATATCCGGGCTTTCGTGGATGCCGTGCTTGCCGCCCAGCCAGCGCTTGCAATCCGGCATTTGAACATTCAGCGCGAAACGAACGGGGCAGGGGTTTTTGCCCTGAATGCAACGTTGACCGTGCAATTCCTGGTCGCGGAGACATCACGATGAATCCATCCACGCTTTTTCTTGGCGGCACCGCCTTGCTGCTCGCCGTCCTGCTCGGTGGCGGGCGTAGCGTTGTCGCCGGCACCGAGGCGCCGGCCACTATCGATGCTGGCGAGAACCTGTCCATTCGCAGCCTGCAACGGGCCGGCCGGACGCCTCGGGCAGAGCCGGTCGGCATCCCGCTGCGCGACCCGTTCGCTGGCGAAACGCCGCTTGCCGCGAGCAGCGAGCCGCCGACCTTTGCGCCGGTACATGCGGCGCTGCCCGTCGTACCGGCCTTCCCGGATTTTCGTGTGATCGGCAAGCAGCAGGACGATACCGGCTGGGCGGTGTTCATCGGTGAGCCGGGCAAGCAGGGCCAGGTCTGGGTGGTGCGCGAGGGCGAGTCCTTCAACGACGGTTTCAAAGTCAGCAAGCTGGCGCCGCCGCTGCTGGTCATCAAGCGGTTGCGGGGCCGGCAGAGCCGGACTTTCGATATCGGGAAAGACGAGATAGAAGAATGAAAAATCATCCATTCCAGGGTTTGCTGCGCCGCCGGTTGGCCGGCATCGTGCTGGGGGCGTTGCTCACCGGCTGCGCCAGTCAGGCACCGCTGCCGCCCGAGGGCAGGGAACTGCTGGCTCAGGGCCGCCTTGACGAGGCCTTGGCGCGCTTCGAGAGTGCCCTGCGTGAGCATCCCAACAATCCCGAACTGCGGCTGGCCGTGGCACAGACGCGCGAACGCCTGATGGCCCGGCAGTTGCAGCAGGTGCAGGCCCAGGCCGAACAGGAAAAGGCCGCACGCCAGCAGGCCGATATCGCCCTGAAAACGGCCGAAAAAATGCCGTTGACCGGTCTGGACAAGCCGATCAATGTCGATTTCAAGGAAGCCAGCCTGCATCAGGTCTGCCAGGTGCTGTTTCGCACGGCCGGCCTGAATTTTGTCTTCGACAAGGACGTGCCGACCGACCAGACGGTCAGCATCGCGCTGCGCCGCACGCCGGTACGCGACGTGCTGGCCCTGATCCTGCGCGCGCAACAATTGGAGCAGCGCTACATCAATGCCGATACGGTGATGATCTACCCCAATACGCCGGCCAAGGCGCGCGATTATCAGCCGCTGACCGTGCGCAGTTTCTACCTGACCAATATCGAGGCGAAGACGGCGGTGACCACGCTGCGCACCATACTCAAGGCGCGTGATCTGGTGGCCGACGACAAGCAGAACGTCGTCGTCATGCGCGATACGCCGGAGGCGATCCGGATGGCGGAAAAGCTGCTCGCCGTGCATGACATGCCGGAACCGGAGGTGATGCTCGATGTCGAGGTGCTCGAGGTCAAGCGGACCCGCCTGCAGGAACTCGGTCTGCTCTGGCCGAGCCAACTGATGCTGTCGCCGCTCGCCTCGACCAGCGGCGGCGCACTCAGCCTCAAGGACCTGCTCGCTTCGCCGAAGGCGAACATGGCCGCCAATTTCCCCGCCTTCGGCATCAATGCCCGGGCCGAGACCGGTGATACCAACCTGCTGGCCAATCCGCGCATCCGTACGCGCAACCGCGAAGTGGCGAAGATCATGATCGGCGAGCGTGTGCCGAACATCACGACGACCTCGACGGCGACCGGCTTCGTTGCCGAAACGGTGCAATACATCGATATCGGCCTCAAGCTCGAGGTGCAGCCGACCATCTATCTCGACAACGAGATTGCCATCCGCATTGCGCTCGAGGTCAGCAATATCGTCAGCCTGGTGCAGAGCAAGTCGGGGACGCAGGCTTACCAGATCGGCACCCGCAACGCCTCGACCGTATTGCGCCTGAAGGATGGCGAAAACCAGGTACTGGCCGGCCTGATCAGCGACGAAGAGCGCTCGAGCGGGGCCAAGGTGCCCGGTCTGGGCGACTTTCCGGTGCTTGGTCGCCTGTTTGGCTCGAAACGTGACGAGGGGCTGAAGACCGAACTGGTTCTCTCGATCACGCCGCGGCTGGTCCGCAACAACCGGCGGCCGGGCATCGAGCAGAGCGAATTCAGTATCGGTGCCGAGTCGGCGCTGCGGCCGCTGACCCAGGACATGTCCTACTTCACCGAAGCGGTGCCGCCCCCGAGCGCACCGGCACCGGGCGCGGCGCAGTGAAATCGCGGCGCGGCTTCACGCTGATCGAGATGATGGTGACGCTGGCCATCGTCGGCGTGCTGGCCAGCCTGGTCGTGCCGCTCGCCCAGCTTGGCGTGCAGCGCAGTCGGGAGCAGGAGCTGCGTACGGCCTTGCGCGAAATCCGCCAGGCGATCGACGCCTACAAGCGCGCCGCCGAGGAAGGGCGCTTGCCGCGCGATGCGAATGCCAGCGGTTATCCGGCCTCCTTGCAGGTGCTGGTCGACGGTGTTGCCGATGCGAAACATCCACAGCGCCAGAAATTGCGGTTTTTGCGGCGTTTACCGTCCGACCCGATGAATCCGTGGGTGGCCGGTGATCCGGCGCATAGCTGGGGCTTGCGCAGCTATGCCAGCGAGGCCGCGGATCCGAAGGAGGGGAGCGATGTCTATGATGTTTATTCGCGTTCGCCGCAGGCCGGGCTGAACGGCGTTCCTTACCGGCTGTGGTGAGCATGATGCGCGGCTTCACCCTGATCGAACTGCTGGTGGTCCTGGCCATCGTCGCGCTGCTCTCGAGCATTGCCTTGCCGCGCTACACGCAATACCTGGAGCGCAACCGCGAGGCGGTGCTTGGCGAAAACCTGCGCCTGACGCGCGATGCGCTGGAACAGTACAACGCCGACCGCGGGCGTTATCCCGACTCGCTCGACGAGCTGGTCACGCGGCGCTATATCAAGGCGCTACCGGTCGACCCCTTGCTCGAGAGCAATCAGCACTGGCGCTTCAGCCCGCCCTTGCCGCCGGCCGAAGGCCGGATCGGCGACCTGCACAGCGGCGCTCCCGGCATTAGCCGCAATGGTCGGCCTTACAGCGACTGGTAGGGCGGCATGCGCAAACACACGCTTCAGCGCGGCATGATCTATCTCGCCCTGCTCCTTGCCCTGGCCGTGATCGGCGGCCTGTCGGCGGTCGGTTTGCGCGTCGTCCACACCATCCAGATGCGCCAGGCGGAGGCCGAACTGCTGGCGATCGGTCTGGAGTTTCGCAATGCCCTGCAATCCTATGCGGCGGCGACGCCGGACGGTTCGTCACCGGCGCCGCGCGCGCTCGCCGATTTGTTGCGCGACAGCCGGTCTGCCGGCATCGTCCGGCATCTGCGGCGGATTTACTACGACCCGCTGACCGGCAAGTCCGAATGGGGCCTTCTGCGCGGCCCGGATCAGCGCATCGTCGGTGTCTACAGCCTGAGCGAAACGCCGACGATCAAGCGCGAAGGCTTTCCGGTCGATCTGGCTGGCCTGCAAGGCAAGGAAAAACACTCGGAATGGGTGTTCGCGATTGTCAGCCCGGTGCTGCCCGGCACGAACTAGCGCCGCTGGCTCTTGCAGCGGGCGGTACGCCGAATTGGCGTCTTGATCCGCATCCTTTTCCGTCTTGCCGGCGCTCAATTCGCCATTGATTTTCCGAGCCGGGGCCGGTCTATCGTAAAATCACGGGATGAGCCGACCCGAACCGATTTTTGCCCGCCGCAGCAACTGCTGCACCGGGCTGACGGTCGACATGTCGAAACAGGTGATTTTGCCTTGCCCGCAGGTGGCCGGATGGCTGCTTGCGGCGGCGAAATGACGGCCATGCCGACCAGTAATACTCTCTGTTAAAGACCCCATGAAAGACTATTACGGATTACTCGGCGTCGCGCCGGATGCCAGCCATGAGCTGATCAAGACGGCTTACCGGCGCAAGGCCGCGCAGTTTCACCCGGATCGCAATCCCGATGCGGATGCGGCGGGGAAGTTCCGGGCCGTGCAGGAAGCCTACGAAACCCTGGCCGACGTCGAGCGCCGCAAGGCCTACGACGAGACGCGCCGCTCCAGCCTGATCGACGACCCGCTTGCCGTGGCGCGGGAAATCTGGAGCAATTATTTAGGAAACATGCAAAAGTGAAGCAGTCATATTATTTTTCCGAGCTTTCTTCGTCCTACGATGCCGAGATCCAGGACCTGCTCAGCGATTCGGAAGGCAAGTCGGCACTCAAGGCCCGCCTCGCCGAAAAGCGCCAAGAATTGCACAGCCTGCTGGCGATGATCGAATTCGCGCCCGAGATGGTGGTGCCGGTCTTCTACGACGGCTTTGCCTTCACCAACCCGAAGGCGATGGCGGCGGCCGTGCAGTGCGAGCCGGACGACGGCGATTTTCCGACCTGGGACCGGTTGTCTGGTTTCGTCAAGCTGGAAGCATGGGCGCAACCGCTGGCCGATGCCGTGCTCGGCGAGGGCGCCGGCGAAGAGTTCATGGTCACGGCGGCCTGTCTCGAGTATGTCCGCAAGTTCGACACCGCGGCGCCTGCCGCAGCGGCCGAGGATGACGAGGATGGCGAGCGTCGCGAACGCGGCGAAGACGAGGATGGCGACGATGACGACCGCGATCTGGGCGAGGCTGGCGATGACTGGCTGGCCGACCAGGGCTTCGACTCGGCCAAGTCCTGAGCTGCTGCATACCGCAACCGAATTTCCCGATAAGGCATGACATGACACATCCGGTCGTACTCAAGACATCACAACTCATTCTCGCCGGCGACATCAAGGGTGCCGAAACGGCGCTCACCGCGATTGCCGATTCCGACGGCGACGAAGCGCTGGTCACCGTCCTCAACGAAGTGCCGCCCAAGGACCTGCTTGCCATCATGCGCAGTTTCGACGGCTCCAAGCAGACCGTGGTCAACATGCTGGTGACGCCGGAGCAGTTCGCGCGCGCCGTCGTGCTCGAAACGCGCTATCGCGACCAGACCCACGCCGCGCTGCACGGCATGATGAACGCCGTGCTCTACCGCGACATCGACATGACCGCCGAGTATCTCGAAGCGATCGGCGAGAGCGACGGCGGTTACCAGGTCCTCGCCGACTACTTCGCCGAGCGCGACGACGAATTGCTTGATTTCGCGATCTCCGGCCAGTTCTCCGAGGAGTTCGACTGGGATGGCGGGCATGCCGCGCGCTCGATTTCCTGGCTCAACGAAAAGATCGGCGAAATCGACGAAGCGCTGCACGAAGGCAACTCGATCACCGGTTCGCGGCCCAAGGTGTCGCGCGCCGACATCGGCGACCACGACTGGATGGAAACCGCCTGGGTGCTGCGTTACGACCTGCCTGACATTTTCGAGCAGATCGTCATCACGCTGCGCGACCGCCTGCAGCAACGCGTCGAAAGCCTCGAGGAGTCGGAAGACACGGCACCGGTCCGGCCGGCCGCCGCGCCTGGCGACGACGAGGAATCGGCACTGTAAGGAGGGCGCCCGTGAAAAATTCTGTTGCCATCGTCGATGATCGCCCGTTTTTCGAGCGCGCCGTGCGCTACGGGCTCGAATACGGCATTCTCGGCCGCGAGCACCTGAGCCGGATGGAAGCCGACGCGCCGAAAGGCATCGTCCAGATCGCCGACCATTTCGGCACCGCCTACCTGCGCACCGACCTGGAAACGGCGGTGGCGCGCATGGCCAACCTGATCAGCCTGTATCTCGAGGATTTCTCGAACGGCGACCTGTTCACCGCCGCCGGCTCGCTGCGCGACAACACCTTGCTCTCGCACTCGCGCGGCGGCTCGGAAATGCTCAAGCGTCTGCACGCGATGCCGGGCGAAACCAGCATGCACCGCCGTACGGTCGACGCCGTCGGACAGAAGTTTTTCGTCAACGAGCGGACCTTCGCCTTTCCGCTCAGCCTGAGTAGCTACCGCGAGCAGTTGCGGCAATGCCAGACCAACCAGATGCGTATCGACTTCGCCCGCTGGCTGGCCCGCCTGATGAATGCCCAGCCCGACGAGTACGAGGATTTCAGCGCCGAGGAAGTGGTCCGCTCGGCGATGCTGGTGCTGCATGTCGGTCCAGCAACGCTGGAAATTCCGTCGAAGAGCCAGTTCGTCAAACTGGTCGAGACCCTGCGCAAGAAGTCCTTCAAGACCAAACCGGCGGTGCTCGATGCTTTCCTGCGCGATGCGCCGGAAGACTTCCGCAAGCTGACGCAGCAAGCGATGCAGGACTTCATCGAGACGGTGCTGCCGCGCCTCAAGTCGGGCGAAAAGTCGGCCGACGAAATTCTGCATGCCGAGGCACAGGGCGCTTTCTTCATCCGCGAAATGCCGGAAGAGGACGTCGTCGCCTACGACAAGTTGGTGGCACGCGAGTGGGTGCGCATCACCAAGGGCGATGCCGACGATCCGGCCGTGCTGGCCACGATCTTCCTCAATGTCGCGACCGGCCAGCCGGCCAAGGCGACGGCCCTGCTCAAGGAAGCCAAGCTCATCATCCAGGCTTTCCGTGAGCGCGGTTTCGACAGCGCCGCGGTGCTCGCCTTCATCGACCAGCACGCTCCCTTCGAGCAGAAGGAAGACCTCAAGGCGATGTGGCTGGAAGATCTCAAGCCGGATGCCGAGGTGCATCTCGCCGACAACGATCCGCAGATGCCCGATGCCTACATGGAGCGTTCGCTGCAATGGTTCCGGAAAAACTGCATGGCGAGCTGGAAAGGCAGCAGCCGCTGAGGCAGCTTGCAGCAAACAAAAAGAGCGACCCGTGGGTCGCTCTTTTTTATTCGCGGTCGCTCAGTTTTTCGCCAGTTCGAGCTCGATGGCAGCGATCACCTTTTCGGCGTCGGGCAGTGTGTCCGGTGCAAAGCGGCGCACCACCTTGCCGCTACGGTCGACCAGGAATTTTTCGAAATTCCACAGCACTTCCGGTGCCGGCGTCGGCTCCATCTTGTAGCCGCGCAGTTGCTCTTCCATCACTGCACGATCCTCGGTGACCGGCTGTGCAGCGCTCAGCCAGGCGTAGAGCGGATGCTTGTCCGGGCCGGTGACGGCGATCTTGCTGTAGAGCGGGAAGCTGACGCCGAACATCGAGGTGCAGAAAGACTGGATCTCGCTGTCGCTGCCCGGTTCCTGGCCGGCAAAGTCGTTGGCGGGAAAGCCGAGCACGGCGAAGCCGCGTTCGCGATAGTCGGCGTAGAGCTTTTCCAGGCCGGCATATTGCGGCGTCAGGCCGCATTTGGAGGCGACATTGACGATGAGCAGGACTTCGCCAGCGTGTGTCTGCAGCGTCGTCGGGCTGCCGTCGATGGCATTGAGGGCGATGTCGTAGAGCGGGTGGGGCATGCAATTCTCCGGGGTTGAATACGTCAATGAGACAAGCCGCAAGGCAATTGGTGCCGCCGGCATGGTGCTCAGACGATATATTGCGCCACCGACTTTTCCATGCGTTCGACCATGCTGTTCAGGTGCTCAACCGTCGATGTGGTCTGGGTGACCACCGCCATGTTCTGTTCGGTCATCGCGGAGACCTGTTCGACACTTTGCGCCATCTCGCTCATCGCCTGTTCCTGCTCCCTGGAGGAGTGGGTGATGTCATTGACCATCTGCATGGTCGTGGTCATCTGGGCGTTGATCTCGCGCAGCGCCTGCTGTGCGTTCTGGACCAGGGTGACCCCGTTTTCGACCTGCGTCGCGCCGGTGCGCATTCCATCGACGGCCTTGCCGGTTTCATCCTGCACGGCATTGGTCATGCTGCGGATTTCTTCCGTTGCCTTGGCGGTGCGCTCGGCCAGTTTGCGGACTTCGTCGGCGACCACGGCAAAGCCGCGCCCGGCTTCACCGGCGCGGGCGGCTTCGATGGCCGCATTGAGGGCGAGCAGGTTGGTCTGGTCGGCAATATCCTTGATCACGCCGGTGATCCGTGAAATTTCCTCGGATTGGGAACCCAGGCGCTCGACCTGCGCTGCCGATGTCTTGACCGTGTCGGCCAGGGACAGAATCGTGCTGCAGGCTTCTTCGGAAAGCCTGCAGCCATCGGCTGAGACCCGGGCTGCAGCCTGGGCGGCATCGCGGGTTGCCCCGGCATGTGAGGCAACTTCGCCGATCGAAACGGTGATTTCCTCGATGCCGGCGGCGGCCGATGCTGTCGCGTCGTTCTGGACACGTGCCGAGCGCCCGACATTGGCAATCCCCTGGCCGACTTCGCTTGATACCAGATGGACCTGGTGAGCGGTATCCGCCATGCCCTGGACCGTGGCCTGGACCGATGAGACGAAACGGTCGATCTTGCGGATCAGTACGCCGAAATCATCGGGGCGGGCGAGGTCGAAGCGCTGTTTCAGGTTGCCGCTGAGCAGCAGGTTTTCCAGGTAGTCGTTGGCGTTTCTCAGGTCGCCGTGCAGTCTCGGGGCAAAGAAGACGAGAAAGTACAGGCTCCAGAGAACGCCCAGTCCGGCAAGCACCTGAAGCGCGGAAGCCGGCAGTACGGACGCAGCGAATGTCGCCAGGCTCAGCAACAGTGCGAAAATCCCGAACAGCGTGGGTTGCAGGCCGATCCCGGCAAACAGGGAGAGGGGGGATGCATGGGCGGGAACCGCCCGGCCATGAAAGATCCGGATCGAAGTGTCGCCCTGCTTGAGGCGTTGGTAGATGGCTTCCGTTGCCTTGATTTCTTCGCGGGTCGGGCAGGTGCGTACCGACTGGTAGCCGACGATCTGGCCATTTTCGCGAACCGGCGAGGCATTGGCGACGACCCAGTAATAACCGCCATCCCGGCGCCGGTTCTTGACCACGCCACGCCACGGGCGACCTTTCTTGAGATCCTGCCACATGTCGGCAAAGGCCTGCGCCGGCATGTCGGGGTGGCGTACCAGGTTGTGCGACTGGCCGATCATTTCTTCGCGCCGGAATCCGCTGATCCGGGCAAAGGCTTCATTGGCCTCGACGATGTTCCCTTTGAGGTCAGTTAGCGAGTAGATGAACTGACCTTCCGGAAGGAGTGTTTCCGTGTTGGTGACAGGCTGGTTGTTACGCATTGCTGTTTTCATCCCTTTTTTTTTGGCAGCTGTTGGCGCTTTTGGCGGGTCAGTGCTCAATTATTTGCCGCCCGATGCTACGCATGGGCTATGACTTAAGCAATATGTAGAAGTCGGTATTACCGGATATGCAGTATTGGTTAGGTGCCTGGTGCCGCGTGGGGGATGCGGGTGGCATGCGGCCCGCTTCTTGCCGCGCCGGGAAGTGCCTGTGCGTGCCGACAGGTGTTTTGCCAGGCATGCAGGAAACCGCTATTCCTTCCTGGTAAGCATCCGGGCAGCCTGATCCAGTTCCGGATATCTGCTGCTAATGGCTTCTCTGCGCAGCAAACAGTGCGGGTGGTTTGCCGCTGGGGCAATAATTTTATCTAGATCAAGGTAATTGGCGCGTCTGACCCGCACCATGCGGACATGTCTCTTGTAAGCCTCGATGTGCTGCTGCCAGGCCGGCGGGTTTTCCGCGATCCTCCGGGCGATCTGGCGATCTGGATTTTCATTCTTGCCGAGTTGCTCGCCTTTGCCGTCCTCTTTGTGCTTTACGGTGTGGCGCGGGCGCGCCATGTCGAGTTGTTCAACGAAATGCAGATGACGCTGGACCGGGATGCCGGGGCGCTCAACACGGTCCTGCTGATCACCGGCAGCTGGTGCGTCGCCCGCGCGGTGGCGGCGATCAAAGGCGATGCCCGTGTTGCCAGCGCACGCTGGCTGGCCGCCGGGATACTCGCCGGGCTCGGATTTCTCGTCGTCAAGCTGTTCGAGTACGACGCCAAGTTCGCGGCCGGCATCAATCTCGATACCAATTTGTTTTACATGTTCTACCTGTCGCTGACTTTCTTCCATTTCATGCACGTCATTCTCGGCCTGGTCATCCTTGCCTTCGTTTGGCACAAGACACGGCAGGGCGGCTATTCGGCGGCCGACTGCCATGGCATGGAAAGCGGTGCCAGCTACTGGCACATGGTCGACCTCGTCTGGATCGTGCTTTTCCCGCTGGTCTACGTGCTGCGATGAACACAAATTTGCGCACGGATGCGGTGTGGCTGGTGCTTTTACTTGGTACGGCCGCGACCTGGTGGCTGGGCGAAAATGGCCAAACCGGCACGTCGACCGTACAGGCGATTCTCGCCATTGCCGGCGTCAAGGGGGTATTGGTAATTCGTGAATTCATGGCCTTGCGGGGCGTCAGGCCGGCTTGGCAGGGGGCGGTCATTGGCTGGCTTTTGCTCGTCCTGCTGGTCAACATGGCTGTTTACTGGAAAGGAATTTGATGGATATGCGCACGTCAGGAACGGAAGCGCCGTACTACGAAGCCGAGGGCGCCGAGGTGGCGCTGTTCGAACATGCCTGGCGCAACAAGCTGCCGGTGCTGATCAAGGGCCCGACCGGCGTTGGCAAGACACGCTTCGTCGCCCACATGGCGGCCCGGCTCGGTTTGCCGCTGCACACCGTGGCCTGTCACGACGATTTGACCGCGGCCGACCTGGTCGGTCGCCACCTCATCGAGGACGGTCGCACGGTCTGGAACGACGGGCCGCTGACCCGCGCCGTGCGGCACGGCGGCATCTGCTATCTCGACGAGGTGGTCGAGGCGCGCAAGGACACGACGGTGGTCATCCATCCTCTCGCCGATCACCGGCGCTCGCTGCCGATCGACCGCACCGGCGAGGTGTTGCAGGCGCCGGACAACTTCATGCTGGTCGTTTCCTACAATCCCGGCTACCAGAACTTCCTCAAGGGCATGAAGCCCTCGACGCGCCAGCGCTTCGTCTCGCTGCGCTTCGATTTTCCGTTGCCGGCTCGCGAGGAAGCCATCCTGATCGGTGAAACCGGCTGCGACGCGCTGCTTGCCAAACGTCTGGTTTCGCTCGGCAACAGCATCCGCACCCTGAAGGATGTCGATCTCGAGGAAGTGGCCAGCACGCGCCTGCTGGTTTACGCCGCCATCCTGATCGGCGACGGCCTCGATCCGGTCGCCGCCTGCCGCGCCGCGCTGGCCGAAAGCCTGTCCGACGATGCCGAAGTCACGGCCGGCCTGATGGAGATCATCCTTGCCAGCTTCGGCCGCTGATTTGGGGCGCCAGCGCCGGCGCTTCGTCTGGCAGGCCTGTTTCTTCCTGCTTTTCGCGCTGGCGCCGGTTTTCAATATTTTCCGCTATGACCTCGAAGCCGGGCACGCCTGGCTGCTCGGCATGCCCTGGCGGCTTGGCCTGGACGCGTTCATGGCGGGCCGGATCAGCGGTCTGGAGGCTGGCGGCAATCTTCTGCTGCGGCTGTTCCTGCCGCTGCTGCTCGCCGCGGGCGGGCTGATGTGGTTTGCCTGGCGCTGGGGCCGCATCTATTGCGGCTGGCTCTGTCCGCATTTTTCCGCGGTCGAAACCATCAACCAGTTGATGCGTCGCGCCTCGGGCAAATTGAGCATCTGGGACAGACAGGCGCTGCCGCCGCGTCTGGCCGACGGTTCGCCGCGCCCGTCGCACCCGGTCTGGTGGATACCGACGGTCCTTTTCGCGATCGGTTTCGCGGCCCTGTGGGCGGTCGTGCTGCTTACCTATCTGCTGCCGCCGGCCGAGGTGTACGGCCGCCTGTGGGCGCTTGATCCGACACGCAACCAGAGGATTTTCCTGGTTGCGGCAACGAGCGTCCTGACCCTGGAATTCCTTTTCGCCCGCCACCTGTTCTGCCGCTTCGGCTGCGCCGTCGGCCTGTTCCAGAGCCTGGCCTGGATGAGCAACCGCGGCGCCATGGTGATCGGCTTCGACAAGCCACGCGCCGCCGATTGTGCCGCCTGCTATGACAACGGCGGGCCGGGCTACGCGGCCTGCGAGGGCGTCTGCCCGATGCGCCTGCGGCCGCGCACGGCCAAGCACAAGATGTTCGCCTGCACGCAATGCGCCCAGTGCGTGAGCGCCTGCGGCACGGTGCAGGAACAGCGCGGCAAGGAAAGCCTGCTGCGCTGGGTGGACAAGGACGCCGCACGGCGTAACGAAGCACAGGTCAGCCTGACCGGAAATCGAGACTGAAATGGAAGAATGGGTAGGCGGCCTCTGGCACAAGTTCATCAGCGGTGCGGCGGCGAAGGATTATCCCGGCGCAGCGGTCCACCTCCCGGAAATGGAGAAAACGCTGGGCATGGTCTTTCGCGCCTTCGGTGGCGATGCCGGCCTGCGCGTACTGGGCGCCACCGCCGAGCGGCACGGTGCGCGGCGCTCATTGCTGCAAAGGGTGGCGGGTAGCGGCGAGAAAATGCAGGCGGCGGGCCTGGATGGCGTCAGTCTGCGCCTGCCGGCGCACATCGCCGTTTTTCCGGAAAGCGGTCTGAATCGCGATCTCTATGTCTGGCTGGCGGCGCTCGCCGCGCATGATGTGCCGAGCGACGAGGCGTGGATCATCCGCAACCAGCGGGCGACGGTGGTGACGCTGGCGCGCTATCCGGGCCTGCTGCCACGTTATCAAAAACTGTTTGCGGCGCTGCTCGCCCAGCGCCCGGATGTGCGTTCCCTGCCGGCAGATGAATCGGCGCAGGAAGCGGCGGTGCGGCAGGCCTTGCAGGTGCCCGGTTCGGTCTCATCCTGGCCAGCGTTGACACGGCGTGGTGCCCGGGAGATTGCCCCGGTTCCCTTGTGGCTATATCCGCTTGCAGGCGCCGCGGGGGCGCCGCGGCGCCTGCAACATCAGGAATCCGCCGCAGATGTCGAGGCCGAGGACGCCGAGGGGCGGCAGAAGGCGCGACAGACCGAGATGCCGGCCGAAAAGGACGGCATCCTGCTGCTGTTTCGCGCCGAGAGCATTTTTTCCTGGGCCGAGTACGTCAAGGTCAATCGCTCGCAGGATGACGAGCCGGACGGCAAGGCCGCCAAGGCGGCCGAAAGCATGGATCAGCTCGACGTCGCCCAGGATGGCGAGCGCGTCGCGTCGCGCGTGCGTTTCGACCTCGACCTGCCGGCTGCGGCCGAGGACGATCTGCCGCTCGGGCCGGGCATTCCGCTGCCCGAGTGGGATTTCCGCAAGCAGCTCCTGCAGCCCGATTACTGCCGGCTGCAAGCCATGGAATCGCGTCATGTCGAGCCGATCCCGCTGCCCGAGCGCCTGCGTCCGCATGCCCGGCGCCTGCGCAACCAGTTTGCCGCGCTGGCGCCGACCCGCCGCTGGCTGAAGGCGCAGCCCGAAGGCATCGAGCCGGATATCGACGCCTGGGTACGTTTGCAGGCCGATCGTCAGGCCGGACACCCGGATGCAGCAGCCGGCCTTTACCTGGCCCAGGTACAACAGGAGCGAGACCTGGCTTGCCTGGTTTTGGCCGATTTGTCCTTGTCGACCGATGCCTGGGCTTCCAACGAACAAAAAGTGATCGACGTGATCCGCGACAGCCTGATGCTGTTTGCCGAGGCGCTCGGTGCGACCGGCGACCGTTTCGCGCTGTGCGGTTTTTCCTCGCTCAAGCGCGGCCATGTCCGCTTCCACGAACTGAAAGCCTTCGAGCGGCCGTGGGACGACCTGGCGCGTGGCCGCGTGCAGGCGATCAAGCCCGGCTATTACACCCGGCTCGGTGCCGCCATCCGCCACAGTTGCACCTTGCTCGGCCGCCAACCCAACCGGCAGCGCCTGCTGCTCATCCTCTCCGACGGCAAGCCGCATGATCTCGATCTCTACGAGGGCCGTTACGGCATCGAAGACACCCGGGCGAGCATCGCCGCCGCCCGGGAGCAGGGCATCCGCCCGTTTTGCGTCACCATCGACAAGGAGGCGGCAAGCTACCTGCCGCATGTCTTTGGCGCGCATGGCTTCACCGTGCTGCGCCGACCCGAGGAGTTGGCAACCCGTTTGCCGCTGCTTTACGCGCAACTGACGCGGGATTGATGGCAAATCCGCTGGCGCCGGCCGGTCGACCGGTATTTTTGGACATTTTTGCCCGCCCCCGGAAATTCTTGACTTCCATCAATGAGCCGAAGCGGTCATCTCCCGTACCTTCCGTCCAACTGCCGGCAACCGCCGGCGGGGACTTTAGCTCAAGGGGGAAACAATGAGTGCGTCATTCTCAACCTCGGCAGCCCGGAATATGTTTTATGGAGGAAGTACGTTTTTCTTCCTGATATTCCTGGCGCTGACCTACAACACGGAGCAGCAACTGCCGAAGCGGGATCAGCGTGCCCAGCTCGACAATCCGGCCGTCGTCGCCGGCAAGCGCTTGTGGGAAAACAACAACTGTGTCGGCTGCCATACGCTGCTCGGCGAAGGGGCCTACTTTGCGCCGGAACTGGGCAACGTGTACAAGCGCCGCGGCCCGGATTTCATCAAGGCCTGGATCAAGGCGCAGCCGACCGGTACGCCCGGTCGCCGGCAGATGCCCGACTTCCACTTCAGCGACAAGGATCTCGATGACATCGTCGCCTTCCTGAAGTACGCCTCCGAGATCAATACCGCCAATTGGCCGCCCAACATCGAAGGCTAAGGAGTCAAGCATGCAATACAAATCTCAAATAGTGGCCAAACACTATTTCGTCGGTGCCCTGGTGCTCTTCGTCGCGCAGATCCTGTTCGGCCTGGTCATGGGCCTGCAGTACGTGGTTGGCGACTTCCTGTTCCCGGCCATTCCGTTCAACGTCGCCCGCATGGTGCATACCAATACGCTGATCGTCTGGCTGCTGATGGGTTTCATGGGTTCGGCCTATTACCTGGTGCCGGAAGAGTCTGAGCGCGAGCTGTACAGCCCGAAACTGGCGATCGCGATGTTCTGGATCTTCCTCGTCGCCGCCGGCCTGACCGTGATTGGCTACCTCTCGGTGCCGTATGCGACACTGGCCCGCGTTACCGGCAACGACCTGCTGCCCACCATGGGCCGCGAATTCCTCGAACAGCCGGGGATCACCAAGATCGGCATCGTCGTCGTCGCGCTCGCCTTCCTGTTCAACCTGTCGATGACCTTCCTCAAGGGGCGCAAGACAGCGATCACCTCGGTGATGTTGATCGGCCTGTGGGGGCTGGCGATCTTCTTCCTGTTCTCCTTCGTCAACCCGGACAACCTGGTGCGTGACAAGTTCTACTGGTGGTGGGTCGTGCATCTTTGGGTCGAAGGCGTCTGGGAACTGATCCTCGGCTCCATCCTCGCCTTCGTGCTGATCAAGATCACCGGCGTCGACCGCGAAGTGATCGAGAAGTGGCTGTACGTGATCATCACGCTGACGCTGATTACCGGCATCCTCGGTACCGGCCACCATTATTTCTGGATCGGTGCGCCGGAGTACTGGCAGTGGTTCGGCTCGGTGTTCTCGGCACTCGAACCGATTCCCTTCTTCGCGATGACGCTGTTTGCCTTCAACATGGTGAATCGTCGCCGCCGTGAGCATCCGAATCGTGCTGCCACGCTGTGGGCGCTCGGTACCGGCGTGATGGCCTTCCTCGGCGCCGGCGTCTGGGGCTTCCTGCATACGCTGGCCCCGGTCAATTACTATACGCACGGCACGCAGATCACCGCGGCGCATGGTCACATGGCGTTCTACGGTGCCTACGTGATGGTCGTGCTGACCATGATCTCCTACACCATGCCCTTGATGCGAGGTCGCGCTGCCAACAGCAATGCGGCCCAGGTCATGGAAATGTGGGGCTTCTGGCTGATGACCATCGCCATGGTCTTCATCACGCTGTTCCTGACCGCTGCCGGCATCCTGCAAGTCTGGCTGCAACGGGTCAGCGAAACGCCGCTTGGTTTCATGGCGACACAGGACCAGGTGGCGTTGTTCTACTGGCTGCGCGAAGGCGCCGGCCTGATCTTCCTGATCGGCCTGCTGACTTACCTGGCCAGCTTTTTCAAAGGCGAAAAGGCCGCCGGCTGATTGATTGCTGCTGTAACTTTGGGGCCCTCGAATCTCGAGGGCCCGTTTTTCTGGTGCAAACAAGCCATGCTGTACGACAAATGTACGTCCTGCTTGCAACTTTTCCTCGCCTGCCTGTTACCGGCCATCGGTATTGCCGCCCAACCGCTGCAACCCTGGCTCGACTCGGCTTCGCCGGGCAGTCGCATCCGTTTGCCGCCCGGCATCTACAGCGGTCCGGCGGTGATCAGCAAGGCGTTGACGCTGGAAGGTGACGGGCAGGTGATCATCGACGGCGGCGGCAGCGGCACGGTGCTGACGGTCAAGGCCGACGACGTCAGCTTGCGCGGGCTGCATTTGCGCGCGAGCGGCGATTCGCACGATGCCATCGATAGCGGCCTGCACGTCGAAGGGCAGCGCATCCTGATCGAGAACAACCGCATCGACGATGCGCTGTTCGGGATCGTCCTGCACAGCACCGGCGACAGCATCGTGCGCAACAACCGCATCCGTTCGAAAGCCTTTGCCGCGGCCGACCGCGGCGACGGGCTGCGCCTGTGGAACAGTAGCGGCAACCTGATCGTCGGCAACGACATCGCACAGATTCGCGACATCACGGTCAGCAACTCGCCGCGCAACCGCTTCGTCGGCAACCGGGTGTTTGACAGCCGGCGCGCCTTCAACCTGCTTTTCGCAAATCGCAGCCTGATCGAGGGCAATCATCTGGAACGGAACTCGACCGGCATCATCGCCCTGAATTCGGACGGACTGATCATCCGCAACAACCGCGTCATGCATGCCATGGACGCCTCCGGCGCCGGCATCGCCGTCAAGGAAACCTCGGCCGCGCTGATCATCGGCAACGACATCGTGCATTGCGCCTACGGCATCATGGCCGATTCGCCGATGCACCCGATCAACCGTATCGTCCTCATCGACAACCGGGTCGCCCACAACGTGACCGGCATCTATTTCTATGGCGAGAAGGGCGGTCACATCGCGCTCCGCAATCGTTTCGAAAGCAATCTGTGGCAGGTCGCGATGGCGAGTACCGGCGATCCGCTGAACGACACCTGGTCGGGCAACTACTGGGACGATTATCAGGGCTTCGACCGCAATGGCGACGGGGTCGGCGATACGCCGCACGAGATCTATACCTACGCCGACCGCATCTGGCTGGAGACACCGCCCGCCAAGTTCTTCCGCAACTCGCCGCTGCTCGAATTGCTCGACTTTCTCGAGCGCCTGGCGCCGTTTTCGCAACCCGATCTGGTGCTGCGCGACCCGGCGCCGCTGATCAACCGGCCGCGCTGAAAACGCAAGGCGCTGCAAGGCGCCTTTTTCCTTGGTGAAAAATATTTCGCCGGATGTGTAAGAAAACCGTTCTCCGTTCGACTAATCCCCTGAGCGACGATCAAGCCGCTCGCTGGATCCCAACCCTCACGGAGAAAAATCATGAAAAAGCAGAAACTCGTTTCCCTTGCCGTCGGTTCCGTCATTGCCGCCGCTTCCTTTGCCGGCCATGCCACCGACAATCCCTTCGCCGCCAAGCAGTTGAGCGCCGGCTACCAGTTGGCCCAGGCCGACAAGAAGGCTGACGGCAAATGCGGCGAAGCCAAGTGTGGCGCCGACAAGAAGGCCGCCGAGAAAAAGGCGGATAAAAAGGCCGACGGCAGCTGTGGTGCCGGCAAGGGCGAGAAGAAAGCGGACGGCAGCTGCGGCGGCAACAAGAAATAAGCGGCAAGCAATCTGTGGCGGCACGGGGAGTATTCCCCGTTGCCCGCTGCCCAAGGAGAAATGCGATGAGCTTTGCCACTTCCGCCGGCCGCATGCCCTACGGTGCCGGTCTCGGCCTGCGCCGCGAACTGCTGACCGAGCTTGCCGACGGCGTGCCCGACGCGATCGGCTTTTTCGAAATCGCCCCGGAGAACTGGGCCGGCATGGGCGGGCGCTCGGCGCGCCAGCTGCGCCAGTTCACCGAGCGGCATGCCTTCGTCTGCCATGGCCTGTCGCTGTCGCTGGGCGGGCCGGATCCGCTCGATACGGCGCTCCTGCAACGCATCAAGGCCTTCATGGCGGAACACGACATCGGCCTCTATACCGAGCATCTGTCCTGGTGCGCCGCCGGCAGTCATCTCTACGAACTGCTGCCGTTGCCGTTGACGGAAAAAGCCGTCAAATGGACGGTCGACCGTATCAGCCGGGCGCAGGACCTGCTCGGGCGCCGGATCGGCATCGAAAACGCCTCGTACTACATCGCGCCGCCGGGCGCCGAGATGAGCGAGACGGATTTCATCGCTGCGGTGCTCGGCCAGGCCGACTGCCTGCTGCATCTGGACGTGAACAACATCTACGTGAACAGCCGCAATTTCGGCTTCGATCCTGAAGCCTTCCTGCGTGCCTTGCCGCTCGAACGCACCTGCTACATCCATGTCGCCGGGCATTACGTCGAGCCGGACGGGCTGCTCATCGATACGCACGGTGCGGAGGTTATCGACCCGGTGTGGGCGCTGCTGGCCGAGGCTTACGCGCTGATCGGGCACGTCCCGCCGACCTGTCTCGAGCGGGATTTCAATTTGCCTTCCCTGGCACGGTTGACCGCTGAAATCGGGCAGATTTCACGTTTGCAGGCGGCGGCCGGGCAAATCCGGCGGACGGGATGATGAACGCCGATTTCCAGACTTTTCAGCGTGATCTGGCCGCACATCTGCGCGCGCCGCGCCAGGCGTCGCGGCCGGCTGGCGTGCCGGCGCGGCGCGCCGGCGTCTATCGCGAACTGGTCTTCAACAAGCTGTGCAGTTTTCTCGATCCCTGTTTTCCGCTCGCGCGCCAACTGCTCGGCGAGCCGCGCTGGCGGCGCTTGTGCCGCAGCTTCCTGCGCGACTGGCATTTGCATACGCCGTGGTTTCGCGAGATTCCCGGCGAGTTCGTGCGCTATCTGGGTGAGGCGACGATCCGCCAGCCGCTGCCGGCCTGGCTGGCGGAGCTGGCGCATTACGAGTGGGCCGAGCTGGCGGTCGACGTCATGGAAACGGGCAAAATCACGGCCAATCCGGCGGGCGATCTGATGGACGCGGTCATCGTCCTCAATCCGGCCCTGCTCAATCTCGCCTATCGCTGGCCGGTGCAGCATATCGGCCCGGATTACCGGCCGCGCCGGGCGCAGCCGACGCACCTGGTCGTCTATTGCGCTGCCGACGATGCTGTCCGTTTCAGCGAAATCAGCCCGCTCACGGCGCGCCTGCTCGAACTGCTGGCCGACGAAGCCACTAGCGGCCGCCGCTTGCTGCTGCGCTTGGCCGATGAAATCGGGCATCCGCAGCCGGAACTACTGCTTAGCTACGGTCGCGAGTTACTGACCGAGTTGCGCGGGCAGGGCATCCTGCTTGGGAGTCACACATGAAAAAGCTCGTTTTGCGCGCGTTGACCGCTGTCGATGCGCTCGGTCTCTATTTCGGCCTGCTCAGCCTGCGCCTGCTGCTCGGCTGGGATTTCTTCGAGTCCGGGCTGGAAAAATTTCACGGTGAAAACTGGTTCGCCGACATCGTCGACCGCTTTCCCTTCCCGTTCAATGTCGTGCCGCCGGAAATCAGCTGGCAGATGGCGACCTGGTTCGAATTGCTGGGCGGCGTCGCACTGGTGCTGGGGCTGGCGACGCGCTTCTTTTCCGTATCGCTGATCGTGTTGACCGTGGTCGCCATCGCCGCCGTGCATTGGCCGGAAAGCTGGTCCGGCCTGGCCGAACTGATGCAGGGTTACGGCTTCACCGACCATGGTCAGGGCAATTTCAAACTGCCCGTGCTGTTCATTGGTATGCTCTTGCCGCTACTGCTGCTCGGGCCGGGAAAGCTGTCGGTCGACACCCTGATCCGGCGCTTTTTCGAGCGCACCTCATCAACCGCCGCCTGCAGGACGCCGCCTTGCCCGACACCGCACTGATCGACGCTGATTTTGTCACCGCCATCCGCCGCGACCTGCTGAAGTTCGCGCAACTGCAGTTGCGCGATGCGGCATTGGCCGAAGATGCGGTGCAGGAGGCGCTGGCCGCGGCCTGCTCGGGGGCGCGCCAGTTTGCCGGGCGCGCCGCGCTGAAGACCTGGGTGTTTGCCATCCTGCGTCACAAGATCGTCGACCTGATCCGCCAGCAAAGCCGCACCACCAACATCTCGGCGCTCGGCGAAGATGAGGCCGGGCTGGATGAAGCCTTCGACACGCTGTTCAAGCAGAACGCCCACTGGCGGCCGGAGGCACGTCCGGGCGATTGGGGCAATCCGGAGGAAGCGCTGCGCGAAAGCCGCTTCTGGGAGGTCTTCGAGATCTGCCTGAATCACCTGCCGGAAAACACGGCGCGCGTCTTCATGATGCGCGAGTTTCTTGAATTCGAGACCGCCGAGGTCTGCAGCGAGCTGGCGATCAGCGTCAGCAACTGCAACGTGATCCTGCATCGCGCCCGCAACGGCCTGCGCCGCTGCCTGGAAACGAGCTGGTTCGCACCGGGAGAAAAGCCATGCTGAGCTGCAAGGAAGCCACCCACCTGATGTCCGAAGGACTGGATCGCAAACTGGGTACCGGCGAGCAATTGCAGTTGCACCTGCATCTGGCGATGTGCAGCGGCTGTCGCAACTTCCGCGAACAGATGGACTTTCTGCGTACCGCTTGTCGCGGCTTCCTCGGCCGGGTTGAGGCCGACGAAGAGCAGCCGCCCAAATGAAAAACGGGGCCGTAGCCCCGTTGACCGTCCAGCCCGCCGTTTAGCGGCGCAGCAACAGCGCCTTGCGTTGCAGCTCCAGCTCTTCCGGATCGGAGAAGGGCAGGTTGGCGGCTTCGGCGAAGTCGGACTTGCGGCGGCCGCTGTAGGCCCAGAAAACGATCACGAGGAAGCAGACCAGGCCTGCAACGGTGATCAGGGAACGCATTTCGTTGATATCCATGGTGATGGCCTTTATCGCAAAGATCATGCGTGGTGTTCGGCCGGTACCAGAACCGGGACGGGAGCGACCTTGCCGTTGGCAATGGTCTTGAACATGTTATACGCCATCAGCAGCATGCCGGACAGGAAGAAGATCCCGCCCAGCCAGCGGATCGCCCAGAACGGGTAGGAACCCTTGACGCCCTCGACGAAGCTGTAGGCCAGCGTGCCGTCGGTATTGACGGCGCGCCACATCAGACCCTGCATGACGCCGGCGATCCACATCGAGGCGATGTAGAGCACGGTGCCGATGGTCGCCATCCAGAAATGCACGGTGACCAGTTGCTGGTTATACATTTCCTTGCGCCCGAACAGTTTCGGGATCAGGAAGTAGATCGAGCCGATCGACACCATCGCCACCCAGCCAAGGGCACCGGAGTGCACGTGGCCGACCGTCCAGTCGGTGTAGTGCGACAGCGCATTGACCGACTTGATGGCCATCATCGGGCCTTCGAAGGTCGACATGCCGTAGAAGGACAGCGAGGTGACCAGGAACTTGAGGATGGGGTCGGTACGCAGTTTGTCCCAGGCGCCGGACAGGGTCATGATGCCGTTGATCATGCCGCCCCAGGACGGCGCGAGCAGGATCAGCGAGAAGACCATGCCGACCGATTGCGTCCAGTCGGGCAGGGCGGTGTAGTGCAGATGGTGCGGGCCGGCCCACATGTAGGTGAAGATCAGCGCCCAGAAGTGCACGATGGACAGGCGATAGGAATACACCGGACGCCCGGCCTGCTTCGGCACGAAGTAATACATCATGCCGAGGAAGCCGGCGGTCAGGAAGAAGCCGACCGCGTTATGGCCGTACCACCACTGGATCATTGCGTCCTGCGCACCGGAATAGACCGAGTAGGACTTGGTCAGCGAAACCGGCACGGCCGCGCTGTTGACGATGTGGAGCAGGGCGACGGCGATGATGAAGGCGCCGTAGAACCAGTTGGCGACGTAGATGTGCGATACCGTGCGGCGGGCAATCGTGCCGAAGAAAACGGCGGCATAGGCAATCCAGACGACGGCGATCAGCAGGTCGATCGGCCATTCCAGTTCGGCGTATTCCTTGCCCTGCGTCATGCCGAGCGGCAGCGTGATGGCCGCCAGCACGATGACCAGTTGCCAGCCCCAGAAGGTCAGCGGAATCAGCGCGCCACCCCACAGGCGGGCGTGGCAGGTGCGCTGCACGACGTAATAGGAGGTCGCGAACAGCGCGCAGCCGCCGAAGGCGAAGATCACCGCATTGGTATGCAGCGGGCGCAGGCGGCCGAAGTGGAAGTACGGCCCGACGTTGAGTTCCGGCCAGACCAGCTGCGCCGCGATGACAACGCCGACCAGCATGCCGACGATGCCCCAGATGACCGTCATCACGGCAAATTGCCGGACGACCTTGTCGTTGTAAGTGTGTTCCATTGCTGACATTGAACTAGCCCTGTTGTTGAATGAAAGCGATCGTCGCTATGGTGCGGCGTATCGGGCCTTTTTTGCGGCCGGCTGTTGGTCAGGGGCGACGTGAAATAGTTCCGTTTCGTTACAAATAAATTTCAGTGCAAAGGCGCGCCGGACAAGGGAATGCGGCGCTTGGGCAAACCGGGAGTGCCGCGCTGCGGGCTGGCGCGGCCAGGTCGGCTGATGCCGTTGCACTATATTTCTGCCCGCTGCAGGCGTTGGCGAGCAGGGAATCTATAATGCATTCCCCTGTTGACCGGCAGGAAGCGGCTGGATGCTTCCCGTCAAGCTCATTTCTCCCGTCAGAAACCGTCCGCCTTGCTGCCTCTTTCCCGAAAGTTCCTGAAAACCGTCCGCAACTGCTGCCTGGCCCTTGGCGTGCTGGTGCCGGCGGTCGTGCATGCCGCTGACGGCGCGCCGCTCGACATAGGCCTGACGCCGGGCGAACAGGCCTATGTCGAGCGGGTCGCCAGCATCCGGATGTGTGTCGATCCCGACTGGATTCCCTTCGAGCGTATCAACCAGCAAGGCCGGCATGAAGGCATTGCGGCCGATCTGGTGCAACTGGTGGCGAGCCGGGTCGGCCTGAAGGTCGAGCTGTACCCGGTCAAGACCTGGGAAGAAAGCCTGGCCGCTTCGCAGGGCAAGCATTGCCAGATCATGAGCTTTCTCAACCAGACCCCGGCGCGCGACAAATGGCTGATCTTCACACAGCCGATCTTCAGCGACCCGAACATCATCGTGACGCGCGAAGAGCATCCCTTTATCGGTGACCTGGCCGGCATCAAGGGGGAAAGCGTCGCCTTGCCGCGCAGCACGATGGTCGAGGAGCGGGTGCGGCGTGACTATCCCGGCTTGCGCGTCATCCTGACCAACAGCGAAGACGAATCGATCGCCCTGGTGTCGACGCGCCAGGCCGACATGACCATCCGCTCGCTGATGGTTGCCGCCTATTCGATCAAGAAGGAAGGCCTGTTCAACCTGAAGATCGCCGGTCAGATTCCGGAATACACGAACCGCCTGCGGATCGGCGTGCTCAAGGACGAGCCCGTCCTGCGCGACATTCTCGACAAGGGCGTCGGCAGTATTTCGCCGCAGGAACGCGAGGAAATTTCCAATCGGCATGTCGCAATCCGTGTGCAGCCGAAGCCGGATTACCGGACGATATGGGAGATCGTGGCGGGTGCCGCTTGCCTGCTGCTCGTCGCGATTTACTGGAATCGCAAGCTGAGCACCCTGAACCGCGAACTGGTGCGTCTTTCAGTGACCGACCGGCTGACCGGCCTGTTCAACCGCAGCAAGCTCGACCAAACCTTCGATGTTGAAATCCACCGCGCCTTGCGTTTTGGCCATCCCTTCAGCGTCATCATGCTGGATATCGATCACTTCAAGCAGGTCAATGACCAGCATGGGCACCAGGTCGGCGATCAGGTGCTGGTCGACGTGGCCAGGCTGCTTGCGGCACGGCGCCGCGAAACCGATATTCTCGGGCGCTGGGGCGGCGAGGAATTCATGCTGATCTGTCCGCATACCGATGTGAGTGGTGCGTGCATCCTGGCCGAAAGCCTGCGCCAGGCTTTTGTTGCCAATTCGTTCGCTAAAGACTTGCAGTTGACCGCAAGTTTCGGCGTGTCTGCCTTCCTGTCCGGGGACAAGGCCACCGATATCGTTGGGCGGGCCGATGCGGCGCTCTACCGGGCCAAGCATCTCGGACGCAATCGCGTCGAAGTGCAATAAGCCGCAGCATGGGGCAGCGCTGCAGTTTGTCCGTGCTTCTGCGGCTGGCGCTGGCGGTTTCGGCCATTTGCGGCGCCTTGCCGGTGCAGGCCGGCGAGGACCTGCGCTCGGCCCTGGCGGAGAGCAGCGTCGCCGGCTATTTCAAGGCGATGTACATTGCCGACGACAAGAAAGGCGGCCGCCTGAACCAGAATACGACCGGCTTTGGCGGCAAGCTCGGCGGCGAGACCGGGACGTTCTACGGTTTCAGCCTGAAAGCGGCGTGGTACACCACCGGCGACCTGGGAACGCGGCGCGACGATGCGCGGCGCACCGATGCCTACATGTTCGATGTCGACAAGAAGCCGTACTCGCTGATCGGCGAGGCGCAGGTCCGCTTCGCAGCGGGCCGGACCCAACTGCTTGCCGGGCGGCAGGAGTTTTTCTCGCCGCTGATCAATACCTACGACTACCGGATTATTCCCAACCTGTTCGAGGCGGTGACGCTGACCAATCGCGACCTGCCCGACACCACGCTGACCCTGGCCTATGTCAGCCGGATGTCCGGTCTGGACGGCGTGGTCAGCTTTGCCGAGTTCCGCAGCATGTCGCAGCAGGCCTATACCTCGCTGCGCGTCGCCGCCAACGGCGCGCTCGACGGCCCGCATGGCACGACGCTCGATCCGTCCAGCGTGGTCGGCAACAAGGGCGTCTGGGTTACCGGCCTGGTTTACGACAAGGCATTTCGCGTCCAGGCCTGGAATTATTACGGCATTGATACCCTGAACTCGCTGTATCTCGACGGCCGCGTCAAACAGGATCTCGGCCACGATATTTCGCTCGTCGCCGAGGCGCAGACCTACCATGTCGCGGAAGTCGGTCAGTTCAAGGACTATCTGGCCCGCCAGGGCCTCAATGCGACCTACTCTCTGTATGGCCTCAAGGGCACCCTGGCGCACCAGGCGAGCGGACTGAGCGTGGCACTGGCCGGCAACCGGTTCACCGGCCAGCGCAACACGGTCAGCGCCTATGGCAACTGGGGCGGCTACCCGGAGTTCGTCGTGATGCCTTATGTCGTTGCCGAAAACAACGGTGTCTCGGCCATTGCCGGCAGCCGGACGGCCAAGCTCGCCGTGCTGTGGGATCTACGCTCGATTGGCCTGGCCGAGCAGAGCCTGCTGTTCGGGCATGCCCGCATCGATATCGATGAGGCCATCCAGCCGGCCAGCGATATCGTCGTCAACAGCCTGATCTACCGCGCCCGCCTGAGTCCGAAAGTCTCGGCCCGGCTGGCTGCGGAGGCGAGAAGCTCGGCCAACAGCCGCTACGACAACAAGTTCGTCGCGCTGGCGCTGCGCTACGATTTTTGATGCGGCGGACCTTCGTCACGGTGCCGGCCGCCTGCGGCATAATCCGCGGCTTTCCCTTCTCTCGTCTTGCCGATGATCCGCCCCGAACAGCCTGAAGCATCCCGCCTCTCCATCCTGGCGCTGACCGCGCCGGTGGCGATGGGCTACGTGCCGCTCGGCTCGGTATTTGGCTTTCTCTTCGTTCAGGCCGGTGCCGAGTGGTGGCTGGCCGTGCTCGCCAGTCTCTGCGTCTATGCCGGGGCGGCGCAGTTCATGATGATCCCGATGCTCGCCGCCGGCCTGCCGGTCGGTGCAATCGCGCTGGCAACGCTGATCGTCAATCTGCGCCATGTTTTCTACGGCTTGTCGCTGCTCGAAAGAATGCCGCGCCAGCGTCTGCTGCGCTGGTATCTGATTTTCGCGCTGACCGACGAGACCTATTCGCTACTGACTTCCCTGCCCAAAACGGTCAGCCACCGGCAGATGGCTGGCATTGCGCTGCTCAATCAGGGCTGGTGGCTGCTCGGCACGCTGCTTGGCGCCCTGATCGGCGCCAGCGCCAAGGTGCCGCTGGTTGGCCTCGACTTTGCCCTGGCGGCGCTGTTTGCCGTGCTGACGGTGGAGCAGTGGCGAGCGCGCCGCGATGCCTTCCCGATCTGGGTGGCGCTCCTTGCCTACGGCATCGCCCAGTGGCTGGCGCCGCCGCACGCGCTGCTGATCGCCATCGTGCTGAGCATTCTGGTTGGCCTGTGGCGCAAGCCGGAAAGCGCGAAGTTGTCAGGCGAGGCAAAGCCATGAGCGACAATCTCTACATCATCACGGTGCTGCTGGCGATGGCGCTGGTCACCTTTGCCTTGCGCGCCTTGCCTTTCCTGGCGGCCCAATGGCTGGGCAAGCACCCGTGGGTTGCCCGGCTCGGGCGCTTCCTGCCGCTCGCCATCATGACGCTGTTGCTGCTGCACGCCGTGCATGGGGCCGCCGGCGAACACGCCGCCGGCCCCTGGCCCGAGCTGGCGGCAGTCGCGGTGGTTGTGCTGCTGCAATTGAAGAGCCGCAATCCCTTGTTGAGCATCCTTGCCGGCACCGGGCTATATGTCCTGATCAGGAATTTTGCCCTGATTTGAAGCGTCGACCGGCCGGTGCGGCCGGACCACACGACGCCAGCCAAGAACGCAGCCGCTCAGGCAGAGCGCGCCGCCGATCAGCGAGAGAAAGATGATCAGCGTATCGCGCCGCCAGGCCCGGGCGAGCAGGGGCGCGAAATCGAAGCGGTGCAGCGCCAGGTAGAGCCAGCGATGGGCACTGTCGTGGCGATTGGCCTGAGTGACGATGCGGCCGCTCAGCGGATCGATGTAGAAGACACTGCGTTCGCTGTCGGCGAAATCGAGGCGGGCCACGGGAAAGCTGCGCGGCTGGTGGCGCAGTGAAAAATAGCGGCTGTCCGGCTCGTTCAGCCATTGCGCCTGATATGCCGTAGCGGGCCGCAGTGCGGCTGCCGCGAGGGCAATTTCATCGAGGCCGAGTTGCCGGCGGTGCTGCCCGTTGCGTTCGACGATGACTTGCTCGGCGTCGAGCTGGCGCAGCCGGGCCAGTGGCTGGCCGGCAAAGCGCAGCCAGTCGACCTCCCGCGTGGCCGGGGTGATTTCGGGCAGCCAGTCGAGAACGTCGGCACTTAACTCGCCGCCGGCCAGCTGTTGCTGCTCGGCGGGTGTTGGATAAACGCCTCTGGCTAGCCCCAGCGGCGCCAGAGACAGCCAGCCGCTGAGCAGCCAGGTTACGACGAATATTCCGCCGCTGAGACCGAGCAGGTGATGCCAGTATTTCCACGCCGCGCGATAGGGTGTTCGGCGTCCACCGGGGTAGGGCGTACGCAGGCGCAGACGTTGCCAGCCCAGGTACAGACCGGCCAGCGCCATGAGCAGGGCGGCAAAGCTGATCGACAGCAGCAGACCGCGCCAAAGTTCGCCGTGCTGGCGCAGCGGGGTGAAGTAGAGCCAATGCACGACGCTGCCGATCCAGTTCCAGGCTCGTTCGGACCGGTTCGTATCGAGCACGACTTCGCCGCTGCCGGTCGACAGGTAGTAATCCCGGCCATCGGCCAGTTCGATGCGCAGGAAAGGCCGCCAGGCGTCGAACTGGCGGTAAACCGTCCATTGATCCAGCGCCAGCGGCGTCACGGCGGCAACACCGGCGTCGCCGAGATGGGCTGCGGCCAGATGCAGTGCCTGCGCCGTGTCGGGCGTGGCGAAAAGACTGGCATCGTCGGCATAGACGGTCGACCAGTGTTTTTGTGCCAAAAAGCGATAGGCCGGACGATCTCCCGCCATGTTCAGGCGGACGACCTCCGGCCAGCCCGTCAGGCCGAGGGCCTGCCAGGCGGCGAGCGGCGAAACCCGGACGCGCTCGGCGGCCAGCGCCGGCAGGGCAGCGAGCCGTTCGGCATCGGTCAACTGCGGCCGGGCGACAAAAAGCATCACCACGCCGGATCCGAACCAGAGCAGCAGCATCAGCCCCAAGCCCATGCCCAGCCAGCGATGGCCCAGATGCAGCCAGCGTGCGAGTTTCGCCGGACTCATCTCAGAACTTCAGCTCGGCGACGAGTTCGACGCTACGCCCCTGACCAAGCACGAACTGCTGGCTGCCGTAAGAGGTCGTGGCGTAGACCTTGTCGGTCAGGTTGCGACCGATCAGGCGCAGGGTTGTCTGGCTGTCATACTTCCAGGCCAGCGCCGCGTCGGCCACGGCATAGCCGGGCAGGGTGACGCTGTTGGCATTGTCGGCGTAGCGCTTGCCGACATAACGGCCGCCCAGCGAAGCCTGTACCGGCCCGATCAGGCGATGCAGCCACAGGTTGGCGACCTGTTCCGGCACGTCGGTCGGCCGCTTGCCCGCGCGGTCGACGCCGCCGGCTTCGAGCAATTCGTCGTAGCGGGCGCGCAGCACGGCGTAGTTGCCCTCGACGCGCCAGTTCTTCCACGGCGTCAGCGCGGCGCTCAACTCGATGCCTTGCGAGTGCTGGCTGCCGCCCTGTACCGACAGCGCCGGGTTGGCCGGGTCGCGGGTGATGATGTCGTCCTTGTCGATACGGAACAGCGCCGCCGTCCATTCGCCCCGGCCGTTGCCCAGACTCTGCTTGACCCCGGTTTCGACCTGCCGGCCCTTGGTCAGCGTGAATTTGCTGTTGCTCAGGTTCATCGTGATGATGCTGGTCACCGGGTCGTGTCCGGCGCTGGCCTGGGCGTACAGGCTGGTGGCCGGGTTCAGCCGATAGGTCAGGCCGAGGCGCCAGGCGTTGCCGTGCAGGGTCTTGGCGAAATCGCTGCCGCTGACCAGTTCGTGGCGCGACACGTCGGCGACATCGTGCCGGATGCCGGCCAGCAGCAGCCATTTATCGGCGAACTGCCAGGCATCTTCGGCGTAGAAGGCCTGCAGGGTGGAGCGGGTGTCGAATTTGGCCAGCGTCGGGTCCGGGCTGGACCAGGTGCCATGCGCCGGATCAGCCGCCGACACGGTCGACGTGCCGCCATAGGGCGAATTGTTGCTATGGCGGAAATTGACCTGCGCCACCTCCCAGCCGACGACGCCGCGATGCCGGTCGCTGCGGATGCCGGCCTCCAGACGGTTCCCCGTTTGATCCATGTTGTGCCTGATTTCGAGGTAATCCGAGCGGTCGACCGTGCCGGCCGCGGCATTCAGGCTGTATTGCTCGACATTCTTCCAGTGGCGGTTGGCCTCGAAGTAATACACCTCGTCGCGCAGGCTCAGCCAGTCGTTGGCTTGCCATTCGACGCGGCCGCGCAGGCGCTTGTCCTCGTAGCTGATGATCGCATCGCTGACGTTGTAGTTCTCGTCGCGCAGGCTGGAAACGATGCGGCCCTTGTCGTTCGGCGTGCCCCAGTAGCGTTCCGGCTTCTGCTTGCTGTAATCGGCGAGCAGCTCGAAGCGCAGATCGCTGTTCGGCTGCAGGCGCAGCGTCGTCATCAGCTTGCTGCCGCTGGCATTGCCCAGGTCGCGCTGTCCGTCGGTGGTGTGGGCATAGGCATCGACGCGGAAGCTGGCGATCTCGCCGAGCGTACCGCTGCCGCCCAGACCGATCCGGCCGGTGCCGTCGCTGCCGATCCCGAACAGGGCTTCGGCGCTGGCATTGCGGCTCGGCGCCTTGCGCACGGCGTTGATCGTGGCGCCGACGGTGCCGCTGCCATAGACCACCGAGGCCGGGCCGCGCAGCACGTCGATGCGTTCGTAACCCCAGCTGTCGTTCGGGTAGTTCTGGGTGCCGGAACCGGTCGACAGGCGCATGCCATCCTCGGCCAGACCGACCGAGTTGGTGCCGGTGAAGCCGCGTGTCGAAAAGGACATCGCACCGTTGCCGCCGGAACCGACACCGCTGACGCCGGCGGCACGGGTGATGGCATCCATGATCGTGTAGTCGCCGCGCTCCTGGACGGTAAGGCTGTCGACGCTTTCGATGCTCGCCGGCAGTTCGCGCGCGGTGACGCCGGTGCGGCTGCCGCTGCTGCTCGCCTGGTCAAGGCCGAGGCTGGCCACGTCGCGCCCGGCCGTCACTTCGACGGGGGCGAGTTCGGTCTCGGCATGAGCCGGGCCCAGACTGGCCAGCGCCGCGATGACGGCGAGCGGCAGTCGCGCCATTGAAGGAAAGCATCCGGATGCTGAGTGATGAAGGTCTTGCATGGTCAAACTCCCTGGTTCGACCGTCCACGCGGAATGCTGCGCGCCATGCGCTCCGGCATGGTGTTTTCGCAGCCCTCCGCAACCCCGCAGACGGTCCATTGCAAAACGCCAGGCGGCACTTGCGCCGCATGGCATGAAACAACAGGCCGGTCTCCGGGCTGGTCAGTCTTGAGGCATCGCCTTCCCGACCGGTTCGCGCGCATTGCTCTGGGCAATGCCACGTTGCCGGCCAGTGGCTGGCGGCTCCTGCGAGTCGCCGTGATGCATCCGCACTGACTTACCGTTGCGGGGGCAGCCGGGGCTTTGCGAGCATTTGCGTCGCGCACCCCGTTCCCGTTTCACCCGACACCTTGCGGCGGCGGGCACCTGTTGCCTTGATCCGGCCGGACGTATCCGGCCGGAAATTCCTTAAATGCCGGTGTGTACTTTCTCCTTGTCGAGCAGGCCGACGACGCTGCCGATGACGAGCAGGGTCGGCGGTTTCACGGCGAATTCCCTTGCCGTCTGCGGCAGGTGGTCGAGCCGGCTCGGATAGATGCGCTGTTGCGGCCAGGTCGCCTTGTAGATCAGCGCGGCCGGTGTGTCGCCGGGCAGGCCGGCGGCCTGCAAGCGCTCGCTGATGATCTCCAGGCCCTTGACGCCCATGTAGATGACGACCGTCTGGTTGGGCTGGGCGAGGGCGGCCCAGTTCAGGTCTATCGTGTGATCCTTGAGATGGCCGGTGACGAAGACACAGCTTTGTGCGTGGTCGCGGTGCGTCAGCGGAAAACCGAAGGCGGCCGCAGCACCAAGCGCGGCGGTGATGCCGGGCACGATGTCCACCGCGATGCCGTTTTCGAGCAGCACTTCCATTTCCTCGCCGCCACGCCCGAAGACGAAGGGATCGCCGCCCTTGAGGCGGACGACGCGGCGTCCGGCGCGGGCCAGTTCAAGCAGCAGTTGCGAGATGTCTTCCTGCGGCAAGGTGTGATTGCCGGCCGCCTTGCCGACGTAGATGCGCTCGGCGGTCGACGGTGCAAAAGCGAGGATTTCCGGCGCCACCAGATTGTCGTAGACGATGACTTCGGCCTGCTGCAGGCGATGCAACGCCTTCAGCGTCAGCAGTTCCGGATCGCCGGGACCGGCGCCGACCAGCGCCACGCTGCCGGGCGGAAAGGGGGAGGGAGGAAAAGGCGAGGACGTCAGCATGCGCCGGGTTCCGCCTGGTGGAAGACGAGATCGGCGACGACTTCGCCGTTTTTCAGGTGCTGCTCGACGATGCGTTCCAGGTTGTCCTCGGTGACGTTGTAATACCAGGTGCCGTCGGGCTGCACGCACATCACCGGGCCGCCCTTGCAGGCGGCGAAGCAGCCGACCTTGGTGCGCTTGACGCGCAGCTCGCCCTGGTCCAGCCCGGCGGCTTTCAGCGTTTCGCCGAGGCGGCCGAAAAGTGCCTCGGATTCGCCGTTGACCGTACAGCGCGGGCCGGTGCACACCAGCAGGTGGCGTTTGTAGGCGCCGATCTTCGGCTTGACGGCTTCGCTCATGCTTCGACCTCGTTGGCTTCGCCTTCTTCCGGTATTTGAGTTGCCAGCACGGCGGCGATGTAGTCTGCGGGCAGGCGGTAATCGACGGCTAGTTCGGCGGCCGTCTTGCCGCTTGCCTGGATTTCCGCCATCCAGCCGTTGAGTCCGGTCGACAGCGAGCGGCCGGCCTGTTCGCCGGCGTGCGTGTTGCGTTCGCCGTCGGCCACCGCGTACTTGTTGGCGTAGCCGCGCGGCGTCACCATCAGGCCGTGCCGCACGAATGTGTTGGAATTGCCGATCAGCACCGTGGTCAGCATGCCGATATCGGCCTCGGCCATCTTTTCCAGCGTCGTGAACTCGATGCGCTGCTTCGGCCGGTAGGCCGATTTGACGATCGCCACCGGCGTCTGCGGATCGCGATGGCGCAGGAACAGGCGCTGCGCCTCGACGATCTGCTGCGTGCGGCGGCCGCTCTTCGGGTTGTACAGCGCGACGACGAAATCGGCATAGGCCACGGCATCGAGCCGGCGGGCGATGGTCGGCCACGGCGTCAGCAGGTCGGACAGCGAAATGGCGCAGAAATCGTGGGTCAGCGGCGCACCGACCAGTGCGGCGCAGGTGTTGAGCGCCGAAGCGCCGGGCACAATCTCGACTTCAATGTCCGAATCCGGCGTCCAGCCGGCCTGGAACAGCACCTCGAAAGTCGGTCCGGCCATGCCGTACACGCCGGCGTCGCCCGACGACACCAGCGCCACCTTCTTGCCCTGGCGGGCGCGGTCGAGCGCCTCGATGGCGCGGTCGAGCTCCTCGGTCATCGACTTCTTGATGACTTCCTTGCCCTCGACCAGGTCGGCGACCAGGCGGATGTAGGTGACGTAGCCGATCACCGTGTCGGCCTCGGCAATCGCGGTGCGGGCGCGCGCCGTCAGGTGGTCGTGGCTGCCCGGGCCGAGGCCGACGAGCATGATCTTGCCGGTTTTGCCGGTGTTTTCTGGTGCGTTCATGTGGGGATCCTTGCAATGGAGACGGTGGCGTTGCGGCCGTCCAGGCCGCGCAGCTTGTGTTTTTCGATGAGTAGATGACTTTTGTCGGCGCCGGCCGCGAGCAGCGCCGCTGCTTCCGAGACGGAAGGCGTGCCGGTGTATTTGCGGACGGTTTCCGACGGATTTGGCACGTCGACCGCTGCCAGTTCGGCTGCCGTATAGAACAGGCACGGCCAGGCGTGGCTTTCGATGACATGCAGCAGTCCGGTTTCGTTGGCCTTGAGGTCGATGCTGGCCACCGCCCAGACGTCCGCCAGCGAAGCGCCGCAGGCGGCGAGCGCCTGGGCGATGCAGCGTTCGATGGTGATGGCAGGGGTGTTGCGGTCGCAACCGAGGCCGAGGGCGATTTTCAAAAGGAAAACTCCCGAACCCAGAAAAACGGACCAAAAAGAGAGCGGAGTGTAGACAAGCCCCCCTTCGAGAGCGCCGAGCAGCGCAGAGCCGCCAGGAGCAGTGGGCTCGCGTTGTTTGAGCCGCAGGCGAGTTTAGCGAGCCCCCTGGCGGCTTGAGCAGCGCAGGGAACCGGGCCACAGGCCCGGCGCGAACGTAGGGGTCGCCTTTCTTTGCTTACTTTCTTTGGCGAAGCAAAGAAAGTAAGACGCCGCGCCACGGCGGAAAACAGCAGTTCGGTGGCGACCAAGCTCTTTTCCGTGTCCACCGGACGGGCAAACAGCCTCCACTCAGCCGGTAGCCGCGCAAGCGATGGGCGTCGGGCGATCAGCGTGGTCGCGCCAGATGTATTTGGTTTTGCCATTGCTGTGTTCAGCCTTCAGCCTTCGGCCGATACGTCACCTGCCGCCCCGCCAGCCGTACCGCGTACTCCGCCGGCATCGCCCGCTCGCTGATCCACAGCACCGCGGCGTAGCGGTCAACATCGATTTCCTCGAGTTTTTCAAACAGCGTGACGTTGGCCGGCAAGGGGCCGGTGCGGCCGTTGGCGTGGTTGAACCACCAGTTGGGCGAGCCGGCTTCCTGGACCAGCGCGACCGCTTCGTCATTGACCATCGCGGCGCTGACCCGCACCAGTTCTGCGTGCGTCGCTTCGAAGGTCCAGCCCAGTTCGCGGCCAAGCAGGTCCACGCCGATCGTCTGGCGGGCGTCCGAGGCGGTGGTCAGCACGGCTTGCGCGCCGAGCGCCGTGGCGAGGTGGCCGGCCAGCGCGTTGGCGCCGCCGAGGTGGCCGGAGAGCACGGGAATCGAGAAGCGGCCGGCTTCGTCGATGACGACGACGGCTGGATCGCTTTCCTTGTTTTTCAGGTGCGGCGCGATCAGGCGCACCACGGCGCCGAGCGAAACGATGGCGATGATGCCGTCGAAGGCGGCGAACAGCGCCGGGATCTGGTCGCCGACCTTGCCCTCATAGCAATGGGCGGCGCCCGGCGCGGCGGCCTCGGCTTCGACGCGGAATTTTTCGGGCGCGAACAGTTGCGCGCCGGGCAGTGCGGCAACGACTTTCGCGGCCAGCGCGATGCCATGTTTGGTGATGGAGACGACAGCGTATTTCATTCATTTGCTCCGGCTAAATCGGGCGTTCGGCACATCGGGACGTAGCGCACGCCATTCCGCTCCTGTACTTCAGCCGTCGCGACGAACCCGAGGCGTTGATAGACCGGCACGGCAAATTCGGAGGAATTGACGGTGACTGTTGCCGGCACGGGAAACTCGGCCTGGATGGCACGCCACAGACTGCGGGCGATCCCGCGCCGATGCGTATCCGGGCTGACGAAGAGATGGTGCAGATGGGCCGGACGGTGCAAGGTGATGACGCCGACCAGGCGCCCGTCTTCCTCTGCCGCCAGACTGACGAACTCCGGCTTGGCCAGTAGCTCGGCGATGGCAGGGGGGCGAAAGGTCGCGAGGAAGGGCTGGACACTGGCGGCAGCGGCATCGGCCACAAAATAATGACTCAGCTTGCCGATCAGGGCTGCAATCGCTTCGGCATCAGCCGGCGTGCACTTGCGGATTGTTTCAGGCATTTGCCACCTCCTTGCGTTTGCGGCAACCGCGTCGCAGTTCGCCGCGCACGCGCTTGGGGTTCTGGACGAGCAGCAGCGACAGGTAATTGACCTTCTCGCCGCGCAGGCTGGCGACGTCGCGCACGATGCGCTCCTGCGGCGAACCGACCTTCTCGATGAACACTGAGGTCGCCAGCAGCTCGCGGCGTTCGAGCAGGTCGAGGATCTCGTCGAGCAGCGGCTTCACTTTGAGCAGCGCCAGGGTGTCGAACTCGTCGAGCAGGTGGTCGATGACGCCGACGCCGTAGGCGGCCGGGATGATGGCGAAGGTTTCGTCCTCCTCGGCGAGCGTCGTGCCGGTGGTCGCCGCGGCGGCGGCAAACGAGGAGACGCCGGGAATGGTCTCGACTTTGACCTCGGGCACCAGTTCGCGGACGACGCGGGCGAGGTGGCCGAAGGTGGCGAAGGTCGAGGCGTCGCCTTCGACCAGGAAGACGAGGTCGCGGCCGCTGGCGAGCAGTTCGACGGTCTGCGTCGCGGCGCGCGCCCAGGCCTTGGCCAGGATCTCGGCGTCGCGCGTCATCGGGAAGACCAGCTCGACGGCGTCGGCCGGCACGGCGATGCCGCCGCGTTCGACGATGGCCAGCGCGTAGGAGGACTCCTCGGCCTTTTTGACCGGGTACAGCCAGCGCGCGCCGGATTGCAGCGCCGCCCAGGCACGGCGGGTGATCAGTTCGGGGTCGCCGGGGCCGAGCGAGGCGCCGATGAGTTTGCCGTAATGTTGTTGCGTCATTGAGCTTCCTTGTCTTGTGCCCAGGCGGTGACGATCCACACCGGGTTTTGCGCCGCCATGCGATGCATGTCGAGAATTGGCTGGCTGCGGCTGGCCTGCAGTTGCACCACGTCCCAGCCGGCGCCGACGGCCTTGAGCGTGGTTGTCGCCGTCGCCAGGTTTTCCAGCGTGACGAAGTTCATCACCAGCCGGCCGCCGGGTTTCAGGCGGGCGAGGATCAGGCGGATCAGTTCGTCCAGCTCGCCGCCGGATCCACCGATGAACACCGCGTCCGGGTCCGGCCAGGTGTCGAGCAGCGCCGGCGCCTTGCCTTCGCAAAGCGTGTAGTTGCCGATCCGGAAACGCTCGGCGTTGGCGCAGGCGTTGGCGGCATCGCCGGCGTTCTTCTCGATCGCCCAGACATGGCCCAGCGGCGCCAGCCCGGCGGCTTCGAGGCCGACCGAGCCGGAACCGGCGCCGATGTCCCAGACGATGGCGTTCGGCTTGATCTGCAATTTGGCGAGCGACAAGGCGCGCGCTTCCTGCTTGGTGATCAGGCCCTTCTCGGGCGAGCGCTGGATGTAGGCGAGATCGTCGCGCCCGAAAGCCGGCGCGCTTTCCGGCGGGCGTTCGACCAACACGACATTGGGGCCGGAAAAGGCCATTTTTGCGGCGTCGACCGCTGCCAGGCCGATATGGATTGCCTCGTCGGGCAGCAGCAGCCGGCAAGCCACCGACAGCCGCGCCTCAGGGTAGCCGGCGATCAACAGCGCCCGCGCCAGGCGCGCCGGATCGTTCTGCGGGCTGGTGAACAGCGCGACGCGCGGGTGCAGCGCGATGGCGCGCATCAGCGGGTAAAGGCCGTGCGTCGGCGTCGCCCCGACCACCCATTCGCCGGCATCGGCGCTGTGGCAGGAGGCGATCTTGATCTCCGCCCAGGGCGTCTGGAAGCGGGCAAAGGCCAGTTGCAGCGTCGAGACGGCGGGTATCACGGTCAGCGCCTCCGCGCCGAGCTTGCCGCCCAGCCAGCCGGCGATGCCGTGGCAGAGCGGATCGCCGGTGGCGAGCACGACGACGTGCCGGCCGTCGCTTGTGGCAGCAGTGATCCAGCCCGATACGGCGGCGAGTTGGCCGTCCATATCGCGCAGTTCACTGTGCTCGGCGAGCTGCGGGCGGACCAGATCGAGCGTACGGCCGGCGCCGATCACCAGGTCGGCTGCGTGCAGATGCTGGCGGGCGGCGTCGGAAAGGCCGGCCCAGCCGTCGTCGAGAATGCCGAGCAGGATGCAGTTTTGGGTTTTCGTCATGCTTCTTCTTCCTCGACGCGGCAGATGAAATTGCCCTCGAAATCGCAGACCAGTACGGTCAGGTGGTAGGGGCCGGGGTGCATGCCCTTGAGACTGCGGATCGCCTTGATCGCCAGCCTGCGGTGGAATTCGACGGCGAGGCCGAGGCCGGCCAGGCGTTCGGCGGCGAAGCGTGCGGTTTCGGCGGCGCGGATTTCCTCGACCAGGTCGGGCGGGGCGCCGACTTCCTGTGCCGATTCGGCGAGGATGTCGCGGTCGACCTCGGCCTTCCAGGCATGCGTCACGGCCAGTCCCTGGCACATCTTGGTCAGCTTGCCGACCATCGCGCCGACATAGACATGCGGCAGCTTGCGCTTGATGGCGCTGGCAAAGGCCGCCTTGACGAAGTCGCCCATCTGCACGAAGCAGGATTCGTCGAGCTCCGGCAACTGGGCCATGGCGAATTTTTCGGTGCGCCCGCCGGTGGTGAATACGGCGCTGGTCTGGCCCTGCTTGGCGGCGACATCGACCGCCTGCACGACGCTGGCGCGAAAGGCGGCAGTCGAGTAGGGGCGGACGATGCCGGTGGTGCCGAGGATGGAAATGCCGCCCAGGATGCCGAGCCGGGCATTCAGCGTCTTTTTCGCCATTTCCTCGCCGCCGGGTACCGAAATCGTCACTTCCAGGCCGTCGTGGTCGAGCAGTTCGCCGGCCACGGCACGCACGTTGTCGCGGATGTTGCGTTGCGGCACCGGGTTGATCGCCGGGCCGCCGACTTCGAGGCCGAGTCCGTCCTTGGTCACGATGCCGACGCCGGGGCCGCCGGCGAGCAGGATTTCGCCGGCGCGGTGCGGCAGCAGGCGGACGTCGGCGGTCAGGTGGGCGCCGTTGGTCGCATCCGGATCGTCGCCGGCATCCTTGATGACCACGGCGTGCGCCGTGCCGGACGATTCTTCGACGCAGCCGTCGGTCACCGCAAAGCTGACATCGCTGCCGTTGGGCAGGTGGCAGACAATCGTCTCCGGCACTTCGCTGAGGACCAGGCCGAGCGTCGCGGCCCGCGCTGCGGCGGCCGCACAGGCGCCGGTCGTGAAGCCGCTGCGGTTGCCGCGCTGGCGCTTGCCGTCACCCTTGCGGATCTTGTCCGGTTTTGCGTTTTCAGCCATTTAGCGCGGGCTGCCGTGCTGTTCGGCTTCGGCCAGCGACAGCATGGCGTGGATCGCCGCGACCACCAGCGTCGAGCCGCCCTTGCGGCCCTTGATCGCGACCCAGGGCACTTCGTCCACGGTCATCAGCAGGTCTTTCGATTCGGCGGCCGAGACGAAGCCGACCGGCATACCGACGACCAGCGCCGGGCGCACGCCTTCCTCGCGGATCAAGCGGACCAGTTCGATCAGCGCGGTCGGCGCATTGCCGATGCCGACGATGGCGCCCTCGAGCTTGCCGAGGCGCTGCGCCTTGCGCATGGCCTGCACGGCGCGCGTCGTGTCGGCGGCCTGGGCGGCGGCGATCACGTCGGCGTCGGAAATGTAATGGTGCGTCGTCAGGCCGAAGTGCTGCAAACGCGGTTTCGACAGCCCGACGCAGATCATCTCGACATCGGCGACGATGGGTGTGCCGCCGCGCAGCACGGCCTGGAAACCGGCACGCATCGCGTCCGGGTGGAAGGCGGTCAGGCCGTTGAATTCGAAATCGGCGTTGGCGTGGATCATGCGACGCACCAGCGGCCACTGTTCGGCGCTGTAATTGTGCGGGCCGGCCTCGGCGTCGATGACGGCGAAGGAGTCGTGCTCGATGGCACGGCCGGCAGCGGTCAACTGCTCGGTAACGGTGTTTTTGCTCATGTCTTTTTCTCAGGCGTGCACGCAGGCATGGTCATGCTCATGCGGGTGATCGTGCGGGTGGTCGTGGCCATGTGCGCAGCCGTGTCCGCCGGCGAGCGCGGTGTGGCTGTGGTCGTGCAGGTGTTCTGCCTCGGCCAGTTCGCGGTATTTGCAGCCGTCGCATTCGAGCATCGGGCCGGCGGCATGCTCGCCGCTGACCTTGTTGTCGAGCAATTCGAAAATGCCCGGATCGAAGCCGAAATGCGTACCGAGCGCGAAGCTGATCTGCGGGTACTGCTGCTGCAGGCGTTGCAGCTGCAACTGGATGCGTTCGATCAGCACGCCGGTGAACAGATAGACCGGCACGATGGCGATCTGCATCATGCCGAGCCGGACCTGGCGCTGCACGACGCTTTCCAGGCGCGGCCAGGTGACGCCGGTGAAGGCGAGATCGACCAGTTCGTGCTCGTTTTCCTCGAACAGCCAGCGCGCCATCTTGGCCAGTTCGCCATTGGCGCCGGCGTCGGACGAGCCGCGGCCGAGCAGGATGACGCCGGTGGTCATCGGATCGGGCATCGCCAGTTGCTTCATCAGGCGATCGAGCTGGCCTTGCAGCACGGCAAAGATCTCGCGCCCCATGCCGAGATGACGGCTGACGCTGAAACTGACGCCGGGATGACGCTGGCGGGCGTTTTCCAGCGCCGCCGGCAGTTCCATCTTGACGTGGCCGGCGGCGTTCAGGATGAAGGGAATGACCAGCACTTTTTCGGCATGGCGCGCCGCCCGGTCGAGACCTTCGTCGAGCAGCACGTCGGCGTGCTCGATGAAGCAGGTCTCGATGCGCCATTCGGGATGGCGTTCCCGCCACTGCGCGGCGAAATTGATGGTTTCGGTATTGCCCGCGCGGCCGCGCGAGCCGTGGCCGACGAGCAGGATGGTGGTGGCATTAGTCATTCTGGGTCTCCGTAGCCTTGCGGAAGCGGTGGGTGAAAGTCGGGTCGTAAAGTTTCGAGCGGATCAGTTCCGGCCAGTCGGCGGCGCCCAGCGTCGGGCTGGCGACGATCATGGCCTGGCTGGCGATCTTGGCGTCCTGGCAGCGGCGCTTGATGTCGGCCAGGGTGCCGCGCACGATCTTTTCCTCGCCCGGCCAGCTCGCCTTCTGCACCACCAGGATCGGCGCATCCTCGGCCCAGCCGGCGGCGCGCAGCGCGTCCTGTACCTTGTGCAGCAGGGTGATCGACAGGTAAATGCAGAGCGTCGTCTTGTGTGCGGCGAGGGCTTCGAGTTCTTCGCCGGGCGGCATCGGCGTGCGCCCGGCGACACGGGTGAGGATCACCGTCTGCGTCACTTCCGGCAGGGTCAGCGTTTCGCCGGCCGCGGCCATAGCCGCCATCGCCGACGACACGCCGGGCACCACGGCCCATTCGATACCGGCGGCGGTCAGCGGCCGGGTCATCTCGATCAGCGCGCCATAGAGGCCGGGGTCGCCGGTTTGCAGGCGGACCACGGTTGCATGGCGGGCAGCCCGTTCGATCAGCCAGGCGCTCATTTCTTCCAGTGTCATGTCCTTGGAGTCGCGGATCTCGCAGCCGGGCGGGCTGAACAGCGTCGCCGCCTGGTCGACCAGCGAGCCGGCGAAAAGCACTGCGCCGGCCGCTTCGAGCAGCTTGCGACCCTTGACGGTGAGGAGGTCGGGATCGCCGGGGCCGGCGCCGACAAACCAGATCTTGCCGGGCATTTATCGGTTCTCCAGGCGGTCGACCGCCGAAATCAGGCTAATTTGCATGCGTGTTCCTCTTGTTTGAGCAGGCTGGCGAGTTCGCCCAGGCTGCGCGGTACGGGTGATGCCGCGAGGTGGCCGAGGCAGCACAGCGACAGGTGCAGGTCGACGACGGCGGGTAGCGGCTGGCCGGCGGCGTGCAGGGCGCTCGCCTGTTGCGGCAATTGATCGGCAGCGAAGGAGGCGATGCAGCGCCCGGCGGCCAGCAGGTGGATCTGTTCGGCCCAGTGATAGGCGAAATCGACGTCGTGCGTGGATAGCAGGATGGTGATGCCGCGCGCCGACAGCGCGTCGAGCACGCCGAGCAGTTCGTTCTGCATGCCGGCATCGAGCCCGGCCATCGGTTCGTCAAGCAGCAGCACCTCGGGTTGCATGGCGAGCACGCCGGCGATGCAGACGCGCTTCTTCTGGCCGAAACTCAGGTGATGCACCGGCTTGTCGGCCAACTCGGCGAGGCCGACCGCGGCCAGCGCCTCGCCGACGCGCCGGCGCACCGTCGCTTCGTCGAGACCGAGATTGAGCGGCCCGAACGAGACATCCTCGACGACGCTGGCCGAGAACAACTGCCGGTCGGGATTCTGGAAGACAAGGCCGACCCGGCGGCGCAGCGCGTTGAGTCCATCGCGCCCGTTGGCTAGCGGCTGGCCGGCAAAGTCGATGCGCCCGGCACTGGCCTGGAGCAGGCCGTTGAGATGCAGCAGCAGCGTCGTCTTGCCCGAGCCATTGGCGCCGAGCAGGGCGTTGCGGCTGCCCGGCGCGATGCGCAGCGAGCAGCCATCGAGACCGGCGCTGCCGTCCGGGTAGCGATGTTCGACGGTGTGCAGTTCGATCAGCGGGCTCATCCGGCGCAGCCTCCGATGGCCAAGAGCAGGCCGCCGGCCAGCCCGGCCAGCGCCGTATCGCGGCCGGCATGCTGGAATTGCGGCGTCAGGAAACGCAGCGCGCCGCTGCCGCAACGCGCTTCGGCGGCGAGATGCAGGGCGCGGGCGCGTTGCCAGACCTGGACGCTCAAACCGGCGGCGAGCAGGCCGAGCGAATTCAGGCTGCGCCGCGGCGAGCTGTAGCCGAGGCGGGCTGCCTGGGCGGTGCGCGTTTCTTCGATGGCAGTCGAAAAGACGAAAAGCATGCGGTAACAGAGCACCATCAGGTCGAGCAGCACGTCGGGGACGCGCAGGCGGCGGAGCAGGGCGATCAGGTCGGGCAGCGGCGTGGTCAGCACGAGGCCGAGCAGGGCGGCGAGCGCCGCCAGGGAGCGGCCGGTGACGGCGGCGATGTTGGCTGCGGCATCCGGCGCAATCTGCCAGGAAAGCTGTCCGGCGGCATCGGCACTCAGCGAGAAAAGCAGCGACAGGGCGGACAGGGCAAGAAAGCCCAGCGCCGGCATCGCGACGCGCAGGTAGAGCGTGAGCGGTACCGCGGCACCGAGCAGGGTTGCCAGCATGAGCAGGCCGGCGATCATTGCGGCAGCAGTCGGCGAGCCGGCAAGCAGCGCGGCACCTAGTCCGGCCAGTGCGAGCAGGCCTTTGGCGGCCGGGCTGACGGCGCGCCAGCGATTGCCGTAGGCGGCGCGCTCAATCAGCATGCGCTGCGCTTTCGCCGGATTGGGCGCTTGCCGTCGGCGCGGCCTCTGACCCGGCCGGTTTTCCGTTCAGCTTTTCGTTCATTTCCCGGCGCAGCCGTTCGCGCGTCACCGAGGCGCCCAGCCAGTAGCCGATGAAGCCGGCGCCGAGCGCTGCCTGCAAGGCGAAGAGCAGCGAGGCGATTTCGCCGCTCGCCGGTTCGAGCAGCGGCGAAAACCACGGTTTGTAACCCGGCGCAATCTCGCCGATGGCTTCTTGCGCCTTATTGTCGGCACCGCCGAAGTGCTCGCCGGGGATGCCATCCGGACCGATTGCCGGCGGCGCGGCGAGCCACAGCGGCAGCACGGTCAACAGCACGACGGCGGCCAGAATCAGCCAGTTGCGCAGTTTCATGCCTTGGCCTCGCGTTGACCGAACAGCGGCAACTTTTGCAGCTCTTCGGCATTGAAGCGGCGCAACGCATTAACCACGAGCACGGTGAGCAGGCCTTCGCTGATCGCCAGCGGGATCTGGGTGATCGCGAAAATGGCGCCGAACTTGGCAAACGAGCCGGCAAAGCCGCCGGCCGGATCGGGAAAGGCCCAGGCGAGCTGGATAGCCGTCGTCACGTAGGTCGCCAGGTCGCCAAGTGCGGCGGCGGTAAAGACACAGGCGGAAAGCGGCAGGGCGAGGGCGCGGCCGGCGCGGAACAGGCCGGCGGCGACGAAAGGCCCGACGATGGCCATCGAGAACAGGTTGGCGCCGAGCGTCGTTAGCCCGCCGTGCGCCAGCAGCAGCGCCTGGAAAAGCAGCACGACGAGGCCAACCGGCACCATCGCGGCCGGTCCGAACAACAGCGCACCGAGCCCGACGCCGGTCGGATGCGAGCAACTGCCGGTGACCGACGGCAGCTTCAGCGCCGACAGCGTGAAGGAAAAGGCGGCGGCAACGCCGAGCAGCATGCGCTGCTCCGGTTGCGCCTGCAGTTGCCGGCGCAGCGAACGCACGCCGAGTGCCACGAAGGGCAGGGCGGCCAGACTCCAGCCGAGGGCGTGCGCCGGCGGCAGGAAACCTTCCATGATGTGCATGACTTCATCCCCGAAGCTAAATTAAACCGCCGGGGTATGAAAGGTGAGATCGGAGGATGGGCCGGATTGGGACAATGGGTGCACAGGCACGCAGCAACGGCGAATCTTCAGACCCTTCCCAGAACCCCGGAGAATGGTGCGACACAAGCATCGGGCCGGTCTTCTGACTCGCCATCATCCTTCTCCACCAACCTTCCCATGCACTGCACAGTGGCGTGGGGTGGAGTCGTCTGGCTTACAGCAGCGGGGGCTGTGCCGGAATGGAGGAACGTTGCGGGGCAACGTCTTCTTCACCGGCTTCCCGTTTAATCCCGGCCTGCGATCGCAAACCGGGATACCCGAATGGCGCGGATTATAGTCACGAAAACCGGATGCCGGACAGTTTTTTGTTTTTGCCGCCATCCGGAGCGGCGTCAGGCGATGACGATATTTTCCGGCTTGCGCCTTACAATAAAGTATTCGATTTTTCTTATGGAGTCCGCCATGCGTCGCCTGCTGCTCAGCCTGATCTGCCTTCTCAATACAGCACTGGTGCAGGCCGACGACTGGGTCAGCCGGCAGCAGGTGACGGGCAGTTTTGCCGACGCCAAGGAGGCGGTGGTGATGGCCATCGAGAACCGTGGCCTGGTCATCAACTACACCTCGCACATCGCCGACATGCTGGCCCGGACCGGGGCCGACATCGGTGCCGGCCGCAAGATATTCGCGGAAGCCGAGATCATCGAGTTCTGCTCGGCCGGCCTGTCGCGCAAGATGATGGAGCTTGACCCGCACAACATCGTGATGTGCCCGTTCGCACTTTCGATCTACACGCTGCCAGGCGAAGCCGGCAAGGTCTGGCTGAGCTATCGCCGGCCGCAGGGCAAGGCGGCGGCGCTGGTCGATAAACTGCTCGCAGACGTTGTCGCGGAGGCGGTGCGCTAACGGGTATCCTGATGATGCGTTGCGAGCTTCCGCTCCGCATCTATTCCTGAACCATGCCGTGCCGCAGGGCGTAGCGCACCAGATCAGCGTTATTGTTGATTCCCAGCTTCTGCATCATGCGTGCCTTGTGCGTACTGACGGTCTTTGAACTGACGAACAGCTTGCTGCCAATTTCGGCCAGCGACAGCCCGCGCGCGAGAAGTTGCAGCACTTCATATTCGCGATCGGACAGGATAGCGTGCGGCGGGGCGTCTTCCGGCGTACCAAAGACGATGGCATCGACCAGGTTGGGATCGATGAAGCGCCCCCCCTGTCCGACCTTGCGGATTGCCGCGAGCAGGATGGCCGGATCGCTACCTTTGGTTACGTAACCGGAAGCACCGGCGCGCAGGACACGGGAGACTAACTGGCTTTCGTTGTGCATGCTGAGAACGACGATGGGAATCCTGGGCGCTTCGGCCCGGGCCCGAGAGATCAGGTCCAGGGCGTTGATGCCGGGCATGCTGAGGTCGGTCAGTAGCAGGTCGATGCCGCCCTGCTGCAGTTTGCAGAGTACTTCGGCTCCATGGCAGGCTTCACCGACAACCGTGAAGTCCTTGTCGGTGGCGATGATCTGTTTCAGACCACTTCTGACTATGCTGTGATCGTCGGCGATCAGGATACGGATCATGATGCAATTTCCTCAATCGGCAGTGTGATGTGCAGGTTTGTACTGCGGCCTGGTGAACTGTCGATGACAAGATTGCCGGCAAGTGCTTCCAGACGTTCGCGGATTCCGAGCAGACCGAATGACTGGTTGCCAATTGCGCCCGGATCAAAGCCGCAGCCATTATCGGCAATCTCCAGCTTGAGCACACCATTGTCCTGTGCAATGTTGATGATGACCTCGCTGGCGTGAGCGTGGCGGGCAACATTGGTCAGTGACTCCTGAATGATACGAAACAGTGCTGTGGCCCGCGCGTCGGCCAGTGGAATTTCGCCACAAGCCTCAATACTGCAGGCAATTCCGCTACGCTGGCGAAAGTTCTCGGCCAGCCATTCGACCGCCGCGAGCAGACCAAGATTGATAACGGCCGGGCGCAGTTCGCTGGCAATCTGACGAGTCACCCTGACGGCGTCTTCCAGAATGCGTTGCATGGAATAAAGGCGGCGGCGAAAATCCTTGGTCGGTTCTTGGGTTTCCATACGAAGCAGCGAAAGATCCATTTTCATGGCGGTCAGCAATGAACCCAGTCCGTCGTGGATTTCCCGGGCAATACGCTTGCGCTCGTTTTCCATGGCATTTTCGGCATGGCTTGCCAAGTCGCGTAGTTGTTGCCGCGATTCGAACAGCTCCTTTTCCATCCGTCTTTGTTCGGAGAGATCCATGACAAAGGAAACGCCGATGTCTTCGTTGTCTTCAAGGTGAGCACTGCCGACAAGCAGGGGAATGACATTGCCTTCCCTGTCCAGACAATGTTTTTCATAGGGCAGGTAGCGCCGGCCAGGACTGAGGTTTGCCAGATTAAGGGCAGTCAATTCGCGTTCTTCCGGAACGACCAGTTGCAGCATGTTGATGCTTTCATCGAGGATATCTTCCTGGCGTAAGCCCAAGGGTTGCAAAAAAGCGCTGTTGGCGTCGATCAGCGTGCCATCGCTGCGCCAGAAGACGATGCCTATCGTGCTTGCCTCGAACAGGCAGTTGATCAGCGCACTGCGTTCGCGCAAGGTCTGCTTCTCCTGCTTGAGGCCGGCTATTTTCGTGATCAGTCGGCTGTTCTGCATTTCCAGCTCGGCCATGCGCGTACACGGCACTTGGCGCTGGATGAGCTGGCGATCACGTAATGCCAGATGCGTCGTGATGCGGACTTGCAGTTCGCGGATGATGATCGGGGTGCTGATGTAATCGGTGGCGCCGCTGGCAAAGGCCCGGATTCGTTCTTCATCGGTATTCGTCTGGCTGATGAAAATCATCGGAATTTCGCCGATATTCCGAATCGACTTGAGACGGGCACACAAGGCGCAAGTACCCAGGTCGAGCGGCGCAAAATCGAGCAATATGAGATCAGGTGGCTTATTCTCGATGTAGCTAAGTGCCTCTTCGATATTCTCGCTTGAATGTACCGCGTAACTTTGTTGAAGAAGAAAGCGGGTTATCTGGAAGCGATGCCGCGTCGCCTTGCCCACCAGTAAAATGTTGCTACCTGTTGTGCCAAGTTCGGAAAATTCCACTTTTTTTTCACAATAAAGTGAGCGCCGGTTCAGTTGCCGGCACATTGTTTCCTGCATTTTACTCGTCCCTGGCGTTTCGGCAGGTCTCAGGTGCCGTAGGTGATGATTTCCTGCGGAATTTTGTCCAAGGGAACAACCTTGTCGGCTCCGCCCAGCTTGATCGCTTCCTTGGGCATGCCAAACACCACGCAAGTCGACTCGTCCTCGGCAATGGTTGTTGCTCCGCTCTCAGACATTTCCTTCAAGCCGCGGGCGCCATCGTCACCCATTCCGGTCATGATGATGCCGAGGGCGTTCTTGCCGGCGACCTGGGCAACCGAGCGGAACAACACGTCCACCGATGGTTTATGGCGATTGACCAGAGGGCCGTCCTTGACCTCGACGTAATACTGGGCGCCGCTGCGCTTGATCATCATGTGGCGCCCGCCCGGCGCGATCAAGGCGAGGCCGGGGCGTACCCGGTCACCATCTTTGCCTTCCCTGATCTCCAACTGGCAGAGGCTGTCGAGTCGGGCGGCAAACATGGCGGTGAATTTTTCCGGCATGTGCTGCACGATGACGATGCCGGTGCACACCGCGGGCAACCGGGTCAAGACCGCTTCCAGCGCCTGGGTGCCGCCGGTCGAGGTGCCGATCGCAACCAGCTTATCGGTTGTGCCGTACATCTTTGCCCCGAAATGGCTGCTTGGCAGCATGGCATCGGCTGAAATCCTGGCTCGGCTTGGTATGGGCGTGGGCGTACTGGTCAGTCGGCGCAGGGCACCGATGTTGGTGCGGGCCGCTGCCTTGACGGCGCTCAGGATGTCGTTGGCAGAGTCCTCAAGAAAGGCTTTGAGATCGATTTTTGGCTTGGTAATGATGTTGACTGCCCCGACCGCCAGCGCTTCCATGGTGACTTGTGCACCGCGTTCGGCAAGGGAAGAGCAGATGATTACCGGGGTCGGATGTTCGGCCATGATCTTCTTGAGAAAGGTCAGCCCGTCCATGCGCGGCATCTCGATATCCAGTACCAGGACATCCGGCCAGTTGGCCTGCATCTTGGCGAGGGCATAGACCGGATCCTGCGCCGTGCCGATGACTTCGATCGAAGGGTCCTTCGATATTGCCTGTGTGACGACCTGACGGACGAGTGCCGAATCATCCACGATCATGACCTTGATTTTGTTCTGCATGTGTCAATCTTCCGAAACTGTGGTGTGGCGGTGGGCGGCCAGCCAGACATCACCGTTGGCGAGATCAAGATAGAGCCGGCGACGACTCGTGCCGCCGACATGTTCGGCGACGAGCTTGAAGCCATGGCGAGCCAGCGCCTGGCGGGCGGCTTCGATGTTGCGGTGGCCGATATCCATGGCGCGGGTGCCGGGGAACATGTTGCCGCCGCCGAACAGCTTGGCCTGACAGCTGGCCGGCGCGATATGGCGGCGCCGCAGTTCGTTGCACAACAATTCCACACTTTCGTCGGCGTAGCGTGCGTCGAGTGCATCGAGCGGCCCGCGATGGCCTCGCCCGCGCGCCGGGAGCAGGATGTGGCTCATGCCGCCGATGAATTGACCGGGATGCCACAATGTTACCGATACGCAGGAGCCGAGCAGGGTGCCGATACGTCCCGGCCCGGCTGCAAAATGGAATTCTCCCGGATGCAGAAAGACATCGAGGGCTGGCATGTGCCGCTTCATGAGGCCTTGGCGTGGCGATAGATGGTTGGCGCGACGGTGACGAGCTTGTCGGTCAGGCCATTCAGGGACTCGGAATGGCCGACGATGAAATGGCCATCGCTTTTCAGATAAGGCAAAAGGTTATCCACGACCTTGCGTTTGGTTTCGCTCTCGAAATAAATCATTACGTTGCGCAGGAAAATCACGTCGAACTGGCCGATGCCCTTGCTTGGCTGCAGCAGGTTGGACTGCTGAAACCTGACGCGCTCGCGTAGCTCCCGTGCGATGAGCAGGGTGCCGGCCTGTTCGCGAATTCCTTTGAGGCAGTATTTTTTCAGCATGTGGGGAGGGATGCCGTCCGTCCTCTCCATCGGGTAATGCCCCCCCTGTGCCTTGGCCAGGACGCGGCTGCTGATGTCGGTGCCGACGATTTCCCATGGGCTGTTACCGAGGGTTTCGGCGAGCACCATGGCCATGGTGTAGGCCTCTTCACCACTCGACGCCGCCGCGCTCCAGGCGCGAAAGGTATTGCCCTTGCGCCGGCTGGCCGCCAGTTGGCGAAGATGGTCGAAGTGCTTCGGTTCGCGAAAGAAATAGGTTTCGTTGGTGGTCAGCAGGTCGACCATGGTCTGCCGTTCGGCGGCGCAGTCGCCGGTTGTGACATGCTTGTAGTACTGGCTGAAGTTGTCGCAGCCGAGTGCCTTCAGGCGCCGAGACAGGCGCCCGACGAGCAGGACTTTCTTGGCTTCCGAGATGCTGATGCCAGCGATCTGGAAAGTCAGTTTCTGGAACAAGCCGAATTCAGCATTGCTGATCGGAATGTTGCCGAGCTGTGATGAATCGTTCAAAGGATCTCCAATCGGGAATGTGCCGACTCTGGCTTACTGCAGTGTGGCCGCATCGGGTTTGGCGGCATCCCGATCGAGGGCAGGGAACATGCGAGGCTGCGTTTCGTTGAGCATTTGAGGCAGGCGCTCGAAGGCCTCGCCCGGAATCGGCTTGCTGTAGCGATAGCCCTGGCCAAGATGGCAGCCATGGGCTTGCAGGAATAGCTCCTGCTTTTCGGTTTCTATGCCTTCCGCCACCAATTCGAGGCGCAGGCTGTGTGCCATGGTGATGATGCCCTTGACCAGTTCGGTGCTGTCGCGGTCAAGCATGACGTCGCTGATGAAGGAACGGTCGATCTTCAGGACATTGATCGGGAACCGTTTGAGGTAGGCTAGGGAGGAGTAGCCGGTGCCGAAATCGTCGATGGCGATGCTGATGCCCATGTCCCGGAAAGCCTTCAGGGCGACGCCGATTTCCTTGTTGTCGTCGAGCAGCAGGCTTTCGGTAATCTCGAATTCGAGCCAGGCGGGCTTGCAGCCGGTCAGGCGCAAGGCTCGAAGCACCGTTGCTACCAGATCGTTGTCGCGAAATTGGCGGGAGGAGAGATTGACAGCGATTTTCAGCCGCCGTTCGCCGCTCTCGTTCCAGCGTCTGGCGGCCAGGCAGGCCTGGTTCAGAACCCAGGCGCCGATGCTGACGATCAAGCCGGTATCTTCGGCGATGCCGATGAACTTGTCAGGCTGGACCATGCCGAAGCTTGGATGACGCCAGCGGAGCAGGGCTTCTGCACCGACCAGGCGACCGTTCGCCAGATCAATTTTCGGTTGGTAGAAGACTTCCAGTTCGCCTGCAGTCTCGGCGCGCCGCAGGGCCAATTCCAGCATCGCCCGTTCCTTCGATTTGGCGCTCAGTTCGGCCGAGTAGAAGCGGAAGCCGGCGCGCCCGCGGTCCTTTGCGTCATAGAGCGCCGAGTCGGCGTACTGGAAGAGTTCGGTTGCGGTTCTTCCATCACTCGGGAAGACGGCGATCCCGATGCTGGCCGAGATGAACGCCTCCTGCGACCCCAACTGGAATGGTTGGGCCAGGACATCCAGTATTTTCCGCGAAATGCTGCCGAGATCGGCTGCCTCGCGAATGTTGGGCAGGACGACGGCAAATTCGTCGCCGCCCAGACGAGCTACCGTATCGTAGTCGCGCACCAGGCGGCGCAGGCGTTCGGCCGCTTCGTGCAGGAGCAGGTCACCGAGATCGTGGCCGTGAGTATCGTTGACCTCCTTGAAGCGGTCGATGTCAAGAATGATCAGGCCGAGCGTACCGCCGTGCCGGGTTGCCCTTTCCAGGCAATGATTGAGGCGCTCGCCGAGCAGGATGCGGTTCGGCAGACCGGTCAACGAGTCGTGAAAGGCCATTTCCTGCAGGCGCGACTCGTAGTTTTTCAGCTCGCTGATATCTTGCGTCGTTGCGATCAGGCGGCGTGGTTTGCCTTCCTGTCCATACTCGATGCAAATGTGGGTGTGCAGGTGCAGTACTTGTTTGGCAATCCGTATCCGGTAGCCGCTGAGTGTCAGCTCGGTCTCCTTCCGCTCGCAGGCGTCGCGGTAGGCCTTGAGCAAGGGCTTCCTGTCCTCATCAAGGATCATGGAAAAAACCTGATTGATTTTTGGCTGCCAATCGGCACTCTTGCCGAATATCCGGCACATCTCGGCGGAAACGCTGACTTTCTTGCCGCTACTAAGCTCCCATTGCCAATGTCCCAGGCGAGCCATGGCTTCGGCCTGGCGCAGGCGGCGTTCGCTTTCTTTGAGCGCGGTGATGTCGCGGCCGATGACAAGAACGCTGGTGACCTGCTCGTCGGCCGCGAACTCCGGCGTCAGGATCAGGTGGCTGCACAACGTGCGACCGTCGGCGGCCGGCCAGGTATGCTCGATTTCATCAGCTTCGCCGCTGGTGATGACGGTGAGCAGTGCCTTCTCGTAGGCAAGGGCGCTGTTGCTGAGATTGTATTCGGACGGGCGTTGGCCGAGCATCTGTTCAGCAGACATGCCGGCCAGACGAATCAGACTGGCATTGCTGTACAGGCGGCGACAATTGCGATCGTAGCGAGCAATGGTGTCCGGCGAGTTTTCAATCAGCGTCGTGAACTCATTCTGGCGCTGCCGTGCAGCCTGTTCCGCCAGTTCCCTTTCAGTAATGTCCTGGGCTAGCGCGAAATTGTAGATGCTGCCGTCGAATTCGAAGCGGGCAGCCCTGATCTCCACCGGGAAAAGGCGCTTGTCCTTGCGCTGGTGGCGGCTCGTCAAGGTGCGTGAGCCGGTGTGCAGCATCTGTTGCCAGTGCTGATTCCAGTCGTTCGACGAATAATCGGGATCGATATCGAAAACGCTCATTGTCATGAGTTCGGCGTAGGAGTAACCGAGCGAACGGCAACTGGCGTCGTTGACATGCAGTAGCCTGCCATTTTCGTCGATCAGGTATATCGCTTCTGTTACGTGATCGAGTGCGAATTTCAGCAGGCAGAGTTGCCGCTGCGTTTCCCTCTGTTTCGATATGTTGCGGGCGACGGCGAGGACGCCGTCGATCTCGCCCGCAGCATTGAGCTCGGGGGTGGCGCGTAGTTCGACATGTTGCGTCTGGCCGGCGGCGTCCTGCCAGCAGAGATCGATGGCGCCGGGCGTGCCGTTGGCGATGGCCGTCCGCAACTGGTCATACAAGGTCGATTTGGCGAGATTAGCGCCGTCTACCGTTGGTGTTACGGCAAGAGCCCGCAAATCCGGATCCAGGCGCCGGTACGCCTTGTTGCGATAAGTCAGGCGTCCCACCCGATCATAACGGGCGATGCCATCCGGCAGGCTTTCTGCCAGCAAGCGGAAGTCGTCGCAGGGTTTGCTCGGATGGGTCATTTACCTGGTGGTGCTCGGCTTGGTTTGAAAAGACGGGGGAGCTTTCAGGTCCCACTCCGTTCAGCTTGGGAGACGGCGGCAAGCACGGCGATTTCGTCAAGGGCGAGAATGCGATTGACGTCGAGCATGACGACGAACTTGCCGTTCACCTTGCCCATGCCGCTGATGAAATCGATGCGGATGCGCGCCCCGAACTCGGGCGGTGGCTCGATATCGCCGGACGGGATTTCGAGCACTTCCGATACGGCATCGACGACGATCCCCATCTGCTGTCCGTGCCCTCCCTGGCCGAGATCACCGGTCTCGATGATGACGATGCAGGTGCGCTTGGTGATCTGTCCGGCCGGCCGGCCGAAGCGTACCGCCATGTCGACCACGGGGACCACCGAGCCGCGCAGGTTGATGACGCCCCGGATGAAGGGCGGCACCATCGGCACCTCGGTCAGGCAACCGTATTCGATGATTTCGCGAATGGCGAGAATGCCGATGGCGAACATCTCCTCGCCCAGGCTGAAGGTCAGGTACTGCTGCTGTTCGGTCAGCGCATCCGGACCGGCCGGCTGGCCGGCCTGGGCCGTGGGAGTGAGTTGAGTGGTCGGGCTGCTCATGATGGCCTCGTGCTTCCTCAGAAACGGGCGAAGTTGGTTTCGTCGGGGTGCGTCGTGCCGCCACCCTTCCTGGTCAGCGGCGCAACATTCCCGGCTGCAACCGAATTGGCCGCCTGGTTCTTGCCCGGCGAAACGCCCGGACGGGCATGGCCGCGCCCGTTATCGACGCGGAAGAAGGACATGATTTCCTGCAGGTTGGTGGCCTGCGAAGACATTTCCTCGGCGGTTGCGGCCAGTTCCTCGGAGGCGCTGGCATTTTGCTGGGTGATCTGGCTGAGCTGGCTCATCGCGGTATTCACCTGGTTCACGCCGACCGTCTGTTCTTCGGAGGCGGAGGTGATTTCCTGGACGAGGTCGGCAGTCTTCTTCGTGGCGGGAACGATCTCGTCGAGCAGCTTGCCGGCCTTTTCGGCCATGCCGACGCTGTTGACCGCCAGCTCGCCGATTTCCTGCGCGGCCACCTGCGAGCGCTCGGCCAGCTTGCGCACTTCGGCGGCGACGACCGCGAAGCCCTTGCCGTGTTCGCCGGCGCGGGCGGCCTCGATCGCTGCGTTGAGGGCGAGCAGGTTGGTCTGGTAGGCGATGTCGTCGATGATGCCGATCTTCTTGGCAATCTGCTTCATGGCGCCGACCGTCTCGCTGACTGCCTGGCCGCCTTCCGCTGCCTTCGTGCTGCCCTGGGCCGACATGCCGTCGGCGATCTTGGCGTTTTCGGTGTTCTGCTGGATGGAGGAAGCCATCTGTTCGATTGAGGCCGAGGTTTCCTCGACCGAGGCCGCCTGTTCGCTCGAAGCCTGCGACAGCGACTGGGCCGTGGACGAAACCTGGGTTGTTGCCGAAGCCAGGGTTTCGGCCGTGCTATTCACTTCGGCAATGGTCTGCGCGAGTTTTTCGACAGTGTTGTTGACGGTGTTCTTGAAATCCATCAACTGGCCCTTGTAATCGCCGGTGACAGTACGGGTCAGATTGCCGTTTTCGAGTTCGACAAGGACGGCGATCGATTCGTTGAGCGGAATGACGATACCGTCCAGGGTGGCATTGATGCCTTCGACGATCTTGCGGAAATCGCCCTGATGCTTGCTGACATCGGCCCGTACATCGAGTTTTCCTTCGGTGGCTGCCTGGATCAGCTGGTTGGTGTCGGCCTGCAAGGCGCGCAGACTGGTGCTCATCTGCTGCATGGCGGCCATCAGGCTGGTGTTGTCGCCCGCCGCCAGCTGGATATTGCTCGACAGGTCGCCGACCGCGACCCGGTTGGCGATTTCGGCTGCGTGATCGGGTTCTCCGCCCAGTTGCTTGAGAAAGGCGCGGGCGATGGTGTAGCTGATGATGCCGACGGCAGCCAGGGTCAGCGCGGCAATGAGCAGGGAAATGTAGAACGACGAGGTGCGCACCGCATTGGCGTCTTCGGCGCCTTTTTTCGCGAGCTTCACGTTGTGTTCGAATTGCTCGTCGATCACCTCGGAAAGCTTGCGGGCGAACGGGGCGGCGTTCTCGGCCAGCTTCAGCGCCTGTTCCGTGCGGCCGGCGCGCGATTCGGCAAAGATAGGCTCGAGCAGGGGATCGTATTGCTCGAACAGCTTCCTTTCCTGATCGAGCAGGTCCTTGTCCTTTTCGTCCGAGACCAGGCCGTCATCGACATATCTCTTGAAAGCGGCATGAATGGCGGTGCGGAAGCCTTTGATTATGTTTTCGATTTCGGCAAGCTTGGCCGGGTCGGAGTTGATCAGGTGACGGTTGGCGCCGACCCGGAGCAGCAGGACCTGCTTGCGCAAGTCGTCGAGGACCACCAGGCTGGGAACGGCATTGGTGTTGCCGTAGTTGGCGGCATCGAAAACCTTGCCCATCTGGTATTGGCCAAGCCCGGTCAGCAAGGCGATTCCGAACAGGGCCGAACCGGCCAGCAAGGCCATTTTTTGCGCGACGGTGAGTTTCATCTCAATTTCCCTTGGGGATCAAAAAAGTTGTTTCGATGGAGCCCACCAGCCATCTGGTGTGCCTGTTTGCGAGCGGATGAGGCAATTGCTGCCGGAGCACCGGAGCGACTCCGGGCGGAAAGAAGGACTCGGAATGCGGCATCGCTTTTCACTCCAGCGCGGCGCAAGTCGCGGCGAGAAGGTTGCGCCGTCCCTCACGACCGGCAACCCGGCGGACCAGGCCGGGCACGTCGAGGATTAGTGCGACCCGGCCGGTGCCCAGGATGGTGAAGCCGCTGATTCCCTGCAATCCGTTGAAAACGGCGCCAAGCGGACGGATGACCGTCTGGTATTCGCCCTGCAGGGTGTCTACGACTAGGCCGGCCCGGTGTCCGGCGTAATTGACCACGACGACGTTTTGCCGCTGCAAGGGTTGCAGCAGCAAAGCCAGCCCCGGATCGATCTGCCGGCGCAGGTCATATTCGTCATATTCCTCCTCGGCCGGCGGCGGTTCGGGAATCTCGAAGAGGTCCTTGAGGCGAATGAAAGGCAGCAGTTCGCCGCGCAGATTGAGGTGGTCGCGGCCTTGCGAGGCATCGATTTCCTCCTGCGTGAGTTCGACGCACTCGACGACCATCTCGAGCGGGACGACGAAGGACGAGGCACCGACGCCGACCAGGAAGCCGTCGATGATGGCCAGCGTCAGCGGCAGGCGGATGCGCATCGTGGTGCCCAGCCCCTCGCAGCTTTCGATCTCGATGCTGCCGCGCAGCGCAGTGATGTTGCGACGCACGACATCCATGCCGACGCCACGTCCGGACAGGTTGTTTACCTGTTCGGCGGTCGAGAAGCCGGGTTCGAAAATGAGATTGTGGATCTCGCTGTCGCTGAGCGTCTGTTCCGGCTTGACCAGGCCGCGTTCGATGGCCTTGGCCAGGATGCGCTCGCGGGGCAGGCCGCCGCCGTCGTCGGAGACCTCGATCGCGATGCTGCCGGAGTCATGGTAGGCGTTGAGGCGTAGCGTGCCCTGGGCCGGTTTGCCGCGGGCCAGGCGCAGTTCGGCCGACTCGATGCCGTGATCCATCGAGTTGCGCACGAGGTGGGTCAGGGGATCGCCGATTTTCTCGACGACCGTCTTGTCGAGTTCTGTTTCGGCACCGCTGATTTCGAGGCGGATATCCTTGCCGATTTCCTTCGAGACGTCGCGCACCACGCGCTGGAATTTGTTGAAGGTGGCGCCGATCTGGACCATGCGCAACTGCAGTGCTGAATCGCGGATGTTTTCGACCAGCCGGTTCATCACCGATGCGGCTTCGAGCAATTCAGGAATGCCGCTTTTCAGTGCCGACAGGTTGATGCCGGCGCTGGCGATGATCAGTTCGCCGATCAGGTTGATGTGTTCGTCGAGCTTCTCCGCATTGACCCGGATCAGCGCGGCATCCCCTTGTTTGTTTTCCTTGACCTGCTTTTGCTTCTGCAATGCGGCAGCAACCACGGCGGGCTGGACGACATGCTGAGCGACTAGGACTTCGCCGATCGCATGCTCGGCTTCGCCCTGTTTGCGGGCCTTCGCCTGTGCCTCCAGTGCAGCTTCGATTTCGGCCTGGGTCAGCGTGCCGCAGCGGATGAGGATTTCGCCCAGGCGCAATTCTTCTTCCGGCATGCCCTGGATCAGATCGAGGTATTGATCGATCTTGCTGTGCGGCGGCAGGATGCGGATACGGGCATCGTCGCGGACGAATTCGAAGGCGCCTTCGATGGTCTGTTTGTCGGCCGCGGTCCGGAAGTTGATTTCGAAACCGAGGTAACAGTCTTCCGGATCCATCTCGGGGGCCGGCGGCATGCTCTCGCTCAGGGTGACGATGGTGACGATCTGGCCGAAGGTGGTCAGGTAGCGGATGAAGGCCACCGGGTCCATGCCGTTCTTCAGGACATCGCGCCCGAAGCGCAGAGAGATGTGCCAGTTGTCGGACCCGACGCCGTTACCCTGTTCGTCGTTTTCCCGCACGAATTCGGCTTCGTGGCGAACCGGCGCGGTATTTTCGGTGGGCGGGGCCGGCTGGCCGGAGAGGGTGTTCAGGCTGGCCACCAGTTCGGCGCTGCGGGCATGGGTTTCGGGTGCGGGATTCTGGCCAGCTTCGACGTGGTCAATCAAGGCCCCCATGTGGTCGCAGATCTCGAGAAAAAGGGCGACCAGTTCGCCGGTGATGCGCAATTCGGCAGCGCGTACCATGTCGAGCACATTTTCGGCGTTGTGGGTGAAGGCAACGACATGATCGAGACCGAACAGGCCGGCCGATCCCTTGATGGTATGGGCGGCCCGAAAAATGGCGGCAATCAGGTCGCCATCGTCGGGTGCCTGCTCCACCTTGAGCAGGGCTTCCTCCATGTTTTCGAGGAGTTCGCGGCTTTCGATGACAAATGTCTTGAGGGCGTCGTCAAGATTCATGCGGTTAACCTCAATGTATGTGGCGGGCAGGTGCCGGCCGCGCAAAAATGCCGGCCAGCTCGCACAGATCCAGCAAGTGGATGACCGGATCGACAGATTGGTGGAAATGGATGTGTTTGCCGAGGCGGGCAGCTGCTCGCTTGGCCATCACGATGAGTTGCAGGCTGTCGTCATTGATCTCGCCGAGTTCGCCAAGATCGATGACGATTTCCCATATTTCGAAGTGGGCAACGGCTTCAAGCAGGTTTTCGCGGATGAAATGAGCGGCCAGGTGGCTCGGTACGCTCAGTTCCGTGCAGTATTGCCCCGTCTCCAGCAGAGCCTGAGCCGATGGCTTTGGCGGCGGAAAGGCCGGAAATTTCCGGGGTGAGGGCGTCGCACGAAAAACACGGCCGGGCTGCTTGATCTTGTGCCTGACCGGCTTTTCCATCGCTTGAACCTCGGTGCTTTCGAGATATTGGCGGCTGGCCCGGATGAAAGCAGCGAAGGCCTCTTCCATATCCATGGCGTCACCCCTGCAGTTTCGAGCGGATCAGGACCGGGTCGCCGAAAAAGCCCGCCAGGTCGCAGAGATCGATCAGGTCGAGAACGGGGTCGCTATGCCGGCAAAAACGGATCGTCTTGCTCTGCCAGGCCGCCTCGCGCTTGGCCATGATCATCAATTGCAGACCGGCCGAATCGATCTCCGTGACATCGGAGAGATCAATTTCTATATCGCCGCTGGTGCAGAGGGCAATGGCTTCGAGCAAGCGTCCCTTGAGTTCGCCAGCCGTGAAGATGGTGAATTCGCCGGCCACGCAGAGTGCCGGGACGCTTGATTCGGACAGGTCGGACATGGCTTTTTCCTTAAGGCGAAGACGGTTGCAAGGTGTTTTCCGGCGAGCCGTCCGGCGCCTGCCAGGCAGCAAAAAAGCCGGCCAGGTCGCATAGTTCGAGCAGCTTCAAGGCCGGGTCGGGGTGGTTGATGAAACGAATGTTCTTGCCCTGGTCGGCGGCTTCCCGCTTGGCTGCAACCAGAAGCTGCAGGGCGGCGCCATCGAGTTCGCCGATGTCGGCCAGATTGATCTCGATATCCCGGCTGTCCGTCAGCGCGAGGGCATCGGGCAAACCTTCCCGGAGGGCCCTGGCGATGAATGCGGTCGACGTGCCGGCGAGCGCGGAAACGGGTTGCGCTGATTCCGGCAGTTTGGGCATGACGAGTCTTAGGGCAGGATCAGCTTGGCGACGGCCGCGAGCATCTGGGGCGGCTGGAAGGGCTTGACCACCCAGGCCTTGGCGCCGGCAGCCTGGCCTTCGGCTTTCTTGCTTTCGCCAGCTTCAGTGGTGAGCATGATGACCGGCGTGAATTTGTAGGCCGGAAGCTGCTTGGCTGCCTTGACGAAGGAAATGCCGTCCATGTTGGGCATGTTCACGTCGCTGATGATCAGGTGGATCTTCCTGCCGTCGAGCTTGTTCAGTGCATCCTTGCCGTCGCAGGCGTCGATGACGTCGTAACCGGCGCCTTTCAGTGCAATGCTGACGACCTGCCGCAGGGAGGCCGAGTCGTCCACTATCAGGATGGTCTTTGCCATGGGTATTACCTTTAGAAAAATGTGATTTCGTTGTTGCTGGCCGCGCTCGTCGCTGTGCCGCCGTGATGGACCGCATGTTGCTCGGGCATGGTGTAGGTCTGCGACAACTCGCTCAGCCATTGCGCGGCATCGACCGGCATGCCTTGGCTGTCGGTGGGCTGGAGTTCGCTTTCCCGGATGTTCTGCTGCAGTTTCTTCAAGTCGTTATTGACGTGATTGAGCACCTGGCTGACTCGATCCTGGAATTGCAGGGCAACCAGTACCTCGGCCACTTCCTGGCCGACCTGGACGCCTTGCTGGCGCAGGTTTTCGGAGTTTTCGGCAAGATTGGTCGCGGCCTGCCCGAAGCGGGAGATCACATGGCCGATGACTTGGCTCGAATCGTTGACCAGGGCTTCATCCTGCTCGGCATACTGGTGCGATATCTGCAGCGTCTCGGCAATTGCCTTGTTTACGGTGTCGACCGTGTCGGCAATCTTCTTGCCGGTTTCGCCGGACAAGGTCGACAGCTTGCGCACCTCATCGGCGACCACGGCAAAGCCGCGCCCGACCTCGCCGGCCCGGGCAGCTTCGATCGCGGCATTGAGGGCAAGCAGGTTGGTCTGCTTGGCGATGTCGCCGACATCCTGGGCCATGCGCTGCAGGGCCGTGGTCTGGCTCGACAGGTTGGTTACCTCGTGGAGCAGGGTCTCCTTGGTGGACAGGGCGGCGCGCAATGAGGTGATGATCGAATCGAGCTCGCCTTGCGCCGAGTTGAGCAGGGCAATCAATTTGTGGCCGCCCGATTCGCCGTCCACCGCAGCAGGCGAGGAAGAAAAGGTGCCTTCGAGGCGTTGCGAAATGTCGGCAAAGCGCTGGGCGAGCGCGATGGCAGCTTCTTCGGTATGGCTTTGCGCCATTTCGATCTGCCCCGACCATACCGGCAGGACGCCAAGGCAAAGTTGCTCCAGGCCGGGGATGCTATGCGGCTGTTGTGCCAATCGGCTGCTGCTTGCTGCGCACAAAGCCATTTCGACGGCCTTGCCGATTTGCTGGCGGAGCTGCCGTGCCGACCACATCGCACCGGCCAGGCTGATGCACGCGACAAGCAAGGCGAGAAGGAAGCCGGTCAGGGTCAGACCGGTGTAGATCAGGATAACGAGAATGCAGAAAATGCCATGCAGCATAAAGGGTATTTGCTTATGGAAATATGCTTCACCGATGCCTTCCGATTTTGTGGAATCCATTGGTAGGCAAGAATCGGCGGCTTTTTCCATGGCTTGCTTCTGGGCTGAATAGGTGGCCATAGCATGGGTGAGTATGGCGTTAGGAAATATCAGCGTTGGTTGATTTAAACGTAGGTTTCCGACGAGGCGGTGTAGGGAAATTCCTACGAGGTGCGACGACGGCATTTTCTGGTCTGCAGCCGAAGATGACCTGTACGAGGGGCGGAAAGTCATGTTCCCTCACTTACTCTTCATTGAATTGGCCGAACCTGATTCGTCCCGGGCGCTCCGGGTTATGTGCGCTGCCGCACAGAGTTGCAGGTCACTGCCTGGCAAAATGAATAATGCCGCCTTCATCCGGCAACCTCAGCAGGCAGCCCAATGAAATTCAAGGATTACTACCAGGCCATGGGCCTTGAACGCACGGCCTCGGCCGATGCGATCAAGAAGGCTTATCGCAAGCTTGCCCACCAGTACCATCCCGATGTCTCGAAGGACCCGGCGGGTGAGGAAAAATTCAAGGAGCTGGCCGAGGCCTACGCGACGTTGAAGGATCCGGAAAAGCGGCAGGCCTACGACAATCTGGGTAGCCGCCCGGCCGGCGAGCAATTCACGCCGCCGCCGGACTGGCAGCAGCGTTACAAGACCGATGCCGCCGGCTTTGACGATGTCGATCTTGCCGACATCTTTGCCGCCTTCAGCCGTTCCGGGCGGCAACGCCAGCCGGCGCCGGTTGCCGGTCAGGATTACGAAGTGGCGGCGCATATTTCGCTCGAACAGCTTTTTCGCGGCGGTGAAATCGAGGTGCGCGCCGAATTGCCGGAGTACGACAAGAATGGCCTGGCCCACCGTGTCGACCGGACGTTTCGCATCAGCATTCCGCTCGGCGCCGCCGACGGTCAGCGCCTGCGTCTGGCCGGCAAGGGGGGCAGCGGCTTCAATGGTGGCCGGGCCGGTGATCTTTACGTGGCGCTGGCGGTGCAGGTGCATCCGCTGTACCGGGTCAGCGGTCGCGACCTCTACCTCGATTTGCCGCTCAGCCCATGGGAGGCCGTGCTCGGCGCGACGGTCGAGGTGCCGACACCGGGTGGCGTGGTTGAACTCAAAATCAGTGCTGGTACGCAGGCCGGCCAAAAGCTGCGCCTGGCCGGGCGCGGGCTGGGCAAGACGGATGGCAGCGCCGGTGCGCTCTACGCAGTGGTCCGAATCGAGGTGCCGGCGGCGCTCGGTCCGCGCGAACGGGTGTTGTTCGAACAGCTGGCAGCGAATTCCGGATTCAACCCAAGACAGCATTTCCTGACGGGAGCAGCGGCATGAACAGGCAATTGAGCGAGGCGGTCTGGCTGAATGATGCGGCGGTCTGCGATATCGAACATCTGGCCGAAGTCTCCGGACTGTCGATTGGCGAGGTGAGCGACCTGGTCGACATCGGTGTCATCGTGCCCAGCGGTCGACCGGCTGGAACGGTGGTTTTTCACCTTTGCCAGGTGTTGACCGTCAAGCGCGCCAGGCGCCTGCGCGACGATTTCCAGCTCGATCATCACGGAGTGGCGCTCGCCCTGACGCTGATCCAGCGCATTGGCGAGTTGCAGGCTGAACTCGATGCCCTGCGCCGTCCTGCCGCGCGCTGACCGGCGTTCCGGCGGGCGATATGTACGCCAGCCAACAGACCGGACAGGTGCTTGCCCTCATTCTGAAGCATGCGGTTCTTCCGGCCGCCGACAACTGAAAAAGGAATTGCCATGAACTATTCACTAGCCAGCATTTTGCTGATCGCCGCCCTTGGTCTGGGCGCCTGTGCCGGTCCGGCCGGCCCGCAGGGCGAACGCGGCAACACCGGCAATACGGGGAATACCGGTAACACGGGCAGCACCGGCAATACCGGTGCCAAGGGGGCGACCGGCAATCAGGGCAATACCGGTTATACCGGCGCGACGGGCGAAACGGGTAGCCAGGGTTCGGCTGGCGCGGTCGGTGAAACCGGCGCGACCGGCACCCAGGGCAATACCGGTGCAACCGGCGCCAAGGGCAAGACCGGCGCGGTCAACACCACCGGCAGCACCGTCATTGTGGTGCCGCCGACGCGCTGATCCGGCGTGGCGTGGCAAGGGGGCCGAGCGCAAACTCGGCCCCCTTTTTTCATTTGGGGAAAGCAGGCACCGGCGGCAGTGCCTGCGGCTGGTCTAGCGGCGGTCCGGGCCGCGCTCGTCGTTGCGGTTGTCGCGACCCTTGTCCCGACCTCTCTCCTGACTTCTTTCCTGATTCCTGTCCTGGCCACGATCCTGGGCATTGCCTTGCGCCTGGTTCGGCTGCCGCTCCGGGGCGCGCTGTTCGACGCGTTCCTGGGACCGCTCCTGCGTGCGTTCCGGCCGGCTTTGCGGGGCCGCACGCTCACGCTGGCCGTCACGCGCATTGCCTGCTTCGGGCGGGCGGCTTTCACGAGGCGCGGTGTTTGGCCGCGACTGCATTTGCGGCGGGCGCTCGCTCGGCATCGGGCGGCTCTGTTCTCGTGGCCCGGCGTCCGGCCTGGCCGGTTGTTCAAAGTGTTGGCGGGTCACGGCTTCGCGCGGCTGGTAGCGATAGTTCTCGGCGCGAATCACCTGTTGCTGCTCGCGCGCGCCGGGATAGCGATCGCCGCTGTAGTTGCGTTGATAGCCGGGGAGCGGGGCCGGGCGCGGCGCGGCATGTTGCTTGCGGTCATTCCAGCCGTGGCGCCGGGCCGCCCAGTCACGCCCCCAGTGGTCGCCCCAGCGCGGTGCCGCATTGGCTTGCCAGCCGTGGAAATAGGACGGCGGTTGCCGGTAGTAGCGGACCGGCACGCGCAGGACGAAGAGCGGCACGTCCATCGGGTTGATCGATTGCCAGGGGCCGTTGTACCAGCCGCTGGAATACCAGTTGTCGTCGCGATAGACCCAGTACAGGCCGTCGTAGAAAAAGTAGTTGGAATTGGCCCGCGGCGCGTAGTAGACCGGTGAGCCGGGCACCAGCACCAGTTGCGGATAAACCGGCAGGTTGATGCCGATATTGACGCCGGGCAGGCCGATTTCGACCCCGATCTGGGCGTGGACCGTGGCGAGCGGGGCGAGTAGCGAGAGAGCTAAGAGAAGGCGGCGCATGCGATGAACTCCTTGGCGATGCGGCAGGCCGGCTGTTTCCGGAGATCGAATCGACACGGCGCGCCACAATGGGGTCAAGATACGGCAGCCGTCAGTCCGGATATGTGCGCTATCGCGCATATCGAAAGACCTGCACGGGTTATGCTTTACGAATAGGGGTGGTGTTTCCGCAAGGGGATTCGATCCGGCCAGGGCTGAACAAGCCGAGGAGCACAATGCCGTCAATATCGATTCAAAGCCCGAAGCTCAACCGCATCCTGGCCGCGCTGCCGCTCAGCGAGTTCGCGCGGCTGGAGGATGACCTGGAACTGGTCGACCTGCCGCTCGGCCGCATTTTGTACGATGCCGGCGACAGCCTCGAATTCGTCTACTTCCCAACGACCTGCATCGTCTCGCTGGTTTTTGCCACCGAGAACGGCTCGTCGGCCGAACTGGCGATGACCGGCAATGACGGCTTGCTCGGCATTCCGCTGGTGCTCGGCGGCGAAACGACCACCCACAAGGTCGTGGTGCAAAGCGCCGGTGCCGCCTACCGCCTGCGCGCCGAAGTGATCGTCTGGGAGCTTGACCAGGGCGGAAATCTCCTGCGGCTCTGCCTGAGCTATGCCCAGGCGCTGATGACCCAGATGGCGCAAAGCGTCGTCTGCAACCGCCACCATTCGGTCGACCAGCAGCTTTGCCGCTGGCTGCTGCTCAGTCTCGACCAGTTGAGCGGCAACCAGATCAACATGACGCAGGAACTGATCGCCGGCATGCTCGGCGTGCGCCGCGAAGCCGTCACCGAAGCGGCCGGCAAGCTGCAGGCGGCCGGCTTGATCCAGTACCGGCGCGGCCACATCACGGTTTGCGACCGGCCGGGCCTGGAAGCCCGGGTCTGCGAGTGCTACGCCATCGTCAAATCCGAGTACGACCGGCTGTTTCGCCTGACGTCGCCGATCCTGCCCAAGAACCGGCTGCGCCCGAATCCGGCCACCCTGCGCCAGCGCGCCGAAGCCCGCCTGCAGCAGACGCAGGCCGCCAGCCCGGCAAGCGCCTGGGACAGCGACCGGCTGCTGCACGAATTGCAGGTGCATCAGGTCGAGCTGGAAATGCACAACGAGGAGTTGCGCCATGCCTACGGCGAAGCCGACTCCCTGCGCGAGAAATACGCCGATATCTATGACTTCGCCCCGGTCGGCTATTTCACGCTCGATGTGCAAGGCGTCATCCTCCAGCTCAATCTGGCCGGCGCCATCCTGCTCGGCATCAAGCGTTCGCGGCACGGGTGTTACCGTTTCGCGGCAGCGGTCAAACCTGCGTATTTGCCGGCCTTCAATGCCTTCCAGGAAGAAGTCCTCGCCAACAAGGCGAAAACCCATTGCGAAATCGTGTTGCTCGCCACCGAGCAGCGTCCCGAGGCGACGGTCAGAATCGAGGCGGTGCCTGACGAAAGCAGTCGCGAATGCCGCATGGTGGTGATCGACATCACCGCAGAGAAGGAAGCAAGCCGCGCCCTGCGCGAGCGGGAGGGCTATCAGCGCGCCTTGCTCGACAACTTTCCCTTCATGGTCTGGCTCAAGGACGAGCAGAGCCGTTACCTGGCAGTCAACGCGCCGTTTGCACTGAATTACAACTGGTCCTCGGTCGAGGCGCCGGTCGGCAAGACCGATTTCGATATCACCACCCGCGAACTCGCCGATGCGTACCAGGCGGATGACCAGGCCATCATGTGCAGTGGCGAGAAAAGAAGCCTGGAACAAAAGGTCGAGGTGCACGGCGAGGAACGCTGGTTTGAAACCTACAAGTCGCCGGTGGTGGTCGATGACAAGCTGGTGGGAACCGTGGGTTTTACCCGCGACATCAGCAAGCGCAAGGCGATGGAGGCGGAACTGCGCAGCCTGGCGGCGACCGATGCGCTGACCGCACTCGCCAACCGGCCGCATTTCCTGGAGCATCTCGAGGCAGCCCATGCCGGCCTGCAGCGCGAGGCTGATCACCCGGTTGCCCTGATGCTGCTCGATCTCGATCACTTCCAGATGGTCAATGACACGCTCGGACATGCCGCCGGCGATGCCTTGCTGCGGCTGTTTTCGGCGCTGCTGCACGATGAGCTGCGCAAGGTCGATATCGCCGGTCGCTTTGTCGATGACGAGTTTGCCGTATTGATGCCGCAAGCCGATCTCGATGCCGCGATGATCCTCGCCGAACGTATCCGGGCCAAGGTGGCGGTGACCTCGGTCAGCATCGGCGAACGCCAGGTGGCCATGAGCGTCAGTATCGGTATTGCGTCGATGAACCCGACCGACCCATCATCCGGGCAAGCACTCGAGTATGCCGAAGCGGCGCTTGGTCGCGCCAAGGCGCAGGGGCGCAACCGGGTGGAAGTGGCGGTGACGGATCTGGATGGCATTCTGCCTGCCGCGTCCTGATTAGCTGGTCAGCGCCCGGCCCGGGCGCCAATGCGTGGCAGCGAACCGAAGGGCGCGGCATTACGGCCTAAAAAGGAAGTGGCAATCGTGTTTCACGATTCCTTTCGCTCACTCCTACAGGAAAACACCATGAACAAGGCCAAGAAAGCTGCACTCGTCGGCATCGATACCGATGCCATTCGCGCCGCTGCGAAGAATTTTGAAAATGGCGCCGTCACCGGCGGTTATCAGGCCAATCGCAAGCTGGTGGTCGAAATGCTGAACGGCGCGCTGGCTACCGAACTGGTCTGCGTCCTGCGCTACAAGCGGCATTACTACACCGCGACCGGCCTGCAGAACGGTCCGATCAAGGCTGAGTTCCTGCAGCATGCGCTGGAAGAGCAGGGCCATGCCGATCTGCTGGCGGAGCGCATCGTCCAGCTGAACGGCCATCCCGATTTCAATCCGGCCACGCTCAGCGAACGCAGCCATGCCGAATACGATGAATCGCGCGATACGCAGTCGATGATCAAGGCCAACTTGATCGCCGAGCGCGTCGCCATCGAATCCTATCGTCTGATGATCGAGGCGCTTGGCGATGCCGACCCGACGACGCGGCAGATGCTGATCGGCATCATGGCCGTCGAGGAGCAGCACGCCGACGACATGCGCGACCTGCTGGCCTGAGCGCTGCACGGAAGCTTGCTTTTGTAACGCGATTCGCGCTTAACTGGCTTTTTCCCTTGTCGAGATCAGCATGCCAACAGCCGAACAACTGGCGGGGCTGTTTCCCCGCGAAGATGCCATTCCCGCCGATTGCCGCATCCTGGCGCCAATCCATCAGCGCGCTATCCTGATCAACGGCGAAATGCAGATATGGAAGGGCGAGACGCGGCCGGTGCTTTCACCGGTCTGCGTCGCCGATGACGCAGGCAGGCTGGCGCATGTCGAACTGGGCAGCGTGCCGGTGACCGGCACGAGCGAGGCCGATGCGGCGCTGGCCGCGGCGGTTGCCGCCTACGATCACGGGCGCGGCGCCTGGCCGAACCTGTCGGTGGCCGAGCGCATCGCCTGCGTCGTCGATTTCACCGGCCAGATCGTCGCCCGCCGGCGCGAGATCGTGAACCTGATCATGTGGGAAATCGGCAAGAGCCTGGCCGACTCGCAAAAGGAATTCGACCGCACCATCGATTACATCCGCGCCACCATCGAGGAACTGAAGCGCCTCGACAACAGCAATTCGCGCTTCGAGATCGTCGACGGCACGATCGCCCAGATCCGCCGCTCGCCGGTCGGCATCGCGCTGTGCATGGGGCCGTACAACTACCCGATGAACGAAACCTTCAGCACGCTGATCCCGGCGCTGATCATGGGCAATGTCGTGCTTTTCAAGCCGCCGCGCTTCGGCGTGCTGCTTTACTACCCGATGCTGGAAGCCTTCCGCAGCGCCTTCCCGCCGGGCGTCATCAACATCGTTTACGGTCAGGGCCATGTCGTCGTGCCGCACATCATGGGTTCCGGCAAGGTCAATGTGCTGGCGCTGATCGGCTCTTCCGAAGTCGCCGACCAACTCAAGAAGTCGCACCCGAAAACCAACCGCCTGCGCGCCATTCTCGGGCTGGGCGCCAAGAACGCGGCAATCATCATGCCGGATGCCGACATCGAACTGACGGTCAAGGAGTGCATCACCGGCGCGCTGTCCTTCAACGGTCAACGTTGCACGGCGATCAAAATGATCCTGGTGCACCAGTCGATTGCCGAAAGCTTCCTGCGTCGCTTCTGCGAAGAGGTCGGCAAACTGGCGATCGGCATGCCCTGGGAGCCGGGCGTCATGCTGACGCCGCTGCCCGAGATGGAAATGGTCGCCTACATGAACGAATGCATTGCCGACGCGGTGGGCAAGGGCGCGCGCGTGATCAATCCGGGCGGCGGCACGACGGTCGAGACGCTGTTCTATCCGGCCGTGCTTTTCCCGGTCAGGGAAGGCATGAAGCTCTATCGCGAGGAGCAGTTCGGGCCGATCATCCCGGTGGCTACCTTCGAGGACATCGAAACGCCGCTCGACTACGTGATCACCTCCGATCACGGCCAGCAGGTCAGCATCTTCGGCAGCGATCCCGAGCAGATCGCCTCGCTGGTCGATACGCTGGTCAACCAGGTTTGCCGGGTCAATATCAACTGCCAGTGCCAGCGCGGGCCGGACGTCTTTCCCTTCGTCGGGCGCAAGGATTCGGCCGAGGGCACGCTGTCCGTGCATGATGCGCTGCGTGCCTTCTCGATCCGCACCATGGTTGCCGCCAAGCAGACCGAGGCCTCGAAAAAGCTGCTCGACGCCATCGTGCTCGGCAACAAGTCCAACTTCATCAATACCCACTTCATTCTGTGACGTGCCGGCGATGTGTTAGCCAGCGCACATCGCCGATGGGCAGGACGGCGTAGTCTGTGGTGAACCCCGGTCATGGAAACGGCCCTGTTGCAGGGCCGCTCCGGATCGTCACCGCGAAGGAAACATCATGCTCTATACCATTGCCGTCGTTCTGCTCATTCTCTGGCTGCTCGGACTGGTCACGTCCTATACCGTCGGCGGTTTCATCCACATCCTGCTGGTGATCGCCATCGTCGTCATCCTGCTCCGCATCATCAACGGTCGACGTCCGCTTTGAGGCGTTTTTCAATTTGCCGCTGTATCAACAGCGCGTAGATGGCCGGGATCACGGCCAGGGTCAGCACGGTTGAAGACAGCATGCCGCCGACCATCGGCGCGGCGATGCGGCTCATCACTTCCGAGCCGGTGCCGGTGCCCCACAAAATCGGCAGCAGGCCGGCCATGATTGCGGTCACCGTCATCATCTTCGGGCGGACGCGTTCGACGGCGCCTTCCATGATCGCGCCGTAGAGATCGGCGGCCAGCGGTCGACGGCCTTCGGCGGCACATTTCTCTTGCACGGCCAGCCAGGCGTGGTCGAGATAGATCAGCATGATCACGCCGGTTTCGGCGGCGACGCCGGCCAGCGCGATGAAGCCGACGGCAGCGGCGACCGACAGGTTGTAGCCGAGCGCCCACATCAGCCAGATGCCGCCGACCAGCGCGAAGGGTACCGAAAGCATGACGATCAGCGTCTCGGTGATGCGCCGGAAGTTGAGGTAGAGCAGCAGGAAGATGATCAACAGCGTGACTGGCACGACGATCTTGAGCTTTTCCGCCGCCCGCTCCATGTATTCGAACTGGCCGCTCCAGGTGACGTAGGTGCCGGGCGTGAATTTGACCTGTTCGTTGACCGCTTTGCGGGCTTCGGCGACGTAGGAGCCGATGTCGCGCTCGCGGATGTCGACGTAGATATAGGCCGAGAGCAGGGCGTTTTCGGTGCGGATGGCCGGCGCGCCGGTGGTGATCTTGACCGCCGCCAACTGGCCGAGCGGCACCATGGTCGCCGGGGCGCCCATCTCGGCCGGCACCGGCACCAGCACCTCGCGGGCAATGGCCTGCGGGTCGCTGCGCAAATCGCGCGGGTAGCGCACGGTGACGCCGAAACGCTCGCGGCCTTCAACCGTGGTGGTGACCATTTCGCCGCCCAGCGCCGCGCTGACGACATCCATGACCTCGCCAACGGAGAGGCCGTAGCGGGCCAGCGCATTGCGATCCGGCACGATGTCGAGGTAGAAGCCGCCGGTGATGCGCTCGGCGAAGGCGCTGCTGGTGCCGGGCACGGCCTTGACCACCGTTTCGATTTCGCGCGCCAGGCGTTCCATTTCAACGAGATTGGTGCCGAAGACCTTGATGCCGATCGGTGTGCGGATACCGGTAGACAGCATGTCGATGCGCGCCTTGATCGGCATTGTCCAGGAGTTGGCGACGCCGGGGAATTGCAGTGCCTTGTCGAGTTCGGCGATCAGCTTGTCGGTGGTCATGCCGGCGCGCCATTCGGCTTCCGGCTTGAGATTGATCACCGTCTCGAACATTTCCATGGGCGCCGGATCGGTGGCGGTCTGGGCGCGGCCGGCCTTGCCGAAGACCGAGGCAACTTCCGGGAAGCTCTTGATGATCTTGTCCTGCGTCTGCAGCAGTTCGGCCGCCTTGGTCACCGACAGGCCGGGCAGGGTGGTCGGCATGTAGAACAGCGTGCCTTCGTTGAGCGTCGGCATGAATTCGCTGCCCAGCCGGCTGGCCGGGATCAGGCTGACCGCCAGCGCGAGCGCGGCCAGGGCGATGGTCGTCTTCTTCCACTGCATGACGCCGGCGATGATCGGCCGGTAAATGCGGATCAGGAAGCGGTTGACCGGGTTTTCCGCTTCCGGCCGGATATGGCCGCGGATGAAATAGAGCATCAACACCGGCACCAGCGTCACCGAGAGCAGCGCGGCGGCGGCCATCGAGAAGGTCTTGGTCCAGGCGAGCGGCGCGAACATGCGACCTTCCTGGGCTTCGAGGGTAAATACCGGCAGGAAGGAGACGGTGATGATCAAGAGGCTGAAGAACAGCGCCGGGCCGACTTCACGGCAACCCGCGATGATTGCCTCGGCGCGCGATTCGCCGGGTTTGAGGCGCTCAAGATGCTTGTGCGCGTTCTCGATCATCACGATGGCGGCGTCGATCATCGCGCCGATGGCAATCGCCACGCCGCCCAGGCTCATGATGTTGGCGTTGATGCCGAGCGCATGCATGCCGATGAAGGCGGTCAGGATGCCGACCGGCAACATCAGGATGGCAACCAGCGCCGAACGCAGGTGGAGCAGGAAGACGACGCAGACCAGCGCAACGATCAGGCTTTCCTCAAGCAGCGTGCGCTTGAGCGTAGTGATCGCGCGTTCGATCAACTCGGAGCGGTCGTAGACGGCCTGGATGCTGACGCCCTCGGGCAGGCCGGCGCTGATTTCGCCGACTTTGGTCTTGAGATTGGCAATCACGTCGAGCGCGTTCTGCCCAAAGCGCGCCATCGCGATGCCGGCCACCACTTCGCCTTCGCCGTTCAGTTCGGTAATGCCGCGCCGCTCGTCGGGCAGCAGTTCGACGCGGCCGATATCGGCAACGCGCACCGGCGTGCCGTTCTGCGCCTTCAAGACCAGCCCTTCGATGTCGCCTTTGCCGCGCAGGTAACCGCGGCCGCGCACCATGTATTCCGTCTCGGCCATCTCCAGCGTGCGCCCGCCGACATCGCGGTTGGAATTGCGGATCGTCTCGGCGACCTGCATCAGCGGGATGCCGTAGCTTCGTAGTTTCACCGGATCGACCGTGACCTGGTACTGCTGCACGAAACCACCAATGCTCGCCACCTCGGCGACGCCCGGCGCCTTGGCCAGTTGGTAGCGCAGGTACCAGTCCTGCAAGGTGCGCAGCTCGGCCAGGGTCTTGTTCTTGGCGAGTACGACGTATTCGTAAACCCAGCCGACCCCGGTCGCATCCGGCCCGAGCGTCGGCGTGACACCCTTGGGCAGCTTGCCGGACACCGAATTGACGTACTCCAGCACGCGTGAACGCGCCCAGTAGATGTCGGTGCCGTCCTCGAAAATGACATAGACGAAGGACGCGCCGAAGAAGGAAAAACCGCGCACGACCTTGGATTTCGGCACCGAAAGCAGGGCGGTGGACAGCGGGTAGGTGACCTGGTCTTCAACAACCTGCGGCGCCTGGCCGGGGAATTCGGTGTACAGGATGACCTGCACGTCGGAGAGATCAGGGATGGCGTCGAGAGGCGTTTTCGCGATTGACCAGAGGCCGGCGAGGATGGTGAACAGGGTGGCGAGCAGGACCAGGAAGCGGTTTTTGGCTGACCAGGTGATGAGGGTGTTCAGCATTGGCTGGCTTTCCGGCGTTGGTTGCCGTTGTTGGTTGCGGCTACGGGGAGTGTGGTTCTTGTTTGGCGGTTGGGTTCCGCGCTGGCGGCGCGGGCGTACTTTCTTTTGCTTCGCCAAAAGATAGTAGCCAAAGAAAAGGCGACCCCCGGGTCGGCGCCCGCTGCGCGGGTTCCTTGCGCTACTCGGCTGGCCGGGCGGCTTGCTAAACTCGCCTTCGGCTCAGACAGACGCAAGCCGAAACCCCCGGCCAGCCTGCGTTGCTCAGCGCCTCTCAGGGGGACCCGAAAGGCGTCGCCGCCGAACCGGTAGAGATGGTTTTGGGTTGTTTCCAGCGGTCGACCGTTAAAAACAAGGCATTTCTTTTTTTCTTCCTGGGCAGAGCCGTCGTTCCGAGACGCCTTTCCGGGTCCCCATGTGGAGCGCCGAGCAACGGAGCTGCTGGCGGAAAAAGCGCGAGGACTGTCTGAGGGGCGTAGCCCCGAGTTCCGCAGCGCCCGCCGGCAGCGAGTAGCGCAGGGAAGTCGGCAACGCCGACCGCGTAGCCTGGGGTCGCCTTTTCTTTGGCTACTTTCTTTTGGCGAAGCAAAAGAAAGTACGCCCGCCCGCAAGGCGGAAACATCACGCCAAGCAAGAGCAGCATCCTCCGTAGCCGAAACCAAGGCAAAGCCCGTCCGCAGGGTCGAATAATCACGCTCAACAGGAGCAACCGCTGCCGCAGGCGAGACGCCCCGCAGCGCGGAAGACCCCGGTAAAACTGTGTTCAAGAGAGAAAAACGGTGTGCCATCACTTCCCCTCCAGGGAAGTCACCACCCATTCCCCCGGCTTCCTCTCAACAAACTCAAACCTGACTCCCGCCCCCGGCTTGAGCCCGGCCACCAGCGCCGGGTTCGCCAGTACGAAATCCATCTTCATTGCCGGCCACTTCAAGCTCGCCACCGGCTCATGCGAAATCGTCACCGTCCCGGCTGCGGCATCAATCGCGTTCAGGACGCCAACCGCCTGGTGCCCGACTGTCGCCGGTTTGGCCGCAGTCGCTTCGGGCGCCGCTTGCATGCCGCCCAGCGCGGCTTTCAGGTTGCTTTCCGCATCAATCAGGAAATTGGCTGCGGCAACCACCATTTCGCCTTCCCTGATCCCGTCCAGGATCTGCACGAATTCGCCGCCGCGCAGGCCAAGGCGCACATTTCGTGGTTCGAAGCGGCCTTCGCCGAGTTGCACGATGACCACCTGCTTGCTGCCGCTGTCGATGACCGCCGAGTTCGGCACGGTGACGACTTGCGTTGCGCCGGCGACCGGAATCTCCACTTCGGCGAACATCGCCGGCTTCAGGCGGCCTTTCGGGTTGGCCAGTTCGATGCGGACAGGGACCGTGCGTGTTGCGGCATTGAGCGTCGGGTACACATACGCGATGCGGCCAGCGAAAACCTCGCCCGGGTAGGCGTTGATTTTGATTTTTGCCTTCTGGCCGAGGTTGACCGCTGCGATGTCCTGCTCGAAAACGTCGGCCTGAACCCAGACGGCCGAGGTGTCGGCGATCTGGAACAGCGTGTCGCCGGGCATGAAGCGCATGCCCTGGATGGCCTTTTTCTCGGTGACGATGCCGTTTACCGGCGAGCGGAAGGTCAGCGTGCGTTTTGCGCTCCCCGAACTGGCCAGCGCCTTGACCTGTTCTTCGGAAATATCCCAGTTCTTGAGGCGTTGCAGGCTGGAATCGGCGAGCTGGCGCATTGCCGCCTGCGCTTCGCTGCCGGCTTCGTTCAGCTTGCCGACGCCTTGCGCGGCGATCGCGTATTCGCGCTGCGCCGAGACCAGTTCCGGGCTGTACACCTCGAACAGCGGCTGGCCGCGGCCGACCGGCTGGCCGGTGGTGTTGACGTGCAGGCGCTCGATGTAGCCCTCGAACTTGGCGGTCACCGTGTAGCTGCGGCTTTCGTCGATCTCGACACGGCCGCTGGCGCGCACTGTGCGGTCGAGCATCTGCAATTTGGCGGCTTCGACCTTGACACCCATTTTCTGGATTTTCTCGGCGCTGATTTTCAGGCCGCTGTCGGTGGCGGTGGCGTCTTCGCCTGCATAGACGGGGATGTAGTCCATCCCCATCTGGTCCTTTTTCGGCACCGGCGAGGTATCGGGCAAGCCCATCGGGTTGCGGTAGTAGAGCAGCTTTTTGGCCGGTTTTTGCCCGTCGACCGCTGCGGCGTTTTGCGGGCCGCTGCCGGTCGTCAGGTAGTGGCCACCGATGCCGCCGGCGGCGACGGCAACGAGCAGGGCGATCAGGGTGGGGCCGTTTTTCACAGGTCTTCTCCAAGCAGGCGTTCGAGGTCGGCCAGGCGCATTTGCTGGCTGGCCTGGGTGCGCAGCAGCGCCAGGCGGGCATTGCGGATCTGGCGCTGGGCGTCGAGCAGGGTGGCGAAATCGACCTTGCCGTTCTCGTAGCCGGCCAGTGCCGATTTGAAAGTCAGTTCGGCCTGCGGCAGCAGGCGGTCGCGGGTGATCCGTTCCGTGCCGTGCGCCGCTTCAAGATTGGCCAGCGTGCCGGCCAGTTCGCCGTGCAGGCGGTGGCCGAGCGCTTCCTGGCGCGCCGTCGCCGCTTCCAGCATGCGTTCGCTTTCGCGTTCCTGGCTGCGTCGGGTTTCCTGCTGCAGCGGCAGGTTCATTTCCAGCATCAGGCTCCAGGCATCGACCTTGTTGCCGACCTGCATCGGCGCCACGCCCAGCGTGAAGTCGGGGTAGCGGTTGCGGTAGGCCAGTTCGCGGCTCTTGCCAGCGCCGTCCACGCGCGCCTTTTCGGCGCCCAGCTGCGGGTTGGCGGCGCGCAGGCGTTCGTTCAGGCGTTCCGCATCGAGCCCGGCCGGCACGGGACGCAGCGCGGCCGGCTCGGCCAGCGCGGCGCGGTTGTCGCGGGCGAGCATGGCATTGATGAAGCCGGCGAGCTGCCGGTATTCGCTTTCCATGCCGAGCAGTTCGCTGTCCATGTTGCTGCGCTCCAACTGGGCGCGGATCGCGTCCTGCTGCGCGGCGAGGCCGGCGGTGTAGCGGACCTGGGCGATCTGCTCGAGCTGACGGGTCAGTGCGATGTTCTCGCGCACCAGCTTGAGCGTCTGGCCGGTCAGCCAGTATTGCGCGTAGAGGGTCTTGATGCGGTTGGCGACTTCGGCCCAGGTGTCGGCCGAACGCGCCGCAGCCTGCTCGGCTTCGGCGCTGGCGACCTCGCGCTTGAGATCGCGCTTGCCCCAGAAAGGCAGCGGCTGCATCAAGGTGTACTTGGTGTCGCCGACACCGGAAGGCGACAGGGTCGCGCTCTGGCTGCCGTTCTTGGTGATGTTTTCCAGTTCGATACGTAGCACCGGGTCGGGCAGGGCGCCGGCCGGCTGGATGCGTTCGCGTGCCGCTTCCGCTTCGAGGCGCGCCATGCGCAGATCGGCACTGTTGGCGCGGGCTGCGGCAAGCAACGATTCAACGCTGGTGCCAGGCAAGGTTTCACCGGCCATGGCCGGCTGCACCGTCAGGAGGAGGGCGAGTATCAGGCAGCGTGTCATGACCATGCCTATCTCAATGATGATGGCGTTTGCCATCGGCGTGAATATGCTCGCCCGGCAACAATGGTGAGGCTGCCGGAGGAGTTACCAGCGGCTCGTTTGTTGCTGCCTGCGGCTCGGCTTCTGCTGCAAGGGCGGTCGCTGATACGCCAATACCGTGCCGATAAACCATCTCGCCGCCTAGCCAGGCAGTGATGCCGACGCTGACTGACAGTGCCAGCAGGGCGAGCGTCAGGCTGCGCTGGCCAAATTTCCCAAAGCCATCCAGGAGAGCCGCGAGGATCAGCCCGGCAGTGCTGGCCAACGCCCAGTTGCGATGGCTGAGCATGACGAGATGTCCCGCCGCATCGTGCTCGACATTTTGGAAGGCCAGTCCGCCGAAAATTGCGGCCACAACTGCACCGCCTGCGGCCAGCCTGAGTAACAGGCGGGCCGTCGGCAGCAGTTGCGGATTGGCGGGGCGCAGGTAGGTGACTAGCAGCAATAGCGTGGCAGTGATGGTCAGGGCGATCGGAAAATGCACGATCGCGGGATGCCAGTTGGGAAGGATTTCCGGCATGTTGGCTACTTGGCCATTTCGTAGCGGCTGACGATGGCGCTGCCACCTTTCATTTCCGCGGCAAAGCGGATCTTGTCGCCGGCCTTGAGCTTGTTCAGCCAGGTCTTGTCGGCAACGCCGAAGCTCATCGTCATCGGCGGCATGCCGATACTGTCGAGCTGGCCGTGCTGGATGACGATTTCGCCGGCGGCCTTGTCGATTTTCCTGACCAGGCCGTCGCTCAGCGGTGCCGCCTGACCGGCTGCCGGCATCGCATGGTGGTCGTGCTGGGCCTGGGCAGGCAGGCTGACAGCAAGGAACGGGGCAAAGAGCAGGGCGGAAAGCAGGGAGATAGTCGGGCGCACGGCGAATTCCTTATCAGCGTTGGTGATGCGGAATTTTCGTCGCTTGCGGGCAACAGGTGGCTGACGCGAGGATTACAAGTTTGTAATCCTCGCCTGCCGCTCCGGGCGCCGATCGGCGCCGGAAAAACTAGGGCTGGCCGTTGTCGGCCGTTTTGGTCGATAGTGTGACCAAGTCGCCGTCCTTCAGTCCCTTCAGATTGCGCGCCACGATCGGCGTCTGATCGTCCAGGCCACCGAGGATTTCCACCCAGTCGTCGCGCGTGCGCCCGGTCGTGACTTCGAGCATTTCGATCTTGCCATCGGCGTCGACCGCCAGGACCTGGCTGCTCTTGCCCTGGCGCAGCAGGGCCGCGGATGGAATGACCAGCGCCTTGCTCTTGCCGAGATTGAAGCTGCCCGTCACGCTGAGGCCGGACTTCATGTCGGTGCCCTGCGGCAGGTCGACATAGACGTAGCCGTTGCGCGTTGCGATGTCGATGGTCGGCGAAATGCGCCGCACGCGCCCCTTGATGTCGTTGCCGAGCGGGCTGTGGATGACGACTTCCTGGCCGGCGGCGAGCTTGAGCAGCATGTCGCCGCGCACTTCGGCGCGCCATTCGAGGCGGCCCTGGCGGATCAGCCGGAACAGTTCGCTGCCGCCCTGGACGATGCTGCCTTCGAGCGCCGAAGCCGATGAAATCAGGCCGTCGTCGGGGGCATTGACGGTGGCCAGCTCCATCTTGATCTGCTGCCGCTTGACCTGGGCGCGCGCCGCATTGAGGCGGGCTTCGGCGGTGTGCTTCTGCGTTTCGTAGAGGGTCAGTTCCTGCCGGCTGACGCCGCCCGACGGGGCCAGCCGGTTGGCCCGTTCCAGCGTCGCGCTGGCCTGGGCGAGCACGGCTTCGGCCTCGACGCGCTGCGCGTTGGCGACATCGAGATCGGTTTCGACACTGGCCGTGTCGAAGCGGGCCAGCACCTGGCCTTTCTTGACCAGGTCGCCCTCGTTGACCAACACGCTGGCCAGACGCAGGCCGCTGACTTCGGTGCCGATCCGGCTTTCATGCCAGGGCATGACATTGCCGCTCGCCTCCAGGCGTTCCGGCCAGTTCTCGGTTTTGGCCCGCAGTACGGCGACCTGGCGTAGCGGCGCGGCCGGTTCGGCTTTGGCGGCGGCTGCCAGCGGTTTGGTGACGACGGGAATCTGGGCGGCGCCGGGCGGCGGGGTGAAGGGCGTGGCGCCGATCACCAGCGTGATCGGCAAGGCGAGGGCAGCGAGCAGCGCGGCGGCCTTGATGCGATTGCGGGGCGTATTTGCGGGGAACATGGGCAACTCAATTCACGGGTGTGGTCCGGGCGCCGGCCGTTTCGATCGGCCGGGGCAGGGTGGGAGCGTACTGGGCGGCGCCGCCGGTGGCGCGGTTGAGCGCGACCCAGGCCTGCAGGCGTTCCTGCTGCACGCTGAGCAGGGTTTGCTGGGCGCTCAGCATGGCGCGGCGGGCGTCTTCGAGTTCGAGCAGATTGCTGGCGCCTTCGCGGTAGCGGATCTCGACCGAGTCGAAAAAGCTCTGGTACTGGTTGGCTGAGGTGCGGGCGTTTTCGGCGCGCTCGTGAGCGGCGGCGTAGCGGGTCAGGCCGTCTTCGACCTCCTGGATGGCGGCGCGCGTCTTTGCCTTGTAGTCGGCGAGCGCCTCGTCGTATTTCGATTTGGCCTGTTCGACCGCCGCCTGGCGCCGGCCGCCATCGAAAATCGGCAGGCTGAACGACGGCCCGAACGACCAGTTGCCGAGCGATACGCCGCTGCCGGCCGAATAGCCGAGGGCGCCGTTCAGCGTCAGGCGCGGGTAGCGGTCGGCTTCGGCGACGCCGATGTTGGCCGATTCGGCGGCCAAACGACGCTCGGCGGCGCGGATGTCGGGGCGCTGGGTGAGCGCCTGGCCGGGAATGGCGATGTCGAAATGGCGCGGCACCGGCAGGCGGTCGAGACCGGTCGGCTTGTCGGCGAGCGCCGTCATCAGCTCGGGCCGGGGAATGCCGGTCAGGCGGGTGAGCAGGTTTTCCTGGCGTTCGCAAAAGGCATGCGTCGCGGCGAGCTGGGTCTTCGCCTCGGCGACCGAGGCGCGGCTGCGGATGGCCAGGTAGGGCGCGGTAAAGCCTTCGCGGACGCTGGCTGCGGTGAGCTTTTCGGTGGCCAGGCGCGAGGCGACGTCTTCGGCGCTGAGTGCTTCATACGATTGGCAGGCGCGGTAGCTCAGGTAGGCGTCGGTGACGTCGGCGGCGAGGCTGACCCGGACGTCGGCCAATGTGGCCAGCTGCGATTCGGTGCGGGCTTTGGCCGCTTCCTTGCCGCGCTGGACGGCGCCGAACAGGTCGATTTCCCAGGCGGCGCCGAGCGACAGCCAGCTCTGGTTGAAAATGCCGCCGGTGTTGTCGCTCTGGCTGGTGTCGTTGCCGGCGCCACCCTGCGCCGTGGGCAGGGCCGAGGCATTGCTCTGGGCGTAGAGGGCGCGCGACTGGCTGACCCGCGCCAGCGCGGCTTCCAGGGTCGGGCTGGTGGTGAAGGCGGCGCCGACCAGACGGTCGAGCACCGGGTCGGCCAATTCACCCCACCAGTTGCCGGCTACGGCCTGCTTGTCGTCCGGCGCGACGTTTTCGCCGGTGGCATTGGTTTTCGAGGTCCATTGCTCGGGCACTTCGGTGCTGCTCAGGGTCGGCGCCACGTAATTCGGGCCGAGCAGGGTGCAGCCGGAGAGCAGGGCGAGGACACCGGCGCCCAGGCCGCTCCGGAGGCGACGGGCGCAGAACGGCGTCCGGACGGCCGACGCCGGAATTTGAGCGAAAAGCGGGAAGAGGTCGATGGCCATGGCTTGCTGTTCTGTGACGGCCCATGAAGTGTTCATTACGCGCTTAACGCGCCAGAGCGGGAAGCGCCGACCATGGTGCCGGATTTTTGTTGCCGCAAGGTTGCCGCCTGACGCGGCAGATTTCAACAGGAGTTTTGCAACAGCGTGTATCGGTGACAGTGGCGATACCGGCTGGGCGAATGCAGACGTAGCAAGTATCCTTACGCCCTCGCTGCCCGCCGTTAAAACTAAAACACTCCATGGCCATCAAGAAATCCGAGCTTTATTCATCTCTCTGGGCCTCCTGCGACGCCCTGCGTGGCGGCATGGACGCCAGCCAGTACAAGGACTACGTGCTGGTCATGCTGTTCATCAAGTACGTCAGCGACAAGTACGCCAATCAGGCTTTCGCGCCCATCCAGGTGCCGGCCGGCGCCAGCTTTACCGACATGGTGGCGCTCAAGGGCAATCCCGAGATCGGCGACCTGATCAACAAGTGCATCATCGCGCCGCTGGAAAAGGCAAACCAGCTGACCATCAAGGCCGATTTCAATGATCCGGCCTTGCTTGGCTCCGGCAAGGAAAAAGTCGAGCGCCTCGGCGAACTGATCGCCATCTTCGAGAACCCGGCGCTGGATTTCTCGAAGAATCGGGCCGACGGTGACGACATCCTCGGCGACGCCTACGAATACCTGATGCAGCATTTCGCCGTGGACAGCGGCAAGAGCAAGGGCCAGTTCTACACCCCGGCCGAAGTCAGTCGCATTGTTGCCAAGGTAACGGGCATCGGTAGCGCTGCCACCAGCAACGCCACGACCGTGTATGACCCGACATGCGGCTCGGGCTCCCTGCTGCTAAAAGTCAGCGAGGAAGCCAGCGCCGACGTCACGCTTTTCGGCCAGGAAAAGGACGCGGCAACCAGCGGCCTAGCGCGCATGAACATGATCCTGCACAGCAATCCCGGTGCGTTGATCCTGCAAGGTAATACGCTGACCGATCCGAAATTCCGTGACGGCGAGGCGCTCAAGACTTTCGACTATGTCGTCGCCAATCCGCCCTTTTCCGATAAACGCTGGAGTACCGGGCTGGACCCGTTGCACGACCCATTCGACCGTTTCCAGACCTTCGGCGCACCGCCCGCCAAGCAGGGCGATTACGCCTACCTGCTGCACATCGTCCGCTCGCTCAAACCCACCGGCACCGGCGCCTGCATCCTGCCGCACGGCGTGCTGTTTCGCGGCAATGCCGAGGCCGAGATCCGTCGCAAGCTGATCCAGCGCGGCTACATCAAGGGCATCATCGGCCTGCCGGCCAACCTCTTTTTCGGCACCGGCATTCCGGCCTGCATCATCGTCATCGACAAGGCCGGCGCTGCCGCACGCAAAGGCATCTTCATGCTCGACGCCAGCCGTGGCTACATGAAGGACGGTCCGAAGAACCGCCTGCGTGAGCAGGATATCCACAAGATCGTCGACGTCTTCAGCCGCCTCGATGACAGTGAGCCGAGCTACGCCCGCATGGTCGGCCGCGACGAAATCGCGAAGAACGACTACAACCTCAACCTGCCGCGCTACATCGACGCCAGCCAGCGCGAAGACAAGCAGGACATCGAAGGCCACCTCAAAGGCGGCATCCCTCTCGCCGATGTCGATGCCTTGGCCCTCTACTGGGCCGTCTGCCCGCAACTCAGGGCGAGCCTGTTCCAAGACAAGCGCCCCGGCTACCTTGATCTGGCCGTCGACAAAAGCGCCATCAAGACCAGCATCCACGACCACCCCGAATTCACCGCCTTCATCGCCGGCATGAACCGCCACTTCGCCGTCTGGCGCGACGAATGGACGCAAAAGCTGAAAGCCCTGGCCCCCGGCTTCCATCCCAAGCAACTCATCGTCGACATCGGCGAAAGCCTGCTCGCTCACTACGCCGACCGCCCGCTGATCGACGCCTACGACGTCTACCAGCATCTGCGCGACTACTGGGCGAGCACGATGCAGGACGACGCCTACCTGATCGCCACCGACGGCTGGCAGGCCAAAACCTACCGCATCATCGAAAAGGACAAGAAGGGCAAGGAAAAGGACAAGGGCTGGGCCTGCGACCTGCTGCCCAAGCCCCTGGTCGTCGCCCGCTACTTCGCCGCCGAACAGGCCGCCATTGAGCAACTGGGCGCTGATCTCGAAGCCGTTGCCGCGCAACTGGCTGAACTCGAAGAAGAACACGGCGGTGAGGATGACGTCTTTACCGGCTTCGACAAGATCAATGCCGCCGGGGTCAAGGACCGCATCAGGGAAATTGGCAAAGTCAGCGCCAAGGACAAGGAAGCCGCAGCCGAACTCGCCGTCCTCCAGCACTGGCTGTCCCTGGCCGCCGAAGAAACGGCGCTGAAAAAGCAACTCCGCGAAGCGGAAACCGTACTCGACCTGAAAGCCTACGCCCACTACCCGACGCTGAGCCAGACCGAGATCAAGACCCTGGTCGTCGAAGACAAATGGTTGGCCGCCCTCGACGCCGCCATCCACGGCGAAATGGACCGTGTCAGCCAGACCCTGACCGGCCGCGTCCGCGAACTGGCCGAACGCTACGAAAACCCGTTGCCGCAGATGGTCGACCGGGGGGCGGAATTGGAAGCTCGCGTCAGCCGCCACCTCGAAAGGATGGGCTTCGCATGGAAGTGAGGGAGCCGAACGCCCGCTATCTCGTGAAGCCGGGGTTCAAACAGACTGAGGTTGGGGTGATTCCGGAGGATTGGGATTGCGTCCAATTGACGCATGTTGCAAAACTGGAGAGCGGACACACCCCTAGTCGTAGGCATCCTGAATACTGGGGGGGCGACATTCCATGGGTTTCGTTGCACGACACTGATTCTCTAGGTGGCCGTGAAATCTATACAACCTCTCAGACAGTTACGAACGAAGGTATCAAGCACTCTTCGGCTCGCTTGTTACCGAAAGGAACGGTTGTGTTTTCCCGGACAGCAACAGTGGGGAAGGTAACGACGCTTGGTCGAGATATGGCGACAAGCCAGGATTTTGCAAATTACATCTGTGGTCCGCGAGTTTTCAATTATTTCCTGGTTTACCTCTTTCGCTGGATGGCGCCCGAATGGGAAAAACTGATGGCTGGAAGTACGCATAACAGCATCTATATGCCGGCTTTCCAGTCACTGAAAATAGTCCTGCCTCCTCGTCCCGAACAACAAGCCATCGCCGAAGCCCTGAGCGATGCGGATGCGCTGATCGAATCACTGGAACATCTGCTCGCCAAAAAGTGCCAGATCAAGCAAGGCGCGATGCAGGAACTCCTCACCGGCCAAAAGCGCCTGCCGGGGTTTGGGGATAATTGGGCGGTTACGCGACTGGGAGACATTGCAGAGATCGTTATGGGACAGTCTCCACGCTCAGCTAATTACAACGCAAAAGGGGATGGCTTGCCTTTGATTCAAGGCAATGCAGACATCTCGAATCGCAAAACTATAAAGCGAGTATTTACAACAGAGGTCACTAAGCAAGGAAGGCGTGACGACATCCTTATGTCTGTTCGCGCTCCGGTCGGAGAAATTTCTATTGCCATATTCGACGTGTGTCTCGGACGAGGGGTCTGTGCAATCCGTTACCCAAACGACTTCCTTTTCCATGCACTAATTGCCAAGGAACCTCTTTGGGCAATGCTTTCCAAAGGTTCTACGTTTGATTCAGTGAACTCAATAGATGTGAAGGCGTTTCAAATTGAGATGCCTGAAAACGAACAAGAACAAACCGCCATCGCCTCCGTCCTCTCCGACCTGGACGCCGAACTCGCCGCGCTCGAAACCAGACTCACCAAGGCCCGCCAGCTCAAGCAGGGCATGATGCAGGAATTGCTGACCGGGCGGATACGCCTGGTTCAGCCCAAGGCCGAGGTCATTCCCTTTCCGGTAAAGGAAGAGGCCAAACCGGAAAAAGGCAAGTCGCACAACTGGCAGATCAACGAAGCGGTGGTTATTTCGGTGCTGGCCAAGCATTTCGGTTCGGCGCAATGGCCGTTGGGGCGCAAACGCTATACGAAGCTTTCCTACCTGTTGCATCGTCATGTCGAGCGGCAGGCCGAAGGCTATTTGAAGAAAAGGGCCGGCCCCTACAACCCGGCAACCAAGTACGGCGGGCCGGAAGGCATTGCGCTGAAGAAAGGCTACGTCCAGCAGCACACCCGCGAACAGTTTTCCGGGTTTGTTGCCGGCGAGCATATCGGCGAAGCAGAGACTTATTTCCTGAAATGGTATGGCGAGGATGTTCTGGACTGGCTGGAGCAGTTCCGCCGGAAGACGAATGACGATCTCGAATTGCTGGCCACGGTCGATATGGCAATGGAAGATTTGCGCCGTGCTGGCTGCTTAGTCAGGCTGGATTCGGTAAAGGAAGTCATCCGTTCGAATCCGGAATGGCAGGCCAAGCTGGATCGGCCGATTTTTTCCGACGACAACATCGAACACGCCATTATTCGGTGCAATACCTTATTTGGAGAACACTGAAATTTTTGGCGCACGTTAAGCAAAATGCTGCGGTCGACCGTAATTTTTCGTTTTTTTGGCGTGGGAGAGGGGCATCAAAGATGTCGATCAAGGGGCGTTCGCTTGGTTCGGGAGACAAAACCTACGCCAAACGGGTATCTTTGCAACTGTTGCAGTCAGGAAAAGGAATAGGTCATGGGCAGGAAAGGCGTTTTGAATGAAAAGACCATGCAGGCCATGGAGGCCCACATCCCGGAACTGGCGGGTAATGCCGTCAAACAAGCCTACTACCAGGCGCTGACGACGAGCGGCAAGGTGCTGGAGGCGGTCAACGGCAAGCTGGTGGAAACCACGGCCGAGGGCGGGCAGCGGCTGATTCGCAACCTGCCGGCGCCGGTGGCGGTAACGCCGGGCAGCAAGCGGGTGCGGACGCGCAAGTGATGAACACTTCGGTTCCTCGTTTGCGGGTGTTTGCCGGGCCGAACGGTTCGGGCAAAAGCACCATCAAGGAAGTGCTGCCTGCCGAGTGGCTGGGGGTGTATATCAATGCCGACGAGATCGAGAAAACCATCCGCGCACAGGGCCATCTCGGCTTGAGTGCTTTCGAGGTGAGCGGCTCGGATGCCGAACTGCATGCGTTTCTGAGCAAGTCTACCTTGTTGTGCAAGGCGGGTTTGTTGGCGGAAACTGAGCAACTGCAACTGATTGGCGACGAAATTCGCTTTGGTGGCGTGGCCGTCAATTCCTATTTCGCTTCCGTGCTGGCCGACTTCATCCGGCACAAGTTGTTGGCCGCCAGGATTTCCTTCACGTTCGAGACGGTGATGTCGTCACCGGATAAGGTGGAATTCCTACGCAAGGCACAGCAGGCCGGTTTTCGGACCTACCTCTATTTCGTGGCAACCGCCGACCCGGAAATCAATGTTGATCGCGTGCGGCATCGGGTCGAAACGGGCGGGCATCCGGTGCCGGAAGACAAGATCATCAGTCGTTATGCCAATTCGCTCGACCTTCTGTCCGATGCTGTGAGCTTTGCTGATCGCGCCTACATTTTTGATAACTCGGGTCACGAACGCGTCTGGATCGCAGAGGTGACGGGTGGCGAGGAAATTGAGGTCAAGACCGACCTGATGCCGGTCTGGTTCAAAACGGCCTTGTGGGACAAGTTCGGTGAAAGTGAGCCGTCCGCCTGAATCCGGGGTCGAGCTGCGACCGGGTGGGTTTGTTGGCGAGATCAGCTGCATCACCTCGGACAGTCGGCAAAACAATCCTCTGGTCATCGGCTATGTTTTCAGGGAAGTGCTAGCATTTTCCTGAAAAAACTTTATTCTTTCGTTCATGCAAGCCGTTGAACAAAAAATACTTTCCAGAATTTATGGGCGCGGTAGGGGTTGGGCGTTTACCAAGACGGATTTTATCGCCGATTTTGGCGAGGCCAATATCCACCAGGCGCTGTCTACGCTGGCCCGCGGCGGGCGGATTCGCCGGGTCTGTCACGGCGTTTACGACTACCCGCGCTACAGCGATTTGCTCGCCCAGAATCTGAGCCCGGACATCGACCAGGTGGCCGGGGCGCTGGCGCGCAAGTTCAATTGGCGCATCCAGCCCTCGGGCGAGGCGGCGCTCAATCTGCTCGGTCTGTCTACGCAGGTGCCGGGCCGCTGGGTCTATCTTTCCGACGGGCCGAGCCGCGAGTATCCTGTTGGCGAAGAAGGTCGACAGGTGCTGGCTTTCCGCAAGGCGCCGCTCAAGGATGTCGGCTTCAAGTACCGCGAAAGCGGCCTGCTGGTGCAGGCACTGAAGGCGCTTGGCAAGGAGCGGGTGGATGCGGCGGTGATCGATGCCCTGCGCCGCTGGCTGGAGCCAAAACTGCGCCATGCCGTCCTCAACGACACACGGGCCATCAGCGGCTGGATTTTACAGATCATCAAGCAGGTTTGCGAGGCGGCGGGCTGATGCCGACCAGTAAAGAGAGCCAGCAGGTCGAGTGGAAGGAATCCTGGCGGGACGAGTACCTGAAATGGCTCTGCGGTTTCGCCAACGCCGAGGGCGGCGTGCTGGTGATCGGGCGTAATGACCGTGGCGAGCCGGTTGGCGTCAGGGATGCAAAAAAGCTGCTGGAGGATATTCCGAACAAGGTACGCGATGTGCTGGGCATTATGGTCGATGTGAATCTGCTGGTGGAAGCCGGCAAGGAGTTGCTGGAAATCCGCGTCGCTCCTTACCCGAGCCCGATCAGTTACAAGGGCGAATATCACTATCGCAGCGGCAGTACCAAGCAGGAGTTGAAGGGGGCGGCGCTGAGCCGCTTCCTGCTCAAGAAGCAGGGGCTACATTGGGATGGTGTGCCGGTGCCCGGCCTGTCGCTGGCCGATTGCCAGCCTGCGGCGCTGCAATGGTTCCGCGACAAGGCGGTGCGCAGTGGCCGGGTGGATGAAGCGGTGCTTGCCGATGGTGACGCGGCCTTGTTGAGCAGCCTGCAACTGGAGGATGGCGCTTTCCTGAAGCGGGCTACGGCCTTGCTGTTCGGCAAACAGCCTGAGCGTTTTGTGCCAGGGGCCTGGATCAAGATCGGGTTTTTTATCACCGACGATGACTTGCGTTACCAGGATGAAATCCATGGCGACCTGTTTTCCCAGGTGGAAAAGACGCTGGATCTGCTGCACACCAAATACCTGAAGGCCTATATCAGCTATGAAGGCATCCAGCGCCTGGAAACCTTCCTGTTTCCCCGCCAAGCCTTGCGCGAGGCGTTGCTCAACGCGGTGATCCACAAGGATTACTGTAGCGGCATCCCGATCCAGATCAGCGTCTATGAACATCAGATCGTCATCTGGAATTCCGGCTATATGCCGGAGGGCTGGACCATGGAACGCCTGCTTGGCAAGCATCCTTCACGGCCGGCCAACCCCTTGCTCGCCAATGCCTTCTTTCGGGCGGGCTATATCGAATCCTGGGGGCGGGGCATCGAGAAAATTGCCCGTGAATGTCAGGGGCACGGCATTGAGCCTCCTGGCTATGACTTTGAGATGTCGGGGCTGATGCTGACTTTCAAGGCGAATCCGGAGCATTTGGCGGCTGCTGGCTTGCCGTCGGCTACTACCTCAATTGAAGAAACGCCGGTAAAAACGCCGGTAAAAACGCCGGTAAAAACGCCGGAACAAGTACTCGCCATCTTGGTGGCAAATCCCGAACTGACATTGGCGGACCTTGCATCGTCCATCGGCAAGTCTACCCGCGCAGTGGAGCGTGCTGCCGCCAAGCTGGTCAAGGAGGGACGTCTACGCTTTGTCGGTCCGCGCAAGGGCGGCCACTGGGAGGTATTGAAGTGAGCAGCATCAGCCAACCCGAACGCGCTACGCAGAATCGCGTCATCGCGCTCTTTCGCGACGAACTGCACTATCGCTATCTGGGCGACTGGAGCGACCGCGCGGCCAACAGCAATATCGACGGGCCACTACTGACGGCCTACCTGGGCGGCGCTGGTTATTCGCCGGCGCAGATCGGCCGGGCGCTCGATATCCTGCATCGGGAGGCGGACAACCACAGCCGTTCGTTGTACGGCAACAATGAGGCGGTGTACAGCCTGTTGCGCTACGGCGTGCCGGTGAAGATCGAGGCCGGGAAGGTGACCGAAACGGTGCACCTGGTTAACTGGCACGAACCCGGGAAAAACGATTTCGCGCTGGCCGAGGAGGTGACCTTGAAGGGCGGCCACGAGCGGCGGCCGGACGTTGTGCTTTACCTGAACGGTATCGCCATCGGCGTGCTGGAATTGAAGAATAGCCGCTCGGATATCGGCCTGGGCATCCGTCAGAATCTGTCGAACCAGTTGCCGGAATTCAACGCCTGGTTTTTCAGTACGGTGCAGTTGGTGCTGGCCGGCAATGATTCGGAAGGCCTGCGCTACGGCACGATCAAGACCGAGGAAAAGTACTTTCTGAAATGGAAGGAAGACGAGGCGGATGCCAGCCGTCATCTGCTCGATAAATACCTGCTGAAAATGTGCGAAAAAGGCCGTCTGGTCGAACTCTTGCGCGATTTTGTGCTGTTCGAGAACGGCATCAAAAAGCTGCCGCGCGTGCATCAGTATTTCGGCATCAAGGCGGCCCAGGAGCATGTCCGGCAAAAGCGCGGCGGCATCATCTGGCACACCCAGGGGGCAGGCAAGAGCATCCTGATGGTGCTGCTGGCGCGCTGGATACTGGCCAACAATCCGCATGCCCGGGTGGCCATCGTCACCGACCGTGATGAACTGGACAAGCAGATCATGCGCGTGTTTACCGAGGCGGGCGAGAGCATCTACCGGACCAGCAGCGGCCGCGATTTGATGCACCAGCTCGGCCAGGCCAGCCCGCGTCTGTTGTGCTCGCTGGTACATAAATTCGGCCTAGGGGCGCGTGGTAAGAAGGAACATGAGTTCGAGGCTTTCATCGCGGAACTGCAGGCGCAGCCGAGCCCGACGCTGGGTGAGGTATTCGTCTTCGTCGATGAATGCCACCGCACGCAGAGCGGTCGGCTCAACCGGGTCATGAAAGCGATGATGCCGAATGCCGTTTTCATCGGTTTCACCGGCACGCCGTTGAAGAAGGACGACAAGGCGACCAGCGAGGAAGTATTCGGCGGCTACATCCACACCTACAAGTTCGGCGAGGCGGTGGGAGACGGCGTGGTGCTCGACCTGATCTACGAGGCACGCGATATCGACCAGCAACTGGGCTCGACCGAGCAGATCGACCAGTGGTTCGAAATCAAGACCAAGGGCCTCAACGCCTGGCAAAAGGACGAGCTGAAAAGCCATTGGGGGACGATGCAGAATGTGCTCAGTTCGCGCTCGCGCATGGATCGCGTGGTCAATGACATCATCTACGACTTTGCCGTGAAGCCGCGCCTGTCGAACGAGCGCGGCAACGCGCTGCTGGTCGCTTCGAGCATTTACGAGGCCTGCAAGTATTTCACGCTGTTCTCGGCCGGGCATACCGGCTTCAAGGAGCGCTGCGCGGTGGTGACTTCGTACGACCCGCAGGCCAGCAACGTGACGCTGGAAGAAATCGGCGCCCAGACCGAAACTGACAAGCAGTTCATCTACAACACCTACAACACGCTGTTGAAGGGTGTTGTGGCCGGCCCCGGCATGAACAAAACCGAAACCTACGAGGAGAAGGTCAAGGCGCTGTTCGTCAAGGAACCGGCCAACATGAAGCTGCTGATCGTTGTGGACAAGCTGCTCACCGGCTTTGATGCGCCGCCCTGTACCTATCTCTACATCGACAAGAAAATGCAGGATCATGGCCTGTTCCAGGCGATCTGCCGGACCAACCGGCTTGATGGCGAGGACAAGGATTTCGGCCATATCGTCGACTACAAAGGGCTATTTCCCAAGGTCGAAAAGGCGATTGCCGTTTACATCGCAGAACTCGATCGCAGCGCACCGGGCGGCGATCCGGAAATCCTGCTGAAAGACCGCCTGAGTCTCTGGCGCGAGCGCCTGGAAGCGGCTTTCGAGACTCTGGAACTGCTCTGCGAACCGGTCGAGCCGCCGAAAGCCGATCTCGACCATAGCCGCTATTTTTGCGGCAATACCGAGATCGCCACCGATCTGGCCGCCCACGAGCCGCAGCGCGTCGCGCTTTATCGGGGCGTCGTCGCGCTGATCCGCGCCTACGCCAATATTGCCGACGAACTGGAACCGGCCGGCTACAGCGTGGCCGAAATCGAAGGCATCAAGCGCCGCCAGAAACATTACCTCGACCTGCGCGAGTATATCCGCCGAGTGGCTGGCGAGACGCTGGACCTCAAGCCTTTCGAGGCCGACATGCGGCACCTGATCGACACTTACATCGAGGCGTCGGCACCACGCAAGATTTCGCCCTTCGATGATATCGGCCTGCTTGACCTGATCGTCAAGACTGGCATTGCCGATGCCATTGCCGGGCAGTTGGGCGAATTGAAGGGAAACCACGAGGCGATTGCCGAGTGCATCGAAAACAATGTGCGCAGCAAGATCATCAAGGAGCATCTGACCGATCCGGCTTTTTTCGCCCGGATGTCGGCGCTGCTCGATGAGATCATCAAACTGCGCAAGGAAAAGGCCATCGAGTACGAGGAGTATCTGCAGCGCATTGCCGAAGTGGCGAAGCAGGTGCAGACGGGCAGGGGAGCGGAAACGTCTGCGGTGTTGAATACGGCGGGCCGACTGGCGCTCTACAACAACCTCAAGGATCACGTTGCCGGCAACCAGGCCGCACAAGCATCTGCCGGTTATGGCGAAACGGATGCCGCGCTTGCCCTGGCGCTGCGTATCGACGAAATCATCAAGCAAAAACGTCAGGCTGACTGGCGCGGCGTGACCGCCCGCGAACAGATGCTCAAACAGGAGTTGTTCAAGGTGCTGGGCAATATCGATGAGGTGAATCGCCTGTTCCCGATCATTTTTGCCCAGAGGGGCGAGTACTGATGGTCGAGCAGATCGATCTGGGCAACCTGCAGATCGAGGTGTTGCGGAAGAAGATTAAGAATCTTCACCTGAGTGTCCTGCCGCCCCTCGGCCGCGTGCGTATCGCGGCGCCCGGCCACATGAACCTGGATACCATCCGCGTCTTCGTTATCTCCCGACTCTCCTGGATCAAGGCGCAGCAGCGCAAGATGCAGGTGCAGCAACGCGAAGCGCCACGCGAATATGTGGACCGCGAAAGCCACTACGTCTGGGGCCGGCGTTATCTGCTCAAGCGTGTCGAGCTTGAAGCGGCCTCGGCCATCGAGTTGAAACATAGCAAGCTGGTGTTGCAGGTGCGCCCCGGGACGAACGAGTTACGCAGTCGCGAGATTCTCGATGCCTGGTACCGCGAGCAAATCCGCGCTGCCGTGCCGGAACTGATCGCCAAGTGGGAGCCCGTGCTGGGCGTCAAGGTCGGCCGCGTTTTTGTGCAGCGCATGAAAACCCGCTGGGGAAGCTGCAACCCGGCAACGGGCGCGATTCGTCTCAATACCGACCTCGCCAAGAAGCCGGCGGAATGCCTTGAATACATCGTCGTGCATGAAATGACGCATCTGCTGGAGCCGAGCCATAACGCACGCTTTGTGTCGCTGATGGCGCTGTTCATGCCGCAATGGCAGCATCTGCGTGATGAACTGAATGCCCTGCCGGTCCGGCACGAGGATTGGGGTTACTGATTCACTGACAAATAGCTTGCCGCCTCGGGCAAAATGCGCGCATGAAGATTCTCATTGTCGAAGACGAAGCGAAGACCGGCGACTACCTGAAGCAGGGGCTGGCCGAGGCCGGGTTTACCGCCGATCTCGTGCGCAACGGGCTGGACGGCATGCATGAAGGGCTGTCCGGCGAGTTCGATCTGCTCATTCTCGATGTCAATCTGCCCGGCCTCGACGGCTGGCAGGTGCTCAAGGCGCTGCGCGCCGCCGGGCGCGATTTTCCGGTGCTTTTCCTGACCGCGCGCGATCAGGTCGAGGATCGCGTCAAGGGACTGGAGTTGGGCGCCGACGATTACCTGGTCAAGCCCTTTGCCTTTTCCGAGCTGCTCGCCCGTGTCCGCACCTTGCTGCGCCGGGGCCGGGCGCGCGAAGTGACCAGCCTCGGCCTCGCCGACCTCGAACTTGACGTGCTGAAACGCCGCGCCAGTCGCGCCGGCCAGCGCATCGACCTGACCGCCAAGGAGTTCGCGCTGCTCGAACTCTTCCTGCGCCGGCAGGGCGAGGTGCTGTCACGCAGTTTCATCGCCTCGCAGGTTTGGGACATGAATTTCGATTCCGACACCAATGTCATCGACGTCGCGGTGCGCCGCCTGCGCGCCAAGCTCGACGACGACTTTTCGCCGAAGCTGATCCACACCCTGCGCGGCATGGGTTACGTGATGGAATGCCGATGAACTGGAAGCATTCGATCACGGTTCGCCTGTCGGCAGCCTTTGCGCTGCTCACCATGCTGGTTTTTGCGGTGCTTGGCATCTATCTCGATCGCTCGGCCGACAATCACATGACCGAGCTTGATGCGCACGAACTGATGGGCAAACTGGCGCTGGTCCGCCACGTCGGCAGTCAGGAAAACTCGCCGGCCGGCCTGGCGGCTCGCCTGTCCGATGCGCTGGTTGGCGAGCATGGCGTGATCGTGACGGTCGACCATGAAAACACCCCGGTTTTCAGCTGGCCGGAACAGGCGCCGCCCGAACTGGCGCAAGCGGCTGCTGCGGTCGGCGAAATACCGGTTCGCCTGCAAATCAACGGCCGCGATTTTCGTGTCGTCGCCGGGCCGCTGCTGACCGGCTGGGGAGATAACGTACGGGTGGTCGTGGCACGCGACATTGCACATCACACTGATTTTCTCACCCAGTTGCAGCGCGATTTCGGGCTGGCGTTGCTTGCCGCCTGCCTGCTTACCGCATTTCTCGGCGTGCTGATCGTGCGCCGCGGCCTGCGTCCGGTGCGTGCCATCGCGCAGGCGGCCGGGCGGATTTCCGCCGGAAAACTGGCTGAACGCATCGTCGACCGTGAGGTGCCACCCGAACTGGCCGAAATGGTGCTGGCCTTCAATGCCATGCTCGAACGACTGGAGGAATCTTTCTCCCGTCTCTCGGACTTTTCGGCCGATCTTGCCCACGAGTTGCGTACGCCTATCCACAATCTGCGCATGCAGACCGAGGTGACGCTGAACCGCTCGCGCGATGTCGATGAATACCGCGACCTGCTGGCCTCCAATCTGGAAGAGTACGAGCGCCTGGCCAAAATCATTGCCGACATGCTTTTTCTCGCCAAGGCCGAGCACGGCCTGCTCGTGCCGCACTGCGAAAACGTCGCCGTGCAGCCGCTCTGCGCCCGCCTGCTCGAGTATTACGGCCTGCTCGCCGAAAACATCGACATCCGTCTGAGCGGCGATGCGATCAGCGTGGCTGGCGACCGGCTGATGCTGGAGCGTGTCATCGGCAACCTGCTGGTCAATGCCATTCACCACACGCCGGAAAACGGCTCGGTCATGGTCGTGCTCAGCCTGACTGACGGCATGGCAAAAATCGCCATCCGCAATTCCGGGCCGGTGATTCCGGCGGAAGTGATGACGCAGATTTTCGACCGTTTCGTGCGCCTTGATCCGGCTTCCGAAGGTAGCGGCCTCGGGCTGGCGATCAGTCGTTCGATTGCGCGGGCGCATCAGGGCGAGATCACGGTCGGCGTTGTCGACGGGATGACCGAGTTTGCGCTGCATTTGCCGGGTAATGCGGCTCCGGCCTGAGTACTGAAAAACACCCGTTCCCAGCGGTCGACCGCTGGAAAATCCCGGTTTTCAATCAGTCAGGTTGAGCTACCGGGAAGATCTTGTCGTAGCCGAGATTGAACACGTAGGCATAGACCACGTAAGCCGCCGCCAGGCCGATGTCGGCGATCAGCGCCTGCTGCCAGTCCATGCCGGTCCACATCATGACCATGGGCAGGCTGATCAGCAGCAGGCCGCCTTCGAAACCCAGTGCATGCACGATGCGCCAGGCCGTCGGGCGCTGGTCGGCGCTGCGTCCGGAAAGACGGGCATCCACCCAGTCGAAGCCGATGTTGTAGAGGGTATTCCAGACCCCGGCGATGATCGCCATGGCGACCATCAGGCCCAGCGAGTCGTGCAGCGGCACACCGGAAATCCAGATGAAGGGCGGCGTGATCAGCAGCAGTCCGCCCACTTCGAACAGGAAGACCTGGCGCAGGCGGTCGAACGTCGTACGCAATTTCGGTGGGGATGACATGGGCGGCAACAACAATCGGGCGGGTGAGGGGCGCTGATTCTACCAAGCGCCCGGCGGGTATCGGCGATTTGTCTGGCGCTGTGCTGGCCGGGCAGTCCGGCGCAAAAATGGGCAATCCAGACGGTCGACCGCTAAAAACCGGGCATTTTCAGCGCGCCCGTGTATGCCGCTTCAACCAGAAAATGACTTCATCGACATCATCCATGTCGGCACAGGCTGCCGTGCAGGCCGCGGCATCCTCGGTCTCGGGCAGGGCGCGCTCGGCGGTCTGCAGGAAGACGGCGAGTTCATCCGGGTCGTGCAACTGGCGGACGGCAATCCGGAAGACCGGCCGGCAGCAGTAAAAAATGTCGTAATACAGGTCGATCAGCCCGGCGCAAGGCACGACCGGCAGCAACTCGGCCAGCGTCCGGATGAACTCTTCCTCCGGCCGGTAGGCGAGCAGATTGTCGAGTTCGGCGCGGACGGCGGGGCTTTGCGCCGCCAGCCAGGCTTCGGCTGCCATCATGCGGCGCTCCCGTTGCCATAACGCCGTGCCGCATCGACCGCCAGCCCGGCACCGATGCTGCCGAACAGGTCGCCTTCGACGACACGGGCCTGCGGCAGCAGCGCGGCGATGCGCCGGCGCAATTGCGGAATGCCGCTCGAACCGCCGGTGAAGAACACCGTGTCGATGCCGCTGGACGTCAGACCGGCTTCCGGCAGCAGGCGGGTGACGGCGCTTTCCACCTTGTCGACGAGAATGCCGGTGGTCAGGTCGAACTCGCTGCGCGTCAGCAACTGTTGTTCGCCTGGCGCAAAACGCTCGAGCGAAAGCAGGGCGGTGTCGCCGTCGGAGAGGGCGATCTTGGCCTGCTCGACCTGGTGCGCCAGCCAGTGCCCGGCGCGCTCGCGGATCAGCGCCAGCAGGCGCTGGATGCCTTCCGGCTCCATCGCATCAAGCAGCAGACGCTGCTGTTCGGCCCAGACCGGGCGGGCATAGGCAAAGTTGATGCTGTGCCAGGTTGCGAGATTGAAATAGATGCTGGCCGGAATCGCCCGGCCGTTCTTCAGCTTGCCGCGGTGGCCGAGCAGCGGCATGACCGAGGCCAGGCTCAGTTGCCGGTCGAAATCAGTGCCGCCGATATGCACGCCGCCATTGGCCAGCACGTCGCTGCCGCGCTCGCTGGCTTTGGCGCGCTGCGGCGACAGGCGGACGATGGAAAAGTCGGAGGTGCCGCCGCCGATGTCGGCAACCAGCACCACTTCCTCGCGGCTCAGCGTGGTTTCGTAGTGGAAGGCAGCGGCAATCGGTTCGAACTGGAAACTGATGTCCTTGAAGCCGACGGCGCGGGCGATTTCGCCCAGGGTTTCTTCGGCAACCCGGTCGGCCGCCGCATCGTCATCGACGAAGAACACCGGCCGGCCCAGCACGACCTGGTCAAACGCGCGCTGACCCTGCGTCTCGGCGCGCTCCTTGAGTGAACCGATGAAACGCGTCAGCAGATCGCGGAAGGCGATCACCGTGCCCTGCACGTCGGTGCGCCCGTCGATCAGGCTGCTGCCGAGCAGGCTCTTCAGCGAACGCATCAGCCGGCCTTCGTGCCCGTCGAGATACTCGCCCAGCCCGGCGCGGCCAAAACTGACCGTGTTTTCCTCGGCGTTGAAGAACACCACCGAAGGCAGTGTCGCCTTGCCATCCTCCAGCGCCAGCAAGGTCGGCGACCCCGGCCGCAACCAGCCCACGGTGGAGTTGGATGTGCCGAAATCGATACCGCAGGCGCGGGCAGGGGAGGTGAGAGGCATGGGGCGGCCAGGGCAAAGGGGCGGCGATGCTACGCGCGCCGGGGCGGGCTGTCCAGCGGGAAATGCGTAGCCGGGAGAAACAAGAATGCGGGGTGAATGGGCGTCTGGCGGGATGCCCCGCGCCCAGTGGCCGACGCATGCGCCGGCCGCAAGTCAGGGCTGCATCAGGCCGCCGGCGAGGGCTGCCAGCGCGACAACGACAACCGGGGAAATTCTGGTCAACAGCAGCAGGCCGAAGGCGGCCAGCGCCAGGGCGAAATCCGTTCTGGCGTGAATGGCGCTCGTCCATACCGGGTCATAAAGTGCCGCCCCGAGAATGCCGACGACGGCAGCGTTGATCCCGGCCATCGCGCGCTGGATGCCATCGCGTTGGCGCAAGGCTTCCCAGTACGGCAATGCGCCGCCGACCAGCAGGAAGGACGGCAGAAAGATGGCCAGGAGCAGGAGCAGTCCGCCATGCCAGCCCCCCAGCGGCGCAGGCATGGCAGCCCCGAGAAAGGCGGCAAATGTGAACAGGGGGCCGGGCACGGCTTGTGCCGCAGCATAGCCGGCGAGAAAGATGTCGTTGCCGACCCAGCCGGGAACGACAACGCTCGTCTGTAAAAGGGGCAGGACGACGTGCCCACCGCCGAAGACCAGCGAACCTGCTTGGTAAAAGCCGGCAATCGCAGCTCCGGCCGCGGAATCGGTAAATACGGCCAGCGCCTGAAAGGCGAGCAGCAAGACGGCGAACAAGGCGAGCAAGCGCGCCCCGCCGCCGCGACTCACGCCGTAGTCCCGATGGTTGGCGGCAGGCAGGTGCGGCAGCGTCAACAGACGCCAGCCGACCAGGCCTCCGCCGGCAATCGCAAAAAGCTGGCTGAATGGCGAGTTCAGGCTGAGCACCACGAGCGCCGCCGTGAGCGCAATCGCGCCGCGCTGGCGGTCCGGACAGAGCGCCTTCGTCATTCCCCAGACGGCCTGCGCGACGACAGCCACCGCCATCACTTTCAGCCCATGCACGATGCCAGATTGAGCCAGATCACCATGGCCGGCGACGCCCAAGGCAAAGAGGATGAGTGCGATAGCCGAGGGCAGGGTGAAGCCCAGCCATGCGGCGAAAGCCCCGAGCCAACCGGCCCGGCTCAGGCCGAGGGCGATGCCGACCTGACTGCTCGCCGGCCCCGGCAGGAACTGGCACAAGGCAACGAGGTCGGAATAACTGTTGTCATCGAGCCACCGGCGCCGCTCGACGAATTCGGCACGGAAATAGCCGAGATGGGCGATCGGTCCCCCGAAGGAAGTCAGGCCGAGTTTCAGGAAAGCGCCGAGGACTTCGCCCGGACTGCCGGCCCGATGTGGCGTTTGCGCTTTGGGGGATGCGAGATCATGCTGCATGTTCCTGTTGTCCTTGTGAGTCGGCGGCCAGGCGCAAGCTTAACGGGCCTTGGTGCCGTTGTGCGAGTCGCCAACACTGACGGTCGGGTCGATACGGGCGCTGCCCCGGCTTGCCCATGCCGCCGGACAGATTCGCGGCGGCTGAAATCGGGCCCTCCCGACCGGTCGACCGGTCAGAAATCGCGTTTTTGCTCAGACTTTCCCCGCCTTGCCTAGTCTGTTCCTTTGCCGCCAAAGCGCCGACAATCCGCCTTTCTTTCCAGCTCTCGGGCGCAGCCAACATGACCATTGAAATCTCCAGTGACGCCAGCAAGGCAGCCATCGCCTCCATTCAGCGCTATTTCAAGGAAAACATGGATGAGCCGATTGGCGGGCTGGAGGCGGGGGCGCTGCTTTCCTTCTTCCTCAAGGAAGTCGGGCCGGCGATCTATAACAAGGGCGTGGCCGACGCGCAGACCCGCCTGCAGGCTTGGGTTGGGGAGCTGGATGTCGAGGTGTACGAGGAAGAGTTTTCCTACTGGACAACGCAGGGGCGCAAGGGCGCTCGCTCCTGATCTGCCGGTCTGCGTACTTCCGGCATTGCCATTTCCCCGAAAAGGCTTGAACATGCCGCCCCTCGAAAGCCTGACTCAGGCTTGTTGATCGCCTTGCTGGCAAGGTGATTTTGCCTTTCGGCGCGCCGGGCGCGGCCGGAGGCCATTTTTCATAAAGGTTCACCCATCCATGCTTTGGGAAAATTTCAAGCGCGATTATCTGGTGCGTTTCTGGGCGCCGGTTCCGGCGGTTATCGCGGCCGGTGTGTTGTCGGCCTACTATTTCGGGATCACCGGCACCTTCTGGGCGGTAACCGGCGAGTTCACCCGTTGGGGCGGGCATCTGCTGCAGTTTCTCGGTTACCACCCGGAGACCTGGGGCTATTTCAAGGTCCTGCATCTGGAGGGCACGCCGCTCGACCGGATCGACGGGCTGATGATCATCGGCATGTTTGCCGGCTGCCTGTCGGCGGCGCTGTGGGCCAACAACGTCAAGCTGCGCGTGCCGCAGCATCGCATCCGCATCGTGCAGGCGGTGGCCGGCGGCATCATTGCCGGTTTTGGCGCGCGTCTGGCGATGGGCTGCAACCTGGCCGCCTTCTTCACCGGGATTCCGCAGTTTTCGCTGCACGCCTGGTTCTTTGCGCTGGCGACGGCGGCGGGTTCGTGGTTTGGCGCGCGCTTCACAATGCTGCCCGTGTTCCGCACGCCGGTTAAATTGCAGAAGGTGTCGGCAGCAAAAACGATCGTGCAGGACGTCGACCGTGCGACGCGCCGCTTCCGCCTCGGCATGCTGGTTTTTGCCGCTTTCTTCCTGTGGGCTGTTGCCAAGACGCTGGATGCGCCCAAGCTCGGCCTGGCTGCGCTGTTCGGTCTCGCCTTCGGCCTGATCATCGAGCGCGCGCAGGTGTGCTTCACCTCGGCTTTCCGCGACCTGTGGCTGACCGGCCGCACGCAGATGGCCAAGGCGATCATCATCGGCATGGCGGTCAGCACCATCGGCGTGTTCAGCTATGTCCAGCTTGGCGTGTCGCCGAAGATCATGTGGGCCGGCCCGAATTCGGTGATCGGCGGGCTGCTTTTCGGCTTCGGCATCGTGCTCGCCGGCGGCTGCGAAACCGGCTGGATGTACCGGGCGGTCGAAGGTCAGGTGCATTACTGGTGGGTCGGTCTCGGCAACATCATTGGCGCCACCTTGCTTGCCGCCTGGTGGGACGATATCGCGCCGGCGCTGGCGACCAACTACGAGAAGGTCAATCTGCTCGCCGTGTTCGGCCCGCAGGGCGGCCTGATCGCCACCTACCTGATGCTGCTGCTGGCCCTGCTTGCCGTGCTGTGGTGGGAAAAACGTTTCTTTGCCGGCAAGGCCGGCCAACCCGAACTGGCCAGGGAGGCCGCATGAGCAAGCCGGAGTACGTACCCAACTATCGCCTCGACATGATGGGCGAACCCTGTCCGTATCCGGCCGTGGCGACGCTGGAGGCGATGCCGCAATTGCAGCCGGGTGAAATCCTCGAAGTGATTTCGGATTGCCCGCAGTCGATCAACAACATCCCGCTCGATGCGCGCAATCACGGCTACGAAGTCCTCGACGTCATCCAGGACGGGCCGACCATCCGCTACCTGATCCGCCGCTGAAAAAAAGCCCCCGGCACGCAGAGCCGGGCCGGGGCTGGTTGGCGTTCGTTCTAGCCGGCCACGGCTTCGGCGTAGGCCTGATCCAGCTCGTCGCGGCGGGCGGCGCTCATGTTCAGGTCGACCAGGCGACCGTCCTGCAGGCCATAGATCCAGCCATGCAACATCAGCTCCTGACCTGATTTCCAGGCTTCACTGACCGGCGTGGTCCGGGCCAGGTTGCGCACCTGTTCGATCACGTTCAGTTCGCACAGCCTTGCCCATCTGGCGTCGTAGTCGGCCATGCCATCGAGCACCCCGGCATGCCGTTCGCGCACATCCTCGATGTGGCGCAGCCAGTTGTCGATCATGCCGTTGGCCTGACCGTCGAGCGCCGCGCGCACGCCGCCGCAGCCGTAGTGGCCGCAGACGATGACGTGCTGCACCTTGAGGACCTGGATGGCGTAATGCACCACCGAGAGACAGTTGAGGTCGGTGTGCACGATCACATTGGCGATGTTGCGATGGACGAAGACCTCGCCCGGATTCAGGCCGGTGATCTGGTTGGCCGGCACGCGGCTGTCGGAGCAGCCGATCCAGAGGTATTTCGGGGCCTGCTGCTTGACCAGGCGCTGGAAGTAATCGGGATCTTCCTGCAGTTGTTGCAGCGACCACACCCGGTTCTTTTCGAAAAGTTCAGATAAGTACTTCATCGCTCGTCCTGTTTAAAAGTTGTCTTTTGCTGCGTGGCGTGGGCAAGGGCGGGCTCAATCGTGGCGGGCGCTGATGCCGATCGCTGCACGCGCTGCCATCGCAATCTGGTAGGGCTGCTCCAGCGTTTCACCGAGTACCGTAAAGTGGCCCATTTTGCGCCCTGGTCTGGCCTCGTGCTTGCCGTACAGGTGGAGTTTCAGGTCAGGATAGGCGAGCAGCTTTTCCCATTCGGGTTCGCTCGCCTGTTCCGGGTTGCCGGCAAACCACAGATCGCCGAGCAGATTGACCATGACCGCGGCCGAATGTGCCGAGACATCGCCCAGCGGCAAACCGCACAGGGCGCGCACCTGCTGCTCGAACTGGTTGGTCAGGCAGGCATCCAGCGTGTAGTGGCCGGAGTTGTGGGGCCTGGGCGCGAGTTCGTTGACGCAGAGCCGGCCATCGACGACGAAGAACTCGACGCTCAGCGTGCCGACATAGTCGAGGCTGGCGGCGATCTTCTCGGTCAGCGCACTTGCCTCGGCGGCCAGCGCGTCGCTGGCACGCTCGGCGGTCACGATGGAGTGATCGAGAATTCCCTGCTGGTGATGGTTTTCGGCGACCGGGAAGCACTTTGTCTGGCCCGCCGCGCTGCGCGTCAGGACCAGTGACAGCTCGTGTTCGAGCTGCATCTGCTTTTCCAGTACGCAAGGCTCGTGGTCGAACTGGCGAAAGGCGGCGCGGCAGGCAGCCTTGTCCTTGACGCGGATCTGGCCCTTGCCGTCATAGCCGAAGCGGGCAACCTTGAGAATGCCGGGGAACAGGCCGTCGGGCACATCCTGCAAATCGCCTTCGCTGCGGATGTCGGCGTAGGGCGCGTGCGGCAAGCCGTGCTTCTTGAGAAAACCTTTTTCCGCCGAGCGTTCCTGACAGATAGCGAGAGCTTCGGCGCTGGGCTGTACGGGAATGAAACGGGCAAGATAGGCCAGGGTTTCGGCCGGGACGCTCTCGAATTCGGTGGTGATTGCCGAGCAGCTGACCGCCATGTGGGTCAGGGCTTCACGGTCGGCGTAGGCAGCGACCAGGTGATGATCGGCAATGCGCCCGGCCGGACTGTTCTCGTCCGGATCGAGGACCATGACCCGGTAACCCAGTTGCTGGGCGGCGATGACAAAGTAGCGCCCGAGCTGGCCGCCACCGAGCATGCCGAGTGTTGCGGGCGGCAGGATCATTGCGGCCTCGCCAGTTGCATGCCCAGCACTTTCTCTTCCTGGCGTTGCCGGAAGTCGTCCAGTTTGCCGGCGAGTTCGCGGCCCAGGCTGTCGTTGCTGGTGCTCAGCATGGCAACGGCGAGGAGGGCGGCATTGGCGGCGCCGGCTTCGCCGATGGCGAAGGTGGCAACCGGCACGCCGCGCGGCATCTGCACAATGGAGAGCAGCGAGTCCATGCCCTTGAGGTGCTTCGAGGGAATCGGCACGCCCATGATGGGCACGGTTGTTTTGGCGGCCAGCATGCCGGGCAGATGCGCGGCACCGCCGGCGCCGGCGATGATCGCCCGGAGACCGCGTTCGCGTGCGGTCGTGGCATATTCGAAGAGCAGATCAGGCGTGCGGTGGGCTGAAACCACCCTGGCCTCGTAAGGAACCTCCAGCTCATCCAGTATTTTGGCGGCGGCCTGCATCACCGGCCAGTCGGAATCCGATCCCATGACGACCCCGATCAAGGGGTGAATCTTGTTCGATTTGCTCATTGTTTCTCCGGGTTGGGCTACAGGCGGCGGAGAATAGTGATAAACGATACAACGATCCAGTCGAATATAATTTAGCCAAACATCCAGATTTTCGATGTGTTAAACCGCCACGGACGCCATGACGACACTCAATTTCAAACACTTGCGCTACTTCTGGATGGTTGCCAAAACCGGCAGCATTGCCCGTGCCGGCGAACAACTGCACCTGACGCCGCAGTCGATCAGTGGTCAGCTCGGGGAGTTCGAGGACAGCCTCGGCACCAAGCTTTTCCGGCGCGCCGGACGGGGTCTGGAACTGACCGAAGCGGGGCGGCGCATCCTCGGCCATGCCGAGGAGATTTTCGCCATCGGCGACGAGTTGCTTGATGCGGTACACGAGCAAAAAACGAAGAAAACGCTGCCCTTCAACATCGGGATCGCCGATTCGGTGTCGAAGTCGGTCGCCTGTCGCCTGCTCGAGCCGGCGCTGCATGTCGAGGAACCGGTGCGCCTGATCTGCCGGGAAGGACGTTTGTCGTCCTTGCTGGCCGATCTGGCGGTGCATCGCCTGGACATGCTGATTGCCGATCGCGCCATGCCGACCAAGCTGAATGTGCGTGGCTACAGCCACTTGCTCGGTGAATGCGGCCTGACCGTATTTGCCGCGCCGGCGCTGGCTGCTCGTTTGAGCGGCGAGTTTCCGGCCCTGCTCAACAACGCACCGTTCCTACTGCCCGGCGAGGATGTGGCGGTGCGGCCGCGCCTGCTGCAATGGCTGGACAAGCACAATCTGCGGCCGCTCATCGTCGGCGAGTTTGACGACAGCGCGCTGATCAAGGCCTTCGGGCAGGCCGGCGCCGGCCTGTTTGTCGCACCGACGGCGATTGCCGAGCAGGTCTGCCGGCAATACAACGTGGTCGAGGTCGGGCGCATCGACGCGGTGGTCGAGCAGCTCTATGCGATCACCACCGAACGCCGGCTGACGCATCCGGCCATCGTTGCGGTCAGCGAAGCGGCCAAGCGACAGGTGTTCGGCAAGCCGGCCTGATCTGCGGCTGAAAAAGGCCCCTGAACCGGCGTCGACCGCCTGGGCCCAAGCCGCAATCTGCTGATGGAACTACCAAGCAACCGACTAAGCCGCCAAACGATGGCGGCTTAGTCTCTGCTTATCCCCTTGTCAGGGGCGGGAGCCTGGTCAGGCCTTGTTGCCCGGCGTCCACTTCCAGTTGCGGATTTCCGGCAGGTCTTCGCCGTATTGCGCGATGTACTGCTTGTGCTCGATCAGCTTGTCGCGGATCGCCTGCTTGGCGTAGGCGGCGCGCGGGCCGAGCTGGGGCACGCGGTCGATGACGTCGGCGACCAGGTGGAAGCGGTCGAGGTCGTTCATCACCACCATGTCGAACGGCGTCGAGGTCGTGCCTTCTTCCTTGTAACCGCGTACGTGCAGGTTCCTGTGGTTGGTGCGCGGGTAGGTCAGGCGGTGGATCAGCCACGGGTAGCCGTGGTAGGCGAAGATGATCGGCTTGTCGCGCGTGAACAGCACGTCGAAATCCTTGTCGGACAGGCCATGCGGGTGCTCGCCCGGCGGCGGCAGGGTCATCAGGTCGACGACGTTGATGACGCGGATTTTCAGCTCGGGGAAGTGCGTGTTGAGCAGTTCGACGGCGGCCAGGGTTTCCAGGGTCGGCACGTCACCGGCGCAGGCCATCACGACGTCCGGCTCGTCGCCCTTGTCGTTGCTTGCCCATTCCCAGATGCCGATGCCGGCGGTGCAGTGCTTGATCGCCGCGTCCATGTCCAGCCATTGCGGTGCCGGCTGCTTGCCGGCGACGATCACATTGACGTAATTGCGGCTGCGCAGGCAGTGGTCGGTGACGCTGAGCAGGGTGTTGGCGTCGGGCGGCAGATAGACGCGGATGACTTCCGATTTCTTGTTGATGACGTGGTCGATGAAGCCCGGGTCCTGGTGGCTGAAACCGTTGTGGTCCTGGCGCCAGACGTGCGACGAGAGCAGGTAGTTGAGCGAGGCGATCGGCGCCCGCCAGGGAATACCGTTGCACACCTTGAGCCACTTGGCGTGCTGGTTGAACATCGAGTCGATGATGTGGATGAAGGCCTCGTAGCACGAGAAGAAGCCGTGCCGGCCGGTCAGCAGGTAGCCTTCGAGCCAGCCTTCGCACTGGTGCTCGCTCAACATTTCCATGACACGGCCGTCGGGTGCGACGTGGTCGTCGCTGGCGAGAATTTCCGCCGTCGAACAACGCTTGGTGACTTCGAACAGCGCACCCCAGCGGTTGGAGGCAGTTTCGTCGGGGCTGAAGACGCGGAAGTTGGCCGGGTTGTGCTGCATCACGTGGCGCAGGAAAACGCCCTGGGCGCGGGTCGATTCGGCATCCACCGCACCCGGCACGGAAACCGCGACGGCGAACTCGCGAAAATCCGGCAAACGCAGGTCACGCAGCAGATGGCCGCCGTTGGCATGCGGGTTGGCGCTCATCCGGCGCTGGCCCTTGGGTGCCAGTTCGGCGATTTCCGACAGCAGGCGGCCGCCGGCATCGAACAGTTCTTCCGGCCGGTAGCTCAGCATCCAGCTTTCAAGCAGGGCGACGTGGCCGGGTTGGCTCATGTCGCTCATCGGCACCTGGTGCGAGCGGAAAGTGCCTTCGGCCGGCTTGCCGTCGACCATCTTCGGACCGGTCCACCCTTTCGGCGAGCGCAAAATGATCATCGGCCAGGCCGGGCGCACCGTGAAGCCGTTCAGGCGGGCATCGCTCTGGTAGCGCTTGATCTCGGCAATGGCGCGTTCGAGCGTGGCGGCCATCTTCTGGTGCATTTCGTCCGGGTCGTCGCCCTCGACGAAATAGGGCGTGTAGCCGTAGCCGCGGAACAGTGCTTCCAGCTCGGCATGCGGAATGCGCGCGAGCACGGTCGGGCCGGCGATCTTGTAGCCGTTGAGGTGCAGGATGGGCAGCACGGCGCCGTCATGTACCGGGTTGAGGAACTTGTTGGAATGCCAGCTGGTGGCCATCGGCCCGGTTTCCGCTTCGCCGTCGCCGACGACGCAGGCGACGATCAGGTCCGGGTTGTCGAAGGCTGCACCGTACGCGTGCGACAGCGCATAGCCGAGTTCGCCGCCTTCATGGATCGAGCCCGGCGTTTCCGGCGAGACATGGCTGGGAATGCCGCCGGGAAAGGAAAATTGCTTGAACAGGCGCTGCATGCCGTCGACGTCCTGCGAGATGTCGGGGTAAACCTCGCTGTAGGTGCCTTCGAGCCAGGTATTGGCAACGATGCCGGGGCCGCCGTGGCCGGGGCCGGTGATGTAGATGACGTCGAGGTCCTGTTCCTTGATCAGCCGGTTCAGGTGCACGTAGATGAAATTGAGGCCGGGTGTCGTGCCCCAGTGGCCGAGCAGGCGCGGCTTGACGTGTTCGAGGCGGAGCGGCTCACGGAGCAGCGGATTGGCGTAGAGATAGATCTGACCGACCGAAAGGTAATTGGCGGCGCGCCACCAGGCGTGCATCTTGTGCAGCAAATCGGGGCTGAGCGGGGCGTCGACCGTTGCGGAAGTGGAATGAGTCATGGGGTGGGTACTCCAGAGGTGAGCGGCCGGCATTTTTCGGCTACGGCGGCGAGCAGTTCGGTCCATGCTTTGACGAAGGATAGCGCGCCGTCGCGTTGCAGGCGGGTGGCCAGTGCGGCGATGTCGATGCCGGCCAGCGCGAAGTCGGCGAGGACGATTTCGGCATCGCCGCCATCCTCGGGCATGACGCCATTCAGTTCGCCGTGGTCGGCAAAGGCGAGCAGGGTCTTTTCCGGCAGGGTGTTGATCGTGCCCGGCGCGGCCAGCGTTTCGACGTAGAGCGTGTCGCGCATCTGCGGATCCTTGGTGCCGGTGCTGGCCCAGAGCAGGCGCTGCGGTAGCGCGCCGGCCGCGGCAAACTTCTTCCAGGCGGAATAGCCCTGGCGCTGGCAGGCCGCCTTGTAGATGCGGCGGGCAATCGCGACGCCGAGCTGATTGCCCAGGTTCGCCGGCACCTGGCCGGCGACGGCGACATCCCAGCGGCTGATGAAGATCGAGGCGACCGAAACGACCTTGGGGTCAAGGCCGGCCTCGATCCGGCGCTGGATGCCGCGCCAGTAGGCATCGGCGGCGGCGATGTACTGCTCGCGGGAAAAGAGCAGGGTGACATTGACCGGCACGCCGGCAAAGATCGCTTCCTCGATCGCCTTGACGCCGGCCGGGGTTCCGGGAATCTTGATCAGCAGGTTGGGGCTGGCCGCCTGCGCGTGCAGGCGTTTGGCCTCGGCCAGCGTGGCGGCAGCATCGTCGGCAAGCAGCGGCGAGACTTCAAGCGACACCCAGCCGTCGAGGCCGCCGCTGGCGGCGTGCAGCGGCTGGAAGATGGCGGCGGCGCGCGTCAGGTCTTCGATTGCCAGCTCGAAGAACAGCGTTTCGCCCGTCTTGCCTTCCGCCGACTTTTGCCGGATCGCCGCATCGTAGGCGGTGCCGCGCCCGATCGCCTGCTCGAAAATGCTCGGGTTGGAGGTCAGGCCTGTGACCGACAGCTCGGTGCAATAGCGCTGCAGCGTGCCGTTGTCGAGCAAGTCGCGCGAAATGTTGTCGAGCCAGAGACTCTGGCCGAGGGCGTGCAATTGCTGGCTGGCGTTCATTGATCGTTCTTCCTGTTGTGGGGTGGCAACAATCGGCCGGGAATGATGATTTCTACCGCATGTTCCAGGCCGTCATCAAGCAGCTTGATCAAATGACCTGCGTTAATGCTGCCGTCGACGCGGATGCCGGCCGGGTCGCCCGAATCCGTTTGTTGCACGGCAATCCGGTAAGGGGTTCGTCCATAACGGTAGGTGAGGCTGAACGCCTTCCAGTCGGCCGGCAGGCAGGGTTTGAATGCCATTTGCCCGGCTTCGACGCGCAGACCGAGCAGGGATTCGAGAATCAGCCGGTACAGCCAGCCGGCCGAACCGGTGTACCAGGTCCAGCCGCCGCGCCCCTGGTGCGGCGCCATGGCATAGACGTCGGCAGCGACGACATAGGGTTCGACCTTGTAGGTCTCGATTGCTGCCGGCGAATCGGCATGGCGGATGGGGTTGATCATGTCGAAGAGTGCCCAGGCGAGCCGGCTGTCGCCCAGTTCAGCAAAGGCCATCGTCGCCCAGATCGCCGCCTGCGTGTATTGGCCGCCGTTTTCGCGGACGCCGGGCACGTAGCCGCGGATATAGCCGGGGTTGAGCGGCGAGCTGTCGAAAGGCGGATCGAGCAACTGGATCAGGCGGTGCTCGCGGCGCACCAGGTGTTGGTCGAGCGCTGCCATCGCCTGCCGCGCGTGTGCAGCATCGGCGACGCCGGAGAGCACGGCCCAACTCTGCGCGATCGAATCGATGCGGCATTCCGGGTTGGCGGCGCTGCCGAGCGGCGTGCCGTCGTCGAAATAGGCACGCCGGTACCACTCGCCATCCCAGCCGTGCAGTTCGAGATGGCGCTTCAACTGTTCGGCTTCGGCGTGGCAGCGTTCGGCGAAAACGCCGTCACCTTGCCGGATCGCCAGGTCGCTGAACTGGCTCAGGGTATCGTGCAGGAAGAAGCCGAGCCAGATGCTCTCGCCCTTGCCCTGGGCGCCGACCAGGTTCATGCCGTCGTTCCAGTCGCCCGAGCCGATCAGCGGCAGGCCGTGCCAGCCGAAGCGCAAGGCATGCTGGATGGCGCGCACGCAATGCTGGTAGAGGCTGGCGGCGCTGGCCGAGCGGGCCGGCAGGTCGTAATAGGAGTCGTCTTCGGCGTTGACCGGTCGACCTTCCAGAAAGGCAATATTCTCGTCGAGCACGGCATGGTCGCCGCTCAGCCGGATATAGCGGCAGACCGCCTGCGGCAGCCAGAGCAGATCATCCGAGCAATGCGTGCGGACGCCGCGCCCGGCCGGCGGATGCCACCAGTGCTGCACGTCGCCCTCGGCAAACTGGCGGGCCGCGCTGCGCAGCAGATGCTCGCGCAACAGGGCCGGTTCGGCATGGACCACGGCCATGCTGTCCTGCAACTGGTCGCGAAAGCCGAAAGCGCCGCCCGACTGGTAATAGCCGCTGCGCGCCCAGAGGCGGCAGGCGATGGTCTGGTAGAGCAGCCAGCCGTTGGCGAGCAGGTTGAGCGCCGGATCGGGCGTGTCGACCTGAACGGCGCCCAGCGTGTGGGTCCAGTAGGTGCTGACGGCAGCCAGCGAGGCCTGGGCCGCGCCCGTTCCCTGCTGTCGGTGGGCGAGTTCGCCGGCATCGGTGCCGCGCCGGCCGCGCGCGCCAAGGCGGAAAATGATTTCGCGTTCCTCGCCAGCGGCGAGATCGAAGGGCACCATCAACGCGGCGCAGGGGTCGAGCCCGGCGCCGACCGTATTCGACAGGCGCAGGCGTCCGAGCGCCGCCGGCCTGGCCAGGCTGCCGTTGCGCCCGATGAATTCGCGGCGGTCGCCGCAGACACTGGCCAGCCGGGTCGCGGCATCGGCATCGAAGAAGGCGATGCGGTCGCCGAACTCGGCGCTGTACGGGTTGTGGGCACAGATCGCGCCACTCGCCGGGTCGATTTCGGTGATCACGTGCATGGCCGATTTGGGACGCAGGTCGCCGAGCACCCATTCGACGTAACCGGTTGCCGAGAGCCGGCGCCAGTGGCCGGAGTCGTTGCGGATTTTGAGCACCGAAAACTTCAGCGCAGCCTGCGCATCGACGTGGATGCTGAGTTCGGAGTGGATGCCGTCCTCGCTATGCGTAAACACGCTGTAGCCGAAGCCGTGCCGGGTGACGTAAGGGCCTGTGCCGGCGCAGGGCAGCGGCGTCGGCGACCAGAAATGGCCGCTTTCCTCATCGCGCAGGTAGATCGCTTCGCCGCCCGGATCGCTGACCGGGTCGTTGTGCCAGGGCGTGAAGCGGAATTCGTGGGCGTTTTCGCTCCAAGTGTAGGCGCTGCCGCTCTCCGAAATGACCGTGCCGAAATGCGCATTGGCGATGACGTTGGACCATGGTGCCGGCGTCGCCCGCTGGCTGGTGATGACATATTCGCGACCATCGGGCGCAAAGCCGCCGTAGCCGTTGAAAAACTGCAGATCGCCGGGCGTTGCCGGGCTGGCCGGTGGCGGCGCCGGGCGGTGGACGCGGCTCGCTACCAGGCGCGGCACATGCACCCGATGCAGAGCGTTCGGGCGGTTGATTTGCTCGGCCAGCGTGCCCAGGCTGTCGGCGATGATGACGCGGGCGACGGTCTGGAACAGGGTGCGGTCCTCGCGCGAAATCTGCTCGGCAACGCGCACGAAAATGCCGCCCGGCCGGTCGGTCAGGTTGGCTTCGACGCCGGCGGCGATCAGGCCGAGGATCTGTTCCTGCAGGACCTGGCGATAGCCGGCGTGGTCCTCGTTCCAGATCACCAGATCGACGGCCAGGCCCTTGAGGCGCCAGTAGGCATGCGCCTGGACGAGCTGGCGGACGAGTTCGATGTTGTCCGGGCTGCCTATCTGCAGCAGCACGATTGGCAGGTCGCCGGAAATGGCATAGCCCCACAGCCCGGACTGGCCGCGCCGGTTACCGCCCAGGGTGGCAATATCGGCACGCAGCGCCGGGTTGGCGTGGATGATCGAGCCGGCGAGGTGGTTGAAGAGTTGCGCGTCGGACTCGCTGGCGTTGATCTGCTGCAGGTTGACCCAGCTATGCGTCCAGGCGAGGTCGAAGACGCGGTCGGCGAGATGCCGGTCACGGTACTTGCCGACCAGGCGCAGTGCCGCATCGCGCGTTTCGCCGACGCCGTAGACCAGGTCGACGGTTACCGTCTGTTCCGGCGCCAGCGTGATCCGGGTGCGGATGGCGAGCATCGGGTCGAGCACCGAACCGGCGCTGCCGGACAGGGCTTCGCACATTGCGGCTGGGTTCGCCAGGTCGCGGGTGCGGCCGATGAAGCGGGCGCGGTCGGTTTCGTAACTGGCGGCACTGGCCTCGGCGCCATGCACGGCGAGCAGGTGGAACAGGGTCGGCACGGCCTCGTCGACGGCACGCGGCCGGCGGGTGCACAGGATGGCCTGGCGGTCGGCGACGATCTCCGTCTGCACGAAGAGATTGCTGAAGGCCGGATGCAGCGCATCGGCGGCCGGGCTGTTGAGCACGACTTCGGCGTAGCTGGTGATCTCGATGATGCGACGGTTCGTGGAACGATTGGTGATGCGCAGGCGGCGCAGTTCTATGTCGTCCTCGGGCGAAACGACGATCTCGGTATGCGTCTCGTAGTCGTGGTCGCGCCGGCGGAATTCGGCGCGCGCCTCGGAGAAGATCGCCTCGTAGCTGTCGGCGCGCGTCCGGGTCGGCTGGTGCGCCGACGACCAGAACTCGCCGCTGGCGACGTCGCGCAGATAAGTGAAATTGCCCCAGTGGTCGCGCGTGCCGTCCTCGCGCCAACGGGTCACGGCGAGATCCTTCCAGCGGCTGTAACCGCCGCCGGCATTGGTGACCATGACGTGATAACGCCCGTTCGACAGCAACTGCACTTCGGGAATCGGGGTATCGGCGCTGCTGATGACGCGCATCGGCATTTCCGGGCCGTTCGTCTCGCTGCGGCTTTCCGAAAGCTCCGGCGTATGCACGTGGAAACTGGTCGTGTTCGGCACGCGCTCCTGCAGCAGCAGGGCGGTGGCCTGGAACAGCGGATCGGAGGCAAAGCGCTTCTGCATCGGCCGGTCGAGCAGCAGGTGGGCAAGGGCGAGCAGGCTCATGCCCTGGTGGTGCGCCATGAAGGAACGCACGATGGCACTGTCCTGGCCGCGCGGCAGACGGCCCGGTGTGTAGTCGATCGCTTCGTACATGCCGTAGCGGCCTTCGAGCCCGTCGGCGGCGAGACGTTGCAGGTTATGGCAGGCGGCTTCGGGCAGCACCATCAGGGCGAGGGCCGAGGCGTAGGGCGCGATGACCAGGTCGTCGGCCAGGCCGCGCTTCAGGCCGAGACCGGGCACGCCGAAGGCGCGGTACTGGTAGTTGAGGCGGGTGTCGACGGCGTTGTAGCCGGATTCGGACAGCCCCCAGGGCACGCCGCACTGCTTGCCGTAGGCGATCTGGCGGCGGACGGCGGCGAGGCAGGTCTGGTCGAGCAGGGTGTTCTCGTAGCTCGGCATGACCAGCAGCGGCATCAGGTATTCGAACATCGAGCCGCTCCACGAAAGCAGGATGGGCTCGCCGCCGGCGGTGGTGAGCAGGCGGCCGAGGGCGAACCAGCTTTCCTGCGGAATGGCGCCCTGGGCGATGGCAACGAAGCTCGACAGGCGCGATTCGGAGGCGAGCAGATCGTAATTGCCGGTATCGCAGCGACGCTGCTCGACGCTGTAGCCGACGCTGAGCAGGTGCTGCCCCTTGTCGTAGAGAAAATCGTAATCGACGACAGCCATTTCGCCGGCCTGGCGGGCGAGGCTTTCGCAGCTCGCGATGCGCTCGCCGGCACGCCGGCTGACCAGGGCGAGCAGGCCGTGGAAGCCGGCGAGCCAGACTTTGACCTCGGCATTGTTGTCGGCTGCCGGATCGAGGGCCGGCAAGCGGCTGGCCTCCGTTGCCAGGTTGGCCAGTTCGCGCAGGGTGGGCAGCAATTTGAGGCCGCCGAGGCCGTCGACCGCCGGGCGCAGGCTGGCCGGCACCAGCGTGATCTGGTGCCAGGGCGCAAGGAAGTCGAGCTCGTTGAGGGCGTCGCCGCACTGGCGCAGCAGCGCAGCGGTCCACCATTCGGCGAGGGCATTTTTGTCGTCCAGGGCCGCGAACTGGGCGGCCAGCGTGTTTGCCGAATGGATCAGTTTTTCCAGCCAGTTGCGCGCCGCGCTGGTGCTCGGCGGGGACGCGTCGTCGGCCGATTCGACATCGGCGTGCAGGCGCGCGAGTTCGGACGGCGGATTGTCGCCGGCTGCCTCGATCAGGATAGCCAGAGTTTCGCCGAGCGCGGCAAAGCTGCGGACGCCGAGGATTTTCTGGTCGGCCAGCGCGAGCAGGCCGGGCTTGAGGGTGAGCAGGTGACCGGCCAGGTTGCCGCTGTCGACCGAGGAAACGTAGAGCGGCGATAGCGGTTGCAGGGTCTGCGTGTCGTACCAGTTGTAGAAATGCCCCTGGTGGCGAGCCAGCATCTGCATGCTGGCGAGCGCATTGGCGGTGCGTTCGAGCAACTGGCCGACCGATATGTAGCCGAAGTCGCAGGCGCTCAGGTTGCTGAGCAGGGCGAGCCCCATGTTGGTCGGCGAAGTGCGGTGGGCGAGCGCTGCGCTCGGTTGTTCCTGATAATTGTCAGGCGGCAGCCAATGCTCGTCGGCGGTGACGAAGGTTTCGAAGAAGGCCCAGGTCTTGCGCGCCAGACGATGCAGGAAAAAGCGCTGCGCCGCCGGCAGGCTGGCCGTTTGCCGTTGCAGCGGCCGGCTGATCCACCAGACGAGGGCGGGCGCACTCAGCCAGAGCAGCAGGACGGCGGCCGCCACCGGCAGCGCCGCCGGGCGCAGGGCGAGCAGCACGAGCGCGGCAGTCAGCGCGCCGGCCGGCGCCAGCCACATCGTCGCGAGCGTGCGCAGCAGGTCGCCGACGCTGCCCGGCTCGGGATGGCGGCTGTTGTCGTACTGACGCTGCACTTCGCCGGACGGATTCCATTCAAGCAGGCGGTGGCGGGTGAATACAACGCGGGCCGTGGTGCGGACAACGGCATCGAGACTGAAAAACGCCTCGTAGGGCAGACAGGCCAGGCTGAAGGCGGCCTGCGCCAGGGCCAGGGCGGTCGACTGCAAAATACCGGCAAAATGCTGGCCGAAACGCATCTCGGCCGGTTTCCGGAAAACCGCCAGGGCAGCGGTGAGCAGCGGCGGCAAAAAGACGATACCGGCGACGAACAGCGTCCACGCCAGCACTGAGGGCATGAGCAGCCAGCCGAGCAGGAACAGGGCGATCAGGGCGGCCGGGACCAGGCTGCGGCGCAGGTTGTCGAACAGTTTCCACTGCGCCAGCATGGACAGCGGGTTGCGCAGCCGGCTGCGGCCGAGGCCGGGGACGCGCCGCAATAGCCAGCTGGCGATCTGCCAGTCGCCGCGTATCCAGCGCCGGCGGCGGCTGACATCGGCGCTGTAGCGCGCCGGGTAGTCTTCGTAGAGCTGCACGTCGCTGAGCAGGCCGGCGCGCGCGTAGCAGCCTTCAAGCAGGTCGTGGCTGAGGATGCGGTTTTCCGGGAAGCGGTCCTGCAGGGATAGCTCGAAGGCTTCGACGTCGTAGATGCCCTTGCCGATGAAGGAACCTTCGCCGAACAGGTCCTGGTAAACGTCGGAAACGGCGCGCGTGTAAGGATCGACACCGGCTTCCGAGCCGCACAGCCGGGCGTAGCGCGAGCGATTGGTGCTGGGCAGGCTGACCGCCATGCGCGGCTGCAGGATGCCGTAGCCACCGACCACCATCTGCGTCGCCGGGTCGATCTGCGGCCGGTTGAGCGGATGCGCCATGGTCGCGGCAAATTCGCGGGCGGCATCGCGCGGCAGGCTGGTGTCGGTATCCAGGGTGATGACGTAGCGGACGTGCTGAAGCTGGGTCGTGTCGCCGACGATCAGCGCAAACGGCAGGCGGTTGCCGCAACGGATCAGGGTATTGAGATCGCCGAGCTTGCCGCGCTTGCGCTCGTAGCCCATCCAGATGCCTTCGCCGGCATTCCAGCGGCGCGGCCGGTGCAGGAGCAGGAAGGCATCGTTGCCGATGCTGTCGTATTTGCGGTTGAGTTCTTCGATGCGCCGCGCGGCAAGGGCGAGCAGTTCGGCATCGTCGGGCAGGGTTTCGCTCGCCGCATCGCGCAGGTCGGTGAGCAGGGCAAAGTGCAGGCAGGGATCGCGGTTGGCGAGAAAGCGCACTTCCAGTGCCTCGATCAGTTCCTCGACGCCGGACAGGCTGCCGAGCATGGTCGGCACGACGACCAGGCTGCGCGCTTCGGGCGCAATGCCGCGGCTGAAGTCGAGACGCGGCAGCGGGTGCGGCGCGACGAACAGGGTGGCCAGCCAGTTCACCAGCGTGATCGCCAGCTGGCTGCCACCAAGCAGGGCGGGTACGATGCTCAGCGCCAGCAGCCAGGCGGGTACCTGATCGAAACTGGCCAGAGCGAGGAAACTGCCGGCCAACAGGGCACTGAGCAGCGCGATGGCGCCGAGATAGAACGACAGCGGGAAGCGGCGGCCGAGGCGGCGCAGCCTTTCACTGCCCGGCAGGCGGGTTTCGGCGGCCCGCTCGAGATCGGCCAGACCCTGATCGATCAGGTAGTAGCCGACGTGGCCGGCGCGGGCATCGGCCAGACCGCTCGCCAGATGGGCGAGCTGGATTGCCTTGCGGGCGACTTCGATTTCCGACAGCGGGCTGGCATGCGCCACCTTCTCGATGACGTGACGGTAGCGGTCGCGTGTCGCGAAATCCATGCGGCCGTAGCTGCCGTCCGGATCCTCGCGCAGCTTCTGGTCGACGGCACTCATCGTTTCGACGAACTCGCGCCAATCGACGGCGAGCAGGAAGCGCAGGCTGCCGATGCTGTTGCTGATCGATACCTGGTTGGCGGCCTGGCTCTGGGTTTCCGACTGGACCAGCTGTTCGATGGTCTGGCCGCATTCGGACAGGCGCTGCTCGATCCAGGTCAGCGGCAGCGCGAGCGCCGAGCTGTGCCCCTGCAGGCGGCGCGCCAGTTCGGCGACGAAGGCATCGACCAGCGGCGGATTCGAGCGCGCCATGTCGGCGATGACCAGGATCAGGCTTTTCGGGTCGGATTCGGCGACCTCGACCATCTGGTCGGCCCAGCCATCGGCCTGGTTGCGGTCGAGCATGCCGGCCGCAACCCGGGTGGCAACGCGGCGCAGGTTCTCGATCAGCGCCAGGCGCAGCATGATCGGAATCGCCCACAGTTCGCCGAGCTTGAGATCGGCCAGCTTCTGGTAGGCGGCAACGAAGCGGTTCAGGCTTTCCGGATCGACGCGGCCGTCGCCGTGCGCAATGGCTTCGAGGGCGATGTCGTAGACGCGCGGCAGGCCGGCCGACGGGCCGTTGGCGAGCAGGGGCAGCTCGCGGCTGTAGCCCTTGGGGAAGTGGCGGCGGGCGGTACGGATCTGTTCTTCGATCAGGTAAAAATTGTCGAGCATCCACTCGCCGGCCGGCGTGATGCGGTGTTCCTTTTTCAGCGCCGTGCGCAGCAGGTTGTAGGCGGCGAGCAGCACGTTCTCGTTATCGGCGAGGCGGGCCAGCAGCTGGTCGGGACCGGCGCCGGCGGCCAGCTTGTGGGCGGTGGCCAACGTCCGGCCGTGGCGTTCCATCTGGTCGGCGCCGAACAGCTCGGCGCGCAGGGGCGGCTCGGCGGCAGCATATTTGCCGCGGCTCGGCCAGTGGCGCAGCGTGTTGCTCAGTTCATGCAGGGTCGTCGTGACCGCCTCAAATGCGTGTTTCAATTTTGCTTCTCCTGGTCCGGGGCGCAGCCGCCAGCTGCCGTTGGGGCGGGGCAAATCCGGGCAAGGCCGGTGCTGATTGGCTCAAGGACGAAATGCAGCTTAGGCGCGATGGCGCGCCGCGTATGTGTGCTATCGCACAGAGTTGGCGCGGCAAAATGGCCAGGATGTAGCGGTCGACCGCCGAAAATTCAGGAAAATGCCCGGTCGCTGGCGAATGGTCGGGTCTCTGCGGCCGATTCAGAGTAAGGTGCGGCATCAACAGGCGAGACCGGGAATACGCATGAACAAAGCAGTCAGGTCGTCGCCCGTCACCGCGACCACCTTCATCTCACCGGCAGTTGCCTCGGCGCAGCCCGGCAGTGAATTTCCCATCGTCGGTATCGGCTGCTCGGCCGGTGGTCTGGAGGCGCTCGAAGCCTTTCTCAGTCATGTGCCGGCGTCCTGCGGCATGGCTTTCGTCATCATCCAGCACCTTGATCCCACCCATAGCAGCGCGCTGGCCGAACTGCTGCAACGGGTGACGCCGATGCCGGTGGTCGAAGCCGGCGATCGCATGGCGCTGCTGCCGGACTGCGTCTATGTGATTCCGCCCAACAAGGATCTGTCGCTGCTGCACGGCGTGCTCTATCTGATCGAGCCGGTCGAGCAGCGTGGCCTGCGCCTGCCGATCGATTTCTTCCTGCGCTCGCTGGCCGACGATTGCCGGGAAAAGGCGATCGGTGTCGTGCTTTCCGGTATGGGTTCGGACGGCATGCTCGGCCTCGGCGCAATCAAGGAAAAATCGGGTCTGACCCTGGTCCAGGAACCGCAGAGCGCCAAGGCCGACAGCATGCCGAAAAGCGCGATCCGGGCCGGCGTGGCCGATATCGTGGCGCCGCCCGAAAGCCTGCCGGGGCGCATCGTCAGCTATTTGCACCGGCAGCCTTTTGCCGAACTGCCGGCGCAGGTCGAAGCGCAGGCCGATCTGCAGAGCTCTCTCGACAAGATCATCATCCTGTTGCGGCATCGCAGCGGCAACGACTTTTCGCTGTACAAGACGAGCACGCTGTATCGCCGCATCGAACGGCGCACGGCCCTGCTGCAGATCGACGGCATTGCCGGCTATGTCGCCTACCTGCGCGAGAATCCGCAGGAGCTGGACCTGCTGTTCAAGGAACTGCTGATCGGGGTCACCAATTTTTTCCGCGATCCCGCCCTCTGGGAGTTCCTTGGCACGACGGCCATTCCCGGTCTGCTCGCCGATTATCCGGATGGCCGGACGCTGCGTGCCTGGGTGCCGGCCTGTTCCAGCGGCGAAGAGGCCTATTCGCTGGCCATCCTGTTCAAGGAAGTGGTCAGGCGGCTGGTGCCGGAGCGCCATTTCTCGCTGCAGATCTACGCCACCGACCTCGATGTCGATGCGGTCGACAAGGCGCGGCGCGGCTTTTTCCCGCGCAACATCGCGGTCGACATCATGCCCGATCGCCTGGCCCGCTATTTCACCGAGGAAGATGGCGGCTACCGCGTCAACAAGGACATCCGCGAGATGGTGGTGTTTGCGCCGCACAACATCATTTCCGACCCGCCGTTCACCAAGCTCGACCTGCTGTCCTGCCGCAACCTGCTGATCTATTTCGGCCCGGAGTTGCAGAAACGGCTGCTGCCGCAGTTTCACTACGCACTGGCCCGCAACGGCATCCTGGTGCTGGGCAGTGCCGAGAGCGTCGGCGACTTCACCGACTGCTTCGCGCCCCTCGATGGCAAGGTGCGGGTCTTTCGCCGCGTCGAGCAGGTTTCGTCGCCGTCATGGTCCGGCATCTCGGCGGCGCCGCGCCCCGTCGCCAACTCGTCCGGCGAGCCCGGCCAGGCCGATTACCGCGAAAGCGTCGAGTATCTGACCGACCAGCTGATCCAGCAGAGTTATGCACCGGCGGCGGTGCTGGTCAATGCCGACGGCGACATCCTGTACATCAGCGGGCGCACCGGCAAATACCTGGAGCCGGCCGCCGGCAAGGTCAATATCAACATTCACGCGATGGCGCGTGAAGGCTTGCGCGATGCACTGACCGGCGTCATCCGCAACGCGCTGCGCCAGAGCGAGGCTATCGTCCTGAATGGCCTGGAGGTCGATAACGATGGCACGACGCAGATCGTCAATCTGACCGTGCAGGGTCTGGAAAAGCCGGATCTGCTGCGCAATCGTGTGCTGATCGTCTTCTCCGACGTCAAATCCGGTGCCGCCGGCCGCAAGCCGCGCAAAGGCCAGGCCTCGGAGCGCGAAACGACACTGCTGCAGGAACTCAACCAGACGCGCGAAGCCTTGCGCACGACGCAGGAAGAAATGCAGTCCTCGCTGGAAGAGGTCAAGTCGGCCAATGAAGAACTGCAGGCAACCAACGAGGAACTGACCACCTCGAAGGAAGAGCTGCAGTCGATGAACGAAGAGTTGCAGACGGTCAATACCGAGCAGCAGACCCGGGTCGATGAAATGACCTGGGTCCAGAACGACATGACCAACCTGCTGAACAGCACCGAAATCGCGACCATCTTTCTCGACAACGAGATGAAGCTGCGCCGCTTCACGACGCATGCGACGCACCTTTTCAAGCTGATTCCCGGCGATGTCGGGCGCGCCTTGTCCGATATCGTTTCCGATCTCGATTACCCGCAATTGCGTGACGATGCGCTGGCCGTGCTCGATACGCTGATTTTCCGGGAAAAAACCGTCTCGACCGGTGACGGCCGTTGGTTTCGCGTACGCGTCATGCCTTACCGAACGCATGAGAACATGATCAACGGAGTGGTCATCACCTTCATCGACATCACCGAGATAAAGCGCCTGGAAGGCGAGCTGAGAAAACTGAATCCGGGGGCTGATCATGGTGCATGAATGGCAGGACAGGGATGCGCTGGAGCGGCGCCGCCTGGCCGAGGCCGTCGTGGCGGAACAGCCGGCGGGGAGCATGGTGGAGGATGCTGACGGCGATCAGCCGCGCCTGTTGCATGAGTTGCGCGTCCATCAGATTGAGCTGGAAATGCAGAACGAGGAATTGCAGCAGGCACGCGCCGAGGCCGACACTGCCTGCGCACGCTATGCCGATCTTTACGACTTCTCGCCGGTCGGCTATCTGAGCCTTGACCGGGGCGGCAATATCCGCCTGTTCAACCGGGCCGGCGCCCAGCTTCTTGGCCGGGAGCGTTCACCCTTGCTCGGTCGGCGCTTTGTCGATTTTGTTGCCGCGGAGTCACGCCAGGCACTCAACGAACTGCTGGGCCGGGCATTTACCTCGTCGGGCCGGGAAAGTGGCGAGCTGGTACTGGATATCCGCGATCGGACACCGCCCCGGATTCATGTGCATGTCGAACTGCTTGCCGACAGCGCCGGGCGATCGGTACGCGCCGTTCTGATGGATGTTTCCGAACGCAAGCTGGCCGAGGCGCAGTTGCTCAAGCTCTCCCAGGTCGTCGAGCAAAGTCCGGCAAGTATCGTGATTACCAATCTCGACGCGCAGATCGAATACGTCAACCAGGCGTTTACCGAGGCGACCGGCTTCAGCCGGGAGGAAGCCATTGGCCAGAATCCGAACATCCTGCACTCAGGGAAAACGGCGCCGGAGGTGCATGCTGCGTTGTGGTCCAGCATCACCCAGGGCGAGATATGGAAAGGCGAGTTTCTCAACCGGCGCAAGGACGGCAGCGAGTACATTGAATATGCCGTCGTCACGCCGATTCGCCAGCCGGACGGGCAGATTACCCACTACGCGGCGGTCAAGGAAGACATTACCGAAAACAAGCGGCTCAGCCATGAACTGGCGCATTACCAGTTGCATCTTGAGCAACTGATTACCGAGCGCACGGCCGAGTTGATGCAGGCGAAAACCGCGGCGGAGAGCGCCAATGTCGCGAAAAGCGCTTTTCTCGCCAACATGTCGCATGAAATCCGTACGCCGCTCAACGCCATCAATGGCATGGCTCACCTGATCCGGCGCGCCGGGGTGTCGGCGGAGCAGGGCGAGCGCCTTGGCAAGCTGGAAACGGCCGGGCAGCATCTGCTCGAAACGATCAATGCGATCCTCGATCTGTCGAAAATCGAGGCCGGCAAGTTCGTTCTAGAAGAGACCGATGTCAATGTCGAGGCCATCGCCGGCAACGTGGTTTCCATTCTTTTTGATCTGGCACAGGCCAGGAACATCAGCCTGGTTGCCCAGCCCCTGTCGCTCCCCTTTGCCTTGTCGGGTGATGCCGGACGCTTGCAGCAGGCCTTGCTGAATTACGCTGCCAATGCACTCAAATTCACCGAATCCGGCAGTGTCACGCTGCGCGTCGGGCTCGACGAGGAGTCGCCCAGTGATGTTTTGCTGCGCTTCGAGGTTGAAGATACCGGCATCGGCATCGCGCCGGAAGTACTGTCCCGCCTGTTCTGCGCTTTCGAACAGGCGGACAACTCGACCACCCGCAACTATGGCGGAACCGGTCTCGGGCTGGCCATCACCCGCAAGCTGGCCGAAGCGATGGGCGGCGCAGCCGGTGTCCGCAGCACGCCCGGGGTGGGCAGCACCTTCTGGTTCACGGTACGTCTGAAAAAGGCTTCCGGACGAGCGTCGACCGGTTCGGCTGCGCCAGGCGATGCGTCGGCTGAAAACATCCTGCGCGGCGAGCATGCCGGCAGTCGGGTGCTCCTGGTCGAGGACGAGCCGATCAACCAGGAAGTGATGCTCGCGATGTTGCTCGATGCCGGTTTGACGGTCGATCTGGCCGAAAACGGACTGGAAGCGATCGCGCAGGTCGGCCAGCATGACTATGCGCTGATCCTGATGGATATGCAGATGCCAAAGATGGACGGGCTGGAAGCGACCCGCAAGATACGTCTGCTGCCCGACAGAAAGAACTTGCCGATCCTCGCGATGACCGCCAATGCCTTCGCCGAAGACAAGGAAAGCTGCTTTGCGGCCGGCATGGACGATTTCATCAGCAAACCGGTTTATCCCGAAATCCTCTATGCAACCCTGCTCAAATGGTTGCGCCAGCCGACATGAAAAAGCCCCGTCCGGAAAGAACGGGGCTGGCGGTCGGGGTGACCGGCGAAGGTTTCAGCGCTTGATGCGGCTGATCTTGGTGCCTTCGATGCTGAGGCTGGCCATCAGGCCCTGCTGGTCGAAGATGAAGGCATAGGCATCGTCCTTCAGGGTCGATGAAGAAAGGTTCTTGGCGACGCCTTCATTGACCACGACAACCGTCGGGCCGACGCCGATTTCCCAGCCCTTGGAGGCGTCGAGATACTTGACGGCCTTGTTGCTCATCAGGAAGACGACGTAGCCGTAGGATTCGGCACCGGCCTGCCAGCCCCAGGAGGCGGAGACCGAGTTGTAATAGCCGACGACCTGCGAGTCACGGTTGAGCACGCCTTCACCGTAGCTGCCGCCAAAGACCAGGCCGGCCTTGATGATTTTCGGGAAGACTAGGATGGCGCGCGCCTTTTTCGACAGGGCTTCGGCTTCCGGGTGGGTCTTGTACAAGGTCTGCAGGGCCTGGGCGGCATCTGCATTCAGGTCTTCGGCGGAGGCGGCGCTGGCCTGGTGGCTGAATGCAGCCAGCGACAGGGTGGCGGCTGCCACCAGGAGAAAACGCTGTAAAACGCGCTGGGCTTGGGTCATGGCGATATCCTTTGAGTAGTCCGATGGGCGGATGGACACATGGCGGCTTGCCGGCAGGTGACTTCCAGACGACAGACTAGGCAGGATGGCGCCGCAATACTGTTCGATGGCGCACATAGCATTGATGCCGGCAGTGCCGGCATCAAGCTCAACTCACAGAACCACTTGCGATCCCAGTTCAACCACCCGGTTCGACGGGATCTTGAAGAAGGCCGTCGCACTGCCCGCATTGCGGAACATCGCGACAAAGATCAGGGTGCGCCAGTAAGGCATGCTCGAACGCAAGGTCGGAATCAGCGTTTCGCGGCCGAGGAAGAAGGAGGTGTCCATCATGTCCAGGCTCAGTCCTGCTTCGGCCGTCAGGGCGAGCGCCGCCGGAATGTCCGGCTCGTCCTTGAAGCCGTACTGGACGACGACCTGGGCAAAGTTGTTCGGCAGGCGATGCACTTCCACCCGGTCGACCTCCGGCACAAAGGGAATATCGAAAACCTTGACGCTGAGGATGACGACCTGCTCATGCAGCACCTTGTAGTGCTTCAGGCTGTGCAGCATGGCATGCGGCACAGCTTCCGGGTCGGGCGTCATGAAGACGGCCGTACCCGGCACGCGTTCCACGTCGCATTCGCTGAGGCTGGAAAGGAAAGGGCGCAGGCCCATGGCATCGGCGGCGAGGCGTGCGCCAAGCAGTTCGCGGCCGCGCTTCCAGGTGGTGAGCAGGATGAAGACGGCGAGACCGAAGACCAGCGGGAACCAGCCGCCATCGGGAATTTTTACCGAGTTGGCGAGGAAGAAGCCGAGGTCGATGCAGATGAAGGGCAGGGCGCCGAGAACCGCACGGGCCGGGCTCCAGTTCCACAGCCGGACGGCAACGGCGATGGCGAGAATGTTGGTGATCAGCATCGTGCCGGTCACCGCGATGCCGTAGGCGGCAGCCAGCTTCGACGAGGAGCCGAACTCGACGACGAGCAGGATGATGGAAATCAGCAGCAGCCAGTTGATTGCCGGCAGGTAGATCTGCCCCATTTCGCGGTCCGAGGTGTGCTGGATCGCCAGACGCGGCGTGTAGCCGAGCTGCATGGCCTGCTGGGTGATCGAGAAGGCGCCGGAGATGACCGCCTGCGAAGCAATCACGGTGGCCACGGTGGCGAGGATGACGAGCGGATAGCGACCCCATTCCGGAGCCAGCAGGTAAAACGGGTTTTCAACGGCAGCCGGATCGGCGAGCAGCAGCGCGCCCTGGCCGAAATAGTTGATGACCAGGGCCGGCAGGACATAGCCCAGCCAGGCGTACTGGATCGGGCGGGCACCGAAATGCCCCATGTCGGCATAGAGGGCTTCGGCCCCGGTGATGCAGAGAACGACGGCACCGAGTGCGAAGAAGCCGAGAACGGAATTGCCGAGCAGGAAATTGGCGGCATAAAGCGGGTTGACCGCTGCCAGCACTGCCGGGTTTTCAATGATGGCGGCGCCACCCAGTGCGGCAATGACCGCGAACCAGATGAGCATGACCGGTCCGAACAGCGCGCCGACGCTGGCTGTTCCCTTGCGCTGGAAAATGAACAGGCCGATCAGCACGATCAGCGTGATCGGCAGGATGTAGGGCGTGAAGGCTGGCGTGATGATCTCCAGCCCCTCGACGGCGGAAAGCACCGAAATCGCCGGGGTGATGACGCCATCGCCATAGAACAGCGCGGCGCCGAACAGGCCGAGCGTGACCAGCAGCTTTTGTTGCCAGGAACCGGGCGTGCCTTTTTGCATCGCCAGCGTCATCAGCGCAATGATGCCGCCTTCGCCCTTGTTGTTGGCACGCATGATGAAGGCGACGTACTTCAGGGTGACGACAATGATCAGCGACCAGAAGAACAGCGACAGGATGCCGAGCACGTTGTCCGGCGTGATCGGTACCGGATGATGGGCGCCGCCGAAGACTTCCTTCAGCGAATAGAGCGGGCTGGTGCCGATGTCGCCGTAGACGATGCCCAGCGCAGCGAGCGTGAGCGTGGCCAGGCGCTTGTTGTCCTGTTTTTGTTGCATCCTAGTTTCCTCAGGGCTGAAAGCGGTAACCGACGCCGGTTTCCGTCAAAAAATGGGCCGGCTGGGTCGGGTCGAGTTCCAGCTTTTGCCGCAGGTGGCCGACATAGACACGCAGGTAATGGCTGCTTTCGATGTAAGACGGGCCCCAGATCTCGCGCAGCAGGTTGCGCTGGGTCAGCACCTTGCCGGGCTGGGCGAGCAGCGTGCACAGCAGGCGATACTCGATTGGCGTCAGATGCACCGGCACACCGTCCCGCGTCACCGTGCGGCGCGAAAAATCGACGGCGACATCGCCGAATTCGACCAGCGGCGACGCCGCCTCGCCGCTGCGGGCACGCCGGCGGAGCAGGGCGCGGACACGGGCGCGCAGTTCGCCGACACTGAATGGCTTGGTCAGGTAATCGTCGGCACCGGCGTCGAGCGCATCGATCTTGTCGGTTTCCTGCGAGCGGGCCGAAAGAATCAAGACCGGGACATCGGACCAGCTGCGCAGATCGCGGATCAGGTCGATGCCGTTGCCGTCGGGCAGACCGAGATCGAGAATCAGCAGGTCCGGCTTGCGGGTGCCGGCTTCGATCAGGCCCTGCGCCATGGTTTCCGCCTCCGCGACCTGGCAGCCTTCCTCTTCGACGGCGGCGCGGACAAAGCGGCGGATCTGTTTTTCGTCCTCGATGAGCAGGACCTTGGCCGGTGTCGTGTTCATGGCAGTTCTTCCTCGACAATGGGCGGGATGCCGCGCGGCAGCGTGAAGCTGACGCAGGCGCCGCCATCCGGCCGGTTCTCGGCGGCGATCCTGCCGCCATGCGCCTCGACGATCGCCTTGCAGATGGCGAGGCCAAGCCCGGTGCCGGGTTTGCCCGATTCACTGGCGCCGCGCACGAACATCTCGAACAACTCGTCGCGCTGTTGTGCGGGGAAGCCCGGGCCGCGGTCGAGTATGCCGATTTCGACGGCTTCGCCCCGAACCTGCGCCTGCAGGTCGATGGTGCTGCCGCTCGGCGCATATTTGGCGGCGTTTTCCAGCAGGTTGCACAGCACGCGTTCGATCAGTACGGCGTCGAACTCAAGCAGCGGCAGGTCGCGCGCCAGGTCGACCTTGAGCGGATGCCCGGCCAATGCGCTGCCGAGCAGCTTGATGCTGGCGCCGACGACTTCTTCGAGCGGCTGCCATTCGCGGCGCAGGGTGACCTGGCCGGCGTTCAGGCGGGCCATGTCGAGCAGGTTGCCGACCAGTCCGGCCAGGCGTTCGGCCTGTTCGTGCAGGGCCTGCGCCGTTTCGAGGGCGGTCGGCGGCAGCACCGGCTTGACCAGGAACAGCGAATCGGCGAGACCGACCAGTGCGGTCAGCGGCGTGCGCAGGTCATGCGACAGCGCCGACAGGATGGAACTGCGCAGGCGTTCGGTCAGCATCCTGACCTCGCTGGCCTGGGCGACATCGACGTAATGCAGGCGCTCGACGGCGACGGCAATCAGCGAGGCGAGCGCTTCGAGCAGTGAGGTCGTCTCGGCCGACGGTTCCGGCGAGGTTTCGGCAAAGCGTACGGCGAGCACGCCACGAATGCGCATCGAGGCGCGCAGCGGCAGGTAGAGCGGTGCGTAGCCGAGGCTGGCAATTTCGTCGCTGCGCACCAGTTGACCGCTGGTCAGCGCAACCTGGGCGAGATGCGATTCGATCAGCAGCGTATCGGGCAGGGCAATGGCCTGCAGCGCAGGTGCGCGCTCATCGGGCAACAGGATGGCCGATTGCGCGGCGAGCTGCTGAGCGAGGAAAGCCTGAACGATTTCGCCAACCTGTTCGATGGTCAGCGTGCCGGCCAATTGGCGGGCAAGCTGATAGAGGGCTTGCGTCTGTTGCTCGCGGCGTTGCGATTCCTCGGCGCGTTGGCGCAGTCCGGCGGCGAGGTGGGCGGTGATCAGAGCGGTGACCAGCATCACGGCAAAGGTCACCAGGTACTGGATATTGCTGACCGCCAGCGAGAAGCGCGGCGGTACGAAAAAGATGTCGAAGAGCAGGACGCTGAGCACCGATGCGACGATGGCGGCATTGCGGCCGAGCTTGACCGCCACCAGCAGCACGGTGAGCAGGAAGAGCATGACGATGTTGGCGAGATCGAGATAGCCGAGCAGCGGCGTCGCCAGCGCCGTCGTGCCGATGCAGGCCAACACGGTCAGGACTTGTGCCCGGAGCGGCGTGATTCTTTCCGCTTGGCTTGCCAGTAATGCGCTGTTGTTTTCCATGTCGTGCTTCCGGTGCTGGGGTGATTGCAGATTAGGCAAACCCGTATAAAAACGCTGACGATTCTCGCCGGCCTTGCGTAAAAAAGTCGTAAATATTTTGCTTCCCGGTTTTGTGCGTCAGCCCACAGACGCCGATCCAGGCGCTGCCTATGCTCGACCTATCGGAGCCAACGGTGGTGCAAGCCGTACTGCCCAATGCGCAAGGCCTGACGCGGCGCGTTCCTGGCGAAGAGAAGGGCGGGTTTGCCCGCCCTGGCATCACATTCGCAACCCATTCATCAAGGAACGACAATGAACAAACTCAATCTCAGCATGCTTGCCCTGGCGCTTGGCCTGGCTTTCAGTACCGGTGCCAGCGCCGAAAACATGAACAAGGCCGACTACAGCGCCGCCAAGGACAAGATTGGCGCCGAGTACAAGAATGCCAAGGCCGCCTGTTCGTCGATGTCCGGCAATGCCGGCGATATCTGCGATGCCGAAGCCAAGGGCAAGGAAAAGGTCGGCATGGCCGATCTCGACGCAGCCTACAAGCCGAGTGCCAAGACGCAACATGAAGCTCGCGTCGTCAAGGCTGAAGCCGATTATGCCGTCGCCAAGGAGCGTTGTGACGACAAGGCCGGCAACGTCAAGGATGTCTGCGTCAAGGAAGCCAAGGCCACTGAAACCGCCGCCAAGGCTGATGCCAAGGCCGCGATGAAGACCTCGGATGCCAATGCCACGGCCAACGAAAAGACCAGCGATGCGCGCAAGGATGCCAGCGCCGACAAGACCGATGCCAATTACGCCGTCGCCAAGGAAAAGTGCGACGCGATGGCCGGCAATGCCAAGGATCGTTGTATCGATCAGGCCAAGCTGAAGTACGGCAAGTAAGCAGTGTTTGTCCGGTGCGATTGTTCGGGCATCACCCCCGATCAGCGTGCCGGAGATCGGCCTGGCCGGCTGTTGTCTGGTCACGCAGGCAACAGCCGGCCAGGTGGCGATCTGCTGCCCGGGCCAGGCCAGCAGGCTTGCCATTTTCAGCTTCGGAGAACGTCATGAACAGCTTATTGAAATCGGCCCTGCTGCTTGCCGGTACCCTGGCCGCGACACACGCGTTCGCCCAGGTCACCTTTTACGAACGGGAAAACTTTTCCGGGCGTTCCTTTTCGCCGCAGAAGCCCCAGATCGCCAATTTCGAGCGCCAGGGTTTCAACGACCGGGCCTCGTCGGTGATCGTGCTCAGCGAGCGCTGGCAGGTCTGTGATGACGTCCGGTTCGGCGGGCGCTGCGCGGTGCTCTCGCCCGGACGTTATCGTTCGCTGGCCACGATGGGGCTCAACGACCGGGTTTCCTCGGTCCGCCGCGTTGGCCGCAACGAACGAATCGATGACGATCTGGTCATGGTCGCGCCCGATCCGGTCTACGACAACCGCCGACGTAACAACGAACGTCTCTACGAGGCCGAAGTCATTGCCGTGCGTGCCGTAGTCGGCCCGCCGGAACGGCGCTGCTGGATCGAACGTGAACAGGTGGTCGAAGAACAGAGCCGGGCCAATGTGTCGGGCGCGCTCGCCGGGGCATTGATCGGCGGCATCATTGGTCATCAGATCGGCAACGGCGGCGGTCGCGATATCGCCACGGTGGGCGGTGCCGTCGGCGGCGCCGCGATCGGTGCCAATGTCGGGAGGAGCACTGACGGCCAGCGCACGGTCGGGCGCGATGTGCAGCGCTGCGAAGAGAATGTGCGCCAGACGCAGCCGGATTACTGGGATGTCACCTACCGCTTTCGCGGCATCGAGCATCAAGTGCAGATGACCTCGCCACCGGGCCGCACGCTGAGCGTCAATCGCCGCGGCGAACCGCGCAGTTGAATCCGCAGCAACGACGACCGGGCGGCAAAAATGCCGTTTTGTATCGGTCGACCGTCGCCGCAAACCATTTTTCGGAGCAGAACATGAATACCTTGCGCAACCTTCCCCGTACTTCCCGTCCGCTTTCCCGTTCCGGCCTCTGCCTGGCCCTCGCGCTGGCGTCGACATCCGTGCTGGCGCAGGTGCCTCCGGCTGTTGCCGAAGCCAACACCCACAGTGCAGCCCAGGCCGAAACGCCCTGGCTGAGCGGTGGCATCGGCGACGAAGCACTGCTTGAAATACGCAAGGTGGCGTCCGCTTATAACGTCCATATCGTGTTCAGCAGTCGCAGCGGCAGTTATCTCGCCAGCGTTCCCTTTCGCGTCCTCGATGGCGCTGGCCGTACCGTTTATACCGGGATCAGCGACGGCCCGATTCTTTACCTGAAGTTGGCGCCGGGCGCCTATCGGGTGGCGGCTGAAATCGATGCGTTCTGGCAGGAACGCCGGATTCGCGCCAGCCGGACGGGCGCGCCGGTCAAGCTGATGTTCGTCGCCAAGGGCGAATGATCCAGTTCGACCGGCATCTGTGGCGACGCTTTCGGGTCATCGCCGCCCCGTACTGGCTGCATGATGAAAAATGGCAGGCGCGCGGCCTGCTGCTCCTGCTTGTTCTCTTGCTGCTCGGCCAGACCGGCTTTGCCGTGTTCTTCAACGAGCAGACCGGCGAATTCACGTCGGCCCTCGCGGCGCGCGACGAGGACCGCTTCTGGGCGGCGATCCGTACCTGTCTCGCGATCCTGGTCGTCGGCGTGCCGATCTACGCTTTCTACTACTACGTGCGCGACTCGCTCGGCCTTTACTGGCGGCGCTGGCTGACCCGGCACTTTCTCGGCCGTTATTTCGCCAACCGCGCCTATTACGAGCTGAACGGCAGCGCCGAGATCGACAATCCCGACCAACGCGTCGCCGAGGACATCGCCACCTTCACCCAGAAGTCGCTGCAGTTCCTGCTGGTCGTGATCGGCGCGCTGCTGCAGCTGATCGCCTTTTCCGGCGTGCTGTGGTCGATCTCGCGCGAACTGGTGGTCTTCCTGATCTTCTATGCGCTGGCCGGCACGGCAATTACCGTACTCGTCTTCGGCAAGGTGCTGATCGGGCTCAATTTTTACCAGTTGAAGCGCGAGGCGGATTTTCGTTTCAGCCTGGTGCGCATTCGCGAAAACGCCGAGGCGATCGCCTTCTATCGCGGCGAGGTGCAGGAGTCGGCGCAGGTTGGCCGGCATTTCAACGAAGCCTTCAGCAATTTCAGCAAGCTGATCCGGGTGCAGTTGAACCTCAATCTCTTTCAGTACGGCTACAGCTTCATGACCGTCATCCTGCCCAGCGCGATCATCGCCGGCCGGGTGCTTGCCGGCGAGCTCGAAGTCGGCCGGGCGATCCAGGCGGCCGGTGCCTTCGCCGCGATTCTCGGCGCCCTGACCGTGATCATCGACAACTTCGACAGCTTCAGCAAATTCGCGGCCGGTATCGACCGCCTGCACAGCTTCGCGCACTTTCTCGCCGGCCGGGGCGAGCCGCCGCCGGCAACGGCTGCCCGCATCGGCTTTGTCGACAACCCGGAACTGATCATCGAGCACCTCACCCTGCAAACGCCGAACGGCGAACGCACGCTGATTCGCGATCTGTCGCTGCGTATCGCGCCGGGGCAGGGCGTGCTCATCGTTGGCGCCAGCGGCTGCGGCAAAAGCTCCTTGCTGCGCGCCATCGCCGGCCTCTGGCACACCGGCAGCGGCCGCATCCTGCGCCCGGATTCCGATGAAATGCTCTTTCTGCCGCAGCGTCCCTACATGCTGCTGGCCAGCCTGCGCCAGCAACTGCTTTACCCGCTGCAGGCGCGGGAAATCGGCGACGAGGATCTGCTCGCCCTGCTGCAGCGGGTCAATCTGCCCAATCTGGCGGCGCATTTCGGTGGGCTCGATGCCGAGCTTGACTGGGCCAAGGTGCTATCGGTCGGTGAGCAACAGCGTGTCGCGATGGCGCGCGTGCTGCTCGCTGCGCCGCGTTACGCGATTCTCGACGAGGCGACCAGCGCCCTCGACATCGCCAATGAAGACAGTCTCTACCGCCAACTGGCGGCGAGCGGCACGACGCTGATCAGCATCGGCCATCGTCCGACCATTCTCAAGTATCACCCGCAGGTGCTCGAGCTGGTCGGTGACGGCAGCTGGCGTCTGTATGCCGCTGACGATTACCGCTTCAATGTCTAGCGGCGGCGTTCGGCCTGCATTTTCAGGAGAGAAGAGCATGAACGAAGAACTGCCGCGCCGTGGCAAGTTGTATCCGGCAAATCATCCGGGGTGCGCACATTGGGCGCCGCTTGTTCCGCCAGCGGTCGACCCTCTGGACGGGGCAAAAACCGTGACGCCGACCGAAGCGCCGGTTCGCCGGCCGCAGCCAGCGCTCAGGCGGCTGCTTTGACCCGGTGATGCTGCAGGTTGGCGTGCAGGAACCAGCCGAGCAGCACGCCGGTCACCAGGGTAAAAAAGATCAGCAGGGCGCTCGACATCGAGGTCTGCCAGACGAGAAACGAAATTTCAACGATCGCCACGTTCTGGGCGATGAAAAGCACCGCCAGGACCGAGAGGGTCAGCACCAGGATCAGTTTCAGGTTCATCAATTGCTTCTTTCGCGAAGACAGGCCGCGACCTTGCGGGGCGCGGCCTGTCCGGTGGGCTTACTTGTACTTGTCCTGGGCGGCATTGATGCCGACGCGGAAGTCGTCCCAGAGTTTGTCGGCGGTCAGTTTGAGCTGCTCCCAGGCGGCACCGGTCGACCTGCCCAATTCGTGCATTTTCTCGGAGGCGGCCTGCTGCTTCAGGCGGAGTGCCTGCAGCTCCTCAGTCCGGTGCAAGCGAAGATCGGCGGCGACGTTGCCCATCTTGGCTTCGAGCAGAACGATCTGGGCGTTCCACTCCTTGAGTTGGGCTGCCATTTTCTGCTGATAGATGTTTTCGTTTTCCACGCTCATTCCTTTTCTGTTCTGACTCATTTGCCAGCGGTTGTCGTCAGGTGATTGACCACGTTCTTGACGCCGCTGACACCGGCAGCCAGCGTCTTGGCCCGGTCGTTGAGCGCAGCGGTGTCGACCGTGCCGCCCAGGGTGACGACGCCATTGACGGTATCGACGGTCATCTTCAGGGAGTCAAGCCCGGGTTCGGCGAGGAAGGCCGTCTTGACGCGGGTGGTGATCTCGGTGTCCTCGATTGCGGTGCCGGTCTTGCTGCCGGCATCGCTCAGCTTTTTGTCCAGTTTGTCGGTTGCTTCGGAGACTTTCTTGCCGGCATCGCTGGCCGTCTCGTCGAGTTTTTTGCCTGCCGATTCGGCGGGGCCGGGTTTGTCGCAGGCGGTGAGTCCGGCGGCAAGGATCAGGGAAAAGCCGAGTAGCTTGAATTGCTTGGTGTTCATGGTTTTACTCCGAAAAAGCTGAAAATTGCCGCCGACGCCAGTCGGGGCGGGGTTTCACAAAGGCTAGAGGCGGCCGGTCAGGACCAGGATGACGAGCACCAGTACAACCAGCCCGATACCGCCGCTTGGCGCGTAACCCCAGCCGCGGCTGTGCGGCCAGGCGGGGATGGCGCCGAGCAGCATCAATACAAGAATGATCAGCAGAATTGTTCCCAGTGTCATTTAAGTCCTCCTGACGGAAAGTTCGCGCAAAGTGCGCCGCCCAACCGGGCGAAATGGCTGCACTGATTGCAGTGATCGCATTCTTGGCGATTGCCCCGGCACAGTCTGTTGCCTGGCACACAGACCGGGAGATGACTTCCATGGGAACTTTTGTCCGGATGCCGGGCGAACCCGGTATCCGGCAAGCCTTGCCTGGTGGCAGGCTTGCCTGTTTTCCCAGTTACCCAGGAGGCATGATGACTACCGAAATCAATAGCGCACCCATCGTCGGTTGCAAGGAAACCCGTTGCTAACGAAATCAAGGGAATGGTCGGCGGTGCCGGCGAACTCATCGATCAGGCCGGGCAGGTCATCGCGGCCGAAGCTGGCGTCGTTGCCGGCAAGGCACGCTGCATGTCGGCCGCGACCCGGCAGTACGTGCACCGCAATCCGTGGACCATCGTCGGCATTGCAGCGACCGCCGGCCTGGTCATCGGCGCCTTGCTCAGTCGACGCTGAGCGGGTCGTACTCCATTCAAACCCGCATCACCGACGAGCAGCTTGCAGCGGCGATTTTTACTTTCGGATCGCCACTTTTCCGACTTTTCAAGGATGCCCCGCGATGAGCGATTTGCTGACGACGGTTCTGCTGGTTGAGGACAACCCGGGCGAAATCGGGCTGATTACCGGTGCCCTGGCCGGGGCGCCCGGGCAGGTGTTTTCTGTCGCGACGGCAAATTGCCAGGCGGCAGCGGTCGACCGCCTGGAAAAGGGCAAAATCGATGTCGTCCTGATTGATCTGGGCTTGCCGGACGGGCAGGGCATGGCCCTCTTCGAGCGCGTCTTCATGATGCAGCCCGGCATCCTGATCATTCTGCTCTGTGCGCCGGCCGACGAAGAAATCGCCCGTCTCGCCGTGCAGCGCGGTGCCGAGGATTATTTCGTCAAGGGCCACGTCGATGCGCACTGGCTGCCGCGTGCCCTGCATTACCTGATCGAACGCAAGGCAACGCGGGAAGCGCTGCGCGAGAGCGAGGCACGCTTTCGCGCGATGAGCGACGCGTCGCCGCTCGGTATTTTCGTGTCCGATGCGCAGGGCGACTGCATCTACACCAATGCCGCTTACCACGAGATATCCGGGCTCAACCTGGAACAGACCCTGGGCACCAGCTGGAGCATGGCGATTCACCCGGACGACAGGCAACGCATTGTCATCGCCTGGCGCGATGCGGTGCGCGGCGACGAAGCCTTCCAGGCCGAGGTGCGCTTTTTGCGCCGTGATGGCAGCATCGTCTGGACGCGCCTGAATGCGGCGGCGATGCGCGATGGCTGGACCTTGCGCGGGCGCGTCCAGATCGTCGAGGACATCACCGCCCGCAAGGCCGTCGAAGCCGAGTTGAAACAGATACAGGAAGACCTGTTCGCGGAGAAGGAGCGTGCCCAGGTGACGCTCAACTCGATCGGCGATGCCGTGCTGACGACCAATCTGCAGGCCAATGTGACCTATCTCAATCTGGTCGCCGAGGCGATGACTGGCTGGTCGCGCGAGGATGCGCTGGGCCGGCCGCTCGCCGAGGTCTTCCGGATCGTTGACGGGCAGAGCCGGAAAGTGGCAGAGAGTCCGGCCCTGCGGGCGATGAGCGAGGACCGGGTGGTCGGGCTGGCTGCCAACAGCATGCTGATCCGGCGCGATGGCAGCGAAGCGGCGATCGAGGATTCCTCGGCGCCGATTCATAACCGCGACGGCAAGGTGGCCGGTGCGGTGATCGTCTTTCACGATGTCAGCGCCTCGCGGGCGATGGCGCAGAAAATGTCGCATCTTGCCCAGCACGATTTCCTGACCGGCCTGCCGAACCGGCTGCTGCTCACCGAGCGGCTGTCGCAGGCGATCGGCCAGGCGCACCGTCACCGCAAGCAGGTCGGGCTGCTTTTTCTCGATCTCGACTATTTCAAGAACATCAACGACTCGCTCGGGCACCTCATCGGCGACCAGTTGCTGCAATCGGTGGCCGGGCGCCTCGCCAGCTGCGTGCGCAATACCGATACGGTCTGCCGCCAGGGCGGCGACGAGTTCGTCATCCTGCTCGCCGAGATCGAACAGCCGCAGGACGCGGCGCAGATTGCCGAAAAGTTGCTTGCCTCGCTGCTCACGCCGCATCTGATCGATGGCCACGAACTGCATGTGACCCTGAGCATCGGCATCAGCATCTACCCGAACGACGGCATCAGCGCCGACAGCGCCATGCAGAACGCCGATACCGCGATGTATTACGCCAAGGCCAATGGCCGCAACAATTACCAGTTTTTCACCAGCGACATGAATACCCGCGCCGTGCAGCGCCTGCTCGTCGAGAACAGCCTGCGCCGTGCCTTGAGCAAAGGCGAGTTCGAACTGCACTACCAGCCGAAGATGGACATCGCCTCCGGCCGGATGATCGGCAGCGAGGCGCTGCTGCGCTGGAAGGACCCGAAGCTCGGCATGATCTATCCCGGCCAGTTCATCCCGGTTGCCGAAGAATGCGGTCTGATCGTGCCGATCGGGCGCTGGGTCTTGCGCGAGGCCTGTCGCCAGGTACAGGCCTGGCTGGCAGCCGGTCAGCCAGCGGTGCCGGTGTCAGTCAATATTTCGGCGGTGGAGTTTCGCCATGTCGATTTTCTGCCGAGCGTTGCCGCGATTCTTGCGGAAACCGGCCTGCCACCGGGCTATCTCGAACTGGAACTGACTGAAAGCATCCTGATGCACGAGGCGGCATCGTCGGAGTCGATGCTGACCGCACTCAAGGGCATGGGGCTGAATCTGGCGATCGACGATTTCGGGACCGGCTATTCCAGCCTCAGCTACCTGAACCGCTTTCCGATCGATACGCTGAAGATCGACCAGTCCTTCCTGCGCGATATCGCGACCAACGCTGACAACGCCACCATTGTCAGCGCGGTGATCGGCATGGGGCAAAAGTTGAAGCAGAAGGTGGTCGCCGAAGGGATAGAAACGGCCGAACAACTGGCTTTCTTGCGCGATGAGAAATGTGATGGCGGGCAGGGCTTCCTGTTCAGCTACCCGGTGTCGGCGGAGAATTTTGTTGCCTTGATGAATAGTTAATAAGTTATAAAACAAAGACAAGGATAATTTATCTAATGTAACACATGAACAGTTAGACGGAATTGTAAGCCTGAAAAAGCACCTTCCTGTGCCCCCAAATTTGTTACTAGACGACTGGTCTAATTCGTGGCAGACTGCCGTCCCATGAACTTACGTCACGACAATACGCGTCAGCACATCATCGATATCGGTTACGGGATCATCGCCGGCAAGGGCTTTTCCAGCGTCGGCCTGAACGAGATCCTGAAGACGGCGGGTGTGCCGAAAGGCTCTTTCTATCACTACTTCGAATCCAAGGAGCAGTACGGTCAGGCCTTGCTCGAAGACTATTTCGCCAATTACCTGGTCGGCATCGACGAGTTGCTGCAAGCCGAAGCGGCGTCCAGCCACGAGCGCCTGATGCGCTACTGGCAGCGCTGGCTGGACAAGCAGTGCGCGGCGGCCTGTTCCGACCAGAAGTGCCTGGTCGTCAAGCTCAGCGCCGAAGTCGCCGATCTGTCGGACACCATGCGTATCACGCTGCGCGACGGTACCGACCAGATCGTGGCGCGGATTGCCGCGCTGATCGAAGCCGGCGTTGCCGATGGCTCGCTGCCGCCGCTGGCGCCGCTCGCTACCGCGCAAATGCTTTACCAGCTGTGGCTGGGTGCCAGCCTGCTCGGCAAGCTGCATCGCAACAGCGAAGCGCTCGATAACGCCATGCAGTTCACGCAAACCCTGTTTTCCCGCTAAGGCGAAAGTGCTTTAGCGGTCGACGTCCTGAATCAGCCTTTTTTTAAATCAAAGTTTAGACGACCGGTCTAATTTATTTTTCGGAATACCCCGTTAAGGAGAATCACCCATGACTACCTTGTTCGACCCCATCCAGATCGGCGACATCGCACTCGCCAACCGTATCGTCATGGCGCCGCTGACGCGTAACCGCGCCATCGCCGGCAATGTCGCCGGTCCGATGACTGCCGAGTATTACCGTCAGCGCGCCACGGCCGGCCTGATCATTGCCGAAGCCAGCCAGATCAGCCCGATCGCCCAGGGTTACCTCGATACCCCGGGCATCTACAGCGCCGAGCAGGTCGCCGGCTGGCGCCAGGTCACCGATGCCGTGCATGCGGCCGGCGGCAAGATCGTGCTGCAACTCTGGCACGTCGGCCGTGTCTCGCACAGCTCGCTGCTGCCGGATGGCGCTGCTCCGGTGTCGTCGACCGACAAGGTCGCGAATGCCTCGACCTTCACCAAGGACGGCTTCGTTCCCGTATCCACGCCGCGCGCCCTGCGTGACGATGAGATTCCCGGCCTGATCGAGGATTACCGCCTTGCTGCGCGCAATGCCATCGATGCCGGCTTTGACGGCGTCGAGATCCACGCTGCCAACACCTACCTGATCGAGCAGTTCCTGCGCGACAGCGTCAATGAGCGCAGCGGCCCGTACGGCGGCAGCATCGCCAACCGCGCCCGCCTGCTGCTCGAAGTCGTCGCAGCGATCAGCAAGGAAATCGGCGCCGGTCGCACCGGTGTGCGCCTGAGCCCGATGACCACCTTCACGGCACCGCTCGACAGCGATCCGCAGGCGCTCTACGGCTATATCGTCGAACAGCTCGCACCGTTCGGTCTGGCTTACCTGCATGTGATCGAAGGCGAAACCGGTGGTACGCGCACGCCAGAAGGCAAGGCTTTCGACTACGAGGCCCTGCACCGTGCTTTCCCGGGCGCCTGGATGCTCAATAACGGCTATTCGCGCCAACTGGCGATCGATAACGTCGCCGACGGCAAGGCCGATCTGGTCGCCTTTGGCCGGCCCTTCATCAGCACGCCGGACCTCGTCCGTCGCCTGCGTGAAGACAAGCCGTTCAACGAACTGCGTGCCGACAAGCTTTACGGCGGCGGTGCCGAGGGTTACACCGATTACCCGACGCTGGCTGCCTGATTTCTGATTCACCCCGTGCCCCGACCGGTCAACCGCCGGCCGGGGCCGTTTTTCCCGGAAATTTCATGTCCGAATACCGCCGCTGGCTGCCTGCGCTCGCCCTGATCGTTCTCTCCCTGACCTGGGGTTACACCTGGGTGCTCGCCAAGCAGGGCCTGGCCTACGCGCCGCCCTTTGCCTTTGCCGCCGAACGCTGTGTCGGTGCCGCGCTGGCACTGATCATCGCGGTCAAGCTCAGTGGCCGCCGCTTGAGCCTGGTCGCGCCACGTCAGACCATCGCCATCGGCCTGGCGCAGGTTGCCGGCTTCATGATTTTCCAGACCTGGGCGCTGGTCGAAGGCGGCCCCGGCAAGACGGCGGTACTCATCTTCACGATGCCGATCTGGACCCTGCTGCTTGCCTGGCCGATTCTCGGCGAGCGCGTGCGCGGCAAGCAGTGGCTGGCTGCGGCGAGTACGCTGGGCGGCCTGTTGCTGATCATCGAGCCCTGGGACATGCACGCCAGCCTGTTCAGCAAGTTCCTCGGCCTGATGGCGGCATTGTGCTGGGCGACTGGCACCATCCTGATCAAGCGCCTGCGCGGCAAGACGCCAGTCGACCTGCTGACTCTGACCATGTGGCAGATGATCATCGGCGCAATACCGCTGGTACTGCTGGCTTTGCTCATTCCCGAGCGGTCGACCGACTGGAGCGGCAGTTATCTCGGCATCCTTGCTTTCATGTCGATTGCCAGCACCGCCATGTGCTGGTGGCTGTGGATCTACATCCTCGATCGCGTGCCGGCCTGGGAGGCCAGCCTGTCGGTACTTGGTACGCCGGTCGTCGCCATCCTGTCGTCGCGCCTGATTTTCGGCGAAGCCTTCAAGAGCACCGAGATTGCCGGAATCCTGTTGATCGGCAGCGGTCTGGCGCTACTTTCATTGCTCGGCTGGGCAGCGAGCCGGCGCAATCCGGCCAGGGTCATTGAGGAAAAAACATGAATACGCTCGTGAAGCCGAAACTGGCTATGCTCGATCTCGTCACCGTCCGCGAAAACGGCACGGTGGGCGAGGCGCTGAACATCGCCCGCGATACCGCCCTACACGTTGAGAATCTCGGTTTCACGCGCTACTGGCTGGCCGAACACCACAACATGCCGGGCATCGCCAGTTCGGCCACAGCCGTGCTGGTCGGCCACATCGCCGGGGCGACCAGCCGCATCCGTGTCGGTTCGGGCGGCATCATGCTGCCCAATCACGCGCCGCTGGTCGTTGCCGAAGCCTTCGGCACGCTGGCCGAACTCTATCCGGGGCGCATCGACCTCGGACTCGGCCGGGCGCCGGGCACCGACCAGCAAACCATGCGTGCATTGCGGCGTGACCGGATCGAGACCGAAGCCGACTTCCCGCGCGAAGTCGCCGAACTGCAGCGCCTGCTCGGACCGCGTCAGCCGGAGCAGCAGGTCATCGCCGTGCCCGGCAACGGCACCGAGGTGCCGATCTGGCTGCTCGGCTCCAGCCTGTTCTCTGCCCGCCTGGCGGCGGAGCGCGGCCTGCCTTATGCCTTCGCCTCGCATTTCGCACCGGCCATGCTGTTGCAGGCCATCGAAATCTACCGACGCAATTTCCGTCCTTCGGAAAAACTGGCTCAGCCTTACGTGATGATCGGCGTGCCGGTAATCGCTGCGCCCAACGATGACGAGGCCGAGTTCCTCGCCAGCAGCACCTACCAGCGCGTGCTCGGCATCCTGCGCGGCGACCGGCGCTGCCTGCCGCCGCCGCAAGAAAACTATCTGGCCGGCCTGTCGCGCCAGGAACTTGCCGGCATCGAGGGCTTTCTCGGCGCCGGTGTGGTTGGCGGGCCGGACAAGGTTGCAGCCGGTCTGCGCGAACTGCAGCAGGCAACGGCGGCCGATGAAATGATGCTGGTCTGCGACGTCTTCGATCCGGCGCTGCGCCTGCGCTCGCTCAGCCTGGTCGCGCAGGCGGCAGAGGCGATCTGATCTAGCCGGGGCGCCGGAACTCGCTGGCGATCCAGGCGCTGGCGCTCTTCATGCTGAGCTTGAAACTGGCCTCGACCTTTTGTTCGGCGAGTTGCTCGCCAGCGATATCGTAGGCTGCCAGCACGGCATAGGGGTCGTCTTCGTCGGGCACGATGTCGAGCGTGACGCTGACCGGGCCGGCTTCGGTCGTCACCGTGATCTTTTGGTGATACAGCGCATGCAGGTGGTGTTCATGCCGGCGCAGGACTTCCGAGGCAGTCTTGACCAGGGTCGCGAAGGCATTGGCGTCGAGCGGCTTCGGGTTCTTCTTGTCGCGGCCCATGGTCCACGGGCCGACCAGGGCCGGCTCCGACTCGCCGTCCTTGATCATCGCGACCGCCCAGCCTTCGTCGTCCTCGTTCTTGATGACGCGCGCCGTCCAGCCCTTGTTGCGCCAGAGCAGCGCCTCGAAAATGGCACTGTCTGCGTCGTCGGCGATGTCGTTCTGGTTGTCTGCGTTCATGGCGGGCTTTCTCTGCGCTTCAGGCGGCCGAGCCGGCGTCGCCCTGCATGGCCAGGAACTCGTCGACCAGGCGGGAGAGGACTTCTTCCTCGTCGCCATCGGCCAGGCCGAGAATCTCGGCGACCAGGCGGATCTTCGAAGGATGGACGCGGCGGCTGGCGCTTGGCTGCGGTGTCGGGGCGGCGACCGGAGCACTGACGGCGGTGGTCGTTGCGGCGACCGGCTCCGGGCTTTCCCAGGCAGGTGTCGTCACAACGGGCGCTTCGGCTTCTTCCACAGCCGGCTTCTTCTTGCTGCGGCGCAGGCCTTCTTCGCTCAGCGCACGGTCGACTACCGTTTTCGAGAGTTTTTCACCTTCCGGCAGTTGTTCGACCTGATCGATCAGGGTGTCGGCCTTGGCGACGTTTTTCTGAGCTAGGCGTTCGAGCTGGATTGCCGTGCTGGTGCTGGCGATCTTGCCGGAGTCGAGCAGGGCGGTCACTTTTGGCGACAGGTTGGCGGCGGCGGTGGCCTGGTTGAGCCAGGTCGGGTTGCGGCCGAAATGTTCGGCCGCGGCCTCGCGGCTCTCGAAGCGTTCGGCGATAGTCTGGATGGCGCCGGCCATTTCACGCGGCTCGAGCGGTGCACGCAGGCCCAGGCCGAGATTCTCGAAGACCTGGATTTCCAGCGCCTCGTCGCCGTCGCAGGCGCGGACCAGCGCCGGCAGCTGCGTTTCGCCGGCCAGTTGGGCTGCACGCCAGCGGCGTTCGCCGACGATCAGGCGATAGCGCCCGGCGGCATCGGCCGGGCGGACCAGCACCGGATGGATCAGCCCCTTGCTCTGGATCGAGTTGGCCAGGCCCTTGAGGCCGACCTCGTCGCAATGCCGGCGCGGGTGCGCCGGATCAGGTTCGATCAGTGCAATATCGATCAGCTTGAGTTCTGCAGAGTTGTCTTTGAAAGCCACGGTCCGGATACCTGTTCTGGTTGCTGCGCCGGTCGCTGACGGATGGCCGGCGATGGGCGAAAGGGGCAGCATGTTCGACCTTTTTGCCGGGCATTTCAACTGCTAATTGCAATGCATGACGCTCTCCGCTCAGAACTGGAACAGGCTGAGGCCAAGCCCGATGCGGCTTTGCCGATGGTTGTAGTCGAGCAGGGTTTCGCCGTAGCCGGTGAACAGTTGCAGATACCAGCGCAGGCCGGCCGGCTTGTCGGCAAAGACCGGGTGGGTCATGTCGAGCTGCAGCGAACCGCGGTTGAAGTTGCTGAAATTGCTGCGCCAGGTCAGGCCGAGGGTGCTGACGCCGGGAAACCAGTTCACCGCCAGTTCGCCGCGCCCGATATGGCTGGTCAGATCAGGGTTCTGGTCGTTCTTGTTCTCCGGCAGACGGCCGTTCAGGCGCAGGCTGACACCGACATCGCCGTGTTCCAGGCCGATGCCGGTATAGATCCGGTTCCAGCTGCGCGACAGCGGGTCGCTCTGGCCGTTCGACTGGTGGGCGAAGCCGACCTGCAGCATGCGCAGGTTCCAGCCGAAAGGCAGCTCGCCAATCGCCGGCGGCACCGGGATGACGTAGATCGCCTCGGGCTGGTAATCGGTGCTGCGAAAGGGCGCCGAGTCGTTTTGGTCCCAGATCTGCCACAGCGATTTCTGGGTATAGGCAAACCACAGGTCGGCGCCGGGCAGGAAGAGGTCTTCGGCGATCTTGGCGCGCAGCGAAATCTGCAGTTTGGCCTCGATGCTGCGGTAGTCCGGGTTGCCGGCGCCGGCCGGCTGGGTTGGACTGCTCGGCGAGCGGTTGATGTTGCTCGTGTAATGCACCGGCAGCAGGAAATTGGGCAGGTAGGTGCGGACGACGAATTTGCCGCGCTTGTCTGTCGCGCCCAGCTCCCAGACCTTGGACATCACCGAGGGCGTGCGGCCGGCGTCGTGGTCATCGAGTGCTTGTGGCACCACGGCCGTGCTGGCCGCTACCGGGCCAGGCGGGGCGCTGCGGCCGGCCTGGCGGTCGTAGCATGCCAGGCGTTGCGCGTCGTCGCTGCGGGCGGCACAGTCGGCGCCGGTTTCGGCTGCTTTTGCGGGGTTGACCGCCAGGCCGAGCAGGATCAGGCTCGCGCTGCGCAGGAATTTCCTCTTCAAGGCGCACTCGCTTCCGCTCTCGGTGCCTGGGGCATGGGCTTGGCGCGCGGACGGTGGCTAGGGGTGACGTGAAAGTCATCGAAGATCTTTTTCTGCTCGACACTCAAACCGCCATAGAAGGCCTTGAGGACGACGAGATGTTCGCGCATTGCCTGCAGCCGGGATTGCAGGCTTTCCTGCATGCGTTCGGCCCGCTCCACGGTGCTCAGCCTGGCCCAGCCGTCGATATTGCGGCTACTTTGCCGGCGCATTCCGTTCTCGGACTCAAGCAGCTCTTTCCAAGCGCTTTCCTGCGTGCTGTCGAGTTTCAGTGCTGCATGCAGCTTTTGCTGCCGTTGCGCCATGCGCTGGGCACCGTAGTCGCTGGCAAAGCCATGGTCCTGCATCGGGCCGCAAACGACATCGGCGATCACCGGCAGGGAGAACAGGCTCAGGGAAAGGGCGAGGAATATCGGGGGAAGCAGCAGGCGGGAATGTGACATGAAAGTCTCCGTGGGCGGTGCGGATCAGGGCACCCCTTCGATGTGGATCGACGGCGTGGCCAAGCCCGCGTCGGTGGTTGCGTATTCGCAATCATCCTTGTCCGGGCTGCTTTTCTCTGTGCGTTGCCGCACGCAGCATCGCGCCCAGGCCGAATCGGCCGGCGAGGGTGTAAGCAATTTCGCTATACTGTGTGGATGAACAGTAATCGGCGAATTGCCCACCTCGACATGGACGCGTTTTTCGCCTCTGTCGAATTGCTGCGCTATCCGGAACTGCGCGGTCAGGCGGTGGTGGTCGGCGGGCGCAACGTGCATCAGCCGGTCGAACAGCCCGACGGCAGCAAGCGCTTTGCCCGCCTCGGCGATTATGTCGGGCGCGGCGTCATCACCACCTCGACCTACGAGGCGCGTGCCCTCGGCGTTTTTTCCGGCATGGGCCTGATGAAGTCGGCGCAGCTTGCCCCGGATGCGATCCTGCTCCCGGCCAATTTCGATGCCTACCGCGACTATTCGCGACGCTTCAAGGCCGCGGTGGCAAGCATTGCGCCGAAGATCGAGGACCGGGGCATCGACGAGATCTACCTCGACCTGAGCGACATTCCGGAAGCCAGCGAGCCGCTGGCGCGGCGTATCAAGCAGGCGGTGTTCAACGCCACCGGCCTGACCTGCTCGATCGGCATCACGCCCAACAAGCTGTTGGCAAAAATCTGCTCCGACCTCGACAAGCCGGACGGCATCACCATTCTCGGCATGGAGGAGGTAGCAAGCCGGATCTGGCCGCTGCCCGCCAAGAAGATCAACGGTATCGGTCCCAAGGCGAGCGAGCGCCTGGCCCGGCTCGGTATTGTCAGCATCGGCCAACTGGCGGCGGCACCGCTCGGGTTCCTGATCGAAAAGTTCGGCGAGCGTACCGGCGCCTGGCTGCATCGTGTCGCGCACGGCATCGACGAGCGCCCGGTCGTCACCGAATCGGAACCCAAGTCGATCAGCCGGGAAAGCACCTTCGAGCGGGATCTGCATGCGCGCCAGGACAGGGCGGCCTTATCGGAGATTTTCACCGCCTTGTGCATGCGCGTTGCCGACGATCTGCAACGCAAGGGCTACGCCGGCCGAACCATCGGCATCAAGCTGCGTTATGCCGATTTCCACGCGGTGACGCGCGACCTGAGCCTGCCGGTCGCGATCAGCAGCGGCCCGGAAATCCGCCAGGCCGCCGGCGAATGCCTGAAGCGCGTGCCGCTGGAGCAGAAGATCCGGCTGCTCGGCGTGCGGGTCAGTGCCCTGGTTCCGCTCGAGCAGGCGGATGATCCTTGTGTCGCAATACAGGCGGAGTTGCCCTGGTAGCGGTCTTGGCGCGGTTTAATGCACCTGTGCTGTTTTGCCGGTTTTCTCGGCAAGAAAATCCGCCGACTTGCGCAAGCCGACCTCGTCGCCGAGGATGCGCGCCGCCTCGTTCAGCAGGGGACCCGGGGCCTTCTTGCGTTCGTCGGCTTCGGCAATATCCTGGCTGAGCGGGCGTTCATCGGCTTGCAGGCCATCGTCGCTGAAGGCGCCCAGCTTGCTCGCGGCACGTTTGCCCTGGGATTTTGCTGCCGCGTTGCGCACTTCCTGCTTCGCCGCCCGGGCTTCCTGGGCATCGCGCAAGCGCCGGCGTTCCGCTTCGTTCAGAGAAAGGCTATTGCTTTTGCGCTGGCGGGCAATTTCGGCGATGTCTTCCTGCAATGCGACGAATTCGCGGTCCTGCCTGATGCGTACTTCGTGGCGGCTGCGCAGCGCGCCCAGTTCGTTGTTCAGGTCGCCCTGCACCGTATATGCCGCGGGAGCAATCCTGATCCAGGGCAGGGCGTTCTCGAAGGCTGCCTCGCGCTGGCTGTCGGCATCATCGTCAAACGGAAAGGCGATGTCCGGGGTCACGCCCCGTAATTGGGTGGTTCCACCGTCAATGCGGAAGAATTGCGCGATGGTCATTTTCAGTTCGCCGTACAGCGGCCTGTCCTGGCGGGCCAGGCGGTCAAGATCGATCATGGTCTGTACCGTACCCTTGCCAAAGCTCGGTTCGCCGATGATCAGGCCGCGCCCGTAATCCTGGATGGCGGCCGCGAAAATTTCCGAAGCGGAAGCCGAGTCGCGATTGATCAGCACGCCGAGCGGCCCATCCCAGGCGCTGCCGGCCTTGGTATCCTTGGCGACGCTGATCTCGCCCTTGGCATTGCGCTGTTGCACGACGGGGCCGGTGTCGATGAACAGGCCGGTCAGTTCGACCGCCTCGACCAGCGAGCCGCCGCCATTGCCGCGCAGGTCGATCAGGACGCTATCGACCTTCTCCTTTTTCAGCTCGCCGAGGATGCGCTCGACATCGCGGGTGGCGCTTTTGAAATTGCGCTCGCCCTTCTGCCGGGCTTCGAAGTCCTGGTAGAAGGAGGGCAGGGCGATGACCCCGATGCGCCGGGTGATGCCCCCATCGCTGACCGGAATGATCGATTTTTTCGCGGCCTGCTCTTCCAGGCTGATTTTCTTGCGGGTCAGCTGGATCAGCTTGTGTTTTTCGGCGGCACCGGCCGCGGCCGGCAGGATGTCGAGCACGACGACGCTGTCTGCTTCGCCGCGGATCAGGCGCACGGTGTCGTCGAGACGCCAGCCGGTCACATCGACCAGCGGGCCGTTGGCGCCCTGGCCGACGCCGACGATGCGGTCGCCGACCTTGAGCTGCCCCGATCCGGCAGCCGGGCCGCCGGCCATCAATTCGCGGATGGTCGTGTATTCATCGCGCTCCTGCAGCACGGCGCCGATCCCGAACAGCGACAGGCGCATCGAGATGTCGAAGTTCTCGGTCGCACTCGGTCCCAGGTAGTTGGTGTGCGGTTCGACCGCCATGGTGTAGGCGTTCATGAAGATCTGGAACGCATCTTCACTCTTCAACCGGCCAACGCGCTTGATGGATGCTTCGTAACGCTTGTCCAGGGTTTCGGCTATCGCCTTGTCGTCCTTGCCCGCCAGTTTCAGGCGCAACCAGTCATTTTTTACGCGCTTGCGCCACAGGTCGTCGGCTTCGGCAGCCGATACCGGCCAGTCGAGCTTTTCTCGCGACAGTACGAGACTTTCGTCCCGCCCGAAGTCAAAACCGGATTTGAGCAGGGCGCGAGCATAGACATAACGTTCAGCGACCCGTTGGGTGTAGAGATTGAAAATACCGAATGCCGGAGCGAGATCCTGATTCCGGATGGCGTCATCCAGGCGCGTGCGCAAGGGCGCCAGGCGGTCGATGTCGTTGCGGTCGAAAAAATATTTCTCGCCATCCAGCGCCTTCAGGTAGCGGTCGAATATCTGCCCCGACAACGCATCGTCGAGCTGGTTTTCCCGGTAGTGAAAGCGGGAAACCAGTTCCGAAGTGACCGCTACTGCGCCGGGCTGCTGCGGTAGTGGCGCCAGTTCCAGCGCCAGGGCCGAGGAGGAGATTGCTGCGAGCAGCAGCCAGCTGATGGGTTTTTTCATCGTGAGCTTGGGCGAAATGGCAGGGGTGTCGGTCTGATGCATGGCGATCAGGAGCAATTTGCCGGAAATGATAATGCCGGGCAGTATAAGGAATCGGATCGGCTTGAAATGTGGTTCAAGTGTGACAACGGGTTGCAGGTTGGCAACAGGAAGACGCTGGTCTTCCACCCGGTCAACTCCCGGAAATACCTGAAAACTGGAGGCTGCAGCGATCTTTTCGCGTGGCAAGCGGGTCAAGCCGAGCTGTGCCGGCCATGCGCCGGCGCACCGGCCAAGATGCTGCGTACGGTATCATGGTGGCCCTTGCAAGCCCCCGAATGCGCCCGAACGGAAAGGCGGGCGCTGATCGAGAGACTTTTATGTCTCTCGCGATGACGAAAAATCCGAGAGAGCTGGCACTGTTTCGCTATTTTCTGACTGACAGGATCGGTATTGCCCCGCAACGCCTTCAACCTCCGTATTTCCACGCTGAGTGCCATTGCCACTGGCGTTCTGGTCATTCTGATCGGCGCCATGTTGTCCCGGTTTTTGTTTGTTGAATGGAAAACCTTCAACACGACCGGCGAGGGCCTCTGGGTGACCGAGGTTGCCTACAAGGGCATGATCGCAGCCGAAAAGGCCTCGTTCGAACGCGGTCCTTCCAACGGCGTCCTGGGCGATGGCGACCCGCCTGCTGCGGCGAAACGGGAACGTTTGGACAAGGCTCGCCTGGTGACGGATCAGGCCTTGCAGAATTTCATGGCAGCCATTCGCGGGCAATCATGTCCGCCCGGCTGTCCCATGGCCGCAGATATGTCGACCGTGATTGACCAGCTCGATAAGGCCCGCCATGTTGTCGAGCAGGTTTCTGCCATGCCGCGGCCGCAGAGATCGGCCGATCTGGTCACCCAGGCGGTCAACCAGATGTTTGCTGTCATTCCCGGGTTGATCCAGCTCACGGCAGAGTTGGCGCGGACCGCCATCGATATTGATCCGGGGGTTGAGCCGGCGATTTTGGGTGCGATGTATGCCGTCGAACTCCGGGAATACGCCGGCCGACTCGGCTCGCAATTCACGGCAGCCCTCACCGAGCAAAAGCCGCTGACCTTGGCCGAGCAGCAAAAAATCAACATCCTGCGTGGTCGAATCGCGCAGTTGCATGATCTTATAGAAGTGCATACGCAGCAGTTGAAGGCGCAACCGCTCCAGAAAAATGCCTTCGACACGATGGAGGAGGACTATTTTCAGAAGGGGCTGAGCTTTGTCGATCAGGTCGAGGCGGCCAGCCGCGAGGGGCGTCCCTACGGCTTGAGTACCGCCGATTTTGCCGCACGTTACGTTCCCTACATGAAGTCCGTCGTTCTGTTGCGGGACGCCATGATGCAAACCGCCCTCGAGCGGGCCAAGGAACGGCATGCCGCCGCACTCGAGAGCCTGATCGTTGTTGCCGTGGTCGGTGCGCTCACCTTGATGCTGGTGGGTATTCTCTTCCTGATGATTCGCTGGCGGGTGATCAATCCGCTGTTGCAAGTGACCAATGCCATTGTCGAAATTGCGCAAGGCAAGCTCGATACGGAGCTTCCCGAGCCGGTGCACGAAGACGAAGTTGCCGAAATTCAGCGTGCCGTTGCCGTACTGAAAGCTGCCAGTACCGACAAGCAGCGCCTGGAGGATGAGCAAGGCCGGATTATTGAATCGATTCCCGGTGTTTTTTATGTTTTTGACAGCGCCGGTCGCTTCCTGATGTGGAATCGGAACTTTGAGAACTTTGTCGGGCTTTCTGCTGCCGAGATTGCTCAATCGCATCCACTCGATTTCTTTGATGGACAAGATAAAGACCGGATTGAAAAAGCCGTCATTGAAGTTTTTTCCGCGGGATCCTCCTCCATCGATGCGGTTCTTGTCGCCAAGGACGGCAAGCGGGCGCCTTATTTTTTCAACGGTTATCGCTTTGAGCGCAGTGAAGGGGTGGTCCTGATCGGTGTCGGTATCGATATCACCGAAAACGTACGTGCCAAGGCAGAACTCGAACAACACCAGGCCAGGCTGGAGGAACAGGTCGCCGAGCGAACGCGCGAACTCGGGCAAGCCCTGGATGCGACGAAGGCTGCCAGCCTCGCCAAGAGCACTTTCCTTGCCAACATGAGTCACGAGTTTCGGACCCCGATGAATGCCATCATGGGTATGACCGGCATGGCGCTCAGGCGTACCGAGGATCCCGGGCTCCGCGACCAGTTGGGCAAGATTGAAGGCGCCTCACGGCATCTGCTTGCCATCATCAATGACATCCTCGATATCTCCAAGATCGAGGCTGAGCGGTTGACGCTGGAAAAGAACGACTTTTTGCTCGGCGAGGTGCTGGAAAACATCACCAGCCTGATTGAGCACAAGGTCCGCGCCAAGGGGCTCGCACTGCAGATCGACCTGCCCGAGGAAATTGCCGGACTTCAGCTGCGTGGTGATCCGGTACGCCTGGGCCAGATCCTGCTCAATTACACCGCCAATGCCGTCAAGTTCACCGAGCATGGCTCGATCACGGTGCGGGTCCGCTCGCAAGGGGAAACGCCGGATGACGTGCTGCTGCGCATTGAGGTTGTCGATACCGGGATAGGGATTGCCGAAGAAGATCAAAAGCGCCTGTTCAAGGAGTTTGAACAAGCCGATGGCTCGATGACTCGAAAATACGGTGGAACCGGGCTGGGTCTGGCGATCAGCAAGCGCCTGGCCATGCTCATGAAGGGTGAGGCGGGCGTCGAAAGCGAGCCCGGTATCGGCAGCACCTTCTGGTGCACGCTTCGCCTGGACAAGAGCCGGAGCCTCGCCAGACCGATTGCAATACGTGCTGGCGAAACAGCCCTGGCCAGCCTGCAGGCCTCATTTGCCGGCACCTGTGTGCTGCTCGCTGAAGATGAGCCGATCAATCAGGAGGTGTCCTGCAGCCTGCTGGAAGAAGCGGGCCTGGTTGTTGATCTTGCGGTGGACGGGCAACAGGCCTTGGAACTGGCTCGACTAAACACTTACGCCTTGATCCTGATGGATATGCAGATGCCCAACCTGAATGGCATTGATGCCACGCGAGCCATTCGAACCCTGCCGGGCCACGCCGCCACTCCGATCCTGGCGATGACTGCCAATGCCTTCGAGGAGGACCGTCATGCCTGCATCGAAGCAGGCATGAACGATCACATCAGCAAGCCGGTGGATCCCGAGAGGCTGTACGAGACTTTGTTGCGATACCTGTCCGAGCAACACCGCCCGAGCGTTGATGACATTCCGGCGGCAGGCTGAAAACTCTCTGTTAGCCGCTTTCCGACGTCAATCGGGACCGCCCCGCCATCGGCCGGGCGGGTAGTTCAAGGCATGCGGAAAGTACTCGCTTCTTCAGCCTGCAGTGCCGGATTGCGCGGTGAAAAGACCCGCAAGCGCAGCGCGTGCGTCCCTGTCGGCAAAGCATCAGCCGGCGCCGAGACGGTGACTTGCAGCGGCGCGATGCTGCCCGGTGCGGCGCTGACCGTATTGGCCCCGACGATTTGCAGCGCGGCATCGCCGACGACGGCGACAGCGACAGCGAATTCCTGTGCTTCCTCGGACAGATTCATGACCTGCAAAGTGTAGGCGTTCTCGATGCGCCCGTCGGCCGTCTCGCGGGCAAGCACGCCGCGGTCGCGCAGCACGTCGAAACGCAGCTCGGCATGGCGGCTGACGGTCCACCCGCCCAGCAAGGCAAAAACCAGTAGCAGCGCCGCATAGGCGACGACGCGCGGACGCCGGAACCAGGCCTGGCGGCGCGGCACGGCGGCAAGTTCGTTTTCCGAGGCGAAGCGGATCAGCCCGGTCGGTGCGCCGATCCGCGTCATCACCTGATCGCAGGCATCGATGCACAGGCCGCAGTTGATGCAGGCGTATTGCAGGCCGTCGCGGATGTCGATGCCGGTCGGGCAGACCTGGACGCAGATGCCGCAATCGATGCAATCGCCGGCCGGGGAACTGCGCCGCTGGCTGCTGCGCGGTTCGCCGCGCCCGTTGTCGTAGGCTACGCTGCGCGTTGCCGGGTCGAACATGACGCCCTGGAAGCGCGAATACGGGCACATGTGCTGGCACACCGCCTCGCGCGCCAGGCCGGCCTGGACGTACGTGAAGGCAGCGTAGAAGATCAGCCAGAAACCTTCCCAGGGACCGACCTGCCAGCCGGCCAGGGTCGGCAGCAACTCGCGGATCGGTGTGAAATAGCCGACGAAGGTGATTGCCGTCCACGCCGCCAGCGCCGCCCAGAGAGCGTGCTTGAGCGTTTTGCGGACAATCTTGTTCAAGGTGAGCGGGCCGCGGTCGAGTTGCAGGCGCGCCAGGTGGTCGCCCTCGACGCGCGCCTCGATCCACGTGAACATGCTGGTATAGACCGTCTGCGGGCAGACGAAGCCGCAGAACAGGCGGCCGGCCAGCGCCGTGGTCAGAAACAACCCGGTCGCCGCGATGAGCAGGACGAGGGCGAGCAGCAGCGCATCCTGCGGCCAGAGGACAAGGCCGAACAGGTAGAGTTTTTCGTGCGCGATATCAAAATGCACGGCCTGGCGCAGTTGACCGTTGGCCGGCCAGTTCAGCCAGCAGGCCCCGTAGAAGATGGCCTGGGTGAGGCCGACGCAGAGCCAGCGCAGGCGGTTGAAACGGCCGCTGACGGCCTTGGCGTGGATCTTTCCCTGCTTGCGGTAAAGCTCGAGTTTGGCGGCGCGGATTTTACTGACGGGCTGGCCCATTTCCTGTTTCCCCGTATGGCGATGGCAAAGCCGAAGTAGAGCATCGCAGGTGAAACAGCAACAGATTCAGGATATCAGATTTTATATAGGCACAGATTGGCTGGCGGCGCCGGCCAGGCGGCCGAGCAGGGCGATGGCGGCCTCTTGCCGCGCATTGTCCGGATGCCCAAAATTGAGGCGCAGGAAGTTGCCGTACTCGCGCTTGGCGGAAAAGATCGGCCCCGGTGCCGTACTGACGCCGTGCGCCAAGGCCTGCCGATGGACGCCCAGCGCATCGACGCCGGCCGGCAGTTCCAGCCACAGGAAATAACCGCCTTGCGGCCGGGCGATGCGGGTACCCGGCGGAAAATGCCGCTCGACGCTGGTGACCATCGCCGCCGCCTGGGCTGCCAGACACTGCCGCAACTGGCGCAGATGCTTGTCGTAGCCGCCCTGTTTCAGGTAATTGGCCAGCCCGATCTGGATCGGCACGCTGGTCGCCAGGCTGCTGGTCAGCTTCTGGCGGCGGATCTGCTCGACGTAGCGGCCGGCCGCCACCCAACCGATGCGATAGCCCGGTGCCAGGCATTTGGAAAAGGATGAAACATGCATGACCAGCCCGTCATCGTCGAGCGCCTTGCTGCACAGCGGCGGCTGCGCGCCGAAATGCAGCTCGGCATAGACGTCGTCCTCGATCAGCGGCACCTGGTGCTGGCGGAGCAGGGCGATCAGCTCCTTTTTGCGCGCATCGGGCATCAGGCTGCCCGACGGATTCGAGAAATTGAGCATGCATAGGCAGGCCTTGACCGGATGTCGCGCCAGCACCTCGGCCAGCGCCTCCAGGCTGAGGCCGTCGCGCGGATGGGTCGGGATCTCGACGACCTTGAGACCCAAGCGTTCGGCCGCCTGCAGACCGGCGTAGAAGGTCGGCGACTCGACCGCGATCAGGTCGCCCGGCTTGGTCACCGCCTGCAGGCAGAGATTGATGCCTTCCATGGCACCGGCGGTGATGATGATTTCCTGTGGCGCCACGTTGGCGCCGTGCGCCAGGTAGCGCAACGCGAGCAGGCGGCGCAGTTCGGCATTGCCTGGCGGCAAATCGTTGAGCGTGTCCTGTGGCATGAGATGGCGGGCGGCTGTGGCCAGTGAGCGCCCGAGCTTGGCAAGCGGAAACAGCGCCGGCGACGGAAAGCTGGAGCCGAGCGGCAGCACGGCGCTGTCCTTGCTGCTGTCGAGAATGCGAAAGATGAAGTCGCTCACTTCCAGTCCGGTCGAATCGCTGCCGGGCTGCGTCATGCTCGGCTCGGGCAGGCGCGGATCAAAGCGGGCACGCACGAAGTAACCGGACTTCGGTCGCGCCTCAACCAGGCCGCGACTTTCCAGCAACTGGTAGGCACTGCTCACGGTGATCGGGCTCAATCCCTGCGTCCGGCAAACCTGGCGGATCGAAGGCAAACGATCACCAGGCCGGAGCAGGCCGTCGGCAATCAGCTTTTCGGTAGTGGCAGCGAGCTTTTGGTAGAGACTCATTCGCGAATGGTATCAGCCAGGGAAACAAAACCTGAACGCAATCGGACGTGCTTGAAATATACGGTAGTTTACATAATACAAAACGCCCCAGCGGCGAAAGTCAGTATTGGTGCGGCTTCAGCGGGGGCCGCTGTCACAAAGTTTGTGACAATTCCCATAATTAGCGCATAACTCGCCATTTTCCCGAAATTCTGCGCATTTGTGACAAAAGGGAGCCAGAAAGCGCGTTTCTCCTCCTTCCGCTCTGTTGCTAGTTCCGACGCTGCTATTACTGCTTTTAGCTCAACATTTAGCAGTTCCGATAATTTGACGCATGCCATGGCCGGAAGTCCTCGCTGATGGGCCTTTGCGTTGGTTATATTGTTAGGAATAACGCCGAGATAGTCAGCTAACGCAGTAACGCTGCCTTTTTCAATAATTCCCGCTTCGATGTAGTCGCGCAGTTCCATTTCTAGTCCTTTAGCCATATTGACCAACCAAAATTGATTGCGCTTAAATGCGATCAAATTTGGTTGTCTATCAATTTCGGTTGATGGGTCGACGATATCACAAGGGGCGTTTTGTGCGAATTCGCAAAAGTAACAAGCTGAAAGCTGTGTCTCCCGAACTGGTCGAGACTGCATCGCGCATGACTGCGGATGATTTCCGCACTGCCTTTGATCCGCTCGGCGCAGATCTGGCTCACCTCAAAAAACTAGACGTGCAAAACAAAGCTTCGCAACAGCGCCTTGCTCATACCTATGCTCCCCGGCTCCGCGGCGCGGAGCGGCCCGACGCGAAGGAGGGCGCGCAGCGCGGCGGATGCCCCCCCCATGCTAACAGGGGGGAAAAAGGTTCCGAAGGGGCAGAGCACGTCAAACTGGTGATTGAGGGTGGGGTTTTGAAGGAAGTCCCCAAGCGTCGCGGATTTGGTGGGGATTCCGCCTTCGTTGATTGGGTCAATTTCACCTTCAGTGAAGAGACCATTCTTAGCACTTCCCGTTCTGCTCGCCGTGTTGTGGAAATCGACGGCGAACTGTCGGAAGAATTCGACGGTGCAAACGGCATGGTTCCGGTGACGGATTACGAAGTCATGGTTGCCATGTCGGCCCGACTTGAATTCATCTTTGGCTTCGGTATCCGTGGCAAGCGCGGAAAGGGCATGCACTTCTACCGCGATTCGTGGGATATCGGCGATTCATGGGGCGTTGTTTGCCACGGCGGCAACCGCGGTAGCGTCCTCGTATCAATCAATGGTTCCGGGCTGGCAGCGGCCAAAACAGGCTGGGAAATGCGCCTGAAAAACTTCCTTGAAACTGCTGATCGTGGTCGTCTGACTCGCGTCGACTTCGCCCATGACGATTTCACGGGCGAGACATACAGCGTCGACAAGGCTGATCGCGACCATACGGACGGCCTTTTCCACATTCACGGCATGCACCCGGACTGTGAGCATCGCGGCAACTGGAAACACCCGAACGGCAAGGGGCGCACCCTCAACATCGGCAACCGTAAAAATGGGAAGTTCTGCCGGGTCTATGAAAAAGGTCGCGAGCTGGGCGACAAAAACAGTGATTGGGTGCGCATTGAGGTCGAGTTTAAAAACGTCGACCGCGTTATCCCCCTGGACTGCTTGCTCGCTCCCGGTGAGTACCTCGCCGCGTCCTATCCGGCCTTTGCGTTCATCAGCGAAAAACAGTCACGCATCGAAACAAACCGGCGTGTTGCACAAGCCAATGTTGATAGCACCTTTGACTGGCTCCGCCATCAATGCGGTGCGTCCATCGGTCGTCTTGTCGATCTGTTCGGCGCAGATGACGTCCTGAAAAAAGTCGTTCGCGATGGCTTTCCGGCGTGGTTCAAGGTGCCCGACTTCAAGCTGGCTCCTGAAAGCATCCATCAATTTAGCCGTCAAGTTTTTCCGGTTGTCCTTTCTGAACAAGCTGCCGTCTGGTAGCACAAATGGAGATTCAAAAAATGGAAGCAAAAACGCAATGTCTGGTACTCGGTGCCAAGTTCTTCAAGGGCGAAATTGAAGGTCAGCATCACGACATGACCAAGCTTTTCGTAGCCATGCCGGTGTCGGAGAAGGATACGGCCAGCTACGGCAAAGCTGGCCATGATGCGATTGACCTCAAGTTCGGTACCTCGGAAGAGTATCAAAAGCTGAAGTCTCTCCCGTTTCCGATCATGGCCGAACTCGGCCTGAAGCTGACGACGGACGGCTATGAAGTGCTGTCCTTCCGCGCCATTTCGCAGCAGCCAAAGGCCGCTTAATCATGTCTCTGCTCGACGTTCGCAGGGTTTATGTCGTACAGGACCGGGCGACCGGTTCGTTCGTCGACATCAATATGAGCTTCGTTTTTTCGCTCAAGCATGCGGCGCGGGCAGAGTCTCTTGATGTTGTACGGGAGTCGATGAACTGCGCGATCTATGACGGCACGCTGGATTGCCCGATGGGCTATGACGTTCACACCTTCTTCGTGCCGGCCAACGAGTGGGAAGCGTCCGCGTCATGACTCGCTTAAATCTCTCGATGCTCTGGCTTCTCTTCTCTTTTCCGTGTCTTGCTCACGCTGATACGGCCATGGAAATCATCTATGGCAAGTGGGTCAAGGTCACTCCGTCAGAGGTTCTTAAGCCCGTGTCGGACTACGTTCCGCCGCGCTCCGCTGCTGGTGCTGTCACCAACGAATATAAGCGCAAGCCGGAGGGGCAGGTTGTTATTCACGCCTTCCAAAATCCCGTTCCTGCGCCCTTCGTAAAGCCGGGGTCCAAGTAATGGCCGTCTGCACCTCTCTTGCCCTTGTCTCCGGTGTCCAGGTGCTGTCTCCGACTGCCGTTGATCCATCGGTGTGCTCTGGCCCTGTCGTCCTGTCCTCGACTGAATATGTCAATTGGACTGCCCAAATAGCCGCGTTCGGCTGGGATTCTGGTCTGTTTGAAAAGACATGGCAGGGTGGCCTGCTCATTTTTGCTACTGGTTTCGGTGTCGGCCTGCTTATTTCTCTAGTCCGAAAGCTTCGCGTCTAGTTCCTGCTGCGTCGATCTTGAACAGTCGACGCGGTTTATCCAACCTCTCTAAAGGAGAAAAACCATGTTCAATCGTGCTTGTTCCCGTGTTGCCATTGCCGCCTCTGGCGTTTTCGCTTTCGCCATGTCTGGTCTTGCCGCTGCTGCGGTCGATACCACTGCGGTTGAAGCTGCTCTCACGACTGCGCAGGGTAGCGGTGAAGGCGTTGGCGGCAAGGTCATTGCTGTTGTGGCCGGTCTGGTCGTCGTCGGCGTGATCATCGCCCTCGTCAAGAAGATTTAAGGGTGATTCAGGGCGCACTTCCTCTGCCTCGCATTGGGAGTGCTGTCCTGATTTTTTCCACTTCAAAAAACGGGGCGTTTCGGTGATATCAATCCTTGTTGGCGCTCTCCTTGTTGCCGTCTTTGTTATCGGCGTTCGGATCGGCTCTCTATGATCGCCCGTCTATTTCTCGTTGTTCTCGCGCTGCTCTCTGCGCCGTCGTTTGCTGCGGATCCGGCGATTCCCGCGACAAAGGAAACAGCCGTTAAGGTTGATGGTTGGGTGACCGATAACGGTGCCTATTTCCCTAAAGGTAAATTTCAGGAAGGTCCTTTGACTCTTGCCGGTGGTATATCGGCTTGTAAGGCGTTTCAGCCTCCGGGGTCTAGCGAGTATCTATCTTTTACTCCTAATTCGGACATTACCGCTGGTAACTGCATCTGGCGTGATGCTGTGGTTTCTAATTGGGTGGTTCAGTTCGCTATTGTTGTTTACAAGCATTGTCCGGCGGGTTACTCGGATGTCTCGGGGGTTTGCGAAAAGTGGGTTTGTCCAACTGGTTACACTGGTCCGACTATGATCGGCACCGTCCGCATGTGTGAGCCGTCTAATCCTTGCGCTGATCGCGACAAAAAGCCTAACGACTTTCTCTGGGTTTCCTACAACAAGGGGCAATCCCCATACGGCTATCGCTGCAAGGATGGTTGTACGGTTTCCCAGACTGGCCCTGTCTCGCATCCCACAATGAACCCTAACGGCGACTGGTACACCGGCGGAACTGCCGATCGTCACGACTTAATGCAAATTCAATATTATGCAATTAAGTGCGAAGCCAATGCCCCTCAGTCGTCCCAAGGCGACCAGCCCCCGCCCAAGGTTCCTCCTGTTCCTAAGGCTCCAAAATGCGACCCCGGCGAAGGCGTGCTCACCACTTCTACCGGCAAGGTTGCCTGCGTTCCTGAGGGCACCATGGGTGCAGCAAAGCCCGCCGAGTCTGACACGCAAAAACGCGAAGAAGATGCCAACGGCGTAAAAAACACGACGAAAAACACGACAAAAGACCCTGTTACCGGTGCCACAACCGTTACGGAAAAAACAACGGATGCCAACGGCAATGTAATTTCTAGTTCGTCGTCCTCCAGCGGTGCCGGTGGTGGTGGCGATAATTCGGGTGACGAGCCCGGCCAGTGCGCCAAAGAGCCGGATTCACCTATCTGCAAAAAAGGCACCATCAAGGACAAGGGCAATTACGGCACTGATCAGGACGGCAAGCTAGAACAGGCGAAGGCTGAACTATCGGCTAAGTTTTCCGAGATTCGCGGCGCTTTGTCTAACCAGTTTCGCTATAACGGCTCCACTGGCGGCGGCTCGTTGCCATGCCCTGCGCCCGTCACTGTCCTCGGCGCGACTATCTCGTTTTGTGTGGCTGACTACTCCTCTAGCCTCTCGGTCATTGGCGATATTATTGTTTTCGCAGCCACCATCATTGCTGCAATCATCGTGGTGACTGCCTAATGTTTGAGTTCCTAAATTCAGTATCGGATTTCTTCCAGTTCGGCATATACGGCTGGTTTGAAGAGACCGCGATTTACCTCACGTCGACGCTGCTTATCTGGTGGGTTAAAGCGCAAATTTCATCCATTGAATTCGCTTGGGGTGTCGCGCAGCAGATCCTGCAGGGCTTCGATGTGGCGTCGAAGATCGCACTCGGTTTTTCCCAGCTTCCCGGTGATGCTGCGGCTACCGCTGCATTTTTCCGCTTTCCCGAAGCTGTTAGCATCATCGTGAGCGGCGGCGCTACTCGCTTCGTTCTCCGTATGCTGCCGGGGTTCTAATGCCCATTAAAATTCATCACGGCCCCCCAGGGTCATTTAAGACGGCTGGGGCCATGGCAGATGACTTCATCCGCGAAGCCAAGGCGGGGCGCTTGATTGTTACCAACGTTCGAGGGGTCACAAGGGAGCGCGCCTTAAAGGTCTTTCCAGACCTGCCGGATACCTTCGATGTAATCAATGTTCCCGATACCGACGAAGAAGGGCGCAAGCGGTGGGCTGAGTGGTTCCACTGGGTGCCTAAAGGTGCCTTTATCTTCGTTGACGAAGTGCAAGACATCTGGCCGAAGCGCTGGAAAGAAGCCGACATTCGCGCCCTCGACTATCCGGGCGGCTTGCGCAAAGCTACCGCCGATGATCGCCCGTTCTGCTGGGATCAGGCGTGGGATAAACACAGACATTGGAACTGGGATATAGTCGCCACCTGTCCCGCTTATTCAAAGGTTCGCGAAGATATTAAGGCTGTTGCAGATGCTGCGTACAAGCATAAGGACCTTGCGCTGATCGGTTGGACTGGTCGCTATGTTGAGGCGATGCACCTCGCGGACGATACTGGCAAGGCGCAGTCTGATTTCCTGACCATCCAGCAAAAGAAGGTTCCTTCCCATGTCTTTAAGCTCTACGACTCAACCGCCACAGGCGCATTCCGCGTCAATGCCAACGGCTTCAACCTTTTCAAGTCGCCTCGCGTCGCGTTACTTCTCGCTGTACTGTGCGGCGCTCTCTATATGGGCTTTGCTGGCCCTCCCATTAAGCTCTTTCCGGGTTCTCCTTCGGTGGCTACTGCAAACCCCGGCGGCGCGGCTTCTTCGTCGTCTGGTGCTCAGGTTAGGCCTGTTTCTACTGTCGCTGTATCTCCTGTCGATTTTTCTAAGGATGCTCGCGTAGAGCCGTTGATTGATGGTGATGCCTTCATTCTCGCTTCGTTCCGTGGTGCCGGTCGTCATATGCGCTATGAGCTTCGCCACAAGGGCGCGCGCATCACTGACGAGGATTTGCTTGATATGGGCTACGCCGTCACGCCTCGCGGCTTCTGTGGCCTGCACGTTGCGCGTGATGGCTTCCAGCGGTTCATAACCTGCGACATTCCCAAGGAAGAGCGCAGGGAACGTGAGGCTGAAAAGAGTGTTGTCGCTGCTGACAAGGGCAGGGCGGGGCGTGATTCTGTTCCTGTCGATCCTCCCTTAAATGGTTAGCGTCGGGAGTGTCGCGGGCGGTGTCACAAGTGCTGCGGCGACGCCGCCGCAATAGACGCCCTCCGCATCCTCGGCTATCGTCCTGGTTAGATCGCACTAGACTAGACCGATCAGCGGGTCATATGACCAAAGCCGACCCCGAAGGCCATGCACTCAAACCGCTCACCCCTCTACAAACCCGCTTTTTCCTCTTTGGTGCTGGCTGTAATTCATTTTCTAGGCCTGATAGATCAGGGCGCTAGGCTGGTGAGCCCCGGCCTGTAAGGGATTCGCTAGTATAAAATGATAGTTTCATCATCTCGGGAGGGTCGCATGCGCTATCTATTTTTGCTGTTGTTGTTAGCGGCTCAATTGGCCAGCGCTGACGCTTACAAATGCAAAGGCGAAAATGGTAAGGCGGTCATTACTGCTACGCCATGTGAGGCTGGCTATACGGGCGTAGGTGTGGCCAGGTCAGATAGCACAGACCAGCACTCATATAATCAAGCGCAGGCCGATCTGCGTCGTCAAAAAGAATGGCTTGCGGGTCGTGAGGAAGCTCAGCGAAGGGATGCTTCAATCGCTCATCGTCAGTCGTCAGTTGCTGCGCTTCCGTCGCCTCCGGTTCCAGAACAGTCCAGTTCCGGTTCGATTTTTGATAAGTCGTGGGGCTGCGGCGGTCGTTCGTGTCCTTCAACAGCTACAAGGCGTTGATTTCATCGGGTCGTGTTTCAGTTTTCGCTTTTCCCGGCTGACACAAAAAGCCATTTCGGTGCGATTGCCAATTACTACTGGCAGCTTCGGGCGATTCGTCCGCATCAAGGCGCTAGGCGGCGGTGGTTGTATCGTCAGATAGCGAAACATAAGGCCATTTTGATTGCCGATGGATACGACGTGGAACTCTTGCGTCTGTGGTGCCGGCAGTGGGCAAGGTGCTATCGCGAAGAGTCCAGGGTGCGTTTTCAGGTCTATTTACAAAATAATTCGACTATTTCGCAAAAAACCCGATGGACATAAAAATATTCTGCGACTTAACATAATACAAATTATGCGTGTATTTGATCCCGCAAAAACCACCTTTTCGGTGGTTCTTGTTTCGACTTAGCGTTTTGCCGGTGAAAACGATTCTTCCTCGATCAGCCAGTGTCCTTCGCTACGCCGCAATTGCAGTTTCTTGATGCCCTTGTCGCTACGGATCTGCGAGCGATAGTTCTGCGAGAACGTCACGGTTGCCTGATTCAAGGAGTCGACAACGATTTTCGGCTCGCCCAGCGTCAGCTCGATTTTTCCGGCCTGCGCGATAACGCGTTTGCGACTGGCCTGCCAGTTTGCCGGGCCAACTTCGCGTCCCTTGAAGTTCGGCGTGTAGAACGCCAGGTAGGCATCGACATCACGGGCTGCCCAGGCGTCGCGCCAGGCATTCAGAGTGCTGCGAATCTCGCTTTCCGTCGTCGGGCCTGATTCAGCGGCCTTGCTGACAGGTGCCGCAGCTGCCGGACTGGCGGCAACACTCATCGGCACGGCGGTTTCAACGCTCGCCTCTGTTTTGCCACTCGTCTGGACGCTTTCGCTTTGTGCCGGTGCATCGAACAGCCAGTCAATCGTCTTGTTGCAGCCGGACAACCCCGGAAGGATTGCCAGCGCGGTCAATAGTCCAACGGTGCCTTGTCCAAATACCCTTTTCATTACTCCCCCCTCGTTTGGCATATGACAGAGTCGCCATACTCTCACATAAGCTTACTGAATTTCTATGCTTACCGAGCGTCCGGACTTGCCGCCAGCTCGCCGCAGCAGGTCGCCGATGTCGGTGTTCTGGTTCTTGAGTGCAACATCGAGTGCCGTTTCTCCGGACTGCAGTGTTCTCGCCGGATCAGCCTTGTTTTTCAGGAGCAGTTCGACGATTTCGCGATGGCCGCCGCGAGCTGCGGCGATCAACGGTGTCGTGCCATTTTCGCTGGGTGAGTTCAGGTCGGCCCCGGCCTTGATCAGCAATTCGGCAATGTCGAGACGACCGGCAAATGCGGCATAAGCTAGCGGTGTCCAGCCCGGCATATTGACGTTGGCGCCAGCCGCCAGCAACAGTTCTACCACTTTGCGGTGGCCGAAATAAGCAGCCAGGCGCAGCGCAGTATCACCCGAAGCATTGCGGGCGTTGAGCTTGGCGCGCTGCTTGATCAGGAAATCGACCAGTTCGGCATGGCCGTCCCGAGCGGCAAGCATCAGCAGCGTATTGCCGTCGATGTCGGTACTGTCGATCGAAGCCCCCTTCCCGGTCAGCGCGGCGACTTCACGCGTGTCACCGAGCTTGGCGGAGCTGATCAGGTCATCATAAGTTGCCGCTTGGGCGAAAACAGGGAGCAACAGCGCGACCGCTACGGTCAACAACGTTTTTTTCATGATTTTCAAGGGCGCTTGGCGTGTTTGAAGAGGCGGAAGAAGTTGTCGGTCGTTGCATCCGCCAGCTGTTCGGCTGACAAGCCGCGCAGACGGGCGATTTCTTCGGCGACGTGCATGACATAGGCCGGCTGGTTGGGCTTGCCGCGATACGGCACCGGCGCCAGATAGGGCGAATCGGTTTCGACCAGAATGCGGTCGAGCGGGCATTTCTGCGCAACTTCCTTTACCTGGCTGGCATTCTTGAAGGTGACGATGCCGGAAAACGACAGATAGAAACCGAGATCGAGCGCCTGGCGCCCGATTTCCCAGTCTTCGGTAAAACAGTGCATGACGCCGCCAACCGTATCAGCGCCCTCTTCCTGCAGCAGGCGCAGCGTGTCGGCTGCTGAGTCGCGGGTATGCACGACCAGCGGCTTGCCACAACGTTTGGCGGCTTCGATATGGGTGCGAAAACGGGCGCGCTGCCATTCCGGCTTGTCTTTCTGCCAGTAATAATCGAGACCGGTTTCGCCAATGGCAATGATCTTGGGATGGCTGGCCAGCTCAACCAGGCGATCTGCCGTCGGCTCCTCGACATCGGTGTATTCGGGATGCACACCAACGGTGGCAAACAGCCGCTCGTCCTGTTCGGCAACCGCCATGACCCTGGCGTGATCCTCGAGATTGACGCCAATGCAGACGGCGCACCCTACCCCGTTTTCCTGCATGCGTTGCAGGACATCAGGCAGACGATCCGCCAGATCCGGGAAATCAAGATGGCAATGCGAGTCGACCAGCATGGGTCGCTTAAAGCGTATGCGTCGGACGGGTGGATTGCATGACGCCGCCGAGCAGGCCCTCGATCTTGCGGCGCGCTTCCTGACCACTTTCGTCATTGTTGAAATGCACGCCGATGCCCTGCGCCCGGCCATTCTGGGCGCCCGGCGGAGTGATCCAGACGACGGTGCCGGCAATCGGCAGCTTGGCCGGATCATCCATCAGCGACAGCAGCATGAAGACTTCGTCACCGAGGTTGTAGCCGCGCGTCGTCGGAATGAAGATACCGCCACTGCGCAGATGCGGCATGAACGCAGCGTATAGCGCGGATTTCGAGTTGATGTTCAGCGAGAGAACGCTCGGGCGCTGCGGGGCGGATTTGGCTTCACTCATCGTTGATCAATTGGCAAACAGGGCTCGATAGTCCAGAAAAACACCTTCCAGAAAAAGTTTTGCGTTGAGCGGTTGCTCTGCTTCCTGGCGGCGTTTAATCATGTCGCGGTAGGCGTGGTTCAGGCGTACGGCCGGAATCATATCAGCCAGACCGGATATTGTGGCCTGCTGCGGCAGAAAATATCGCACTGGCAAGCCGTTGCGGGCCATCGTCAAATCGACCAGCCATTTTTGCAGGGCTTCAACAACGGTCTTGAGCAGCAGCTTGCCCTTGCTGTCCTTGATGACCTTTTCCAGTTCGGCTGCTATGCCGAGCGCATCGGCATTCCTGCCGGTCGACAGGCGTTTGATCAGCATTTCCAGCCAGGCGCCCTGCCCGGATGCCGACAACTCCAGCGCCAGCCCCGGCGAACCACCGGCCAGCGCCAGCCAGCGCCCGGCGTCGGCAAGCCCGGCTTCAGCCAGTGCTTTCTCGGCGGCCTTGGTTTGCGGCAGCGGTACCGGTACCACCTGGCAACGACTGCGTATCGTCGGCAGCAGACGCAACGGTTCATTGGAAATCAATAAAAACAATGTTCCTGGCGCAGGTTCTTCAAGTGTTTTGAGAAGTGCGTTTGCGGTATTGCGATTCATCGCTTCGGCCGGATTGACCAGAATGATGCGCAAACCGGCGCGGTGCGTACCGATGGTCAGGAAGTCGTCGAGCCCCCGCACCTGATCGATGGTGATCTGCTGGCTCGGCTTTTTCTTGCCGTCCTCGACCTCGCCTTCATCGGACAAGGCGTCCGGTTGCAGCAGACGAAAATCGGGGTGGTTGCCCTGGCTGTACCAGTTGCAAGCCAGGCATTTGCCACAGGCCTGACCGTTGCCCTGCGGCTGTTCGCACAGGAGGCTGGCGGCAAACAGGCGCGCGAGATCGTACTTTCCCGTACCTTTCTGGCCGACCAGCAACAAGGAATGCGGCAACTGCTGGCGACGCGCCTGCAGTCCAGCCCAGACTTTGCTGTGAAGATCAATAACGTTCATAAACAATTCGTTGTGACGATTTGTTCAAGTGTTTTACGAATATCTTCCCGGCTGTGATTGGCGTCAACAACCCGAATGCGCGACGGATTGGCATGAGCGCGCTCGATATAAGCCTGGCGCACCCGCTCATGAAAGTCGGCACGTTCCTGCTCGAAGCGATCCAGCACCCGGCTGGCCAGCGCGATACGTTCACGCGCCACATCGAGCGGCAGATCGAAAAGCAGCGTCAGGTCCGGCTGCACATGCTCATGCACCCAATGTTCAAGGGTCAGGAACTTGCTACGATCCAGGCCGCGCCCGCCGCCCTGATAGGCGTAGGTGGCATCGCTGAAACGGTCGCAGATCACCCATTCGCCACGCGCCAGCGCCGGTTCGATCAACTGCGCCAGGTGTTCGCGTCGCGCCGCAAACATCAGCAGCGTTTCGGTTTCCAGATGCATCGGGTCATTGAGCAGCAGAGCACGCAGCTTTTCACCAAGCTCGGTGCCGCCCGGTTCACGTGTTACCTGAACCGTTTTTCCCTGCGCCCGCAGCCATTCGGCCAGCCATTCGACATGGCTGCTCTTGCCGGCACCGTCGATGCCTTCGAAAGTGATGAATTTACCTTTCACTTTCCTCCCCTTTGATATTTGTTAACTGCACGATTGTGTTCGTCGAGCGTACGCGAAAATTCGCTGCTGCCGTCGCCGCGTGCGACAAAATAAAGCACGTCGCTTGGCGCCGGATGCAATGCCGCCTGCAGCGAAGCCAGGCCGGGCATGGCGATCGGTGTCGGCGGCAGACCCGGCCGACGGTAGGTATTGTACGGCGTGTCTTCGAGCAGGTCGCGCTTGCGCAGGTTGCCGTCGAAGCCTTCGCCAAGGCCGTAGATCACCGTCGGATCGGTCTGCAGCAGCATGCCCTTGCGCAGGCGGTTGACGAATACGGCGGCCACTTTTGTCCGGTCGCTCTCGCGCCCGGTTTCCTTTTCGATGATGGATGCCATGATCAGCGCTTCATCTGGCGTCCGGTACGGCAGGCCGGCATCGCGCCGCGGCCATTCGCTGTCCAGCCTGGCCTGCATCGCACGCACGGCGCGGGCGAGCAACTCGAGGTCACTCGACTGCTTGTCGAACATGTAGGTATCGGGAAACAGGCGGCCGTCGAGCACACCGCCGGCAATGCCGAGCTGTTCGGCGAGCTGCGCTTCGGACAGACCGCTGCTCAGGTGCTGCAGGTCTGGATGCCGGTCGAGACGGGCGCGCCACTGGCGGAAAGTCCAGCCCTCGACCAGCGTCAGGTTGCCCAGCGTGGTTTCACCCCGGGTCAGCTTGGTGAGCAGTTGCAAGGGCGTAACGCCGTTGCTGGCCGAGTAGCTGCCGGCCTTGATCCCCGTTTCAGCCTTTTGCAGACGGGCCAGCCCGGCCAGCAGATTCGGCTCGACCGTGATGCCGGCGTCGCGCATCTGTCCGATCGCCGCGCGCAGGCTGCTGCCCGGCGTCACGCGAAAATCGAGGGGCGAGGTTTTGAGTGTCAGGGGCTGGTTGGCCCAGTACCAGATGCCGGCGGCCGATGCGGCCAGGAGCAGGAAAACCAGAAAAAATGCTTTAATTAGGAAGCGCACGGGAACTCGATGGTTGCAGGCCGGTCTTGCCCGTGTGAAACGAGCACGTTTAAACGGGCGATATAATATCCCAAACCCCTCAGGAGCCCTCATGAACCCCAACTGGCGCAGTTTTCTCGAAGCCGCCGAAGGCAACTTCGACAGCGCATCTTCCGATCTTCTCAACTTTGGCGATGCTGCTGGCGAATTGCAGGCAGCCACCAAGCAGACAATCATCACGCCGCTGACCCATCTCGGCCTGATCGAAGTCAGCGGCGACGATGCCAAGACTTATCTGCACAGCCAATTGACCAGCGACATCAATCACCTGGCTGAAGGCAAGGCGCAGCACAGCGGCTGGTGTACGGCCAAGGGCCGTTTGCAGGCGAGTTTCCTCGCCTGGCGCAAGGGTGACAGCTATCAGCTGGCGCTGGCCGCCGACTTGCAGGAAGCAACCCAGAAGCGCCTGCAGATGTTCGTGCTGCGCGCCAAGGTCAAGCTGACGGCGCTTACCGACAGCACGGTGCTGCTCGGTGTTGCCGGCCCGCAGGCAGCGGAAGCGCTGGCCGATGCCGGCCTGCCCTGCCCGGCCGAAGCGATGACTACGGCACAAGAGGCAGGCAATACGGTGATCCGCCTTGACGCTTCGCGTTTCGTGATCGTTGCGCCGCAGGATGCCATGGCAAGCCTGTGGCAGACGCTCACCGTCAAGGCCCGCCCGGTTGGTGTGCCGGTCTGGCGCTGGCTGGATGTCGAAGCCGCTTATCCGCTGGTCACGCTGGCGACCAAGGAAGAATTCGTGCCGCAGATGGCCGACTTCGAAAAAATCGGCGGCGTCAGTTTTCAGAAGGGCTGCTATCCGGGCCAGGAAATCGTTGCCCGCACGCAGTACCTGGGCAAGGTCAAGCGCCACCTCTTCCGCCTGCGCAGCGCGCACGCGCTCAAGGCCGGCGACCCGCTGTTCTCGCCGGACAATCCCGACCAGCCCTGCGGCACGGTAATGACCGTCGCGCCGGCACCGAGCGGCGGTTTTGCCGCCCTCGCCGTCGTCCAGTCCAACTTTGCCGACAACGTGCATCTCGAATCGCGCGAAGGCCCGCAAGTTGAAGCGGTAGCGGTCAACCCGTAAAAAAGGGCAAAAATGTGCCTGATCGTCGTCGGCTGGCGGGTGCATGCGGCTTACCCGCTGCTGCTTGCCGCCAACCGCGACGAGTTCCATGCCCGGCCAACAGCCGCCGCGGCGCGCTGGCCGGATGCACCACAGATCGTCGGCGGCCGCGATCTTGAAGCCGGCGGCACCTGGCTCGCGGTCAGCGCCGGCGGTCGCCTGGCGGCCGTGACCAATGTGCGCGAACCCGGAATGGCCAAGGGCGCGCGCTCGCGCGGCGAACTGACGCACAACTTCCTGCTCGGCAGCGAATCGGCGCTCGACTACGCAACGCAAATCGATAGTGCAGCCTATTCCGGCTACAACCTTCTGCTCAGCGATGGCGAGGAACTGGTCTATACCTCGAACCGTGACGACGCACCGCGCGTGCTCGCGCCCGGCATTTACGGCCTGTCGAACCATCGCCTGGACAGCCCGTGGCCAAAACTAGAGAAGGCGCGCGCCGGTTTCGCGCAGGCACTGGTAACGCTGCCCGACGAAAATGCCTTTTTTTCGCTGTTGACCGATAGCGAGATCGTCGCCGACGACAAGCTGCCGCAGACCGGCGTGCCGCTCGAATGGGAACGCCTGTTATCCGCCGTTTTCGTGCAATCGGCCAGCTACGGCACGCGCGCCTCGACCGTGGTCAGACAGGACTGCGCCGGCAGCTTTCGCCTGCACGAACGCAGCTTCGGGCCGAACGGCGAGCTGCTTCAGTCTTCGGTGATTTCCACCGGCGTGTAGCACGGCACCCGATCGAACAACTCGATCAGGTCGGCGTTGCGCATGCGCACGCAGCCGTGCGAGCCGGGCGTCGTCATGTCGGTGACGTCGGGCGTGCCGTGGATATAGATGTAGCGGCGCATGGTGTCGACGCAGCCGTGCCGGTTGCGCCCGGCTTCGCAGCCCGACAGCCAGAGGATGCGGGTCAGGATCCAGTCGCGGCCGGGAAACTGCTCGGCCAACTCCTGTGTCCAGATTTCGCCGGTCGGTCGACGCCGCACGAAGACCGTATTTGCCGGCTGGCCGGCACCGATTTTGGCGCGAATCAGGTGTTGACCGCGCGGCGTCTGGAAACTACCGGATACCTCACCGACTCCGGCGCCAGCGGTCGACACCGGATATTCGTGCAAAACCTCGCCGTTGTCGGCGAACAGCGTCAGCCTTTGGCGTGCGACGGAAACCAGCAGTTTCATGCTTATTTCTTGCGTCGACCGGCAAAGAACTGCGACAGCATGCTGCTGCACTCGGCCGCGAGAACGCCGCCTTCGACCGTCGCATGATGATTCAGGCGCTCGACGCCGAACAGGTCGACAACGCTGCCATGCACGCCGGTCTTGGCATCGCGCGCGCCATAAATGACGCGGCTGATGCGGGCATGCATGATGGCGCCAGCGCACATCGCGCAAGGTTCCAGGGTCACGTAAAGCTCGCAACCCGGCAGGCGGTAATTGCCCAAAGCCCGCGCCGCATCGCGCAAGGCGGCGATTTCGGCATGCGCCGTCGGATCGCTTTCACCGATCGGCGAATTGAAGCCGCGCCCGACGATCTGGCCGTTGAGCACAACGACGGCGCCAACCGGCACTTCGCCCAGGCATTCGGCAGCACGCGCCAGCGAAATCGCCTCGCGCATGAAATACTCGTCGCCGAGACCGTTGACCGGTTCGGCGACGTCCGTCTCGAAGAAAGGTTCGAACGCTTCGCTCATTCCCACTCGATGGTGGCCGGCGGTTTGCCTGACACATCGTACACGACACGGTTCAGACCGCGCACTTCATTGATTACCCGATTGGACACCCGCCCAAGCAGTTCGTACGGCAGGTGCGCCCAGTGCGCGGTCATGAAGTCGCTGGTGACCACGGCGCGCAGTGCGACGACATTCTCGTAGGTGCGGCCATCGCCCATCACGCCGACGCTCTTGACCGGCAGGAAGACCGCGAAGGCCTGGCTGGTCAGGTCGTACCAGGTCTTGCCGATGTCGGCCTCAGTACAGGCTCCAGCCGCGACATCACGTTCGGTGGCGACGGTAGCACGCAGTTCGTCAATGAAGATTGCATCGGCGCGCTGCAGCAGGTGCGCCGCCTTCAGCGTCACTTCGCCGAGGATGCGCACGCCCAGGCCCGGACCCGGGAACGGATGGCGATAGACCATCTCGCGCGGCAAACCCAGCGCCACGCCGAGTTCGCGGACTTCGTCCTTGAACAGCTCGCGCAGCGGCTCAAGCAGCTTCAGATGCATATCTTCCGGCAGACCGCCGACGTTGTGGTGGCTCTTGATGGTGTGGGCGCCCTTCTTGCCCTTGCCGGCTGATTCGATCACGTCCGGGTAGATCGTGCCCTGGGCCAGCCACTTGGCGGAGACCAGCTTCTTCGACTCGGCCTGGAAGACTTCGACGAATTCCTTGCCGATGATCTTGCGCTTCTGTTCCGGATCGGAGACGCCGGAAAGCTTGCCCATGAAGGCGTCGACCGCGTCAACGCGGATCACCTTGACGCCGAGATTGCGCGCGAACATGTCCATCACCATGTCGCCTTCGTTGAGGCGCAGCAGGCCGTGATCGACAAAGACGCAGGTCAGCTGGTCGCCGATGGCGCGGTGGATGAGCGCGGCGGCAACCGAAGAGTCGACGCCGCCGGACAGGCCGAGAATGACGTCATCCGTGCCGACCTGGGCGCGGATGGAGGCAACGGCTTCGGCGATGTAATCGCCCATCACCCAGTCGGTACCGCAACCGCAGATGCCATGCACGAAGCTTTCGAGAATGGCACGGCCCTGCACGGTATGCGTGACTTCCGGGTGGAACTGCACGGCGTAGAACTTGCGGCTCTCGTCGGCCATGCCGGCGATCGGGCAGGACGGCGTCGAAGCCATGGTCTTGAAACCGGCGGGCAATTCCATCACGGAGTCGCCGTGGCTCATCCAGACCTTCAGCATGCCGTGGCCTTCGGCCGTGGTGAAGTCGGCAATATCCTTCAACAGCGCCGTATGGCCGTGGGCACGGACTTCCGAGTAACCGAACTCACGCGCCTTGCCGGCCGCTTCGGCAGTCATCACCTTGCCACCCAGTTGCTGCGCCATGGTCTGCATGCCGTAGCAGATGCCGAGTACCGGAATCCCCAGATTGAACACCACCTCCGGCGCCCGCGGCGTATCGCCTTCGGTCACCGAACTCGGGCCGCCGGACAGGATGATGCCCTGCGCGCCATAGCTGCGGATGAAGTCTTCCGACACGTCGTACGGGTGGATTTCGCAGAACACCTTGGCTTCGCGCACGCGACGGGCGATCAGCTGAGTCACTTGCGAACCGAAATCGAGGATGAGGATTTTCTGGTGAGCCATTTTCAAAACCTTGAATAAAAAGGGCGGCTCCGGGAGCCGCCCTCAGTAACACGGAAAGAATCAGTCGAGGTGGTAGTTCGGCGCTTCCTTGGTGATCTGCACGTCGTGAACGTGAGATTCGCGGATGCCGGCCGAGGTGATTTCGACGAAACAGGCGTTGTCATGCATGTGCGCAATCGTCGGGCTGCCGAGATAACCCATCGAGGAACGCAGGCCACCGACCAGCTGGTGGATCACGGCGAGCACCGAGCCCTTGTAGGGCACACGACCTTCGATACCTTCCGGCACGAACTTGTCGACGTTGTTGGTGTTTTCCTGGAAGTAGCGATCCGACGAACCGGCCTGCATCGCGCCGAGCGAACCCATGCCGCGATACGATTTGTAGGAACGCCCCTGGAACAGTTCGACCTCGCCCGGCGCTTCTTCGGTGCCGGCGAACAGGCCGCCGAGCATGACCGTGTCGGCACCGGCGGCGATCGCCTTGGCGATGTCGCCGGAGTAGCGGATGCCGCCGTCGGCAATCATCGGCACGCCGGTGCCCTTGAGGGCGTCGGAAACATTCTGGATGGCGGTGATCTGCGGCACACCGACACCGGCAACGATACGCGTCGTGCAGATCGAACCCGGGCCGATACCGACCTTGACGCCGTCGGCACCCATATCAACCAGGGCGCGGGCCGCATCGGCCGTGGCGATATTGCCGCCAATGACTTCGATCTGCGGGAAATTGCGCTTGACCCACTGGACACGGTCGAGCACGCCCTGCGAGTGACCGTGCGCCGTATCGACGACGATCACGTCGACACCGGCTTCAGCCAGTGCCTCGACGCGCTCTTCGGTACCGGCACCGACACCAACGGCGGCACCGGCGCGCAGACGGCCGGTTGCATCCTTGTTGGCGAGCGGATGTTCGGTGGACTTCAGGATGTCCTTGACAGTGATCAGACCACGCAGGTGGTACTGGTCATCGATCACCAGCACGCGCTCGAGGCGATGCTTGCGGATCAATTCCTTGGCGTCTTCGACGCTGGCTTCTTCATTGACCGTGACCAGGCGCTTGCGCGGCGTCATGATCATCCGGACCTGCTGGTCCAGATTGGTTTCAAAACGTAGATCTCGGTTGGTAACGATACCGACCACCTTGCCGGCCTTGTCGATCACCGGCAGACCGGAAATCTTGTGCTGACGGGTGATCTCGATCACGTCGCGCACCGTCATCAGCGGCGAAACCGTGATCGGGTCGCGCAGGATGCCGGATTCAAAGCGCTTGACCTTGGCCACTTCGGCCGCCTGGGCCTTGGGAGAAAGGTTCTTGTGAATGATACCGATGCCGCCTTCCTGAGCCAAAGCAATGGCGAGACGACCTTCCGTCACGGTATCCATCGCAGCCGACAGCAGCGGCAGGTTCAGGGTGATATTGCGGGTCAGGCGTGTTGCCAGACTGACGTCGCGGGGCAGAATTTGGGAATGAGCGGGGACGAGCAGGACGTCGTCGAAAGTGAGGGCTTTTTGCAGCAGTCGCATGGCCTTTAGCCTTTAATCCAAGGTCACAAAATCGTATTATACAGAAAACCAACGGAAACCCAGACCACCATGAAATCTCCGCTCATTTTTGCCCTTTGCGTCATGTCGACCGTTGCCGCCGTTTCTGCCCAGGCCCAGACCTATCAGTGGAAGGACAAGAACGGGCGCACCGTGATCTCCGATACGCCGCCACCAGCCTCAGCCAGATCAACACAAATCGGCGAAGCTGTACCGCCAGTTACTACGCCTATACCAGACACCAGCAAATCAGCCACCCCTCCCCAAACCTCGGCAGACAAGGATCTTGACTTCAAGAAGCGACAAAAGGAAGCCAAGGAGAAAGCCGACAAGGATGCCAAGGACCAGGCCGCCGCGGCAGAAAAGCGCGAGGTCTGTGATCGTGCCCGGCGCAATCTCGCCGCCCTTGAGTCAGGCCAGACCCTGGCCACGCCGGACGAGAGCGGTCAGCGCCAAGTCCTCGACAACAGTCTGCGCGAACAGGAAATCGAACGGGCAAGAAAAATTATGGCAGAAACCTGCAACAAGTAATCTGCCGCTAACAATAAACGGTCAGGCTTCAGGGGCGTCGGCATCACCGGCGCCTTTTTTCATGATCTTGCCTTCGGCGGCGCGCTGCTTGCGCACTTCTTTCGGGTCGGCAATCAGCGGCCGGTAGATTTCGACACGATCACGATCGCGCAAGATACTGTCGAGCTTGGAAAGCTTGGCGAAGACACCGAACTTGTTTTTCTTGAGATCGATTTCCGGATGCTTGACGAGCAGACCGGAGGCTTCCAGCGCCTGCAGCAGGGTGGCGCCTTGCGGCAACTTGACGCCGACCAGCGCCTGTTTGTCGGCAAGTGCATAGCACACCTCGACATTGATCATTTCAGCCATGGCTGGCTCCATAAACCTGGGTAGCGCGACGCACGAAGGCATCCACGAAAGTATTGGCGATATGGCTGAACACCGGCCCGATCACCTTTTCAAAAAGCTTGCTGGAAAACTCGTAATGCAACTGGAACTCGATCTTGCAGGCGTTCTCGGCCAAGGCCCTGAAATGCCATGAACCCTCCAGCCGGCGAAACGGACCATCAACCAGCCGGATCTTCATCACCGCAGGGAACTCCTTGTCGTTTTCCGTCGTGAAGCAGGATTTGACCGAGTGGTAATTGATATGCAGGGTCGCCACCGTTTTCTGCGCATCACGAAACTTGACTTCGGTCTGGCTGCACCAGGGCAAAAAGGCCGGATAATCCTCGCAACGATCCACCAACTCGAACATGCGGGTCGCGGATTGTTCAATCAGTACTGTTTTTTCGACCAGAGCCATGCGGCAGCTACGTTCCTGTATCCTGTAAAATGGCGATTTTAATGGATCACTGGCAGCATGAGCATCACGGTCAACAAAAAAGCCTTCCACGAGTATTTCGTCGAAGAGAAGCACGAAGCCGGCATTGCCCTCGAGGGATGGGAGGTCAAGGCGATTCGTGCCGGCCGGATGAACATCAAGGAATCCTACGTCATCATCAAGAATGGCGAGATCTTCCTGATCGGCATGCACATCACGCCGCTACCCAGCGCCTCGACCCACGTCCACCCCGATCCGACCCGCACGCGCAAACTGCTGCTGCACCGTACCGAGATCGCCAAGCTGATCGGCAAGGTGGAACGTGCCGGCTACACGTTGATCCCGCTCGACCTGCACTACAGCAAGGATCGCATCAAGCTCGAGGTCGGCCTGGCCAAGGGCAAGAAACAGCACGACAAGCGCCAGGACGAAGCAGAAAAGGATTCCAAGCGCGAAGCCCAGCGCGCGATGAAGGAACGCCTGCACTAAGGTGAGCATGGACGCCCTGCTCTACTGGGTCGGCCTGGCCGCCGTGGCAGTCAATGCCCTGACCGGCGTCCTCGACGCAGGCCGCAAGCAGATGGACCTGGTCGGCGCCCTGCTGGTCGGTGTTGCCACGGCACTCGGCGGCGGCACCATTCGCGACCTGCTGCTCGACCGCAACGTATTCTGGGTGGCCGACCAGACCTACCTGATTGCCGCACTCGGCACCGGTTTTGCCACCTTTTTCCTGGCCCGGCGCCTGCCGCTGCATCCGCGCTTTTTCCTGATTCCCGATGCAATCGGCCTCGCCTTGTTCACCGTCGTCGGCACGCAAGTCGCGCTGCAGTGGCACACGCCCTGGCTGGTCGCCAGCCTGATGGGCGTCACGACCGGCGTGGTCGGCGGCGTCTTGCGCGACATCCTGTGCAACGACGTGCCTCTGGTTTTTCTCAAGGGCGAGCTCTATGCCAGCGCGGCCTGGATCGGTGCATTGACGCTGATCGGCCTGCAGGCGCTGGATATTCATGCGGTGAACGCGAGCTGGATCGCAATGGCCGTGGTTCTGGCATTGCGCCTCGCTGCCATGCGCTACCACCTGACCTTGCCGGCCTTCCGTCAGAAACTGGAAAACGCCGACTAAACCGCGGCTAGGCCATCCAGGTTGACGCTGAAGCTGCGCGTCGCATGCACGCCGCTGATTTTGCGCGGCGCCAGTACCTCGGCCCGTTCCAGCTTCTTGATGATGCGCGAGATGGTCTCGAAACGCAGGTCGGTGATGTCAGCCATATCCTGCCGTGCCGGCAGAACGACACTGCCGGAAGCATCGGCAAGCAGGCGAATCAGGTTGACGACGCGGGCGAGCGCCTCGCCGCCGCGCAAGGCCACGACATCGGCGGCGCGCTTCTGGGCGATGGCCAGCGACTGAAGCAAGGACTCGCCGGCCGCCACCTCCCCCTCCGGCCAGGGCGAAAGATCACATTGCGTCAGCGCCGAAGCACTGAAAGTGTAGGCACCGAACAGCAGGGATTCGCAACCGATGATGTCGCCGGCAATCGCCAGGCTGGCAAAGCTGGACTCCCCGGAAGCGGCGAGCGCATCAAGCCGGACCACGCCGCTCCGTACCCGCCAGGCCAACCCGTCGCAACCGGAACGATAGATCGCCTCACCGGAAGCGCAGGCACGCGCGGCGCGAGTCGGAATACTCTTGTTACGGTCGACCAGTGAAAACAGGCCCATTTCGAACCTCATCGATAAGCAGAGAATGACGCGACAGAAGTGCGGGAGAAAACAGCGCGCCGAGCTTAGCGGCGAATAGCGCGGACGGGAATGCGGCAAATTGCCGCAGCACCAACAAAAAAGGCTGCTTTCAACCCGGGGTCCGGATGAAAAACAGCCTTGCTTGCTGATGCTGGCGGAGTGGACGGGACTCGAACCCGCGACCCCCGGCGTGACAGGCCGGTATTCTAACCAACTGAACTACCACTCCGCGGCGAATCGCCCGTTTTGCAGCCGGCGACTCGAAGCGGGGCACATAGTAGCACAGACTTAGCTGTCCGCCGCCGGGCACAGCGAATACAATAGCCGCCCTCGTCGCCGCTTCCCTTTACGTGCAGGAGCGGTGCCCCATCCCGACAGATATCAGCGAAGAACATGAGCAAAAAAGAGACCTCCAGCCCGGCCAAGGACGGCATTTCCCCGATGATGCGCCAGTACATGGGCCTCAAGGCGGCACACGCCCAGGACAAGCTGATGTTCTACCGGATGGGTGACTTCTACGAACTGTTCTTCGAGGATGCCGAAAAGGCGGCCCGCCTGCTCGACATCACACTGACGACGCGCGGCCAGTCGGCCGGGCAGCCGATCAAGATGTGCGGCGTGCCTTTCCACGCCGCCGAACAATACCTCGCCCGCCTGGTCAAGATGGGCGAATCGGTGGTGATCTGCGAGCAGATCGGTGACCCCGCGACCAGCAAGGGCCCGGTCGAGCGCGCCGTGGCGCGCATCGTCACGCCCGGCACGCTGACCGATGCGGCGTTGCTTGACGATCGCCGCGACAGCTGGCTGCTGGCGCTGTGCGTGCACCGCAACACCGTCGGCCTGGCCCGTCTCAACCTGGCGAGCGGCGAATTCATTCTGACCGAAACCGGCAACGAGCAACTGGCGGCAACGCTGGAACGCATCCGCCCGGCGGAAATTCTTTACCCGGAAAGCTGGGTCCCGGACGTGCCGCTCGAAGGTGCCCGCACCCGCCAGCCGGACTGGTATTTCGAGGTCGACTCGGCGAAGCGCCTGCTCTGCGATCATTTCAAGGTCGCCTCGCTGGCCGGCTTCGGCGCCGAAGGCCTGCGCCCGGCCGTGGCCGCGGCCGGTGCCCTGCTGCAATACGCGCAGACGACGCAGGCCGGCAATTTGCCGCATTTGCGGGCGTTGACCGTTGAGCTCGAAGGCGCCTACCTCGGCCTCGACACCGCCACCCGGCGCAACCTGGAACTGACCGAAACCCTGCGCGGCCAGCCTTCGCCGACGCTTTTTTCGCTGCTCGACAATTGCGTCACCAGCATGGGTGCCCGCCTGCTGCGCCACACCCTGCATCATCCGCTGCGCGAACGGGCAATTCCCGCCGCCCGCCATGCCGCCGTCGAGGGTCTGCTCGAGGATTACGGCCGGATCGCCGGCGAGGTGCGCCGCGAACTGCGCGGTATCGGCGACATCGAGCGCATCGCCGGCCGCATCGCGTTGAAGAATGCCCGGCCGCGCGACCTCGCCAGCCTGCGCGACTCGCTGGCCCGCCTGCCGGCACTGCGCGCACCGCTCGTCGAACAGCCTTCGCCACTACTGCAACAGCTTTGCCACGAAATGCAGACGCCGGCCGCGGCGCTCGATCTACTGATCCGCTCGATCGCCGCCGAGCCGGCTGCCCAGATTCGCGACGGCGGCGCCATCGCGCCGGGCTACGACGCCGAACTCGACGAACTGCGCTCGCTCAACGACAACTGCGGCGCCTTTCTCGTCGACATGGAAGTGCGCGAGCGTGAACGTACCGGCATCAACAGCCTCAAGGTCGAATTCAACAAGGTGCATGGCTTCTACATTGAAGTCACCCACGCCAATACCGACAAGATTCCCGACGACTACCGCCGGCGCCAGACGCTGAAGAATGCCGAGCGCTACATCACGCCGGAACTGAAGGCTTTCGAAGACAAGGCGCTGTCCGCCCAGGAACGCTCGCTGGCCCGCGAGAAGCTGCTCTACGAGGGCATCCTCAACGAACTCGCACCGGCCATCCCGACCTTGCAGGTCATCGCCGGCGCCGTTGCCCAGCTCGACCTGCTGGCCGGCTTTGCCGACACGGCTTTGAAGCGCAACTGGAGCCGCCCGGAATTTGCCGATGAAATCGGGTTGACCGTGCAGGCCGGGCGCCACCCGGTGGTCGAGGCGGAAATGGCCAACAGCGCCGACACCTTCATCGCCAACGACGTGCTGCTTGCCGAAAACCGCCGCCTGCTGCTCATCACCGGCCCCAACATGGGCGGTAAATCGACCTACATGCGGCAGACGGCGCTGATCGCCCTGCTCGCCCACATCGGCTGCTACGTGCCGGCCGAACGTGTCGTGCTCGGACCGCTCGACCGCATCTTCACGCGCATCGGCGCTTCCGACGACCTGGCTTCCGGGCGTTCGACCTTCATGGTCGAAATGACCGAAGCCGCGGCCATCCTGCACCACGCCACCGCCAACAGCCTGGTGCTGATGGACGAGATCGGGCGCGGCACCTCGACCTTTGACGGCATGTCGCTGGCCTTCGCGATCCTGCGCCACCTGATCGACAAGAACCGCTGCCTGACGCTGTTCGCCACGCATTATTTCGAGATGACGCGGCTCTCGCACGAATACAGCGAACTGGCCAACGTGCACCTCGACGCCGTCGAGCACAACGACCGCATCGTCTTCATGCACTCGGTCGAGGAAGGCCCGGCCAACCAGAGTTATGGGATCCAGGTCGCGGCCCTGGCCGGCATCCCGAATGCCGTGGTGCGCGCCGCCCGCAAGCAGTTGCGCGAATTCGAGCAGCGCGCGACGGTCGACCCGCTGCAACCGGATCTTTTCGCTCAGGGCGAGCCTGAGCCATTTGAAGCGGAGCCGCATCCGGTGCTCGAACAACTCTCCGGCATCGATCCCGACAGCCTGACGCCGCGCGAGGCGCTCGACGCCTTGTACGCCCTGAAGAAGCTGCTCAAGTGAAAATCTGGCTGGCCGCCTTGCTGCTTGCCGCAAGCACTGCGGCACCAGCCGAGATCTACCGCTTCGGCCTGATCGGCGATGTCCCCTACTCCGATTACGAACGCCGCGAATTGCCGAAAATGCTTGATGCCATCGTCGACAGCCATGTCGATTTCGTGGCTCACATCGGCGACATCAAGCACGGCAAGGATCGTTGCGACGACAGCCTGTTCGAGGATCGCTACAAGCTGTTCAATGCGGTACGTGTTCCCTTCGTTTTCGTCCCCGGCGACAACGAATGGACCGACTGCAATCGTTCGTCGAACGGTGCCTACGATCCGCTGGAACGTCTCGGCAAATTGCGCAGCCTGTTCTGGAAGGGCGATTTTTCCCTGGGACAGAAAAAGCTGCGCCTGGAAAAACAGTCAGGCAGCTACCCGGAACACTCGCGTTTCCGGCTTGGGCCGGTACTCTTCGTGACCCTGAACATTCCCGGCGGCAACAACAACTTCGGCCTCGGCAAACAGGCCTCGGCGGAATTCCAGGCGCGTAATCCGGTCGTCCTGAAATGGCTGCAGGACAGCTTCGCCTTGGCCCGTCGCGACAAACTGGCCGGCATCGTGCTGTTTTTCCAGGCCGATCCTGCCTGGAAAAACTTTGCCCAGGGCCTGGCGCATGAAGGCTACCGCGAATTTCTCACCATTCTGCGCGCGGAAACCATCGCGTTTCGCGGTCAGGTCGTCGCCGTGCATGGCGACACCCACATGAGCCACATCGACCAGCCGCTGCGGGACGGCGACGGCAAGACACTGGCCAACTTCACCCGCGTCGAAACCTTCGGTTACCCGGTCATGGGCTGGACGCGCGGCATCATCGATACGGATTCGCCAACGCTGTTCCGCTTCGAAGCCCAAGCCTGGACTTCACAGAAATAAAAAAAGCGCAGATCGCTCTGCGCCTTTTTTCCGGGAAACTGCCTGAAACTCAGTGGCAGTCTTCTTCGTCATCACCACCATGGACGTGGCCGTGTTCGAGTTCTTCTGCGCTGGCCGGACGAATCGAGGTCACGGTGCAGGTGAAGACCAGGGCCATGCCGGCCAGCGGGTGATTGCCGTCGAGAACAACCTTGTCATCGGCAATATCGGTCACCCGGTAGATGATGAAGTCTTCTTCATTGCCGTCTTCGGCGCCACCTTCGAACTGCATGCCAACCTGCAGCTCTTTCGGGAAATCCTTGCGCGGCTCGATCTGCACCATTTCGGCATCGTAGTCGCCGAAAGCTTCGTCAGGTTGCAGCTTGACCTTGACCGACTCGCCGACGGCCTTGCCCTGCAGGGCTTCCTCGATTTTCGGGAAAATGTCGTCGTAACCGCCGTGCAGATAAACGAGCGGCTCGCGGCCTTCGTCCACCACTTCGCCATCCGGATCGGTGACATGGTAGTCGAGGGTGATGACGGTATTTCTGGCGACCAGGGTATTCATGAATTCAGTTCCTTGACCAGGCGCAGCACTTCCAGTGCGTGACCCTTGTAATTGACGTTGTAGAGCGCATGGCGAATGATGCCCGTGCGGTCGATGATGAAGGTGGAACGGACGATGCCGTATTTTTTGTGGCCATCCACCTCTTTGGCCTGCCAGACACCGTACTGCTTGCAGACGGCACCATCGGCATCCGACAGCAATTCCAGACCGATGCCTTCCTTGTCGCGAAACTCGGCGTGTTTCAGGCATTCATCACGATTGACGCCGAGCAGGAGGCAATCCTGCCGTTCAAAATCCCCTTCGTGATCGGAAAAATCGGTCACTTCCTTGATGCAGCAGGGCGTACCGTCCTTCGGATAGAAAAAAAGCACAAGATGCTTTTTTCCCTGGAAATTCGCCAGATCGACAGTCTCCATGTCGGCATCCGGCAAGGCAAATGCGGGAGCTCTTTCTCCAACCTTGAGCAGCATGTTGTTCTCCTTGAGCGCTCTCTCTGGGGGACTGCTGAGAGCGATTCTAGCGGAGGCAATTGCTGGTGACTACAACGGTCGACGCCTTTTTTACAGCTATTTTCCGGGAACTTTTTCCGGAATCTGCACAAAGGTTTCGTCCTGGCGGACCATGCCCAACTCGAAACGGGCCCGCTCCTCAATCGCGTCGTAGCCCTGCTTGAGGTCGCGAACTTCGGCATCGAGGCCGGCGTTGCGGATTTCGAGCGACTTGGTGACCTCCTTCTGTTGCTGCAATTGACGGTCGTACTCCCAGACCTTCAGCCAGCCGCCCTTACCCACCCAGAGGGGGTACTGGAGCAGGCCGATGGCTGCGAGGAGGCCGACCGTCAGCCAGCGCATCTGCGTTTAGCGCAGGTTGTAGAAGGTTTCGCGGCCCGGGTAGGAAGCGGTATCGCCCAGATCTTCCTCGATACGGATGAGCTGGTTGTACTTGGCGATACGATCCGAACGCGACAGCGAACCAGTCTTGATCTGGCCGGCGTTGAGGCCGACAGCGATGTCGGCGATGGTGCTGTCTTCGGTTTCACCCGAGCGATGCGAGATCACGGCGGTGTAACCGGCGCGCTTGGCCATTTCGACGGCCGCGAAGGTTTCCGACAGGGTGCCGATCTGGTTGATCTTGATCAGGATCGAGTTGGCGATGCCCTTCTTGATACCTTCCTTGAAGATACGGGTGTTGGTGACGAAGATGTCGTCGCCAACGATCTGCACCTTGTCGCCGAGGCGGTCGGTGAGCAGCTTCCAGCCGTCCCAGTCGGCTTCGGACATGCCGTCTTCGATGGAAACGATGGGGAACTGGTCAGCCAGGTTGGCCAGATAGTCGACAAACTGGGCCGAGGTCAGCTCCAGGCCTTCGCCAGCCAGCTTGTACTTGCCATCCTTGTAGAACTCGGAAGCGGCGCAATCGAGCGCCAGCAGCACATCCTTGCCCGGCACGTAACCGGCGGCCTCGATTGCCTGCATGATGATCTGCAGGGCTTCGGCATGGCTGCCCAGGTTCGGGGCGAAACCGCCTTCGTCGCCAACGGCAGTGGAGTGACCGGCCTTGTTGAGCAGCTTCTTCAGCGCGTGGAAGATTTCGGCGCCGCAGCGGATCGCTTCGCGGATATTGGCGGCACCAACCGGCATCACCATGAATTCCTGGATGTCCAGGCTGTTGTTGGCGTGCTCGCCACCGTTGATGATGTTCATCATCGGCACCGGCATCTGCATCGGGCTCATGCCACCGAAATAGCGGTAGAGCGGCAGGCCGGACTCTTCGGCGGCAGCCTTGGCGACAGCCATCGAGACAGCCAGGATGGCGTTGGCGCCGAGGCGCGACTTGTTTTCGGTGCCGTCGAGGTCGATCATGGTCTGGTCGATGAAAGCTTGCTCTTGGGCGTCGAGGCCGATGATGGCTTCGGAGATTTCGGTGTTGATGTTCTCAACCGCCTGCATCACGCCCTTGCCGAGATAACGGCCGGCATCGCCGTCGCGCAGCTCGATCGCTTCGCGGGTGCCGGTCGAGGCGCCAGACGGAACAGCGGCGCGGCCCATGACACCGCTCTCGAGCAGCACATCAGCTTCAACGGTGGGATTGCCGCGGGAATCCAGAATCTCTCGTGCAACAACATCAACGATGGAACTCATATTTCTTCCTTGTTATCAATTAATTGAAAGAACTACTTAAATTAAACTATCAACACCGGCGATGACCAGCATGTTCATTTCGGCAGCATTTTCGCGTACTTTGCGCGCCGCCTGATATTCGGCGGAATCATAAAAGCGCTTGGCCTGCTCGACCGTATCGAACTCGACAACGATCATCCGTTGCGGCGGCGTCCATTTGCCTTCGAGAATCTCGGCGGCACCGCCCCGAACGAGGAAACGCCCGCCATATTGCTCGACCGCTGCCTGCGACATCAGGCGATAACGGGCCATGGCGTTGGCGTCATGTACTTTGACCTCGGCGACGATATAGCCCTTTTCTGCCATTACTTCAGTTCCTCGAAGCCCGCACTCTTGACCGCCTTGTCGAGCACCGACAAGGTAGCCAGCAGGCTTTCCATGCGCTCCAGCGGCCAGCTGTTCGGGCCATCCGACCAGGCTTTTTCCGGACAGGGATGGGTTTCCATGAACAGGCCGGAAATGCCGACCGCCACGGCGGCACGCGCCAGGACGGGCACGAACTCGCGCTGCCCGCCGGAAGTCGTTCCCTGCCCGCCCGGCAACTGCACGCTGTGCGTTGCGTCGAACACGACCGGACAAGCGGTTTCGCGCATGATCGCCAGGCTGCGCATGTCGGAAACCAGGTTGTTGTAGCCGAAGGACGCGCCGCGCTCGCAGACCATGATGTTGTCGGCGCCGTTGTTCACTTCGCGTGCCTTGGCGACGACATTCTTCATGTCGCCCGGGGCAAGAAACTGGCCTTTTTTGATGTTGACCGGTTTGCCGCAGGTCGCAACCGCGTGAATGAAATCGGTCTGGCGACACAGGAAGGCCGGCGTCTGCAGCACATCGACCACACTGGCCACGGCCGGAATGTCTTCGACGGTATGCACGTCGGTCAGCACCGGCACGCCGATCTGGCGCTGCACTTCCGAGAAGATGCGCAGGCCTTCGTCCAAACCAAGGCCGCGCACCGAAGTGCCGGAACTGCGGTTGGCCTTGTCGTACGACGCCTTGAAGATGTAGTTGATACCCAGACGGGCACAAACTTCCTTCATGTAGCCGGCGACATCCAGGCACAGCTGCTCTGATTCAGCCGTACAGGGTCCGGCAATCAGGAAAAAAGGTTGGTCGAGGCCTGCTTCGAAACCGCACAGATTCATGACAGCTCCTTCCGGGCCCAACGACAGCCTGCACGGTCACATCCCCGCAATGCGGGGCCCCTGCTCCGCGCTCCGGCTGCCCCAGCAATCAGGAAAAAAGGCTGGTCAAGACCAGCCTCGAAACCGCAGAGCTTCATTTGCCTTGTGCCTGTTGATTGGTCAGCGCGGCTTTCACGAAGGACGTGAACAGCGGATGACCCTGGCGCGGGTTGGAGGTGAATTCCGGATGGAACTGGCAACCCACGAACCACGGATGCACGTCGGCCGGCAATTCGACCATTTCGCACAGATCGGTACCCGGCGCACGACCGGCCACAACCAGGCCCTTTTCTTCGAGCTGGGCGAGCAGCGTGTTGTTGACTTCGTAGCGATGACGATGCCGTTCGGTGATCTCCGGCTTGCCGTAGATCTGGCGGGCCAGCGAGCCTTCGGCCAGCTTGCAGATCTGGCCGCCGAGACGCATCGTGCCGCCAAGGTCGGAATCTTCGCCACGCTTCTCGACCTTGCCGGAAGCATCCAGCCATTCGGTAATCAGGCCAATTACCGGATACGGCGTGTCCTGCACGAATTCGGTGGAGTGCGCCGCCGTCATGCCGGCCACATCGCGCGCGAATTCGACGACAGCGAGTTGCATACCGAGACAGATGCCGAGGTAAGGCACCTTGTTTTCGCGAGCGTAGCGGATGGCGGCAATCTTGCCTTCCGTACCGCGTCGACCGAAGCCGCCCGGCACCAGAATGGCATCGAGGTCTTCGAGAACGCCGGTACCGTTCTTCTCGATATCTTCGGAGTCGAGATAAACGATGTTCACTTCGCTACGCGTATGGATGCCGGCATGCTTGATGGCTTCGATCAGCGACTTGTAGGACTCGGTCAGATCGACGTATTTGCCGACGAAGGCGATCTTGACCTGGTGCAGCGGATGCTCCAGCGCCACGATCAGGTTCTCCCAGACCGTCAGGTCGGCCGCCTTGGCCAGGATGTTCAGCTTGTGGCAGACGATTTCGTCGAGCATCTGTTCGTGCAGCATGCCCGGGATCTTGTAGATCGAGTCGGCATCGAGACACTCGATGACGGCTTCCGGCATGACGTTACAGAACAATGCGATCTTGCGGCGTTCCTCGACCGGAATCGAACGGTCGGCGCGGCAGAGCAGGATATCCGGCTGGATGCCGATTTCGCGCAATTCCTTGACGGAATGCTGGGTCGGCTTGGTCTTCAGCTCACCGGCGGTCGGAATGTAGGGCAGCAGCGTCAGGTGCATGTAGCAGACGTTGTTGCGGCCTTCTTCGAAACCGATCTGGCGGATCGCTTCCAGGAAGGGCAGCGACTCGATGTCGCCGACCGTGCCGCCGACTTCGACGATGGCCACATCGGCGCCTTCGGCACCGGCCTTGATCTTGTGCTTGATCTCGTCGGTAATGTGCGGGATGACCTGCACGGTCTTGCCGAGATACTCGCCGCGACGCTCTTTCTTGAGCACCGTGTCGTAGATCTGGCCGGTCGTGAAGTTGTTGCGCTTGGCCATCTTGGCGCTGGTGAAGCGCTCGTAATGCCCCAGATCGAGATCGGTCTCGGCGCCGTCCTCGGTGACGAAAACCTCTCCGTGCTGGAAAGGACTCATCGTGCCGGGGTCGACGTTGATGTAGGGGTCAAGCTTGAGGTGGGTGACTTTGATGCCGCGGGATTCCAGAATGGCCCCGAGCGACGCGGCGGCGATGCCTTTGCCCAATGAGGACACGACACCACCCGTAACGAAAACAAATTTGGTCATGGAAAGACAGGCTGCGGGAAAGCCGAATGATAGCCGAAAAGCGGCAAATTCCCCAAGTCCGTTGAGCAAATCATGTCAATTCCGGGTCTTTTAACCGGTCGACCGCCAGCCCTGCGTCATTTTGTTAGAATCGCGGGTTAGCCAGCCACCAGACAACACCTTGAAAAACGTTCTCGTCGTCAATTATTCGCAAACCGGGCAACTTGCCGACGTTACCGCACAGGTGATCGCCCCGCTTGCAGCGGCCGGTCACAAGGTGCATCTGGAAACCCTGGTTCCGGAAACGCCGTTTCCCTGGCCGTGGTCGCTGGTCGATTTCGTCGATGTCTTTGCCGAGTCCGTGCAGCTCGATGCGCCGCCGTTAAAACCGCTCAGCATTGCGCCGGACGCCGAGTTCGACCTGGTCATTCTGACCTACCAGGTCTGGTACCTGTCCCCCGCCCTGCCCATCGTTGCTTTCCTCAATAGCCCCCAGGGCAGGCATCTGCTCAAGGGCAAACCGGTGGTGACGCTGGTCGCCTGCCGCAATATGTGGCTGACCGCACAAAAGACCATGCAGCGCCTGATTGGCGAAGCCGGCGGTGAATTACGCGATCACATCGCCTTCACCGACAACGCGCATGCCCTGGCCACCCTGATCACCACGCCGCGCTGGGTGCTGACCGGCAAACGCGATAGCTTCCTCGGCCTGCCGCCGGCCGGCGTATCCCGGGACGATGTGCGTGGCGCCAGCCGTTTCGGGCACGCGCTGGCCGACGCACTCGATCACGATGGCGAAAAGACGGGAAAGCCGATGTTGACCGGTCTGCGTGCCGCCCCGGTCAATCCGCGCCTGGCAATCAGCGAAAAGGCCGGCCACCGCGCCTTCCGCGTCTGGTCAAAAATCATTCGCAGCTGCGGCAAGCGCGGGCAATGGCGGCGGCGTCCCATTCTCGCGATATTCACCATTTACCTGATTGCCATGGTGTTTACCGTTGTTCCACTCAGCCTGTTGCTACAATGGCTGCTTTCCCCCCTGCTCAAGCCCCGGCTGGCGCGGTTGCGCGCCGAACTCGAACAGCCATCCGGCGCGCAGGAATTCAACCTGAACAAATATGAACAGTAGCGGCAAGGTCTATATCACCCGTAGTTCGGCCTTTTTGCCGAATGCGCCGGTCGATAACGAGAATATCGAGAACGTGCTCGGCATGGTTGGCGGCCGGCCTTCACGCGCCCGCCGCATCGTGTTGCGCAACAACGGCATCCGCGAACGTTACTACGCAATCGATCCAGAGACCGGCGAAACGACGCATAACAATGCCCAACTGACAGCCGCCGCCATTCGCGGCCTGAATGTCGGCGATGCCATCGATTGCCTGTCCACCGGCACAACCATGCCCGACCAGTTGATGCCCAACCATGGCGTCATGGTGCATGGCGAACTGGGCATTTCGCCCTGTGAAGTCGTGTCGACCGCCGGCATCTGTCTGTCCGGCCTGACCGCATTGAAATATGCCTACATGGCCGTGCTCTGTGGCCAGGCAAAAAACGCCGTCGCCACCGGTTCGGAACAGGCTTCCGCCGTGCTGCATGCCCGCAATTTCGCCAGCGAGTCGGAACATCGCATTGGCGAACTGGAAAGCAACCCGGAGATCGCCTTCGAGAAGGACTTCCTGCGCTGGATGCTCTCCGACGGGGCCGGCGCTTTCCTGCTTCAGGATCAGCCGGCGCCCACCGGGTTGTCGCTGCGTATCGACTGGATCGACATCCTGTCGCAGGCCGGCGCCATGGAAACCTGCATGTACGCCGGCGGCGAGAAGCAGGAAGATGGCACGTTGCGCGGCTGGAAAACCTATCCAGCCAACGAGTGGGGCCGGCGCTCGCTGTTTGCCATCAAGCAGGACGTCCGGCTGCTCAACGAGAACATCGTGCGCCAGACGATAGGCAAGATCCTCGAAAAATCGATGGCGACGCGCGAACTCAAGGCGGATGCGGTCGACTGGTTCCTGCCGCACATGTCTTCCGAGTACTTCCGCCAACCACTTGCCGAACACATGGCCGCGCTCGGCTTCCCGATTCCCCAGGAAAAGTGGTTTACCAACCTGCACACCAAGGGCAACACCGGTGCCGCCTCGATCTACATCATGATCGACGAGTTACTGAAGAGCGGCCGCCTGCAACATGGTGACCGCCTGCTCTGTTTCATCCCCGAAAGCGGCCGCTTCACCGGCTCGCTGATGCACCTGACGGCGGTCGACCATGCTTGACAACGAAGTTCCCCAGGAAGGCAACGCCACCCTTGGCGGTCACAGCAAGGCGGTCTATGCGCGCGGCGCCGACGGCAAGCTGCACATGGTCAAGTCGGCGGGCTGGGAGGTCGAGGAAATCGTCACCCGACAGGCCGTGGACGACCTCAACCGCCTGGCCGCAGATGCTCGCCAGCGCGTTCTCGCCGGGCAGACCTCGGCCCTCGAATACCACATGCACAAGGCACGCATGGACGTACCGATGCTGGCGCAGACTACCGGACTCTTCCAGTGGCGCATCCGCCGCCATTTCCGGCCGGACATCTTTGCCGGACTGTCGGACGCCCTGCTCGCCCGCTACGCCGGCGTGATGGGCGTCAGCGTCGAACAATTGAAGAAAGTCGATTGATGGAATTCCAGCACAGCCAGGCTTCCCACTGCGAAAGCGGCGTCATGTCCGCGATGCTGCGCCACCAGGGCCTGCCGATTTCCGAGCCGATGGCTTTCGGGCTGTCCTCGGCGCTCTCTTTCGCCTATCTGCCCATCGTCAAGATCAATGGCCTGCCGCTGGTCGCCTACCGCATGCCGCCGAAGTTCATCATCAAGGGGCTGCAGAAGCCGCTCGGCCTGAAGATGCGCTTCGAGACCTTCGGCAAGCCGGAAGAAGGCACGCGCCGCCTCGACGAACTGCTCGCCGCTGGCCACATCGTCGGCATGCAGACCTCGGTATTCTGGCTGCCCTACATGCCGGAAGACCTGCGCTTTCACTTCAACGCCCACAACGTGCTGGCCTACGGGCGTGATGCGGCGAGCGGCGACTACCTGCTCTCCGACCCGGTTTTCGACACGCCGATGACCTGCGCCCCGGAGGCGCTGCAGAAAGCCCGTTTCGCCAAAGGCGCCCTGGCTCCGAAAGGCCTGCTTTACTACGCCACCGGCAAGCCGCAGACGCCGGACTGGTCGGTGGTCATTCCCAAGGCGCTGAAGAAGACCGTGCGCATCATGGAAACGCCGCTGCCGATCATCGGCGTGCGCGGCATCCGCAGCCTGGCGAAGGCGATCGAACGACTCGATGCGAGCGCGCCGGCGGCCAGCAAGATGTTCATCGGCCAGGTCGTGCGCATGCAGGAAGAAATCGGCACAGGCGGCGGCGGCTTCCGTTTCATCTACGCCTCATTTCTGCAGGAAGCCGCCGAACTGCTTGCCCGGCCGCGCCTCAACGAACTTTCCGAGGCGCTGATCGAGATCGGCGACGAATGGCGCGAATTCGCGCTCTTCGCGGCGCGCATGATCCGCGACCGCGAGCCGCTGGCACCGGGCAAGCTGGCCGACCAGCTGCGCCGCATTGCCGAGCACGAACAGGCCTTCTTCCGCGACCTGAAACGCGCCGCCTGATGCTGGTCGTCGACGGCGTCTCCTACCGTTATCGCGACGCCGTCAGCCCGGCCCTGCAGGGCATTTCGCTGCATATTCCGGCCGGTGGCGTTTACGGCCTGCTCGGCCCGAACGGCGCCGGCAAGACCACCCTGATTTCGCTACTCGCCGGGCTGTTGACCGCGGCCGACGGCAAGATCTCGTTGGGTGGCCAACCGCTCGCCGCCGTCCGCGCCGCCGATCCGCGCGCCATCGCGCTGGTGCCGCAGGACTACGCTTTTTACCCGATGCTGACGGTGACCGAGAACCTGCGCTTCTTCGCCGGCATCCTCGGCCTGACTGGCTCGATACTCAAGACACGGCTTGAGTCGGCCATTGCCTTCTCCCGCCTCGAACAGGTCGTCGCCAAGCGCGCCGAACAGCTGTCCGGCGGCCTGCGCCGGCGCCTCAACATGGCCATCGGCCTGCTCGGCCAGCCGCAACTGCTGCTGCTCGACGAGCCGACGGTCGGCGTCGATCCGCAATCGCGGCATTTCCTGCTCGAATCCATCGCCGCATTGCCCGCGGCCGGCACCTCGGTGATCTACACCAGCCATTACATGGAAGAGGTCGAGGCGATCTGCCCGCAAATCGCCATCATCGACCAGGGCAAGGTACTCGCCGAAGGCCGACTGGCCGACATCCTGGCCAGCCCGGAGCCACAGCTTGAAATCGCGCTCGACCGCGAACTGCCGGCCGACATCGCGACACGACATGCGGCCAGCCCCATCGGCGAACTGAAATATGCCCTCAAACTGGCGTCGACCGCTGAACTGCCACGCCTGCTCGACGAACTGGCCGCCGCCGGCTGCGGCGTGCGCCAATTGAGTTTCGGCCAGCACAACCTGGAACAGGTCTTCATGCGCCTGACCAATCGTTCGCTGCGGGATTAACCGATGTCAGCCCGCCTGCTCGCCCTCTGGTTCAAGGAATCCATCGCCCTGCTGCGCGACCGGCACGGCCTGCTTGCGCTGTTCATCATGCCGACCATTTTCATCCTGGTCATGACCCTGGCCCTGCGCGACAGCTTCACACCGGGCGCCCGCATCGACGCCAGCTACGCGCTGGTCGACCTCGATCAAAGCGCCAGTTCGACGGCCTTGAGCAAGCGGCTGACCAAGGGTGCCTCGTTCAAACACGGCGAAAACATTACAGATCCCGACACCGCCCGGGCTGCCGTGCTGGCCGGGCAGTTCAACCTCGCCCTCGTCGTCCCGTCCGGCTTTGGCGAACGCCTGCTGACACCCGGCGGCGCCGATGGCAAGCCGGCCGAACCGCTGATCCTGTTGCTCGATCCGGCGCTGTCGCCGGCCCTGCAACTGGCCTTCCGCAACCAGGTCATGGCGGCGCTGGGTGGCGTCCGGGCCGACGAGCTGACCCACAAGGCCGGCAAACTGTTCGGCCTGCCGGTCGCGCCCGGTGCCAGCGCCGACAAGGACTGGCCGGATGAAATCCGCAGCGAAGCGGTGCGCCGCGACAGCAATGCCAGCCTGCCTTCCTCCGTGCAGCAGAATGTCCCGGCCTGGCTGATTTTCGCGATGTTCTTCGTCGTCATCCCGATTTCCTCGATTTTCATCATCGAGCGCCAGCACGGCACGCTGCAGCGCCTGCGCGCCATGGGTCTGCCTTTCCGCCTGGTGCTGGCCGGCAAGCTGCTGCCCTTCTTCGTCATCAATCAGGTGCAGGCCTTGCTCATGGTGCTGGTCGGCATGTACCTGGTACCGCTGTTCGGCAGCGAGGCGCTGCAACTGCCGACGACGCCGGCCCTGCTTCTCGCCTGGTGGGCCGTGTCGGCCGCCGTCAGCCTGGCCGCCGTGGCCTGGGCGCTGCTCATCGCCAGCCTGGCCAAGACCTCGGAACAGGCGACCATCGTCGGCGGCGTCGGCAACATCCTGATGGGCGCCGTCGGCGGCATCATGGTCCCCAAGTTCATCATGCCCGCCGCGATGCAACAGCTGGCCGCGCTGTCGCCGATGGCTTGGGCGCTCGATGGTTTCCACACGGTGATGCTGCGCCATGGCGGCCTCACCGACGTCCTGCCCAGCATCATGCAGTTGCTGGCCTTTTCCCTCCTGTCGCTGGTTGCCGCCATCTGGCTAAACCGGCGCGCCCTAGCCGCCCGCTCATGAACGCCGCCCTCTGCCACGAACTGAAAGCCCTGATCATCGAAGCCTGCGACAAGGACTGCGCGCCCGAGGAAATCAGCGACGACGAATTGCTGTTCGGGCCGGAGGCGCCGCTGCAGCTCGATTCGCTCGATGCCTTGCAGGTCTCGATGGCGATCAAGAAGAAATACGGCCTGCGCCTGCCGGACAGCAAGGAAACCCGCCGCATCCTGGCCAGCGTCGCCAACCTGGCCGAGCATCTCGAAGCCTGGCAGGCCAGCCGCGCATGAGCCGTCCGGTCTATATCGCCGAGCGTGCCCTGCTCTGCGCCGCCGGCAATTCGCCGTCGGCGGTTGCCAGCGCACTGTGGGCTGGCGAATGCATGCCGGGCCGCCACCAGCTCGGCGAACGCGAGTTTCCCTATTTCGCGCTGAACTTGCCGGAAACCGGCTGGCTGGCCCGTGCCGAACGATCAGTCCGTGCCCTGGCTGAACAACTTGGCCAACTCGACGAAAAAACGCCGCTCTTCGTTGCTTCCTCATCCTTCCAGATGGGCCAATTCGAAGCGGCCGGTTCGCCCTTCGAGCTGCCGCCCGCCTGCGCCGCCTTCAGCCGGCAACTGGCCGACTGGCAGGGCCTGAGCGGTCCCTGCTACAGCTTCTCGACCGCCTGCACCTCGGGTTTCTCGGCGCTCGACGCGGCGCGCAGCCTGATCGCCGCCGGCCTGATCGACGACGCCGTCGTGCTCGGCGTCGAACTGGCCAACAACTCGACCCTGGCCGGCTTTGCCGCGATGGAACTGCTTTCGCGCAGCACCGCCCGCCCCTTCGACGTTCGTCGCGACGGCCTGGTGCTCGGCGAAGCCGTCGCCGCCGTGCGCCTGAGCGCCCAACCCGCCACCTGGCGCATCGCCGGCCTGCGCACCGGCCTCGACGCCTATTCGACGACCGGACCCGATCCGGATGGCGGCCCGATTGCCGCCCTGACGGTCGACTGCCTGCAGGAGGCAAAAATGCCGGCCGGCGACATCGAGCTGGTCAAGCTGCAGGCGGCCGGCTCGCCCGGCACTGATCTCGCCGAGGCCAACGCGCTGCGGCGGGTTTTCCGCGAACGCATGCCGCCGCTCCTCTCGCTCAAGCCTTACCTCGGCCACACCCTGGGCGCCAGCGGCATCGCCGAACTGGTCGCGCTGCTTGCCTGCCTCGATGCCGAGCAGATCCCGGCCACCGCCGGCTTTGCCGAATCCGACCCGGAAATCGCCCTGAAACCGACCGTGGTGCGCAGCAATACCTATATCGAACGCGCCCTCTTGCAACTGATCGGTTTTGGCGGCGGCCTGGCCAGCCTGATTGTCGAGCGTCGCCAATGACTTATCTCGACACCGTCATCACCCAGGAATTTACTGCGGCCGAATTGCCCGCCGCCGTGCGTGCGGCGCTCGGCAAGCCGCTGCGCCGCGCCGCCACCCTGACCCAACTCGCCGTAGTCGGTGCCCTGGCCTGCCTGCCGGCCGAGCGCCGGACTTTGCCGACTGCCCTGCTCTGGCAGACGCGCAGCGGTCCACGCGCTGAAACGCTAGCTTTGCTCGAAGAAGTCTGCAACGGCACTGCCGAGCCGATGCCTTACGACTTTCTCGCCACCCAGCCGGCGATTGCCGCGGCGCAACTCAAACCTTTCCTGCCCGGCCTGCACTCGGCGACCTGCCTGCCGCTGGCCGACGCAACGATGGCCAACTGGTCGCTGCTGCTCAGCCTCGCCGATCATTGGCTGAATAGCGGGCGCTACGCCCAGGTGCTGTGCGCCCAGCTTGACCACGCCGACGACCTGGCCAGCGGCCACTGGCTGGCCCTGAGCGCCGCCCCTCTTGAAAATTCGCTGGCCAGCCTCCACCTGTCGGAAGTCACGCCCGGCGAAGCGCTTGCCGACGCCAGCGATTTCCCGGCCTGCCTCGACCACTGGCTCGCCGCCGAGAGCTCTGGCCACCTGTATTTGCAGTCCGCCGCCAGCCGGAAGCTGGCGGTAGAATTCGCCCGCATCTAAATTTCACCGAGAACACCATGTCCCAATTTTCCTTTGACGTCTCCCTCGCCGAATTCGAAACCCAGGTCCTGCTGCCGGCCCAGGAAGTCCCGGTCGTCGTCGATTTCTGGGCACCGTGGTGCGAACCCTGCAAGGTCTTGAAGCCGCTGCTCGAAAAACTCGCCGAGGAATACGCCGGCCGCTTCCTGCTCGCCAAGGTCAATGCCGACGAGAACCCGGAGCTGTCGCAGCATTTCGGCGTGCGCAGCATCCCGACCGTCAAGGTGCTGTTCCAGGGCCAGCTCGTCGATGAATTCTCGGGCGCCCTGCCGGAAAGCCAGATCCGCGAATTTCTCGACCGCTTCGCGTTGCCTGCCGTCGGTGGCAACCTGCGCGAGGAAGCCGCCGCGCTGGTCATCGAAGGCAAGCTCGAAGAAGCGCTCGCCAAGCTGGTTGAAGCCAGCAAGGCAACGCCGGAAGACCAGGCCATCCAGCTCGACGCTGTCGAAGTGTTGATGCAACTCGGCCGCAACGATGAAGCCAAACAATTGCTGGGTGGCGAATACGCCCAGGAAGCGGAGCGTGCCAACGCCCTGCGCGCCCGCCTGGCGCTGAGCGAAGGTGCGGCCGATACCGCCGAAATCGAGGCCAGACTCGCCACCAATCCGGATGACCATGCCGCCCGCCTCGACCTGTCGCGCGCCTATGCGGCGCAAGGCCGTTTCCGTGAAGCGATGGAAGCCATTCTCGACGTCATCGTCCGTGACCGCTTCTTCGACGAAGGCGCACCGCGCAAGGCCATGCTGCAATTGTTCGAGGCCCTTGCCGGCAGCGAAACCTACGATGACCTGGTCCGCGAGTTCCGTCGCAAGATGTCGGCCGCACTTAACTAAAAATCGACGCAGGCATCGGCATGCGGCTGTTCTACACCGATGTCTTCGTCCTGCCGCTGCCGCCCGGGCATCGCTTCCCGATGGAAAAGTATTCCCGGCTGCGCGCGGCCCTGCTCGCCAGCGGCGAGTTTGCCGAATCCGACTTTCATCTGCCACCGCCGGCCAGCGACACAGAACTGGCGCGGGCGCACACGCCGGACTACATCGCCGCCGTCGCCAGCGGTCGACTCGATGAAAAGGCACAAAAAGCCATCGGCTTCCCGTGGAGTCCGGGCATGGTCGAACGCTCGCGCCGTTCGGCCGGGGCGACGCTGAGCGCCTGCCGCGCCGCGCTGGAAGATGGCGTTGCCGCCAATCTGGCGGGCGGCACGCATCACGCTTTTGCCGACCATGGCGAGGGCTTCTGCGTCTTCAACGATGCTGCGGTTGCCGCCCTGGCAATGCGGGCGGAAGGTCGGGCCAGGCGCATCCTGATCGTCGATTGCGACGTGCATCAGGGCAACGGTACGGCCAGCATTCTGGCCGGCCATGAAGATATTTTCACCTTCTCGATCCACGGCGCCCGCAACTATCCATTCACCAAGGAACAAAGCGATCTCGACATCGAGTTGCCCGATGGCTGCACTGACGAAGCCTATCTGCTGCAACTCGAAGCCGGGCTGGAAACCGCTTTCGATCTTGCTCGCCCCGACCTGGTCATCTACCTGGCCGGTGCCGATCCTTACCACGATGATCGCCTCGGCCGGCTCAGTCTGAGCTTTGCCGGCCTTGCCGAGCGCGACCGGCGGGTTTTCGCGCATTGCCGCAGCCGCCATCTGCCGCTCGCCATCGCCATGGCTGGCGGCTATGCGCGGCAGATTGACGACACCGTGCGCATTCATGCCACCACACTGCACCTGGCCCGGGCAAACCAGCGCTAAACCCTTCTCTCTCCTTGCTCGCTGCCGATCTCCGGGAGACAATAATGAACCTGGCTGAATCCGGAAATGGCAGTCTCTGTTTTGGCTTCAGCCAGCACGAGGAGAAGCATGAAAGTATCGTTTCGAATGTTTGAGTGGCGTTCATTGCGTACGCGCATCACTGCTGGCGTTCTGCTGCTCAGCCTGTCCATGCTCTGGGGAACCGTACTCAGCCTGAGTCATACCCTGCGCGAAGACATGGAGGCCGCCATTTCCGCGCAGCAGTTTTCCACGGTTTCGCTGATTGCCGGCGAGCTCGACCGTTCGATCCGGGAGCGCCTCAGCGTCGTCGAATCGATCTCCGGCAAGCTGTCGGCCGAGATGATGCGCAACCCGGACCGAGTCCAGGCATATCTGGAGCAGCGCGACATTCCGGAAACAACCTTCAACTGGGGCATACTCGTTGTCGACAGCGAGGGCATCGCAATCGCCAGCACTCCGGAAAAACTGCAGCGGCGAGGCATCGATTTGAGCTCCTATCCGGTCGTCAAACAGGTTTTGCTGAATGGCAAGACCCACATTGCCGACCCGCTGTTCAGCCAGCACAGCAAGCAGCCCGTGGTCACCATGCTGGTGCCGATTCTTGCCGCTGACCGGCAAGTGCTGGGGATCGTGATCGGCGTGATCAACCTTGCCGAATCGAATTTCCTCGACGAAATCAGCACCTCAAAATACGGGCGAACCGGGAGCTTTTTCGTCACGGCCCCGGAAACACGCACCTATGTCGCCTCATCCGGCAAGCTCCGTCAGATGAAAGTGGGGCCGCCACCCGGCATCAATCCCGTTTACGATCGTTATATCAACGGCTATGAAGGTTCCGGCGTGGCGCTCAGCTCGCGGGGCGTCATCGAACTGTCGTCGAGCAAACGTATTCCGACAACCGGCTGGCTGATGCAGTCAGTGCTGCCGACCGACGAAGCCTTCGAGCCGATCCGACTGATGCAGCAGCACCTGCTGATCATCTCGGTGATCCTCTCGGTACTGGCCACGCTGCTTGCCTGGTGGTGGCTGCGGCGACAATTCTCGCCGCTGATCGAGGTCTCCGGGCTGCTCAACGGGATGACTAGCGGCACGCTTCCCCGCCAGGCCCTGCCGGTCAGGAAAATGGACGAAATCGGCACGTTGACCGCTGCTTTCAACCAACTGCAGGAAGTCATCGTCAGCGAAGAAGCCAAAGCGGCCGAACACGCCGCCAACACCCGTTTGCGCCGCATTGTTTCGGCCCTGCCCGGCGTTGTCTTCCAGTACCGGCTGCTGCCCGACGGGCACGGCCAGTTTCCGTTTGTCAGCGACGCGATTACTGACATTTATGGCGTCACACCGGAAGAACTCGAAAAGAGCGGCGATCCCATTCGCAAGCTGTTGTACCCGGATGATGCCCAAGCCTTCTTTACATCGCTTTATGCCTCGGCCAGGGATCGCAGCCCCTGGCGTGTCGAGTACCGCATCACGACCACCGATGGCCACCTGAAGTGGTTGCTGGTCGACGCCATTCCGGAAGCAGAAAGCGACGACACCGTCATCTGGTTCGGTTTCATTGCCGACATCACGCGCACCAAGGCCATGGAGGCCGAATTGCGCCTTGCCCTGGAAGAGCATCAGCGCAAGGACACGGAAATCGAGCGCTATCGCGACCACCTTGAACAACTGGTCAGCGAACGCACCGCCGACCTCGAACAGGCGCGCGCCGAGGCGGTCAGGTTGGCGCGAATCAAGAGCGATTTCCTCGCCAACATGAGCCACGAGATCCGCACGCCGCTGAACGGGGTACTCGGCATGGCGCACATCGGGGTCCGTACAACCGAGCAAAACACGCGCGCCAACGAGGCTTTCCGCAAGATCGTCAGCTCCGGCACCCTGCTCCTCGGCATCATCAACGACATCCTCGATCTCTCGAAAATGGAAGCGGGGATGCTCAAGATCGAGGCGACCGAGATCGAGTTGGCACCAATTCTGGCCGAAACCATCGAGCTCATGCAGGAACGCGCCAGCAACAAGGGGGTTTCGCTCGATCTCAAAACCGCGAATCTCCCGGCCAGCATCCGCAGCGACCCGCTGCGCCTGCGCCAGATCCTGCTCAACCTGCTCTCCAACGCCGTCAAATTCACCGAAGCCGGCAAGGTCGATCTGGAGGTCGGGCTGGATGAAGGCGAACTGCAGATCCGGGTCACCGACACCGGTATCGGTATCACCGACAGTCAGATCGGCAAGATCTTCCACCCCTTTGAGCAGGGCGACAATTCAACAACCCGCCGCTTTGGCGGCACGGGACTCGGACTCGCCATCACTGAGCGCATCGTCAAGCTGATGGGGGGCAACATCAGCGTCCATAGCGTCCCCGGTCAGGGCAGCGTCTTTTCCGTGCGCCTGCCCTACCACCCGGGACGGGCGAATGATCTCTCTGCTGCACCGATCTCTTCTATTCAACCAACCGACCCGGCGCGCCCCTTGGCCGGCCTGAAAATCCTGGTTGCCGAAGACAACGAGATCAACCAGGAAATCATGCGCGACAACCTGACCGAAGACGGTGCCAGTGTCACCCTGGTCGATAACGGGCAACTGGCGGTTGATGCAATACGCAACAGCCCGCCGGGCAGCTTTGACTGCATCCTGATGGATGTCCAGATGCCAGTCCTCAGCGGCCTGGATGCGGCCCGCCAGATCAAGGCCATCACGCCCGCATTGCCGATCATCGGCCAGACCGCGCATGCCCTTACCCAGGACCGGGAAGACTGTCTGGCTGCAGGCATGGACGATTACATTTCCAAGCCGATCGATCCGCAAAAACTGAATACGCTGATCCGCAAACACCTGCCCGGCCAACACTGAGTATCCGCCATGTCGCGCAATGCCCTCTACTACGCCCGCAGCCTTCGCCAGATCGAAGCCCGTCACGCCGATGAAAACCTGATGCAGCGTGCCGGTCAGGCGGCTGCGGCGTGGGCGGCCGAACTGGCCGGCCAGCGCAACCTGCCGGTGCTGGTGCTGGCCGGTCCCGGCAACAATGGTGGCGATGCCTTTGTCGCGGCACGTCTGCTGCGCCAGCGCTTCTTCGAAGTCAGTGTCGTCTTTGTCGGCGAAGCGAAAAATCTGCCGGCCGATGCACGCAATGCCTGGCAGGACTTCGTCTCGGAAGGCGGCGCCTGCCTTTCGAGCATTCCGGAAGACAGCGCCTGGTCGCTGATCATCGACGGCCTGTTCGGCATCGGTCTCGGTCGCGCCCCTGAGGGGCAATACGCCGAGTGGATCGCGACGGCCAACCGCCTCGCGCAGCGCGACCGCTGCCCCTTGCTCGCCCTCGACTGCCCGTCCGGCCTCAATGCCGATACCGGGCAAATCCTCGGCGCAGTGATCCGGGCGACGCATACCTTGAGCTTCATTTCGGCCAAACCCGGCCTGTTGACCGGTGACGGCCCGGAATACTGCGGCCGGCTGCGCATCGCCAATCTCGAGCTCGATCCGGCCAACGAATTGCCGCCCGACGGTCGACTGCTCGAATTGGCCGATTTTGCCGCGCACCTGCAGCCGCGCCACCTGAACAGCCACAAGGGCAGCAATGGCAGCGCCGGCATCCTGGGCGGGGCGCACTCGATGGTCGGTGCCGCCTTCCTGGCCGGCCGCGCAGCGCTGAAGCTCGGCGCCGGTCGCGTCTATGTCGGCCTGCTCGATCCGCAACCGCCCAGCTTCGATCCGGAGCAGCCGGAACTGATGTTGCGCCGCCCGCAGTCGCTGCTTCAGGGCGAACTCGACGTGCTCGCCTGCGGCCCGGGCCTGGGCAATTCCCTTGAAGCCTCGGAACTGCTTGAACGTGCAATCGCCTTCGACCAGCCGCTGGTGCTCGACGCCGATGCACTCAACCTGGTCGCCAGCGAGGGCAATCTGCAGGTCGCGCTGGCCAGCCGCAGCATGCCGGCCATCCTGACCCCGCACCCGGCCGAAGCCGCCCGCCTGCTCGAATGCGAGACTGCCGACGTGCAGGCCGACCGGCTCGCCGCGGCACGTGAAATCGCCGAACGCTATCGCTGCCATGTCGCGCTCAAGGGCTGCGGCACCGTGATCGCAACGGTCGACGCCCGCTGCTGGATCAATTCCACGGGCAATCCCGGCATGGCCACGGCCGGCATGGGCGACGTGCTGACCGGCCTGATCACCGCCCTGCTTGCCCAGGGTTGGCCGGCCGAACAGGCTTTACTGGCCGGCGTACACCTGCACGGCGCCGCCGCCGACCGGCTGGTCGCCGCAGGCATCGGCCCGATCGGCCTGACCGCCGGCGAAGTCATCGACGCCGCCCGCGCCCTGTTCAACCAGTGGATCGCTCAGCGCACCGCCGGATAGGGATAAAGCACGTTGAGCGCGGCGCTCTGGCCGTTCGGCTGGACGATGCGCACATGCTCGCGGCGCAGTTGCCGCGCATGCCTGAGACCACAGGCGTGCGCGATCATCTCGACTTCCTTGTTCATGTTGCGGGTGTAGGCGGCAACGCGCTCCGCCTTGTCCTCGACGACCAGGCCGCGCTGCAGGCGCGGGTCGTGCGTCGTGATGCCGGTCGGACAGCTGTTCTGGTGGCAGCGTAGCGCCTGGATGCAACCGAGCGAGAACATGTAGCCGCGCGCCGTGTTGATCAGGTCGGCGCCGCAAGCCAGCGCCCAGGCGACCTTGGCCGGGGTCAGCAATTTGCCCGAGGCAATCACCTTGATGCGTTCACGCAGACCGCTCTCGATCAGCGCATCGACCACGCGCGGCAGCGCCTCGTTGATCGACAGCGACATGTGGTCGGCCAGCGCCTGCGGTGCCGCACCGGAACCGCCTTCGCCACCGTCAATGGTAAGGAAATCCGGGGCACAGTCGAGGCCGCGCCGGTTCACCGCCTCGACCAGCTCGTGCATGAACTGCCAGCCGCCGATCGCCGTCTTGACGCCAACCGGCTTGCCGGTGATCGTGCGCACGCGCACCACCATGTCGAGCAGTTCGTCCATGTTGCCGGTTTCGGCATGCCGGTTCGGCGACAAGGAATCCTGGCCGAACGGTATACCGCGGATTTTGGCAATTTCCTCGGTCACCTTGGCGGCCGGCAGCACGCCGCCCTTGCCCGGCTTGGCGCCCTGCGACAACTTGATCTCGAAAGCCCGCACATGTTCGTGCGCAGCCATCAGGCGCAGCTTGTCCGGATCGAGCTTGCCAGCGGCATCGCGCACGCCGTACTTGGCAGTGCCGATCTGGTAGATGACGTCACAACCGCCCTCCAGGTGGTAGGGACTCAAACCGCCCTCGCCGGTATCCATGTAACAGCCGGCCAGCGCCGCGCCGCGCGACAGGGCCTGCACGGCCGGTTTGGAGATCGCACCGTAGCTCATGCCGCTGACGTTGATCAGCGAGCGAGCGGCAAATGGCTTGTCGCACCAGCCTTCTCCGACAATGACAGCCGGCGTGGCCTGATGCTCGCTCTCCAGCACCGGGAAGGAGGCATTGACGAAGATCAGCGCGCCGGACTGGTTGAGGTCGTAGGTCGAACCAAAACCGAGAATGCCGCCCTCGTTCTTGGCCAGGCGATAGACCCAGCCGCGCGTTGCCCGGTTGAAGGGCATTTCCTCGCGATCGCCGAGAAAGAAATACTGCCGGAAATATTCGCCGAGATGCTCGAAGAAGAAGCGCAGATGGCCGATCACCGGGAAATTGCGCAGCACCGTATGGCGCTTCTGCGTGATGTCGCGGATATACCAGTAGAAGAACAACACGGCAACGACCAGCGCCAGCAACACGCCGAGACTGATATGGAACACGCCGACGACTTCGGACATCAAACCCCTCCGGAAGGTACAATTCGGCCCCCAGCATGCCGATTTGCCCAGCCCATGTCCATCGAATTCGACTTCCCCCTTGCTCCCGAAATCACCCGCAACGTCGCTGCCGCGCTGACCGAAGACATCGGTGCCGGCGACCTCACCGCCGGCCTCGTGCCGGGGGAACGCAGCGTGCGCGCCACCGTCATCTCGCGCGAAGACGGCGTGCTTTGCGGTCGCGCCTGGTTCGATCGCTGCGTGCTGGAACTCGATCCGCAGGCCGAAATCACCTGGCAGGCCGCCGACGGCGAGTGCATCGTCGCCAACCAATTGCTGTGCGAAATCCGCGCCAATGCCCGCGCCCTGCTCTCGGCCGAGCGCAGCGCCCTGAATTTCCTGCAACTGCTTTCCGCCGTGGCCAGCAAGGCGCGCATCTACGCCGATACGATTGCCGGTACCAAGGCGCAGGTCGTCGATACGCGCAAGACCCTGCCCGGCCTGCGCATCGCGCAGAAATACGCGGTCCGCGCCGGTGGCGGCGGCAATCACCGCCTGGCGCTGTGGGATGCGATCCTGATCAAGGAAAACCACATCCACGCTGCCGGCGGCATCGCCGAAGCCATGGCGGCGGCGCAAAATGCCGCTGCCGCAGCGGTCGACCGCTGCAAATTCATCCAAATCGAAGTCGAGTCGCTGGCCGAACTGGAAGCCGCGCTGGCTGCCGGCGCAACCATGATCCTGCTCGACAATTTCAGCCTCGACATGCTGCGCGACGCCGTCAAGCTCAACGCTGGCCGTGCCGTGCTCGAATCCTCGGGCAACGTCACGTTGGAAACCATCCGCGGCATTGCCGAAACCGGCGTGGACCGCATCTCGGTCGGCGCGCTGACCAAGGACGTCAAGGCGCTCGATCTATCGATGCGCTTCATCGACCTGCTCAACGACTGAGCATGAAAAAGGCCGGTCCCTGCGGACCGGCCCCAATTATTCGCAGGGCGGCCCGGAAACGGACCGCCCTTTGCTTTTTCAGACGCGTTCGACGAGGAACTGCTTGATCGCCGCGACATCCGGCGCCATGACGACGACGCGCTGCTCAAGCTTCTCGATGCCGGCCAGGTCGGCCGGGCGCACCGGCTCGGTACCGAGCGCCTCGCGGATGGTTTCCTCGAACTTGGCGGGCTGCGCCGTTTCGAGCACGATCATCGGCACATTCGGCAGGCGATGTTCGAGCGCCACTTTCAGGCCGTCAGCCGTGTGCGTGTCGAGCATGACGTTGTAGCGGCCCTGCGCAAAGCGGATGGTGTTGATGCGGTCAACATGCGAGCTCTTGCCGGAAACGAAACCAAAATTGCCGATTTTTTGCCAGTGGACCGTAGCGGACAGATCGAAGGCCTGGCCCTTGTCGACCTTGGCCCACAGTTCGCGCACAACGGCCGGATCGCGGCCGACCAGGTCGAAGACGAAGCGCTCGAAATTCGAGGCCTTGGAAATGTCCATCGACGGGCTGGAGGTGATGCTGGTCTCGGCGGCGCTGCGCGGACGGTAGATGCCGGTCTTGAAGAACTCGTCGAGCACGTCGTTTTCATTGGTGGCGAGCACCAGCCGGGCGATCGGCAGGCCCATCTGGCGGGCGATGTGGCCGGCGCAGATGTTGCCGAAATTGCCCGAGGGCACGGCGAAGGCGACCTGCTCGTCGTTCGATTTCGTGGCCAGGAAATAGCCCTGGAAGTAATAGACGATCTGCGCCGCGACGCGCGCCCAGTTGATCGAATTGACGGCGCCAATCTTGTACCTGGCCTTGAATTCGGCATCGTTCGACACCGCCTTGACGATATCCTGCGCGTCGTCGAAGAGGCCGGTGACGGCGATGTTGAAGATGTTCGGATCCTGCAGCGAATACATCTGGGCGCGCTGGAAGGCGCTCATCTTGCCGTCCGGCGAGAGCATGAAGACCTTGACATTGTGCTTGCCGCGCATCGCGTATTCGGCCGCCGAACCGGTGTCGCCGGAGGTGGCGCCGAGAATGTTGATAGCCTGGCCACGCTTGTCGAGCACGTACTCGAACAGGTTGCCGAGCAGTTGCATCGCCATGTCCTTGAAGGCGAGCGTCGGGCCGTTCGACAGTTCCTGCGTGTACAGGCCGTCCTCAAGCTTGGTCAGCGGCGTGATCTGGGCGGCATCGCCGCCATTGCGGGTGTAGCGATAGACGTCGGCGGTGTAGGTCTTGGCGACCAGTGCCTTGAGATCGGCGGCCGGAATGTCGGTGATGAACTTGGAGAGAATTTCGTAGGCCAGGTCGGCATACGACAGCTGACGCCAGGTATCAAGCTCGCCACGGCTGATCTGCGGGTAGCTTTCCGGCAGGTAAAGGCCGCCATCCGGCGCCAGGCCGCCGAGGAGAATGTCGCAGAAAGTCTGGGGCGCGGCGTTACCGCGGGTCGAGATATAGCGCATGGCGAAGCCCTGAAAAGCGAAAAACGGCGATTTTACCGCGTCGACCGCCTGACGCGCACGGCTTGCAGCAGGTTGACGACAAACAGCAGCAACGCAAGCAGCAAGATGCCGCCCGCCAGCCCTTGCAAATCGGCGAGCAAGGCGAGAGCGGCGAGCAGGAACAGCAGCGCCCGCCAGCCGCCGCTTGCCGCCAGCTTGTCGCGCATCAGACGACGCTCCGGCGTCACCGGCCCCGGCCAGCGCCAGACCGGCAGCAACTGGCTGAGCGCCCCGCTGACCAGAGGCAGCAGGAAACCGGCGCCCCAGGCGAGCAACGAGGGCCGCGCCGGCAACAGGCCGGCACCATGCGCGACGCCCGCCGCCAGCGTCAGCAACAGGCCGACAACGGCCGCCAGCAAGGATGCGGCAGCACCGTCCGCGAGCAGCGGCCGGATACCGAAACGCCGCACCCACTGACCGACCAGGCCAAGCGCAGCGACCAGAACGAGCGCCGCCCCCGGTGCCGCAAGCGGCCAGACCACGGCCGCCCCGGTCGCCACCACCAGCGCGCCGCCGGCGACCAGCCAGAGACGCCGATGCAACCAGCCGGCGGCTTCCGGGTCGGGCTTGCCAAGTACGGTCGGCATCAGTACCGGCAAGGTGCCAAGCGCGGCCAGCCCGACCAGGCCGATGGTGTTCAGATGCAGGTGAAACAGGCGCAGCGGATACCAATAGGCCGGCCAGATCGCCGTCAGCAGGATCGCCAGCAGGGCCAGCATCAGGCAGCCCAGCGCCGCGCCATACCAGCGCCAGCCAGGGTGCGGCGAACCAAGACTGGCGCGCGCCCGAGCCGCCATCCAGTTGAGCAAAAAGGCCGCCAGAACGAGGTCGACCGTAGCCGCACCATACAACAACCAATAAGGCAGCATGCCCTGCATCGCCAGCACGGCGAGCAGACCGGCAGCCTGTGCCAACCAGGGCAGGCGCCCGACCCACGGCGCTGGATCACCGGTGCGTGTCAATACCGGTACAAAATGACTCATTGCCGCGAAAATCAGTGGCACGACACCGACAGCAAATGCCAGATGCGCCACGGCGACAGGCATGCCGATTCCGGCTGTCGCCAGAAAAACGCTGGCGAGCAGAAAGCCAAGGGTCAGACCGGCGACATACAGCATGCAGCCCTCGCTCCGGATCGAATCACCATTGCAAACATGAAAAACACTCCGTTGATAGCTACTGCAATCTGGATCAGCCCCGGAATTGATCCGTCGCTACAACTCATCATCCTGCGATTTATACAATACTTTCCTGACATCGGCTGCCGGAGCGCAGCTCAAGCCAAGCCCCTCAAGGCCGAAACAAACAAGACAAGCTACCGCAAAACCGGTACTTCGCTATAGGGAAATACCTGAATGTCGGTGCCACATCCGATCACGTAAGATCCTTCTGCGGCAAGCTTCGTCGGTTTATAACCAGCCTCAGTTGGGCGGTTTTCCAAAAAGCTCCAACTCTTTTATGAACCTATCCTAAAAAACGGATTCCAATCCACCGGGGAGTCCTTACAAGAAACATGGTGGAAACAAACATGGACGCACAACACCTTACTAGTTATCCGTCGTCCCCCGAAATGCCAGGATGTGAAAATCGGGTGACGCCAGCGGCATGCCTCGAACTTTATCGGACCGTTCTTGACACCCTGCCCTTCCCGGTGTGGGTAAAAAACACCGAGAGCCGTCTACTCGCCGTCAACGCAGCCTTTGCCGGTCTCTTCGGAGCCTCGCTGCCGCAGGAACTGGTTGGCAAGACCGACTTCGACATCTTGCCAGCGGATCTGGCCGAGCTCTATCGCGCAGATGACCGGCATGTGCTTGCCACCCGCCAGATCAAGGTCATTGAAGAAAAGGTTCCCGACAAAGGCATGGAAAAATGGTTTGAGACCTTCAAGGCGCCACTTATCAATGGTGAAAACGAGGTCGTCGGCACCATTGGCTTTGCCCGGGAGGTCACCGAGCGCAAGCAGGGCGAAAAGTTGCGGGATGAACAAATGGCCAGCCTGCGCCTGCACCATGACGCGCTGGCAGCCATTACGCAAGGCGTCATCATTACCGATGTCGAGGGTCTGATCAGCTATGCGAACAAGGGGGTCGAAAAGATAACCGGTTATGCGCAGCACGAAATCATCGGCAGGAATTGCAGGTTTCTGCAAGGGGCGGCAACTTGCAGTAAAACGGTAGGCAAGATGAGAGCAGCACTTGCATCCCGCCAGCAGTTTCATGGCGAAATCCTGAACTATCGCAAGGATGGCTCAAGCTTTCGCAACGAGTTGTCGATTGTCCCGATTGCCGACAACAAAGGGCAAGTCACACAGTTCGTCGGCATCCTGCGTGACGAGACGGCAAGCAAGCTCGCCACGGAGCAATTACGCACCTATGCCGGCGAGGTCGAGGATCTTTATCAAAATGCACCTTGTGGCTATCACTCGGTCAACAAGGACGGTGTCTTCATCCGCATCAACGATACCGAGTTGCGCTGGCTGGGATATGCACGGGAAGAGGTTATCGGTCGCGCCTTGGTCGAGTTTCTTTCCCCTGAAACTGTTCCGTCCTTCCTTGCCTATTTTTCCCTGTTGCTCGAAAAACAGGCGAATGCACACACCGAAGTCGAGTTCATCTGCAAGGATGGTAGCGCCCTGCCTGCAGTGATCAGCGCGACGGCGTTGCGCGACGAAGCCGGCAATTTTCTGGCCAGTCGAGCCAATGTTTATGACCGGCGCGAGCACAAAAAGGCCGAAGCCGAGCGTCTTCGGCAGGCAGCCAAGCTTGAGGCGATGTCACGACATCTCGTGGCAACCCAGGAAGAAATCCGGCGTCGCCTGTCTGCCGACCTGCATGACCGGACCAGTCCCAACCTGGCAGCCATTTCAATCAATCTGGGCATTCTGGCAAACGAACTCGCAGCCCGCGGTTCGAGCGAAATCACCGCCCGCATCGAAGATACCCGTGCCCTGATCGAGGATACGGCAGCAAGCATTCGCGAAGTCAGCTCGGAGTTACGGCCGCCCCTGCTTGATTATGCCGGCCTGCTGCCCGCCATGGAGAGTCATCTCGACGACTTCACCCGGCGCACCGGCATCGAAGCAACAATCAGCTGTGAGAACCGCGAATTGCAACCGTCGCCGGAACACGAACTGGTGTTGTTCCGCATTTTCCAGGAAGCGCTGACCAATTGTGCCAAGCATGCCCGTGCCACCTCTGCCGAGATCCGGCTGTCCAGCCAAACAAACAGCATATCGATGAGCATCTCGGACAACGGCATTGGTTTTGACAGCCAGCACCCCAGCCTCGCCGCACCGGGAAGCGGACTCGGCCTCATCAACATGCGCGAGGCCACCGAGTTTGTCGGCGGCACTTTCGTGATCAATTCCAGCTTGGGAAAAGGCACCCGAATTCATGTCCAGATCTAGTATCAAGAGCTACCAACCATGACCCTGCGCGTTCTGCTTGTCGATGATCACCGGATGTTCCGCGAAGCGCTGCGCGCGCTTCTCGAGCGCAGCCCCGAGATTAAAATTGTTGGTGAAACAGGGGATGGCAACGAGGCACTCAGACTCATCGCAGATACCTCTCCGGACATCGTTTGCATGGACATCGGCCTGCCCGGCATGAATGGTGTGGAAACAACGCGGCGTATCAAGCTTGCGCATCCTTCGGTCAAGATCATCGCCCTGTCGATTTATGCCGAACGACGTTACGTCCTCGACATGATCGAGGCCGGGGCCGGGGCCTATGTGACAAAGGATGAGGCCAGCGATGAATTGCTGCGAGCGATTGATGCGGTACAGCGCAATCGCAGCTATCTGTGCCCGGATGTCGCAACGCTGATCACGCACGGCATTAGCAGCAGAGACAGGAGCATCCCTTCACCCATCCGTCTCGGCAATCGCGAGCAGCAGGTATTGCGTCTGGTTGCTCAAGGCAACACCTCGATCCAGATCGCGGCGAAGATGAGCATTGCCGCCTCAACCGTAGAGGTGCATCGCCGCAACATCATGCGCAAACTCGATCTGCACAGCGTCGCCGAGTTGACCCGTTACGTCATCAGCCGGGGCATGGATCTCGACTAGGTCGAACTCAATGCAGATCGCAGCCCACACATTCAAACAGAATACCTGCTTACCGGTAAGCAATATATTCAGATTTGCTGATATCGGCTACCAACCAGCAAGCGTAGCATAACGTCATTTCATTCTGCTCGAATACACCATAACTGAATGCATGATCCAAGTGTAAACAAGGGCGATGCGACCGCCTCCCCGTTGCCGGAAAGCAGCACAGCGAGCCAGGCTGAACTGAGCGAAACCCTGCACTTGTTTGAAAGTGAACTGCAGAACACCCGGCAGCGCCTCGCTGCCAGCGAAATCAGAATCCACAGCATCCTTCAGACTGCACCGGTCGGTATCGGTGTCATGACGGCACAGCGTGTATTTGTTGATGTCAATCCAGCAATGACCGGTATCACCGGCTACCAGTCAGAAGAGTTGATCGGCCAGTCTTCCCGCCTGCTCTACCCGTCGGATGAAGAATTTCACCGCGTCGGAGCCGAAAAGGACAGCCAGCTAAAGGCACATGGCCAATGTTCCATCGAAGCCAGCCTGCGCCACAAGAATGGTCAGATGGTTGATGTCATCTGGTCGATCGCCCCGCTCTCCCCGAATGATCCGGTGGGTTTGCTAACGGTTACGTTTCAGGACATCACCAAGCGCAAACAGGCCGAGGCCCAGTTGCGCCTGCGCGGTGCGGCACTGGATGCCACAGCCAATGCAATCATGATTACCGACATCAGCGGTGCGATCGAATGGGCCAATCCGGCTTTCTTTGCCATGACGGGCTACCAGCCGGTTGAAGTGCTTGGGCACAATCCCCGCCAACTGTTGCGCTCCGGAGAGCAGGAGCCGGAGACTTACCATGAACTGTGGAAGACGATCAGTGCCGGCAAGGTCTGGCAAGGGCGGTTGATCAATCGGCGTCGGGACGGCAGTCTCTATCACGAATTCCAGACGATCACACCGGTACCCGACGAAAGCGGCGCCATCCGAAATTTCATCGCCGTCAAGGAAGACATCAGCCAAAGCGTACAGGCAGAAACCGAACTGAAAAATTATCGCGACCATCTTGAAGAGATGGTTGCGGCGCGCACGGTCGACCTGCTTGCGGCACAACAAAATGCTGAACGTCTGGCACAGCTGCGCAGCGAATTTCTCGCGAACATGAGTCACGAAATCCGCACCCCGCTCAACGCTGTGCTCGGCCTTGCCCAGGTTGGCCTGCGTGCCGGCAAAGGTACCTCGTGTCATGAAAACTTTGCCCGTATCGTGCAGGCCGGCGAATTGCTCCTGGGCATAGTCAACGACATTCTCGACTTCGCGAAAATCGAAGCCGGCAAACTGGCACTTGAGTCAGCCCCGCTCAATCTCGACACCCTGATCGACCGAGCCGCCAACCTGAGTACCGAGCGAGCCAGAACCAAGGGAATCGATTTTGCGATCAGCAAGGCAGCCGACCTTCCCGTCGCATGCCTTGGCGACGAGCTGCGCTTGCTGCAGGTTCTGGTCAATCTCCTGTCCAACGCAATCAAGTTCACAGCACAGGGCACGGTCTCGCTATCGGTATATCGCCAGGATGCGACGCTGATTTTCCGGATTTCCGACTCCGGTATCGGCATGACACCGGATCAACTGGCCCACCTGTTTCAGCCTTTCGCACAGGCCGACATTTCGACCAGCCGCCGCTTTGGCGGAACCGGGCTCGGCCTGGTCATCTGCAAGCATCTGCTTGACTTGATGGGGGGCACGATCAGTGTGCGCAGCGCACCTGGCAAAGGTAGTGACTTCATCGTCAGCCTGCCGTTGAAGGAGGTGAATTCACCTCCCGGCAGCTTCAGTACGATGTCCGGATCAGGCCCGCGCCTGTGCGGATTGCGCATCCTCGCCGCCGAAGATAACGAAATCAACCGTATTGTCCTCGAGGAGATTCTTCTCGACGAGGGCGTTAGCCTGTGCTGCGTCGAGAACGGCGTGCAGGCAGTTGAACGGGTGGTCAATTCAGCCAGCAAGAGCTGGGACATCGTCCTGATGGACATCATGATGCCGCTCATGGATGGTCATGAGGCCACTCGCCGTATTCACCAGGTCGACCCTGAACTGCCGGTTATCGGATTGACCGCGCATGCGCTGGACGAAGAGCGGGATAAATGCATCGCCTCCGGCATGCTCGCCCATGTGGTCAAGCCGATTGACTTGAACCTGCTCGTCGAAACGATCCAGATGCACGCCAGGAGAGCATCTTCACTGACAAACAAAAATGGAAAATGATATCGTTACACTTCTTTACAAATATCATCGCCAGCCCACGGCTAACCCAAGCGCATAACACCTAGACTGCCCGAACCAGAACATGTTTTCATCAGGCTTGTCGATAAGTACCCCCAAAGATACTGGAACAAATATCCATGAAAACAATTTTTCTTGTCGATGACTCGGCCACCATCCTGCTGAGCATTTCAAACATTCTGACCAAGGCAGGCTATGCGGCCGAAAAGGCCTCGAATGCCGAAGAAGCCCTGCGCAAACTGAAGGGCGGCCTCAAGATCGACCTGATGATCACCGACCTCAACATGCCGGGAATGAACGGCATCGAGTTGATCAAGGAAGTGCGCAAGCTTCCCGCTTACAAGTTCGTCCCCATCCTCTTCCTGACCACCGAGTCGCAACAGTCCAGAAAGCTGGAAGCCAAGGCAGCCGGTGCTTCGGGTTGGATCGTCAAGCCGGCAACGGCCGATGAACTGCTCAACACAATCAAGCTGGTCGTTCGCTAAACGCATGCCGATCAACACACTCCTGCGCCGTGGCCTGATTGTTTTCCTGATTGTCGCCACGGGAGCCTCCTGTGTCGTCTATTTTGCCCACAACTGGTTTCACACAGCCTTTACCTCACTGACCGGACTAAAATCGCCAGAAGTCGATGCACTGGGCACCTTTGTTCTGGTCGCCGCCAGTTATCTGGCGCAACGCATGGTTTCGCTGGCGTTTTACCGCGACCAGATGCTCGGCCTGGATAAGCTTGCCAGCGGTGACGAAAGCAAGCTGGAAAACTATCATCAGGTGGCCGGGGAGGTTTCGGGAGAACTCATCCAGATTTCCAGCTTCAATGAAGTCGTCCGCAATCAGTTGAAGAGTGTCATCGACGAAACCGAGAAAGCCGCCTTCAACATTGCCGAGCGCCTGCAGACCATTGACAGCGTGGTTACCGCACTTGATCGCTATGTTTCCGGAACCACCGACGAAACAGCGCAGCTGGTACGCGACTCGGAAACGCGTATTGCGCAGAACCAGAAGATGATCCTGCAAATTGAAGGCTACGTGCAGCAACGCCTGCATGAGGCGGCACAGGATCAGATACGGGTAAAACAGGTGGTGCAGGAAGCGCGCTCGCTGGAGTCGCTGGTCCAACTGATCAAGCATGTCGCCGGGCAAACCAACCTGCTGGCGCTGAATGCGGCCATCGAGGCGGCCCGCGCCGGCGAGGCGGGGCGTGGTTTTGCGGTGGTTGCCGACGAAGTGCGCAAATTGTCTGGCGAGACTGAAACGGCGGTCGTCAAGATCAGCCAGGGCATCGCATCAGTTAGCGAACATATCGAAACCCAGTTCGAAGACAAGCTTTCCAATGTCAATCTCGAAAAGGAAAAGCAGTTGCTCGAGTTTTTCTCAGCCCAGCTCAACGAGCTCGGCCAGAACTACGAAGAACTGATGCAGCATGAAGCGGGCGTCCTGGCCGAAGTTCAGAGCAGCAGCCGGCAACTGGCCGAGATGTTCCTCGAAGCCCAGGCCAGCGTACAGTTTCAGGATGTCACCCGGCAGCAGATCGAGCACGTCATGCAGGCACTGGCACAACTGGACGAGCATGCAAGCATGTTGGCTGATCGCCTGCGCTCCGGCGGCGGCACGGAATCCGGCTACACGCCGATTGCCCAGCATCTGGAAACGCTTTACAGCCGCTATGTCATGGAGCAGCAGAGAAATACTCATGACAGCTCACTCAAGCGAACCTCGGGGACAGCTACCGCTCCCCAGTCACGGATTGAGTTGTTTTAAGGAAAACTGACATGCCATCCAGTCAACCGTTAACGGTCACCGAAGACTTGACCATCTATCACGCACTGGAGCTCAAGGAAAAACTCCTTGACGCCCTTTCGCAAACAGCTGATCTGGAGTTGAACCTGGCCCAGGTTGGCGAAATGGACACGGCCGGTCTGCAACTGCTTGTATTACTCAAGAAAGAGGCACAGCGCGCCGGAAAGTGCGTTCGTATCGTGGCGCACAGCCAGGCGGTGAGCGCAGTCGTCGAATTTTGCAACATGGCCGCCGAGTTTGGCGACCCATTGCTCATTCCTGCTCATGAGACACCCTGACGGGCAGCGGAGAACAAACATGGACGAAATTACCGGCGTCTTCATCCAGGAAAGCCGCGAGCAACTTGCAGAGATGGAATCCGGCCTGTTGCGGCTGGAGCAAGATCCGGAAGACCAGGACAACATCAACAGCATTTTTCGCGCCGCCCACACCATCAAGGGGGGCTCCGGCGTCATTGAATGCCACTTCATCGAATCCTTTACCCATCGCGTAGAAAACCTGCTCGATGCGCTGCGCAACGGCGATCTCGCCGTGACCTCCACCCTCGCCACCCTGCTGCTCGAATGCTGCGACCACATGGGCTGTCTGCTTGATGTTCTCGGAGCCGAAGCCAGCGAGCCGGATGCAGAACTGCAGGCCCGCGGAGAAAGCCTGACCGAACGTCTCAAGGTGCTCCTGGGGGCACCGACAACCGCGCCCGCCAGTTCCGACATGACGCTGCATGATCCGACGGTCGAGGTCGAAAGCTCGGGTGGCGGCATTGTCGTCACCGATAGCTGGCACATCTCAGTGCGCTTTGGCGAAAACGTGCTGCGCGGCGGCATGGAGCCTCTCTCTTTCATCCGCTACCTGGCCTCGCTGGGCGAAATTGTCGGACTCGAAACGATCACCGACGCCATACCGGCCGCAGCTGAAATGGACCCGGAGTCCTGCTATATCGGCTTTGAAATCCAGTTGCAGACACGTAGCTCGAAGGCCGATATCGAGCGCGTCTTCGATTTTGTCCGCGATGAGTGCGACCTCCACATCCTGCCGCCGAACAGCAAGCTTTCGGAATACATCAAGCGTATTGAGGAACTCCCGGAAGACAGCATGCGTCTCGGCGAAATTCTCGTGCGCTGTGGCGCGTTGACGCAGACTGAAATCGACCAGGGACTACTCAACCAGGAAACGGCGTGCGCCGGCCCGTCGACCGATGGCGCACCGCACTCACCGCAGTTGGGCGAAATACTTGTCGACAACAAGGTGGTCCACAAGGAACTGGTTGAAGCAGCGGTCGTCAAGCAAACCCAGGTCAATGACAAGAAGGCTAAGGAAGCCCGTCTGGTTCGCGTTCAGGCCGACAAACTCGACCAGTTGATCGACCTGGTGGGCGAACTGGTCATCGCTGGCGCTTCGGCTAACCTGCTCGCCCAGAAAAGCCGGCAAGCCGGGCTGGTTGAAGCGACCTCGGTCCTGTCGCGCCTCGTCGAAAACATTCGAGATTCCGCTCTGCAACTGCGCATGGTGCAGATCGGTGACACCTTCACCCGCTTCAACCGGGTAGTCCGTGATGTTTCAAAAGAACTGGGCAAGGAAATCGACTTGCAGATCAGCGGTGCAGAAACCGAACTCGACAAGACCGTCGTCGAAAAAATCGGCGATCCGCTGATGCACCTGGTCAGAAACTCCCTCGACCATGGTATCGAGCCTGTCGCACTGCGCCTGGAACGAGGCAAGCCGGCCTGTGGCCGTGTTTCGCTCAATGCCTTCCATGACTCGGGCAGCATCGTGATCGAGGTTTCCGATGACGGTGGCGGGCTCAACAAGAACAAGATCTCCGCCAAGGCGCTGGAGCGAGGGATCATCCAGCCCGGTCAACAGCTTTCCGAGGCCGAAATTGTCAATCTCATCTTCGAGCCGGGCTTCTCTACCGTAGACAAGGTTTCCAACCTGTCCGGCCGCGGCGTCGGCATGGACGTCGTACGCCGCAACATCCAGGCACTGCGCGGTGCGGTTAACGTAACTTCCGTCGAAGGACAGGGCAGCACTTTCAGCATCCACCTGCCGCTGACTCTGGCCATCATCGATGGCTTCCTGGTCGGCGTCGGCAAGGCAGCCTATGTCATTCCGCTCGACACCGTTGTTGAATGCATAGAACAAAAGGAGCCGCCGACCGGACGCAGCTTCCTCAACCTGCGCGGCGAAGCCCTGCCCTTCATCCGGTTGCGAGATCTTTTCGAGATTGAGGGAACGCCACCGGCCCGCGAAAGCATTGTCGTCATCCAGTTCGGCGGGCAAAAGGCGGGGATAGTCGTTGACCAGCTGATGGGCGAGTTCCAGACCGTGATCAAACCACTCGGCGTGATGTTCCCGCATCTCCAGGGAATTGGCGGTTCAACCATTCTCGGCAGCGGCGAGGTCGCCTTGATTCTCGATGTTGCAGCGCTGGTCCGGATTGTCAGCCAGAGTGAAGAACAGAAATTCCTGCCGGAGAGGAATACCCCCTCCCTGCCCGTACATCCCGGTAATTAAGCAACGCAATTCAACAAGAGGTAGATCATGTTCAAGAATATGAAAATAGGTGTCCGACTCGGTCTTGGCTTTGGCGTCGTCCTGATGCTGCTGCTGATCATCTCGGCGCTCTCCTTTTTTCGGGTTGGTGGCCTGAATGATGAAATTGGCGATATGGTCAATGACAAGTTCCCGAAAACAGTAGCTGCCAACAACATCATTGACCAGGTTAACGTAGTAGCTCGCATCACGCGCAATGCCATCCTGCAACAAAAGCCCGAAGATGCCCAGATCGAGCTTGCCCGCATTCCGCCGGCGAGCAAGATAATCAGCGACAACCTCGACAAACTCGAGAAAACAATTACCTCGGAAAGCGGCAAAAAAGCACTTGTTCTAGTCCAGGAAACACGCAAGGACTACGTTGCCGATCTCAACAAGCTGCGCGAGCAGATCAGTACCGGCAAACGTGATGAAGCCCTAGCCAACCTGTTTGGAAGCATGCGCAACTCCCAGGCCAACTATCTTGCCTCGATCAACAAACTGATCGAAATTCAGACCGACATGATGAATCAGGCTGGTCAGCGTGCCAGCGAAGCGGCGCAAAGCGCCAAGAACATGATCATGCTGCTGTCGATCGGCGCCATCCTGATTGCCCTCAGTTTTGCCTTCTGGGTAACCCGTTCGATTACCGTGCCGATCAACGAAGCGGTTCAGGCCGCCAGCCGTCTGGCCGAAGGTGACCTGACCGTCAAGCTGCAGTCCGACAGCAAGGACGAAGTCGGTCAGTTGATGAATGCCCTGCAAAACATGATCGGCAAGCTGACCCAGATCATCGGCGAAGTTCGTACCGCCGCCGACAATCTGACCAACGCCGCCGGCCAGGTCTCGGCCACGGCCCAGTCCCTGTCGCAGTCCTCCAGCGAACAGGCCGCTTCGGTCGAAGAAACTACGTCCTCGATGGAACAGATGACCGCTTCCATTTCGCAAAACACCGAGAATGCCAAGGTTACCGACGGCATGGCCTCCAAGGCCGCCAAGGAAGCAGCCGATGGCGGAGAAGCCGTAGTGCAGACGGTCGAAGCGATGAAGAGCATTGCCGACAAGATCGGCATCATTGACGACATCGCCTACCAGACCAACCTGCTGGCACTCAACGCCGCCATTGAAGCCGCCCGTGCCGGCGACCATGGCAAGGGTTTTGCTGTGGTTGCGGCCGAAGTCCGCAAACTGGCCGAGCGCTCACAGGTCGCCGCCCAGGAAATCGGCGGCCTGGCCTCGACCTCGGTCAAGCAGGCCGAACGTGCAGGCACCTTGCTCAACGAAATCGTTCCTTCAATCCGCAAGACTTCCGATCTGGTTCAGGAAATCGCTGCCGCATCGAGCGAACAATCCTCCGGCGTCGCGCAGATCAACGGGGCCATGGGGCAGCTTAACCAGGCAACGCAACAGAATGCCTCCGCTTCGGAAGAACTGGCGGCTACGGCCGAGGAACTTGGTTCCCAAGCGGAGCAATTGCAGCAGACCATGACCTTCTTCCATCTCGACAACAACAGCCGCAGTACCGCCCAGAGCTTCTCGGCCCCCCGCGCGACCGGCGGATCGAAGCCGCGCACGGCAACCCGGGCTGCGGCCATCCAGATCAACGAGGGTGATTTCGAGCGTTACTGAGGAGTCATCATGGGACAACTAGTTGAACAAAAGGGAGGAGTACTCGCGACTAGCGCGGACTCTCCTTCCCAATACCTGACTTTCACGCTCGGCGGCGAAATGTTTGCGGTCGGCATTCTCAACGTCAAGGAAATCATCGAATACGGTAGCCTGACCGAGATTCCGATGATGCCGGCCTTCATTCGCGGCGTCATCAACCTGCGCGGCAGCGTGGTGCCGGTCATCGATCTGACGGCGCGTTTTGGCGGCCAGCAGACGGTCATTGGCAAAAGAACCTGCATCGTCATCGTCGAAATCCAGGACGAAGACACGCGTCACGACATCGGCGTCATCGTTGATGCCGTTTCCGAGGTTCTTGAGATTCCGTCCAGCGAAATCGAACCGCCGCCCTCCTTCGGTGCCAGAATTCGTGCCGATTTCATTTTTGGCATGGGCAAGGTCGCCGGCAAATTCGTCATCCTGCTCAATCTGGAAAATGTCCTTTCCGTCGAAGAAATTGCGTCTCTGACCGGGGTCGAAAAACTCGCAGGCGATTCCGGCATCGCTGCCGGAATGGCATAAATTCACTTTTTCAACCGTTGACCGTCCAGCCTCCTGAATACGGACCGAAAGCAATGCATCTCGATGGATTACAGCAAACTACCTTCCAAGGAGATCGAGCGCCAGGCCCGGACCATTCACCCCGGGGCTTGGGCGATCGAGCCGGAGCGACCGCTGGCGACGCTGCTCGGCTCCTGCGTCGCGGTTTGCCTGTTTGATCACAAGGTTCGGGTCGGGGGGCTGAATCATTTCATGCTACCCAGTATCCGGCGCAGCCATCACGACGATGTGGATACACTGCTCTCAGGTAGCTTTGCCATGGAGTCGCTGCTCAATGCCCTGCTCCAGCGCGGCGCCCGGAAGGAACACCTGCAGGCCAAGGCATTCGGTGGCGGCACCATCATCAACACAAGTGGTCCCTCGATGAATATTGGCGTACGCAACGCCACTTTCGCCAAAGAGTGGCTGGCGCGTGAAGACATCCCTCTGGTTGCCACCGATTTCCTTGGCCCATGGTCGCGCAAGGTACTGTTTCTGCCAAACACCGGCGATGCCTACTGCCGGCGCATGGTCACCAACATGGCGGCCGCCGAAGTGATCGCCAGGGAGGAACAGGCTTACGCCGACTCACTGCTGCGCAAACCGGCACCGGCCGAAAACAAGATCGAGCTGTTTTGATGAGCGAACCGAGTCCAATTACCGATCAGGAATTTTCCCTTTTCCAGCGTTTGATCTACAAGATCGCCGGCATCAGTCTGAGCGATGCAAAAAAGGTCCTGCTGGTCGGCCGTCTTTCGCGCCGCCTGAAGCAATACGAGTTGGGCAATTTTGGCCAGTATTACCGCATGCTGGCGAGCGGCCAGCATCCGGAAGAGTTGCAGACGATGGTCGACTTGCTGACCACCAACGAAACTTACTTCTTTCGCGAACAAAAGCATTTTGACTTCCTGCGCGACGAGATCCTGCAAAAGCGGCGCAGCCCGGCCACCTTCCGGATCTGGAGTGCGGCCTGTTCGAGCGGCGAAGAGGTCTATACGCTGGCCATGATGCTGGCCGAGCATTTGCCGAATGCACCATGGGAAATCGTCGGCTCCGACATCAGTACCCAGGTACTGGCCAAAGCTGCCACCGGGCATTACTCGCTGGCACGCACCGAAGGCATTCCGCCTGGCTTCATGAGCAAATACTGCCTCAAGGGGGTGCGCTCCCATGCCGGAACCTTTCTGATTGCGCCAGAACTCAGACGCCGCACCAGCTTTCATCAAATCAACCTGATGAATCCGGT